>CAUHHB010000004.1:0-244053 GCA_959606035.1 uncultured Collinsella sp.
GCAAGGCGGGGCCGAGGCCGCCTCGATCAATTTGCGAAAGAATCTTGACGGTACCGGCCTCGTGTGGCTCGAGCAGCACAAAGTCCAGATTGGCATCGGTGTATTTGTGGCAATCAGTTCAATCGTTAGCATTACGATTGCCGCGAAAACGGGCCATACGCCTAAATTCAAAACTATTTGCAACGGCGCAGACAAAGGTGTTGCCACGATTGCTAAGGCAGCAGAAAAGGCCTCCTTGCCAGTGGTCAACCTTACCGGAGTCAAGAAGACTGCAACGGGACTCGGACATGACTTGCTTCTTTCGAATCAGGCAGTTAACAAGCGTCTCGTCTCCAGCGGAATGATGACAAAAGAGCCCTGGGGTTACAAGCTCACAGAAGTCGGCAAACTCTTTGGGAAAGAAACAGTCAAAGTAACGCGCGCCGGTTATACCTTCTCAAATATCGAATGGGATGAAGCGGTTGTCCCGTTTGTTTTTACTTCCGACGAACTTGCGAGCATTAACGCCAAAAAAACTCACATTGCGCAAGTCATAGCCCAGTAGTCAAATCTGATACACCGTGCGCCCCGCGTACGCAAACGAAAAGGAGACACCATGGTCATATACAGAACTCAAGAATGGAACGGATACGGAAAGCAAAACTACTACTGGAATGAATACCGCCGTGAGGGCGACACGGTTGTCAAATACAAGTGTAATAGGCGCAAGTTCTTCGATGGGGACGAAAGCAACTGGGAAGAAAGCGAGCATGAAGAAGATTCGTGGAGCATTGACGATCCCAATATGCCCGATTGGCTGAACGGCTACCTCTAATAACTATTAACTAGCAGCCCTTGAAAGCCCCACTTCCCACAGGGAACGTGGGGCTTGATATTGCCCTCCTGTCCGAAAGCACTTTCCATCTCAGCTTTCAATCTAGGCAACCACAATGGTATGGGCCATGGCCGTCAGTTCACCAATCTCAATAAACCTGTCTTTTGTAATGCGATTGACCAATGCGCCGACTCTCTGGTCGGTCGCATCGACATCACAAGCGATGCGCAGCCCGGGAGAGCCGCCAAAAGCAGCTGCTTGTCTGATGCACAAAAGCGCAGAAACCCGCATCCCGAATATGGTGGGATGCGGGCACGGACAATCGTGTGTCCCATTCCAGGCGCGGATTCTGGGATGCAATCTCCGCCGAGGGCTCCAAGGGGAAAGCGCATCCCATTCTGAGCGCCTATTCCGGGACACAGTTTCCGCTCCAAACAAAAGGCCCCGGCTCGCGATTGAACTGCGCCCCAAAGGCACAGCATATGCAGTTGATGGTGAGCGCGAACAGCCCGTCAGAAATGCCATCCGCGCTCCACCCTACCCGCGGTGACGGGCGCGGCTGTACGGGGTATCCACCATGGGCAGATCCGGACGCAGCTTGCCGTCAAACGCGCGATAGGCGTTCTGCACGGCAGGCGCCGTGGGGATCGTTGCGATCTCGCCGATGCCCTTGCCGCCGTATGCCACGGGCAGCAGCTCGTCCTTCTCCACGTAGATGGCGTGGATATCCGGAATCTCGGGCGCACGGAACAGCCCGAGCGTGCCGTACCTTGCCTGGGGCACGCAGTCCTTGAGCGGCCAGTCCTCGGTAAGCGCATAGCCCATACCCATGAGCACACCGCCTTCGATCTGACCCTGGATGGAGATGGGGTTGACCACCTTGCCGGAATCGTGCGCGGCATAGACCTCGCTCACGCGGCCGTCATCATCCAGAATGACCACATGCGTGGCAAAGCCGTAGCAGATGTGGCTCTTGGGGTTGGGGACGTCGGCGCCCAGTTTGTCGGTCGGCTCCAGATACACGTAGCCAAACTCGCATCCCTCGAGCGCCTTGATGGCGGTCGCGGGGTCCTGAGGATGCATACCCTGACCAGCGACGAGCTCCTGCGCGCGCAGCTGATAGGCGCGACCGTCGTCGTACTCGATCTTGACGCCGTCGCCATGCGCGCTCACGGGAGCGGCGGGCGCAGGCTTGCCGGCCTCGATGCCAACCATGGCATCGCGCAGCAGGAAAGCGGCGCCGCGCACAGCCTCGCCGGTCACGACCGTCTGACGCGAGCCAGACGTGGTGCCGGAGTCGGGAGCGTTCTCGGTAGAGCACTCGCCGTTGGCGATGCAGCTCAGCGGCAGACCGCAGGCCTCGGCAACGTCCTGCAAAAAGACGGTGTTGCAGCCCTGGCCGATGTCGGACGTGGCGGCATAGACCACGGCCACGCCATCCTCGACGCGAATCTTGCAGCGGCCGGCATCGGGCAGGCCCACGCCCACGCCGGCGTTCTTCATGGCGCAGGCGATACCGGCGTGTCCGGGATGCGCGTAGTAGGCATCCTTGACCTCGAGCAGCGTCTCCTTAAGTGCCGTGGAGCAGTCGGCAATCTGGCCGTTGGGCAAAACCTCACCCGGCTCGATGGCGTTACGGTAGCGAATCTCCCACGGGTCCAGGCCGACCTTCTCTGCCAGCAAGTCAATCAGGCTCTCGAGTGCAAACTCGGACTGGCAAACGCCAAAGCCTCGGTACGCGCCGGCGGGCGGGTTGTTGGTGTAGTAGCCAAAGCCGCGAATGTCGGTGTTCTGGTACTTGTAGGGGCCGACGGCATGCGTGCAGGCGCGCTCGAGAACCGGGCCGCACAGCGACGCGTAGGCGCCGGTATCAAAGTTGATCTCGCAGTCCAGGCCGGTAAAGTTGCCCTCGGCGTCGCAGCCCAGTGTAAAGGTGCCGTCCATGGCGTGGCGCTTGGGATGGAAAGCGAGCGACTCGGCACGCGTGAGCTTGCACTTCACAGGACGCTGGAACTTATAGGCGGCGAGCGCAGCCAGGTGCTGGACCGAAACGTCCTCCTTACCGCCAAAGCCGCCACCCACGAGCATGGTCTCGACGACCACGCGCTCGGGCTCGTTGTCCCAGCCAAACATGTGGGCGCACTCTTTGCGCGTATCGTAGGCACCCTGGTCGGTCGACTGCACCTTGACGCCGTTCTTGTACGGGAAGGCGACGGCGCACTCGGGCTCCAAGAAGGCATGCTCGGTAAAGGGCGTGGTAAAGCGCTGCGTCACGGTGAACGCGCTCTCCGCCAACGCCTTGGCGGCGTCGCCGCGCGTCACATGGCGGCTCTGGCACACGTTGTCCTTGAGCTCTACCGTGTTGCCGAAGGCAAAGAAGCTGTCGTGCAGGCGCGGGGCGTCGGCAGCCCTGGCCTCGACAATGTTACGCACGGGCTCCAGCGGCTCGTAATCGATCTTTACGAGCTTCTTGGCCTTCTCGAGCGTCGCCTCGTCCTCGGCGACCACCAGCACGATGGCATCGCCCACGCAGCGGGTGATATCGCCCACCGCGATCATGACGTCCCAGTCCTGGATAAGGTGGCCGACTTGGTTGACCGGCACGTCCTCGGCGCGTAGGATGCCCACCACGCCGGGCAGGGCCTCGGCCTTGGAGGTGTCGATGGAGAGCACGCGGGCGCGCGGGTACTTGGAGCGCACGGCGCTGGCGTAGGTCAGACCCGGTTGATCGAGCTCGTCGATGTCATCGGGGTATTTGCCCTCGCCGAGCACCTTCTTGCGCACGTCGATACGGAAGGCGCGCTTGCCCACACCGTAGTCGTCGCCGCGCTCCAGGCCCTCGTCGATCCGCTTTTCGCCGCGGAGCACCGCAGCGGCCAGCGAAATGCCCTCGATAATCTTCTTGTAGCCGGTGCAGCGGCAGACGTTGCCGCGGATGGCGTACTTGATCTGCTCCTCGGTGGGCTCGGGGTCCTCGGCGATGAGCGCCGCACCCGCCATGACCATGCCGGGGATGCAAAAACCGCACTGCACGGCGCCCACGGCGCCAAAGGCGTACACAAAGGCCTCGCGCACGTCCTGGGGCAGGCCCTCGACGGTCACGATGTTGCGGCCGGCGGCAAGAGCGGTGGTCAGCACGCACGCCTTGACGGCCGCGCCGTCTACATGGATGGTGCAGGTACCGCAGGCGCCCTCGGAGCAGCCGTCCTTAGCGGAATGGATGTGCAGGTCGTCGCGCAAGTAGCGGAGCAGCGGCTTGTTCTGAGTCGTCGTGCGCTCGACGCCGTTAACGGTAAAAGTGAATTCCTGTGCCATGGTGATTCCCTTCTACACGCCGGCGGCGATGCCGGTGCGGTCGTGGATGGCGCCATGCGGGCAGACGACGGCGCACATGCCGCACGACAGGCAGTCCGCGCCGTCGATATGGGCGCAGTTGTCCTCGATGCGGATAGCGCCGGCAGGGCACTTTTTAGCGCACATGCCGCAACCGATGCAGCTCGTGTCGCAGATCTTGCGCGCAATGGCGCCCTTGTCGGTGTTGTTACAGCGCACCAGGATGTTCTGGTAGCCGGGAACGAAGGCAATCACGCGCTGCGGGCACGCCATGCCGCACAGGCCACAGCCCGTGCACTTGGAGCGATCCACGCGGGCGATGCCATCAACCAGCGCAATGGCGCCGTGGGGGCAGGCCGTGACGCAGGCGCCACAGCCAATGCAGCCTTCGCTGCAGCGGGCGTCGCCGCCTGCGGAGGCACAGCCGCTTCCGCAGGCAACGTAGGCCACGTTATGTTGAATGGATTTGGCCATAAGAGACTCGCCTATTTCTTAAGAAGGTACGAATAGTTGTCGCGCACGGCCCTGATGGTCAGGCGGACGGCCTCGGGAAGACCGGTGTTGACGGCATCGACCGAGACGGTGCGGACCGTGCCGGCGACGCGGACTTTAAAGTGGTCCTCGTCCACAGCCAGGAAGCCCTCGTTCTCGGAGTTCTCCATGTCCTGCTCGCTCCAGAACAGGGTGAGCTTGTCCTTATAGGGACGACCCTCCTGGTAGGGGCAGAATACGGCGCAGTTGCCGCACTCGTTGCACATGCCATCGACGTGGACGACCTGATGTTTGGCCAGGCCCGGCACCTTAATTGCCACGTTGGCGCGGTTGGGACACACGTCGCAGCAGACCTCGCACACCGAGCCGCAGCCCAGGCAGCGAGTCTTGGTGCAGTTGCGCTTGTCACGGCACAGCGACCCCTTGCGCTCGTAGCAGGTGTCCTCGCGGCCGGCCTGCTCGTTGCAGTCGGCGTACTTGTTAAAGTCCACGCCGGCGATGGCACGGGCGACCTCGGCGGCGTCGGCAATAGCCTCGACCACGGTGGCCGGACCGCGACGGCAATCGCCTGCAGCCCAGACGCCCTCGACGCCGGTGGAGGTGGCGGCAAGGCGGCCGCGACGGTCGTGCTCGACGCCCGCGGCGTCGTACAGGCTAGCGTCGATGCCCTCGCCCACGGCGCAAATCACCGTGGTGGCGGGCAGCTCGACGGTCTCGCCCGTGGCGACGGGGCTGCGACGGCCGCTTGCATCCGGCTCGCCAAGCTCCATAACGTCGCAGGTCAGCACGGCGCCGTTGAGCGCCTTGGGCGCCAGCAGCTCGCAGAACTCAACGCCGTCGGCAAGAGCAAGATCGAGCTCTTCCTCGTCGGCGGGCATCTGCTTCTCGGTGCGGCGATACACCAGGCGCACGTTCTTCACGCCAGCAAGGCGCTTGGCCACGCGGGCCGCGTCCATGGCGGTGTTGCCGGCGCCAATGACCACGACGTCCTCGCCCAGCTCGAGCTTCTCGCCCTTCTTGGCGGCCTCGAGGAACTCCAGCACGTCGAGCTCGGCACCCTCGCCCAAGCCCGCAGAGCCGGGCATCCAGGCACCGGTGGCCACGACTACGTCGGTAAAGCCCTGGGCCTTGAGCTCGTCGATGGAATCCACGCGGGCGTTGAGCTGCACCTTGGCGCCAAAGGCCAGACAGAGCTCGGCATCGTGGGAGATATCGTCGCTCGCGATACGGAACTCGGGGATCACGTGACGGACCACGCCGCCGAGAGAGTCGCGGGCCTCGAAGATAGTGACGGGCACGCCGGCGCGCGTCAGGAAGAACGCCGTCGCCAGGCCGGCCGGGCCGCCGCCGATAACGGCAACGTTGCGCTCGGCGTCGTTGGCAATGGCCTGGGCGCGCAGCTTGGGCAGCACGGCGGTCATGGCCTCGCGGGCGGCCTTGAGCTTGCTGGCGCGAATCTGGGCGCCCTCGGGCTCGTAGAATGCACGCTCGCAGGCACGGCCGCAGGGATGCGGGCAGATGGTACCGGTAATGAACGGCAGGGCGTTGCGCTCGATGATGATGTTGAGCGCGTCCTCGTAGCGGCCCTCGTCAACAGCCGCCAAGTAGGCGGGAATATCCTGCTGGATGGGGCAGCTCGTGCGGCACGGCGTGGTAAAGCAGTCGGAAAGCGGGCTCTTGCCGGCGACCTTGCGGTCGGGCAGCGGGCGCAGCGGCTTCTTGTAGAGCGGGTTGGTGAGCGAGTCGGTCTGGATCGCGGTCACGGCCTCGAGAGAGACGCCCGCGAACGATTTGCCGTCCAGATCGGTAAACTCGCCGGCCATCTGGCTAAAGCGCTCGTAGCCACCGGGCTTGAGTACGTCGGTCGCCAGGGTAACGGGCCAAATGCCGGCATCGTACAGGGCACGGATGTTGTAGACCGTGGCACCACCGGAGTAGCTGATGCGCAGCTTGCCGTCAAACTGCTCGGTAATGCGGCGGGCAGCCTCGATGGTCAGCGAGAACAGCGAACGGCCGGACATATACATCTCGGTGGAAGGCAGCTCGTTCCTCGTCACGTCGACGGGGAACGTGTTGGTCAGCTTGACGCCAAACTCCAGGCCGCGCTCGGCGCACAGGGCAATCAGGCGCTCGAACATGGGCACGGCGTCGACCCACTGCAGGTCCTCGCGGAAGTGCGTGTCATCAAAGACGATGTAATCAAAGCCCAGCTCGTTGAGGCGCTGGCGGGCAAACTCATAGCCCAGCAGCGTGGGGTTGCACTTGATGTAGGTGTTGAGGCCCTTCTCGGTGATCAGATAGGTCGCGATGCGCTCGATTTCCGCCGGCGGGCAGCCGTGCAGGGTAGACTCGGTGATGGAGTTGGAGACGCGCGCCGGGATGGACTCGACAAACGCGGCATCGACATGCTCAAACTTGTCCAGGTTAGCGAGCGCCCACGTGCGGCACTCGTTCCAGACGTCGGAGCCGCTGGCGTCCCTCATGCCCTCGATGTAGGCGTCGACCTTGGGGCTCTTGATGCCCTCGAGGTCATAGCCCACCGACATGTTGAAGACAAAGCCGTCCGGGCTGCCCAGACCGTACTCGCGAGCGATCAGGTGGCAGGCAAACCATGCCTTCACGTACTCGGCAAAGGCCTGCGGAACCTCGAGCTCGGTCGACCACTCGCAGTTGTAGCACTCGTCCTGAGCCACGATGCAGGGCTTGTTGACGCACTTGGAGAGCTCCTCGCCGTCCATAACCTGGACGGTCTTGAGCTCAAAGAAGCGGGAACCAGCCACATAGGATGCCACGATGTTCTGGGCAAGCTGCGTATTGGGACCGGCGGCCGGGCCAAACGGAGTCTCGATGCGCTCGTCAAAAATGGGAAGCGCGCCCTCCTGGTTGGCCGTGACCATCTTGCGCACGCCAAAGATGGCGTCCTGGGTCTTGTGCTCCTCGATGATCCAGTTCATCAGCTGCGAAAACGGGATCGGCCTCATGATGTCGCTCATAGTGAGCTCCTCTCTGTAACGCCCGGCGAGACCGCGCGGCGGGCGCAAATACGGTGTAGCGCTAGCACAGCGCCGGCGACCCCGCGGAGGCCGCCTATGCACGCGTCGGATGCGGCGAAACATCCGACGCGTGCGAATCTCCAATTGGAATTAATACACGCGATCGTTGAGCGTGCTCCAGAGCTTCTTGGACTCGGCCATGGTCCACGCGTTGATCTTGTCCTCATCAATCCCAACGAACTCACGATCCTTATACAGGACGCGGCCGTTGATGATGGTAGTGCGGCAGTTTTTGCCCATCATGCCAAAGAGCATGTGGCCGTCGATGTTCTCCTCGCTCAGCGGCGTAAAGGGCTTGTAGTCCATGACGATGACGTCGGCGGCAGCGCCGGCCTCGAGCACGCCGAGCTTGCGATCGAAGTACTTGCTCGCCATCTTGGCGTTGTTCTCGAACAGCATCGTCATGGCCTCGCACCAGCCCACGTTGGGCATGGCGGCGTTGTGGCGCTGAATGATCAGGAAGACCTTAAGGCTCTCGAGCATATCGTGGGTGTAGGCATCGGTGCCCATGCACACGGGGATGCCGCGGCGGAAGAACTCGAGCACGGGGGCACAGCCCACGGCGTTGCCCATATTGGATTCGGGGTTGTTGACCAGCCAGGTGCCGGACTCCTTGACGATGTCCATCTCGGCGGGCGTCACGTGGATGCAGTGGCCGAGCATGGTGTCGGGACCCAGCAGGTTGTGCTGCAGCAGGCGCTCGACGGGACTGATGCCACCGCGGTTGAGGCGGGAGTCCCACACGTCATTCATGCCCTCGCACACATGGATGTGGAAGCCGGTCAGGCCGTTGTTGGCCTCGGCCATCTTATCCATGGTCTCGTCCGACAGCGTAAAGGTGGCGTGACCGCCAAACATGGCGGCGATCATGTGGTTGTCGTTATCGCGACGCTCCTTGGCGGCCCACTGGGCAAACTCGGCGTTCTCGGCAATGGCCTGGTCGCATTTTTCCTGACCGCGGCGGTCGGAGACCTCGTAGCACAGGCACGAACGCATGCCCAGCTCCTGAGCTGCATCCTTAATGGTAAAGAGGCTGCCTGGGATCTCGCAGAAGCTCGCGTGGTGATCGAAGATCGTTGTGACGCCATCGCGGATGGAGTCAAGAATCGTGGCATAGGCGCTGGCCTTGGTGCCGTCGAGCGTCAGGTTGTCATCGATCTTCCACCACTGCTGCTCAAGATTCTCCAGGAAGTTGGTGGGGTTGCAGCCCTTAATGGCAAGGCCGCGAGCCAGACCCGAGTAGATGTGGGTGTGGCAATTGATGAGTCCGGGCATGATGAGGTTGCCCTGGGCGTCGACGTACTCGGCATCCGGGTACTTGGCCTTGAGCTCGCACTCGGGACCTACTTCGACGATCGTATCTCCGTCAATGGCGACCGCACCGTTGGGAATGAACGGGGTCTGAGCGTTGCGGGTAAAAACGGAACCGTTAGCGACCAGAAGCATGAATGCTCCCTTCAACATCAGGGGCGGGGTTTGACACCTCTGACATGGCGGAGTGCGAAGCGCCGGCCTACACCGGAAACGGGCCCTCTCCCGTCAACGCTTCACCAAAGGGACAAACCCTTTGAAGTGCGGCTTGGCGCCGCATGACGTCGGCGGACGAGGCGATGCGCCCGCCGACGAATAGCACCGAATTGGTTACTTCTTGCTCTCGGGCAAGACCAGATCCACGGCAGCGTCCTTGGCAGCATCGATGTGCTGAGCCACGACCGGCGTCTGTGGAAGGATCAGGTTAAGGACAATGGCCATAATGGCGGTGGGGGTTACGGCATTGGAGCCGATGACGGTGGATACCCAGGCGGGCATACCCTCGCCGGCAAGGCAACCGCTGGCCATCCAGATACCCAGGCCAAAGACGACGGAGGTACCGACGATGGTGGTAGTGCGCTGCGTGAGGCCCTCGCGGGTGAACATGCGCACGCCGTTCATGGTGATGGTGCCAAAGACGCCGACGGTCGCGCCGCCGATAACGGGCTGCGGGATAGCGGAAAGGACGGCAGAGAGCTGCGGGAACAGACCGGCGATGGCAAAGACGGCCGCGATGATCACAAAGACCCACTTGTTGACGACCTTGTTGGAGCAGATGATGCCCACGTTCTGGCCAAGGGCGCTGGTGGGAAGACCGCCCAGCAGGCCGCCGACCATAGAGGTGAGGCCCTGGGACACGATAGCGCCGGAGAGCTCGCGCTCGGTGGGCATACGGTCGATGGAGCCCAGGCAGGCGGCGGAGACGTCACCGATAACCTGGATGGCAACCATGGGGAACACAACAGCGAGGGTAATGCAGACTTCGGGATCAAACTCGAGCGCGTAGGGCATGAGCTTGGGAAGGGCGAAGACCTGAGCGGTGGCGACGCTGGAGAAGTCGATCATGCCAAAGGGGATCGAAACGATCATGCCAACGATCATGCCAAAGAACACGGATCCCAGCTTGAGCGTGCCCTTGCCAAAGTTGGCGAGCGCAAAGACCACGGCGAAGGTGATAAGAGCGACGCACCAGGCCTGCGGAGTGCCCCACAGCGGCGTGCCCATGCCACCGGCCATGTACTTGACGGCCGTGGGATAGAGAGAGACGCCAATGGAGAAGATGACCGTACCGGTCACGACGGGCGGGAACAGCCACTTGATCTTGCTGTAGGCCAGACCAAAGAGGACCGCGACGGCGCCGCCGACGATCTCGCCGCCCAGCAGCGCACCAAAGCTAAAGCCCGAGGCACCCATGGCCTGCAGAGCCGGCAGGAACGCGAACGAAACGCCCATAACGATGGGCAGGCCGCCGCCGATGCGACGGAAGGGAGCGAAGGCCTGAAGGGCCGTATCGATCGCCGAAAGAATGAGCGCGACCTGGATGATGTCGGTACTCTGCTGGCTATTAAAGCCGTAGACGCCGGCCATGATGACAGCCGGGGTAATGATGCCGGCAAACGATGCCAGTACGTGCTGAAGGGCACACGGGATCATTTCCTTAACGGGAGGCATGCCTTCGCGAGTGAACAGGGCTTCAGTGCCGTTCGTAACCGTCTCCTGGGTCATTTGACCACCAATCCTCGAAATAGTTGTTTTCGCATCTAACGCTCTATTGTGACGCAGTGCGGGGTTGAGGTTGTGCCTTCGTTGCATATCGTATTAAAGATGATTCTCATTCTCAATAATAATTTTTTGTTATCAGACTGTTCTTCAGCTGAGATAATGAATTTCCGCAGGTCAGGAAAGTGTCTTGTCAAAATAACATCTAACTTTTCTTTTGGTCAACCGTTTACCGCCAAAATCATACCGTTCGTCTGTATTACGCAATGTACCTGCGAATATGCGAGCCAATAGACACCGTGTTACCATGAGAAAAAATTGTTATGAACATTTCCGATTTCACCCAAAGGAGTTGCCCGTGAACGAGACCGTACGCCGCTTTTTGCCGGTGGTCGATTTCCTGGAGCAGATACTCGGTAAGAACAGCGAAATCGTGCTGCACGATTTCTCGGATCCCGACCACGCCATCGTCGATATTCGCAACGGCATCGTGAGCGGCCGTAAGATCGGCGGTCCCGCCACCGATCTGGCGCTCAAGATCATGCACGACCCCAAGTATCGCGACCTGCCGTTTATTACGGGCTACGAGGGGCGCGGTGCCGGCGGCAAGACGTTGGAGTCCGCGACGTTCTTTATCCGCGAGGATGACGAGATCGTCGGTATGCTCTGCGTCAACACCGACCTCTCGACCGTACGCTCCATCAACGCCATGGCGCAGCAGCTCATGACGTGCTTCGACGCAGCGCCGACGCGCACGGAGCCCGCCCCTATCGAGGTCGAAAGCCTTTCGGAGTCCACCCAGGAGCTCGTCGACCGCAGCATTGCCGAGTTGCTGAGCGCGCGCGGGCTGGATGTAGCGTCGCTTGGTCAGAACGACCGCGTGGACGTCATTCGCCACCTCAACGGCAACGGGGTGTTCATGCTCAAGGGCGCCGTGGCCTGCGCTGCCACCGCGTTGGGCATCTCGGAGCCCAGCGTGTACCGCTACCTGCAAAAAGTCCGCAAGGAGGGCTAAACGTGATCCCTTGGGGACGAAGGGAAACGGATCATTTTTGTCGCATCGCTTGACAAAAGACCCTGCAGCTCGCACGCGCTGCAGGGTCTTTTTGCATGTCATGTTTAGTTGTGGCCAACGCCTTAGAGGGCGGCGACGACCTCGATCTCGACCAGACCGCCAGCCGGAAGAGCGGCAACCTGGAAAGCGCTGCGCGCGGGGAACGGGGCCTCGAACTTGGAGGCGTAGATCTCGTTTACGGCAGCGAAGTCGGCAATGTCAGCCAGGTAGACTGTGGTCTTGACGACATCGGCAAATGTGGCGCCGGCAGCGGTCAGCAGGGCCTCGACATTAGCAAGGGACTGCTTGGCCTGGGCCTCGACACCCTCGGGCAGCTTGCCGGTCGCGGGATCGATGCCCAGCTGGCCGGACAGGAACACCATGTTGCCGGTCTGGATACCAGGGGAATACGGGCCGATGGCTGCGGGTGCGTTATCGGAAGACACGACGGTCTTGCTCATGTTTTTCTCCTTACAAGTGTAAAAGGGAACGGGAGCGCGGCGTTCACACCGGGAGGCACAGTTCGGTCTGAACACCGCGCTTGATTGGGATAGTACTCAAGGTTTCCGCGCGATGCAAGATTATTATCACGCTGCGAGAATATTTTATCGCCCAACGGTTTCCCCGGACCGCTGAACGGTTCTCATGTGGAGCAGCCAGTCCAAGCTGCTGAAGACTTTATCCCGCTTAGAGCACGGGCATCGCCTGCTGCGACGGCACTACTATACTTTTGAATATCTGAGCATTTTGAAAGGCAGGATATGACCGCAACCGCCAGTCGAACCACCAACCGCAGACCCGAGCTTTTGGCGCCCGCCGGAGGGCCCGAGCCCTTTGCCGCCGCACTCGCCGCCGGGGCAGACGCCATCTACTGCGGCATGGGCAGCTTCAACGCACGCCGCAAGGCCACCAACTTTACCGACGAGGCCTTTGAGCAGGCCTGCCGCGCCGCGCATCTGGCCGGCTCGCGCGTCTACGTCACGGGCAACATCGTCATCAAGGAATCCGAGATGAGCGATGCGCTGCAGCTCATCCATCGCTGCTCCACGCTGGGCGCCGACGCCTTCATCATCCAGGACTGGGGCCTGTTCTTTGAGGTCAAGCGCACGATGCCCAGCATCGAGACGCATATCTCGACCCAGGCGAACATCCACGACGACCGCGGAACCCTTTGGTGCCGCGAGCAGGGCGCCGACCGCGTGACCCTCTCGCGCGAGCTTTCCATCGACGAGATTGCCGCCATTCACGATGCCGCGCCCGATGTGGACCTTGAGGTCTTTAGCCATGGCGCCATCTGCTTTTGCTACTCTGGCCTGTGTCTGCTTTCGAGCTTTGCCATGGCGGGCCGCTCGGCCAACCGTGGCATGTGCGCCCAGCCCTGCCGCTTGCCCTACGAGCTGATCGACGAGAACGGTCGCTCGCTCTCCCCTGCCGGTCGCGAGCGCGCGCTGTGCCCGCGTGACACCAACACCTCACAACTTGTTCGCCGCCTGTATGACGCCGGCGCCGCGTCGCTCAAGCTCGAGGGCCGCATGAAGGCGCCCGATTACGTGTATTCCATCGTCGACGTGTATCGTCATCAGATTGATGACATGCTGGCCGGAACCACCGTTGCCAAGGACGAGAAAGACGCCCGCCAGCGCCAGCTCAAGCGCTGCTTTAACCGCGACTTTACGCACGCCTATCAGGACGGCACCTCGGGCGACGAGATGATGAGCTATGAGCGTTCCAACAACCGCGGCCAGATCGTGGGCACGGTGCTGGGCAGCCGCCCGGCCAACCGCGATGTGCGCGGCCTCAAGCCCGACGACCGCCGTCGCCGCGCCGCCATCGCCCGCATTGAGCTGTTTGAGCCCGTGGGCAAGGGCGACCTGCTGGAGCTTCGCCACGATAACGAGTTTGACCAGTTCCTAACCACTATCGCTACCGATGATGCCGCCGCGGGCGACATCATCGAATGTCGCGTGCCCCGCAGCATGCCCGAGGGCTGCCGCGTCCGCGTGATTCGCAGTCAGCGTGCCATCGACGCCGCCGGCGCCGCGCTCAAGCGCGATGTGCTGCGCCGCCGAGCTGTTGATGTGTCCGTCGTGGCGCGTCTGGGCGAGCCGCTTACCGTTACGCTCACCTGCTGCGACGACCCTTCGCTTACGGCCACGGCCACGGGCTTTACTGTCGAAGCCGCCAAGA
This sequence comes from uncultured Collinsella sp., assembly GCA_959606035.1. GTDB lineage: Bacteria > Actinomycetota > Coriobacteriia > Coriobacteriales > Coriobacteriaceae > Collinsella. Next base: position 13,964 of record CAUHHB010000004.1, read on the forward strand.
CCCGTGCGGTCGAGGCGTCCGATCTGGTTGAGCACGTCGGCCGCATGGGTTCCTCTCCCTTTGAGGCTGCGAGCTTTGAGGTGGCGCTCGATGAGGGCTGTGGCATGGGTTTCTCCGCCGTACATAAGGTGCGCGCCGCCGCTTGCAAGGCGCTGGAAGAGGCCATTCTGGCGCCGTACGCGGAGCGCGCGAAAACGCTCGAGCTGCCGGCGATTGTCACCAGTGATTCCCGCCCCGCGCCCGAGCACTACCGCGACGAGCCGCAGATCTGCGCCACCGTCACCTCGCTCGAGGCCGCCGAGGCAGCGCGGGCGGAGGGTGCAACGCGCATCTACATGACCACCGACGCGCTCGATGCGGCCAAGCTCTCCCCCGCCGATACGTTTGAGCAGGACATCGTACCCGTGCTCGATGAGGTCTGCCGCGCCGTTGACCACGTCCGCGTTGACCCATGGGTTGTTGCCGGCGCCACGGTCGCTATTGGCAACATCTCTGAGCTTGCCCTGGCCGCCCAGGTTGGCGCCACGGCCGAGATTCGCTCTTGCCTGCCGGTGCACAACACGCCCTGCATGGAGGCGCTTGCCGAGCGCGGAGCCGGTGCGTTTTGGCTCTCGCCCGAGATCACGCTCGACGAGATTGTCTCGCTCGGCGCCGCCGCGCCCGCGGCTCTAGGCATCACCGTCTTTGGCCGCCCGCGCGTCATGACAAGCGAGCATTGCATTCTGCAGGTTGCCAACGGCTGCATCCACGATTGTGCCAACTGCCGCCTGCGTGCCCGCAAGCTCTCGCTCAAGAATATCGACGGAAAGGTCATGCCCGTCCGCACCGACATCCACGGCCGCTCTCGCCTGTACGACGCCTACCCCATCGACCTCACACCGCAGGTTCCACAGCTGCTCGACGCCGGCGTACGCCGTCTTATGGTCGACGGAACCTTGCTCGAGGCCGATGAGATTGGCCGTGCCGTCGCTCGCGTCCGTCGCGCCGTCGAGGCGGCTCAAGCCGGCCGCAAGCCCGCCGCCCGCCTGCGCGGCGCCACCTCGGGCTGCATGTTTGTGGGAATTAGCTAACCGAAAGGCTTACACGTGAACGAAGAACCTCAAGTCCTCTACTGCGACGCCTGGCTCATGGCCATCGACAAGCCCGCTGGCATGATCGTCCACGGCGACGGCACCGGCGAGCGCACGCTCACCGACTACGCCAGCGACCTGCTGCTGGCGATGGGCGACGGCTTTGCCGCGACCGACATGCAGCCGCTCAACCGCCTGGACCGCGACACCACCGGCGTGGTGCTGTTCTCGCTCGACAAGCAGACGCAACCCGCTTTTGACCAGATGATCATCGACCACGCATTCGAAAAGCACTATCTGGCGCTCGCCGAGGGCAAGATCGACTGGAACGAAAAGCTCATCGACAAGCCCATCGCCCGCGACCGCCACGACAGCCGCAAGATGCGCGTCGGTGCCAGCGGCAAGCCGTCACAGACGCGCGTCAAGGTGCTCAAGCGCCTTAAGAGCCGCCGAGGCCTGCCCACGCGTTCGTATATCGATGTCGAGCTGCTCACCGGCCGCAAGCACCAGATCCGTGTGCACCTAGCCAGCGAGCATCACCCCCTGGTTGGCGACGACCTGTACGGCACGCCGCGCCCCTGTGGCTTGATGCTCCACGCCCACAGCGTGTCCTTTACGCATCCCGTAACCGGCGAGCACATCCACATCGAAGCCCCCTGCCCCTGGGAGCCCTAAAACCTGCCAAAAAGGGACAGGTTTATTTTGGCAGGTTTTATCTGGGCAAACGTCAAAACCACCACAATGGGGACAGGCACCTTTGTGGTGGTTTTGCCGCAATGGCTCAGTCGCGGTCCCAAAACGTCTCGATCTGTAACAGTAAGAACCCATTTTCCCGTCTATCTGTTACAGATCGAGACATTCGAATCCCCCTCAAGGGAAAATCTCGATCTGTAACAGTAACTCGGCAAAATCCGTCCCAGATGTTACAGATCGAGACAAAGGGACGGCGCGGTTCGGAAGTATCTCAATCTGTAACACCTAGCCCACTTTTAACGGTCCAGTTGTTACAGACTTAGACAAACCGGCAGACAACGAAAGCGGCAACGCCCGTGATGGACGTTGCCGCTTTTCTATTGAGAAAACTACTCGGTTTTCGTTACTAACCACCACAATGGGGACAGGCACCTTCGTGGTGGTTTTGGCCTTAGCCCCCTGCTTGCTAGACCGTAATGACGTTGTCCATTACCCGGTACTTGGCGGGGACCTCGCCCGCGGTGATAATCGTTGCGTCGCGGAAGTCCGCGAACTTGACGGGCGCCACCATGCCAAATTTGCTGGCGTCCGAGATTACGAAGCGTTTGGCCGTATGGCGCATCGAAATGCGCTTTACTTGCGCTTCCTCGATATCGGGCGCCGTGAAGCCCTGCTCGGCGGCAATGCCGTTAGAACCCCAAAAGCCACAATTGAAGTTGTAGCGGTCTAGGGTTGCCAAGGCATCGGGGCCAACGAGCGCCTCGGTCTCGGGTTTGAGCTCGCCACCCAACACCACGGTGCGCATGCCGCGCAAAGCGAGGTGCTGGGCATGGAGCACGGAATCGGTCACATAGGTGACGCCGTCGAGATGCGGAAGATGCTCGATGAGCTTGAGGGTCGTGGAGCCCGAATCGATATACACAAAGCTATCGGGCTCCACAAGTGCCGCCGCACGGGCGCAGATACGCTCCTTGTCGTCGTTATGGAGGTCACTGCGCTCATTAAGCGTTAGGTCGCGCGTCACATGCGCGCGCTCCAGACTCGTCGCTCCACCGTGGACCTTGGCGATGCGGTGCGCTCGATCGAGCGTCTGCAGGTCGCGTCGAATGGTAGACGCCGTCACGCCCAGGGCCTCGGCAAGCTCCGGCACGGTAACCGAGCCAGTCTGCTGCACCATCGACACAATCGCATTGAGCCTATCTTCCGCTAGCATCGCTTACTCCTCCTCGGGGTACACGACTCCCCAGTCGGCGCGAAGCTTGGTCATAAGCTCCATAACATCAGAAGCATAATCCAGCAGCTCGCGCTTGGAGTCGTCACCGGCAACAGCCTTCTCAAGATCGGCCATCTCATAGCAAAGGGCGTAAGCCTCGGTGCCGGCGTGGACCTCCTCGCGGTGGCCGTCCGCAGCCCACACGATGGTCGCGTGATCGGCACGCGGATACTCGTTGACCTCGATATAGCAGTTGTCAAAGCTGATGACCGAACGCTTGGGCTGCTTGGAGTGAAGCGTAAGGCTCACGACGCCCAACTGCTGTTCGGCATTACGGCAGACGATGCCACCCGCGACGTCAACACCGGTCTCACAGGTGTTACCCAGAGACACAACCTCGGCGGGTTGGCTGGCCATAAACAGGCGCATGACGGAGAGCGCATACACGCCAATGTCGAGCATGGCGCCGCCGGCGAGACTACGGTTGTAGAAACGATTGGTCAGATCGCCGTACTCCTTGTAGCTGCCAAAGTTGAGCTGGGCGAGGTTCATACGGCCAAACTCACCAGCATCCATGCGGCGGCGCAGCTCCTGATACAAGGGCATGTGGAGCACGGTGGTGGCGTCCATAAGGACCACGTTGTGCTCGTCGGCAATGGCACGCGCCTCGTCGAGCTCGGCGGAGTTGAGGGTAATGGCCTTCTCACAGAGCACGTGCTTACCAGCTGCCAGAGCGGCGCGCAGGTAGGTGATATGCGTGTTATGCGGGGTGGTGATATAGATCGCGTCGATGCTCGGATCGGCATAGAGGTCCTCGACCGTTTCATAGACCTTTTCGATGCCATACTGCCCGGCAAAAGCTTGAGCCTTTGACAGCGTGCGGTTAGCGACGCCCGAAAGCTTGCGGCCGGCAAGAGCGAGGGACTGGGCCATCTGGTTGGCGATAACGCCGCACCCGATCACAGCCCAACGAAGCTCGGGAGCCGTAAAGATATCATCGGGGAACGGCTTGTCCTGGACCGAAGCGAACGCTGCCTTTGCGGCTGCCGCGGAGTCGAGTGGAGCCTGCTTGAAATCTGCCATATGTGCCTCCTGCGTCGTGAAAAGTCTTTCAATTCTGACAGCTCTATATTCGCACAAATGCGCGTATATGTGCGTGCTTCTGCGTGTATTACCTCTAAATGGTCAAAAATCAACAGTTAATGGCGCATATACACGCATACACACGCAATCATACGCACGCGCCTACGCACAAATGCACATCACCTGATTACTTGATGACGGAGGAAAACGGATCACCGGCACCCTTGCGGACGGTAATGATCCGTTTTCCTCCGTCCCCAAGGGATCAAAAAAGGCCCGGGTGCCGTGGCATCCGGGCCTTTGCTAGCAACTTGATGTTGCGGGCAGCTTAGAACTTGTGGCCGCACTTCTTGCAGACGCGCAGCTTGTTCTTGCCGTCCTTCTCGTGACCGACGCGGGTAACCTTACCGCACTCGGGGCAGACGAGATTGACGTTGGAGGCGTCGATGGGAGCCTCCTGCGAAACGATGCCGCCCTGCTGGTTGGCAGCGTTGGGCTTGACGGCCTTCTTGACGACCGAAACGCCCTCGACAACGACCTTGTTCTCGGCGGGGAGAGCACGCAGGACAACGCCCTGCTTGCCGCGATCCTTACCAGAGAGAACCTGGACCTTATCGCCCTTCTTGATATACATATATCTCCCCTAACTACAGGGTCTCGGGAGCGAGCGAGACGATCTTCATGTACTTCTTGTCACGAAGCTCGCGAGCGACGGGCCCGAAGATACGGGTGCCGACGGGCGAACCATCGTTGTTGATGACAACGCAGGCGTTCTCATCAAAGCGAATGTAGGAGCCATCCTTGCGGCGGATCTCCTTAACGGTGCGAACGACGACGCAACGGACAACGTCCTTCTTCTTGACGTTGGCGCCAGGGGTAGCCTCCTGGACAGCACCGATGAACACATCGCCGATGCCTGCATAACGACGCTTGGAACCGCCAAGCACCTTGATGCAGCGAATCTTGCGAGCGCCGGAGTTGTCGGCGACGTTCAGCATGGTTTGCATCTGAATCATGGTAGATGTTCCTCCGAACTAAGAACCGAAGAGAGGTGCGCAGCCTTTATACGGCCCGTGGTATGCAAGCCAGGCATACGCACATCTTCGGAAACGTACAAGTCGTAAGAGCGACTGCTTATTTAGCGCGCTCGACGACCTCGATGAGGCGCCAACGCTTCATCTTGGACATAGGACGGGTCTCCATAACGCGGACGGTATCGCCCACGCCAGCCGTGCACTCCTCGTCGTGAGCGTGCAGCTTCTTGGAGCTGGTCATCATCTTGCCGTACTTGGGGTGACGCTTGCGCTCGGTGATGGTGACAACAATGGTCTTGGCACCGGAGACGGAGGTAACGACACCCGTACGGACCTTACGCGAGTTACGCGAATCAGTCATGTTCTCTCCTTAGGTCCTACTCGGCGACAGCGGACTTCTCCGCTGCGATCTCGCGGGCGCGCTGCTCCGTGAGGACGCGAGCGATGTCCTTCTTCACGGTGTTGACGCGAGCGGTGTTGTCCAGCTGGCTGGTGGCCATCTGGAAACGAAGGTTAAAGAGCTCGGCGCGCATTTCCTTCAGCTTCTCAACGAGCTGAGCGTCCGAGAGCTCACGAATCTCTGCGGGCTTCATTAGTTCTCCTCCTTGGCGGCGGCGGCGTCCTCAGCAGCCCACTTGGCCTCGAGAGCGGCCTCCTCAGCCATCTCCTTCTCGATGCGCTGCTCAGCGTTCTTGGCAGCAACAATCTTGGTCTTGATGGGAAGCTTGTGCTGTGCAAGACGCAGAGCCTCGCGAGCGACCTCCTCGGGCACGCCCTTGACCTCGAACATGATGCGGCCGGGCTTGACGACGGCCACCCACTCCTCGGGATTACCCTTACCAGAACCCATGCGAGTCTCGGCAGGCTTCTTGGTGATGGGCTTATCGGGGAAGATCGTGATGTAGACACGACCGCCACGCTTCATGTAGCGGGTCATGGCAATACGAGCGGCCTCGATCTGACGGTTGGTGATCCAATGGGCCTCGAGAGCCTGGATACCAAACTCGCCGAAATGCAGCTCGGTATTACCCTTGGCCTGGCCCTTCATGGAGCCACGCTGCACCTTGCGGTGAAGAATACGCTTAGGGGCAAGCACTACTGACCCCTCCTCTCGGAGTTACGACGACGAGGACGGGAAGAGCCCTCGAGTGCAGGGTTGGGAACAGGCTGGCCCGGGAGCTTCTCGCCCAGGTAGATCCAGACCTTCACGCCGCAAGCGCCCATGGTGGTGCTGGCGACAGCCGTGCCGTAGTCGATCTTGGCACGGAGGGTGTGCAGAGGCACGCGACCCTCGCGGTACCACTCACGACGGCCCATCTCGGCACCGCCGAGACGACCGGAGCACTGGATACGGATGCCCTTAGCGCCGGCCTTGCGGGCGGACTGGACAGCCTTGCGCATAGCGCGACGGAAGGCAACGCGGCCCTCGAGCTGCTCGGCGATAGACTGAGCAACGAGGTTGGCGTCGAGCTCGGGGCGCTTGATCTCGACAACGTCGACGGAGAGCTGGCCCTTGGAGACGCCAGCGACCTTCTCGAGCTCGGTGCGGAGGGTATCGATCTCGGCACCCTTCTTACCGATGACAACGCCGGGGCGAGCGGTGAGGATGATGACCTTCACCTTGTCGCCAGCGCGCTCGATCTCGACGCGGGAGACAGCTGCGCGGGAAAGACGCTTCTCGAGGTACTTGCGGATCTCGAGATCGTTACCGAGGGTCTTAGCGTAATCCTTCTCTGCGAACCAGCGGGAGCGCCAGTTCTCGGTGATGCCAAGACGGAAGCCGGTGGGGTAGACTTTCTGACCCATACAGCTTTACGCCTCCTTTCGAGGAGCAACGACGACGGTGATGTGGGAAGTACGCTTCAGAATGCGAGAAGCGGAACCCTTGGCGCGGGGACGGATGCGCTTAAGCGTCGGACCCTCGTCAACATAGGCAGCGGCGACAACCAGGTTGTCGGCACGCAGACCGTTGTTGTTCTCGGCGTTCGCAACGGCGGAACGGAGAACCTTCTCGACATCCACGGCGACGGCGCGGTCGCAGAAGTGGAGGATGTCGAAGGCCTGAGCGACAGGCTTGCGGCGGATCAGATCGACCACCAGGCGGGCCTTGCTGGGGGAAACACGCACGTACTTAGCGACGGCGCGAACCTCGGTGGCCTCAGTTTCAATAGACTTAGTTGCCATTTACGGTTAACCCCCTATTTGGCCTTGTGGCCACGGAACGTACGAGTCGGCGCGAACTCGCCGAGCTTGTGACCAACCATGGACTCGGTAACATACACGGGCACATGCTTGCGGCCGTCGTGGACGGCGATGGTGTGACCAACCATCTCGGGGAAGATGGTGGACGCGCGGGACCAGGTCTTCACGACGTCCTTCTTGCCAGCCTCGTTCATCGCGGTGATACGCGAGAGAAGGCGAGTCTCCACGAACGGGCCCTTTTTGAGACTTCTGCTCATAAGTGCTTTCTCCTAAAACTCGGTATCCGAAATTACTTCTTACGGCGACGAATGATGTGCTGGTTCGAGACCTTCTTCTTCTTGCGCGTACGAAGGCCCTTCGTCGGCTTACCCCAGGGGGTAACAGAGGGACGACCAGAGGTGTGGTTCTTGCCCTCGCCACCGCCGTGCGGGTGGTCGACAGGGTTCATGACGGTACCGCGGACGGTCGGGCGCACGTTCATGTGACGCTTACGGCCGGCCTTGCCGATGACGATGTTGGCGTGATCGGCGTTGCCTACCTCACCGACGGTGGCGCGGCAGGTAACGAGGATGCGACGCATCTCGGAGGAAGGCATACGGACGATGGCGTACTTGCCCTCCTTACCCATCAGCTGGCAGGAGTTACCGGCGGAACGGGCGATAGCGGCGCCCTTGCCCGGCTGGAACTCAACGGCGTGGATGAGCGTACCGACGGGGATGTCGGCGAGGGGCAGAGCGTTGCCCGGCTTGATGTCGGCGTCAGAACCGGACATGATGGTCTGACCGACCTCGAGGCCCTTGGGGGCCAAGATGTAGCGCTTCTCACCGTCAGCGTAGTGCAGCAGAGCGATGCGAGCGGAACGGTTCGGATCGTACTCGATCGTGGCAACCTTGGCGGGCACGCCGTCCTTGTTGCGCTTGAAGTCGATCACGCGGTAACGACGCTTCACGCCGCCGCCCTGGTGGCGGGTGGTGATGCGGCCGTTGTTGTTACGACCGGCCTTCTTGGGCAGGGGCTCGAGAAGAGACTTCTCGGGCTTGGTGCAGGTGATCTCAGAGAAATCGGAGATCGTCTGCCAACGCCTACCAGCGGAGGTCGGCTTAAGGTGCTTTACAGCCATTACAATCCCTTTCAATAGGAATCCGTTAGCCATCGCAGACAGGGATTCGAGGTTCTGCCTCGGGTGCGATGACACCGGACGTATACACGGTTCCGGGCGTGTCCATTTTATACGCCCGAAACCTTGAGCTCTCGCCTCCCCTATTTGGGAGGCATGAGCTCACTCAACAGCAGCGAGTCTTAGGCCTGGTTGCCAAAGACCTCGATGGTGTCGCCCTCGGCCAGCGTGACGATGGCCTTCTTCCAAGAACGGGTCTTGCCGGCGACATAGCGCACGCGCTTGGTCTTGGGCTTGACCGTCAAAGTGTTCACGCGAACGACCTTGACGCCGAAGATCTCCTCGACAGCGTCCTTGATCTGATACTTGTTAGCATCCTTGGCGACCTCGAACGTGTACTTGTTCTGCTCCATGCCGGAGAAGGAACGCTCGGACACGATCGGACGGATGATGATCTCGTGGGCGGTCATTTATGCAAGCACCTCCCCGAAGTGAGCGGCGATGTCGGCGGGCATCAGCACAGCGTTGTTGTTGACGAGATCGTAGGTGTTGGCCTCGTCAGCGGTGATGATGAACGTCTTGGGAATGTTGCGGAACGACAGGTAGGCGTTGACGTCCTCATCGCGAACGATGATGGTCAGACGCTTGCCCTCAAGGCCGAGAGCCTTGAGCATGGCGACGGCAGCCTTGGTGGAAGGCTTCTCGAAGCCGTAGTCGTCGACGAGCACGAGCTCGCCATCGGCCAGCTTGGCGGACAGCGCGGAGCGCATAGCCAGCTTGACCTCCTTGTTGTTCATACGCTTAGCGTAGGAACGGGGCTTGGGGGCGAAGACGACGCCACCGTGACGCCACTGGGCAGCACGGATGGAACCCTGGCGGGCACGGCCGGTGCCCTTCTGACGCCAAGGCTTCTTGCCGCCACCGGAAACCTCAGAGCGACCCTTAGCAGACTGGGTGCCCTGACGCCAAGAGGCCATCTGGCACTTGACGATGTGGTGCATAACGTGGATGTTCGGCTCGATGCCGTACACCTCAGCGGCGAGCTCGGCCTCGGCGACCTTCTTGCCCTCGCTGTTCTTTACTTCAAACTTTGCCATTTAAGTGTTCTCCTTGGTATGACGCTGGGCTAAATGGGCTGGGCCCTTAGGCCATACGGATGGCGACGAGACCATTCTTGGCACCCGGGACAGCGCCCTTGACCAAGATGAGGTTCTGCTCGGCATCGATGCGGACAACGGAAAGGTTCTTGACGGTAACGCGCTCGTTACCCATGTGACCGGCCATCTTGACGCCCTTGAGGACGCGCGCAGGATAGGCGCACTGACCGATAGAACCGGGGTGACGCTGGAAGTGAGAACCATGCGTCATAGGACCGCGGCGCTGACCCCAGCGCTTGATGCGACCCTGGAAGCCCTTACCCTTGGAGGTACCGATGACGTCGACCTTCTCGACATCAGCGAAATCAGCGACGGTGACGACCTCGCCGACCTTGTGCTCCTCGCCGTTCTCGACGCGGACCTCACGAAGGAAGCGGACAGGCTCGACGCCAGCCTTGGCGAAGTGACCAGCCATGGGCTTGTTCACGTTCTTGGCCTTGATGTCGCCGAAACCGATCTGGACGGCGTCATAGCCGTCGGTTGCCTGAGTTTTAACCTGCGAGACAGCGCAGGGGCCAGCCTGGATGACCGTGACGGGAACGACGTTGTCGTCCTCGTCCCAAACCTGGGTCATGCCAATCTTGCGGCCGAGAATCATGCTGATCAAGATATGATCCCAACTCTCGCGTGGTCTTGGGACAATGCGTACGCCACCGAGCGTACGCCCCTAGAGGACCACTACTTACACGACGTGCTCCCCAGCCTTGTATTTCGCCCGGACTACCTGACAACCCTATTAAGCAGGCATTTTGTCCAGCCAGAATACTCCCCTGGTTACACACAGCTGTTTAGTATACACGGCTGCGGGCGTATCCATCGAGATTCATATTTCACTCACATTGTTTACGCAGGTAAAGTGCGTGGCACGTTCCCAGTGTGCGGCGGAGGGGGCGGGCCTGAGACATATTAAGGTTGCTGCTCTACAGTCCTGCTCACGACGGAGAGCACATTAAGTGCTCTCCTGTTCGTGCGGAACTCGCGACAACCTTAATATGTCTCAGGCCCGCCCCCTCCGCCGCACACCGGGAACGCCACGTTGATGTCTGCTAAACCTTGCTCGCTCAGGCTAATGACTTTGTTGGGGGTCCACTATTTGCTGGAGGGTGAACTTGCATTGGGACGGTTCGCCTTCTGCTTGTGGCTTTGCCTCATCGAAATCGAAGATCATGATGGCGCAGTTGGGGAGTTTTGTTGGGAGCTCGAAGCCCTCTGGGGCTGCGGCCTTGATAAATTGGCGGCTGGCGCTGCCGTGGCTTACTGCTAGAAGGGTTTCGATGCCCTCGGAGCCCATGATATTGGTAAGCGCATCCACCATACGTTCTTGCAGCGCCTGGCTTCCTTCTCCTCCGAAGGGGACCAGGTCCTCGCCCGGATCCCAGACGTCGGTGGGCAGCGCGCCGTGCGGGCCTTCTTCGAAGGAGCCGTAGCAGCGCTCGATAATGCCTTCGCAGGGCTCGGCTGCTGCGTCCGGGCCGAGGAGCTCGCATGCGACGAGCTGAGCTGTGTCCATGGCTCGGCCTAAGGGCGAAGAGACCACTTTGTCGGGGACGACGCCGTGGCCCTTAAGCCATGCGGCTGCCATCCCGGCTTGCTGACGGCCCAGATCGGTCAGCGGCGAATCGCAGCGGCCCTGGACCAGCTTTTTGACGTTGAACTCCGTCTGACCGTGGCGGAGTAGATACAGCTTCTTCATGCTCTCCCCTTCTGCATAACCTGCTTTGCCGGCACAGCCTTACTCGTGGGTATGCCCTACGTAGTCTTCGTCGATCGTAATCTTGGCAATCGACTTGGGAAATTCCGATTCGACCCGTTGTGCCAGCGCGTGCTTTAAGTCTTCGGCACTCATCTGCAGATCCGAGGGACGCACGCAGTCAAAGATCACGTTGGTGTGCGTAGGACCCGGCACACAGCGTAGGTCATGAATCGAGAGGCGGTTATCGATCTCCTGAGCCATGGCGTGAATGCGCAAGCGCATGCTCGCCACCTTGGGGTCATCGGTCACGATGGGATCGTAGTGAAGCGTGACGATCATGCCGTCTTCGTCCCTAAACGACTGCTCGATGTTATCGAGCGTGTCGTGGCTTTCCAGCGGGCTGGCCTCGGCCGCCATCTCGGCGTGCGCACTTGCAAACTTCCTGCCCGGGCCGTAGTCGTGAACCATCAAATCGTGAACGCCCAAAACGCCGGGATAGCTCATGATCTTGTCTCGAATGTGCTTGACCAGCTTAGGATCGGGTGACTGGCCCAAAAGCGGGCTCACCGTATCTTGAATAAGTTCAAGGCCGCTCCAGCCAATATAGGCGCCAACGGCAAGGCCAACCCATGCGTCAAGATTGATGTGCGTCACCTGCGAAACAATCGCACATGCCAGCACGGCGCCTGTGGCAAGGACATCGTTCTTGGAATCCTGCGCGGTCGCATGCAGCGTCTCGGACTCAATGCGATCGCCGAGCTTTTGGTTGAGGGCCGCCATCCAGAGCTTTACGACCATCGAAAGCACTAGAACTGCCACCAGGGCAAGCGAGAACTCGACAGGTTCGGGGTGGATGATGCGCTCAACCGAGGACTTCACCAGCTCAACGCCGATCAGCAGCACGAGCGCCGCCACGACCAGACCCGAGAGATACTCGTAGCGGCCATGTCCGTAAGGATGCTCGGGGTCCGCCGGCTTGCTCGCCAGCTTAAAGCCCAGCACGCTCACGATATTCGAGCTGGCATCGGACAGGTTGTTCATGGCATCCGCCACAATCGAAACCGATCCCGACAGCACACCAATTGCGCCCTTCGCAGCACAAAGCGCAACATTAGCGAGAATACACACCATGCCCGTCAACGTGCCCACGCGCGCACGGTCGCCCTGCGCACGACGAACGATCCACTCGACCATCTTCATCAGCCCCCACGGTACTGCCTATATATATCTATTGCTCAAACGGATTGTAGTGTAGCCACTTTGTCCTTCAGATACAAAAAGGCCGCGACCCACACGGGCCACGGCCTTGGAGCATGGCAAAGGAATCGTCCTTGTGTCGCACAGGTTTACGCGCTTACTTCGGCCACGCTCTTCGAGGTTTCGGGTGAATCGGCTCCGTCCCCCATCGTCTGTCCCTTCGCCGGCACCACGCCAAAGCAGTAGCTCAGCGCCGCAGACACCGCAAATGCCACACCGCCGGCAGCGCAGCACCACAGCAGGTTCGAGATGCCGCCCGTGGCAAAGCCAATGACCATGAGGACATTCGTCATGCCGATGGTATAGGCCGTAACGTGGCCCACGACTGCAACAAGGCCTCCGACGGCGCCGCCAATGGCCATGCACGTCAGGCACCTGCCATATTTAAAGCCGCAACCATACAGCGCCGGCTCGCTTACGCCGCCAAGAACACCCGAGATTGAGTAGCCCAGCATGAGCGCCTTCTCGTCCTTATCCGCAACGCGGAGCGACGCGCCAAAAGGCATGCCCCAAACGGCGAACGTTGCCATCGTCGCGGCGATCAGGATGCACGAATCCGTTCCCACACTCATAAACTGCGCATAGGCGAGCGATAGGACAACGTTGCTGACACCCGCGATCTTAAGAAACTCCCAGCCCGCGGCAAGCCCCATGAGCGTGAGCAGCGACACGATGCCACCGGAATTGCCAAGCATAAACATAAGCTGTCCCAACAGCATGCCCAGATAGCTGCCTGCCGGCGCCGTAACACACAGCGACACCGGAACCATAACGAGCATGGTTGCAAACGGTACAAAAGAAAACGCCACAGCCTGAGGGATAGTGCGCTTAAAGAAACGCTCCACCTGCCATAGCACGGGCACCGAGATGAGAACCGGAATAACAGTCGTTGTGTAATCGTTGACCGGCGCGGGAAGCAGACCATACACGAAAGCCATCGCTGCCCCCGTCGTCGATGCGGCATCGACGAGCTTAAGCAGATCGGGCGCAATCAATACGCCGCCCAGCATCATGCCCAGCTGCTCCGAGCAACCGAGCTGGCGGGCGGCCGCCCAACCAAGATAAATGGGCAAAAAGTAGTAGCCGGCGTTATAGAGCCAACTGTAGAACAGGCGATAGATTTCGGAATCGGCAGACCACAGGCCCAGCATGCCTTCGCCCATAACGACGGCGGCGGTGCGGAACAACGCCGCGCAAACAATAAACGGCAGCGCCGACATCATGCTTTTGGACAGATAGTCCACCACGGCCATGGCGTTTGATGAAACCGTCGTTGTAAACGAGGTGTTAGAAACTTGTGACATGGAACGCCTTTCCCAATGTGACATGCGGGCTGTCCCTTTGTCACATCGTGCGGTACTGACCGATTGCGCGGTACTTTTCGTAGCGGAGGTTTGTGAGGGTCGCGTCGTCGAGCTGCCCAAGCGTATCGAAGGCATCAAATGCCGAGGACATGACGGCACCGGCGATCTCCTCATGCGACAGGCCCCTATCGTCGACAATGCCGTCGATGATGCCGAGCGCCAACAGATCGGGGGCCGTGAGCTTAAGCGCCTCAGCGGCCTCATTCGCGCGCTCGGTATCCTTCCACAGGATCGACGCACAGGCCTCGGGGCTCACGACCGAATAGGCCGAGCTTGAGAGCATCAGGATGCGGTCGGCCACGGACAGCGCCAGCGCGCCACCAGAGCCGCCCTCGCCTGTCACCACCGAGACAATCGGCGTCTTAAGGCCGCTCATCTCCATGAGATTCTGGGCAATCGCCTCGCCCTGGCCGCGCTCCTCGGCACCGATGCCGCAAAACGCGCCCGAAGTATCAACCAGGCACAGAACCGGCCGACCAAATTTCTCGGCTTGGTGCATCAGGCGACGTGCCTTGCGGTAGCCCTCGGGATGTGCCATACCAAAGTTGCGACGCATGCGCTCTTTGGTCGTGGTACCGCGCTCGATGGCGATAACCGTCACGGGTCGCCCGTCTTTCCAGCCGATGCCGCCCACCACGGCAGCATCGTCGCCAAAGTAGCGGTCGCCGTGCAGCTCTACGAATCCGTCGAGACCCAACGAGATCATCTCGCCTGCCGTGGCGCGGTTCGCCGAGCGAGTCTGTTTGACGATTTCGAGCGCGCTTTTTGGTGCGACCGAGCGCTTAAACAAGTGTCCCAGCTTTTTGTCGCGACGACCCGTATGCACGATCTCATGCGGTGCCCCCAGGCCGGGCGCGTGCCCTTCGTGCAGCGCCAGCAGCTCGCCTACCGTGAGCGCAATCTCACCACGCGGAACAACGGCATCGCAAAAGCCGTGCTCCAGCAAAAACTCGGAACGCTGGAATCCCTTGGGCAGACGCTTGTGCATGTTCTGCTCGATCACGCGCGGGCCGGCAAATGCCGTCAGGGCATCGGGCTCGGCCAGGATAATGTCGCCCTCCATGGCAAAGCTCGCGGTTACACCTCCGGTCGTGGGATCGGTGAGCACCGTGATATACAGGCCGCCCGCCTCGCTGTGGCGCCTAACCGCCGCAGAAATCTTGGCCATCTGCATGAGCGAGGTCACGCCCTCCTGCATGCGGGCGCCGCCCGATACGGTAAAGCCAACGACCGGCAGCCCCAACTCGGCCGCGCGCTCAAAGACACGACAGATCTTCTCGCCCACCACGGAGCCCATTGAGCCCATCATAAAGTTGGCATCCATAAAGAAGAGCGCGGTATCGCAGCCGCAGATTTTGCCCCTGCCGCACACAACGGCATCGCGCTCGCCCGAACGCTCGCTCACGCTCTTAAGCTTGTCGGCATAACCGGGAAACGAGAGGAAGTCCTTCGACGCCAGATTGGCATCCCATTCCTCAAAGGTACCCGCGTCGACCGTCATGCGCATGCGCGCGCGACCGCTCACGCGAAAGTGTTTGCCGCAACGAGGGCAGACCTCGAGGTTGTCGTGCAGGCGCGCCTCATCGATCACACGGCGGCACTCCGGGCATTTGACAAACACGTGGCGCGCGGGGAACTCGGCGCACGACTCGGTTATCGGCCCCTCAAGGACATTGACCGTCTTCGCTTTTCTATTCATCAGCATAGAGATGCCCCATCAGATCGGTGTGATACATGCCCGACAAAAACTCGTCGTTTGCCAGCACGTCGAGCTGAAGCTCGCTATTTTCGCTCACGCCCTCAATCACGAGCTCGCCCAGGGCCGAGCGCATCTTGCGAATGGCACCGTCACGCGTGGGCGCGCACACGATGAGCTTGCCGAGCATGGAGTCGTAGTACGGCGGAACGTTCGCTCCGGTAAACATGGCGGAATCCCAGCGCACGCGCGGACCACCCGGCACACGCAACGCGGTGACCGTTCCACATGACGGTAGAAAGTCCGGCGTTTCGGCATTGATGCGGCACTCCATGGCGTGGTTGCGGACCGGTACGTCCTCCTGCTCAAAGGGCAGAGGCTGGCCGGCAGCCACGCGCAGCTGCCACTTAACCAGGTCGGTATCGGTCACAAACTCCGTAACCGGATGCTCCACCTGCAAGCGCGTGTTCATTTCCATAAAGTAGAAATTGCCGTCATCTGAGTACAAAAACTCGATGGTGCCAGCGCCCTCATAGCCAACGGCACGAGCCAGGTCGCGCGCGGCCTTGTGCATGCGCGCGCGAATATCATCGCGTCCGTCGAGGCACGGCGCGGGGCTCTCCTCGATCAGCTTTTGGTTGCGGCGCTGCACCGAGCACTCGCGCTCGCCGAGCGAAAACACATGGCCCTGCTTATCGGCCATAATCTGTACCTCAACGTGATGCGCCGGCGCAACGAACTTCTCCATGTAGCACTCGCCGTCGCCAAAAACGGCCTCACCCTCGGCACGCGCCTCGATGAACGCCTTTGCCGCATCTTCCACGCGCTCGACCTTGCGAATACCGCGACCGCCGCCGCCCGCGCGCGCCTTAATAAGCACGGGGCAGCCGATGCGCTCGGCCTCGGCCGTTGCTTCCTCGGGGCTTTTGAGCAAATCGCAGCCCGGCACGATGGGCACGCCCGCAGCAGCGGCCGTTCGGCGTGCGGCGTCCTTGTCGCCCATGCTGTCGATCACCTCGGCCGAAGGACCGACAAACGCCAGACCGAACTTGTCGCAGTCGCGCACGAAGCTCGCCTTCTCGGAAAAGAAGCCATAGCCGGGATGGATCGCCTTTGCCCCCGACTTTACGGCACAGGTGAGCACGGCATCGTCGTTGAGGTAGCTCTCGGCAAGACGCGGACCGCCGATGCAATACGCCTCGTCGGCAAGCTGCACGTGTAGCGCGTCCGCATCGGCCGTGGAATATACAGCGACGGTCTTGATGCCCATATCGCGGCACGCGCGGATAACACGGACCGCGACTTCGCCTCGATTGGCGATGAGCACTTTGTCAAACATGAAGACTTCCCTACTTTTCGTGCATGAGTGCAAAAGACATATCGGCACGGCAGCAAACCTCACCGTTGACGCTCGCAGTGCCCGTCGCAAAGCGGAACGGCCCGCGCGCACGCGTGATGGAGCACACTAGATCCACCGTGTCGCCCGGGCGCACCGGACGCTTAAAGCGCACCTTGTCCAGACTCGTGTAGAACGGCGTCGCGCCACGCGCCTCCTCATCGCCCATCAGCAGCACGCAGCAGTTCTGGGCGAGCATCTCGCACTGAATCACGCCGGGGACGACCGGGTTTCCCGGAAAATGCCCCTGCAAAAAGTACTCGTCGCCCGTAATCGTAATCTTGCCGTGGGCCTCGTCGCCCACCAGCTCGGCTTCGTCGAGCAAAAGCATCGGCTCGCGATGCGGTAACAGCTTCTTGAGCTCTTCTTTGTTCATGGATATCACCTATCCGATCCTCATGAGGCAGCTGCCAAACTCCACGAGGTCGCCGTCGGCCACGCAGATCTCGAGCACCTCGCCATCCGCCTCTGCCGTCACTTCGTTGAGAACCTTCATGGCCTCGATGATGCAGAGGGTCTCACCGGCCTTGACCTTGGAGCCCACGTGCACAAACGGCTCGTCGCCCGGCGCCGGGGCAGCATAGAAAACGCCGACCATGGGAGCGGTCACCTCGGTGCCCTTGGGCTCCGGTGCGGCGGCAGGCGCCTGCGCGGCGGGCTCCGGTGCGGCGGCAGGCATGGCGACAGGAGCCACCGCCGGAGCAGTCACGGCACCTGGCATAGGCATGGGCACGGCAACCGGCTGCGCGGCGCTCGCGCGCTCGAGTTCGACCGCGGTGCCATCGGGCTCCTCAACGCGTACGCGCGTGAGGCCGCGGTCCTCCATCACATCGGCTATCTCGGCAAGTCTTTTGGAATCCATGCTCTAGCTCCTTGCATATCTACGCAGCGCGATGGCGGCGTTGTGCCCGCCAAAGCCCAGGTTGGTCGAAAGCGCCCAGGTAAGGTCGGCGCGAACCGCGCGATTGGGCGTGTAGTCAAGATCGCAGGCGGGATCGGGTGTGTGGTAGTTAATGGTCGGCGGCACCACGCCCTGCTCGAGCGCCATGGCGCAGGCCATGACCTCGATGGCGCCCGTGGCACCGATCATGTGGCCGGTCATTGACTTAGTCGACGAGACGTGCGCGGCGCGCGCCGCGTCCTCGCCGAGCGCACGCTTAATGCCCGCCGTCTCGGACGAATCGTTGAGCTTGGTCGAGGTGCCGTGAGCGTTGATGTAGAGGCCCTCGGAAGGCTTGACGTCGCCCTCGGCAACCGCCAGCGATATCGCGCGGGCAATGCCGGCAGCCTCGGGATCGGGGCTCGTAATGTGATAGGCATCATCGGTGTTGCCGTAGCCCACGACCTCGGCATAAATGTGCGCACCGCGCGCCTGCGCATGTTCCATGCTCTCGAGCACGAGCACGCAGGCGCCCTCGCCCATCACAAAGCCGTCGCGGTCTGCATCGAACGGGCGGCAAGCCGTCGCGGGATCGGGGTTGGTGGTCAATGCGCGGCAGGACGTAAAGCCCGCAACGGCATCGGGGATAATGGCAGCCTCGGCGCCGCCGGCCAGGATTGCATCGGCATAGCCGTGCTTGATGGCGCGGAACGCCTCGCCCACCGCATGGGCAGAAGTCGCGCAGGCGGTCACCACGGGCAGGGTCGGACCCTTTGCCTTGTGGCGGATTGCGATATTGCCCGATGCCATGTTGGGAATCATCATCGCGATCATATAGGGCGATGCGCGGCGGGGCCCGCGGTCGGCAATCGTATGGACGTTGTCGACAAGCGTCTGCATGCCGCCCACGCCCGAGCCCACGTAGACGCCCAGGCGCTCGCGATCGATGGCGCCTTCGACATCAAAGCCCGCATCGTGCATCGCCTCGTCCGAAGCCGCCATCGCAAACTGAACGCAAGGGTCCAGATGCTTGGCGTCACGCTTGCCAAAGTACTCGTTGCCGTCAAAGCCCTTGACCTCGGCCGCCACCTTGACGGCAAATGCATCGGTATCGAAGTGCGTGATCGGGCCGATGCCGCACGTTCCGGCGCACATGGCCGCCCAGGTGGCAAGCGCGGTGTTGCCGAGCGGCGATACGGCACCGATGCCGGTGATTGCAACTCTCTGTTCCATCATGGTCTCCTCATCCAAGCCGTTCTTCGGCCCTGATTTCTACATCGCCATTCCGCCGTCAACGCGTACAACCTCGCCCGTAATGTAGGAAGCCGCATCGCTCGCCAAAAAGCGCACCACGCCGGCCACTTCCTCGGGGCGCGCCATGCGCTTAAGGGGAATCTGCTCCTCGGTTGCCGTACGCACCTTCTCCGAGAGCTTTGCCGTCATATCCGTCTCGACAAACCCGGGGGCGACCGCGTTCACTCGTACGCCGCGGGGCGCAAGCTCGCGCGCCACCGCCTTGGTCAGGCCGATCACGCCCGCCTTGGAGGCAGCGTAGTTGGCTTGCCCGGCATTGCCCATCAGGCCCACAACCGAGCTCATGTTGACGACGCAGCCGCCGCGCTGGCGCATAAAGGTCTTGGTGAGCGTGCGCGTCATGTTAAACGTTCCTTTAAGATTGACATCGAGCACACGATCGAAGGCGTCATCGCCCATGCGCATGAGCAGGCCATCGCGGGTGATGCCAGCGTTGTTGACGAGCGCCCAAATGGAGCCAAAGTCGTTGAGGACCGCTTCCACGCACGCGTTGACGGCAGCGGGATCGGCCACGTCGCATTGATATGCGCGAGCTGTGGCACCAGCGGCCTCGCAGGCTTCGCACGTCTCGCGCGCCGCATCGACGCTGCCGGCATAGACGACGGCGATATCAAAGCCGTCCTCCGCCAGACCGACAGCGCAGGCGCGGCCAATGCCTCGCGAACCGCCCGTAACCAGCGCCACGCGACGTAAGTCGTTGCGCTCAAGCGTGCCGTTGTTCAAGTTGCCCATGTCATTCCTTTCGGGTTACAGCCCTGTGGACTATGCGAGCTCGTCGGCAATAGCTGCGACCTGCTCCGCCGTTTCGCACGAATACACGCGAACGTCGCTCAGCGTACGCTTGACCAGGCCCGACAGCGTTTTGCCAGGGCCGACCTCAATAAACGTGTCGATGCCCTGATCCTGCAGAGTATGCAGCGTGTCGACCCAGCGCACGGCATGGCTCACCTGGTTGGCCAAGACATCCGATGCCGCTCGCGGGTCCGCCGGATAGGGCGCCGCCGTCATGTTTGCCATGACCGGAATCAGCAGCGGAGACGGCGCGTGGCCGGCTTGGACATACGTCGCCAGCCCCTCAGTCGCCTCTGCCATATAGGGGCTATGGAATGCACCCGACACCGCGACTTTCATAGCGCGGCCGCCAGCCTCTTTTACTAGGACGTCGAGCTCCTGCAGCGCCTCGGACGCTCCGGCCACAACCGTCTGCTGCGGACTGTTGTAGTTGACCGGCCAGCAGTCCTCGCCGGCCTGTTTTGCCAGGCCCTCGACTTGCACCGCATCGAGCTTGATGACGGCACGCATGCCGCCCGGATGGCGCTCGGCAGCCGCGGCCATCAGCGCCGCGCGCTCGCACACGAGCTCAAAGCCCGCTCGCGTATCGAATGCCCCCGCAAAGGTGAGCGCGGCGACCTCGCCCAGCGAGAATCCCGCACAGGCGGCAGGCACCACGCCGCGCTCACGCAGAGCGGTAGCCGCCGCCAGGTCGTGAACGAACACGCACGGCTGCGTGTTCTCGGTCTGCGAGAGCTCCTCCTTGGAGGCGCTCCGGCACTGCTCGCTGGTCCCCGGGCGCACCTCGTCGACAATGGCGAACACCTCGGCGGCCGCCGGCGATGCCTCGATCAGGTCGACGCCCATCGCGGGGTGTTGGGCACCCTGGCCGGCAAACAGAAACGCTACGCTACCCATGCGGACGCACCCTTCAGGACGCGCTCGGCGCCATCGACCAGATCGTCAACGATTTCACGTGCGCTCTGGCGCTCGTTGACCATGCCGGCAATCTGCCCACACAAAAACGAACCCTCTTCGTAATTGCCGTCCTTGGCGGCCTTGCGAAGGGCGCCCGTGCCCATGGCCCCGAGTTCCTCGACACTTACGCCAGCCGCCTCGCTCTTGGCATAGGCGTTGGTGAAGGGGCTCTTGAGGGCGCGCACCGGATGTCCCGTCGAGCGACCGGTCGCACGCGTCGAGGTGTCTCCCGCCTTGAGCACCAGCTCTTTGTATTGTTCGGAGACGGTACACTCATCGGCAACGAGAAAACGTGTTCCCACCTGGACGCCAGCGGCGCCAAGCATAAAGGCCGCTGCCACGCCGCGACCGTCGGCGATACCGCCAGCTGCCACAACGGGGACATCGACCGCGTCGACAACCTGCGGAACGAGCGCCATCGTCGATGTCTCGCCAATATGTCCACCCGATTCGGTGCCTTCGGCAACCACGGCGGTGGCCCCGCGACGCGCCACGAGACGCGCCAGTGCCACCGAGGCAACGACCGGGATGACCTTGATGCCGGCGTCGTTCCATGCCTTCATGTACTTGGTGGGATTGCCGGCACCCGTCACGACGACCGGCACCTGCTCGTCAATCACGACCTGCGCGACCTCGTCGGCAAACGGGCTCATGAGCATGACGTTGACGCCAAAGGGCTTATCCGTCCTGGCGCGCAGCTCGTGAATCTGGTCGCGCAGCCAGTTGGCGTCGGCGTTCATGGCCGCGATAATCCCTAAGCCGCCTGCCTCGGATACGGCCGATGCCAGCGACGCATCGGCAATCCAGGCCATACCGCCCTGGAACACGGGCTTCTCGATGCCGAGCAGATCGCAGAGAGGAGTCTTGAGCATCTCTACTTCTCCAATGCCGCCTCAACCGTATCGGCGAACTCGCCGACCGTCTTGGGGTTCTCCTCGGTATCGAGCTGGATGCCAAACTCGTCCTCGACGGCGACGAGAATCTCGACGGTGCCCAGGCTGTCGAGGCCAATCTCCTCGAGCGTGGACTCGGGCTTCATCTCAACGTCGTCAAGGCCGGCGGTCTCGCGGATAACGTCGCAA
This sequence comes from uncultured Collinsella sp., assembly GCA_959606035.1. GTDB lineage: Bacteria > Actinomycetota > Coriobacteriia > Coriobacteriales > Coriobacteriaceae > Collinsella. The sequence goes on from CAUHHB010000004.1 coordinate 35,964, forward strand.
ACGCGCTCGAAGGTCTTCTGATCTGCCATGGTAGTTCTCCTTTGGTTGTGCCCTAGGGCGTTTTTATTTCCTATGTGCGACTACTTCCAACGAAGCAGATAGCCACCTATATCCAGACCGGCGCCAAATCCAACCAAGGCGATGGTGTCGCCCGTGTGAAGTGCACCGGCGTTTGCCAGCCGGTCAAGCGCAAAGGGAATGCAGGCGCTCGAAATGTTGCCGGTCTCGCGCAGCGTTCGAACCACGCGCTCGTCTGGAACGCCGAGGCGCTTGACCGCCTGACTCAGGATTCGTTCGTTAGCCTGATGGAATACAAAATGGTCGATGTCTTCGACCGAAATGCCCGCATCGCTCGCAAGCTTATGGACCGTGTCGCAGATGGCGTTGACGCCGAACTTGAACACGCGGCGGCCATTCATGGACAGCACGCTCTCGCTATCTGCGGAAGCCTTAAACGGCGAGGTGCCGACCAGACCGGGAACGTGCAACGTCTCGACGTCGGGCGCCGTCGAAAGCTCAACGGCAAGGGGGCTGTCTCCCCCAGCCCCAATCACTGCGGCGCCTGCCCCATCGCCAAAGAGCACGCAGGTGGCGCGGTCGGTCCAGTCGAGCGCGCGCGTCATCTGCTCGGCAGCAACGATAAGCACGCGCTCGGCACGGCCGCGGGCGATATAGCCCTCGGCGACATCGAGCGCAAATACGAAGCCGGCGCAGGCCGCCGAGACATCGAAGGCAGGGCACGTCGCGCCTAGCCGCTCAGCAACGGCACACGCCTCAGCGGGAACAAGGTGGTCACCCGTTGTCGTCGAGCAGACGATCAGATCCAGCTGGCTCGCGTCGATTCCGGACACCTGGAGTGCCCGCTCACTCGCCGCTACGGCAAGGTCGTCAAGTGACTCGGTGGTGCAGACGTGGCGGCTCTTGATACCTGTGCGGGTAAAAATCCACTCATCCGAGGTATCGAGGAACTCGGACAGCTCGTCATTGGAAACACTGCGCTCAGGAAGCGCCGAGCCTGTTCCAAGAATCGTGAAACCCATCACTAGCCTCCTTTGAGTTGTTGACGTGTTTACATCGACCAAGAGAGGATAGCGCATTTTAGTCGTTGTTGACGTGTTAACATTAAATTGTCCAAATGCGACAACGGCTTCACATTGTGTCAATCTCTCGACACCATTACGCGATTGCCTTATTAACTTAGGAGGTAGCAACCGTTATGGATACCAAATTAACGATAGTCGACGTAACCGGATCGACCAACGATGACCTGCTCGAAGCAGGAAAACAGGGAGCACCGCACGGCACAGGACTTGCCGCCCGGGCTCAAACAGCAGGACGCGGCCGGCGCGGGCACAAGTGGGACTCAACCGTCGGCAACTTATTGCTTTCGATTGTCCTGCGCCCATGCGTTAATCCTGCGAAGTACTCTGGTCTTGCCGCCGTCAGCGGCCTAGCGGTGCTCGAGGCGCTCGAAAAACAGGGTCTTGCAAACGAGATTCGCCTTAAATGGCCCAACGACCTTGTCGCGCGAGGACGCAAGCTCGGCGGCATTCTGGTCGAGGCCGCACGCGATAACGAAGGCAAGCCCTTCGCCGTCTGCGGCATTGGCGTCAACGTAAACTACACGCCCCAAGAGGTACCCGATGGCGGTCTGGCGGCAATTGGCCTCTCGAACCTTAACGAGAGCGTTCCCACCGTCAACATGCTCCTCGATGAGGTCTATCACGCCGTTATAGACGCTGTAGATGCGTGGGCAGAGCGTCTTAACGCCATGGAAGAAGACGCCGGACCGCTCGCGCCCGTCCACGGCGAATATGTCACTCACCTCAATTGGATTGGGGAGCACGTTATCGCCCGTTCCCCTGCCGGCGACGAGCTGGCACGCGGCATCTTTAAAACCGTCGATGGCTTTGGTCGCGCGTGTATCGAAACGGAAGGCGGTTTGCGATCCTTTCATTTTGAGGAGGCATCGCTGCGTCCCGCGAGCGAATAGGGCGCCACAGCCAGCCGCTCGGCAGCCTTATCCGGCGGTCCAAACCATCATTCAAAACAAAAGGGCCCCGCTACCGTAACGGCAGCGGGGCCCTTTAAGCTAAGAGCGATATCACTTAGAGCTTGATGTCGATGTCGACGCCAGCGGGGAGGTCGAGACGCATGAGCGAATCAACGGTGCCCGAGGTGGGGTCGAGGATGTCGATGAGGCGCTTGTGGGTGCGCATCTCGAACTGCTCACGGGAGTCCTTGTTCACGTGCGGCGAGCGGATAACCGTGTACAGGTTGCGCTCGGTGGGCAGGGGGACAGGACCGGAAACGCGAGCGCCGGTCTTCTGAGCGGTCTCGACGATGAGCTTCGCGGACTGATCGACGACCTCGTGATCATAGCCCTTGAGGCGAATGCGGATCTTCTGGGTAGCCAACTTAAACCTCCAAAGAGTGCGAGAGATGTTCTCGCGGATTACGTAACAGGGAGCTCGAACTTAGGCGTTCTTGCTCATGACCTCGTCCACGATGGACTTGGGCGCGGGCTCATAAGAGTCGAACTGCATCGTGTAGGATGCACGGCCCTGGGTCTGGGAGCGAAGGTCGGTAGCGTAACCGAACATCTCGCCCAGCGGCACCTTGGCACGGATGAGCTTGCTGTTCTTGCGATCCTCCATGCCCTCGATCTTGCCGCGGCGACCGGAGAGGTTGCCCATAACGTCGCCCATGTACTGCTCGGGGGTCTCGACCTCGACAGCCATGATCGGCTCGAGCAGCTGCGGATCGGACTTCTTGAGGGCGTCCTTGATAGCCATGGAACCGGCGATCTTGAAGGCGGCCTCGGAGGAGTCGACCTCGTGGTAAGAACCGTCGAACAGGGTGACCTTAACGTCGAGGACCGGGAAGCCGGCGATAACACCGGTGTTCAGGGCCTCCTGGATGCCCTTGTCGATGGACGGGATGTACTCCTTGGGCACGACGCCGCCGACGATAGCGTTGACGAACTCGTAGCCGAAGCCCTCCTCCATCTTCTCGAGCTTGATGACGGCGTGACCGTACTGACCGCGACCACCGGACTGACGGACAAACTTGCCCTCAGCCTTCTCGACGTCGTGACCAGCGGTCTCGCGGTAGGCAACCTGGGGCTTACCAACGTTAGCGTCAACCTTGAACTCACGGAGCAGACGGTCGACGATGATCTCGAGGTGCAGCTCGCCCATGCCGGCGATGATGGTCTGGCCGGTCTCGTGGTTGGTGGACACCTGGAAGGTCGGGTCCTCCTCGGCGAGCTTGGTCAGAGCCAGGGACATCTTGTCCTGCTCGGCCTTGGTCTTGGGCTCGATGGCAACGTCGATAACGGGCTTAGCGAACTCGATCTTCTCGAGGACGATCTCCTTGCCCTCGGCGCACAGGGTGTCACCGGTGGTGGAGTTCTTGAAGCCGACGCAAGCGACGATGTCGCCGGCGGCAGCGTCGTCACGGTCGATACGCTCGGCGGCATTCATCTCGAGGATGCGGCCGAGGCGCTCGCGCTGACCGTTGGAAGCGTTGACCACGTAGGAGCCGGACTCGGCGCGGCCGGAGTAAACGCGGACGTAGGTGAGCTTACCGACGAACGGGTCGGTCATGATCTTGAAGACCAAGCCGGAGAAGGGCTCGTCGAAGGAAGGATGACGCTGGATCTCCTCGCCGGTGTCCGGATCGGTACCGGTGACGGCCTCGACGTCAAGCGGGCTGGGCAGGTAGTCGACGACAGCGTCGAGCAGCTCCTGAACGCCCTTGTTCTTGTAGGCGGAGCCCACGAAGACGAGGTTGAGCTCGTTGGCCAGAACGCCCTTGCGCAGAGCAGCCTTGAGCTCCTCGACGGTGAAGTCCTCCTCCATGAGGATCTTCTCCATGAGCTCGTCGTCAAAGCTGGCAGCAGCGTCGAGGAGCTCCTCGCGCTTGGTGGCAGCGATGTCGGCAAACTCAGCCGGGATTTCGTCCATCGGCTCGGGGTAGGTCATACCCTTCTCGTCGGCCTTGAAGTCCCATGCAGTCATGGTGACCAGGTCGATAACGCCCCAGAAGTTGTCCTCGGCGCCCATCGGGACCTGAGCGGCCACGGCGTTGGCGTCGAGACGATCCTTCATGGTCTCGATAGCGTTGAAGAAGTCAGCGCCCACGCGGTCATACTTGTTGATGAAGGCGATGCGGGGAACGTTGAAGGTGGAAGCCTGACGCCAAACGGTCTCAGACTGGGGCTGAACGCCGGCAACGGCGTCGAAGACGGCGACAGCGCCATCGAGGACGCGCAGGCAGCGCTCGACCTCGGCGGTGAAGTCAACGTGGCCCGGGGTGTCGATGATCTGGATGCGGTAGTCCTTACCGTCCTTGTTCCAGAAGCACGTGGTAGCAGCGGAGGTAATGGTTACGCCGCGCTCCTGCTCCTGAACCATCCAGTCCATGGTGGCAGCGCCCTCATGGACCTCACCGATCTTGTGGGTCTTACCGGTGTAGTAAAGAATACGCTCGGTCGTGGTGGTCTTACCGGCATCGATGTGAGCCATGATGCCGATGTTACGGGTATCGGAAAGCTTGTACTTAGGCTTAGCCATGTTAGTTCCTTACCTTAACTTACCAACGATAGTGAGAGAACGCGCGGTTGGCCTCGGCCATCTTGAAGACGTCCTCACGCTTCTTGACGGAAGCGCCCAGGCCGTTGGAAGCGTCGAGGATCTCGTTGGCGAGACGCTCGGCCATGGTCTTCTCCTTGCGAGCGCGGGAGAAGTTGACGATCCAGCGAATGCCCAGAGCGGTGGAACGACGGGAGTTGACCTCCATCGGGACCTGATAGGTAGCGCCACCGACACGCTTGGGCTTAACCTCGAGCGTGGGCTTGACGTTGTCCATAGCCTTCTTGAAGGTAGCGAGAGCGTCGCCACCCTCGGACTTCTCGGCAACGATCTCGAAAGCGGTGTAAACGATGCGCTCAGCGGTGGCCTTCTTGCCGTCAAGAAGGACCTTGTTGATGAGCTGAGTCACCAGGCGGTTGTTGTAAACGGCGTCAGGCTGAACCTCACGACGATTAGCTGCTGCACGACGCGGCATGTGAAATCTCCTTAAGTGTCTACCGTGCGGCGCTTAGGCGGCACACGGCGAAAGTATCAAAACGTTATCTGGCTTATTTAGCCTTGGGGCGCTTAGCACCGTACTTGGAACGGGCCTGCATACGGTTCTGGACCGGAGCAGCGTCGTAGGCGCCACGGATGACGTGATAACGGACACCAGGGAGGTCACGGACACGACCGCCGCGGACGAGCACGATGGAGTGCTCCTGCAGGTTGTGGCCCTCACCCGGGATGTAAGCAGTAACTTCGATGCCGTTGACGAGGCGAACACGGGCAACCTTACGAAGAGCCGAGTTCGGCTTCTTGGGGCTCGTGGTGAAGACGCGGGTGCACACGCCGCGCTTCTGGGAGTTGTGCTGCAGAGCAGCGTTCTTGGACTTCTTGGGCACGGAACGACGGCCCTGGCGAACCAGCTGGTTAATAGTAGGCAAAGCGTACTCCTTCTCGAATGATTCCAGCTTTCTGTAAAGTGCAACGGCTTGAATCGAGGGGTCAGCATCCCCCTACGAAACACGCAATTCGATAGGATACGTGCCGTTAGCTGTGCCGTCAACAGACCACGCCGCCGGGCGTATCCTAAAATGAGCACATTTCCGCAAAGCCTACACAAAAGGAATCCCCTCCTGTGCGCGGGGGCGGATTTCCGGAGCGGGCGGCCCAGGTTTTAAGTTTGCTGCTCTACAGTCCTGCGCAAGACGGAAAGCACATTAAGTGCTTTCCTTTGCGTGCGGAACTCGCGACAAACTTAAAACCTGGGCCGCCCGCTCCGGAAATCCGACGTGCTCGTCGGGGCAACGTTCCCTGCCAAAAAGGGACAGGTTTATTTTGGTCGGTTTTATCTGGGGAAACGTCGCGCTCCAACGGTGATCTGCTCTCACCTGTCGCATGGAAATCGGCGGCGTCTTCGGAAGTATATCGCTCGGTCTAACCGTCCATTTAATGCAAAATGGGCCGCCTCCCCTAGTAGGAAGCGGCCCCAAATCTTACGAATAGACGATGGTAAAGGGTTCCGACGTTTCGGCGCCCCCTGTTGAAGTGCAGCGTGTGCCTTCGAGCGTTACTGAAACCACTTGGTCGACATCAATCAACTTCGTTGGCACCCAAATGTTCTCTCCGCTATTGCGTCCCATCGAAACATAGAAATTGTACGCCCCTGCGTCGTCATCTTCGATAATCTGCTCTGACCCATCCTTGTAGGTGACGGTCAGTTTATGATCAACTGCTTCATAGCCCAGATCATCGATGTGCGTCTGGATGGAAAACGGGCTGATCTCGAGAGGCGAGTCGTCGGAGCGGAGCTCCTTTGTATCGACGTGCGCTCCGACGTTAAACTCTGGCGTCGATACCTCGATCACCTTCGCATCCTCACCTTTGCCCTCGGTCCAGGAGATATTCCAGGTGACCGCATGTCGTAAATCTCGATCGCGATTCCAAGATGCAAAGTACATCGTGCCGTTAATGACCGTGTCGCTTGATGTGTCTTTATCAATGGTGCAGCGTGTATCAGCCCATTCCTCGCCGAAGTTCATGCTGGGTGTACTGACGCCCCCTTCTTCTTCACCATAGAGAACAAGTTCGCCAAGCTCTGCCGCCGGCTTGTAGTAGTTAACGCCATTCGGATTGGACAATGTAAACGTCACGGCACCGCAACCGTTCTCGTCGATTGCCATCTCATGAATGTCGAGCGTATAGCCGTTGCCCTCGACGGACAGATTGACCTTCTGGACTGCACCCTCCAGGCTTTGGGGCGCGATACCATCACCAAACTCTCTGGTGTAGGTATATTTCGTCCCCGACGAGCCGCCATTTGTCCAGGTAACGGACTCTCCGTTGCCATGGTTTCCCCAGGCAGAGGCAAAATAACTGGAATTGACAACAGCGTAGGCGACCCCTCCGGTCGCCAGCACTCCGGCAAGACATCCGATTACGGCAACATACAGAGGCTTCGCGTGACCCTTTCGGCGAAGCGGCTCGCCAGCAGCGGCATAAAGAACACGGTCAGCAAGATCGCTATCGGCTTGGACGGACTCGAAGGCCTGCTTGATCTGGTTGGATTTCACGGTCGCCCTCCTCTAGGATGAACTTGAGCTTCGATCTGCCGCGAGCTAAACGCGTTCGAACGGTCGCGGCTGGCACATGCAGTAACTCGGCAATTTCTGAAGTCGAGAAGCCCAGATAGTAATAGAGCACGATGGAGATACGGAATCGTTCCGGAAGCCGCATGACGTCTAATAGGACGGCCTTGGTCTCGTCCTGCGCCGTCAAGAGCGAATCGGTCAGACTTTCAATATCCTCCACGCGCCTCCACGGCTTTCGAAAGAGAGATTTGCATTCATTGATCGTGACCCGGATGAGCCATCGACGAAGATGCTCCCAGCTTTCAAAATGCGTATCGCTTTTGAGTAACTTTAGAAAGACGTCTTGAGCGACATCGTCGGCGTCAGCGCGATCACGCAGATACGTCAAGGCGATTCGGAACACGACATCTCGGTGATCCTCGACCGCCTGTCTAAAAGCTTGTTCTTCCATAATCACCTCCCGGTGACACTGATGGTTCTTGATGGGGCCCTCACCATAGATACGCTTTGACCAAACGGAATGTTTCAAATTCAAGCAGGAAAAACTACCAAAATAAACCTGTCCTTTTTTGCAAGTGATCAACGGAACGAAACAAGTTGAGCATACGCAAGCGAGCGGCCCCCAGAGCGTACAAGGTGGCATGAAAAAGGCAGGGCATTGACCTTTTGGTCATGCCCTGCCTTTTGAATGACAGATTGTAGCTCTGGGGGCCGCGCAGCGACGGAGGTCGCCGCCGTTCGTTAGAACGGCGGAACTAATTACTCCTCGTCGTTGTCCTTGGCCTCTTCGGCGTCGTCGGTGTCCACGAGCTGGTTGAGCAGCTCGTCGAGGGAAGCCATGTCCTCGTTGATCGCGCCGTTGGCGGGAGCCTTCTTGTCGTCGATCGGGGCGCCCAGGAGCTCCTCGTCGGCGTCGGCGTGATGCGTCGGAGCGGAGGTACCCAGCAGGATATCGTCCGGACCGTCGGGGCTAAAGACCATCTGCAGCAGCTGCGAGAGGTCTTCCTCGTCGGCAACGTCGTCGTTGTTCTCGAGGATGTAGAGCAGATCGTGGGCCTCCAGGCCGTCACGGAGCTCCTCGATCGCCTTGGCGCCGATGCCATCGATGCGCAGCAGATCCTCCTCGGACTTGCCAACCAGGTCGCCGACCGTCTCGATGCCAACCTCGCTGAACTTGTTGGTCCAGCGCTGCGACACGCCCAGATCGTCGAACAGGTACAGACGAGCCTTCTCGGCGGAGATGGTGTGGCCGTTGCGGGTGAACGAACCGTCAGCACCACCGAACTCGTCGTAGCCGGCCCAGTCGAGCTGCTGCGGGAGCTGCTCGTCCAGGTCCTTGAGCTCCACAGGAGCCCACTCGGGCAGCGACTTGGCGTTGGGCGAAGCCGGGCCGTCGATGTCCACGTAGCCGTCGGCCGTGCGATACGTCAGCTTGGCGTTGGCGTACGGCTTGAGGCCGGTACCAGCCGGGATCTTCTTACCGACGATGACGTTGGACTTAAGGTCGAGCAGGTGGTCGACCTTGCCCTCGATGGCAGCCTCGGTAAGGACGCCAGCGGTACGAATGAACGAAGCGCTCGACAGCCAGGAGTCGATGTTGGACGCGACCTTGAGCGTACCCAGGATGACGGGCTCGGCCACAGGAGCCTGACCGCCCAGACGGGCAACGCGCTCGACCTCGTCGGCAAACTCGTAGCGGTCGACGTACTGACCAAGCAGGTACTTGGAGTCGCCGGGGTTGGTGATCTGAACGCGACGCAGCATCTGGCGTGCGAGCACCTCGATGTGCTTGTCGTTCAGGTCGACGCCCTGGCTGGTGTAGACGTCCTTGACGCTCTCGACGAAGGTGTGCATCGTCGACTCGATGTCGGTCAGCTTGCGCAGGTTGCGGAAGTTGACGAAGCCCTTGGTGATCTGGTCGCCAGCGCGAACCTCGCAGCCGTCCTCGATCTCGGGCATGAAGCGCACCGAAGCGGGGACGCGACGCTCGTCGAGGACACGGGTGTGATCCTCGGAGTCGGTGAGCGTCAGCACGTACTCGGACTTCTCGGGCTTAATCGAGAGGTGACCAGAGTACGGAGCCAGCTCGGCCTCGCGACCCAGGATCTTCTCGTTGACGTTGCCGACGATATCGAACATACGGCTGACCGTAGGCAGACCCTGCGTAATATCGTCGACGCCAGCGACGCCGCCGGAGTGAATGGTACGCATCGTAAGCTGCGTACCGGGCTCGCCGATGGACTGGGCGGCAATAATGCCGACCGCGGTACCGATGGCGACCGGACGACGGGTGGAAAGATCCCAGCCGTAGCACTTCTGGCACACGCCGTACTTGGAGCGGCAGGTGAGCAGCGCGCGAAGCTTGACCTTCTTAAGGCCGGCATCGACCATCTTCTGGATGTCAGCGACCTTCTCGATGTAGCCGTCCTGCTCAAAGAGCACGGTGCCATCGGGAGCCACGACGTCCTCAATGAAGCAACGGCCGACGAGGTCGGTGTTGAGGTCGGTGGTGCCGGGGATGATGAGGTTGTAGGTGACGCCCTCGTGCGTACCGCAGTCCTCCTCGCGGACGATGACGTCCTGGGCCACGTCGACCAGACGACGGGTCAGGTAACCAGAGTCCGAGGTGTGGGATGCGGTATCGACCAGGCCCTTACGGGCGCCGTAGGTCGAAATGAAGTACTCGAGCGGCAGCAGGCCCTCGCGGAAGTTCGCCTTAATGGGAAGGTCGATCGTCTCGCCGGACATGTCTGCCATCAGGCCACGCATGCCGCCGAGCTGACGCAGCTGGGTCTTAGAACCACGGGCGCCGGAGTCGGCCATCATGTAGAGCGGGTTCTCCTCGTCGAACAAGTCGAGCATGAGCGCTGCGACCTTGTCGGTACAAGCGGTCCACTCGTTAACGACTTCGATGTGGCGCTCCGTCTCGTTGATGAAGCCCTCCTCGAAGTACTCGTTGATCTGGTCGACGTTAGCCTGGGCGCGGTCGAGCAGCTCCTGCTTCTCGGCAGGGATGAGAGCGTCCCACACCGAGATGGTGAGGCCGGCGCGGGTAGCGTAGTGGAAGCCAGAGTACTTGATGGCGTCGAGGATCGGACCGACCTTGGCCTCGGGGTAACGATCGCAGCAGTCCGCAACCAGCTTGGCCACGTCGCCCTTGACCATCTTGTAGTTCATGAACTCGTAGTCTTCGGGCAGGCACTGGCGGTTGAAGATGATGCGGCCGATAGAGGTCTCGAAGCGAGCGGTCTTGTTGCCGGTGACGTCGTAGTCGGCGAACTCGTTCTTGCCGTTCTTGACACGGAAGATACGGGTGCCGTCCTCGTTGATGACGTTGGCATCGGCAGCGGACACGCGGACCTGAATCTTGGCCTGCATGTCGACCTCGGAGCGGCAGTCATAGGCGTGCAGCGCGTCGTCGAAGCTCGAGAACACGTGGTTCTCGCCCGGCAGACCCTCGCGGACCTGGGTGAGGTAGTACACACCGATGATCATGTCCTGCGAAGGGATGTTAACCGGCTTGCCGGATGCCGGCGAGCGCAGGTTGTTCGCAGAGAGCATGAGCACGCGAGCCTCGGCCTGAGCCTGGCTGGACAGCGGCACGTGGACAGACATCTGGTCGCCGTCGAAGTCGGCGTTGAAGGGCGAGCAGACCAGCGGGTGCAGGTGGATAGCCTTGCCCTCGACCAGCACCGGCTCAAAGGCCTGGATGGACAGACGGTGCAGGGTCGGTGCACGGTTGAGCAGCACGACGCGGCCGTCGATGACCTCTTCGAGGATGTCCCACACAAAGGTGGCACCGCGGTCGATAGCGCGCTTGGCGCCCTTGATGTTCTCGACCTTGCCAAGCTCGACCAGGCGCTTCATGACGAAGGGCTTGAAGAGCTCCAGCGCCATGGTCTTGGGCAGACCGCACTGGTGCAGCAGCAGCTTGGGGTCGGTAACGATTACCGAACGGCCGGAGTAGTCGACACGCTTGCCCAGCAGGTTCTGACGGAAACGGCCCTGCTTGCCCTTGAGGGCCTCGGCGAGCGACTTGAGCGGGCGACCGCCACGGCCAGAGACCGGGCGACCACGACGGCCGTTGTCGAACAGGGCGTCCACGGACTCCTGGAGCATGCGCTTCTCGTTGTTCACGATGATCGCAGGGGCGTCCAGGTCGAGCAGGCGCTTGAGTCGGTTGTTACGGTTGATCACGCGACGATACAGATCGTTGAGGTCGGACGCGGCGAAGCGGCCGCCGTCGAGCTGGACCATCGGGCGCAGATCGGGCGGAATGACCGGGATGACGTCCAGGATCATGTTCGCGGGGCTGTTGCCGCCCTTCAGGAAGGCGTCAACGACCTCGAGGCGCTTGACGGCCTTCTCGCGCTTCTGCTTCTGGGAGTCCTCGTCGGCGATGATGGCCTTGAGCTTCTCGGCCTCAGAGGGGAGGTCGATGGCAGCGAGCAGGTCGCGGACGGCCTCGGCACCCATACCACCCTTGAAGTACATGGAGTAGTAACGGGTCATCTCACGGAACAGCGGCTCATCGGAGATGAGGTCGCGCTCGGTGAGCTTCATGAAGGCGTTGAAGGCGTCCGTGCGGAGCTGCTTCTCGTCCTTGCACTCTTCCTCGATGTCGACGATGCCAGAAGCGATCTCCTCGGGGGTCAGCGGCTCCTCGTCGGAGAACTCGTCAAAGTTCTCGGGGTTGCCCTGCTCCTTGAGGGACTCGATCTGGCGGGCGCACTCGGCATCGATCTCTTCCAGATCGGCGGCGAGCTCCTCGCGCAGGTCGTCAGCGTCGGCCTCGCGAGCCTCGTAGTCGACCTCGGTGATGATGTAGCTGGCAAAGTACAGAACCTTCTCGAGGTCCTTGGACTTGATGTCGAGCATACGGCTCATCGGGAAGCTCGTGGGGCTCTTGAAGTACCAGATGTGGGACACGGGAGCGGCGAGCTCGATGTGGCCCATGCGGTCGCGACGCACCTTGGCCGAGGTGACCTCGACGCCGCAGCGCTCGCAGACGATGCCCTTAAAGCGGATGCCCTTGTACTTGCCGCAGGAGCACTCCCAGTCCTTGGCGGGACCGAAGATCTTCTCGCAGAACAGGCCGTCCTTCTCGGGCTTGAGGGTACGGTAATTGATGGTCTCCGGCTTCTTGACCTCACCGTGCGACCAGGAACGGATCTGGTCGGCGGAGGCAAGGGAGATCTTTACCGAGTCAAAATCAGTAGCTTCGAAATCTGCCACAGTCAACTACTCCTTATCAGTGGTCGTGGCGGCGACAGCCTCGGGTGCCTCGGCGGTCTCGGCATCCTCGGCCTCGACGTCGGTGTCAACGCCGGCGAGCGCAGCCAGGTCGTCGAGAGCAGAGGTCTCCTCGGCGGTCACAGGGGCGGAGGCGTCCTCGTCGGCATCGTGCATGGGCTCGATGTCCAGCGCGAGGGAGCGAATCTCCTTGACGAGAACCTTGAAGGACTCGGGGATACCCGGGACAGGAACGTTCTCGCCCTTGACGATGGACTCGTAGGTCTTGACGCGGCCCACGGTATCGTCGGACTTGACGGTCAGGATCTCCTGCAGGACGTTGGAAGCACCGTATGCGTACAGTGCCCAAACTTCCATCTCGCCGAAGCGCTGGCCGCCGAACTGGGCCTTGCCGCCCAGAGGCTGCTGGGTAACCAGGCTGTAAGGGCCGGTCGAACGGGCGTGGATCTTGTCGTCGACCATGTGGCCGAGCTTGAGGATGTAGGACGTACCCACGGTAATGGGCTCGCGGAACTCCTCGCCGGTGCGGCCGTCGAACAGACGAGTCTTGCCGCGCTCGTCAAGCTGGGTGACGAACTCGGGGCGCATGTGATCGCCAAAGGCAGCGGTGGCCTTGTTGAGCATGTTCTTGTTGGCGCGACGGATGACCTCGGCGATCTCGTCCTCCTTGGCGCCGTCGAAGACGGGCGTGGCGGTGAAGAACGGACCGGGGACGTACTTGTCGGAGTCGGCCTGCTCGGTATCCCAACCGCAGGCAGCAGCCCAGCCAAGGTGGCACTCGAGCAGCTGGCCGACGTTCATACGCGAAGGAACGCCCAGCGGGTTGAGGATAACGTCGATCGGGGTACCGTCAGCCATGTAGGGCATGTCCTCGACCGGCAGAACGTTACAGATAACACCCTTGTTGCCGTGGCGGCCGGCGATCTTATCGCCCTGCTGGATCTTACGACGCTGGGCGACGTAGACGCGCACCTGCTCGTTGACGCCGGGGGCCAGGTCGTCGCCGTTCTCGCGGCTAAAGCGGACGACGTCGATGACGCGGCCGTAAGCGCCGTGAGGCATCTTAAGGGAGGTGTCGCGGACATCGTGGGCCTTGGCACCGAAGATGGCGCGCAGCAGGCGCTCCTCGGCGGTCAGAGCGCTCTCGCCCTTAGGCGTGACCTTACCGACCAGGATGTCGCCAGGGCCGACCTCGGCGCCGATGCGGATGATGCCGTCCTCGTCGAGGTTGGCAAGCATGTCCTCGGAGAGGTTCGGGATCTCGCGGGTGATCTCCTCGGGGCCGAGCTTGGTGTCGCGGGCGTCGATCTCGTGACGGGTGATGTTGATGGTCGTCAGCAGGTCCTCGGCCACCAGGCGCTCGGACACGACGATACCGTCCTCGTAGTTAAAGCCTTCCCACGGCATGTAGGCCACGGTGAGGTTCTGGCCCAGTGCGAGCTCGCCGTGATCGGTCGAAGGACCGTCAGCCAGAGGCTCGCCCTGCTCAACGGTGTCACCGACGCGCACGAGCGGACGGTGGTTGATGCAGGTGGACTGGTTGGAGCGCTGGTACTTGGCCAGGTGATACTCGTCCATGCCGCCGGCATGCTTGACGATGATCTTGGCGGCGTCGGCAAAGATGACCTCGCCGGCATTCTTGGCCAGGGTGACCTCGCCGGAGTCCAGAGCGGCGCGACGCTCCATGCCGGTACCGACATAGGGAGCGGCGGGGTGAACCAGCGGCACGGCCTGACGCTGCATGTTGGCGCCCATCAGCGTGCGCTTGGCGTCGTCGTGCTCAAGGAACGGGATCAGCGTGGCTGCGACGGAGAGCATCTGACGCGGCGAGACGTCCATGTAGTCGACGTCCTCGACGGGCACGTCGGCGGGAGCGCCGAAGGAGCCGTCGAAGTCGCGGGTACGGGCGATCACGGTGTGCGGACGGACAAGCTTGCCCTCGGCATCGGTCGTGATGAACTCGTTGGTCTTGGGATCGAGCGGCGTGTTGGCCGGCGCGATAACGTGCTTCTCTTCCTCGTCAGCGGTCATCCAGTCGATCTGGTCGGTGGCAACGCCGTTCTCGACGCGACGGAACGGGGCCTCGATGAAGCCATACTCGTTGACGCGGGCGTAGAGGGCGAGCGAGCCGATCAAGCCGATGTTGGGGCCTTCGGGGGTCTCGATCGGGCACATGCGGCTGTAGTGCGAGTTGTGAACGTCGCGGACGGCCGTCGGCACGTTGGTGCGGCGGCTGGAGCCGGACTTGTGGCCGGCAAGACCGCCAGGGCCGAGTGCGGACAGACGGCGCTTGTGGGTCAGACCGGTCAGGGGGTTCGCCTGGTCCATGAACTGCGAGAGCTGCGAGGAACCGAAGAACTCCTTGATGGAGGCCACGATCGGGCGGATGTTGATGAGCGACTGCGGGGTGATCTCGTCGATGTCCTGGGAGCTCATGCGCTCACGGACGACGCGCTCCATACGGCTCATGCCGATACGGAACTGGTTGGCGACGAGCTCGCCGACGGTGCGGATGCGGCGGTTGCCAAAGTGGTCGATGTCGTCTACCTTGAAGCCCTGCTCGCCGGCAGCGAGGGACAGCAGGTAGCGCAGCGTCGCGACGATATCCTCGTCGGTGAGCACCGTGACCTCTTCCTCGGTGGTGAGGTTGAGCTTCTTGTTGACCTTGTAACGACCGACGCGGGCCAGATCGTAGCGCTGCGGGTTAAAGAGCAGGCCCTCGAGCAGGCTGCGGGAAGCGTCCACGGTGGGAGGCTCGCCCGGGCGCAGGCGACGGTAGATCTCGATAAGGGCATCCTCGCGGGTGAGGGCGGTGTCGCGCTCCAGGGTGCGCTTAATCACATCGGAGTTGCCGAGCAGCTCGATGATGTCGTCGTTGGTGACGGCAATGCCAAGGGCGCGCAGGAACATCGTGGCGCTCTGCTTGCGCTTACGGTCAATGGAGACCATGAGCTGGTCGCGCTTGTCGACCTCAAACTCGAGCCAGGCACCGCGGGACGGGATGATCTGGGCCTTGTAGATCTGCTTGCCCGAATCCATCTCGGAGCTGTAGTACACACCCGGGGAACGGACGAGCTGCGAGACGACGATACGCTCGGTACCGTTGATGATGAAGGTGCCCTGATCGGTCATCATGGGGAAGTCGCCCATGAAGACGAGCTGCTCCTTGATCTCGCCGGTCTCCTTGTTGGTGAGACGGACGTCGGTCAGAAGCGGAGCCTGATAGGTCATGTCCTTCTCGCGGCACTCCTCAACGGTGTGCGCGGGGTCGCCGAACTGATGCTCGCCGAAGGTAACCTCGAGAACATGGTTCTGGCTCTGGATGGGGCTGGATTCCTTGAACGCCTCACGAAGGCCCTCGTCCTTAAAACGCTCAAAGGATTCCCTTTGAACAGAGATAAGGTTGGGGAGCTCCATGGCCTCCGGGATTTTCCCGAAGCTGACGCGCTTGCGCTCAGTGGCAGTGTATGCGTAGGTCACCAGGTTTTTCCTCCTTCACGGAAATGCTCGGTGGGTTGGCGAGGCATAGCTTCGCCAGTTATCGCAACCTAATAGTTTATCAGGTACCGACCGTTGGGCAAGAAAAGCCTTGACGCGATTGAGTTTTTGGAGTAGCAAAGTTTTTCGACAGAAAACACGCAGGTAGATGTATGTGTATCGAACATCTGTTCATATATTTTCTGTGAACAAAGAGCCAGCAATCGCAGCTCTTATAAAAAACGGGCGCGAACCGAGGTCCGCGCCCGTAAATGTCGATGCCCGAAGGCTTACTTGCGCATCAATCCGCCGCGCTCGTCGATGGCATCCCAGAAGGCATCGGCAAAGCGAGGGTCACTTGCAGCCATGAGGGCGTTGGTGGCCATCCAGCCAGAAGGAGTGCCGGTGTCGTAGCCCGACAGCGGGTCGATAACGACTGCATACATGGCCTCGCGGTCAAGCGAACGGGCCATGGCGTCGGTGAGCTGGATCTCGCCGCCCTTGCCGGCCTGCTGATCTGCCAGCAGGTCCATGACCAGCGGGCTCAGCAGGTAGCGACCGACGATGTACAGGTTGGACGGAGCCGCCTCGGGAGCGGGCTTCTCGACCAGACCGCCGATACGCCAGACAGCGCCCGGCTCAGCATCGGCAACGTCCTCGGCACCCTCGAGCGAACCGACGCGCTCACCGGCGATAACGCCGTAGCGGCTGACCTCCTCGGGCGAGCAAGCAGCGACGGCGATAACCGAAGCACCACCGTGCTCCTTGGAAACGGCGAGCATCTTGTCGCAGATGTCACGGTTAGGCACAACGTAGTCGCCCAGAAGAACCAGGAAGTTCTCGCCCGCCACGGCGTCGGCAGCAGAGCGGATAGCATGGCCGAGACCCTTGGGCTCGTACTGGTAACGGAAGTCGACCGGCATACCGCCAGCGTGGGCGACGGCATCGGCATAGGCGTTCTTGCCGCGCTCGCGCAGCAGGTTCTCGAGCGAGCGATCGGGCTGGAAGTAGTTCAGTAGCTCGGGCTTACCGGGAGAAGTAACGATGATGGCGTCGTCGACTTCCTCGGGGTCGAGCGCCTCCTCGACGACGTACTGAATGACGGGCTTGTCGAGCACCGGCAGCATCTCTTTGGGCGTGCACTTGGTGCCAGGCAGAAAACGCGTGCCAAGACCGGCGGCGGGGATGATTGCCTTCATGTTATTCAAAGATCCTTTCGCAGGCGCAAAAGCGCCCCATGCGTGCGGCACACAGCCGCAGACCAAATTGCGATACCCAAGCATCTTACCGCTGGAACTATATGTCGCTACAAGGCAGAGACAATTCTTCAGCAGGTCAACGCAAATTATTGCTCGAATGGTGCAATTTTATTGCCCAACGGCAAGGCACCCGATACGACGCAAATCACAGAACCTGGCAGTTTGAACAACCGATGTCGAGGGACCGAAAAACAAAAAAGACGGGGCTCGCAATGCGAACCCCGTCTGCAAAGAAATCTGGCGAGAAAGTCTGATTACTTGAGGGTGACAGCAGCGCCAGCAGCCTCGAGCTTCTCCTTGGCAGCCTCGGCGTCCTCCTTCTTGGCACCCTCGAGAACAGCCTTGGGAGCGCCCTCGACGACCTCCTTGGCCTCCTTCAGGCCAAGGTTGGTGAGCTCACGGACGGCCTTGATGACCTGGATCTTGTTGTCGCCGAAGCCCTCGAGCACGACGTCAAACTCGGTCTTCTCCTCGGCCTCAGCAGCGCCAGCAGCGGGAGCGGCGACAACAGCGGCAGGAGCAGCGGCGGAAACGCCGAAGGTGTCCTCGATAGCCTTGACGAGCTCGGAAGCCTCGAGAAGGGTCATTTCCTTAAGAGCATCGATGATCTCATCGGTGGTAAGCTTAGCCATTTCTAAGTCCTTTCGGTTTCCGTGTCTGTGCACGGAGATCAGTTAAAACACGGCGCGAATGCGCCAAGGGTGCGGCGTTGCCGCCGCGGGTGAAAACAGCGACTAGGCTGCCTTCTGCTCGGAGACCTGTTGGATCGAACGAGCGAGACCAGAGGAAACGCCGTTGACGCAGACAGCGATGTCGCGAGCGAAACCGGAGATGAGACCGGCGATCTGGCCGAGAAGCTGATCCTTGGTGGGCAGCTCGGCGATAGCCTTAACATCATCAGCGGAAACGGCCTTGCCGTCGGAGATACCGCCCTTGATCTCAAGGACGCCCTTGGACTTAGCAGAGAAGTCCTTAAGGGCCTTAGCGGCCTCGACCGGCTCGGACTCGTAGAACACATAAGCGACGGGGCCGGCGAGGATCTCGTCGAGCTCGGGCTGCTCCTGGTTCTTGAGAGCGATCTTGACCAGGTTGTTCTTGTAGACCTTCATCTCGGCGCCGCACTCGCGAAGCTGATGACGCAGCTCCTGAGCCTGCTTAACCGTCAGACCGTTGTAGTTGACGACGAACAGACCGGCGTTCTCGGCGATACGGGACTCGATCTCTGCAACCTTGTCGATTTTGTACTGCTGGGGCATGAATTACACCTCCTCGAATTCTTTCCGGGCACGGTCCGCCACAAGGACGTGACGGGGGCATGTCCAAAAAGAAAGCCCCCGCGCTGCATGAGCGACGGGGGCGAGAAGACATATCTACTCGACCACCTCGGCTGGCGGGATATCCCATTAAGCTCGCGGGCGATGCCCGTTTGCACCGGCTGTCTCTGGCAGCGGATTCGTGCGTGAACCGAAAGTATTATGGCGGGGACCCCGGCGTCGGTCAACGGAAATCCGGGCTGCACACAATTCCACCATCCGGCACGCTCCGCCGAAGGCCAGGCGCAAGGTTTTCGCTCGGTCAAGTCCTGGGCTCGCACGAAGAGCACATTAAGTGCTCTTCGGCTCGTGCGGAATCTACGAAAACCTTGCGCCTGGCCTTCGACGGCGCGTGCCTGCGTTGACTTTGGGGCAGCCCGGTTTTACGTTGGCTGACGCCCCCACTCATAATGCTTAAGTCGGTGGGCTGATGGGTTGGGTCCCTGATGGCTATAGAGTTGAGACGAAGGTGGACAGGCGGTGGAGGCCTTCGTCCAGATCTTGGTCGGAGACGCAGTAGCTTAGGCGGATGTGGCCTTCGGTGCCGAAGCAGTCGCCCGGGACTAGGGCTACGTTTGCCTCTTTGATGGCTTTGATGCAGAAGTCTTCGCTTGTTAGGTCGAACTGCTTAATGCTGGGGAAGGCGTAGAAGGCGCCTGCCGGTTCTACTACGTCGAGGCCCATGGCGTTTAAGGCTGCGAGCACGCGTTCGCGGCGGGCTCGGTAGACTTCGAGCATCGGCGACGGGTCCACGGTGAGTGCCACGCGGGCGGCGTCCATCTCGAAGGAGACGGCGCTCGATACTAGGTATTGGTGAGCTTTTGCGATCTCGGCGATGACGGGTGCCGCTGCTGCGAGCCAGCCCAGGCGCCAGCCGGTCATAGCCCAGGGCTTGGAGAAGCTCTCGATGACTACCGTCTGCTCACGCAACTCCGGGTAGCGCTGGGCAAAGCGCTCGTAGCCATCCACATAGACGAGGCGGTTGTACACGTCGTCGCAGACCACGTAGATGCCCGCCTGCTCCGCTACGCGCGCCACGGCATCGAGCGATGCCGCGTTGAGGATGCAGCCCGTGGGATTGTTGGGCGAGCAGATGACGATGGCCTTGGTCGCCGGGGTCACGCAAGCACGAAGTGCGCCTTCGTCAATCTGGAATTGCGCAGGTTCCGTATCCAAAAAGACCGCTTTGGCGTGATTGGCCACGACGATGCTCTCGTACAGACCAAAAGCCGGCGTGGGGATAATAACCTCGTCGCCGGGGTTGAGCATAGCCATGAATGTTGCCGACAGGGCCTCGGTCGCGCCGTCGGTCAGGATGACCTCGTCGGCGGAAAACGCCAGGCGCGCATCCCCCATGTAGGCAGACAGTGCCTCGCGCAGGGCGGGGCGACCGTTGTTGGGCGGATAGTGTGTGTCTCCGCGGCCCAGTGCGGCGGTCGCCTCGGCGCTAATCACATCGGGCGTGGGAAAATCGGGCTCGCCAAGCGCAAGCGCGATGCACCCTGGGTGCTGGGCGGCGAGCGCGTTAATCCGACGGATGCCGGAGGGCTTGAGCGTGGCAAGCGAGGTATTCATGGGCAGACGCATGGCGTTCCTTTCGTAAGGGTTGCACTAGGATAGCGCGGCGAGGCGCCGCCAAACGGTGTAACCTAAACGGAAACGGACTGGAAAGGAGATGGCATGGAGGCGATCGCACGCGGCGATGTACCAAAAACGCAGCAAACCATTGCGTATATCAGCATTCCCAATAGCTCCGATCTTGAGTTTTTGCTTTGGGACCTCCAGGATGCCATCACGGCGTATGCCCGGCTTTCCGGCACCGCACTCCCCCGCCCGGTCAACTTGAAGTCAAATGACGCCGTTGCGGTCGATGGCATGGTGCTCGCTGTTGATGATGCATTTGACGATGAGGCGATGGCCGCTGTCGAGCAGACACTCGATCGCTTTGGCGGTACGGGAACGCGTGTCTATGCCGTGATTCGAGCCGCACAAGAGGGCACTGAGCAGGCGCGTGGGGCCGCCGTTCGTCTGCACAAGGCATGCGAGCGCCAGGGCCAATTGTGGTGTGGCGGCGTTGTCATCTGCGCCGGCAGCGGCATCGCAGCGCTTCGCCATTCCCCACGCATGGGCCTCTTACGCCGACCATTTTCGGAAGCGATGGATAAGCTTGTGGGCGCTGTGCGCATGGGCTGCTCCGTCGAGCATGCACAGCGACTTGGCGGCGGCAATGCCGCCAACGTCGACGCCGACGGCATGGTTTGCGCCGAGCCAGCCGTGCCCGCGCCGGTCTGGCGAGGCGTTCTGAAACACCTCGGCGCCCACACTCAATCAATAATCTAAATTAATGAGCTGCCCAGTCAACGGCTTCACTCCAACGCTCGACAAGCCGCTCCAAACGCCACGCCGCGTTGGCAGGACTTGTCGAGGGCAGGACGACGGCGGGCAGCCCCGTCCGATCTTGCAAGTAGCGTTTGTAGAGTCGCCCTGCCGTGCCGCCGTTACAGACAACGGCCTCGATCGGCGCGGCATCGGTAATGCGCTCGATATGTGCCGGCACAACGTTGCGAATGCTCGCGTCGCTCGAGCCCTTAATGTCGCAGCTCTCAATCACATCCCACAGGGCCACGCCACCGTTCAACAGCATGGATCGCTTGGCGGCAATGGAGGCATCGAGCGTCGCGGGCTCACCGCTTGCCAAAGGATCGCCCTCGTTGGGCGGCACAGGCATACCGAGGCACGTGGCCATCACACGCCAAAAGCGATTCTGAGGGTTGCCGTAATAAAAGGCATTGGCACGCGAGAGCACCGAGGGAAACGACCCCAGCACCAAAACGCGCGAGCGCTCGTCAAACACGGGTTCAAACCCATGCTCAATATGTTGATAGCCCTCGTCGGCAGCAGCCATGGCCTAGGCCCTCAACAGATAACGCACCTCGTAGGGTGCAAGCTCAAGGGTACCCGTCAGCTCGACCGTGGGTGCATCGTCGGCAAGCAAATCGACAAAGGAGCCGTTGAGCTCGCCGGCGCCAAAGGTGTAAGGCTCGTCCACGGCGTTCACCGCCACGAGCACCGTCGCGCCGTCACAGGCGCGCTCGAACAGCAGCTGCTTGTTCTGGATCACCACGTTGCGATAGGCACCGTAGTTGAGAGCACGGGCAGCCGCGTCGTCGGCCGAGCGAAGGTGCGCAAGCCGCGTGATGAACGCCGTCAGCTCGTTGGGCGCAGGCTCATCGAGCGCAGGGCGCAGCGCCCAGTCGCCATCGGGGCCGCCCTTTTCGCCGGCAATTCCCCACTCGCTGCCATAGTAGACGCACGGGATGCCTGGCATGCCAAAGAGCATGCCGTAGGCAGGACGTAGACAGGACTTGTCGGTGAGGATGCTCGCCAGGCGCGGTACATCGTGGTTGTCGACAAACGACAGCAGATGTTTGCCGCGGTAGATGCACCACGGATCGCCGCCAAACTGGCGGTGCAGCGAATGGGCGATCTCGAACATATTGACCGAGTTAAAGCTGGAGTACAGGCCCTTGTAGCACTCGTAGTTGGTGCAGGAGTCGAGCATCTCGTCGTTGACGATCTGGTTGTAGTCGCCGTGGAGCGTCTCGCCGATCAGCACAAAGTCGGGCTTGAGCTCACGGGCAAAGGCGTGCAGGCGGCGCATAAAGTCGCGGTCGAGCATATAGGCAACGTCCAGGCGCAGGCCGTCGACGCCAAAGACGTCGGCCCAACGGCGCACAGACTCGAGCAGGTAATCGACCACAGCGGGATTTTGCAGGTTGAGCTTCACAAGCTCAAAATGGCCTTCCCAGCCCTCGTACCAAAAGCCGTCGCCATAGCAGGAATCTCCGTCAAAGCTAATATGGAACCAGTCCTTGTAGGGCGAGTCCCACTTGCGCTCCTGCACATCGCGGAAGGCCCAAAAGCCGCGACCGACGTGGTTGAAGACGGCATCAAGCACCACGCGGATGCCATGGGCGTGCAGCGTGTCGCATACGGCGGCAAAGTCGGCGTCCCCACCCAGGCGACGGTCGATATGGCGCAGGCTGCGCGTGTCGTAGCCATGGCTATCGGACTCAAGCGGAGGGTTGATCAGCACGGCACCGATACCGAGCTCCTGCAGGTAATCGGCCCATTGGGCGATTTTCATGATGGGGGCATCGGGATTGGACGCGGTACCGGCAGCTTGGGAGAGCTCGTCCTCGGCAACGGGCGCGACGTTCTCGCGCGGAGCTCCACAAAAACCCAGCGGATAGATCTGGTAGAACGTCGTCTCGTATGCCCACATAGCAACCTCCCGGTAAGCCCAACACAACGACATCCATTGTATGCCCAGCTTGTATCCTCTCCCCCAAAATAAGTTGCGGTGGAATAGTTCCTGCTTTGGCCTTCAGAGGCCTTAAACAGGAACTATTCCACCGCAACTGATGAGAGGACGTGATTAGGCAACGGGTTTGGCACGGCGTATGGCCGGGAACAGTACGGTGATGGCGAGGATGACGCCCACGACGGTAATCGCCCCGCCCACGAAGCCAATCCAAGCGATACCGGGACCCGAAACCACGGCGCCGCCGATCGCGGTGCCCGTGCCGATACCAAGGTTAAACAGGCCCGAGAAGATCGACATGGCGACGGCCGACGAGTCCGCCGGCGTGTACTTGATGAGCTCGGCCTGAAACGCCACGTTAAAGGCCGTGGCGCAGCAGCCCCATAGTGCGCAGACGGCAAGCACCAACACGAGCGCCGAGGCTGCGGGGGCCATAAGCAGCAGAGCCACCGGCACGCCGGAGAGCGTGATAGCCAAGAACGGGAAGCGGTGCCCGTCGAACAGACGGCCAAACAGCCAGCTGCCCACCAGGCCGGAGCAGCCAAACGCCGTCAGCGTCATGGTGATGGCGCCCGCGTCGACGTGCGCGACCTGCGCCAGGAAGGGCTCGATATAGCTGTAACCTGCGTAGTAGCCGGTCGCCATAAAGACCGTGACCACATAGAGCGCGATGAGGAACGGGTTCTTGAGCAGCTCGGGCAGCTGTTTGACGGTAAAGCGCTCGCCCGCCGGCATGGCCGGGAACACCGCGGCCTGGTACACCACCGCGGCGGCAGAGAAGGCACCGACCACGGCAAACGTCATGCGCCAGCCCACGGCCAGCCCGATGGCGCGGCCGATCGGCAGGCCAAAGATCTGTGCGATGGACGAGCCCGTGGCGATCATGCTGATGGCGAGTGCCCCATGGCGCGTGTCAACCAGGCGCGAGGCCATAATCGAGGCGACCGACCAGAACACGGCATGCGCGCAGGCGACCACCAGACGCGCGCAAACCAAAATAGGATAGGTGGGCGCCACGGCGGACAGGAACTGGCCCAGCGAGAACACGGCCAAAACGCCCAGCAGCATCCGCTTGAACTCAAAGCGCGAGGCAAACACCATAAGCGGCAGCGACAGTAGCATGACGCCCCAGGCGTAGACCGAGATCATGATGCCGGCCTGGGCCTCGGTGAGCGAGAACGACGCGGCAATATCAGTCAGAAGGCCAATGGGCATGAACTCCGACGTGTTGAATACGAACGCGCAGCAGGCGAGCCCGATAAGCGGGAGCCACTGCTTGAGTGAGATGCCATCTTGTCTTGCCTGAGCCATATAGGAAAACCTCTCCGATTGTCTTGAGCGGTGGGCGATTATATAGCAACGGTCCCGCATCCGTCAGTACAGATGCGGGACCGCAATCAACTCAATACACAGGGGTTGCGCCGTCAATACATAACTAAGCCAGCCCCAGCAATATGCCCGCCGAATGCACGACAAACGCCACGATCCAGGCGACCGTCACCTGAAACGCGAACACGGCAACGGCATAGCGCGCGCCCAGCTCGCTCTTGACGGCGCCGATGGACGCCACGCAGGGCGGGTACAGCAGCGTAAAGACCAGGAACACGTAGGCAGTAAACGGCGAAAACATGGTCGACAGTGCCGCGGGCGACGTCGCGCCCAAAAGCACCGTGAGGGTCGAGATGACGCTCTCCTTGGCAATAAGTCCCGTGACGAGTGCCGTCGAGGCGCGCCAGTCGCCAAAGCCGAGCGGCGCCAGCAGCGGAGCGATGATGCTACCCAGACCGGCAAGCAAGCTTTGCGACTGATCGGCGACCACATTAAAGCGAATGTCGAACGTCTGCAGGAACCAGATGACCACGGTAGCGGCAAAGATGATGGTGAAGGCCTTGGTGATAAAGTCCTTTGCCTTATCCCATGCCAACATCACCGTCGTCTTAACGCTCGGCAGGCGGTAGTTGGGAAGCTCCATGATAAACGGCACCGGGTCGCCCTTAAATGCCGTGCGGTTGAGTACCAGGGCCGCGACGCAGCCGACCGCGATGCCGATCAGATAGAGCGAGACCATGGCGGGTACCGTCGCTTGCGGGAAAAACGCCCCGCACAGCAGACCGTAGACCGGCAACTTGGCTGAGCAGCTCATGAACGGCGTGAGCATGACCGTCATCTTGCGGTCGTGCTCGGACGGCAGCGTGCGGGTCGACATGATAGCCGGCACGGTGCAGCCAAAACCAACGAGCATGGGCACAAAGCTGCGGCCCGACAAACCAAAGCGACGCAGCACCTTATCCATGACAAAGGCAACGCGCGCCATGTAGCCGGAGTCTTCCAGAATGGAGAGGAACAAGAAAAGCACGACGATAATCGGCAGGAAGGTCAGCACACTGCCCACGCCCGTAAGCACGCCGTCGACAGCCAGCGAGCGCACCACATCGTTGGTGCCGAACGCTTTGAGACCCGCATCGGCCGAGGCGATGATGGCAGCGATGCCGTCCTCCATGAGTCCCTGCAACGCCGCGCCGATCACGCCAAACGTCAGCCAAAAAACGAGGCCCATGATCACCAGGAACGCCGGGATGGCCGTATAGCGACCCGTCAGGATGCGGTCGATCTTGACGGAGCGCACGTGCTCGCGGCTCTCGTGCGGCTTGACGACGCAGCGCCCGCACACGTCGCCGATAAAACTAAAGCGCATGTCGGCCAGCGCGGACAGTCGGTCGGTACCGGCCTCGCCCTCCATCTGAGTGATGATGTGCTCAATGGCGTCGAGTTCGTTGCGGTCCAGGTGAAGCGCCTCGGTTACCAGCTCGTCGCCCTCAACCAGCTTGGTCGCTGCAAAACGCACCGGGATATGAGCCGATGCGGCATGGTCCTCGATAAGGTTGGCGATGCCGTGGATGCAGCGATGCAGTGCACCGCCGTCCGAGCCATCGGGCGCGCAGAAGTCCAGGCGGCCGGGACGCTCGCGGAACCGCGCCACATGCAGGGCATGGTCAACCAGCTCGCCGATGCCCTCGTTGCGCGCGGCGCTAATGGGAACAACGGGCACGCCCAGCAGGCTCTCGAGCAGGTTGACGTCCACGGCGCCGCCGTTTGCCGTCACCTCGTCCATCATGTTGAGCGCGATGACCATGGGGCGATCGAGCTCCATAAGCTGCAGCGTCAGATACAGATTGCGCTCGATGTTGGTAGCGTCGATGATGTCGATGATGGCGTCGGGATGCTCATCCAGGATAAACTGGCGGCTCACGATCTCCTCGCCCGTGTACGGCGACAGGGAGTAAATGCCGGGCAGGTCGGTAACGCTCGCCTCGGGGTGGTTGCGGATGGTGCCGTCCTTGCGGTCGACCGTTACGCCGGGAAAGTTACCGACGTGCTGGTTGGAGCCCGTAAGCTGATTGAACAGGGTGGTCTTGCCGCAGTTTTGGTTACCGGTAAGGGCAAAATGCAGCGGCGCGCCCTCGGGCACGGCCGTCTTGGCAGCACGAGGCGAATACGTCCCTTCGCCCAGGGCCGGGTGATTTGTCGTGCCGATTGCGGCGTTAACGCGCGGACCCATATCGGTGTCGTGAACACCCACGAGCTCGATGCGAGCGGCATCGTCCTTGCGCAGCGTCAACTCGTAGCCACGCAGACGAATCTCGAGCGGGTCGCCCATAGGGGCGTACTTCATCATGGTAACTTCGGTGCCCGGCGTTAGGCCCATGTCCAAAATATGCTGTCGGAGTGCCTGGTCGTCCGATGTCACCGATGCGACGACGGCGTCCTTTCCAATCTCGAGTGTATCGAGCCTCACGTCCGTGTTCCTCCCCCGGCGCCCACAGGGCGTTGCATTTTGTTTACCTTGGCTAACCGTTTGCCACGGCTAACCAATTTATCCATGCATGATAGCGCGAACATACGACGATGTTCAATCGACAGATTGGTGCAAAGTAACCTGTCCCCATTGCACCCAAGCAGCAAAAGCCCGCGCAGGTAACTGTAGTCACCTGCGCGGGCTTGATGGGCGCTCATAAAGGCACGTTACAGAGGCCCACGTCAGTTATGGATTACCAAGCAGCACCGATACGCGATGCCCACCGACTTACCAAGCAATGAAGCTCGCCATAGTCTTAGACAATCGGCGCAATGCCGGCAAAATGCAGATACAGCGAGATGATCGCCACGACAATGACCACTGCTGCGATCAGCTTGTCGTGCAGATGCGGAAGCACCTGCTTGCCGCGCCCGCGCTCGCCCACAATGTAGACGGGAATGGCCGGGGCAAATAGGATCGTCGTGATCATGACGCCCTGGAGCCCCGTCGACCACACAAGGAACAACGTGTAGATAAAGCCGAGCGTACCGAAGAAGCGCGCCTTGCCGGCACTTGGCGCATGCGGTCCGTCCAGATGCTCCCTCTTCCAGCCGATCACCATGTAATAGGCAGCCGAGCAGACATACGGAACCAGAATCGTGTTAACCGCGCAGCTATAGAAGAACTGGTAGGTGCTCGCCGCCACATACGACACGATCAAGAAAAGCTGCGTGATTCCGGAGCTCACGAGAATCGTCACCACCGGGGCATCATGCTTGTTCGTCTTAGCAAACGCCAGCGGGAAGGAACCCTGGCGCGCCGCCTCGAACGGCGTCTCGGAAGCGATGATGACGTAGCCCAGCATCGCGCCGACCAGCGAGAGGATAACGCCAAGGTTTACGATGGCAGCGCCAACCGGACCGATTGCGCGCTCGAGAATTCCCGCCATGGAGGGCGTTGCGAGCTGCGCCATCTCCGCGCGCGGCATAATGCCGAGCGACAGCAGCGAGATAATCAGATACAGCGTGAACACGGCCGCAAATCCAAGTGCCGTCGAGCGGCCGACGTCGCGCACATACTTTGCACGGCCCGAGATGACAACAGCGCCCTCGATGCCCGTGAAGACCCAGACAAGCGCAATCATGGTCGAGACAACCTGCTCGCCAAAGCCAGGACCAGCCGGCTCGCCCCAGAAGTTGTCCATAAAGATATCGACGTTGAACTTACCCAGGAGCACGATGCTCAGCACGAAGAGCCCCAGCGGCACCAGCTTCGCCAACGTGACGATTGTGTTGATGCCCGCGGCTTCCTTGACGCCGCGAAGCACGAGAGCGGTAAGGAACCACAGAAACACGCTGGCGCAGATGATGGAAAGCAGATTGTTGCCCGCACCAAACGCAGGGAAGAAATAGCCCAGCGCGCTAAACAGCAAGAGCGCAAAGCTCACGTTGGAAAGGCATGCGCTGATCCAGTAGCCCCAAGCGGAGTTGAATCCAATGTAGTCGCCAAAGCCAGCCGCAGCGTATGCATAGATGCCGCCAGTCAGATCGGGACGGGCCTGAGACAAACCGTTGAACACCATCATCAGCGCAAAGACGCCAATAAAGCAAATTCCCCACGAGACGATAACTGCGCCGGTATTGGCTCCGCCTGCCGCCATATCGCCGGCAAGAGAAAAGATACCGCCGCAAATGCTCGCAGTGATGACCATCATGGTCAGACGGAAAAGATCAAGACCATTGGGGTCGATCATCTCGTCGTTACAAGTTTTAGAGGCCATATATGTGCACCCCCTCCATCAAGCGATCGTATAAAGATGGCCCGGACGTCCCGAATCGGGTGCCGGGCCATCGGTCAAGCGATCATTAAGCTAGTACAGCGACCGCATTAGAAGCGCAGCGACAGGCAGGAGAGGCCGCCGTCGACCTTGCGGTACTCAGAGGTGTCGACAACAAGCGTCTTGTAGCCCAGATCCTGCACGGCCTTGAGCACAGTCGGATAGCCCTCGGCAACGATAACCGTACCGTTGACCCAGATGCAATTGGCGCCGTAAGCCTCGTCCTCGGGCACGACGATCTTGTTGTACTGTGCAAAGTCGGGCTTATCGATGAACTCACCGGAGACGAGCATGTTGTTGTCCTCGATATAGTTGACGCCCGTCTTGAGGTGCAGGACCTCCTCCAGCGGCACCTCGGAGCCCTCGAGGCCCCAGCCCTCGAGAATCTCGCAGAACTGGCGGATGCCCTCTTCGTTGGTGCGAGCGGAACGACCGACGTAGAAATGGTCGCCGACCATCATGACGTCGCCGCCGTCGAGCGTACCGGGGGAAACGATGTGCTTCACATGCTCGTCGTCAAAGAAGCGACGGACGACCGGCTCGATCTCGTCCTTCTCGCCGTTACGGCTATCGGCACCGGGGTTGGTAATGATGGCACCGCAGCGAGTGATAACAGCAGGATCCTCGACGAAGCAGCTGTCGGGATACTGCTCGAGTGCCGGCAGTACCGACACGTCAACGCCGCACTGCTCGAGCGCGTGCTCGTAATCGTAGTGCTCCTCGATAGCGCGCTCGTAGATGGGCTGGCCAAGCTCGGGGGCGCTCGTGATGCCATTGCTCAGGGACTTGCCGGGACGACGGATGATGACGTGGCTGAACTTGGTCATGATGATCCTCCTTGGATCTCTTAGTAGAGAGCGGACTTCCTTGCGTCCGCCTTCCTTCCGATGGCTTTATCTTAGGGCGTCTTTGCTGTTTTGTATATTGTATACGATCCTGAACGGTAGATTTTTCTCGGCAAGCGTATTTTGCTTCTTCTGATTAAGTAGCGCGATTTAGCTGGTCGTTCTATAATTCAATTAGCCTATTCAAGCGAAACGTATTTATTTTTGAAAATATACAGTTAAGGGTTATAAGTTCATGGAAACACTCAGAAGGCCCTTGAAGGACCATGTATACGACTACATTTCGAGTCGTATAGACGCCGGCGAGCTTTCGGCCGGCGACCGCGTGAGCGAGCAAGCGATCTGCGATGCCATGGGCGTATCGCGCACGCCGGTTCGTGAGGCACTCATCCAGCTGGCGAGCGACGGCTATCTGGACAATCTCCCCCGCCGCGGATTCCGCGTCCGTGGATTCGATCAGCAAAATGCCGTTGAGGTCTTTGAGATTATGGGGCCGCTCGACGGGCAGGCGGCATACCTCGCCTGTCCCCTCCTGACCAAAGAGGACATCATGCAGCTAAAGTTTTTGGTCGGCTCTATGGACCTTGCGATTCAAGGCGGTCTTATCCGAAAGTACGACGACATTCAGCGAGACTTTCACCTAACGTACTTTAGCCGCTGTGGCAACGATCGTCTACGCGACATGATTTCGCAACTCGAACGTTGCTTTATCAAGCGCGATTACGAGACCGTCGATCAGGAGACGGCGTGCAAACTGCTGGGTATAGCCAATGCCGAGCATGCTCATATTCTTGAGCTGTTCGAAGCGCGAGATGCAGCGGGCGTGCGAGACTACGTCCGCGATGTCCATTGGAACACGGACAACGCCCAGTTCACCGTTTGGTAGAAAAGCAACAAAGGAAGCTTTCAGATGTCCACCTCACGAGAGTGGATAATCTCCCATTTTTGTCGAAAAGCAGACCAAAAATGGGAGATTATCCACTCTCGTGCTGCGCGGTCTAGAAACCGTGGCGCTCTAGGAAGCGGAAGGCTAGGCGAATCCATGGACGGACAGCCACCTGCTTGCTCTCGTTGTCGACCGCGGTGTTGGCGTTGCCGAGCGAAAGGCCGTGGCCGCCCTGGTCAAAGACGTGCATCTCGCATGCGACGCCCTCCTCGGCCATGCGCTGCGCAAACGGATAGACCTGCGCGACCGGCGCCGTCTTGTCGTCCGAAACGCCCCACACAAAGGTCGGGGGCATCTGGCGCGAAACGTGCGTGGTAGGGCAGATGTCGGCCAGGTGCTCATCGGTCGCCTCGCCGCCCGTCACCATCGACAGATAGTCGTTGAGCAAATCGCGCCCCGTCTTGCCACCCGTCTTGGGCACGCGCAGGTCGATGCGCGGGTCGCGCGTCTGCATATCGCGCACATAGGCAAGGTCGAGCAACGGATAGCCCAGCACCACGGCGTCGGGACGAATATCCTCCGGACGAGCCCCGGCAAGGCCCGCGAAGGGTCCGGTCTTCCACTGCGTTGCCAACGAGGCGCAGATCATGCCGCCCGCCGAGAAACCCACGATGCACACGCGCTTGGGATCGACATGCCACTCGTCGGCGTTAGCGCGCACGGTAGCGACCATCTTGGCGAGGTCCGCCTGCGGGTGCGGAAAGCTCACGTCGCCCGTGGCGCTCGTCACATAGTTGAGCACAAAGGCCTGGTAGCCGCGGTCCAAAAACGCAAACGCCACCGGGTCCTGCTCGTGCGGAGCGATATGCGTAAACCCGCCTCCGCCGCAGATGATCACCGCGGGGCGGCGGCCATTGGGCTTGTCGGGCAGCGGCTCGGCACCCAGATACGTAAACGTCGCCGGATAATCCTCGGTCGGCTCCTCGCCCCACAGCGCATGGTTCTCAATAATCATAGGTGCTCCCTCCGCGCAGATTATGCACACTCATTTTTCGCATCTAAGCGTACCCCAGTTGTGCGCAGGACGCAGAAACACTCCAGCAATAAGTTTCCCTTCAACTGATATATCACATAATCCCAGTTCAGAGGTATCGTTGAGCAGCGTAAAATAGGGGCGTTGACCAAGCCGTGAAACACATATGAAACGTTTCCGGCAAACCAAGCGCGCGCTATGCGCCTATTTAAGTTGGAGGCAACTATGGGTCTGCTCGATTCGCTTAAGTCCACCTTCACCTCGACGGGCGAGGCATCCGTTCCGCCCGCGGCAAGCTTCGCCACCCGCGAAGGCGTCATCTACGCCCCCGTCAACGGCGTGCTCGTCAACCTGGATGAGGTTCCCGACGAGACCATCGCCTCGGGTATGCTCGGTCAGGGCTACGGCATCGAGCCCATTACCGACACCATCTATGCGCCCGCCAACGGCCGCATCGGCGCCACCACCGTCACCAACCACTCCATCGGCATGATCACCGAGGACGGCCTTCGCGTGTTCATCCATGTTGGCCTGGGCACCGTGGAAATGAACGGCAAGGGTTTTGCCCGCTTTGTCGAGATGGGCGATGAGGTCAAGGCGGGGCAGCCGCTCATCAGCTTCGACCGCGAGGCCATCAAGGCCGCCGGTCACGAGGACATCGTGACCGTCATCGTCTCCGAGCTCGATCGTCTTAAGAGCATCGACCATGTCGGCGAGTCCGGTACGCTTATCGGCGGCAACCCACTCGTCAAGCTGGGCGACCCGCTGCTGGTAGCCAAGACCAAGTAGCAAACCGCCGTCATCACATAACGGGCCAACCGCCTGTGCATCTTTGCCGCATCTGTGTTGTTGTTTTTGCCTATGTAGAGGTTCTGAAACGTTTCTACCTAGACAGCTAAGCATCAACGCAGGTGCGGCTTTTGCGTAGCGAAGCATCGCCCTGTGACATGTTGTTCAACCGCACCAACCCCCTTCCCTTGTCCGCGCAGAGCGCTAGACTGCTAGGTCGACATTGGAGGAAAGAACGATGCAAAACACACCCACGGGCACCGCACACGCAGTGCTCCAACGCAGCCAACGCATCGCCGCACTCGACGGGCTTCGCGCCCTCGCCATCGCCGGCGTCGTCCTATATCACCTTCGCCCCAGCCGCCTGACCGGCGGTTTTTTGGGCGTTACACTCTTCTTTACGCTGAGTGGCTATCTCGCCACCAATAGCATTATGCGAGCAACGGCACGCGACGGGTTCTCGTACCCGCACTATATCGCCCGCCGCGTCACGCGCCTCATGCCACCGATTCTTGTAACCATCGCGCTTACCGCCGTGGCCACCTATATCGTAGCCCCGAGTCTGCTGCCCAAGGCGCAGCAGGACGCTCTGCCGTCAGCATTGTTCTTGAGCAATTGGTTCTATATCTTTCGCAACGTCTCGTATTTTGCCGCCGCGGGACTCCCCTCGCCGCTCACGCACCTGTGGTTCTGCGGCGTCCAGATGCAGTTCTATCTGGTATGGCCAGTCATCCTTATGGTGCTCTGCAGCAAGACCCGCTCGCGCAACACCGCCATCGGAGTCACGATCACGTTCATACTTATATCAACAGCAGCGATGGCCCTCATGTTCGACCCCGCTGCCGACACATCGCGTGTCTACTACGGAACCGACGCCCGCGCCGCCGAGCTTTTGTGCGGCGCCCTGGCCGCCATCGCCGCGCCGCGTCTGCGCGAGATGCTGAGCGGTGACATCCATACCCCCGGCGCCGACAAGGGCATCTCAAAGGTCAACGCGATTTCTATCGCGTGGCTCGTTGCCGTTATAGCCGGCGCACTCATGCTGACCGGAGAGAGCGCCTGGCTCTACCGCGGCGGCTTTTTGCTGTTTGCCCTCGTCACCGGACTCCTCATCATCTGCGTGCAGAATACGGAGTGCATCGTGCGTCGCCTGTTGTCGGTCAAGCCGCTCGTCTGGCTGGGTCAGCGCTCATTCTCGGTCTATCTGGTGCACTATCCCCTACTGCTTCTTATGAACCCCGCAACCCGCACTACCCGCATCGCCTGGTGGGAGCAGGTATTACAGCTTGTACTGATCCTTGCGGTAGCCGAGGTTTTCTATCGCCTAGTCGAACGCCCTCGGCCCCACAAGCCGGCCCAACAGGACAGCACGGCAAGAAAGCACGTCCTCGCGTCCGCCATGGTGCTCCCCGCGCTTGGCGCCGCATGCGTCCTCGCACTCGCCTTCGCACCGCTCGACTGGACGGGCATCGCCATTGCCCGCGCCGAGCAGCTCCGTCCCGAGCTTACCCAGAACGCGACCTCGTCCCAGGACAACGGAGTCAACGACAAGGGCGCCGAGCCCGCATCCGGTAAAGATTCCCAACCCAGCGACACCGCATCCGATGACGCCACCAAGCAAAAACCCAAAGAAGGGCCTATCGCCGAAAAGGTCCCCAAGAACTTGGACTGGAAGAGCTTTACCTACGACGAGGCGACCGGGACCTGCGATGCCCGCGTGCTCATGATCGGCGACTCGGTCACTGCGGGCGCACAGTCCGGTATTCAGGCGGCGCTTCCCAACGCCTACATCGACGGCGTGGTGAGCCGCCAGTTCTACACCTTCCAGGATGTCTACGCGCAGGACAGCGCCAACTACGACCCGAGTGTGGTCATCTGTGCGCTTGGCACCAACGGCCTCATCCGCGACCCCCAGCAGGTACAGGACGTGATTAATGCCGTGGGCGGCAAGCCCATCTACTTTGTGACCGTGCGCGTGCCGCTCGAGCTGCAGGACCGCAACAACCAGACGATCCGCGACGTATGCGCCCAAAACGACAACGCCGGCGTCATCGACTGGAACGGCGCGTCCGAGGGCCACAGCGAATACCTCGTCGACGACGGCACGCACCTCACCCAGGCGGGAATCGACAACTACGCAGCCCTCATCCGTCAAGCCATCTGCGGGCACTAGACAACGTAAAGCCGGAACCTGTTTGGCGCCCACGCCACGCCCATACATCGGCACCGCCGTTTTGCTACGCTCCCGCTCGCGGGTTAGAATGGTTAACTGTTTGGAAATAATCCGTACAACCGCTCTGGGAGGATACGTGAACCGCACCAAAATCGCGCAGCTCTATGCCGATGCCGAGTCGCTCGGCGGCCAAACCGTCACCGTCGCCGGCTGGGTCAAGTCCGTCCGCGACATGAAGAACTTTGGCTTCGTTACGCTCAACGACGGCAGCTGCTTCCGCGACCTGCAGGTCGTCATGAACCGCGAGGCGCTCGACAACTACGACGAGATTGCCCACCAAAACGTCTCGGCCGCCCTCATCTGCACTGGCACCGTCAAGCTGACGCCCGACGCCCCGCAGCCCTTCGAGCTCTCCGCCATCTCAATCGAGGTCGAGGGCACGAGCGCTCCGGACTACCCGCTGCAGAAGAAGCGCGCCACCGTTGAGTTCCTGCGCACCCAACAACACCTGCGTCCGCGCACCAACTTGTTCCGCGCCGTGTTCCGCATCCGCTCCGTTGCCGCAGCCGCCATTCACCGCTTCTTCCAGGAGCAGGGCTTTGTCTATGTCAACACCCCCATCATCACCACGAGTGACTGCGAGGGCGCCGGCGAGATGTTCCGCGTGACCACGCTCGACCCCAAAAACCCGCCCCTCACCGAGGCCGGCGAGGTCGACTGGAGCCAGGACTTCTTTGGCAAGCACGCGAGCCTTACCGTATCCGGCCAGCTCAACGCCGAGAACTTCGCCATGGCCTTTGGCGACGTGTACACCTTTGGCCCCACCTTCCGTGCCGAGAACTCCAACACCACGCGCCACGCCGCCGAGTTTTGGATGATCGAGCCCGAGATGGCCTTCGCCGACCTCAACGACTACATGGACAACGCCGAGGCCATGCTCAAGTATGTCCTCAAGGACGTCATGGCAACCTGCCCCGACGAGCTCAATATGCTCAACAAGTTTGTGGACAAGGGTCTGCTCGAGCGCCTGGACCACGTGGCAAACTCCGACTTTGCCCGTGTCACCTACACCGAGGCCGTCGAGATCCTGGAGCAGGCCGTCGCCGCCGGTCACAAGTTTGACTATCCCGTGAGCTGGGGCATTGACCTGCAGACCGAGCACGAACGTTTCCTGACCGAGGAGCACTTTAAGCGCCCGACTTTTGTGACCGACTACCCGGCCGAGATCAAGGCCTTCTACATGCGCATGAACGAGGACGGCAAGACCGTCGCCGCCGCCGACTGCCTGGTTCCCGGTATCGGCGAGATTATCGGCGGCTCCCAGCGCGAGGAGCGTCTGGATCTGCTCGAGGCCCGCATCAAGGACCTGGGTATGAATCCCGAGCAGTACAAGTACTACCTCGATCTGCGCCGCTACGGTTCCTGCAAGCACGCCGGCTACGGGCTGGGCTTCGAGCGCTTGGTGATGTACCTCACCGGCGTGGGCAACATCCGCGACGTCCTGCCGCACCCGCGCACCGTGGGCAACGCCGACTTCTAATCGCCACAGCGCCACCAAACGCGTTCCAGCGCATCACGCCAGCGCCTCTCGGCAAGCCGAGGGGCGCTTTTTTTCAACAGCGTCCGTCAAGCTTTTGGCAAGTTTTTGGTCAGTTGGGCAGGGCTGTTGAAAACTCGACCCGCCGCTTGCCGACGGCCACCGACCGCCCAGAGTGCTCTGCGCCCCTGGGAAAGCCCCGCGTCCTAGGCTCCATACCGTCGCCACCCAAAACGGAAAGGACGTGGGCGCCATGACCGAAACCGCTGTTGAAACTTACGAGACCACGACGAGGGGCGCCGCCTCGATGGCAGCCTATCGCGCCGTTCGCATCCTGCAACTATTAAGCGAAAACACCGGCGAGGACAAGGCCATGCTTTCCGATGAGTTGATCCGGCGCCTCGCCCATCCCGACGACCCCGCCCGCATGCCCATCTCGGCGGCGCGGCGCAGCATCTACACCGCCATCTCCGCACTTCGCCATGCCGGATACGAAATTGAGTACAAGCGCGGCGTGGGCTATCGACTCTTGACCCGTCCGCTCACCGACGAAGAGATCATCCGGCTCCACGGCATGGTCATGCGCAACCGCTCCACGCCCATCGCCATTCGAAAGAGCATGGCGCAGCACCTGGTCGCCATGGCGAGTGCCGACGTTCGCGGCTACCTCGATGCACCCGAGCCTGCTCCAAGCGCAGGCGACAAATCCACCAAGGCCACACGCACGCCCGTCAAGCGCATAGATGCCTGCGAGCTCATCGAGCAGGCCATCGACCACGGAACCACGGTGAGTTTTGATATTTCGAGTGTCACGGCACGCGGAGAGGTCGAAGTGGCACGGATGACACTCCGGCCCTTTGCCATCAAGCAACGAGACGGCATCTCGTATTTGCTGGGAACGGTCTATGACGCGCGAGGCGCCGATGACACGTTGCGTACCGTAGAGATCGGCCGAATGAGAAACGTCACCACACGTCTCCTCGACGGCAAGAAGCTCTTCGCCGCCCTGGACGAGGACGATGCCTCCTCCGCCGCATAAGACCCTCCGCCGCCCATTCGACTACCCGTACCGCCCATCCGATTCTGTATTAAAAAACCCGCCAGGCTGTTGTAAAAATGGACATCAGCGCTACTATAGTTCCACTTGCACTTTGTCCCAGTGCAGTGTTTCCAGCCATTTTTATACTGGGGGTAATGATATGAAGGACATCACCATCAGCCGCAGGAGCCTTCTGGTCTCCGCCGGTCTGCTCGCGCTCGCCCCGCTCGCCGGATGCGGCGGCAACTCTGGTTCCGGCTCTGCTGCCGCCGGTTCCGACTACACCATCGGCGTTCTGCAACTCACCGAGCACTCCGCACTCGATGCCGCCAACGACGGCTTTGTCAAGGCCATCAAGGAGAGCGGCCTTAAGGTCAAGATCGACCAGAAGAACGCCCAGAACGACCAGTCCACGTGTAAGTCCATCGCCGACAAGTTCGTGGGCGATGGCGTCGACCTGATCTATGCCATCGCTACGCCCGCCGCGCAGGCTGCCGCCGGCGCCACCGCTGATATCCCCATCGTTGGCTGCGCCATCACTGACTACGCCGCTTCCGGCCTGGTCCAGGACAACGACAAGCCCGGCACCAACGTCACCGGCGCCTCCGACCTCACCCCGGTCGCCGAGCAGCTCGAGATGATGCAGAAGGTCCTGCCCGACGTTAAGAAGGTCGGCCTGCTCTACTGCACCGCCGAGTCCAACTCCGACGTCCAAATCAAGGCCGCCAAGAAGGAACTCGACAAGCTGGGCCTGGAGTACACCGACTTCACCGTCTCGAGCTCCAACGAGATTCAGTCCGTCGTCGAGTCCGCCGTGGGCAAGGTCGACGCACTCTACTCCCCCACTGACAACACCATCGCCGCGGGTGCTTCGCAGGTCGGCCAGATCTGCAAGGAGAACAAGCTCCCCTTCGTGACTGGCGAGGAGGGTATGTGCATGGCCGGCGGCCTGTTCACCCTCTCCATCAACTATAAGGACCTGGGCTACGCCGCGGGCGAGATGGCCGTTAAGATCCTGAAGGGCGAGGCCAAGCCCGAGGATATGCCGATCAAGCACCTCTCGAGCAAGGACCTGGTCGTCGTCAAGAACGACGAGATGGCCGAGGCTCTGGGTATCGACCTTTCCGCTCTGGACGAATAACGCGTCTAGGGCCCGCACGCGCGCCACGGCTGCGTTATTCAATATCTGAGTCATTGGGGCGAACGCTAAAGGCCGGCGTTCGCCCTGCTTGTTTCAGGTAAAACAAAACGTCTGTCCGCCGCTCTTTTATGCATTGGTACCGCTATTATGGAAAATCACGTGTCCACCCTATCCTAGGAGGTATGAAGCATGCTCATTGCATTGCAGGGCGCCGTTTCGCAGGGCGTCCTCTGGGGCATTATGGTGCTTGGCGTGTTTATCACGTTCCGCCTGCTCGACATCCCCGATATGACCTGCGACGGCAGTTTTGCCCTCGGCGGCTGTGTCTGCGCCGTGCTCATCGTCAACAATAACGTCGACCCCTTGCTCGCCGTGCTGGCCGGCATGTGCGCCGGCGCCATCGCGGGCGCCGTCACGGGCATCTTGACCACCGTCTTTGAGATTCCCGCAATCCTCGCCGGAATCCTGACGCAGATCAGTCTGTGGTCCATCAACCTGCGCATCATGTGCAAGTCCAACACGCCCATCCTTGCCAAGGGCACTATCTTCTCATCCGTCAGCAACATGACGGGCCTGCCGCAGTCCACTGTTGCCATTATCCTAGGCATTGTGCTGGCCGTGGCCATCGTCGCCATCCTGTACTGGTTCTTTGGCACCGAGATCGGCTCGGCGCTGCGTGCCACCGGCAACAACGAGTACATGATCCGCGCCCTGGGCGTTAACACCAACACCACCAAAATGATCGCCCTCGTGCTCTCCAACGCCCTCATTGGCCTTTCGGGTGCGCTCATCTGCCAGAGCCAGAAGTATGCCGACATTGGCATGGGCACCGGCGCCATCGTTATCGGTCTTGCCGCCATCGTCATCGGCGAGGTGCTCGGTCGCCTGCTGCCCGGCGGTCTCACGCAGTTCTCCGTCCGTCTGGCCTCCGCCGTCTTTGGCTCCGTGGTGTACTTCCTCATCCGCGCCATCGTGCTGCAGCTGGGCATGGACGCCAACGACATGAAACTGCTCTCTGCTGTGATTGTCGCCGTGGCCCTGTGCGTGCCCGTGGTTTGGGAGCGCTATAAGCTCCGCAGCTCCTACACGAAGGGAGATGAGGCAGATGCTTAAGCTCTCGCACGTCAAGAAGACCTTTAACAAGGGCACCGTCACCGAGAAGCGCGCGCTCACCGGCGTCGACCTTACCCTCAACGACGGCGACTTTGTAACTGTGATCGGCGGCAACGGCGCCGGCAAATCCACGCTGCTCAACATGATTGCCGGCGTATATCCGCTCGATTCGGGCGTTATCGAGCTCGACGGCACCGACATCTCGCGCCTGAGCGAGTCGCAGCGCGCCAAGTACCTGGGCCGCGTGTTCCAGGATCCCATGCGCGGCACCGCAGCCGACATGCAGATTGCCGAGAACTTGGCCCTCGCCAAGCGTCGCGGCCAGCGTCGCGGCCTTTCGTGGGGCGTCACCAAGGCCGAGAAGGACGAGTACGTTGAGTTGCTCAAGCGCCTGGACCTTGGCCTGGACACGCGCCTCAACGCCAAGGTCGGCCTGCTTTCGGGTGGCCAGCGCCAGGCACTCACGCTGCTCATGGCCACGCTCACCAAGCCGCGCTTGCTGCTGCTCGACGAGCACACCGCGGCACTCGACCCCAAGACCGCCTCTAAGGTGCTCAATCTGACCGAGGAGATTGTCGACGAGAACCACCTGACCACGCTCATGGTCACGCACAACATGAATGACGCCATCCGTCTGGGCAATCGCCTGATCATGATGCACGAGGGCCACGTTATCTACGACGTGGCGGGCGACGAGAAGAAGTCGCTCACCGTCGCCGACCTGCTGCAGAAGTTCGAGGAGGTCTCGGGCGGCGAGCTCGCCAACGACCGCATGCTGCTGAGCTAAAACCTGCCAATAAGGGACAGGTTTATTTTGGCAGGTTTTATCTGCGCAAACGTCAAAACCGCCGCAAAGGAACAGATACCTTTGCGACGGTTTTCGCATATCATGTCGATAATCCAGCGTCAGCAGGAACCACTGGTTAAGAACTAAGGAAACTGCCATGAGAAGACTCCTTCCCCGTCTTGCTTGACCGCCGCACTCCTTGCCGGCGTGCTCGCCGGCGGCCCAGCTTACGCCACCGCGGCCACCCCATCTCAAGTTATCGGCCCGTCCGATGTGATCGGACGGGCTTTTTGGTGGGTATCATGGTTGGACGATCATTAGGAGGTTTCCCTACATGGAATTGTTTGAGCCGATTCTTCATTTCTTTGCACAACGATGGGTCCACAACATCATCTGGGCAGGTATCTTGGCCATCGGCACCGCCGTTGCCGCCAAGGTCGCGTCCAAGACCCTGCGCCACCTGCTTAACCGCGACGATAACCCACTCCCTTCATCCAGCATCTTCATCAACATCGCGCGCGCCGTCATATGGACGATCGGCGGCAGCTTTATCCTCGACAACTGCTTTGGCATTAACGCAAACGCGCTCGTCGCCGCTCTTGGCGTCGGCGGCATCGCCATCTCGCTCGGCTTTCAGGACACGCTATCAAACCTTATCGGCGGCATGCAAGTGACCTTTATGGGCATCATCAAGCCCGGCGACAATATCGAGGTCGGCGGCGTGTCGGGTGTGGTCCAGGACATCACTTGGCGCCACACGACCATCGAAGATGCCTGCGGGCAGACCATCATCGTCCCCAACTCCAGCATCTCTAAGAACACACTCGTGCATTTGATGCCCTTTGGGCGCGTGGCCGTCCCCGTCGCGGTCAAAGACCCCTCCAAATGGGCGTCGCTCGATGCGTTAGCAGGCGAGCTCGCCAGCGCCACCAAAACGGCTGTCTCGCCCATCTCGCGCTTTGACAAGGAGCCCTATGTGCTCTTTAGCGAGATCGGCGACTTTGGCATCAAGGGCAAGATCATCTTTATCGTCAGCGACGACAGCACTACTTTCACGGCAGCCGACGCCTGCATCCGCGCCATCGCCCCCATCATCGCCTAAACCACCACAAAGGGGACAGGCACCTTTGTGGTGGTTTTCATTCGTGGTACCATGATTCATATAGTTGTTTAAACGACTAAGGGAGCAAAACTATGGAAGAGGCCTATCGTCAAGCACGCAAGCGCGGCGAGCAAGGACGTCGACGCGCCATTAGTCAAAGCGAGCATCCGTACCTCACGGACCTCGATAGCTTAGTTGCTCAGCTCCCCTTAGGCCAGCGAGAGAATGTCGGCCTGAGAGACATTCCGCTCGAAATGGTCGTCGGCACGGTTACCAAGGGCCGTCAGTCCGCCTTTTCATGCAACTTTATGCCCTTGCTGCCGTTTGGCACCGAGTTCGCCCGCAAATGGTCCAACCTCTACGACATCCAGGTGACCGAGGGCTATCGCGACCCCATCATCGTCACCGAGTTCATGCATCGGTTCTATGTCCAGGAAGGCAACAAACGTGTCAGTGTCCTCAAATTCCTGGACGCCCCGACGGTTTCGGCCAAGATTACCCGTCTCTACCCCGGCACATGGGATTCCGTCGAAAGCCGCCTGTACGGCGAGTTCTGCGCGTTTTGGCGCGTCTGCCCCCTATACGAGATCGAGTTCTCTCGCGAGGGAAGCTACGAAACGCTCGCCAAGATGCTCGGTCAGAACCTTATCGAAAAATGGCCGCAGAAAAAGGTCGACTACCTGCGCCACACCTTCCTGCTCTTTAAGCGTGCCTACCTTCGCGCGGGCGGCGACCACCTGGACATTACGCCCGCCGACGCCATGCTCGTCTACCTCAATGTGTACAACCAGGACCGCCTGCTGGATACGCCAACGGATATCGTCGTAAACCGCCTGTGCAAGATCTGGCGCGAGCTGGTCATCGCCGGGAAAAGTGACGAGGACAAGGTCGATCTTGTCGAAGCGCCGAGTGTCGATGAGGAGGAGTCGCCCGCCAAGTCCACCTCCGGTGTGCTCAACTTCTTTATGGGCAAGACCGTCTATTCGGCGGCCAATCCCCCGCGCATCGCCTTTATCCATGAGTTCCCCTGTGCGACGTCGAGCTGGGACAGCCTTCACGACCAAGGGCGTCAGTATCTCGATGAGCACTTTGGCGGCATCGTGCGCACCGAGGCGTTCGAGGACTGCCACGATCCGGACGTGTTCTACGCCGCCGTGGAGACCGCCGTCAAGCACGGGGTGAACGTCATCTTCTCGACTTCACACCGCCTGATGGAATATACGCTCAGAGCCGCCGTTGAGTATCCCCAGGTGCGATTCCTCAACTGCTCTATCGGCCTTCCCCACCAAAGCGTCCGTTCGTACTTTGGCAAGATGTACGAGGCCAAGTTTCTCCTGGGCGCCCTTGCGGCCAGCATGGCGGACAACCATCGCATTGGCTACCACGCGTCGGTCTTTGCGTCGGGAGCGCTTAGCGAGATCAACGCCTTTGCCATCGGCGCCTCGCTGCTCGACCCTCGTGCGCAGGTAATCCTCACCTGGGGCGATGTACCCGCCGGCGGTCTTGCCGAAGCCATGTGTCGCGAGGGCGTGAGCGTCATGACCGGCGCCGATATGTCCAAGTCTCTCGAGGACCCCACCGCCTACGGGCTTCACCGTCTGGTAAACGGCAAGGAAGTTAC
Source organism: uncultured Collinsella sp. (assembly GCA_959606035.1). Lineage (GTDB taxonomy): Bacteria > Actinomycetota > Coriobacteriia > Coriobacteriales > Coriobacteriaceae > Collinsella. Next base: position 78,457 of record CAUHHB010000004.1, read on the forward strand.
CGGTATTGCTATGCCGGTATGGAACTGGGGCCGTTACTACGAACTCATCGTACGCAGCCTACTGCACGGCACATGGGACGAGACCGCCGATGACCAGCAGGCGCGCGCCGTCAACTACTGGTACGGTATGAGCTCCGGCGTCATCGATATTCGCTACGCTCCGGGCCTACCCTATCAGACGCGTAAACTTGTGCAGCTGCTTCGCAACGGCATTGTCGAGGGCTCCATCAACCCATTTGGCGGCGAGCTCCACAGCCAGGACGGCGTGGTTCAGATTGAGGGCTTCCCTCCCCTGCCGAGTACGCAGATTGTCGAGATGAACTGGCTGGCTGACAACGTTATAGGCTCGATTCCGCAGCTCGATAACGAGCCGGAGGTCCGTGCCCTATGAATATCCTAGCCATTGCCGATGTAGAGGAGCGCTGCCTGTGGGAATGTTTTCGCAAGGAGCGCTTTGAGGACGTTGACCTGATTCTATCCGCAGGCGACCTGGATCCGGACTATCTTGAGTTTTTGGTCACTGTCATCAACAAACCGCTTGTGTACGTTCGTGGCAACCACGACGACCGCTACGCGCGCCATGCACCGGGCGGGTGCATTTGTGTTGAGGACAGCGTATATGTGTACCGAGGTATTCGCATTGCGGGTCTGGGCGGTTCCATGCGCTACCGCGACGGCGCGAACATGTATACCGAGCGCGAGATGGCAAAACGCATGCGCAAGCTATCGCGAAAAATCGCACTGGTAGACGGATGCGATATTCTACTTACCCATGCACCCGTCGCAGGCATGGGCGACCTGGACGACCTGCCGCATCGAGGATTCGAGTGCTTTAATGCGGCTCTTGAGTCTTGGGGTCCCGACTATATGATTCACGGGCATGTGCACCAAAGCTACGGCCCCAACTTTCAACGCGAGCGCCAACACCCATGCGGAACGAAGATTGTCAACGCCTGCGGCTATACCAAGATCGAAATTGACGAGGCGCGCTACCCCACGCGCGGTTGGAAGGCCGCTTGGCTCAACTCGCAAACCATGCGCCGCGAGCTCAAACGCCACGAAGCAATCGAGTCTTCAACCGCCAGAACCCCCTGGTAACTGCCAACAACCACCACGAAGGGGATAGGCACCTTTATGGTGGTTTTGCTGACTCGTCCGACCTGTCCATCACGGTGCTTGTGTAATTAACGAGAACACTCATTGTTTTGTAAGGACGGCGCTCACGTGCCGTCTTTTTTTGTCAACTTATGCAGTCTCGACCGTGTTGTATGTAGAGGGACCTCGCGAGACGCCTTCCCTATATCCACCACGACCAATTGGAGGTGACACTATGCCTGCACGCCGTAACCGCAATAGCACGCTCCGATGCGATGCCGATCAGATCGAGCGGGAAGCAAAGCGCTTGGTCGACACGTATTCCGACCTCATCCTTCGATTGTGCTATTCGGCCCTTGGATCCGCTGACGACGCTCAAGACATCTGCCAGGACACGCTGATCAAGATTCTCCAACGCACTCAACCGTTCGACTCGCTCGAACACGAACGTGCTTGGGTGATCCGAGTCGCACTGAACGCATGTCGCGATATCGGCCGTACGCACGCGAATCACCCGGTTGTCGACCTCGATTCGCTCCCCGATTTCTGCGCACCCGTAACACATACCGAGCAAGAATTCGCGCAACGCGACTGCGCCATTCTTTCCGCTGTCACGGCCCTGCCTCAAGCACAGCGCATCGCCATCTTTTTGCACTACTACGCAGGCATGAGCATCAGGGAAATCGCAGACGCCGTTCACGCGACGCCAGCTGCAACCGCCCAGCACCTTAGCCGCGGACGTGCGTCACTTCGGCTTTCCTTGAAAGGAGACCACAATGACTACGAATTCGAATGACTATCGCCACGCCCTGGAGCACATTTCGTTTACCGATAATGCGAAGCAGCACATGGCAAACTCGATTGCTCAGTCCGTCGCCTCGAGCGATGCGGCGACCGCTCAAAGCAACTTTAATGGCACGCGACGCAAGCCGCGCATCGCCCGCCATCCCGTAAGAACAGTCGCTCGCATTGCCGCTGTAACGGCAGTCCTCGCTATCGTCATTGGAGGCGCTGGCACGGCTATGGCAACAGGCGTCCTGCCGCTTCCTTCTGACATGCTTTCCGACATCTTTGACGGACCTGCTTCTCAAACCGAGATCATCGACCGTATTGGCCGGCCCGTCGGTGCTAGCTGCTCCAACAACGGAGTCACCGTGACCGCCGACGCCATCATGGGCGACAAGGATATGGTTACCATCGCCTATACGCTTACGTTCGACGATCCCGCTGCCCTGAAAAAGCTTTCCGAGCCGGGCGAGAACGGAACTATCGCCGGAAGTGTCGATGGAAACGTATACGTTGATGGCGAGCATGGCGGCCAAGGCCAATCATGGCTCATTGACAAGAACCCCAATGACTCCAGCATTCAATACTTTACACAGTTCAGCGTTGAATCACCCGGCCTTATGGGCAGGACCGTCCGCACGCATATCAACTCTCTCGTTGTGCCACGTGCTGGCAAAGAGCTTCCCGAGTATAAGAAAATACTTACGGGCCCATGGGATCTTAAGTTCCAGCTGAATTACGAAGATACATCCGTTACGATTCCCGCGCCCAAATCGGTCAACTTTAACGGCACCAAGGCGACGATTCAAGAGGCCATCGTATCCTGCGTTGGCGTTTCAGTCCGCTACAACATAGATCGTTCCATCGAACACGACAACAACAGCGGCAAGATGTCTCAAAACATGGAGGAGTCTATGGATGCCGTTGGCAACATACCCCTCATCGTGACGTTCAAAGACGGTCATGTTGAGGACGCAACCAGCCACAGCGGCTATTTCGCAAATAAACTGGATAACGGCGCCACTGATGTCCACAAGACCTGGCCGTTCTCGCAAGTTTGTGACACAGACAAGATTGCAAGCGTACAAATTGGCGATACGGTCATTCCCATGAATTCGTAACGCTACGCGGCTCGTATATGCACCCGGTTCCGCACTTCGCGTCTAAAGATGCGCTGTCATCGAGCAGCGTGAGCGCAAGGCCGCCCGTATGGTCGGCTGGGAACACCTCGTTGCGCTAAAAACCACCACGAAGGGGACCGGCACCTTTGTGGTGGTTTTGCTGACTCGTCCGACCTGTCCCAACGGTTTGTCTCAATCTGTAACAGGTAGGGCCCAAATAATCGGTTAGCTGTTACAGATCGAGACAGACCACGGATGCTCGGCCGAAAATCTCAATCTGTAACAGGTAGGAACGATTTTGCCCCTTAGATGTTACAGATTGAGATATTTGACAGCTTGAATCGGCATCGCCTACAGCGCGGCGACGACCTTGTCGCCCATCGTCGTGGTGCCGAGGATCTTATCTGCCGGGGTGTTGACATCGGCGATGTCACGGGTGCGCCAGCCCTCGTCGAGCACGCGCGCCACGGCGCTCTCGATCCACGCGGCTTGCTCGCCCATGTCGAGCGCGTAGGTCAGCAGCATCGCCACCGACAAGATTTGAGCCAGCGGATTGGCCACGCCGAGCCCCGCGATGTCAGGAGCGCTGCCAGCGCTCGGCCCAAACAGCGATACGCCATCATCCAGCGAGGCAGAGGCAAGCATACCGAGCGATCCGGTAATCTGAGCCGCCTCATCGGACAGGATGTCGCCGAACATGTTCTCCGTCACCACGACGTCAAAGTCTGCCGGTCGACTGATGAGCTGCATGGCGGCGTTGTCGACGAGCAGGTCCTCAAGCTCCACGTCGGAGTACTCCTCGTCTTGCACGCGATGCACGATCTCGCGCCACATGCGGCTCGTCTCCAGCACGTTGCGCTTATCAACGCTCGTCACCTTGCCGCGACGTTTGCGCGCCGCCTCAAATGCCTGGCGCGCAATGCGCTCAATCTCGTACTCGCGATACTCCATCACGTCGACCGCACGCTGACCGGCCGCACCCGCAGCGCCCGCGCAGGTCACGGATGCGGGCGCCAAAGTCCCACGGCATGCTGTAGCCCATCGTATCGGGGATGTTCACGACCGTGGTACCGGCCTTTACGGCCGCCTCGATAATGCGCACCAGAAACTCCTGATCGGAGCGGCCGGCATCCTCGGCATAAAACTCAACATCGTCAACGAACTTGCGAGCATGTTTGACGGCATGGATCGCTCACTCAATTGCCCTTTCCTCAGTCATATGGAGCTTGTCGCGCAGGTGACTGGTGCTCACACCCAGCCCTGTATGGATACGGGGCCTCTGGGCCGTTTTGAGCGCCTCTGCAGCCACTTCGATATCCCTGTCGACAGCGCGCGTCAGGCCGCATACCGTGCATCGGTCGCCCGCAATCTTGCCAATCTCCTGTACGGAGCGAAAGTCACCAGGACTCGAGATGGGAAAGCCCGCCTCGATAACGTCCACGTTCATGCGCACCAGCTGGCGGGCGATGAAGAGCTTTTCCTCGGTATTCATGCTGGCGCCCGGCGACTGCTCACAGTCGCACAGGGTGGCGTCAAAGATTGTGATTTTGCGGCTTATATGTTCCTCCTGATTGACCGTTTTATGACAGATGGCTTTCAGGAGAGAGAGAAGGCCTAGAGATAGAAAAATACCCGTGTCGCTCATCACGCCTGAAAGCGGCAGACGATAGCGCACCCGGGTACAACAAATCGTTATAGCGAGATTACAACCCTAGCGCGCTATCCAATCTAGTAGCGCTAGGCCTAGGAGCTGTTGCGTGTTCTTAAACATGTTGGGCTCCCTTCGGCCTCGGGTAGTACTACATCGCGCTAAAGTACAACACAAGTAAAACCACCACAAGGGTGCCCGTCCCCTTCGTGGTGGTTTCGTTGACTCAAAAGCAAGAGACCCGGTCCTGCACGAGGCAGAACCGGGTCTCTTTAGCAATGCTTGCTTTGCTCAGGCAGTAACTGTTAGTTACTCAGCCAGGAAGTCGCGCTGGATAGCGGGATCGACCTTGACGCCAGGGCCCATGGTGGAAGACACGGAGATGGACTTGACGTACTTGCCCTTAGCAGAAGAGGGCTTGACGCGCAGGATCTCGGTGTACAGGGCAGCGTAGTTCTCGACGAGCTGCTGCTCGGTGAAGGACTTCTTGCCCAGGGGCACGTGGCAGATGCCGTAGCGGTCGGCGCGGTACTCAACGCGGCCAGCCTTGAGCTCGGAGACCATCTTGGCGACGTCCATGGTCACGGTGCCGAGCTTGGGGTTCGGCATGAGGCCACGGGGACCAAGGATCTTACCGATGCGGCCAACCTTGGCCATCATGTTCGGCGTAGCGATAGCGGCGTCGAAGTTGATCTCGCCCTTCTGAATCTGGGCGACAAGCTCGTCGGAACCGATGATGTCGGCGCCGGCAGCCTCAGCCTCGCGGGCCTTCTCGCCCTCGGCGAAGACGGCAACACGAACGGTCTTGCCGGTGCCGTGGGGCAGGGAGATGGAACCACGGATGTTCTGGTCAGCCTTACGAGTATCGATGCCCAGACGGAAGTGGGCCTCGACGGTCTCGTCGAACTTAGCGGTGTCGAGCTCCTTGATGAGCTTGGCAGCCTGAAGGGGGGTGTAGAGCGTGGCGCGGTCGATCTTCTCGGCAGCGGCGTTATAGCTCTTACCATGCTTAGCCATGTGCATTACCTCCTGTGGTTAAACGGGCGTGAGCCCTCCCACATCGTATCGTGTGCCCTATTGCACACATATAACGGGCGCCCCGGTCGGAGCACCCGTCATTACCTAAAGAAATCGCTACTCAGCGATGGTGACGCCCATGGAGCGGGCGGTACCGGCGATGATCTTCTTGGCGGCGTCAATGTCGTTGGCATTGAGGTCCGGCATCTTGATCTCGGCGATCTTGGTGAGCTGCTCCTGGGAGAGCTGACCGACCTTGTCGGCCTGGGGCTTAGCGGAACCAGACTTGAGGTTCAGCTCCTTCTTGATGAGGTGAGCCGCCGGCGGGGTCTTGGTGATGAAGGAGAAGGACTTGTCCTCGTAGACAGAAATCTCAACGGGGATGATGTCGCCCTTCTTGTCCTGCGTCTCGGCGTTAAAGGCCTGGCAGAACTGCATGATGTTCACGCCAGCAGCGCCCAGGGCGGGGCCGACGGGAGGAGCGGGGTTAGCTGCACCAGCAGGAATCTGGAGCTTAATGACGTTGGCAACCTTCTTCTCAGCCATGGTCATTCCTTTCGAATCACGAGTGTGAAGTACTTGCTATATCGTAAGCACGCACGTGTTAGAAGCACTCCTGAGATGAGCAGTCACAGAAGAAGCACGCTCGCGCGAACGGACGAAAACTTAAGCGATGACAGCGACCTGGTTAAAGTCGAGCTCTATCGGCGTCTCGCGGCCAAAGATCATCAGCGTGACCTTGAGCTTGCCTGCCTCGGTGTTAACCTCGGAGACCTTGCCATCAAAGTCGGTAAGCGGGCCATCGGTGACGCGGACGGACGTGCCGACCTGAATATCAACCGAGGTGCGCTTGGGCGAATCGCCCTTACCGGGACGACGAGTCATCTTATTGTACTCGTCGCGGGAAAGCGGAGCGGGCTTGCCGTTGCCGCCCAGGAAACCGGTGACGCCGGGCGTGTTGCGAACACACGTCCATGCATCGTCATCCATCTCCATGCGGACCAGGACATAACCCGGGAAGATCTTGGAATCCTTGGTCTCACGCTTGCCACCCTCTTTAATCTCGGTGACGCGCTCCATAGGAATCTCGATATCAAAGATACGGTCCTGCATGCCCATAGTCTCGATGCGATGCTCGAGATCGGACTTAACGCGGTTCTCGTATCCAGAGTAAGTGTGAACGACGTACCAACGCTTAGACATGGTTTAGCCCCTCAATCCAGAGAACAGAGCAAGAGCCTCGCCAAAGCCAGCATCGAGCAGAGCGATGACGACGCCGACGACGATCAGAGAAGCGCAAACGACGACCGAGTAGTTCACGAGCTCCTTCTTATCGGGCCACGTGACACGCTTCATCTCGGACTTGACCGAAGCGAAATACTTCTTGGTGCGGGCGAAGAAACCAGGCTTCTCGTTCTTCTTGGACTTCGCAGCCTTCTCGTTCTTCTTGGCAACGGCCTTCTTGGCCTCAACCTTGGAGTTGGCGGCAGCGTTGTTGGCAGGTGCCGGCTGCTGAGCCTTCTTCTTGTTCTTCTTGTTGGCCATTTGGGTTACCTCCGCGCAATGCGCTTATACATGAGTAAACCGTAAGCCCCCAATTGGGAGCTTACGGAATAATGACTGGCACGCCAGGAAGGACTCGAACCCTCAACACTCGGTTTTGGAGACCGATGCTCTACCAATTGAACTACTGGCGTATGTAGCTAGAGACTAGCGAGTCTCTTTGTGCAGCGTGTGGTGACGGCACCAGGGGCAATACTTCTTGATCTCCATACGATCAGGCATGTTCGCCTTGTTCTTGGTGGTCGTATAGTTGCGGCGCTTGCACTCAGTGCACGCAAGAGTAACTAGAGTACGCATGTATCCTGAACCTTTCATATCCGCCCCGTACGGGCACGAGATGGTACTTTATCAGCTCTATGTAAGTGCTGTCAATGAAAACCTCGAATCAATTGGTTCTCGCTGAATCCATTCATATTTGGAACACATCAATGAAGCCAGCGAGATCTAATCGATCCCCCACGCTCGGCTTAAGGGCGAGCGAAGCGCAATCGGCAGGGAACAAGCCCCGCGTAGAAAAGAACCCGGCACCCTAAAAGTGCCGGGTTCTCTAAGTCAGCTAAATCAAAGAGCTAATTTACTCAATGATCGTGGAGACGATGCCCGAGCCGACGGTGTGGCCACCCTCGCGGATAGCGAAGCGCAGGCCCTCCTCCATGGCGATCGGGTGAATGAGGTCGCCCTCGATGGTGATGTGGTCACCAGGCATAGCCATCTCGGTGCCCTCGGGGAGCTTGACCGTACCGGTAACGTCGGTGGTACGGAAGTAGAACTGAGGACGATAACCATCGAAGAACGGGGTGTGACGGCCGCCCTCCTCCTTGGTCAGAACGTAGATCTCGCCGGTGAACTTGGTGTGCGGGGTAACCGAACCGGGCTTGCAGAGAACCTGGCCGCGCTCGATGTCCTCGCGCTTGATGCCGCGGAGCAGCAGACCGACGTTGTCGCCAGCCTCGCAGAAGTCCATGGACTTACGGAACATCTCGATACCGGTAACGACGGTGTTCTGGGTATCCTTGATGCCGACGATCTCGACGGGCTCGTTGAGCTTGAGCTCACCGCGCTCGACACGGCCGGTAGCAACGGTACCACGGCCGGAGATGGTCATAACATCCTCAACGGCCATCAGGAACGGGAGGTCGTTGTTACGAGCAGGCGTCGGGATGTACTCGTCGACAGCGTTCATGAGCTCGCGAATGGCGTCCATCCACTTGGCGTCGCCCTCGAGAGCGCCCAGAGCGGAACCACGGATGACGGGGATGTCGTCGCCGGGGAAATCGTACTCAGAGAGGAGCTCACGGGTCTCCATCTCGACGAGGTCGATGAGCTCGTCATCGTCGACCATGTCGCACTTGTTCAGGAAGACGACGATGTAGGGAACGCCGACCTGACGGGCGAGCAGGATGTGCTCGCGGGTCTGAGCCATGGGGCCGTCGGTAGCGGCGATGACCAGGATAGCGCCGTCCATCTGAGCAGCACCGGAGATCATGTTCTTGACGTAGTCAGCGTGGCCCGGGCAGTCAACGTGAGCGTAGTGACGGGAAGCGGTCTCGTACTCGACGTGGGAGACGGAGATCGTAATGCCGCGCTCGCGCTCCTCGGGAGCCTTGTCGATGTTCTCGAACGCAGTGAAGTCAGCCTTGCAGCCCTCGGTCTCAGAGAGAACCTTGGTGATGGCGGCGGTCAGCGTGGTCTTGCCGTGGTCGACGTGACCAATGGTGCCGATGTTAACATGCGGCTTAGTGCGCTCAAACTTCTCTTTGGCCATAAAGCCCTCCTCTTAACAGGTCGTCCCCGGACGGGACTTTGCCTTTATACCATAGTGGCCTCTCAACATACTATTGAGAAGCCACCGTGTTACCTATGGTAGCGGTGACTGGATTCGAACCAGTGACGCCACGGGTATGAACCGTGTGCTCTAACCAACTGAGCTACACCGCCGGATGGAGCCTGCAACCAGACTTGAACTGGTGACCTCTTCGTTACCAACGAAGTGCTCTACCGACTGAGCTATACAGGCACTTGACGGGTGGGAGCTATAGGATTCGAACCTATGTAGGCAGAGCCAACGGGTTTACAGCCCGTCCCCATTAACCACTCGGGCAAACTCCCAATCGTTCAAGTATCCGCAGGTTCTTTGGTCTTTTGGGCCTCCGCCCCCGCGAACGAAAAAGATAATACGATGCAACCTTGTGGGCTGTCAATGAAAACCTCTAGATACACGGTACCGGGCGTATCTATATATCCGTGACCTGCGTTTTTGTTGAGTTTGGATATGAAGGACCGTGGTTTTGTATGTAGCGGTGACATTTCCCGAGGGAACACTTTGGCACGGTGGAGTACGCCTACAGCATCGACCTTCGATAACGACCCTCTTGCACTATTACATAGGTCGCGATCGGGCTTCCCTGGCTTGATCGAGCGTGGATTTTCTCCCGTTTGAAATCGAGCGTGGACTTTCTCCCGCTTTTAGCGCGGCTCTAAGGCCAAAGTGGCAGATTATCCACGCTCGTTCTCCAGGCGGGAGAACTATAGAGGCGCAACTACTCGGGCCAGGCCAAAGTAGACCCATAGAGCGGCTCCCCCTTGGTGCAGGGGTAGCGACTCAAGTAACACGACGATAGCAAGTCGAAGAAATAAGTCATGGCATATTTCGAATAAACGCCGAGTCGGTCAATTCCGTTTCCCGCATTACCAAGACGATATACACGGTCAAAAGACCTCGATTTGTCATCGTTGCTAAACGCAGTAATTAGAATCTTCCTGCCCGAACGGCAATCAAGATACTCACGCGCCTGTGACGCAAATAGCCCGGAGACCGATACGAGAATTATCAATGACTGCGAAGCGTCTCCCATGTTTTTCAATTCCGCGACGTTAGCCCCAGCAACTATGCGAACTATCTTGCCCGCATAAAACATTTCCTGCTGAAATCGTACGAGATTGGCGCTTACATTATTGGTGCACCAGATTTCAACGTTTTTATGGCCATCAATTTCGTCGGCAAGGTGCTTAATAGCGATATCGGACACGCCGCTTTCAACCTCAGCGAACATCTCGATCATGCGAACGTCGAGCTCTGCCCTGTACTCCTCGTAGCCAAATTCCTCCTCTCGATGGCTTAAGTCGCTTGGAAAGACTGATTGAGTAAATGATTCTTTCAAATCGCTAAGAGACTGGTAGCCCAATCGATTGCAGAAACGACGAACAGCGGAACGGGTCACGAATGCATCGCGGGTTATTGCGGCAACATTGATTTCGCTCGAACGCCTAATGTGAGCGATGAGATATCGAGCGATGGCGGCATCGTTTGACCCAAACTCGCTGTTGATGATGGAGCTAATGCGATTGAGCACATCGAAGTCATTGATATTCACGTGATCCCTCTTTCCGCTCTCCTCGATATTATGGTTCATTTATTGAATCAAACAGCTTTGGTCGTTCTCCTATGATTCAAATCAGTTGACGTCATCTTAATCGTAATTCCGTCACACGTATCCACCGTGTTGAATGATGGAAAGGGGATTCATGGGCAACGTGAACAACATGCCGTTTCTCTGGGGTTCCGCCACGGCGTCTTATCAGTGCGAGGGTGCCTGGAACGAAGACGGCAAAGGCCTCGGCGAGTGGGATTTCTTTAACCACACAAGCAATAAGAACATCAACCATGTTGACGGTGATGTATCTTGCGACTTCTACCATCGCTATGAAGAAGATATCCGCATGATGAAAGAAGGCGGACAAAACACCTATCGCTTCTCTCTTTCATGGAGTCGAATCATCCCCACGGGTATCGGCGAAGTGAATGAAGAGGGTATCGATTTTTATAATCGAGTCATTGATTGCTGCCTCGAAAATGGCATAGAGCCCAACGTTACGCTGTTCCATTACGATCTGCCATTCACGCTTGCTTGCAAAGGCGGATGGCTGAACAACGACATGGCAGAGTGGTTCTGCAAATACGCCAAGATTTGCTTTGAGCGCTTTGGAGACCGCGTCAAAATCTGGGCCACCGTTAACGAGCCGCATTTCTACAGCTACTGCGTAAACATGTTGGGCAACTATCCCCCCAATCGATCGCTCGACGTTCAGTCGTACATGCAGTTTCAATACAACCTGATGCGCGCAAGCGCACTCGCAGTCCGAGCATATCGTCAAATGGGCTACGACGGCATCATCGGCGCCGTCCACGATGGCGGCGTTGTCGAACTCGACCCGGCAACCGAGCACCCTGATGACGTATTTCGATACGCAGACTTTTTCGCCAATCGCATGATTCTGGCACCAGCGCTTCAGGGTCAACTGCCGCCAGAAATGGACGAAATCCTTGAAAAACTTGGCGTCTCGCTCTATCGATCCCCAAATGACGTAGAAGAATTCAGAGACGGTAAAGTCGATTTTATTGGACTCAACGTGTATTGCCGAGAGTATGTAACCGACTGGCACGGTGGAGAGCTTGCCGTTTCGGCGAACAATAAGGGCGGTTCGAGCAAAAAAGTCGAAGGAAAATGCATTGCGCCCTTGTTTGAAAGCGCCCGCGACAGCAATGTTCCCCGCAATAAATGGGGCCGCGAAATACTCCCAAGTTGCATGTATTCAACCATCATGGATGTCCACGAGCGCTATGACGCGCCCCGCATCTTTATTACGGAAAACGGACATGGCGCCTATGAGCAACCAGACGCAGACGGAATGATCCACGATGATGACCGCATCGAGCTTCTGGGCCAGTTCATCGAGCACATGATGAGGGCTAAGCGCGACGGCGCGCGCGTTGAGGGCTACTACCTCTGGTCGACGATGGATCTGTATAGCTGGATCAACGGCTACGAAAAACGATACGGACTTGTCCATATCGACTTCGAGAACAATTTAGAGCGCACCCCCAAAAAGAGCTGGTATTGGTACCGAGACCTTATCTCGAAATATCAGGAGCAGGAAGGCTAGGAGAAAGAGATGAAATATCAGGCAATGTCCGAAACAGTCCTAAAGGCTGTTGGCGGCAAAGAGAACATTACATCGGTAACTCATTGTGCGACGCGCCTTCGCATCGACGCACGAGACACCTCGATCATCGATCTCCAGCTCGCCAAATCGGCCGATCAGGCGCTCGGGGCAGTAGTCAGCGGTGGCCAGCTTCAGGTGATCATCGGCCCCAACGTCACCGAGGCTTACAACGACTTCCTCGACTTCGCGGGAATCGAAGTCGGCGGCGGCGCGGTTGCCGACGATGCCCAAACCGCCAAGGATCTTGCAGAGGGTATCAAAAGCGGCAACACTGCCATGAGCCTGGTTGAGAAATTCGGAAATGTCTCCGCACAGGTATTCATGCCCATCGTCCCGGCGCTCATCGTAGGCGGACTCATTCTTTCGATTAAGAATCTCCTGGTCAATTATTGTGGATTGAGCACCGATAGCGGAACTGCTCAGGTTCTGCTGGCGATCTTCAGCGCCTCATTTAGCTTCCTGCCCGTTTACCTAGGCTACCAGCTCGCCGCTGTCATGAAGATGCAGCCTATCATGGGCGCGCTGCTGGGCGCAATCATGATTAGCTCGTCTATTAGCGGTGCTGAGGGTCTCGACTTTCTTGGCATCCCCATCCCGACGAATGACTACTCGAGCACGGTGGTGCCAATCGTACTGGGCGTTGTGTTCATGTACTTTGTTGATCGCGGTCTTCAGAAAATCATCCCGGACGTTACCAAACTGTTCTTGAAGCCGCTACTCACCATGTTTATCGTCGTGCCTGTTGAGCTGATTATCCTCGGCCCCGCCGGCAGCATGATGGGCTACGCGCTGAGTGATGCCGTCACGTGGCTCATGGATAACGTGGCATTTATCGCTACTCCAATCCTTGCAGCCCTTAACCCCTATTTTGTCATGCTCGGTCTTGATAAGGCCTACATCGCAATCGAAGTTACGAGCTTGGCGCAGCTCGGCTGGGCGCCCATCATCTTTGGCTTCATCTCAAACCTCTGCATTGGCGGCACGAGTCTCGCCTTGGCAACTGCAATGAAAGGCAACAAGGAGAAGAGGGGTATGGTCACCACGGTTGCCGTCACCGCACTCTGCGGCGTAACTGAGCCCGCGTTCTACGGCTGTCTCATCGAGCGTCCCCGCCTGCTTGTCGGCACGGCAATCGGCGCCCTCTGCGCGGGACTCCCCGCAGGTATCTTCGTCCTGAAGGAGTATGTTGCGGGAGCATGCCCCGGCCTTCTTTCGGCGCTGATTTTTATCGCTCCCGATGGATCCATGGGCAACTTCGTACTGGCGTGCGTTGTCGCCGTCATCGCCATCGTCGTCTCGTTCATCGCTGCACGCGTGATCATCAAGAAGAACCCCAACTATATTGAGTAAATGCCCGCTGTTTGCATTGGGGACATCCTCGGCAGACCATTAGCAAGAACCCAAGAAGTCCCTTAGGAGCTCGATTAATCCATTCGGATTCCTGAGGCACAAACGACCCCGATTCCACAATGAAATCGGGGTCGTTGTTTCTAAAGCCGTCGATAGACAATCGGTGTTTACCTTAGCTCCCTATCCAAGTTAATTATCCACGCTCGTTCTCCGGTCGGGAGATTTTCTTCTCTCTCGTGTCCAGAAATCCACGCTCGAGCAGGACATCCAGGACCGTACCTGCCCTTGTCTCGATCTGTAACAGCAGGAGACCTATTCCGCTTCTACATGTTACAGATCAAGATATTCCTAAAACACCCTAAGTTTCATCTCAATCTGTAACAGTTAGATGCCAAATATCGGTCTTGGTGTTACAGATTTAGACAAACTGGAGGACGAGACAAACCAAAAACGGGATGGGCGCTGACCCAATGGCGCACCACCTAAATAGAAACGGGCCCTGTCCCACAAGGAACAGAGCCCGAAACTCTCATGGAGCCAGTGACAGGAATCGAACCTGCAACCCACTGATTACAAATCAGTTGCGCTACCGTTGCGCCACACTGGCACACTTGGCGCTTTCGCGCGAAGCCAATTAAGAATAAAGGAATTGCGGACGAGGCGCAACAGGCCGCGCGGCGTTATATAAATATGCAAAATCCAGCAACAACACGTACCAAGCCCGTTCATTTCTGTCAGTTCGCCCTCAATCTTAAAACTCTTCGCCAGAACGAATAGTTTTAATTACAATTGGCTATATAAAACTATTCGTTCTGGCGAAGGGTTTCGCGATGTTGACTACAAAGGAAGCAGCCGAACTGCTCGGCATCACCCCGCGCAGGGTGCAGGAGCTCATTAAGAACGGCGCGCTGACCGCCCGCAAGGCTTCTGGCGTGTGGCTTATCGACAAAGACAGCGTAGACACGCGACTCCGCTCCGCAACCAAAAGAGGGGGACGGCCTCGTCGCGGGCATGGGAAAAGCGAAATCGCATTTACCCTCATGAACCGCACGCACGAAGTGGCCCAGCTGGTCTACAGCAGATCACGGAAAGACTTCACCCACATCGGCGCCGACGTCGATCGTGCCCACGCCCCTATTGGAGTTTTTGCTCCCAGCAAACCTGTATCGCTCGACTCCTTCCGCATCTGGTGGCGCGGCCGCGGTATCCCGCTCGCACGCATTGGGCTAGCCTCCCTGCTTGCAGAAGCCGCAGTCGATGTTCCCGATGAACTCGTACAGCGAAATCTTGGCCTCTCCTTATCCGACCAGTATTGGATTAGACCCCAAGGCTCCGGTCTCGCGTGGGAAGATATCAATTTCTTCAATAATGCTTTTGACGACGTCTCTCTCAGCATCGCGCCCTTCGCCCCAGAGGGCAAGGCAGCTGCCGCAAAGCCCGACAACACCTCGGACGGCAATCTTCAAAAGTACTGGACATGCGAGGATGACCGTCGAATACTCCACAAGGCAGGTGCGCACCTGAACCAGGAACCCTATAACGAGATGGTGGCGACCGCACTTCACCGTCGCATCCTAAACGCTTGCGATTATGTACCCTATTCGCTCGAAGGCACAGGTACTTCTGCCTTGAGCACATGCAATGTCTTCTTAACTGACGAAGAAGAATATGTCCCTGCGTTCTATGTAAACCAGCATGCAAATGCAGACGAGCGACTAACCGATTACGAACGGTATGTAGCAAACTGTGAGGAGCTTGGAGCGACAGATATAAAAGACGCCCTTGACCGCATGATCGTATGTGACGACATCATTGCCAACTACGATCGTCATTGGCGCAACTTCGGCCTCGTGCGAAACGTCAACTCACTGGTCTGCAGACCAGCCCCCATCTTCGATTCGGGCTCATCACTCTGGTGCAACATATCACTAGAGGAGCTTAGGGCGGGAGAGCACAGTTTTACCAGCGCACAATTTCATTCAAGCCCCGCCAAACAAATGTTGCTCGTCGAGGACATGGGCTGGTTTGACGGCGACAAACTCGAAGGCTTCGTTGACGAGGCAATCGAGATTCTGTCCAGAAACAACGCGCTCACGGCAAGGCTGCCATATCTAAAAGAGGCGCTTACATGGCGCCTCCGTAGAATGATCGACATCGCTGAATGGAGTTAGCGAGACAGCGTCGCGCCGTCAGCTCCCCTACCTCCCGCGCAGGGCCTTGAGCTTGGCCAGCGCCTCGGGGCTCAGGCGGCTGCCCAGGGTCATCTTGATCTGCGGAGCTTCCTCTGCCTCGTGAACGTCGTTATCGATCTGCTTGATCTCGTCCACCAGCATGCGGCTCGAGATGCGCGTGACTCCCTTGCCCATGACGACGGCCTGGATCGTGCCGTCGCTCGACACCACGGAGCACGCGCGACCTTCCTCGCGCGCCTCAATGCAGAGCTTCTGCACCACGGTATCGGCAGAGACACCCGTCGGCGAAAACTCGATGCGCACGCCACGGGCCGGCAGGTTGGGGCGCTCGCTGGAGATATTGCCCGCACCGTCGAACACGATCACGGCCTCGTAGCGGCCCTGGGCAAACGCGGCAACATCGTTGATGAGTGCCGTGCGCGCCATATCGTGAACGTCGCTGGAATACGGATCATCGGAATGGTCGTAGACGAGCTTTTCGTAGCGCGGCGTGCAGTGGATCACGTTGTAGCCGTCGACCACCAGCAGCTCGGGCTTATTGGAGTGCACCGTCGAGACCGGGTCGGCGATGGCCTGCGCAAACGCATTGCCGCCCACGCCATAGGTCGCGGCCGAAACAATCGGCTTGGCCGAGCCTTCGCCAAAGCGCTTGGCCTTGGACTTGGCGCGGTTCTTCTTGGACATGCGCTACTCCTCCCCCATGAGCTCGCCGGCATTGCGGCGCAGCCACTCAAAGCACAGCGCGGTGGTCGCCTGGGCCACGTTGAGACTCTCGGTCATGCCGCGCTGGGGAAGCTTGGTCAAAAAGTCACATTTCTCGAGCACCAGACGCGAGATGCCGTCGCCCTCGGAGCCCATGACGAGCGCCACGCGGCCCTCGAAGGGAGCATCCCAGCAGCTGCCCTCGGCATGCTCGGAAGCGCCACCCACCCAAAAGCCAGCGGCCTTAAGATCGTCGAGCGCACGGGCAATGTTGGGAACCTGCGCGATGGGCAGGTGCATGACGGCACCAGCAGAGGTCTTGTAGCTGCCGACGGTCACACCGGCGGCGCGCTTGTTGGCGATGATGACGCCCACCGCGCCCACGACCTCGGCGGAGCGCACGATCGCACCAAAATTGCCGTCGTCGGTCACATGGTCGAGCACGACGACGAGCGCCGGTCCGTCACCCGCGCGATCGAGGATATCGGCGACATCGGCATAGGGGAAGTTGCCGACCTCGAGCGCAATGCCCTGGTGAGCGCCATGGCTCGACAGCGCATCAAGCTGCGCGCGCGACACATACTTAATGCGGACGCCCGCGGCGTTGAGGTCGTCGACCAGACGCGACAAGGCGGCATCGCGCTCCCCGCCCTCGGCGATGAGCGCGCACTTGATGGGAAAACCGGTGCGCAGCGCCTCGGCGGCAGCACGGCGACCTTCGATAAACTCGCCCTTGGGAACCTGGACGTTATCGCGGCTACGCTCGCGCTGCGGGCGAGCAGCCTGTGAGCGCTCGCGCTGGCCCTTGGGAGCGGCAGCGCGGTCGTTGCGGCGAATCGGACGCGAGCCAGAAGCGGCCTGCTTGCCGCCACGAGGCGCACGCTTGCGATTGTCGGCCATAAAACGGCCTCCTTTAAAAAATTATTCAAGCAAGACAAAAGAAGCGACCGCTTAAGACGAATAGCTCAAGCGGTCGGTACGGGTTTTCCAAGTGCCCGAGATTGCCGTGAAAGAGGAGCGACGCGTACTTGAGTACGCGAGCGACGGTTTGAACGACAAGGTCGGGTGCTTGGGAAACCCGCGGGGATTAGAGAGATTTGATACGGGTGCCGGCGGCAGTATCTTCAATCGTCAGCCCGAGGTCCTTGAGCTGGTCGCGGATGGCGTCGGCCAGATCCCAGTTCTTGGCGGCGCGGGCCTCGGCGCGGGCCTCGAGAATCTTGGCAGCGGCCTCGTCCACGTCGTCGCCCGTGTAGGCAACCAGGCCGGCGGCTACGCCCAGCAGGCCCAGCGGCAACTCGACCTTTGGCTCGGGGAGCTCAACGCCAAACGTATCGAGCAGCTCGACCAGCGTATCAGCGGCAGCCAGGGCTGCGGCCTTGTCAGCAGCATCGCCCGCCTGCTCCAGGTACTGGTTGCACTCGGTCACAAAACCAAAGACAGCACCCATGGCACCGGCGGTATTAAAGTCGTCGTCCATGCACTCCTTAAAAGTGGCACGGGTCTCGGCGGCCTTGGCGGCAAACGCCTCGGATGCTGCCTCATCGGCATCGGCCGTCGCATGGTTCGCGGCCCAGCGCAGGTTCTCGACCGTACCGGCGATACGCGTGAGCGAGTTCTCGGCACCCTCCAGGCGCTCCCAAGAGAAATCGAGCGGCGAGCGATAGCTCGTCTGCAGCATCAGCAGACGCAGAGCAGCAGCGGAGTGCTGCTCGAGGACCTCGGCCAGCGTAAAGAAGTTGCCGAGCGACTTGGACATCTTCTCGCCGTCGACCAGCAGCATACCCGTGTGCATCCAGGTGTTGGAGAAACCCTGGTGCCAGGCGCAGGTGGCCTGGGCGCACTCGTTCTCGTGATGCGGGAAGGCAAGGTCGGAGCCGCCGCCGTGGATGTCGATCGGGGTGCCCAGGTAGCGATGCACCATGGCGGCGCACTCGGTGTGCCAACCGGGACGGCCTTCGCCCCAGGGGCTCGGCCAGCTGGGCTCGCCGGGCTTGGCGGCCTTCCACAGGGCAAAGTCGAGCGGGTCGTTCTTGTCCTCGTTCTCCTCGATGCGCGCGCCAACCATAAGGTCGTCGATGTTGCGGCCCGAGACCTGACCATAGTTGGGATCGCTGCGCACGGCAAAGTACACATCGCCGTTATCGGCTGCGTAAGCGTGGCCCTGATCGATAAGCGTCTTGATCATGGCGATCATGGGGCCGATCTCCTTGGTGGCGCGGGGGCGCACATCGGGATCGAGCACGTTAGCGGCGCGCATGACGCCGATAAACTTGTCGGAGAACTCCGTCGCGACCTCAGCAGCCGTACGGCCCTGCTCGTTGGCGCGCTTGATGATCTTGTCATCGACATCGGTGAGGTTCTGGGCGAACGTGACCTCGTAGCCGCTCGCGATGAGCCAGCGACGAATCACGTCAAAGCTGATGAACGTGCGGGCATTGCCGATGTGGATGTTGTCGTAGACCGTGGGGCCGCACACGTACATGCGGACCTTGCCGGACTCGATGGGCTGGAACTCTTCCTTTTTATGGGTAGCGCTGTTGTAGATACGCATTCGTTACTCCTTAACGGTTTTCTGTAGCAGGCAGACGGCCCAGGCACCGATTCCCTCGCCCTGGCCTTCCCAACCGAGCTTTTCGGTCGTAGTGGCGGCGACGCCCACGTTTTCGACGTCAACGCCCAGGGCATGAGCAAGGTTGGCGCGCATGGCATCGCGGTGCGGAGTGATCTTGGGTTGCTGGCAGGCAATGGTGCAATCGGCATCGACAAACTCAAAGCCCAACTCGCGCGCATAGTCCATCACGCGAGCGAGCAGCACCATCGAATCGGCACCCTCGTAGGCGGGATCGGTGTCGGGGAATAGCTTGCCGATATCTCCCCCGCGGCAGGCGCCCAGAATGGCGTCGGCCAAGGCGTGCGCGAGCACATCGGCATCCGAGTGGCCCAGCAGGCCGCGCTCGTAGGGAATGTCGACCCCGCCGATGATACATCGACGCCCCTCCACCAAACGGTGGACGTCGTAGCCGTGGCCAATGCGCAGGTTACTGAACATGGGGAAGGTCCTCTCCCTCGGCCATGCGACCGAGCAGAATCGCGGTTACGGGACGCAGGTCCTCGGGCACCGTCACCTTAAGGTTATCGCGCGGGCTCTGGACACAGCGGACGCGCCCGCCCATGCGCTCGACCAGCGATGAATCGTCGGTGCCGATAAAGCCCTCGGCGATAGCAGCGGCGTGAGCGCGCTTCATGGCGTCGACGCTAAAGATCTGCGGCGTCTGCGCGGCCCAATAGAGCTCGCGCGGCGGCGTCTCGACGATGTTGTCGCCATCGACGATCTTGAGTGTGTCGATGGCAGGCTGGCCGCACACGACGCCGTCGAGGGCACGGTCGCCCACAAGCACGTCGATAGCGTGATCGATGGCCTCGGTCGTAATGAGCGGACGGGCGCCATCGTGAATGGCGACGTATTCAAAGCCCGCCGGCACCGCGTGCACGCCTGCGCGGGTGGAATCCTGGCGGGTCTCGCCGGCATCGGCAAAGCTGATGGGCGTGTTATACGAATACGGGCTGATGGCCAGGCGGCGCATCTCGGCGCGGCGCTCGGCAGGACACACCACCACGATGTGGCCGACCTTGTCGCTCCGATCGAACGCACGGATGGACCAGCTCATGAGCGGACGGCCCGCCACGTTAACGAGCTGCTTGCCGCCGGGATTTCCAAAGCGCTGACCGCTGCCGCCGGCAACGACCACGGCGCATACGGGCGCCATTATGCGTTCCCCTGTTTGGTGCCCTTCATGCGGTACAGCGAGTCCGCAAGAATGGCAGGGTTGTTGACGCCAAAGTCGCCCAGGCGCTCCGGATCCTCGCTGATGTCATCCATGAGCTCCTGTAACGAGCCGTACTCGTCGACGATCTTCTCGGCCACGCCGTCGCGCACGACGGACACGCGAGAAAGCGTGCGCAGGCCCAGCGGCGTCATGACGGAGTCCTCGTCCAGGTCGTCGTAACCCAGAACCGCCGCCACATGCTGCGGGTCGGACAAGTCCTTGGGCGTCATGCGGCTCAGGTTGGCGCGGATCTTTTCGGCATTGGCCTCGGAGGAATCGCTCGCATAGTCGCGAATCATCAGGTCGTACTCGGTATCCATGCTGGAGCCGGCGAGCTGCTCGAGCTGCATCTGCACGAGCTTGCCCTGGTTGCCCAGCTTGACAATGCAATCCTTAAGCTCAGTCTTTGCCTGCTGCATGATCTCGAAGCTCGAGAAAATCCCGGTAATGTCGGCGAGCGTAACGTAGTCATCGAGCTCGAGGGCCGTCAGGCGCAGCAGGGAGCGGTCGAGCGACTGACGGGTGGTCTGGAGCGTGGCGACGAGCTGGTTGACCGAGCTCATGATGGTGGTGACAGGCTGGATCTCGTAGCTCTTACCGTGGACGTACACGTTGACGACGGCACGACGAGCCGAAACCGAGATCACGATGGCGTCGGTGAGCACCGACATGCGAGCGGCAGTACGGTGACGCATGCCCGTTTCACTCGTGGCGAGCGAGGGATCGGGATTGAGGTGGAAGTTGGCGCGCAGGATCTGGGTGAGGTCGCCATCGATGACGATGGCGCCGTCCATCTTGGAAAGCTCGAACAGGCGGTTCGAGGTAAACGAAATGTTGAGCGGGAAGCCGTCGTTACCGGCAGCGAGTACGTTTTCGGTGTCGCCGACGCAGATAAGGGCACCCAGGTGACCAGCAATGATCATGTCGAGGGCGGTGCGGATCGGCTGGCCGGGGGCAGTCAGGCGAATAGCCTGTTCCATACGCTTTTGCAGCTCGTTCTTATCCAAGGCATCGCTCCCATCGTATACGCTCCATAAACGCTAAATAGTTTCTCACGGTTTGTCCCCGCAGCGCTTGCGAAATCCGATGCTTACAGAATGAGCGAACACCGCTGGGGTAGTCAAAAGAGCCCCAACCCAAATGAGCTGCTTATGTGGTAGCATCGGGGTTCACATGAATGAGGGAGTAGTCGCGTGACCGGGTTCGCCTCCGGTGGCGCGGTAAGTCAACACACTGGCCGATGCGGCCTGGCTTGCCTTAATGAACGAGACTCGTGGCTGTGCGCGCAACGCGTACGCCACGGGTCTTTTTTGTTACTCCCCCAAGAGGTACACGCGGGCCCGCCCGCAGAGAGGGAGCCAGACTATGGGACTCGCAGAGCTCGCGCTGCTCGCCGTTGGCCTTTCGATGGATGCCTTTGCCGTATCCATCTGCAAGGGCCTTGGCATGAAGAAGATCAACCTTAAAGTCGCCGTGGTGCTCGGCCTGTTCTTTGGCGGCTTTCAGGCCGGCATGCCCGTAATCGGATGGGCGCTTGGCAGTCAATTCATGGGCATCATCGGACCCATCGACCATTGGATTGCCTTTATCCTTTTGGCCTTTATCGGCGGCAAAATGCTGTGGGAAGCCTTTACCGAGGACGAGAATGAAGGCGACGGCAAGGATGCCGAAAAGATTGACCTGGGCGAGTACCTGATCCTCGCCATCGCCACCTCAATCGACGCCCTAGCCGTAGGCATCTCATTTGCGGCGCTCTCGGTTGACATCGTTCCCGCTGTATCGCTTATCGGCGTCACAACGTTTATCTTCTCCGTCGCCGGCGTAGCGATCGGCCACACCTTTGGCGCGCGCTACGAAAAACCTGCCACCATCGTGGGCGGCATCGTGCTCATCCTCATCGGACTTAAGATCTTGCTTGAGCATCTGGGGATTTTGGCGCTGTAACGCCAAACACAATCGCTCAAAACTCAACGCCAGTACAAGGCCTCATGCAAAGTTTTGCATGAGGCCTTTTCGTGCAGACTTTTGCATGTCATACTGATATGCAAAAGTCTACATGTTGGAGATCGCCATGGATACCCTTCCCATCACCACACCACGCCAAGCTGGCATCTATGTGCGTCAGGCACGCGAGTCGCAGGAAATCACCCGTGCGGCCCTCGCTAAAAAAGCCGGCGTTTCGGAGCGCCTGCTCGCATCGCTCGAGCTAGGAGACGCCACGGGTATTCGGCTCGACAAGTTGCTGTCCGTCTTTAATGCACTCGGCATAGGTCTCTTTGCGCAAAGCGATAACGACTCCATCGCATCGCCCTCCGAACATCCGACGACGAAAGCGGACCTCCCTATCGCGAACTCGAATGCCCTGCCAAAGCCAAGCGTAGGCAGACGACCCGCTCGACAGGGAACGCCATCTTCCTATGGTGCCTTGCTGGCCCAAATCGCAGCCGAGCAAGGCCTTTCCGGCACTTCAGGCCTCTCCTTTGGCTGTAAGGTTGTGAAATAAATGGCAGAGATGGAGCTTGCAACCCTCATTTGTGGCGAAATCGCAGGCACTCTCCGGCAAGACAAGCATGGACTCTGCAGCTTTGTATACGCCCCAACCTATCGCGGGGCACCGCTATCGCTAACAATGCCGCTTTCCAATCGCACGTATGGCCATAACATCGTCCGCCCGTTCCTATTTGGCCTTTTGCCCGACAGTCAAGAGCAGCGTCGCGCTATTGCCGCCGAGTATGACGTTGCATCCAACAACCCCGTCGCCCTCTTGTGCCATATCGGTCTTGACTGCGCAGGGGCCGTTCAGTTTTGTCGAACCGATCAATTAGGCGCCGCCCGCGGCAGGGTCTCGGCATACCGCCCGCTTACCAATTCTCAAATCGCTCACAAGCTCAAAGCAATTCGCGATGACGAAAGAGAGACATGGATGGGCTCCAACGAAAGCTGGTCCCTGGGCGGCAACCAAGGCAAATTTGCACTAGCTTGGCATGATGGCCAATGGTGCGAATGTCTAGGGTCATCCCCCACTACCCATATCTTCAAAAATGGTGTCGTTGGGTTCAAACATCAGGCCTTAAACGAATTCGTCTGCATGAAAACGGCTCGGCGTGTTGGCATTCCAACTGCCAACGTCTCCTATTGCACATTTGAAGACGAAGCCGCGCTCGTCGTTGAACGGTACGACAGAATGGTCAATAGCAGCGGAAATATCGAAAGGCTGCATCAGGAGGACTTTTGCCAGGCGCTCGGTGTATTGCCAAGCCAGAAATACACCGCCGACGGAGGACCAACCACACGAGACATCCAAGAACGACTGATTAACACAGTCCCCCACCACATGAATCTTGTGCTTTTTACCTATATGTTGTTCTATAACGCCATTATCGGAGCGCCTGACGCACACGCTAAAAACTACTCGCTCATCCTAGGCAAAGGCACAAACGCGGCACTCGCACCCATGTACGATGTCGCATCGGGCTTGGCGTATGAGCGCATGCGACGTCGGGCACGCCTTGCTATGAGCGTTGGCGGCGAAAATCGTGTGGGGCGCATCGGTCCAGGTGCTATCCGCCGATACCACGGTATGGGCGACCCCGCGCTGGAGACGGCGCTCACCGATGCCGGGCTATCCGAGAAGTTTTGCTTTGCGACCATGATGGACCTCGCCTACGAGGTACCCATTTGCATGGAAGAGGTCATGGACGAATACGCCGACCTGCCCGGCATGGCGGACCTGCGCGAGCATATGCTCGGCCCCGTCCGCGAAAACTGCCAGCGAACCCTCGACCTCATCAGGGCGGATATGGGCTAGACGCCAATCAATTTCCCATTTTTTAAAAGAAGAGAGGGGGCACCCGTCGCAAAAGTTCGGATGCCCCCTCTCGTAATGTCATTTGCAATCCGCCAGCACGTGGCTCGGACTGCCGCTAGCGCAACCTTTACGCAGCGAGGCGCTTGAGGACGTCGATGAGCAGCTCGTAGAAGCGCTCGGCAGAAGCGAGCTCCATGCTCTCGTCCGGGGTGTGGACATCGGAGAGCGTCGGGCCCACGGCGATGGCGTCCAGGCCGTGCAGGGCCTCGGCAAACAGGCCGCACTCAAGGCCGGCGTGAATGGACTCGATGCGCAGCTCGGAGCCAAATAGCTCGCGATAGCTCTCGACAAAGACGTCGCGGACCGGCGAATGCTCGGCATAGCTCCAGCCGGGATACTCGAACTCAAACTTGGCGTCGAAGCCCAGGACATCGGCAAGCGTCTGCAGGCGGTCCTTGAACTCGTTCTGCAGCGAGGTGATCGAGGAGCGCGGGGACAGCATAATCTTGACCTGATCATCGGAAGTGGCGACCACGCCGATGTTGGAGGAAACCTCGACTGAGCCGTCGGTGGCGACGTTGCGGCGAATCACACCATTGGGGGCAAGACGCAGAGCGCGGATGAGGGCAAGCGCGGACTTCTCGTCCATGGCCTCGACCTCGGCGTTGTCGGCGATCTCGACAGTGCAGGTAAAGCCGGGGTCGAAGACCTCGAGCTCGGCGGTAACGTCGGCGATGATGCCACGGGCGATCTCGGCCGCGGCCTCGGCGGCAGCGTGGTCGGCGTAGACCAGAACAGCCTTGCACTCACGATTGATGGCGTTGTCCTTGGTGCCGCCGTTGAAGCTGACGATGGCGGGCTCACCGGCAACCATCAGGCGGTCGATGATGCGGGCCATGATAAGGTTGCCGTTGCCGCGCTCCAGGTTGATATCGCTGCCGGAGTGACCGCCCAGCAGGCCGGAGATGTCGAGCGTGAGGGCGCTACCGGTCTTGTGCTCGCGCGCGATCGGGCAGGTGTAGGTAACGACGACGCCGCCGGCGCAGCTGACGGTGGCAACGCCCTCTTCCTCGGAGTCAAGGTTAATCATGGTGCGGGCGCTAATCTGGGACTTGTCGAGTGTCTCGGCGCCGACCAGGCCAGTCTCCTCGTCGGTGGTGAATACGCACTCGAGGGCCGGATGGACAATCGAATCATCGTTGAGCACGGTAAGCATAAGCGCGACGGCGATACCGTTGTCGGCGCCCAGGGTGGTGCCGTTAGCGGTGAGGACGCCGTCCTTGACGACCAGGTCGATACCGTCGGTCGTAAAGTCGTGCTCAACGGAGCCCAACTTGTCGCACACCATATCGATGTGGCCCTGTAGCATCACGGTCGGGGCATTCTCGGCACCGGCAGATGCGGGCTTGCGAATGATGACGTTGTAGACCTCGTCCTGATACACGTCGAGGCCGCGCTCCTTGGCAAACGCAACCAGGAAATCGCTGATGCCCTTCTCGTTGCCAGACCCACGGGGGATCGCGCTGACCTCCTCAAAGAAATGGAACAGCTGAGCGGGCTCGTAGCCGGTAATCTTGTAGTCCATGGTGCCTCCTTGGCGCAACTGGTTAGACAGTAAGATATGCGACTTGTATATTCCCAGACTTTGCGTGCATAAACCAGTCGAAAACGCCGAGCGCCCTTGCATCATCGGCTAACGGTGAGGAAACGCCACTTTATCAAGGTAAAGCAAGCTAGACGGGCCGTGCAGAGGGAACGTTGGACCCCCCAACCAACCTCAACGCCTGTTGAACATTAATGCATACACCATTGGTATGTTTAATAAGATTCTTGTCCTCCGTCACGACGTAATCGGCATCAATGCGATTGGCGACGCCCAGCATCAGGTCGTCCTCAAAGTCATTGTGGTGGTACTTGAACACAAAGGAGTCGAAGACCTCGTCTGCACCGACCGGGGCGATGAGGGCTAGCTCGCGCATCTGTCGAACGCATGCCCAGGCCGTTTCGTCTGCCGCCGCAATGGCGTTATCGCTCAGTGAGCCAGTCTTTCTTCGGCACTCCTGCTTGATTGCCGCCGAGACAAGATATGAAACGTCTTTGACCGAAAGCGACGAGGCAAACAGGGCAATCCGCTCCGAGGCGTCGGCAATCTCGATCAGATGGACGACATTTGCCGTACGGTCGGACCTGCCAGAAAAATAATCCATCCATACGTTGGTATCGATTAACAGCTTGAGGACGCCTTCTGTGCTCATAGTTCCACCCACTCGGGATAGCGCTCCGCCATGGCCTCCTCATAGAGGTCGTCATAGTCTCCCGAGAACTCAGGGATGGGGATGCCGTATTTGAGGCACGAATCGCGAACGATATGGCTGCCTTGCGCGGCCCTTGACTCCATGCGCCGGGGCTCCACTCCGTCAGAAACCGGAGCCGCCGCGTCTCCCTTCGAGGGCATGCGTCCGTTAACGACCAGATACTCCCAAAGTGTCCGAACGGCTTGTGACGGCGTCATGCCAATATGAGTCAGGACGGCGTCTCCCGCCTCTTTGAGCTGGCGATCTATACGCACGTTCATCTGAACTGGCCGCGTGTCGAGTATTGACGTAGGCATATCAGCTCCTTTGCTATACTATATCTCGATTTTAGTATAGCACGGCAGATTGAAGCGCATTTCAATAGAAATGAGGGCGCTTCCTTATCGGAAACGCCCCCGTTATACAAGGTATGTTCAATCCCTACAGCGCACCAGAGCCGGCTTGCATCATGCCACCGGGGCCCGAGCTCACGCCACTGCTCACAGGCGCGGCGTTTCCGGTGTGCGGCGCCGCCGGAGCGGTATCGCCACCGAGCGTGCCCGCCGGACGCGGTGCCGGGATCTCGCCCGTGCCGTGGCTAAAGACAAACTTGCCATCGGCCACGTCGCACAGGACGGTATCGCCCTCGCCCCACTCGCCGGCCAGAAGCTCCTCGGACAGCGGGTCCTCGATGAGCTTTTGAATAGCACGACGCAGCGGACGTGCGCCATTGGTAAGATCGGTACCCTCGGCCACAATCTTGTCGTAGGCCGCATCGGTGAGCTTGATGTTCATGCCGTTTGCGATCAGGCGCTGGCGCAGATCGTCCACCAGCAGGTGCGCGATCTTGGTGAGATTCTCGCCCGTGAGCTTCTGGAACACCACAATGTCGTCGATACGGTTGAGCAGCTCGGGGCGGAACAGGCGCTTGAGCTCGCCCATCGCGCGGCCCTTGATTTCACTCGACGTGAGACCCTGCTCGCCGGTGGTGCCAAAGCCAACGCTCGCATCCTGTGCGATCTCGCGGGCGCCCACGTTGGACGTCATGATGATCACGGTGTTGCGGAAGTCGACCGTCTTGCCCTGGCTATCAGTCAGGCGGCCCTCCTCCAGCACCTGCAGCAGGATGTTGAAGATGTCGGGGTGCGCCTTCTCGATCTCGTCGAACAGCACGACCGAATACGGGTGACGACGAACGGCCTTGGTAAGCTGACCGCCCTCGTCGTGACCCACGTAACCCGGAGGGCTACCGATGAGCTTGGAGACCTCGAACTCGCTGCCGAACTCCGACATGTCGAAGCTGATGAGCGCGTCCTTGCTGCCAAAGAGGTACTCGGCGAGCGTCTTGGCGAGCTCGGTCTTGCCTGTGCCGGTGGGACCCAGGAAGATAAAGCTGCCGCCGGGGCGACGCGGGTCCTTGAGCGGCGAACGGCTGCGGCGCACGGCCTTGGCGACGGCCTCGACTGCCTCATCCTGACCGATGATGCGCGTCTTGAGCACGCTTTCGGTCTGCAGCAGGCGCCGGCTCTCGCTCTCGGTGAGCGAGGAAACCGGCACGCCAGAGGTCACGGACACGATGTCGGCGATCTGACTCACGTCGATGGTGAGCGGGCTGGCGTCGAGCTCGGCGGTCCAGGCGGCCTTGGCTTCGGCGAGTTCAATCTCGGCGGCCTTCTGCTGCTCGGTGATCTCGGCGGCCTTGTTCATGTCATCGCTCTCGGTGGCCTCCTGCGCGGCGGCCTTGAGCTCCTCTATACGCTGCTCGGCCTCGCGCACCGGCTCGGGCGCGCGATTCGCGGCGATGCGAGCGCGGGCACCGGCCTCGTCGATGAGATCGATGGCTTTATCGGGCAGGAAGCGATCCTGGATGTAGCGGTTGGAAAGGTTCGCGGCGGCCTCGATAGCACCCTGCGTATAGCGCACATGGTGGTGCTCCTCGTAGCGCGGCTTAAGCGCGGTCAGGATCTTGACCGTGTCCTCGACGCTCGGCTCCTCGACATCGATGGTCTGGAAGCGACGCTCGAAGGCCGGGTCCTTGGTGAGGTACTTGCGGAATTCCTCGGCCGTGGTGGCGCCGATAATCTGGAAGGCACCGCGCGCGAGTACGGGCTTGAGCATGGAGCTCGCATCGATGGAGCCCTCGGCAGAACCGGCACCGATGATGGTGTGCATCTCGTCGATAAACAGGATGACGTCGTCCGCTTCGGTGGCCTCCTGGATCACGTTCTTGAGGCGCTCCTCAAACTCGCCGCGATACTTGGCACCCGCCACGAGACCCGGCAGGTCGAGCGTCCAGATATTCTGGTTCATGAGGTTCTCAGGCACGTTGCCGGCTGCTATCTGCTGAGCCAGGCCCTCGACGATGGCCGTCTTGCCCACGCCGGGATCGCCCAGGATGAGCGGGTTGTTTTTGGTGCGACGCGAGAGGATTTCCATCATGCGCTGGACTTCCTTTTCGCGACCAATTACAGGGTCGAGCTCGCCGTCGCGCGCCTTCTGCGTGAGGTTGGTCGCGAACTGCTTGAGCGTGTCGGTGCCACTCCCCTTTTGCTGAGAGGCATCCGAGCCGCTAAAGAACGGCAGGCCCGCACCGGGACGCCCGGCACCGGCACCGGCGAGCGGACGCTTCTTGTCCTGGTCCTTGGCGGTGAGTTTCTCGATAGCCTTTTTAATGGAAGCAGACGACACGCCCAGGCGCATGAGGATGTCCATGGCCATGCCGTTGCCCTCTTCGACGATGCCGATCAGCAAGTGCTCGGTCGAAACGTAGGTCTGGTTGTTCTCGCGTGCCACGCGGAAGGAGCGCTCCATCACGCTGATGACGAGCGGCGTAAAGGCGAGCTTGGCAGCCTCGGTCTCCTCGCTGGGCTCGGGAACCGTGGTCTGGACCTCTTTGAGGGTATCCATGATGTCATCGTAGGAGATGTCGAGCGAACGCAGTGCCTCGGCGGCAATGCCCTCGTCCTCCTTGGCAAGCGCGAGCAGCAGGTGCTCGGTGCCCACCTTATTTGAGTGCAGATCGAGCGCCTCCTGCTTGGCCATGGACATGACCTTGCGCGCGCGATCGGTAAAACGGTCTAACATGCTAGTTCCTCTTAGACGAGCTAGTTTTTCAAACGCAAAGCGCCACTCGTGGCGGCGCTTTGGTCTCTTTACCCATATGGAGTATATGTTAACCGTTGGGACCTTTCCTGCCCGTAGCCGCGCGACAACGTCTACAAAAAAGGAATTGCCAGGTGCCTCTGCATCGGCCCAACGAGCGTGGATTTTCGGACACCCATTCCACGAGCGTGGATAATCTCCCGTTTTGAGCCCGTAAACAGGCCAAAAACGGGAGATTATCCACGTTCATGTTTTGCGGATCAGTTTCATTTGCACCAATTAGCTGGTGTGGCGCCAGCGAGAGTCGGTGAGGGTTCTCGCCACGCCCAGGCCAACGGGCAGAAACGCCACAATGAGCACTGCACGCACAAACCAGCCGAGCATATTGACCGTGTCGAAGGTGCACATGTAATACATCGAGCGATACAGATACAAGCCCGGCACCATAATGACAATCGATGGCACCGTGAGGGCGATACGTGGGTAGGTGAGCTTGATTTCGGCTAAGCTCGCGAGCAGGCCCGATACCAGCGCACCGATAAACGCTGCCGCCTCGGGAGGCATACCTAAGCTCAGGCCCAGGAAGGGAAACAGCGCCGGCGCATCAACAAGGGTCAGACGCAAGGTATTGGACACGGCGCCGATCAGCCCAGCTGCCGCGGCCATCTTTACCGGGCTGTTGAACATCACCGAGAAGCCGAATACGCCAACAAAGCTCATCACCACGCGCAGGAGCGTAAGGGCAAGCGGCGAAAGGCCGAGCGGGGCAAAATCATCCGGTGCCAGCCCCACACACTCGGCAACCATCCAGCCCACAAGGGTCGCCATCACAATAATCGACACGGCATACGAAAGACGCTCAATGCCGCTTCGCATATCGAGCTTAGCGATGTCGAGGCCTGCCGTAATGAGGGGAAAGCCGGGAATCACAAAGAGCATGGCGCCGATATAGCCTTCTTGGTGCGACATTGCCCCCGGTACGACCTGGCCAAGGCCGAGCAATGTCAGCAGATACGAAACGCAAGCGAGCGCAACGCCAATCGTCAGCGCGCTAAACTGGCCAAGACCCTGCTTGAGAATATGAGAGCGAGCAAAGTTGCCAACACCAGCGCCTACGAATGCGCAGGCCATCTCGATAGGGCCGCCGCCGAGCAAAAAGACGAAGGCGCCGCAAGCACAAGCTGCCGCAAGGCCCTGTTGCCAGGGAGAGTAATCGGGTTTTGAACTCTCAACGGTCTTGAGCATCTCGTGGTATTCGTGCACGGTAAACCGGCGCCCATACGTCTCGATTTCCTTTAAGAAGCTCTCCATCATCCAAATGCGATGGGTATTGACTCCCGTTGTGGGCAGGCTGACAACCTCGTTAAAGCAGTGGCCATCTTCGATGCAGGTGCACTCAAACGACAGAAGACTTAAGTCAACGTGGACGGTGACACCGAGTACGGCGGCAACGCGATTCATGGTATCGCGTACACGCCAGGCACCCGTTCCGCTCGCGAGCATAAGCATACCGGTGCGGCAGATGATGGATGACTTATCGGTGAGCGGCGCATCGACGGCAAGCTCATCGCCTGCCGTCACGATCTGGTGCCAGTCAGTTTTCATATGGAGTGCGCCGGCACGAACACCGTGGTGCATGGGGGCTCTCGAAAGCAGCGAGTCAAGGCGCGAAGACTGTGGGGGCTCCGCTGATCCGACCTCGTCCTCGTCGGGCTCTTCATCAACAAGGTCGAAAGTATCGAGCGCCGCCGGCTCGCGACGGTCGATCAATTCCTCGTCCTCATCATCAAAGTAGTTGAACTGATCGAGCATGTCCTCTTCGATTGCACGCTCGCTCGCGTCGTCCATATAGACGCTCCCTTCCTGCCGACTAACTCCCATCCTAGGCAGCGACGGCTAAAGGAAACATAAAAGAGACGACTGTCATGCATGGAAGGCGTAAACCCCCAATGCACCGGTAGACCCCAGGCGGCTAGGACCGTCCCCAAGTGCCGGCACAAGAGGAACGTCCCTAAGTGCCAACCAGGGCAACGCCACAGGTAGAGGACGGACAGCGAAAGCCCGCCAGAGCGAGCAAGGTGCTTTCAAGCAAAATGGCGCCGCAGGTTGAGCATAAGTCAGCGAGCGGGTCGCATTTGAGACAAGGTGACGTGAAACGAAAGGGCGCTGACCTTCTGGTCGCGCCCTTGAAGTTGAACGTCAGATTGTCCAAATGCGGCCCGCGCAGCGTCGAGCCGTTACGCGGTTCTACGAACCGCGTAACTAGTTAGTACATCTTTGCGCCGGCGGGGATGGAGACGTCGAGCTGGATCAGGTTGAGACGCTCCTCACCATCCTCCTCGTGGATGGCGCTGATGAGCATGCCGCAGCTGGGAATGCCCATCATCTTGCGCGGAGGCAGGTTGGTGATGGCGAGCAGAGTCTTGCCGACCAGGTCCTCGGGCTCATAATAACCGTGAATGCCGGAGAGGATGGTGCGGTCGGTGCCAGTGCCGTCGTCGAGCGTAAAGTTCAGCAGCTTCTTGGACTTCTTGACGGCCTCGCACGCCTTGACCTTCACAGCGCGGAAATCGCTCTTGGAGAAGGTATCAAAGTCGACGAACTCCTCAAACAGCGGCTCGACGGCGATCTTGGAGTAATCAACCGTGGGCTTGAGCGGCTTGACGAACGGGCTCGCGGTGTTGCCGGCCTCGGCAGCCTTGGCGGCAGCGGCACCGGACTGGAAACCCTTCTCGGGCTTCATGTGCGGGAACAGTAGCACGTCGCGGATGGAAGCCTGGTTGGTGAGCAGCATGACCACGCGGTCGATACCGATGCCGATGCCGCCCGCGGGAGGCATACCGTACTCGAGGGCGCGCACGTAGTCCTCGTCGTACTCCATGGCCTCGTCGTCGCCGCCAGCCTTCTCGGCCATCTGGGCGGCAAAGCGCTCGGCCTGGTCGACCGGGTCGTTGAGCTCGGAGAACGCGTTGGCGTACTCGTGACCGGCGATAACCAGCTCAAAGCGGTGCGTCAGACGCGGGTCGTCCTCAAAGCGCTTGGCAAGCGGGCTGACCTCGATGGGGTAATCGCAAACGAACGTGGGGTTGACAATGGTGTCCTCGCCCAGCTCATCGTAGATCTCGGCGATAATCTTGCCGGCGGTCCACTCGGGCTTAATCTCCAGGCCCTTCTCGCGCGCGGCGGCAGCAAGCTCCTCGACCGGCGTGTCGATGGTGACCTGCTTGCCGAGCACGTCGGAAACGATGTCGGTCATGGGACGGCTGGCCCACTCACCAGAAAGGTCGATGGTCTGGCCCTGGTACTCGATGACCTCGGGGTTGCCGATGGCCTTGTTAGCCGCCTTAATGACACCCTGGGCGAGCGCCTTCATGCCCTCGAGGTCGGAGAAGGCACGGTAGGCCTCCATCGTGGTGAACTCGGGGTTGTGGGTAAGGTCCATGCCCTCGTTACGGAAGATGCGGCCGATCTCGAACACGCGCTCAAAACCGCCGACGATGCAGCGCTTGAGGTGCAGCTCGGTGGCAATACGCAGGTAGCACTCCTGATCGAGCGCGTTGAAGTGGGTAATGAACGGCTTGGCCGTGGCACCACCCTGGATGGTCTGCAGGATGGGGGTCTCGACCTCCATGTAGCCGTCGGACTCCATAAAGCGACGGAAGGTGGAGAGAATCTGCGAACGCTTACGGAAGGTCTCGCGAACGTCGTCGTTGGCGATCAGGTCGACATAGCGCTGGCGATAGCGGGTCTCCTTGTCGGAAAGACCGTGGAACTTCTCGGGCAGCGGACGAACGGCCTTGGAAAGCAGGGTCGCGCTCTTAGGGGCAACGGAAAGCTGGCCGCGCTGGGTGCGCACAACCACGCCTGTCACGCCCAAGATGTCGCCCAGGTCGAGGGACTTGAGCGTATTCCAGGCAGCCTCGTCCATGTCGTTGATGCGGCAGAACAGCTGAATCTCGGCAGTCGCATCGCGCACGACGATGAACATGATCTTGCCCTGACCGCGCTTGGCGACCACGCGGCCGGCGATCTTCACGACGTCCTCGGTGTCCTCGCCATCGGCAAGCTCGGCGTACTTAGCCTCGATATCGGCAACGTAGTCCTCAAGCTCAGAGTGCTCGGGATAGGGGTTCTGGCCCGCCTCGAACAGGGCGGCGCGCTTGGCCAGGCGGGTGGCGCGCTCGTCGTTGAGCGTCGATGCCTGATCTGCGGCGTTCTGGTTCTCTGCCATAAGTTAGCTCCTCAAACTAAAACGCTCCCCAGGATTCGGTCCCAGGGAGCGAAAACATACCTTTACGCGGGACCGTGGTCTAGCGTGCAATCTTGGCGATGGTGTAGACGCGAGTCTTGCCGGAAGGCGTAACGACCTCGACGGAGTCGCCCTCGCCGTGACCGATGATGGCGTGACCGACCGGAGACTCGTTGGAAATCTTGTGCTCGAGCGAGTTGGTCTCGGTGGTACCGACGAGCGTGACTTCCATGACCTCACCGTTGGGATCAATCAGAGAAACGGTAGAACCGATGGAGACGGTCAGATCGCCCGTGGTGGCAGCAACCTGAGCGTTGGCGAGGATGGCCTGGATCTCGGCAATACGAGCGGCGTTCTGGGCCTGCTTGTCCTTGGCGGCATCGTACTCGGAGTTCTCCGAAAGGTCGCCGAACGCGCGGGCTTCCTTGATGTCCTCGACGATCTCCTTGGCGTAATCGCCCTCACGCCAAGCGAGCTCCTCGACGAGCTTCTGGCGGCCCTCAGCGGTCAGTACGATCTGGCTTGCGTCCATACGGATATCTCCCCAACTCTGATCAAACAATCAACTGTCAACAAAACGAAAAAGACCGGCTAGCCTGCGGGCAAGCCGGTCAGGTGCTCACCCCAAAGGGATGGGACTACTCTGCGTCCGCGTCGCTGTCCTCTGCCTGCTTCTTCTTGGCAGCAGCGAGCTTGGCCTCGAGCTCAGCGATCTCCTTGTCCTCCTCGGACTGCTCGACCACGACCTCCTCGGCCTGCTTGGTCTCGGCCTTATCGTCGCCCTCCATACCCTCGCGGATATTCTTGACGGTAGAGCCGAGAGACTTGCCGAGCTTCGGCAGGTTCTTGGGCCCGAAGATAATCAGGACAACGACGAGAATAATGATGAGCTCAGGAGCCCTCAGTCCAAACATGTAGACCTCCACAATACAGCGAGACAAGCTCGAATGAGTATACCGCGGGTATCGCGGTATCACAACAATAGCTAAAAAAAGGGACCGCAAGAAGCGGTCCCTCCTCATGCTCTGGTCGGGTTGACTGGATTTGAACCAGCGACCCCTGCGTCCCGAACGCAGTGCTCTACCAAACTGAGCCACAACCCGTTAGCTCGACTATAGTAACAAAGATTTCCGTCGTGTGCTAGAGAAATTTTTACTTCTTTGGCACTTCGATGCGAACCGTGTTGGGAATGAGCTCCGTCGCGCAGGACCACCAGCCGTTTTGCTGGGCAGCGTCGGCAAGCCTTTCGGCCGTGGCGGCGGTGTCGCAAATGGCAAACGAGCAGGCGCCCGATCCGCACACATCTACAGCAACGGTGCCGTCTTGTTTACGCAGCCAATCGAGAACCGTTTGTATCTGCGGCTCCATCTGTGCGGAAATGACACCCAGGTTGTTATGGATGAGCGCATATGCCGTCTCGGCATCACCAGCATGCAAGGCAGAAGCTATCGCGCCGGGCTTGTCTGCAGGCACCGGAGCCTCGTCAAAACGTCGATAGGCTTCAATTGTCGAAACGCTTGCCTCGCGCGGCTTGACCAACACGACGGGCGTTGCGGGCAGCGCGGGATACTCAGTTGCCAGCACGTCTCCCCCACCTACGTAGAACGCAGGGCTCGCGTGCAAAAAGAACGGGACGTCAGCACCAATACCCCGCGCAATGTCGTCGAGCGCGGGGTCGGTGTGATCAATTCCCCAGAGCTCCGCCAAGGCGACAATGACCGCGGCCGCATCCGTCGAGGGGCCGCCCAAGCCGGCGCACAATGGAATGCGCTTCTCAATCGTCACGCAGATGTTTGCCTCGCGACCATAATGCTCGGCCATAGCAACCGCAGCCCGATACGCCGTATTCTTTTGCATGGGAAAATCTGATGCCGGAACCGTCTGGACGGTCAGCGCCTGCGCCGGCGCGACCGTCACGGAATCGGAAAGACCGACGGCTGCCATCAGGGAATCGACCCTGTGGTAGCCGCGGTCATCGCGCTCGGTATGAACCCCCAGGTAGAGGTTAATCTTTGCCGGCGCGGAAAGAGTCAGGGACCGATCGGTCACCGTTAGTGCTCCTCGAGCTGATTGCCGAGCGGGGTAAAGATATGCTCGCCGCTCTCGGGGTCGAACAGCTCGACCTGACCGGTGAGGACATCGATATACTGGTAGGACTGACGCGACTTGCGCCCGCGGCGCTCGTCGACCTCGACGATAAAGACGGCGGGGTGGACGCTCTTGATGGTGCCCATGCGCTCGACGACGCGGGTGCGGCCCATGTTGGCCTTCACCTTGACGCGATCGCCCACCATATCGGTCAGCTTCTCGTGGATGTCGTCGACGTGATTGACTTCCATCTCTTCCATGAACAGGGCCTCCAGAAGGTGCAATTCAAAAAGGGGATAATACCCCTAACATAGACAAAACTCTAATACTATAGCACCCTGCTGCCGCCATACGCAAGTAGCTATTTTGGCTACTTACAGATTGTCGGTATCGAGGACGATGGTGAACGGACCGTCGTTGACCAAGTCGACTTTCATATCGGCGCCAAAGATGCCGTGTGCCACGTGTTCGACATCTTTGCGAACGAGCGTCAAGAAGTACTCGTAGAGCTCGTTGGCAACATCGGGGGCGCCGGCATCGGTAAACGATGGGCGGCGGCCGTGACGGCAATCGGCGAACAGCGTGAACTGCGACACTACGAGAACCTCGCCGTCGACATCGGCAAGTGCCAGGTTGGTCTTGCCGTTCTCGTCCTCGTTAATGCGCAAGCCGCGGAGCTTGCCCCACAGCTTATCAGCCTCGGCGCGCGTGTCGCCGTGGCCCACGCCCAACAGCACCAGATAGCCGCGCCCAATTTTGCCCACGTACTCGCCGTCGACCGTCACGCCGGCGTTGAGCACGCGCTGAACCACCGCACGCACGGCCTACTCCTCGCCCGTCAGTTTGGCGGATAGGTGCTCGAGCGCATGGAATCGATGGCTGATGGCGTTCTTCTCGTCCGCCGTGAGCTCGGCCATAGTCTTGCCCGGCGTATCGACCGGCAGGAACAGCGGGTCGTAGCCAAAGCCGTGATCGCCGCGGCCCTCGTGCGCGATAACGCCCTCACAGGCGCCCTCGCCATAGGTGACCAGGCCGTCCGTATCGATGAGCGCAACGACGCTCATAAAGCGCGCGGTGCGGTCCTCGTCTGCCACGCCTTCCAGATTCACGAGCAGCTTGGCATTGTTGGCGGCATCGTCGCCGTGAACGCCCGCGTAGCGCGCGCTATACACACCGGGCTCACCGTCCAGCGCGTCGACGACCAGGCCCGAATCGTCGGCAATGGCCATGAGCCCCGTCTCTTCGACGGCAGCCTGCGCCTTGATGATGGCGTTCTCCAAAAACGTCGTGCCGTTTTCCTCGGGGTCCTCAAATTCGCCCAGCTGGCCGAGCGCCACAAAGCGCACCTCGGGCATGACCTTGCCCAAAATGGCCTCGATCTCGGTGAGCTTATGGGCGTTGCCCGTTGCCACGACAATGGTCGCCGCCGGGTCGAGGGTGTCGATGTCGATCTTCTCAAGTGCCATGAGTGGTCTCCTTGTCTCTATAGCAATGCCGCGCCGAGGGCGACGAGGGCCTCCGCCTCTCCCCTCTCAATCAACGGCAGTCTTATACTTCGACGTTTTCCCAGATAAAACCTGCCAAAATAAACCTGTCCCTTTTTGGCAGGTTAGGCGATGGCTTGGCGCTGAAGCTCGATGAGCTCGGCGATGCCTTTGTCGCCCAAGTCGAGCAGGGCGTTGAGGCGCTTACGGTCAAAGGGCGCCTGCTCGCCAGTGCCCTGGAGCTCGATCATCTCACCGGTGTCGGTGGCGACGAGGTTCATGTCGACTTCGGCATGGCTGTCCTCGGAATAATCGAGGTCAAGCAGCGTATTGCCGTCGACAACGCCCATGGAGATGGCGGCCACCTGGCCGGTAAGCGGGATGCGCTCGATCTTGCCCGCCTCGACCCACATGGCGAGGGCGTCGTGCAGCGCCACCCAGGCGCCGGTAATGCTCGCCGTACGCGTACCGCCATCGGCCTGAATCACATCGCAGTCGACGGTGACGGTGTACTCGCCGAGCGCTTTCATGTTGACGACGGTACGCAGGCTGCGGCCAATGAGGCGCTCGATCTCCATGGAGCGGCCCTTGCGGTTGGCGTGTTCGCGCTTGCAGCGCTTGCCGGTCGACGTCGGCAGCATGGCGTATTCCGCGGTCACCCAGCCGGCCTTAGCTCCCTTTCGCCAGCCCGGCACGCCCTCCTCGATGGTGGCGGCGCACAGCACGCGCGTGTCGCCGAACTCGGCCAAGCACGAACCGTGGGCGTGCTTCATGACGCCACGGGTGAGCTTAACGGGACGCAACTCGTTGGCGGCGCGGCCGTTGGCGCGGTTGACCTGCATGTACTCCATAGAAATATCCTTTCGGCAAAAGATGTGGCGAAGGCTTTGGCGGCTGCCTTACATCTATTCCAGCTCATCGATATCGATATGTTCGATGCTCTTGAGCGGCTGACCAAAGATAAAGCTGCCCGCCACCGCAAACTCGGCAATGTTATCGGCCGTCGTGGCAAAACGATGCTGCGGCTCGGCGGCGTCGCCCGCCAGCTGCTCGCGGCGCGTGAGGATATCGGTCAGCTCTCGTGTGGTCTCCTCGGCGGAACTCACGACGCGCACCCCAGGCCCCAGCGCATGACGGATAGGTCCCACCAACAGCGGAAAATGCGTACAGCCGAGCACCACGGTATCGATACCGTGGTCGCGCAGCGGCTCAACCGTGGCACCCACCAGCGCACGCACGGCAGGCGTATCGAAGATGTCCTCGTTCTCAAGCCACTGTTCCTGCAGATGTGCACCCGAGGCGAGCTCGTGTTCGACAACCTCGACAAAGCTCGAGGCAGGACAACCGTATACATCGACGCCGGCATCCAGATCCTGGATGGCGCGCGTGTAGGCGCCCGAGCGAATGGTGAGGTTGGTGGCGAGCACGCCCACCCGGCGCGTGCGAGTGCTGTTGATTGCCGCGCGTGCGCCCGGTGCGATCACACCGATGACGGGAACGTCGAGCACCTGCTGGGCCAGACGCAAGGCCGCAGCGGTCGCCGTGTTGCAGGCGATGACCATAATCTTGACGTCGTGCTTCGACAGCCAACGGCCCGCCTGCAACGCAAACGAGCGCACCTCATCCTCGGTGCGCGTGCCGTAGGGGCAGCGTTTTGTGTCGCCGAAGTAGTAGACGGACTCGTGCGGCAGCGCCGTCGCGATGGCGCGCGCAACCGTCAGACCACCAAGACCCGAGTCGAATACGCCAATAGGGCGCGTGTCCCCGGCCAGATTCTTGATATCGGACATTACCTCACCAGATTCTCTCTCGAAAAGACATATCCAAGTGCGGCGACGCCGCGCTACGAACGCGCCGTGACCAGCAGCTCTGCCGTCGCCGCCCAACCGTCGACAATTTTGCCGCGCGTAACGAAAGCGTTCTCGCAAGCAGCCAGGAACTCGGGCGCGCCGGCGCTCGTCAGGCCATTCTCGACCAGGCAGAACGTGCCCACGTGATCGGCCATGTAGAAGTCGGACTCGGAATCGCCGAGCGCGAGCGTCTCCTCGCGCTCGATCCCCAGGTGCTCGCAGAAGCGCGCAATGGCGACGCCTTTGTTGAGGCCCGCGGGGTTGATGTTGAATGCACGACCGTCCTCGACGCGATCGAGCTCGAGCGTCGTCGGCTTGGACAGATGCGTCAGGTGACCGTTACAGGCCCACACCAGGCCACAGCCGGCCTCGTCGAGGATGGCCTGCGCCTCGTCATCGGGGATGTCGCCGCGCATGCCGACGGTAACCTCGCGGTACTTGTAGCCGGTCGACATGTCGTTGTGATACTCGATCTTGTGCGGCCAGCGGGCGAGGATCTTCTCGCACACGCCAGTCTGCTCGATCACCTGGTGCGGCGTGAGACCGCAAGATGGGTCGTAGGGCATATCGCCGGTCAGATACTCCCAATCGTTGGCCTTGAGATCGTACATGACCAGGCCACCCATCTCACCAATGTAGGAGTTGAGGCCGAGCACGCGCGCATCCTCGTGGATCATGGTGCGGTTGCGGCCCGAGGTGGGAACCACTTGGATGCCGGCGCGGGCAAGTGCCACGACAGCCTCGACGAGCTTGGTCGAGGGGTTGCCGTCGTTGTCGCGCAGCACGCACGAGCCGGGTGCGAGCATCGTAGCATCCAGGTCGGTAAAGACGTACTTGACCTCGGCCAAGCGCTCGCGCATCTCGCCCGAAAGCTCGGCAACGGTCGGCAGGGTGTTGTGGGACATGGTTACTCCATTACGTAGAAGGGGCTTCTGGTCTTAGGCGGCGCGCCTCACTCGAGGAAAAACGCGCTTGCAACGGCAGCGCGCTCAGGACGCCGCCCTCATCGCAGTTCATTAGTCAAACTGGGTAACATCGATTAGGCGATTGGCCAGCGAAAGGTCGCTCTCGATGGGCACGAACTCGTCGCCCACGTGCATGAGTTCCTCGTCACCCTTTGCCAGCAGCAAGACAATGGTGGGAGCATCGGGGTTGACGTACTCCTCGCGCGCCGCCTTGAACGCCGCATGCACAGCGGCTTCGCGGTCGAGGATGATCTTGTTCGGCGTATCGTCGGGAACATGCTCGGCAAGCTCGCGACAGACCTTCATCGGGTCCTCGTGAGCCGGGTCCTCGTTGGCAAAGATCATCAGGTCGGAATATGGTGCGGCCTCGCGCGGAAGCTGCTCGCGGCGCTCCTGCGCCTTGCCGCCGGCAGCGCCAAATACTGCGATGACCGGGCTGGCGGGAAACGCGCGCTTGACCGACGAGAAAAGCGAACGGAACGAAAGCTGGTTGTGCGCATAGTCAACGACGCAGATCACGCGGCCATCCTTCGACTCCACGACCTCCATACGGCCCGGCACACGCAGTTTGGAGAGGCCCTTCTTGATAGCCTCGATACCGATGCCGATCTCGTGCGCAGCGGCGATAGCGACCAGCGCGTTTTCCACGTTAAAGTCGCCCGCGATGCCCAGCAGGACCTTCTCCCCCGCCTCGGACTCGTCGGCACACAGGCCATGCAGGTTAAACTCGATGTTAAAGCCGACCACGCGGACATCGCTTGCCCACAGGCTTGCCTCGGGATGCTCGACGCCAACGGTCACCAAGCGCTCGGCCGTCGACGCTGCCTCCAGCACACGGTCAACCTCTTCGGTGCCCAGATTCACCACGGCGGTCTTTGCCTGGTCAAAGATCCTGAGTTTGCTCTCAAAATAATCCTCAAACGTGGGGTGTTCGATCGGTGAGATGTGGTCACGGCCGATGTTGAGGAAGCACGCCACGTCAAACGGCAGATTCTCGACGCGTTGGTACTTGAGTGCCTGGCTCGAGACCTCCATGACCATGGACTGGCGACCGGACTCACGGCAGTTGGCGATATGGCGCCAGACCTCGGGGGCCTCTGGCGTGGTATTGGTGCTCTCGTAGCACTCGATACCATCGTCGGTACTCACCGAGCCGATCATGCCGCAGGACTCGCCCGCTGCCTTGATGATGGACTGAAGCATAAAAGCGGCCGTGGTCTTTCCCTTGGTACCGGTGATGCCCACGATCTTGACATCGTGGTCGGGACGGTCGTAGACCTCCGGCGGCAACAGGGCCATGGCCGTGCGAACGCTATCAACAACCAGCATCGCAGCACCGCTCTCCTGCGCCAGCGGCTCCAGAGACTCGACCAGCGACTCTTCGCACACAAATGCGACGGCACCCGCATCGAGCGCCATGCTCAAAAACGCGGGCTTAAAGGCAGCACCTTTGCAAAAGAACACGTCACCTGCCGAGACCGCGCGCGAATCAAACGAGCAGCCGGTCACGGCACGCTCGTCAACCTGCTCTGATGCGCGCAGCTCGCCGCACACATCGAGAAGCTTGGCAAGCGTATCGACCGTGGTCACGGTCGCGGAATCCGAATGGTGCATCTTTCACCTTTCTCAGCCATTTGGCAGGGACGGTTTTTATAGTAACTGAAACGCACCCACGCAAAAACGGCTCCCGGAGGAGCCGTTACGCGCAGGCGTTCGTAAGCCGAGGCTAGGCAGCCTGAACAGCGGGCTGGTCCTCGTCGATAAAGAA
The DNA here is from genome assembly GCA_959606035.1 of uncultured Collinsella sp. GTDB lineage: Bacteria > Actinomycetota > Coriobacteriia > Coriobacteriales > Coriobacteriaceae > Collinsella. The sequence goes on from CAUHHB010000004.1 coordinate 120,373, forward strand.
GCGCTTGTACCACACCAGGAACACGAGCGGCGTATAGATCTTGCGCTGGAAATCGCCCTTGCCCGCAAAGTGCAGATCGAGCAGGTGCATGAGCTCGTCGGTATCGAAGAACTCGCTTGCCCACGGCGCGGTGAAGTACTCCTTGACATAGTCGTACCACTTTTGCTCGCGCAGCCAGTAGACAATCGGCACCGGGAAGCCCACCTTGGGACGGGTGGCCCACTCATCGGGCAGCGACTTGTTGGCAGCGTGGCGGAGTACCTGTTTGTTGCCGTTCTCGTTGATGCGGTAGCGGTCGGGAATGTGCTCGGCGAACTCCATGACTTTGCGGTCCAGGAAGGGCACGCGCAGCTCCAGCGAGTGCGCCATGCACATCTTGTCGGCCTTGAGCAGAATGTCGCCCGGAAGCCACATGTTCATGTCCAGGTACTGCTTCTTGACCAGCTCGGGCTGACCCTTCACGCGCGCATAGATGGGAGCGGCAAGCTCGAAGGCGCCATCGCCGGTGTTGTACTCGGGCTTGAGCACGCCGTCGACCTCGCGCTCCGGCCATACCAGAGCCTGTCCCAGGAACGACTTCTCGGGGATCTCGGCACCCTTGACCAGGAAGTTATGTCCCTTGAAGTACGGCATATGCAGCGCCAGGTTACCGAGCGCGCGACGGATGGGCAGCGGCACCATCTTTTTGTACTTGCGGACTGGGACCGTGTCCTCGTAGTAGGCGTAGCCGCCAAAGAGTTCGTCGGCGCCTTCGCCCGAAAGCACGACGGTGACGTCCTTGCGGGCCATCTCGGCCAAGAACCACAGCGGCACGGAAGACAGGTTGGACTGCGGCTCGTCCATGTGATACTGGATGTCCTCGAGCGCACCGAAGAACTCGTCGGCGGTTATCATCTTGCGGACATTCTCGACGCCGAGCTTGTCAGAAAGTTCCTTGGCGTAGTTGGTCTCGTTGAAGTTCTTGTAGTCAAAGCCCACCGAGAAGGTCTTGTCGGGCATGAGGCAAGCGGCGATGTAGCTGGAGTCGACGCCGCCGGAGAGGAACGACGCGACCTTGACGTCGGCGATGCGATGGGCCTCGACGCTCTCGTGCACGACCTCGTCCAGCTCGTCGACGTACTCCTCGAACGGCTTCTCGACGGCAGAGTAATCGCAATCCCAGTAGCGCTCGATGTTCATCTTGCCGGTCGGAATATCGACGGTAAAGTAGTGCGCCGGCGGCAGCTTGTAGACACCCTCGAAGAAGGTCTCCTCAGTCGCCGAATACTGCAGCGTCATGTACGGACGCAGGGCCTTTTTGTTGACCGCCTTGTGGAAGTGCGGGTAGTCCAGGAAGCTCTTGATCTCGGAACCAAAGAGCACGCCCGGAGCGCCGTCGCCCGCATCGGCCATGGGATAGTAGTAGAGCGGCTTGATGCCAAAGATATCACGGGCGCCAAAAAGCTTGTTCTTCTTCTTGTCCCAGATGACGAAGGCGTACATACCGCGCAAGCGATCGAGTACTGCCTCGCCCCACTCCTCGTAGCCGTGCAGAAGGCTCTCGGTGTCGGCGCCGCAGTGGAACTTGTAGCCCTTGGCCTCGAGCTCGGAGCGAAGCTCCTGGAAGTTGTAGATCTCGCCGTTGAAGACGATAACGACGCTGCCGTCCTCATTGGCCATGGGCTGAGCGCCGGCCTCGGTCAGGTCGAGGATCGACAGGCGGCGGAAGCCGAGGGCAACGCGGCCGTCGATAAACTGACCGCCCATGTCGGGACCACGATGGACGATGCGGTCCATCATCTTGGTGAGCACCTCGGATTGGTTATCCGTCCCACCGACAAAACCGACAAAACCGCACATATACTATCCCCTCTGCTGTTGCTGGGTATCAAATCGAATCAGTAGCTTTTGAGTATACCCGAGGGCGTAAAGAGGGGCGGAATGTTCAGGCAATCTCAACTGAATCAGCTCCGCGCCGACACGCGCCGGTTACCTTTAATGGATATGAGGTGAATGAGGCGATTGTTTTGCTATACTCTCTCCGCACGGGCGATTGGCGCAACGGTTAGCGCAGGTGCTTTACACGCACAAGGCTGGGGGTTCGAATCCCTCATCGCCCACCATTGAATTGGAAACGGTCCTCGCAAGGGGACCGTTTTTGTTTGGGCCCAGCGCATGGGATTCGAACCCGACAGGGTGCGAAGCTGAGGAAACGCGAAGCGTTTTCCAGCGCAGCACGCGAGGGCCGCAGGCCCGAAGCGAAAGCGGGCGGCGCCAGCCGCACGCGACATCCCTCATCGCCCACCACTGATTTGATAGGCTCCCAGCTATGGGGGCCTTTCTTTTTTGGGCCCATCGCGGGGGGATTCGAACCCGCAAGGGTGCGGAGCTGAGGAAACGCGAAGCGTTTTCCAGCGCAGCACGCGAGAAGCGGAGCGACGAAGCGAGAGCGGGCGGCGTCAGCCGCACGCGACATCCCTCATCGCCCACCACTGATTTGATAGGCTCCCAGCAATGGGAGCCTTTCTTTTTTGGGCCCATTTCATGGGATTCGAACCCGCCAGCACGACTGTCACAAAGGCCGTGGCCAGAAAATGGCAAAAATGAGTACTGTTACTAATTTTGTAGCAGCGATTTTTGGGTTTCGCTGGGTAAATCTAGCCCTGAATCAGCGATTTGAAGCCTTTGCTAGCTGTTTCCCCATTAACATAACTGAACATGTGTGGTCTAACTAATCCTAGATAGTCGGTTTCATACGAGATTCAGCTGGTAACAGTACTCATATTTGATGTTTTTTGACCAGCAGGTCTCCCCGCCTTAGCAAATCTAAGGCAAAACGGGCTCCAGACCGCTGAATCGTGCCGCATATGGCACGTCCACAGTCCGGAACCCGGTTCAAATTGAGTTATTGCGCCGCGTTAGCCCAAGACACCCGACAGAATCTCGATCAGACTGTCCACGTCGGATTCCTCGCAGACGAGCGGCGGCAGGAAACGCAGCGTATGGGCACCCGTAGCGTTAATCACGGCACCGGCGGCCAGCGCGCGGGCAACAATATCATGCGCGTCGCCCGCGGCATCATCCAAATCACAGCCGAGCATCAAGCCGCGGCCACGCACCTCGGTCACGTTCGGCAGCTTGGCGAGCTTTGCCTCCATATAGGCGCCTACCTTGGCAGCATGGTCGACATAATCGCCGCGCACGAGCGCGGAGAGCGTCGCGGCGCACGCCGCGACAGCCAAGCAGCTACCGCCAAAGGTCGAGCCGTGGTCGCCCGGCTTAAACACGTCGGCAATCTCCTTCTTTGCTACGACGGCACCCATGGGCACGCCATCGGCAATGCCCTTGGCAAGGCTCATGATGTCGGGTTCCACGCCATAGGTTTGGAATGCAAACGGCTTGCCGGAGCGGAAGATGCCGCACTGGACCTCGTCGGCTATAAGCACGGCGCCCACTTCGTGTGCCAGGTCGCGCGCTGCCGCCATAAACTCCTCGGTCATGGGGTGCACGCCACTCTCACCCTGGATCGGCTCGAGCATCACGGCACATATTTCGCTCCCCAGCTGCTTAAAGATCGCACGCAGTTCATCGATATCGTTGGGCGTACAGGCCACAAAGCCACCCGGCAGCGGGCGGAAACTATCCTGCAGCCAATCCTGCATGGTGGCGGCAATGGTCTCGAGCGTACGGCCGTGGAAGCCGCCGCGCATGCACACGATAGTGTTGCCGCCGTTACCGGCACGCTTGGCGTACAGGCGCGCAAGCTTCATCGAGCCCTCATTGGCCTCGGCGCCGGAGTTGGCAAAGAAGGTCTCCCAAACCTGCTCATCCGCAGCCGGGGCACCAAGAGCAGCTGCCGTGGTCTCATCGCCGGCGGCAATGGCATCGGCAAGCACGCGTGCACCATCTAAGTCGTCGTTGGCAAGCTTGGACAGCAGCGCCGCGACCTGTCCACGCTGCTCGATGTAGAAGTAATTGGAGACATGCATGAGCTTTTTGGTCTGTGCCTCGAGCGCCGAGAGCACAGCCGGGTCGCCATGACCTAGGCTGCACACGCCGATGCCGGCAAGAAAGTCGAGGTACTCACGACCATCGTCGCCGGTGAGCTTCATGCCGTGACCCTCGACAAACTCGACCGGAGAGCGGCCAAAGGTATGCATAACGTAATGGGATTCAAGCGATTGCTGAGCTGCAAGTGACATGGGATGCCTTTCGTTGAGCGCCGGACGGCGCAGGCCTATGGGTGCAGAAATGGGGCGGCTGCGGGTCAGTTAGACTGTCTGAAGCTTCTCAACCTCGTCGAGGTTCTCGGTCAGACGCGCAGCAAACGTCGAAAGCGGATGCGGATGCGTATCGAACTCGTAAGCCGTCTCGGTGGAATGGATCACGGTGCCGACGCCGGCATCGGTCAGCAGCTCCAGCAGCAGCGAATGCGGCGTGGTGCCGTTGATGATGTGAGCGCGAAATACGCCGCCGGCAAGCGCATCGACGGCCGCACGCAGCTTGGGAATCATGCCCTTATCGACCTCGCCGCCGTAGAGCATTTCGTTAACCTCGTCGAGCGTTAGGTTGGAGATGAGTGAGTCTTTATCGCTAAAGTCCTTGTACAGGCCGTCGACGTCGGTCAAAAAGATCGCCTTATGCGCATGCAGCGCCGCCGCAACGGCACCGGCGGCGGTATCGGCGTTGATGTTGAAGAAACCGCCGTCCTCCCCCGCCGCGACGGTAGCGATGACGGGGATGTACTCGCTATCGAGCAGGCGCTCGATATAGTCGGTGTTGACGTGCGTGACCTTGCCTACGCGGCCGAGTTCGGGGTCGAGCGGCTCGGCGATGAGCGTACCGGCATCGCTGCCCGAAACGCCCACGGCCAGGTTGCCGTGATGGTTGAGCGCCGCGACCAGCTCCTGGTTGACCTTGCCGCCCAGCACCTCGCGCACGATATCCATGGTCGCCGGCGTGGTCACGCGCTGGCCGTTCATAAACTCGACGGGGATGTCGTAGTGGCTAAGCGCCTCGTTGATAGCCTTGCCGCCGCCATGCACGATGACGGGGCGCATGCCGATGATCTTAAGCAGGACGATGTCGCTCATCACGTCGCGGCGCAGCTGCTCATCAACCATGGCGGCTCCGCCATATTTGATAACAACCGTCTTGCCGGTCAGGTTCTTAATCCACGGCAGCGCTTCGAACAGCAGCTGCGCGGTTGCTTCGTTGGATTCGCTCGAACGACAATCGCGTGCGAATTTCATAATCTGCCTCGTCTTTCGTATCGTTATCGCGCCGTGCTCCGCTGTCCGCAATCGCGGCAAGATACGCAGCGTGCCTGGAATCTAGGAACGGTAGTCGCCGTTAATGGAGATGTACTCGTGCGTGAGGTCGCAAGTCCACACGGTGGTCGCCGCGTCGCCCGCGCCCAGGTCTGCCGAGATCACAATCTCGGGCGCCTCAAAACGTCGCAGAGCCTCGTCCTCGTCAAAGGGAACAGTCAGACCGTCGCGACAGACAGGCATGCCCATCATGTCGATGGAAACGTCTTCCTGATTAAACTTCACGCCGCACTTGCCAAGCGCCATAGCAACGCGGCCCCAGTTGCAGTCGTGGCCGGCGATGCAGGTCTTAACGAGCGGCGAGTTGGCAACGGCACGGGCGGCGATATCGGCCTCCTCGTCGTTGGCGGCGCCGGTAACGTTGACCGTAACAAGCTTGGATGCGCCCTCACCATCGGCGGCGATATTGCGCGCCAGGCTCTCGCACACCTCGTGCACGGCAAATGCCAACTCGTCAAAGGCATCGGAGCCCTCGACGATAGGCTCGGCATCTGCGGCAGCGGCGCCGGAGGCAAGCATGATGCAGGTGTCGTTGGTCGAGGTGTCGGAATCGACCGTTACCTTGTTAAAGGTCTGCTTGACGGTCGAGAGCAGCAGGGCATGAAGTGCCGCAGGCTCGACGGGGACATCGGTGGTGATAACTGCGATCATGGTGGCCATGTTGGGCATGATCATGCCCGAGCCCTTGCACATTCCGCCTACCGTATAGACATTGCCCGCATGACCCGCAGCCTCACTGACGTAGGACACGGCGTACTCCTTGGAGTGCGTGTCGGTCGTCATGATGGCGCGAGCGGCATCGGCGCCACCGTGGGCGGAGAGCGCCTCGTAGGCAGCAGGAATGGCGGTCTCAAACGTGTCGATCGGCAGAATCTGGCCAATTACGCCCGTGGAGGCGACCAGAATCTGCTGGGGCTCGCAGCCGATGACCTGCGAGGCGATGTTGCAGGTCTCGCGCGCGCAGGCAAGGCCGGTCTCACCCGTGGCGGCGTTGGCATTGCCAGAGTTGACCGAAACGCCGGCAATGACGCCGTAGCCCTTGTCGGCGCCGCCCAAGTTGGCACGGCTCACCTGCACGGGCGCCGCACAAAAGCGGTTAGTCGTAAACACACCGGCCCCGGGGCAAGGCTTATCGGGCACGACGAGCGCGTAATCCAGGCGCTCGGGATTCTTGCGGAATCCGGCATGGATGCCCGCCGCCTTAAAGCCGGCCGCCGCCGTTACGCCGCCCTCTACGGCACGAATCTTGATATCGAACTGCTCAGCATTCATCGTCTTTACGACTCCTTATGTCAAACAAAAAATGGGCATCGGTTGGTGCGCCATGCCAGTCGTGATCATGAGACCAGCTTAAGAGTGGCGCCCCATTCGATGCCCGACTACCAAATCGTTAACAATCGAATGTGCTACACCGGGCACGCCACTGTAGGCAAGCCTCGTCGCTCGTCAAAGCCAAAGACGATATTGGCGCACTGGACTGCTTGGCCCGCAGCGCCCTTGCACAGATTGTCGATGGCGCCCGTCGCCACCAGCACGCCCGCGCGCTTGTTGAGCGCGAGGCCAATCTGGGCAGCGTTGGTGCCGACGACCGAAGCCGTCTTGGGCTGCTGGCCGGCATCGAGTACGCGTACGAAGGTGCGACCGGCGTAGAACTGCTTGTAATGGTCGACGACATCCTCAAGAGCCAGCGTGTCGAGAGCCTGCGGCGCGAGCGGCAGCGTCACCGTGGAGAGCAGACCGCGCTTGAGCGGCGCCAGGTGCGGGGTAAAGACGACGCGATCGGTCAGGCCAAGGATTTGCTCAATCTCGGGCGTGTGGCGATGCTTGCCCACGCCGTAGGCCTCCAAGTTCTCGTCGGCGCTGCAAAAATGGGTGCGGGCGTTGCAGGACTTACCGGCGCCCGTCACGCCGCTAATGGCATCGACAATCACGGGACCGTTCTCGGCCACCCAGCCCGCGCGCACGGCGGGCGCGGCGGCAAGGCTCGTTGCGGTGGGATAGCAACCGGCGCAAGCGACCAGCACGGGTTTGCCGTCGGCATGGTCGGATGCGGCGGTCTCCAAGTCTTGGCAGAACAGCTCGGGCAGACCGAAGGCACGGGTCTTGAGCAGCTCGGGGCTCGTATGCTCGGCGGCATACCATGTCTCAAAGACGGACGCATCGTTCAGACGGTAGTCGGCCGAAAGATCAAAGCAGGAGACGCCCGATGCAAGCAGCGCGGGCACCTGTGCCATGGCAGCCGTGTGCGGCACGGCAAGAAAAACCGCATCGCAGCTCTTGAGCTCGGGGGCGTCATGCGTGGTGAAAACCAGATCGCTCACGCCAGCGAAGCTCGGATACACCGCGGACAGCGGCTGGCCGGCATCGGCGTTGGACGTAATGGCAGCAAGTTCAAACTCGGGATGACCGAGGACGAGGCGAATGAGCTCGGCTCCGGCATATCCAGCCGCGCCGACGATTCCAACCTTTAAAGACATATCAGACTCCTTGTCTGCGATTTATGCACCGATGCGCATTTCGCAGCGGTCGTTATGAAGTGGGTTGAAACTTTAGCACCAAAAGATGCATGAATACGTAAATGGCTTGCATATTCATGCATTGAAACATTCCCGACACATTCGCTTGAAGGAATTGACAAATGGAGCGGGCCCCGTATTGACCGGCGCTCCTAACGGCGCCGGGCAATACGGGGCCCGCCCATGCGAAAACCAAGTTGTTAGGATGAGCCAGCTGGCTAGAGCTCGACCGGCACCCATTCGTCGTGATTGCAGATAAAAGCCTCGGGATCCTCGACGCTAAAGAAGACGAGCGTGGGGTCGTTAGGCCCCTCATAGTGCTCGCCCAGGTGCTCTAGATGCTTCCACCCGGCTTCGCGCATTTCGCCTAAAGCCCGGTCATCCAAGCCGGCACGCCCGCGCAAGATAAGCCAGCCATGGCCCGGCCACCAACTCGTGGCCTCAAAGCGCTGGTTTTGCAGCAGCTCTTGCCACACATCTTTGGTGCGCGCTGTTACAAACCACAGCTTGCCATCCTGGATCTGCGCAAACGAAAACGGACGCACATGAGGCTGTCCGTCAACGCTCGTCGCCAAATACCATGCCGGCACCGACGTCAGATACTCCAACACCGTATTCAATCCGTCCACGGTTCCTCCTGCCGCTAGCTCATTTGACTGGTTGGTAAACGTTAGAGCTCCAGGCGCTCCTCGCTGCCGTCGATATCACAGAAGCGCGCGGCAATGTTGCGGACCGAAAAGAAAGCAAGGCGGCCGTCGTTGGCACTCTCGTGTTCCTCGCCGATGCCCACCATGTGCTTAAAACCCGCTTGACGCACCTTGTCGCTCGCAACCGCGTCGTCCTCAAGTGCGGCCTCGCCGGTCAACACGATCCAACATTCCCCCGGCTTCCAGCCCGAGAGCTCAAACTTGGGATTCGCACTCAGCTCCGCCCACACATCCTTGTCGCGCGACGTGCAAAACCACAGCTTACCTTCATCGACCATGGCAAACGAAAACGGCCTCACGCGAGGCTGATGCCCGTCGGCCACATCGGTCGTGGCCAGATACCACGCCGGAATGCGCCTGAGATACGAGCAGGCGCGCTCAAGCTGAGCTGTGCGGTCGTTGTCGGTCATAGGGACCCCTTTCTTGCGCTCGAATCGCGCCTAAACAAGTTGAAGGTTGACGACGATGACACACGCAAACAGCAGCATCGTCACCACCGCAGCCAGCGCATCCCCGCGGCGAAATGCAAGCGCATGCAGACGCGTGCGGCCCTGCTCGCCGTGATAGCAGCGTGCATCCATGGCGGCAGACAGCGTCTCGGCATGACGGAACACGCCCGTGAACAGTGGAATCGCCACACTGCCGAGCATACGCACGCCGCCGAGCGGGCCACCCGTTACGCGTGCACCGCGGCTTGCCTGCGCGTCCGCCGTCTGCTTCATCTCGGTGGCAAACTGCGGCATAAAGCGCAACGCGATGCCCATGATCATGCCGAGCTCATGCGCCGGAAGCCCCACGCGCGCAAACGGTGCGAGCAGACGCTCAAAGCCCGCGGTGAGGTCGAGCGTCGGTGTGGTGAGCGTAATGGCGCTCATGCCGGCCATCATCAGAGTCAGGCGACACGCCATAAAGGCGGCAGAACGCAGTGAGCCCTCGCTTATCTGCAGAAAGCCGAGCTGCCACAGGATGCGCCCACTCTGATCGGTAAACAAGTTGAGCACCGCGACCACGACGACGATTGCCAGCAGCGGCGCCATCGACGACAGAACGCGACGAGCCGGCACCCGGGACACGACATAGATCAGCACAACGAAAATTGCGACAGGGGCCAATCCGCGGAAGCCGCCGACGGTCAGCGTCGTGATCAAAAACACAAAGCCCAGGAGCAGCTTGGTGCGCGGATCCAGGCGATGGATCGCGCTATCGTTCGGATAGTAGCTGCCAAACGAAAACGCCTCCATCAGCAACCCTCCTCTCGCGCGACCGTTTCGGATTTGGCCTTGTCCGAGACGTTAGAAGAACCGCCTGAGCGACCGATCGGCAAATCTGCCAACTCGTCGGCCAACGACTCAACCGTATAGAGCCCGCCGCGACGCAGCGGCACGCCCGCTTCCGCGAGCGCCAACACCATGCGCTGGGCAGCGGGAACACCCAAGCCGATTGATTTAAGCTCATCCGCATGCGCAAAAACCTGAGCGGGCGTGCCCTCAGCAAACACCGCGCCCTCGTTCATCACGACAATACGATCGCAGCAATTGGCAAGGTCATCCATACTGTGTGAGACCATGACGACGGTCAGGCCCCCATGGTGAAGTCGATCGATGAGCTCCAGGAAATCACTGCGCGCCGCCGGATCGAGCCCCGCCATGGGCTCATCGAGTACCAGGACCTCGGGCTCCATGGCAAGCACGCCGGCAAACGCCACGCGCCGCTGTTGGCCACCCGAAAGCTCAAAGGGACTCTTGTCGCCCACCGTGGCCAAGTCGAGGCCCACGCGCGCGAGCGATGACTCAACGCGGCGCGCGACCTCGGCCTGCGACAAGCCAAGGTTGTGCGGGCCAAACGCCACGTCCTGCGTCACGGTTTCGGCAAACAGCTGACGCTCGGGATATTGAAACACCACGCCGACCTTGGCCTTAACCGCGGCGGCATCTTTCTTGTTTGCCAGGTCGAGCCCCAACGCGTAAACGGAACCCTCCTGGGGGCGAATCAAACCGTTGAGATGCTGGACCAGCGTCGACTTACCCGAACCGGTATGACCTGCTAAGCCCAGGAACTCGCCGCGACGCACCGTCAGCGATACATCGCGCAGCGCCCACGGGCTGCTGGGGTCGTTTCCCCAGAGAGCCTGTTTGCTCGATTTGCCCGCAACGGCCGAGCGCTTATGCCAGCGGCGACGCTCGCGCGGACTGAGCGAATAACTGTACGAAACATGGGATAGCTCGATGACGGGCTCCGACGCGTTGCCCTCGTTGTCTACCGGAACAGTGCCGTCAGCGATTTCCAACTGGGACGCGGAAGGCCGCCCTGCGGTGTCTTCCCCACTCCGGTCGGCATATACCTGCGCAATCTCGGCGACCATATCCGCCTCGCGCACCTGCGCATGAACGGGCACGCCCTTCGCACGAAGCGCCGTGCCCAAGCAGCACGACGCCGGCATATCCAGGTTGAGCTCCGCGAGCTCATCTGCCCGCGTCAGAATCTCCTCGGGCGTACCGAGCATGGCAACGCGCCCCGTCCGAAATACCGCGACACGATCGGCCTCGGCGGCCTCTTCCATAAAGTGCGTAATCATCACGATGGTCATGCCGCGATCGTGCAACGCGTGGCAAGCCTTCATGAGGCCCTTGCGTCCACGCGGATCGAGCATCGAAGAAGCCTCGTCCAAGATGAGCACGCGCGGTTCCATGGCGAGCACACCGGCAAGCGCCACGCGCTGCTTTTGGCCACCCGAGAGCGCGTGGGTCTCGTGGCGCTCAAAGCCCACCAGGCCCACGCCCTTCAGCGCCTCGCGTACACGCTGTGCTATTTGTGCCGATGGCACGCCAAGGTTTTCGGGACCAAACGCAACGTCATCTTCGACAAGCGTTGCCACCAGCTGGTCGTCGGGATTCTGGAATACCATGCCCGCGGTCGAACGAATGTCGTAGACCAGCTCGGGGTCGGACGCATCCATGCCGTTGATGCGTACCGTGCCCGCATCGGGCTGCAACAGCGCATTCAGATGCTTGGCAAACGTCGACTTGCCCGACCCATTGCCACCGAGGATGCAGAAAAACTCCCCGTCCTCGATGTTCAGATCGACACCGTCGAGTGCCGACACGGCACCGTCATAGCTAAAGGAAACGCCCCGACACTCAATCATGCGCGGCCTTTGACCTGGTCCTTTTTAGGCGTGATGAGGTTGGAGACCGCCTTGTACACTGCAAGCGTCAATACCGAGTTAAGCACGGTCTTGATAAGGTTGAACGGCAGCACGGCAGGAATCATGAGCGGGGCGATCACATCGACCGAGCCATACCAGAACCATACGCCAATGGTAAGGTTAGCGACCATAGACAGCGCCGTAGCGGCAATGACACCGAACACTAGGCCAATCACGGCACCCTTATAGGTATGCATCTTCTGGTACACGATAGCCGCGGGCAGAATGTAGCCCAGCGTAGCCACCAGGTTCATAAGTGCGCCGACCCAATCGCCCGTGGTAAGCGCATGGATAACAATCGCCATAGCGGCAACAGCAGTGCCGGCGCCAGGGCCATACGCAAATCCACACACCATCGCCGGCACCAGCGACGGGTCATACGTCAAAAACGGCGCCGAAGGAAGGATGGGCAGCTGCACATACATAAACAGGGCGCCCAAGGCGCACATCAGCGCCATGGTAACGAGCTGTTTGGTGCTCCACCTATTCGTGTTCTCAAAATGGATATGCTGCGACTGTTCAGACATAAGATCACCTGCCTCTTTCATCCGGACTCTAACCGTTGGTACTGGAATCTCACCAGTTCAGCCGGCATGCGAACCAACACACGCTCGGGTCGCGGACTCATCGGCTCGGTCGCAGACGCCTCGCCTGCTCCGCGGCACCCCTTTGGCACCGCCCGATTTACCGCCAGTGGGGAATTCCACCCCGCCCTGAAACAGCACTTGCAAGTGTAGCACGAGCAATCGTTCGCGCAAGTATGCCGAGGGTAATTTGTGGTGGGGATCAGTTGCCACAACAACCACGTTCCCCACCCATCCCAAAGTAGCGCGCCTTTCGCGGCAAAGCCGCGAAACAGCGACCGGGACACGTATTCCCAACAACCAAGTCCTCCGCCCACGCCGACCTCAAGGCCGTAAACGCAGGGAATCCGGGGGCGTGACGGGGGCTTCTCTCCGGAACATTCCGCAGGACGCAGAGAGGCTCCGCAGCGCGAAGCGCGATGCGGAGCCTCTTTGCATGTCCGAGGACGTTCCGGAGAGAAGCCCCCGTCACGCCCCCGGATTCCCGGTGGGAGTTCTAGACCTTGTCGGCCTTAGTACATACCGCCGCCCTGCTGACCAGCGGTAGCAGCAGCGATAGCGTCCTCAAGCTGAGTGTTCTTGGGCACATCGGAGACGGTGGCCTCGGTGATGAGAATCAGGCTGGCGACAGAAGCAGCGTTCTGCAGGGTGACGCGGCTGACCTTGACGGGGTCGAGGACGCCCATCTCAATCATGTCGCCCCACTCGCCGTTGGCAGAGTTGAGACCCTGGCCGGCGGGCAGCTCGGCAACCTTGTCGACCACGACAGCGCCCTCAAAACCAGCGTTCTTGGCGATGGTAGCGACCGGAGCGGTCAGAGCCTTCTTGACGATATCGACGCCAATCTTCTCCTCGGGGTCGTCGATCTCGACAGCATCGAGCGCAGGAGCAGCGTCCATGAAGGCGACGCCACCGCCGGCGACGATGCCCTCCTCGACAGCAGCGCGGGTAGCCTGCAGGGCATCCTCAACGCGGTGCTTGATCTCCTTGAGCTCGGACTCGGTAGCAGCGCCGACCTTGATGACGGCAACGCCACCGGAGAGCTTGGCCAGGCGCTCCTGGAGCTTCTCACGGTCGAAGTCAGAGGTGGTGTTCTCCATCTCGCCCTTGATCTGAGCGATGCGGGCGTCGATGGCCTCCTTGGAGCCAGCGCCGCCGACGACGACGGTGTTGTCCTTGGAGATGGTGACGGACTTAGCGGTACCGAGCATATCAGCGGTGATGTCAGCGACCTTCACGCCCAGCTCGTCCAGAGCAGCCTGGCCACCGGTGAGGACGGCGATGTCCTCCAGGATGCGCTTGCGGCGATCGCCGTAGCCCGGGGCCTTGACGGCGCAGACGTTGAGGGCGCCACGGATCTTGTTGAGGACGAGGGTCGGCAGAGCCTCGCCATCGATGTCCTCAGCGATGATGAGCAGGCCACGGCCAGCGCGCTGGACAGCCTCGAGAACAGGCATGATGTCCTGGACGCTGGAGATCTTCTGGTCGGTGATGAGGATGTACGGATCCTTCATCACGGCCTCCATGCGGTCGTTATCCGTGACGAAGTAAGCGGAGACATAGCCCTTGTCGAACTGCATGCCCTCGACGGTGTCGATGGTGATGTCGAACGTCTGGGAATCCTCGACGGTGATGACGCCATCCTTGCCCACGACCTCCATGGCCTCGGCGATCTTCTCGCCGACCTCGGGGTCACCGGCGGAGATGGTACCGACGGAAGCAATCTGCTCCTTGGTCTCGACCGGCTTGGCCTGCTTCTTCATCTCGGCGACGGCGGCGTTGACGGCCTTGTCGATGCCGCGACGGATGGCCAGCGGGTTGGCGCCAGCGGCGACGTTGCGCAGACCGTCGTTGACGATGGCTTGAGCGAGCAGGGTTGCGGTGGTGGTGCCGTCACCCACGGTGTCGTTGGTCTTGGTGGCGACCTCCTTCACCAGCTGAGCGCCCATGTTCTCGATGTTGTCCTCGAGCTCGATCTCCTTGGCGACAGAAACGCCGTCGTTGGTGATGGTCGGAGCACCGAACGTGCGCTGCAGCGCAACGTAGCGGCCCTTGGGGCCCATGGTGACGGTAACGGCGTCGGCCAGAGTGTTGACGCCCTTGGCAAGCTTAGCGCGGGCATCGGTGTTGAACGTAATGTTCTTTGCCATGGTAGGTAATCCTCCAAAAGAAATGTGACTCGCGTCGCCGCTTCCGAGTCCTATGCGGCGGGCGCGTTCAAAGACGAATCAGAGATTCTGACGAGACTAGGCCTCGACGACAGCGTAGATGTCGTCGGCGCGCATCAGCAGATACTTCTCGCCGTCGACCTTGACCTCGTTGCCACCGAACTTACCATAGATGACAACGTCACCGACCTTGACGTCCATGGGGATGCGCTCACCCTTGTCGTTGACCTTGCCGGCGCCAACGGCAACGATGGTGCCGCGCTGCGGCTTCTCCTGGGCGTTGCTGGCGATATACAGACCAGAAGCGGTCTTCTGCTCGGCCTCGTCGGGCTTGACCAGAACACGATCTGCAAGCGGCTTCAAAGACGACATGCTTGTTTCCTCCTTTTTGGGCCGCGCGGTTATGCCGCGCGAATTAACCCTTTTTGTTTGCGTACGCGTTGAATGGTACCCACGAATGGCGGGTTATACAACACGGAGTCAAAAAATCTTATTTTTTGGCACTTAGATTTTCTGAATGCCGGGGGATAACTTAGCGATGCCTCCCGTGTGGCTCCGGAGGGGCGGGGCATAAGGTTTCCTGCTCGGGCAGTCCTGCTCGCACGAAGGCCACATTAAGTGGCCTTCGGCTCGTGCGGAACTCGCGATAAACCTTATGCCCCGCCCCTCCGGAGCCACACGGGAGGCAGGTTAACTAATTCGGGCCCGGCATTCAGAAAAGTCAGTGCAGCAAAATGGCGATGCGGATAGCGACATGTGCATGGTTTTCGCTGCGCGCACGGGTCCCCTGGGGAGCACCGTGCATTTTTGGGAGTATTCAGCAGACTAGGACGGCTGCATACGTGCCGGACACACCATATTGGTCCCAAGGACGCCTTCGGCCGGCGATTTTGCTCGGCAGGCAAACCCCGTCAGGACAGAAAGGCATGCCTCACGCCGCACCGGAGCACAAAATGACGTCAATCTCTGCAACGTTACTCAGCCGCAGCGGCACAGGCAGAGCTCGCGGTGCTGAATACTCCGTTTTTTGCACGGCGCGGACGGGGGTACATCAGGATCCGGAAGAACATCCCAGCCTTTTTATGCAATTCGTAATGGAAAGTATGCAAAACACCTAGAGATAGCATTGCTGCTGTCCAAATTGGGCGCGGGGCGGCGGCGCCTCCGCCCCGCGCCCAAATCAAGCAGGGCGGGGACGCTCCTAACGAACCCCCCATTTGCAAACAAACGCGGCTCGAGCGCCATCCCAAAATAAGCTGCCCGAGCCGCGTTTAACGGTAAGACATGAATACTTAGCGCTCGTAGATCAGGTTGCCGGCTAGGTAGGTGGCTTGGACTTTGGTGGCTTGGAGTTCTTGGGGGTCGATGGTGAGTGGGTTTTGGTCCAGGACTACCAGGTCGGCGTATTTGCCGGGTTCTAGGCTGCCGAGGTTTTGCTCGTCGCCCGCTGCATAGGCGCTGCCCAGGGTGTAGTTGCGCAGAGCCGTTGCCGCATCGATACGCTCGCTCGGCAGCCAACCGCCCTCGGGCCAGTGGCTGCGGGGGTCTTGGCGGGTGATAGCCGTGTAGAGCACGTTCATGCTGGTAACGGCTGTGATGGGGCTATCGGTGCCGAAGGCTTGGCGGATGCCGCGCTGCTTATAGGTCGCAAACGGCCACATGATGCGGCTACGCTCCAAGCCCAGGTCGCGCTCCGGACCACCCGGGTCGAGTGTGATATGACAGGGCTGGCTCGAGGCAATGACGTTGAGTTTGCGCAGACGATCGATGTCCTCGGGCAGCAGATTCTCCAAATGCTCAAGCGTATTATGGCCGTGCTGGGGCAAGCCGTAGAGCTCTGCCGCCTCCTCAAAGATATCGAGTGCGGCATGGATGGCGCCGTCGCCGATAACGTGGATGCGCACGGTGTGGCCGCGCTCGGCTGCCGCCAGGACCAGCTTGCGCATGCGCTCGACGGGAACCGTCAGGCGACCTTGATCGCCCGGGAAGCGCGGGTTGGTATAGGGATCGGTGAGATAGGCCGTGTGTTCGCTCGAGACGCCGTCGAAGAACTGCTTAAAACCAGGCGCCGAGAGCAGCGCGTTGTTCGCGTAGCGGGTCTGCAGTTCTTCTAAGCGCGATTGGTCATCCAGCAACGTGGGGAACAGATGGGCACGGATGCCCAGTTTGCCAGCTGCCTGCAGTTTGTCGTAGACGTCATCGCGGATAAAATCGCAGCCCGGCATGGGCATGAGCGACATATCGCATATCGAGGTGATGCCCTGCTCGGCCATCCGCCTCATTTGATCGGCGTAAGCGCTTGCGATGCGATCCTCGCCCAGCCACTCAAGGCAGCGCGGTAGCAGCTGCATAGCAGCTGCCTCGTGAGCAATGCCCGTGAGCTCGCCGTTTGCGTCCTTGTCGTAGCTGCCGCCCGCCGGCGGCTCACTGTCGCGCGTGACGCCGAGCGCCTCGAGTGCACGGCTGTTGAGCCAAAGCGTGTGCCCGTCGCCCGAATACATAACGCAGGGACGATCGGGGAATGCCACATCGAGCGACGCCTTGCTAGGATGCTCGGGCGGGTCCCAACGGTAGTCGCGCCAGCCCTGCGTCACAACCCAAGCGTCATCGGGCAGGTCCTGGGAAAACTCGCGCGCATGCTGCACCAGTGCCGCCTCTGACGTGCCCATATCCATGAGCATGTACGGCGAGGAGCCGACCGAGGTATGGAAAAAGTGCAGGTGCGCGTCATGGAAACCGGGGCAGACAAACTGCTCGCCGTAGTCGATAACCGGCGTGGCGGCAGGCGCGGCGGCAATCACGTCATCGGGCGCACCGACTGCGACGATACGGTCGCCTGCGATGGCAATCGCCAGCTCGCGGGCAGTATCGATGCCGTCTTGCGCGGTAAAGACGTTCTTGGAGCGGATAATCCGATCGATATGTTGCATGGGCATCCCCATCTCTGGCAGGAAATTCAACACCCCCGAGTGTACTCCCCCGCCCTTGCAACAAAACCCCAAGCGGCAAACGGCAACTTTACCAGCCCTAGCGGCAGGTGGCATACTGGAGAGAGCCTGTACGATTTTGCGATCAACCCAGCAAGGAGCAAATCGACCATGACGAAGACCAAGGCACAGCAGATTATGGCGGCGACCGAGGCTCGCGCGGCTGACGACGTCACCGCAGCCATCAAAGATATCGCTACCGAGTTTGAACCCTATATCATCAAGCAGCGCCGGCACTTCCATAAGCACCCGGAGCTGAGCCTTGCCGAGGAGCGCACGACCTCCGACATCGCCAACCAGCTCGACGCCATGAATATCCCCTACGAGCGTCCGCTCAAGACCGGCTTGGTGGCAACGCTTCGCGGTACCGCGTCGGATGCCTACCACGAGGACGGCACGCCGCGCCGCCGTATCCTGCTGCGCGCGGATATCGACGCCCTGCCCGTCACCGAGCAGACCGGCGAGGAGTTTGCCAGCGTCAACGAGGGCTGCATGCACGCCTGCGGCCACGACTGCCACATCGCCATGATGCTCGGCACGCTGCAAATCCTGCGCCATATGACCGACGACATCCACGGCGAAGTCCGCATCGTCTTCCAACCCAGCGAGGAAAACGGCCAGGGCGCCAAGCTCATGATCGGCACGGGCGTGCTCGACGGCGTCGATGGCGCCTACGCCGCGCACATCTGGAGTGAGGTCGACGCCGGCACCGTGAGCTGCGAGCCCGGACCGCGCATGGCCAATACCGACTGGTTCCGCATCGACGTCCGCGGCACCTCGTGCCACGGTGCCATGCCCCAGCGCGGTCACGACGCCGTTATGGTTGCCGCCGAGATCGTCAACGCTCTGCAGACCATCGTTTCGCGCGAGATCAGTCCCTACGAGCCGGCCGTCATTACCGTCGGCGAGCTGCACGGCGGAACCGCGCGCAACGTTATCGCCGGCACGGCCTACCTCGCCGGCACGGTGCGCACCTACGGCGATTCGACCCACGAGGAAATGCCGGAGCTCATGCGCCGCATCGTGGAGCATACCGCGGCCGCCTTGGGCGCCGAGGCAAAGCTCACCGACTACACCATCGCCAACTACAAGGTCGAAAACGATGCCGCCTCGAGCGAGCGCTGCCGCCAGGCAGTAATCAAATGCTTGGGCCCCACCGGCCAAGGCCATTACCGCGGCACGCTTTCGGGCGAGGATTTTTCGGAGTACCTGCGCCGCGTACCGGGCGTGCTCGCCATTGTAGGTACGCGCAACCCCAAGATTGGCGCCACGTACGCCCAACATTCCTGCTTCTACAAGATCGACGAGACTGTGCTGGCAAAGGGCTCCATGGTGGCCGCCCAGTATGCCATCGACTTTTTGGCCGAGCCCACACAAGAGGAGCTCGACGGCCCCGCGATCACCGCGGTCGCCGAAACCAACCCCGACCTGGCCGCCAAGTTGCGCTCTGCCAAGGCAACGACCGCCGAGGCTCGCGACGCCATCCATGACGCCCGCACGGCACGCCATGCCGCGATCAAGGGCATCCACGATGCACGTGCCGCCGCTCGCCGCGAGGAGAAGCGCGGCGAGTAGTCGATTCGCGGCCATCTCGCAGTCATAGCCACATCGCGATATCAAAGCGGGGGCGGACGTTTCGACACGTCCTCCCCCGCTCATTTGTCAAGCGCTATTTCTACCGTTTCTACCCCGTCCCCAAATGGCAGGTGGCAGGGTTACTCGTCCTGCGGGTCCTCGTCGGAGCTTGGCGCAGGCTCGGGCTCAGGCGCAGGCTCGGGCTCCGGTTCCGGCATGGGCGCGGGCTCGGGCTCAGGCACGGGCGCGGGCGCGGGCTCAGGCTCAGGCTCAGGCTCGGGCTCGGGCTCGGGCGCAGGCGCCGCAGCGGAATCGGATACGGGCGCTGCGTCGGCGCTAAAACCAGCCGGAGCAGACTTCTTCTCAAACGGCAGCACAAAAGTCAGGACGTCGTCCTTGTCCTCGTCGGCCCACTCGCTTGCGTAGCGCGCAACCCAATAGCCAACGGCACGATGCTTGAGCATCTTGCCAAAGACCGTGAGGAATACCGTGACAAACGCCGTCAGCACCAAGAACAATACGAGCGTGATGCCACCGCCGGTAACAAGCGCCTCAATAGCCGAAGGACGGTAGTAGTAGCTATACATACCGACAGAGGCAATGGCGCCGAAGACGAGCGTCAGGATCCATGTGACAACGTTGGCGACCAGACCCGTCAAAAACTCGGGAAGGAACGAAGCGCAGAACAGTTTGGTCTTGTTGTGCTTAAAGGCCGCCCAGACCTTATCGAGCGAAAACGCGCTCTCGACACGACCGGTCACCGCAAAGTGCATCACGGCAATGTCGGCGAACATCTTAAAGAAGACCCCCAAGACCGCCGTGGCAATCATAGCCAGGACAAGCAGGCCAAGCGAGCCGAACAGCGCTGCCTCGAGTGCATAAGAGCCGTAATACGAATACGAGCCCGCGGCGCCAATTACCACGCTCTCCACCAGCGAAAGCACTACACCGATAACGGGAATGGCAGCGATAACCTCGAGCACGACCGAGATAACGCTCGAAAAGACTCCGAGGCCAAACGACGTGGAACGCATGAGTGGACGATCCATACCGTCATCAACCTTGAGCGACAGATCGCGACCCCACTCAATACCAAAGCCGGAACCACACACGCTCGCAATGCAAGCTGCCAAAAAGCCGATGGCAGCTGCAATGCCGCCAATAACGGGAATAAACAGCACGAGTACCGACACAACACAAATCAGCGCCGGTAAAAAGGCAATCTGGCACACGCGCTGCAGCACGCCCGGCGTCTTGGTCATGTCCTCAAACGCCTGAGCCACACAGCCCTTGGACGCATTCGCCACGGGCGGTTGCGGAACAAACTGCTGGGGCTGACCCTGAGGGGCAGAGGCTGCGGCACCGGCATTGGGGGCACCACACGCACCACAGAACTTATCGTTGTCGCCCATGGGGGCACCACACTGCGAACAGAACATCGAGATTATCCCTTCGTATCTTGAGCGAATCATCTGGATCGCAAACGATGTCTTTGGCATCATTATCACCCAATGTGGGGACAAATACTCCAACATGACGCATTTGCAATGCGCAGGGCGCTATTCGATTGTTTGATAAGCTCGACC
This sequence comes from uncultured Collinsella sp., assembly GCA_959606035.1. Taxonomy (GTDB): domain Bacteria; phylum Actinomycetota; class Coriobacteriia; order Coriobacteriales; family Coriobacteriaceae; genus Collinsella. The sequence goes on from CAUHHB010000004.1 coordinate 141,010, forward strand.
GCGTTAGTTCGTTCCGCGGAAACCCTTGCCGACGATCTCGGAGCTGTCGACGATCGTGATAAAAGCACCCGGATCGATCTCGCGAGCGTAGCGACGCAGCTGCACGGCCTCGCGACGACTCAGCACGCTCATGATCACCGTCACGCACTTGCCCGAGAAGGCGCCGTAGCCGCGGCTGATAGTCGCCGTGCGGTTGAGATGTTTGACGATAAACTCCTCGACCTTAAGGGGCTCGGAGCAAATGACCGTGCAGACTTTGCGCAGGTGAATGCTCTCGATGGCCTTGTCGACCACGAGCGTCTTGGCAAACAGGCCGAGCACGCAGTACAGACCGACGCGCGGACCGTACAAGAAGGCCGCGATGGTCACGATGCCGATATCGACCAGCAGCAGCGCACGGCCGATCTCAAGCGTCGTGCGGCGTTTGAGAATCATGGCGAGGATGTCCGTGCCGCCCGTCGAGGCACCAATATCAAAGACGATGGCGCTGCCGAGCGCCGGCAGAATCACGGCAAAGCACAGGTCGAGCCACATATCGCCCGTCATCGAGACATCGGTCGGAATAAAGAGCTCAAACAGCGAAACATAGGCGGACAGCGCAAACGAAGCAAAGACACTCCACAGGATTGCCTTGCGCTCCAAAAAGATAAAGCCCAGGATGACGAGCACCGCATTGATAATCCACATAAAAACGCCGACGGGCAGGGTCGGGAACAGCGTGGACAGAATGACCGACACGCCCGAGGTGCCGCCAAAAGCAAAGTGATTAGGGGTTTTAAACGCAACGATGGCAAAGGCCGTGAGGATCAGGCCCAAATTGAGCTCGGCAAAAAAGCGCGGAAAGCCCGGCTCCTGGCTGCGCTTGCGACCAGCGCGCTCGCCCCGCTCGATAACATCGCGATCGACCACGCGCTCCATCGGCACTACGGGAGGACGATGCACCTCCTCGGCAGCACGCGATGCCGCCTCTGCCGCGGCGGCCTCAATTGCCCATGCCTTGCTTTCTGTTTCGTGCTCGTCGGCCATTACGGCAACCCCTCGTTAACAATTTGGAAACAATGCGCCCATTAGAGTAACGCGGAACGCGACGATTGCAACCCCTAGTTAGACGAGCGGTATGACTACATCGGGAGCGTATAAAAACGGCCGGCCACGCTTTTGCTTGCGCGGTCGGCCGTTTAACGTTTTCGCAGATAAAACCTGCCAAAACAAACCTATCCCTTTTTGGAAGGTTATTCGTGCTGGCTGGTACGGTGCTCGTACTCCTCGGGAGTGATGACATCCTCGATGCGCAGGTTGACGCCCGCCACCTCAAGGCCGGTCATCGCGGCAAGGCGCTCGGTGACACGTGCCTTAACATCGTCGAAGATCGCGGGCGCATAGGCGCCGTACTCGATGATGACGGAGATGTTGACGACCACGCGATTATCGTCGGTGACCTCGACCGTCACGCCCTTGGTCAGATTCTCGGCACCAAACTGCTCCTGCACAAAGTGCATGAGGTTACCCTTCATGCCCAGAACGTGCGGAACCTCGCGGGTGGCCATGGCAACGATCTTCTCGATCACGCCGTTGGAATAGGTCAGCGAGTCCTCGGACTCGTCCGCTTCCTCGTCATCCTCATCAGCATCGTCGGCGGGTTCGGACTCAACGAGCGCCTCGTCCTCGAGCGTCACATCCTCAGCTTCGGCGACGACCGCCTCGTTCTCCTCGAGCTCGGTATCGGCTACATCGACCTTCGTATTAAAAGCCATGGTTCCTCCTTATGCCTGCCGCGGATGCGACAGTCGAATACATATTAGCGGCCGCTAAACAGACGGCCGAAGAAGTTGACGATCCCGTTCTCGCCGTCGCGAATTTGGCCGATCACAGCGCCGATCAGCACGAAGAATGCAATGACGAGCGTATCCCACAGGCCGAGCGTGAGCACCAACACGGCGAGGATAAAGCCAGCGACGGCACCGAGCGTGGTGTTGGGATGACGCACAGCATAGCTCCAGATGGCAGCGCCCGTACCCTTGATGAGACCCATAGCCTCGTCAAAATCCGCGGCTGCCGCATCTTGCAACTCGGTTGCCTCTGCTTTGGAATCAACAGGTTCGCTCGTCGGCGTGGCGCCCTGGTCAATCGTCAGGCGCGGCGTACGAGCGGTCTTATCTTGATTGGTATCACTCACCGGAAACCTCCACGGTCTGGACGGTAGTCTTGGACGGCAAAAAACGGACGCGCGTTGTCGTACCCGGCGTGCCGAGCATGGTGTCGCAAGCTTCCTCGATGCGCTGCTGCATCGCGGTAGCCAGAGATGCCACGTCTTTATCGTCAAGCGCGATAGCCTCGACCTTAAAACGGACGTGCGAATCGTCGGAGCCTTGGACGCGTGCCTCGACATGCTCAACCATCACGCGGTCGTCGCGCTCGGCAGCAGCCCTGGCGCACGAAGAAAGCGCCGCAAGGGTAACCTCGATATTGCGCTCCCCCGGCGGATGCACACAGGACGGCTCGCGACGGGCAAACATCAGGCGGAAGAAGCTTACCAGCACGCCAAACGCCACGATGCCGGCGCACGCCGTCACGACGATGCGCGGCATGGGGTCGCGCATCAGCAGCATAAAGCGATACGTATACGGCCCCCAAAACTGACAGACAAGCGTACCCAGCGCCACGATGGTGGCGGCAAGATACACGATCGCTAGGGCTCGTTTGAGTACGCGCACGCGGCGCTCCCTTCAAATCTCGGCTCTCGAAATGCAGAACGGTTCGCATCATTATAAAAGAGCCGGGTCCGGTGCTCTACGCACGCGGATCCGGCTCATCTATTCCACGAGGCTTGCATGCTCGCTTCATTATGCCCAGATATGCACGGCTTAACCCGTGCGAGCGCTACTCCTCCTCGAGGGCAGCGATGACCTCGTCGGTCATGTCCATGGTGCTGTAGACGTCCTGGACGTCGTCGAGCTCCTCAAGACGGTCGATGAGGCGCTGGACCTTCTTGGCGTCGGCGCCGGAGACCTCGGTCGGGGTGGTCGGGACCATGGTGGTCTCGGAGCCCTTGACCTGGACGCCCTGCTCCTCGAGCGCCTTGGAGACAGCCATGACCTCGTTGGCAGTAGTCCAGACAATCCACTCCTCGCCGGCATCCTCGTAGTCCTCGCCACCGGCCTCGGCGATGGCCATCATGAACTCATCCTCGTCACCGGCAGCACCGTTGGCGATCATGGTCTCCTTCTTGGCGTTCTCGTCCAGGATCTCCTTGGCGACGACGATCTGGCCCTTACGCTCAAACTGGAAGGCGACGGAGCCGGAGGTGCCCAGGTTGCCACCAGCGTGGGAGAAGGCGGAACGGACATCAGCGGCGGTACGGTTGCGGTTGTCGGTCAGGCAGTCGACGTAGACGGCGACACCGGCGGGACCGTAGCCCTCGTACACGATGTTCTCGTAGACGGCGGCATCGGCACCCGAACCAAAAGCCTTGTCGATAGCGGACTTGATCTTGTCCTTAGGCATGGACTGAGCCTTGGCCTTGGCAACGGCAGCGGCGAGGCTGGCGTTGTTCTCGGGCAGCGGGTCACCGCCGAGACGGGCAGCAACGGTGATGTTGCGGCTGAGCTTGGAGAAGAGGGCGGAACGCTTGGCGTCCTGCGCGCCCTTACGATGCTTGGTTGTGGCCCACTTAGAGTGTCCGGACATACGTGTCTCCTATCGGTTTCGACCTAAAGCCCAGCGCAGATGCTCGGGCAATATAAACAAACGTCGTTATGATATACCTACTGGCCTGCAAGATAAACCCCAAAATGAAGGCGTCGTGATGATGGCCCCTTTGGTGCAGCAAAGAAACCTGACCCCAATGCACCAGGTTAGGACCAGAGGAAGTCACTGCGGGTGACGGTGGCGCCGATGGCGAAGGGCATGCAGGCGATGACCGGATACAGGTAGCGCATGTAGGTCGAGCCGTTGCACGGACCAATCAGGCACACGGCGAGCACGCCCAACAGCGGCACCCAGATCGCCAGCGCACGCCATGAATGACGACGCAGCAGGTAGACCACCACGGCGATCATAATCCACACATAGGTGGCCGAGCTCATGGTGAGCGAAATAAACGGGATGCGCTGCACCGCCACACGGTACAGATTGATCAGGTGGTCACACCAGCGCACCACGTTGTTGTCAACCGGATGGAAGTCGAAGTACTTGAGGTTGTCGGGACGCGCCATGATCTCGGCACTACGCGCCGTGCTGTAGACCCAGGCATCGCGCGCGCTCGGATAAAAGTAGCCGTAATAGTTATTGATGAGCGCCGAGATATAGCACTCGGGATCCTTTTTGAACATCTGCGCCCAGACCTCAAAATAGGCCTTGATGTCCTCCTGCGAGGCGTACTCGTTAAAGCAGTTCTTGACGGCATCGGACTTGTCAGGGTTGTAGCGGCGGCCCAGGTTCTCGTACTTGAGCACGCGATCGATCACGGCGCGCTCCTCGTCGGTCACCAAGCCGTCGCAAGGAGCCTCCACGATGGTGCCGTCCTCCTTTACCGTGGGGTTGACACCCGAGTTGAGGCCGTCGTGCTTTTGGACGAAACGAGCCGTCTGTTGGAACGGAATCGAGAGGATTTCGCGCTTGGAACCAGGCGTGATGTCGTGCGCCGGCATAAAGACCTTGGTGAAGTACATATTAGAGGCAAGGCAGAGTGCGAGCACCGCGAGGACGCCAACCCAGCGGAAGCGCGGCGTGGCGCATGAGACCGCGGTGCCCGTCTGCTTAGCCGCACGACGAGCGACATGTACATCCCATGCGCAAAACGCCGCCGCGATCATACACGCCGCTAGCGGAAACACCAGGCCTCCATTGCGCAAAAACGTGGAACCCATGGCAGCCAGCGCAAGCAACAGCCAGTCATGGCGCGCAAAGAGCACGGGGGCCTTCTCGCCCGCTCGCTCGACATTGGCATCACGACGGGACAAGCCGCAGGCCACGAGCTTGACGGTCTGAACGAGCAGCACCAAAAACGCGTCGGCAAAGAGCACGTCTTTGGTAAGCAGGGCCGCGTAGTTGGAGAACATCGGCATAAACGCAAAGAACAGCAGGATCGCACCGCGAACCGGCAGGCTCACGCCCAGTTTGCGCAGCGACGAAATGGAATAGGCCATGCAGGCAGCCGTGATGACAAATTGAGCGCAGGTATAGATGATGAGGCCCGCGTTAGCGCTGTTGAACAGCGAAAGCCCCAGTTGAACGCACGAGCCGATAATGGCCGTGTGCACTACGGGATGATGCCCGTTGAGCAGCACGTTGGGGTTGAGTAGGCGCAGGTAGTCGCTCGTGCCGTTGGGATAGTTGAACCACTGGCGAATCTGCGCACCCGTATCTCCCATAAAAAGGCCGGGCAGCGAAGCGATGAGCGTGGGCGCCCAGGCGATCATAAGCACCAGGAAGGGCCCGGCAAAGGGATGGACCGAGAGCACGGCGTGAGCCACACGCCATATGCGGCCAAAGTGCGCCTCGGAAAACGGGATGCGTCGGGAGCTCAGCCAATCCAGACACTCAAAAGCCAGATAGAAGGCCACGATCGCTAGGAGCATCCAGCCCGCGCCGCCAATCCAGGCGCAGATGATGCGGGCCTTGTCGCCAAGAACAATCTCGGCCGAGTCGGTGAGGTCGTAGCTGCGGCCGAACACCATGCAGATGGCGAAAAACAGCGACGGCAGAATGATCGATGGGCGCCAGGTGTCGCCACGGCCAAAGAACACGTAGCGAAACGGCAGCGTGAGCAGGCAGGCAAGCGCAAGCAGCATGACCGCGTCGGTATGGCCGGCAAACGAGAGGAGCACCTCGTAGCACACGTACAGCATGCCCGAGGCTTTGGGGTCAATCGCCAAGACTGCGTTGCTCGACACCGGGGCGGGATCGATGGAAAACGCCGTGGTCGCCAACAGCGCGAGCAGAAATGCGATGAGCGTCTGCTTGGCGGGGTAGCGCTTAAACCAGACGATGCGGGCCGCGTCGCGCGCAGCCGTTGTGGAGAGATCGGAATCCTTCACAGTCCGAAAGCCTTTCTAGAAACCTGCCAAAAAGGGACAGGTTTATTTTGGCAGGTTTTATCTGGGGAAACGTTACGGTTCTGTCATCATTGCCCAGCGAACCACCACAAAGGTATCTGTCCCCTTTATGGTGGTTAGGCGTCCAGGTAGATGCGCTGGGGGCGATTGCGGCGTCGGGCGAAGATGATGAGCGCCAGACCGGCGATCACAAGCGGTAAGCTCAGCAGCTGGCCCATGGTGATGACGCCGCCAAGCAGATAGCCCAGCTGGGCATCGGGCACGCGCACAAACTCAATCAAAAAGCGAACGATGCCGTAGCCCATCACAAAGACGCCCATAAACGTACCCTGGGGCAGCAGCGGTTTTTTGCGACTGAGCACCTGCAGGATGCAAAAGAGCACAATGCCCTCTAGAAACGCCTCGTAGAGCTGGGAGGGATGGCGCGGCATATCGCCCGCGGTGCCGCCAAAGACCACACCCCAGGGCAGATCGGTCGGCTTACCCCACAGCTCGCCGTTGACAAAGTTGGCACAGCGCCCCAGGCACAAGGCCAGTGGCGCGCCAATGACGGCAAGATCGGCCAAAGTCCACGCATCGAGCTTATACATGCGGCACACGATGATGCCGCCCAAGATGCCGCCGACTAGGCCACCGTGGAAGCTCATGCCGCCCTCGTTGGTGGCAAAGATCTCGAGCGGGTGGGTCCAATAGTAGCCATCGCCGTAAAAGACGACGTAAAACAGGCGCGCGCCGATGATGAGGCCAAAGACCGCGCCGACCACGACGCTCGTCAGGTCATCAATCGTAATGTTGAAGCCCCAACGACGCTGCGTGCGGTACATAACGACCGCCGTGAGCAGAGCACCGACCACGTAGGCCAGGCCGTACCAGTAGATGGTGATGGGGCCCGCCGAGATCGCGACGGGATCAAGCATATGGTAGAGGTCGTTGAGCATATCGATCCCCCTGCTCCCTACATACAAATGCGGCCGCGGGCCTTACGCTCGCAGCCGCATATTTGGGCGTAACGTCTATGCGAAGCGTACCGTCCGCAGCTTTCGCATCTTAGAACGGCGCGTACTCGTCGTACAGGTCGTCGGTCTCGCCGGAGGCATTAACCTGCTCGACACGGGTAACGCCGGGCACATGCTCCTTGAGGATACGCTCGATACCCATGGACAGGGTCAGCGCGCTCATAGGGCAGCCGGCGCAGGCACCCTGCAGCTCCAGTTTGACGACGCCCTCGTCGTCAACACCCACATACTCCATATCGCCGCCGTCGGCCTGCAGGTTGGGGCGAATCTCTTCAAGAACCTTCTTAAGCAGCTCTTCGTTAACAGCCACAGGGGCTCCTTTCTCACAATAACGCGGGCACGCCCGCGGACAGGGGCTATGTTACTACAGCCATGTACCCGCTCACGAGCCATCCATGCGCGCGGACACGACTTTCACGAGCAGTCAATTTGGGACGGGGATCTTTTAGCTGCCTGTTGTTACCAGCTGGCATTGTCACGCGCTACTGCTGAGCCTGCCCCTCGGTACCGATGTGAACATCGACGATAACCTGGCGGTAGCTAATACCGCAGGAGTCGAGAATGCGGCGGCTGATGCGGCCGTCGTCGGTGTCGGCGTACTTGTTGTCCAGGTAGACAACCTCGCCCACACCCACCTGCGCCAAAATCTTGGCGCAGTCGTGGCACGGGAACAGCGTGACGTAGACCGTGGAACCCTCGAGGTCCTTGAGCGAGCCACGGTAGTTGAGCACGGCGTTGGCCTCGGCATGGACCACGTAGTTGTGCTTGTCCTGCAGCGGGTCGTCGCTCGTACCCCACGGGAAAAAGTCGTCGTTGAGCGCCGAGGGCGTACCGTTGTAGCCCACCGAAAGGATACGGTGGTTGGTGCTGGCGATGCACGCACCCACCTGCGTGTTGGGGTCCTTGCTGCGGCGCTGTGCGGCGATGGCCACGCTCATAAAGAACTCGTCCCAGCTAATGACGTCCAGGCGCTTGCCTGACGAAGTTTGATGAAGATCGTCCGACATGGCAGACACCTCCGTAATCGCAATAGTTTGACCCATTGTAGCAGGTGAAAGGTGGGGGGCGTTTGTCCCACCGGCGCCCTCACTTTTACACGCGGCGGGGCTTTTGGTTGATGCGGTAGAGCTCGGCGAGTCCTCGCAACGTCAGCGCGTCGTCTACCGTCAGGCTGTGGCCGACCAGCGACGCGAGCGCCTCGGCATCGTCGCCGGTAATGACGATGGGCACGTCGCCCTCCCCCGCGGCCTTGGTCGCGCGCATCTCGGCGAGCACCATGTCGAGCATGCCGTCGATGCGGGCCACCTCGCCCAGAACCACGCCCGAACGCATGGCCTCGCGCGTGTTGCGGCCGATCACATGCGTGGGTGCCGAGGGCTCGACCTGCGGCAGACGCGCCGCAGCAGCCGAAAGCGAGCGGGCGCCAAGCGCCAGACCCGGCGCGATGACGCCGCCCACAAAGGTGCCGCGCGCGTCGATGACCTCGATATTGGTCGTGGTACCCAAGTCGATCACGATGCACGGAGAGCCGTAGACGGCACGGGCCGCCACGGCGTCGGCAATGCGGTCGGGGCCGATCTCGGCCGGGTCGTCGTAGCGGACGGGCATGCCGGTCTTGAGGCCCGGCCCCACGGTGAGCACGCGCCCCGTGCAGGTGCGAAAAAGTGCCGCCTTCCACGGACGCTCGAGCGCCGGCACCACGCAACTCAGGACTGCAGCTGCGGGAACGAGCGCGCCGGGCATGCCCGCATCGGCCGCCAGCGCGGCCATGACTTGAGCGAGACGCATACGCGCTTCGTCGGCCGTAATGCTCGACGGCGTCGTGATCTCGCACGTCGCAAGCGGGCATTCCTGTGCCGCGGCCGAATCCTCGGCAAACAGGCCAAAGCGAATGAACGTGTTGCCCACGTCGACCGTCAATATATATGCGCACCCATTAAGCATCGTCGGCACTCCTTTCGTCTGTCCAGCAGTATATCGCCTACCTAAACCAGTCATCCCAAAATGACTAGCTTGCGGCTATACTGGTGCGCGGTCGTTTGCGAGCTCACGCGGCGGCCCTTGGTAACCCGACTTCCCGCGCCGTATCCGTAACGGCGCTCCCGGGGGAAGCGGATATACGCAAAGGAGTTTTATATGAGCAATCCCTCGAACCGCGCTTCGATGCGCGGGCAACTCACGCTGCGCGGCGTCGTCATCGGCGTCCTTGGCTGCGTGATCATCACGGCAAGCTCGGCCTACACCGCCCTCAAGATGGGCGCACTCCCCTGGCCAATCGTCTTCGCTGCCGTCATCTCGCTGTTCTTCCTTAAGCTCATGGGCAACGCCAGCCTCAACGAGGCAAACGTCACCCACACCATCATGTCCGCAGGCGCCATGGTCGCCGGCGGTCTGGCGTTTACCATCCCGGGCGCCTGGATGCTGGGCTATGCCAACCAGATCAGCTGGCTCGACATGTTTATCGTGGCACTCGCCGGCACTATCCTGGGCCTGTTGGCCACGGCACTCATCCACCGCCACTTTATCGTAGACGCCGCGTTGGAGTTCCCCACCGGCAACGCCGCAGCTCAGACCCTGCGCGCCACCGAGGCCGGCGGCAAGACCGGCAAGCAGCTCTTTGGCTCTATGGCCATCGCAGGCATCTACAGCGTGCTTCGCGACGCTCTGGGCGTGGTGCCCAGCATGCTATGCACGCTCAACATCCCCGGCGTGACCTTTGGCATCTACAACTCGCCCATGCTGCTCTCCGTCGGCTTCCTCGTGGGCTTCGCCCCGGTCGCCTTCTGGTTTGCCGGCGCCCTGCTGGGCAACTTTGGCATCATCGTGGGCGGCACCGCTGCCGGTCTGTTCGATATTGTGACCGCGCAGGGCATCGTCAAGTCCCTGGGCATGGGCCTCATGATGGGCTTTGGCGTCGCCGTCGTCCTCAAGGACATCCTGCCGCAGGTCGCCGGCATCGCCCGCGGCCTCGCCGCCGACAGCTCCAGCGACACCGACGAGCAGTCGCTCATCTCGGGCTCGCTTAAGCTCGACGCCGGCATCATCGGCCTGGGTACTGCCGCCATCGCCGTGATCGTCGCCATCGCGCTCGACCTTGGCCCCGTCCCGGCCGTCATCGTCACGCTGTTCACCTTTGTCACCACCATCATGAGCGCGCAGAGCTGCGGCCAGACGGGCATCGACCCCATGGAGATCTTCGGCCTCATCGTCATGCTCATCGTGGCTGCCTTCGCACAGATCGCCCAGGTCAAGCTGTTCTTTATCGCCGGCATCGTGGCCGTGGCATGCGGCCTTGCGGGCGACGTCATGAACGACTTTAAGGCCGGCGCCGTGCTGGGCACCAACCCGCGTGCGCAGTGGATCGGCCAGGCCATCGGCGGCATCGTGGGCGCCCTGGTCGCCGCTGCCGTCATGGTCGCGCTCGTCACCGCCTATGGTCCGGATGCTTTCGGCCCCGACAAGAGCTTTGTGGCCGCGCAGGCAAGCGTCGTCGCCACCATGGTCTCGGGCATCCCGAGCGTGCCGTGGTTCGCAGGCGGCTTTATCGCCGGCATCGTCATGTACTGGCTCGGCATTCCGGCCATGATGATCGGCCTGGGCGTGTACCTGCCGTTCTACATGTCGCTCACGGCCTTCCTGGGCTCCTGCGTCAAGCTCGCCTACGACAAGTGGGCCGCTCACCGCGACGCCGCTGCCGGTCTTTCGGACGAGGAGAAGGCCTCCAAGGATGCCGCCTTCCAGGAGCAGGGCCTGGTCGTCGCCAGCGGCCTGCTCGGCGGCGAGTCCATCGTCGGCGTTATCCTGGCGTTTGTCTCTGTTGGTCTGAGCCTGCTGGGGTAGACCGAACAACAACGCACCAGCGCAGAGCGCGGGGTCGGAATCAAACCGGCCCCGCGCTTTTTTGTCTATTTGACTCTTATGATCCTCACGGCGTTTTAGCCATGTCGATTGTCCTGACTTCCAGGTCAACAAACCTTGTCTGACACCTCGCCTAACGCGGTGTAGAGTAAAGACGGCAGACGCAAGAAGCGGCTCAGAAGCTAAACGAGGTAAGCATGGAACTCGACAAACAACAGATCAAGCGGCTGCGCGAGCGTCATCATCGTCGTCACGGTATACGCCCTGCACACAGCGAGGCCATGGAGAATGCTACCCGTTTCCTTAAGCAGGCGTTCAACATTCGCGAGGGACGCGCGCCCTATCACGTGATTCGCAAGCGCTTTGTAAACGGGGCGCGCCTGACTGGCTCGCACTTATGCATCCTGATCATTGCCATGTTGATCGCGAGCATCGGCCTCGATATCGACTCGGACATTGCCATCGTGGGCGCCATGCTCATCTGTCCGCTCATGGGCTCGGTCCTTGCCATGGCATACGGCATCGCCACGCTCGACCGCGAGATTGCCGTCGAGGCAATTGCCGGCCTCGCGCTGCAGATGGTCTTTTGTCTAATCACGTCCACGCTGTACTTTAAGCTCTCGCCCCTTGGCACCACCACGGCCGCCATCATCGACAACTCGACACCGACTGTGTGGGACCTTGCCGTCGCGCTCGCGGGCGGCTTTGCGGGCGGACTGGGCAACTCGCGCGACCAGGAACCCGCCACGCTCATCGCCGGCGTGGCCGTGGCGACCGCGCTCATGCCGCCCCTGTGCGCGGCGGGCTATGGCATCGCCATCGCGAGCGGGTCGCTGTTTCTTTCAGCCCTCTACGAGTTTGGCATCAACGTGGTCTTTATCGCACTGGCTGCCGAAGCCGTGCTGCTTCTTTTGCGCGTGCCGCTCAAGCGTGACCTCAACGGCGACGGCATTGTGACCGCCGAGGAAAACGCCGAGGTCGATGAGCTGTCACACAAGGTGCGCCGCCGCATCATCGTGGGCACGGTGATCTTTGCCATCCCCTGCATCGTTATGACGGCGGGGTCTATTGGCTCGGCGCAGGCCGGCGTGCAGGACGGTTACGGCGTCACCGAAACCACGCGCGAGCTTGCCGCGGTGCTGCCGGGCTTTAAGGATTACAACGTTGCCGTCGAGACCTCGGCCACCGAAGGCGAGGAGGAGGGCCTTGTCGAGCGCGAGGTTGTCGCCCATGTGACGACAAGCGAGGCGCTTGGGGCACACGACCGCCGTGTAGCCCGCAAGCTCATCGACCTCAATGTGCCCGAGCTCGATCGCGTGGAGTTTGATGTGCAGTAATACGCGACGTGGGATGGATGCGCGCAGCCGCGAGTCACGACATGGCGCAGACGTGACGCGGGCCACGAGCAAATAGCGGGGCGCGGTCCATGGCCGCGCCCCGCTCGCTGATTTATTGCCGTGAATCAACTGTCCACATCGACATCGCCTGACTCCACCATAAACGCCGGATCGGTGCTCACCAGATAAAAACGGGTCACCTTGGTATCTCTAAATAGGTAGAGCAAGCCCTGATCGCGTCGGCGCGAAATATACGCCACGTGGACCGTACCGAATTCTTCGCCGTTTTCCTTCTTTAATATCAGGATGTTGGGGTCATCCGTACGCTTAAACTGCCCGTCTGTGCAGATTCCGTCTTGGTCGACCAGCTGCCATCGACAGTTGTCCTCCTCAAGAAAAGCCAGGGTTTCCCGACTTGTTTCGTCATCCCGATAGTAACCGTCAATGGCAAAGCCTTCGGAAGCACATTCCTGCATATAGGATGTTTCTCGACTTATAGCGAACTGCCCTATAGCGCCCAGGAGCACAGCTAGGCAAACCACTGCAAGGGTTATCGAGATAGTACGGCGGCCCATATTAACCAGCCCGATACTTGTTTAACGGAGCACGAAACATACTTGGTACCTCCGATATCATGGCGAATGTCACCTACGGCCTGTCGGCAATCATATGTTTCCAACATCAAACCATATGGCAACCACTCGCGAGAGGATTATCGGCGAACGGTGCATTTTTGCGTTCTATTGGGCAAACGTCAACGCGCGCTACAGCTCTTGCTCGACCTATTCAGATCTTGTCGCATACTACCGTAGATCCTCAACGCTTCCGCCCCCAAGAGATCATTTTTAGTACGTAAAGAAGCCCTCGCCCGAGCTTTCGCCCAGCTTACCTTCGTCGAGCATCTGCTTGAGGACGGAGGCCATGGCCTTAAAGTTGTAGGGCATCATCATCTTTTTGAGCAGCGGGCTCACCAAGCCCGGGACCTTTTGGTACTGCATGACGATGTTGTAGGCCGTCTGGATACCCACCGTGTCGAATACACGGAACGGGCCCTTGGGAGCGCCGGTGCCGCGCGTCCACGCGAGGTCGATGCTCTTGGGGTCACTCACACCCGAGACATACAGGTCAAGGCCCGAAAGCAGCCACGGCACCAACATGGAATTGAGCAGGTAGCCGTTCTTTTCCTTGTTGACGGGCAGGGCAAGCATGCGGATGTCGTTGGCAAAGTCGACGAGCTCGTCGAAGTAGCGCTTGTCGGTTTGGTCCTGTGCCATGACCTCGGTCATGTTGTTCTTCCAGATAGAGTTGGCAAAGTGCAGCGACAGGTACTTCTCGGGGCGGCCGGTGTACTTGGCAAAGGTGCTCGGCAGCAGCGTGGATGAGTTGGTCACGATGACGGTCTTTTGCGGAAGAGCCGGGGCGAGCTTCTTGTAGAAGCCGATCTTTGCCTGGGTGTCCTCGGCCATAGACTCGATGACCAGGTCGGCGTCGGCCACGGCCTTGGCAAGATCGAGCTCCAGCTTGAGTGTGGAGTAGGCACGCTCGACGGCGGCGAGCGCCGCTTCCTTGTCGAAGGGCTGGCCGCTATCGGCAATACCGGCGCACCACTCGCCCGTACCGTCCGCCATGCCCTCGATTGCCGCGATGTACTCCTTGCGCACGTGATCGATCTTGGGCTGGGTGCGGCCGATGCTGCCCTCGCTGCGCAGCCAAATCGTTACATCAAAGCCGCAGTAGGCAGCCTGAAAGGCAATCTGGCTTCCCAACACGCCGCCGCCGGCAACACAAACGGTCTTGTAGCTCATGGGACGATCCTCTCTTACGTAATTCCATAGATGTGTATTAATTCAAACGTAAGGATGACGCGCGCTGGGGGTGGGTTCTATAAACGGGCGGTATTTCGCGGCAAACGGCTACATATGTTCATTATCTCAGGGTTCCGAGGGCAGTTTTTGGTGCCACCGAGACGTCGTTTTCGGAAGTATGCGGCAAATTCCGAAACTCTTGAGCACGTCCTGATTTTTCGCCAATAAAACCGCAGGTACAGAGCTTTGACATATCCGGTGTGCTCGGCCTATTCAGATTTTGCCGCATACTTCCGAAATCTAAGTTCGCAAAGGGTGATAGTTGGGGCGTTTACGCAACATATGTCCAGCAAAAACGGGTGGTAGCCGGCACGGCTGCCACCCGTTTGTCTCATATCTAGCCCATAGCGGGCAAGCTACTTCTTAATGCCGCGTCCCAGACGCTCGGCGACCGACGCAACGGCTTCCTCGCTGGCCGGCTCGCAGCTCACGCAGCCGTCGTGGGCGCGCATCTGGCCGGTGACCTCGTCCATCGCGAGCGGCGCCACCTTCTCGAGCTTAAAGCCCTTGCCGGCGCGCATGTTTTCCTTGGCCACGCTGATCATGAGCTTAATGCGGTTGAGCTGGTTGACCTCGGACGCACCGGGGTCGTAGTCCACCGCGACAATGTTGCTCTCGGGGTGCTGGCGGCGCAGCTCCTTGATCACGGCCTTACCCACCACGTGGTTGGGCAGGCACGCAAAGGGCTGCGTGCAGATGATGTTGGGCGCGCCGTGGTCGATGAGGTCGAGCATCTCGGCCGTGAGCAGCCAGCCTTCGCCCATGTTGTTGCACACCGAAAGCACCGTGCGGGCCTTGTCGGCCATGGTGCCGATGCGCTCGGGCGCCTCAAAGCGGCGAGACTTCTCGAGCATCTCCTCCACCGGCGTGCGCATCCAGTCCACGAGCTTGATGAGCGCTTGCATGCCCGCGCGCGTAGTAGCAGAGCTTCCCAGCTCGTCTTTCTGCAGCTCGGCGTTGCTCATGGAGTAGAGGAAGAAGTCGAGCAGGCCCGGCACCACGGCCTCGCAGCCCTCGCGCTCAATGACATCGACCACGTGGTTGTTAGCCGTTGGATGGAACTTGACCAAGATCTCACCGACCACGCCCACGCGCGGCTTGGTGCCCTCGCCCACGAGCGGCATGGTGTCGAACGCGCGGATGGCCTCGCGGCACAGCTTGGTGTAGTTGTGGCGGTTGAACTTGGGCGCCAACTTGCGGGCACGCGCCATGTACTCTTCATAGAGCGTGTTGGCGGCACCAGGCGTGGCCTCGTACGGGCGGCAGCGGTAGAGCATCTGCATCATCACGTCGCCAAAGAGCACCGCGTAGACTGCCTGCTTAAGCAGCGCCGGCGTCAGTTTAAAGCCGGGGTTGTCCTCGCCCAGCGCCACGGCCGAAAGCGAGATCACGGGGATCTCGGGGTGGCCGCTCTCGCGCAGGGCCTTGCGGATGAGCGCGATGTAGTTGGTGGCACGGCAGCCGCCGCCGGTCTGGCTGATGACCACGGCGGTCTTGGACAGGTCGTACCGACCGCTCTCGATGGCCTCCATAATCTGGCCCGTCACCAGAATCGACGGGTAGCAAATGTCATTGTTCACATAGCGCAGGCCAGCCTCGACGGCATCGTGGTCGGTCGAGGGCAGCAGCTCCAAGTTGTAGCCGGCACCGCGGAACACCTCTTTGACCAGGTCAAAGTGGATCGGCGCCATCTGCGGGCACAGGATGGTATAGCCCTCGTCGCGCATCTGCTCGGTAAAGGGCACCTTGGGCCATGCGGTCGAGGCGCTCTCACGCTGTGCCTCGAACGTGTACTTGCGGCTCGCGAACGCGGGGGCATCCGTGGAGGGCGCCACCGGCGCAGCGTCGCCCTGCTCAAAGACCTTGCCCGCAGCCGTGGCCTCGGCAAAGCGCTCGGCCTCCTGGTCCTTGAGTGCCGCCATGAGCGAGCGGATGCGAATGCGCGCGGCGCCCAGGTTGGACACCTCGTCGATCTTGAGCACGGTGTAGATCTTGCCACTGGCCTCCAGGATCTCCTGCACCTGATCGGTGGTCAAGGCATCGAGGCCGCAGCCGAAGGAATTGAGCTGGATCAGGTCCAGGTCGTTGCGCATCGTCACAAAACGGGCGACGGCGTACAGGCGACTGTGGTACATCCACTGGTCGACGACGCGAATCGGACGCTCGGGCTTTACCAGATGCGCGAGCGAATCCTCGGTAAAGACCGCAAAGCCAAAGCTCGAGATAAGCTCGGGCAGGGCGTGGTTGATCTCGGGGTCGTTATGGTAGGGACGACCGGCGAGCACGATGCCGTGACCGCCGTGGTCCTCGACCCACTTAAGAGCCTCCTCGCCCATGGTCTGGATGTCCTCGTGGAAACGCGCATCGGCCTCAAAGGCGGCGTTGACAGCGGCATCGACCTCGGAGCGCGTGATCTTGGGCCCACGCACGCGACCGCGACCAGCCTCGGCATCGGCCACACGGTCGACGGCGAGCACCTGATACAGGCGGCGCTTGAGCTCGGTCTTGTCGTGATAGGGCACAAACGGGTATAGGAACTCGATGTTCTGCTCGCGGATCTCGTCAATATTGAGCGCCAACGCCGTGGGGTAGCTCATGACGATGGGGCAGTTGTAACAGTTGCCGGCGGTCGGATCCTCCTTGCGCTCCCAGCGCACGCACGGCATCCAGATAAAGTCGACATCGCGGTCGATAAGGTTCATCACATGGCCGTGGCTCATCTTGGCCGGATAGCACACGCTCTCGGACGGCATGGACTCGATGCCCGCCTGGTAGGTCTTCTTGCTCGACTGGTCGGACAGCTGCACGCTAAAGCCCAGACGCGTAAAGAACGCGTGCCAGAAGGGGTAGTTCTCGTACATGTTGAGCGCGCGCGGAATGCCGACGGTGCCGCGCGGGGCCTCGTCGGGGCTCAGCACCTCGCGGTTAAACAGCAACTCGTTTTTCTTTTTGAAGAGGTTGGGGGCCTCGGTCTTCTGCTTTTTGTGGCCGGCGCCCTTCTCGCAGCGGTTGCCGGTGATAAAGCGCCTGCCGCCGCCAAAGTCGTTGACGGTAAGCTGGCAGTTGTTAGAGCAACGGCCGCAGCGGACATGCTTTTGCGTCACGGTGAGGTGCGCGATATCCTCGGCCGAAAGGATGGTCGAGGTGCCGTCGGCGCCGGCGCGATCGCGGGCGAGCAGGGCCGCACCGTAGGCGCCCATGCAGCCGGCGATGTCGGGGCGCACGGCATGAACGCCCGTGAGCTGCTCAAACGCGCGCAGCGTGGCATCGGACATAAAGGTACCGCCCTGGACGATCACCTGGCTGCCGATCTCCTTGGGATCGCGCAGCTTAATGACCTTGAACAGGGCATTCTTGATGACGGAATAGGACAGGCCGGCCGCGATGTCGCCCACCGTGGCGCCTTCCTTTTGCGCTTGCTTGACGCGCGAGTTCATAAAGACCGTGCAGCGACTGCCCAGGTCGACCGGGGCCTTGGCATGAATGGCGGCGTCGGCGAACGCGCGCACATCCATGTTCATAGAGACGGCAAAGCTCTCGATAAAGCTGCCGCAGCCCGACGAGCAGGCCTCGTTGAGCATGATGTGCTCGATGACGCCGTCCTTGACGCGCAGGCACTTCATGTCCTGGCCGCCAATGTCCAGAATGAACTCGACGCCGGGCAGGAACGCCTTGGCGCCGCGCAGGTGCGCGACAGTCTCGATCTCGCCGGAATCGGCCTTGAGAGCCTCGATGAGCAGCGCCTCGCCGTAACCCGTGGTGGTCACGTGACCGATGGTGCAGCCGGCGGGGATGTGGTTGTAGAAATCGGCCATGATGACCTTGGCCGTGCCCAGGATGTCGCCGTTGTTGTTGCCGTACCAGGTGTGCAACAGCTGGCCGTCCTCGCCCACGAGCGCGGCCTTCATGGTGGTAGAACCGGCGTCGATGCCAATGAACACGCGGCCGGTGTAGCCGTCGAGCTTGCCCTTGGGGACGACTTCTTGGTCGTGGCGACCCTTGAACTCGGCAAAGTCCTCGTCGGTGGCAAAGAGCGGATCCAGGCGCTCGACCTCGGCACCCTGTGTGTCGCCCAGGCTGTCGATAGCCTCGATGAGCTGCGGGAACGTGCTGAGCTTGTTGGACTCGTGCGCCATGGCGGCGCCGCTCGCCACAAACAGGTGGGCGTTTTGGGGCACGATACGGTGCTCCTCGTCCAGGTTGAGCGTGAGGTAGAAGCGATGGCGCAGCTCGGAGAGGTACTGCAGCGGGCCGCCCAGGAAGGCAACGTTGCCACGGATGGGGCGACCGCACGCCAGACCCGAGATGGTCTGGGTCACAACGGCCTGGAAGATGGAGGCAGCCACGTCCTCGGGGCGGGCACCTTCGTTGAGCAGCGGCTGCACGTCGGTCTTGGCAAAAACGCCGCAGCGGCTGGCGATGGGATAGATGGTGGTGGCGTTGGCCGCGAGCTTGTTGAGGCCGCTCGCGTCGGTGTGCAGCAGGGTTGCCATCTGATCGATGAACGCGCCCGTGCCGCCGGCGCAGGTGCCGTTCATGCGCTGCTCGATGCCGTTGTCGAAGTAGATGATCTTGGCGTCCTCGCCGCCCAGCTCGATGGCGACATCGGTGGCCGGGATAAGGGTCTCGACGGCGCGTTTGCTGGCGATGACCTCCTGGACAAACTCCAGGTCGAGCCACTGGGACAGCAGCAGGCCGCCCGAGCCGGTAATGGCGCAGGTCATCTGGGCCGTCGGCAGCACGGTCGCGGCACCCTCGAACAGGTCGCGGGCGCAGGCACGGACGTCGGTGTGATGGCGCTGGTACTTGGCGTAGACGATCTGGTTGTCGTCGTTGAGCACGGCGAGCTTAACGGTAGTGGAACCCACGTCGATGCCCAGGTGCAGGTTGCCACGAGCGTTCTCGGGGTTGAAGATCGCGCCTTCGGGGGCGTGGGCGGCGGCTACGGGCTCAGCGGCGGTAGCGGGCTCGCCAGTGACGGACGCCTCCCCTGCCGCGTTCTTGGCATCGGCAACTGCCTCGGCAACTTTCTCGGCTGCCGCGGTCGCGGCCTTCTGCGCGGCGTCCACCACGGCGGGCGCGGCCTCGCGTGCGGCAGCGACCATGCGGTCCTTAATGCCCTCGACGAGTTTGCTCATTGTCTCTCCTCTTAGTTGTTGGACTCGACGGTTGCGGCGGTGTCGACCGCGTCCTCGAGCTGCAAGTTCAATAGCTTCATGCCGTATTCCGGCACGTTGATATCGATGGGTTGGCCATACAGGTCGCCGGGGCGCACAAAAGCGAGCACCGTCATAATGCGCGCCATGGCCTCGGGCGATTCGGTGAGCCCACGCTCAAACCAGCGCTGAATCATGCCGACCTCGGCGCTCACGACGTAGGTGACGTAGTAGTCAAAGAACGTGCCCAGCGCCAGGCCCAAAATGCCCGTCTGCGCACGCGGCACCACAGCCTCACGCGCGGTGTCGATAATCCTTTTAATGAAGGCCTGGTCGCCGCCCGGACCCAGCAGCGCACCGATTAAGTCGCGGTTGGCCGCAAGATAACGCAGCAGCTCAACCGAACCGGGCGCCGGCTCGAGCTCATCGATGTTGTGATAGAGATCGGGCAGCTGAGCTGCGGTGATGAGCTCAATGCGCTCACGGATCTCGGCCAGCAAGCCGTCCTCGATTTGATTGATAAAGTCGGGAATATCGCGATAGTGCGAATAGAACGTGCGGCGCGTAAGGCCAGCACGCTCGGTGAGCGACGCGACATTAATGCGCGAAAGGTCGCCGCTTTCGGCAAGCTCGCTGGCAAGTGCCTGGCGAAGGGCACGCTGCGAGCGAAGGGACCGGCGATCGCATTTCTCGAGCTGGGACAAGCGTCCTCCTTGTTACTCAGCCTGTGCGCTATTGCACAGTGCGAGTATTATTGCACACCGTGTGCATCAACACGTAAAGGCAATATTTGGGTTGTGACAAAGGGACAGTCCCTTTGTCACATTATTCGATGATGGTGCGGGAGTTCTGCTTGCGCATGGTGGCGAGCATGTGTTTGGGGACGGCGTGGACCATGCAGTTGCCGATAGTTGCGCTCGCGGCGGCCTTAGCTGCATCGCTTGCGTTTTTGGTCGCGTAGCTGTGGCGGAAACGCTTGAGCATGGCGATGTCGTTTCCGCCGTCGCCATAAACCGCAACCTCGTCCTCGGCAATGCCGTAGTAGCCCGCCAGCCAGGCCACACTCTCGCCCTTGTTGCATGCCACGTCCGTGATCTCGAACATCACCGGATCGAACGGCGCGTTGACCACGCGGTCCGAACGCTCGGCAAGATACGCCTTAAGGTCGCGCTCCAGCTCGGACGAGGTCACGCGACAATTGATCTTGCATACATCGTGGCGCAGGATGTCACCGATCGACTGGTCGAAGTACTGCTCCTCGTGATACCCGCCGCGCGCACGCATGCCGCGCATCACAATACGCTTGATGGGGCTGTCCTTTTTAAAGCCCGCCTGATGCATCTCGAACGAACCGCTCGAGTACATGCCATCGGGCGTGGAACAATCAAAGCAAATGTCCGGGAACGCCTTGAGCAGTTCCTCAGTGACCTGCGGATCGATGGTCCAAGTCTTGAGCACCTCGCCATGGCTGTCGCGCACGATGGATCCATTGGAGCAGCAGGCGTCAAGCGTCAGGCCCGTAAAGCCATGCTCGCCGATCGGCAACGTCGAGCGTCCAGTCGCGGGAACCACGTGGAGTCCGGCCTCGGTCAGCTCGCGAATGGCACGGCGGATGGTCCCATCTGCCTCGTGCAGGGCGTTAAGCAGCGTACCGTCTAAGTCACTCGCAAACATCTTGATCATGGGCGTGCCTCTCCTTCGTCTGCACGTTATTTTAGACGAAAGAGAGGCATGCCCATGCAAGGGTGTTCCAACGCGCCAGGACATTCGCTTCCGCAAAGCAACGGTGCCCCAGCGCGTTAAGACAATCGCCGCAAGCGATTTTTCAGACGATAAAACAGCGCCGTCGTCAACGTCAGCACCGCCAACATGCCTGCGAATACAATCGCCGGTGTCCATCGATCATATGCAACCCCGTACGTCAATTGGCCGATAGGTGTTGCGCAGGAAAGGACCATGTAAACGACCGAAAGCACTTTTCCGCAGAGCTCAGTCGGCGCTACCCGCTGAACAAACGCGATGATTTCAACCGACGTAATGCTCGCCCACACCATGACCCATGCCGAACCAACCGCAAACACGGTGAACACGCATACATCTACGCCGAACAGCAGCGTAACAATAATCGGCGCGACTCCAAAACAGATCATCGCAACATATCGACATATGCCATTGAAAGAAAAGCGATGCGGCCAAATGCCGACCAAGCCACTGCCGGTAAGACCACCCAGGCCCAGAGCAACCTCAACTATCCCAACGCAGGACGATTGCATGCCGAGATGCTTTGTAACAATAATGGGAGCGCCAATCGTTAGCCCAACCAACGCAAGGTTCAAAACTGCCGCAAGCAAAATCACAGCGACCAATGATGCATTTTGCAACAGATACCGAATCGACTCCCGAAAATCGTTTCGGCATCTCGTACGAGTCGCGCCGTCTCCCATCGTTTCAGATGAGGCATTTTGCTTGAGTACGCCACCAAACAACAGAGCTGAAATCGCAAACATTACCGACGCGATTGTGCAAAGAGCATCGATGCCAAAGCACCCATAGACTGCCGTCCCGACCACAGGACCCAAGATATTGCTCACCATGGTCACCTGCGAAACCAATGCAGTGGCCCGCTCAACCTTCTTTTCACCCGCCATGCGCACCGTCTCAATTTGGAGCATTGGCTTTAGCAGCGATTGAACACCATATTGAACACAAAGTATCGCTACTACGACGACCGCAAGAGGCAACGAGCGCTTCATGGGGATAGACAGCAGTGATGCAGTCATCAGAGCAATGCCGAGGGACACGAGGACCTCGCGGTGTCTTCCCCGATCCGCTAAGATCCCACCAGCCGGAGTTGCGAGTACGCCGGGTATGAACGCCGTCGCCACGACGGCGCCATATAACGTTGACGATCCACTGCAATCGAACAAGTAAAGTGGATACGCAAAGCACAGCGCCGACAGCATCGAATACGTGCACAGCTGCGCAACCAGAAGTTCCGCGAGCCTGATTGACCGCACTGTTTTTGATTTCAACGAGACACCGACGTCTCTCAGCCCAGCCATAAGCCCACCCCCTATACATACCACTAGTATGTATTTAATGACTTGAAAAGGGCAGCCGTGGCTACCCTCACAAATCAATTACATACCGTTGGTATCTATATTACCACCCGGCGCGGTCCCATACGTCCCAAATCTGCGCCGTTGTCTGAAGCACTTCTTCCCCCAAATCGAGTCCCACCGCGGCAGCCATCTGCGCCAAACATTGAGCGCGAGCGAGCATTCGATCCTTGGACTCAAGCGGACGGAACAATGGCAGCAGCCAAAGATTCGCCAACAACGATACGGCCTCCGCCGCTTCACGCGGACATTCGCACGCAATGGATCCGTCGGCGATGCCCTCCTCGATCACCGGCAAGAGATAGCCATCGGCAGACTCGTTAAACGAGCCCTGGTACTGCATCGCCAGAAGACGCGAGCTTTTTACCGGATCTGCTGCAGGACGCATACGTGCCCATAGCTCAATTTGCGGAACAACGGACTCGGGAGCGTAAAGCCTTTTTAGCTTTTGGGCGCCGGTCATATTACCGACGCCAAGCATCGAGCGGCGGTGCTCAACAATCGGAGTCATCGCCCGATCAAACGCGGCGTTGAAAATCTCTTCTTTGCTCTTGAAGTGATGATAGACAGCGCCCTTGGTCATGCCATCGAGACGGTCAACGATATCTTGAATGCTCGTCCCCTCATAACCCTGTGCGCAGAATAGCTCCAGTGCCGCGTCGAGAATCTTCGCGACCGTCTCCTCGGGATATTTATTGCGACCCATAATCCGCCCATCCGCAACGCAAGTCTTGTGCCTCATTGCAGCATTTTAACGTTGCGGATGGCAGACGGTCGATTCTACACCGCGGCCGGGCCGTGTTCGCCGGTGCGAATGCGGATGACTTCTTCGACCGGCTCGACCCAAATCTTGCCGTCGCCGACGGCACCGGTGCGAGCGGCGTTGCAGATAATGTCAACGATACCGTCGACATGCTCGTCGGCGCAGATGAGGGTGAACTGCACCTTGGGGATCGTGTTGACGAGCAGCTCGTTGCCGCGCACGTATTCCTTCCAGCCATGCTGTGCGCCGCAGCCCTGCACCTGGTTGATAGTCATGCCGCGAACATCAGCAGCAAACAGCGCATCTTTAAGAACCTCAAGCTTCTCCTGGCGCACGATAGCCGTAATTTTCTTCATAGTGAATTCCTCTCTTCAATAAAAAAATGAATTGTCCTTCACATGGCACGGGTTTTCCAGGTGCCGCAAACCAACCTCAGAGATCAATAAGTTCAACTGACTGGTCTTAGCAGGTTTCCCAAGTGCCGCAGATTGCCGTGAAAGAGGAGCGAAGCGTACTTAAGTACGTGAGCGACGATTGAACGGCAAGGTGCGGTGCTTGGGGAAGCTGCTAATCGAGTCCGGAGAAAGAAGGATAGGCGCTCTCGCCGTGCTGACTCGCATCCAAGCCCAGCGCCTCGTCGGCCTCGTCCACGCGCAGGCTGCCGTGGAACAGCGCCTTGACCACCGCGGCGATCACCAAGTCGAGCACCAACACAATGGCGACCGTCACCACAATGCCCAAAATCTGCGAGATGAGCAGCGACACGTCGCCCGTGTAGAACAGGCCGCCCTTATCGGTCCACGAAAGCTCCGGCACGCAGAACAGACCCGTGAGCACGCCGCCCAAGATGCCGCCGATACCGTGGCAACCGAACGCGTCGAGCGCATCGTCGTAGCCAAACTTGGTCTTAAGATGGCTGATAGCCAGGTAGCAGACAGGCGATACGATCAAGCCCATGACCAGCGCCGCCCACGGCTCGACAAAGCCTGCGCCGGGCGTAACCACCACCAGGCCCGCAACCAGACCGGTGCTGGCACCCACCAGCGTGGGGCGACCGGTGTGCACGCGCTCGACGGCAAGCCACGAGACCATGCCCGCCGCGCTGGCCGTCACGGTGTTGAGGATGGCGAGCGCCGCCACGGCGTCGGCCTTAAACTCGCTGCCGCCGTTAAAGCCAAACCAGCCAAACCAAAGCAGGCCGGCGCCCAGCGCCACAAACGGCACGTTATGCGGACGATAGCTCACCATGCCAAAGCCGCGACGACGGCCGAGCGTTAAGCAGAGGATCAGGCCGGTAAGACCAGACGAAATGTGCACCACGTCGCCGCCAGCAAAGTCGAGTGCGCCGATGATGTCGCCGATAAAGGAGCCATCGCCGCCCCAAACCATGTGGGCGAGCGGCGCATAGACCACGAGTAGCCAAATGCCCAGGAAGGCCGTCATGGCACCGAACTTAACGCGACCGGCCAGGCTGCCCGTGACGATAGCGGCCGTGATCATGGCAAACGCCATCTGGAAGGCGATGTTGATGATCTGAGGGTAGACGGCACCGTCCGCGGCATTGCCCTCGGCCGCCTGCAGCACCTGGTGGAGCACCGGCAGGCACAGCAGCTGGTCAAGGCCTCCAATAAACGGACTGGAGCCGTCGCCGCCGTAGGCCAGCGACCAGCCAGCAACAATCCACAGCACACCAACCAGGCCAATGGCGCCAAAGCACATAAGCATGGTGTTGATGACATTTTTGCGCCTGGACAGGCCGCCATAGAAAAACGCCAGGCCCGGTGTCATTAAAAACACGAGCATGGTGCAGATGAGCATAAACGTTGTCGATCCCGTATCGTACATTCGCTCCCCCTTGGTCGCATGGACGTTGTCGGCGCCCATAATGCGGCCGAGGGGCAACTGGTGTAGACCAGATACGGCGTTGTTAAACGCTGCGTTGTCGAATGGAAACGGTGCCGCAATCTTGGAAACGGCGCGGCAACGGGCGCGAAACGAACGGGAAACGGGCGAACGAGAAGGGCGCGCTTGGCCCCGTCCCGGCTAGCGCCGGAACAGCTCGCGGGCTCGGTCGCGGAGGTCGGTAGCTCGGATGACGCCCTCGTAGCGATTGATGTGCAGACGCGGGAAGGCGTTAAAGAAGCGTAGGTCACGGCGGCTGAGCGACACGCTCGGCACCGGACGGCTCATGCGCTTGCCGGCAAGGCGACGACTGAGCGACGGACGCGGCATGCTCGGCGCGACATCGGCAACGCGGCGGGCAGCGAGCGCCAGGCCGCGAGCACCATCCGAGATAAACGTCGGCATCGAAGCCTTCTCGCGCAGGGCATCGAGCGCGGCGTCACCCAGCTCGGCCAGCCACGCGTTAACGGCACGGCTACGGATGTGCGTCTGTGCCACCGAGTCAATCGTAGAATCGGGAATACGTTCGAGCATTGAGTCCGAGGCATCGGCAAGCGACTCATTGATGCGGTCGGCAAGGTCGGCCCGGACGCGCTCCAGCTGATCGGACAGACGCCGCCAGCTCGCCAACGAGCACACCGCGTCGACCATCATCGCGACCGCGACGATAAAGGCGGACAGCCGCACAATCAGCACCGGCAGATGGCCAAGCAGCCCCAGCAATGCCGGCTCCACTAAACGGCAAATGCACAGTGCACCCAGGCCAAACGCGCAGGCCCAGTACAGGCAGATGCGTCCGTGCAGGTTAAACGGCAGATGCGAGTAATCCCAAAACCGGGCACCCGTCGTTTTTTCCAACAGCACGCCCACGCTATATTCGATCACGCTGCATACGAGCGCGGCAGCGACAAACTGGCTCGAGGCGTCTGGGATTCCACGCAGCAGCAACCAGCACGCAATGCCGCCCGCACCGTAGATGGGACAACACGGCCCTAGCAAAAAGCCGCTGTTGGCAAAGCGTCCGTGGTTGAGCATGGCGCAGACTGTCGACTCCCATACCCAGCCGCAAAAACCGTAGAAGGCAAACGAGAGTACCAGCGCCGAGAGCGGACAGGCGGCAAGCGTCGCGCCGTCAAATGCCATGCCGATCGCGGTTCCCACCGTCTACCCACTCCTCTTTTCGTTCGATTCTTTGCTCGAGCCGTCGCTCGGGCCCTCGTTCAAATCGTTCGCGCCGCCTTTGCGCGGCAGACGGCCGGCAATCGTCTCGCGCAGCGCGCACCATTTATCCGCCAGGCACACAATCCATGCCTCGCGACACGTCGGCGGCACCGGCACCAGCGGAAACATATGCCGTACGATAATATTCCGCTCGCGCGACGTCAGCTCAAAATCTTCCTCCGCACGCGCCAGGGCAAAAAACGGGTGACGAAAGCCATGCAGTCGATGGCTTGGGTCGGGATCGTGCCAGTCATAGAGAAAGTAATCGTGCAGCAGGGCCCCGCGCAGCAGCGATAAGCGGTCGACGGAGATACCGACGCGGCCCAGGCGCTCGGCAAAGGACAGACTTGCCCGCGCCACCGAGGTCACATGCGTATACACCGTCACATCGCCATGCTGGATAAACTCGCGCGTCAGGTCCAGACGGCCCGCCTGTGCCAGTTGACGGGCAGCATGGTCTACTTCGCACGCGATTTTCTCGGCACGAACGGTATCGGACATGCGGCCTCCTTCCGGCGGCGCTCGGCGGCAAGCCACAGCCTGCACGCAATGAATAAAATCATCATGGAACTTATCAGTATGGCATCGGACAAAACGTTTTGCCCCACCAGTTGGCGAATTACCGCGCCGCCGTCACATATCAAACGCCAAAATGTGCGAGACTGTCTTGTGCAATTGTGCCGGCCGAGGGAGTGCCGGCGCACGATTCGCATGGAGTAACCCACAACGATGCTGCTTACGCAAACGACAACGCCCGAGGACGTCAAGGCTCTCGATCGCGCCGAGCTTCCGCTGCTCTGCGGCGAGATCCGCCACGCCATCCTCGAAAGCTCCGCCGCCGTCGGCGGGCACGTTGCCCCCAACCTGGGCGTCGTTGAGCTTACGGTCGCGCTCCATCGCGTGTTTAACTCCCCCATCGACAAGATTGTCTTTGACGTTTCGCACCAGACCTACGCCCACAAGGCGCTGACGGGGCGTGCGTACACTTATATCAATCCGGAGCGTTATGGTGAGGCTTCTGGCTTTGCCAATCCCGACGAGTCCGAGCACGACCTGTTCGCCATGGGCCATACCTCCACGTCGGTGAGCCTGGGCTGCGGCCTGGCGCACGCTCGTGACCTGGCGGGCGACAGCTACAACGTCATTACCATCATTGGCGACGGTTCGCTTTCGGGCGGTCTGGCGTTTGAGGGCTTCAACAATGCCGCCGAGCTCGACAGCAACTTGATCATCGTCGTCAATGACAACGACCAGTCCATTGCCGAGAACCATGGCGGCCTGTATCGCAATCTGGCCGAGCTGCGCGCCAGCAACGGCACCTGTGAGCGCAACGTTTTCCGCGCGATGGGGCTCGACTACCGCTATCTGGACGCCGGTAACGATGTGTTGGCCCTAGTCGACGTGCTGCAGGAGCTGCGCGATATCGATCATCCCATCGTGCTGCACGTCTCCACCGCGAAGGGCAAGGGCTTTGAGCCGGCCCAGAGCGACCCCGAGCGCTGGCATCATGTAGGCCCGTTTGACATGGCGACTGGGCGCAAGCTCTGCCCGGGCCATCCGAGCGAGCCTGCGCCGCGCACCTATGCCGACATTACGGGCGAGGCCCTGAGCGCTGCCATAGAGCGCGATCCGCAGGTTGTGGGCATCACGGCTGCAACGCCCTACATCATGGGCTTTACGCCCGAGCTTCGCGCCGCGGCAGGCAAGCAGTTCGTCGATGTGGGCATTGCCGAGGAGCACGCCGTGACCTTTGCCACCGCGCTTGCGCGCTCGGGCGCCAAGCCGGTCTTTGGTGTGTACGGCACGTTTTTGCAGCGCGCCTACGACGAGCTGTGGCACGACCTGTGCCTCAACGACGCCCCCGCAACCATCTTGGTATTTGGCGCGTCGATCTTTGGCACCACGTCCGAGACGCATCTTTCGTTCTTTGATATTTCCATGCTGGGCGCTCTCCCCAACATGCGCTACCTGGCGCCGGCCTGCATGGAGGAATACCTGTCCATGCTGAGCTGGTCGCTCGACCACCGCGAGCATCCCGTGGCGATTCGCGTGCCGGGTATTGGCCTGGTGAGCCGTCCCGACCTTGCGCCCGCCGAAGACGCCGACTACAGCGCCGTTCGCTACAACATGGTGCGCCAGGGCCGCGATGTGGCCGTGCTCGCGCTTGGCGATTTCTTTGAGCTGGGCGAGCGCGTGGCAAACCGCCTGGCCGCCGAGTATGGCATCGAGGCGACGCTCGTCAACCCACGCTTTGCGACCGAGCTCGACCGCGAATTCCTCGACAGCCTTGCCGCCAAGCATCGCGTTGTCGTCACCCTCGAGGACGGAATCTTGGACGGCGGCTGGGGCGAACGCGTGGCATGTTATTTGGCCTGTACGCCGCTGCGCACGCGCACCTTCGGCATCGCCAAGGGCTTCCACGACCGCTACGACCCCAACGAACTGCTCGCGCAGAACGGCATGACAGTCGAGAACATGGCCGCCGAAGCCGTGAGACTACTCAACGAGTAAGAAAACCTCCGCAAGGGAAGCATCCCTGCGGAGGTTTTTATTTTCGCGGCGCGATTATCTCAATCTGTAACATCTAGGGCCCGAATTCCCGTCTAACTGTTACAGATCTAGACAAACCATCTTTGCCCCTGACCTTTGTCTCGATCTGTAACAGATAGAGACCTTTTGGCCGTCTAACTGTTACAGATCGAGACATTCGAATTCCCCTGAAGAGAAAATCTCAATCTGTAACAGTTACTCGGCAAAAATGGCTGCAGATGTTACAGATCGAGACAAAACAGCAAGGCATGCCGCTACATCGGCCAGAACCGCCACAAAGGTGCCTGTCCCTTTTGGTAGGTAGAATAACCCATAAGGTAAGTATGTTTCTGAGTTATTTCGTGTTGACCCATTTGAGCGGGATAGGGTATAACTCTACTCAACCGCTAGGGATTTTATTGAGAAAGGTGTTCTACCATGAGCAAGAACCTCTCCCAGCAGGTCGTTCTCGACCGCCGCGGCTTCGTCGCCGCCACCTTCGCAACCGTCGCCGGCCTTGGTCTTGCCGGCTGCTCCGACACCAGTACCGAGGCCGACAAGGGTTCCGCCGGTTCCTCCAAGAGCTCCGAGGATACCGAGGTTTCCGCCACGCTCGACGCCAAGGCATTCGACAAGCTCGTCAACGACGGCCCCAAGGCCGATGACGACGCCATCGCCGCCAGCACCTGGGCTACGGCCGTCAAGGATGCCGGCGTCTTTACGATCGGTGGCGTCCAGACCTCCACGCTCTTCTCCCTCCTCAACGAGAAGGACGGTCAGACCCGCGGCTTCGACGCCGGTATCGCACAGCTCCTGTCCAACTACATTCTGGGCGAGAACAAGGTCGAGATCACCCAGGTGACCTCTGACACGCGTGAGTCCGTCCTGCAGAACGGCCAGGTCGACGCCGTCTTTGCCACCTACACCATCACTGACGATCGCAAGAAGCTCGTCTCCTTTGCCGGTCCCTATTACTACACGCAGCAGGCCATCCTGGTGCTCGCCGACAACGACGACATCAAGAGCGTCGACGACCTGGCCGACAAGAACGTCGCCGTCCAGTCCGGGTCCAACGGCCCTGCCATCCTGGAGGAGCTCGCTCCCAAGGCCAGCCAGCAGGAGTTCAAGACCGACGAGGAGGCCCGCCAGGCACTCCAGCAGGGTCGCGTTGACGCCTACGTCATCGACAACAACATGCAGCAGAGCGCCCTGGTCCGCGAGCCCGGTAAGTATAAGATCGCCGGCAAGCCCTTCGGCAGCAAGGAGCCCTATGGCATCGGCCTGCCGCTCGATTCCGACGGCGTCGCCTTCGTTAACGACTTCCTTAAGAAGATTGAGGACGACGGCACCTGGACCGAGCTGTGGCAGATCTGCATCGGCGACCGCACGGGCGACACCAATGTTCCCGAGCTGCCCGAAATCGGCGCCTAGGCAACGCGCCTAGTAACGGCCGCAACGAAACCATACGGAAACGCACGATGTGCTTTATTGCGCTAAACTGTTTCCTCACTGAGTTGTCGGGGCTTCCGTACACGCGGGAGCCCCTTTCCTTATCGGCGGGAGGTCCGCATGAGTCTCTCCGAGCTCTGGTCGCTCTATGGCCAGAACTACATTGACGCGCTGCTCGCAACCTGGGGCATGACGCTTGAGTCGTTTGCCATCGCCATGGTGCTGGCCGTCGCCGTCACCGTGATGCGCGTGTCGCCGCTCAAGCCGCTGCGCGTCTTTGGCGACCTGTATGTCCAGGTCTTCCGTAACATCCCCGGCATTGCGTTGCTCATCATCGTCGTCTACGCATTGCCGCCGCTCAAGGTCGTCCTGCCCTACCGCACCTGCGTTATCGTCGCCACGGTGTTGCTGGGCTCGGCCTTTGGCTCCGAGAACTTTATGAGCGGCATCAACACCGTCGGCGTCGGTCAGGTAGAAGCCGCACGTTCGCTCGGTATGAGCTTCAATCGCATCCTCGCCAAGATCGTGATTCCGCAGGCACTGCGCTCGAGCGTGCTGCCCATGACCAACCTCTTTATCGCCGTCATGCTCACCACCGCGCTCGGCAGTCAGGTGCCGCTTAAGCCCCAGGAGCTCACCGGCGTGGTGAGCTATATCAACACGCGCTCGCTCGGCGGCGTCGCCGCGTTCTTTATCTCGGCGCTCGGCTACCTGGGCACGGCCTTTGTGGTGAGCCACATTGGCAACTACATCGATAAGAAGGTGAGGATCCTCCGATGAGCAAGCACTCCTCTCCCGCGCTCACCATGCGCGATGCGCTCTACGAGGCTCCCGGCCCCAAGATGCGCGCCAAGATTCGCATCGGCACCGCCATCTCACTTGTTGCCGTGGCCGCGCTCATCGCTCTGGTACTGCAGCGCTTTTATGTGACCGGTCAGCTTTCAGTCCACTATTGGTATTTCTTTACGCACCTCACTACCTGGAAGTTCTTACTTGCCGGTTTTGAGGGCACGGTAAAGGTCGCGCTCACCGCTGGCGCCATCGCGCTGGTACTGGGTCTGGCCCTCATGCTCGGCCGCACCAGCGACATCAAGCCGCTGCAGCTGGTCTGCCGCGTGCTCACCGATTTCTTCCGTGGCGTGCCGAGCCTACTGTTCATCTACTTCTTCTTTTTGGTGCTGCCCCAGTACAAGATCGCGCTGCCGTCGTTTTGGATGCTCACGCTTCCCGTCGCGCTCGCTGCAGCCGGTGTGCTTGCCGAGATCTTCCGCGCCGGCGTCAATGCCGTGCCGCGCGGCCAGGTCGAGGCCGCCCAGGCGCTCGGTCTCGCCAAAGCTAAAATCACCTTTAAAATCGTGCTGCCGCAGGCGATTCGCTTTATCATTCCGTCGTTGATTTCGCAGCTTGTAGTCGTCGTCAAAGACACCACCGTCGCCTACGTGGTGAGCTACCCCGACCTCATGCAAAACGCCCGCGTACTCATTACCAACTACGACGCCCTCGTGTCGGTCTATCTGGTGATCGCGGTCATCTACATCCTCATCAACGTTGCAATCAACAAGGCCGCCGTCTACGTCTCGCACAAGACCGGCGCGACCATCATTCGCTAACGATTTACCATTTCGAGTCATAAGGAGCCGAGCACCATGGCACAGAGCACTTCTTCCACCGGCAATCAGCCGCTGATTGAGCTCAAGCACGTCGATAAGCACTATGGCGATCTGCACGTCCTCAACGACATTAATCTCTCGGTCGATCGCGGCGAGGTTGTCGTCGTGATCGGCCCCTCGGGCTCGGGCAAATCGACCATGTGCCGCACCATCAACCGCTTGGAGACCATCGACTCGGGCGAGATTCTCATCGAGGGCGAGCCCCTGCCGCAGGAAGGCAAGGATCTTGCCCGCATGCGTGCCGAGCTGGGCATGGTGTTTCAGCAGTTCAACCTGTTCGCGCATATGACCGTGTTGCAGAACGTCATGCTGGGACCGGTCGATGTGCTGGGCGTCTCCAAGGACGAGGCCCGCGAGCGCGCCATGGATCTGTTGAGCCGCGTGGGCGTTGCCGAGCAGGCCGACAAGGTGCCCGCACAGCTCTCGGGCGGCCAACAGCAGCGCGTAGCCATCGCCCGCTCGCTTGCCATGCAGCCCAAGGCCATGCTCTTTGACGAGCCCACAAGCGCCCTTGACCCCGAGATGATTAACGAGGTGCTCGAGGTCATGGTCCGCCTGGCCCAGCAGGGCATGACGATGATCGTGATTACGCACGAGATGAACTTTGCCCGCCGCGTGGCCGACCGCGTCGTGTTTATGGCCGACGGCCAGATCGTAGAGACCGGCACGCCCGACGAGTTCTTCGACCATCCCCAGACCAAGCGCGCCCAAGACTTCCTCAACTCCATCAAGGGCCACTAACCCAATTGCCACGCGGGACACATTCATCTGCAGCGTTTGCCCCGCGCCGCCCTGCGCCATGTCCACCCGGATTCGAAAGCCACGCCCATGATCGGAACTCGCACTTCATCGCCCTACACCCCACATGTCGACGTCGATCCCGCCGACCGCCCGCTCATCCTCGTCGCGCCGCGCTGGGAAGAGGCGAAGCCGTTTTTAAGCGAGACGCTCTCCCCCAACGAGGAAATCGCAAGTGTCTTTGTCGATGCCATCCTTGCCGCCGGCGGCCTGCCGCTGCAGATGTCCATCACCGAGGACATTGAGGTCATCCGCCATTACGTCGATATCGCCGACGGTATCGCTATTCCCGGCGGCCCGGATGTCAACCCCAAACGCTGGGGCGATGATCGACCCTACGACCCCACCCTCTGCTGCGAGATCCGCGATAGCTTTGAGTTTAAGCTGGTCGGCGAGGTGCTCCGCGCCAAAAAGACGCTCTTTACCACCTGCCGTGGCACGCAGTTGCTCAACGTCGCCACTGGCGGCACCCTGTGCATGGACGTGCCGAGCCTGGGCGCTCGCGAGGGCCGCACGCAGTGGCGCCATACCCACGTGCTCAACGACCCCGTGCATCCCGTCGAGGTCGTGCCGGGCTCGCTGCTCGACCGCGCGGTTGGCGGACACAGGCTGATCCAAACCAACTCCGCACACCACTGCTGCGTCGATCGTCTGGGTAAGAGCACGCGTTTGGTCGCCAAGGCAACCGACGGCGTTCCCGAGTGCATCGAGGTCGAAGGCCAGCCATTCTGCTTGGGCGTGCAATGGCACCCTGAGTATACGTGGAAGACGCTCGAGACCGACTTTAACCTGTGGAAGTCGTTTGTCGAGGCAGCGGCAAAGGTTAAGCAGGCCCGTTAGCTCGCAAGCTACACAAGTTAAAGCCTCCTAAGCCAGGGGGGGGCGGACACCAGCCACGGTGCCCGCCCCCCCTGTATTTGATACGCTCGGTATGTTTATCCCTCACAAACAATCAAAGAAATCTCGACCGCAATCGGTCGACGGTAAAGCAGATGGTAAAAACGCTTGCTACGTTTATTAGGCAGTCAATTAAAATCGAGATGCATTGACCATTCCCCAACGGGGTCACGCCGCAAATCCACATGAGCATCGAGGCTGGAAGCGGAAGCATGGAATTGACCCCGAGCTGTATGTAGATCGCTACAACGTTGACAAGCAACAGCATGCCAATCGGACCGAAGCCGGACCCAAAATAGGAAACAACGATTACGCAAGAAACCACGTATGCAAGGCAGGCGGCGGCAGCAAGAACAAGTCGATAGCAAAATACATGCAGGTTGAAATACTGCTGAGCATCCAAAACGATCGCGCAGTTAAGACAGTACAAAACGACACTCGTCAGGATAAACGCGCCCAAAAGGGCAAAAGAAGATAGCACCCCTCGCGCAACGATAGCGCACACACGCTTCCCTCCCCGAGCCTCCGACAACCCCCACGGTTCCTCGACAAAGCCCGAACTGACAAAGCGCGGCACAATGCAAGCCGCGATGAACGGAAAGAACAATGCATGGGCCAACGGGGCTACGTTGAACAGCAGACCGCGAAAAACCTCTGCATTGCCAAACAGAAGGACATCCTCCGCCGATAGCCGAAGCGTCGGGTCTGGGAAAAAACCCAAGAAACTGTTCTCACGGAGGCTACAGAACCACATCGGGAAAGAATTAAGCTGCAATATCACCATGTACGCATAAATTACCAGGATTAAGGCGTACGCCCATTTGCTCACATGCTTCAATTCTGACTGGAGAAGTCTTTTAATCTGACGAGCCATTGAGCACACCCCCAGCGCGAAAGCTCAAGAGAGCGTAAATCAATACCGATAGACAGCTGGCTGCCACGCCATATCCCAGAAGCGTCAGCTGCCCCATATCGCTATACCCAAGGGCACATCCGACTCCAAGGTACGGCCCCGGAAGGAAGAAGATCCATCGCAAGGATGGTATAGGTGCCTGAAGGAAGGCTCCGTAGAGCGTCAAGCTCATGACAAATCCGATTATCACCACGGCCCCGCTCAATACAGCGCTGCCCGTTATCCGATAGATGGTCACCGTCTCCAGCGCAACCGATATCACCAATACGGCGTTGACTATCATTGCAGGCAAAAATACAGTTAGTATGTTGTGCGAGTAGTTATGCCCTCCACGTATTATGGCTATTGCAAAAAGAAGAAGGCAAAGCGCGCTATACGCTGCGCCAATTATTAAAGCAGACGAAAATGCATGGGCTAGAGCCCCATAAAAGCGGTTGAGACCTCTTGCCGAAGAAAT
This sequence comes from uncultured Collinsella sp., assembly GCA_959606035.1. Taxonomy (GTDB): domain Bacteria; phylum Actinomycetota; class Coriobacteriia; order Coriobacteriales; family Coriobacteriaceae; genus Collinsella. Next base: position 176,016 of record CAUHHB010000004.1, read on the forward strand.
TCGGTGCCCCTCTTTATAGCCATGCTCCTGTAAAAGCACCAAACAAACGATGAGTGGAACGAACAGGGATGTACCGGCAAAAGCGCTGCGCGCAAGGGACTCATCAGGCGCAGAAGGATCGATTGCATTCCAGAGGAAACCAATATCCTCCCCACAAACGCCATAGCCAAAGGCGAGCAACGTTGTTCCGTTTTTTAGAAAGATGCCGAAGAGAAGGCCGAACGCCAGCATAAGCGCAAGACCAAACTTCGCCGGAAATATCCTGTGCAAACGCATCATATCTGCCTTTATGGGATGGATCGCCCGCTTCATAGCGAGACCGCCTTCATCAAGCGCCTGTAATACTCTTTTAGGGACGACGCCTCATCCCTTATGACATCCATCGATTCCTTTTTCAGCAGTTCACCGTCATGAAGAAACACGCAACTTGTTGCAACCGATGCCAACTCATCCAAATCATGACTAGAGATGAGCATGGTCTTACCCTGCTCTCGATTCAATCGACCGATAAGGGCCCATATACTCTCGATGCCCAACGGATCCAATCCATTTGCCGGCTCATCGAAAATTAGTACGTCGGTGTCGCCCAATAAAGCCGTAGCTATATCCAGTCGCCGTTTCATTCCCAGAGAAAAACTGCTCACGCTCTTTTTCTCATCGACGTCCAGCCCGACCAGGCCCAAGACGCGAGGAACCTCACGTTTCTCATCGAGCCCCCATTCCGCACATCGGATCCGAAGATTCTCAGCCGCACTGAGGGATTGGTATGCTCCGCAGGAATCTGGCACATAGCCGACACGCGTCCGCATCAAGCTCAGCTCTTTTTTCGACTTGCCTCCAAAGAGCTCCACGCTCCCCGACGATGGCTCACAGATGCCAAGGACGATTTTAATAAGCGTGCTTTTGCCCGCCCCGTTTGCACCAACAAGGGCGCAAAGCTCAGACTGATCCACCTCGAAGGAAACGTCATGCAAAACGCGCCGTTTCCCGTAGCGCTTTGACACCCTTGATAGCCTTATCGTTGATGCGTTCATTGGCCTTCCGTTCCGCTTGATACCAAAACCGCTCATATCGTTCCTTCTTTACTTTATCGTGTTCCATAGTTATTATTGTTTTTCGATAACTTATATTTGTCAAGATAATCTAAAAGAAAGAACCCGTGTTAGACACGGGTCCCTTCACGCTGATATTTCGTTTTAGTTGTTCGCCTTAAGCTACTCGTCGCTCAAATCGACAGCAAAGACTGATGTCGGAAGCGACGCCTCATTGCCTCCGCCGTCCCGCATCTGCCTCACAACGTTTTTTGCACGCTCAACAATAAGCTCCTCAAGCTCTTTCTCACTCACGCGCTGAATAATATCTCCCGGTTGACAATCAAGCTCATCACAGATATCGAGGAGCGTCTTTAGGCGAATAGCTTTTATCTTTCCGTTTCTAAGCTTTGAAATATTAGCCGGAGTATGCCCCGTCGCCCGAATCAGATCAGAACTGGTCTTTCCGGTCTTAAGCAGCTGCGTCTCAAGCTCGATAATGAGATAGCTCATGCTTCCTCCTACACAAGCTCGTCAGACTGCTCCTGGAGCAGCGAGGCATAACTCCAGATCGCCGAGATAAACAAACAGACAACCGCGCCGATAAGCGACCCCGCATCAAAGGCAATGCCTTGGCAAATCTCAATAACGAAGGAATGAGGCACGATGTAAAGCTCCAGTCCGCCAATGGTGAGATTGACCGATCCATAGGCACCAACAAGCGAAACCGCGGCGTTAGCAGCAAAGGCAAGCGCGAGAACACGGATAAGCCGTACATGCGTCTTGGTAAAGGGCGAGACGCCCCGCGAGATGTTACGGCTGATCCCGCACAAAACGACAAGCGAAATACCCACGACGAGTGCCAGGCACAGTCCGCTTGGGATAACGATGCACCCGCCATTGAGAAGCGTCACGACACCGAAAGAATCAACAGAAGCACCGTTTGCAACCGCATACCAGATCACGTAAACAACCAACGCGGCAAAAGCAACGAGCATCCCTGCAAAAACGGCTGCCATGCAAAAACCAAGCTTCCTGATATTTTCGCCCGCCTTGGCCATACGCTGAACGCTGTTGGACATACACTCACCCTCATCGGCTCTATCGTTATTCGAACAGTTTATCGAACAACGATATGGATTGCATGCGGAAAGCCCCGCCAGTGCGCATAGGCCATTCACTAATCAGAAGGGGTGAGCGTGGATTGTTGGACACGTATCGAACGAGCGTGGATAATCTCCCACTTTGAGGCCGCCACCGGGCCTAAAACGGGAGATTATCCACTCTCATAGTCATCAAAGCTTGCAAGCTTCTATTCAGCCGCCTCGCGCAGGGCCGACATCGTAGCCGCATATTGCTGCTGCAGCGCATGCATTCCCTCGCGGGCACCATCAACGGCATCGGCACCACGCAGCGCTTCGGTCACCACGACCGCCGGCTCGTACAGATTATCGAATCCCAGGTTCTGGCTCACGCCTTTGAGCGTATGCGCCGCCATAAACGCACTCTCGGCGTCTCCTGCCGCCATGGCGGCCTCCAGCTTGTCCATGCTCTCGTCATCCAAAAACTTGAGGGCAAAGCGGGCAAGCATTTCCTCGCCCATCAGCCGAGCGCACGCGTCATCATAATTAGCGCCGATCTTCTCATACGCCTCACGCATGGAAATCATGAATCAAAAACTCCTTTGGTCAAACTAAATCGTGGGAAACGCGACGACGTCGGCAGGGCGCGCCAATGTTTCGGCAATACGGTCTTTTACCTCGAGCAGGCAGTCGAGCAGCAGCGGGTTAAAGGTGCCGCACTTACCGTCCAGGATCATCTGGATCGCCTCCTCGTGCGGGATAGCGTCCTTGTACACGCGCACGCTCGTCAGGGCATCGTACACGTCAGCCACCGAAACCACCTGCGCGGCGATGGGAATTTCGTCGCCCTTAAGGCCATCGGGATAACCCTTGCCGTCCCAGCGCTCGTGATGCCAACGCGCAATCTGGTACGCATATTCCATAAGCGCATTGCCGGCGTGATGGCTACCCAGCTCAAGCAGCATGTTGGCGCCAATCGTGGTATGCGTCTTCATAATCTCGAACTCCTCGGGCGTGAGGCGCCCGGGCTTGTTGAGAATCGCATCGTCAATCGACATCTTGCCGATATCGTGCAGCGCCGAAGCCAGGGCGATCGTGGAGCGTTCCTCATTGTCGAGGGAGATCGTGCCGCTACGCTGGACCAGACAGCCAAGCAGCAGCTCGGTCAGCTTCTCGATGTTCGTAACGTGCCTGCCGCTCTCGCCGTTGCGAAGCTCCATGACGCCGGCCATGATGTCGATGAGCATGCGACTGTTCTTGACGCGCTCGTTGTACTGCTGGGACAGCAGGCTCGTCAGGCGGCGCTGTTTGGCGTACAGGCGGATGGTGTTGTTTACGCGGCGGCGCACGATACGGGAGTCAAACGGGCGGTTGATATAGTCTGAGGCGCCCAGCTCGTACGCGCGCAGAACCATATCATCGGAATCTTCGCTCGAAATCATGATGACAGGCAGATTGTCGATGCCCGATCGGCGTGACAGATCGGCCAGCACCTCAAAGCCGCTTATGCCCGGCATGATAATGTCCAGCAGCACGAGCGACAACTCATCGCCATAGCGGTCGACCATGTCGAGCGCCGCACGACCGTTATCGGCCTCGAGGACACAATACTCGTCCTTGAGCATCTCATTGAGAATGACTCGGTTCATCTCGGAGTCATCGACAATAAGCACCGAAGGCTTTTCGCTTTGGAAGGCCTCGATGGAATCGGCATCGGTCACGACCGTACCGGCTTTTGCCTTAGCGCGGCTCAGTAACTGGACAGCGCGGCCAACGCCCTCATCGACCGTCTCGCCATGAATGCGAACGCCACCAACACATGCCGTCAAGCTCACGTACTCATGGCCCGGAATAATCGTGGAATGAACGGCATCGGACACCTGATGCAGGCGACGGGTGAAGTCATCGGAGGGAATATTGGACATGACAACCACAAACTTGTCGCAGCCATAGCGCACAAGCTCGTCAGTCGAACGGATTCTGCTGCGCATGGCTGTCGCCACAGCACCGAGCGCAAGGTCGCCGGCATGACGGCCACACGTATCGTTGAAGACCCTAAAATCATCAAGGTCGATCATCGCAACGCCGGCATTCATGCGGGCGTTGCGGAGCTTTTCCTCGTAATATCGGCGATTGTGCACGCTCGTCAGCACGTCGGTGTAGACAAGGTCCTCTTCTGCAGCCTCTTGCTCATCGATCGGACGCACCATCAGCAGGACGTGAGGCTCGCCCTCGACCTTCAGAGGGCGTAGACGGGCGCGGTACTCAGTGCCATCATTGAGCAGTTGCTCCGACACCTCATCGGAGTCTGCCAAAGCCTCAAGACTCGACTGGCGCAAACAGGGACACCGTTCGCCGGCGAGCAAGCAGTTAGGATCGCCCTTAATCTGATCGAAAGACAGCAAACGCACCACGGGGTAGGTCTTCGCGACACGGGCGACCTCAGCGGTAGCCTCCTCGTCGGTTAGATTGACCTCGTGATTATTGAGCATATGGGGCCCTTTCGATAGTTTCGCATGGTAGCGGTGGGTTCCAAATGCTACAAGGGTAACACCTTGTCGATGCAGGTAAGTACGTGAATGCTGTTACATTTTTATGAGTTGGCAGGCGGCGCGATTGAAGTCGCAGACGTGAGGTTTTGAGCACATTTGTTAACACGGCCGAAACGTTTTCGGGTGAAGCCTGCTTTGGCCATTGCGGGTGTTAGAGCCCCAGGATGCCACGGACAGCCCGGGCAGCCGCTGCCGGGCGATCGCGCAGACCGTTATGCGCGCCCGGGATCGTCACGAGAGGGCAATCGAGATATTCGGCAGCCGCTCGCGTACCAGCCTCGCGGGGCGTGCCAATCGAGAGCTCGCCCAGGAGCACGGCGGCCACCGTTTTTGACGCGCGAACGCTATTCCAATCGGGAACGCAGGTCATAGTAATCCCGTATTCGTTCGCCATAAAGCAACGACCATTGCGCAGGGCATGTTTGACTTCCGCTTCGGTCGTCCCAGGAGCCTCGGGGTCCAAGTCGCCGAGGGCTCCCAAGAAAAGCCGGAGCGCCCTTGAAACCTTTCCAGTCGCAATCATATCGAGCAAAACCGGAGCTGCGCCCATACCGACGCCTTCGGCCGACACAGCCGGCTCATGCAGAATCGTACGGGCGACGAGATGGGGTTCGGTGCGGAGAAGCTCCAGCGCCACCAACGTACCGGCGCTGTGCGCAAGCACATTTGCCGGAGCGCCAACGTGTTCGATCACGGCTTGCAGGTCGGCGGCCTGAGCGGCAAGATCATAGCTGCCGTCTGCCGCATCGCTGCTGCCACCGCAGCCGCGGCGGTCGTAGGCAATTACGCGGTAGTTGCGGCTGAGCTCACAAGCGATACCGTCGAAAAATGTGCCGTCGACACAAGCGCCGTGCACGCACACCAAGGCAGGAGTATCAGGCGACACATCCGGGCCGGCATATTCGCGACAGGCAATCGTGGTGCCCGCATTCTCGACCGTAAAATCCATGTTGTGCCCCCATCATCAACGCTCATCCGGTTGCACGTCAGTGCGGTTGGATGGACCCGTATTGCCTTACGCCTTGTTAACAGATTAACTTTACCCGACCCGAGGCTTTTCATGGCACGGCATAATGAGCGACGTGAAAAAACGAAACTTGTAAAGCAAGAGCCCGCACCTTGCTTTGGAGCCGATGCTATGCTTAGGCACAATTGTCTTGAGGAGCATATGCCTATGTCTACGTTTTTGAATGCAAGCCCCATCTTTGGGCCCGTTCGCAGCCGTCGCCTTGGTCTCTCGCTCGGCGTCAACATGATGCCGGCCAGCGGCAAAATCTGCACGTTCGACTGCATTTACTGCGAAAACGGCCTCAACGCCGAACGCCCCTGCCATGAGCCGTACAACACGGCTACCGTGGTACTCGACGCGCTCGAGGCAAAGCTGCGCGAGATGGCAGCCGAGGGCGAGCTCCCCGATGTGATCACCTTCGCAGGCAACGGCGAGCCCACCGCCGCACCGGAGTTTCCGCAGGCCATCGCCGGCGCCGTCGCGCTGCGCGACGAGCTTGCCCCAAACTCCAAGATCGCCGTGCTCTCCAACGGCACACGCGCCGACCGCCCCGAGGTGCACGACGCGCTCATGATGGTCGACGACAACATTCTTAAGCTCGATACCGTCGACCCGGCGTTTATCCAGCTGCTCGACCAGCCTGTTGGCCCCTACAACGTCGAACACCAGATCGAGACGTTCGCAAGCTTTGACGGTCACATTATTATCCAGACGATCTTTTTGACCGGCGAGTATCAGGGCAAGCTCATCGACAATACCGGCGAGGAGTATGTTGCCCCCTGGCTCGCGGCGCTTGAGCGCATTCGTCCGCAGGAGGCGACCATCTACACGGTCGCGCGCGAGACACCAGTCGCCGGCCTTGCCAAAGCAGCGCCCGAGGTGCTCGACGCCATTGCCGCGCGCGTGCGCGCCCTCGGTATTCCCTGCCAGGTGAGCTACTAGCAAAACCACGCAGCAGCTAGTGCCCGCCATCCCGCCCCATCAGTTGCGGTGATATAGTTCCTATTTGTGCTGTTAAACCGCTTAAATCGGAACTATATCACCGCAACTTTTATGGCCGCGTGGGTGGGCTATACTAGCTGCGAATGAAAGGAAGTTAGCCATGTATGACAAAGGACCCGTGCCCGGCCGCAACGACGCTTGCTGGTGCGGCAGCGGCAAGAAATACAAGAAATGCCATAGCGCCTTTGATGAGCGCCTCGAGCGCTTGTGGGAAGAAGGCTGGGAGGTTCTGCCTCGCACGCTCTACAAGACTCCCGCCGATATCGAGGGCATCAAGCGCTCGGCAGCCATCAACGTGGGCGTGCTCGATTATGTGGGCGAGCATATCGCCGCAGGCATGACCACCAACCAGATCGACCAGATGATCTACGACTACACCGTCGAGCACGGTGGCACGCCGGCCGACCTCAACTACGAGGGCTACCCCAAGAGCGTGTGCACCTCGATCAATGATGTGGTCTGCCACGGCATTCCCTGCGATACGGACGTGCTGCACGAGGGCGACATCATCAACGTGGACTGTTCCACGATCCTAGACGGCTACTTTAGCGACTCGAGCCGCATGTTCTGCATCGGCGAGGTCTCGGCCGAGCGCCAGCGCCTGGTCGATGTCACCCGCGCCAGCGTGGAAGCGGGTCTGGCGGCCGTCAAGCCATGGCTGCCACTGTCCGTTATGGCCGAGGCCGTGCAAAAGACCGTCGAGGACGCCGGTTTTAGCGTGGTGCGCGAGTACGGCGGACACGGCATCGGTAAGGAGTTCCACGAAGACCCATTTGTGGGCTTTACCACCGAGGCGCCCGATGTGGATACCATCATGGCCCCGGGCATGGTCTTTACCATCGAGCCTATGGTCAATGCCGGAGCGCCCGACATCAAGATTAGCAAGGGCGACGGCTGGTGCGTGCGCACCAAGGACGGCAGCGATTCGGCCCAGTGCGAGGTACAGCTCGTGGTGACCGAGGACGGCTACGAACTGCTCAGCTGGTAGCCGTGGATGCGCCGGGCTACGCGATGGATATGTTAACCATCACGAAGCCCGGCGTTTTTTAGCGTTTTACCTGGTAAAACCTGCCAAAATAAACCTGTCCCTTTTTGGCAGGTCGAGCGGAGAGGACTGTTTGTGAACATCCTGGTTTTGCTGCCCGTCAATGACCGCCATCGCGCAATTCTTGAGTCGAGCGCTCCGGGCGAGGACTTTATCTACACGAGCGCCGACGCCATCACGCGCGAGCAGGTCGCCGACGCCGACGTGATCTTGGGCAACATCGACTCTGACATGCTCACGGCATGCGAGCATCTCCATCTGCTGCAATTGCAGACCGCCGGCTATGACGACTACCTTGCCGCCGGCACCGTGCCGGCCGACGCCAAACTGTCTTGCTCGGTGGGCGCCTACGGTCAGGCTGTGAGCGAGCACATGTTTGCCATGGTCCTTTCCATGATGAAGCGCCTGCCCGGCTATCACGACTTGCAGCGCGAGCATCGCTGGGAGGATTTGGGGCCGGTCACCTCGCTCAAAAACGCCAATGTGCTGGTGCTGGGCGCGGGCGATGTCGGTGGCCACTTCGCCACGCTCTGCCGCAGCATGGGCGCGCACGTCCGCGGCATCAAGCGCCATCCGCTCGTCTACCCCATTGTGTTTGAGGACATGGACGGCATGGATGCCCTGCCCGAGCGCCTGGCCGAGGCTGACATCGTTGCATCCTTTATGCCGAGCACACCCGAGACCCGCGGCCTGGCGAACGCCGAGTTCTTCGCCGCGATGAAACCGGGTGCCTTCTTTGCCAACGGCGGCCGCGGCGATCTTGTGGTCGCCGACGACTTGGTTGCCGCTCTGGAATCGGGACATCTCGCCGGCGCCGCGGTCGACGTCACCGACCCCGAGCCGCTGCCTGAGACAAGCCCCCTGTGGGATGCGCCCAACATGCTCATCACGCCGCACGTCTCGGGCTGGTTCCACCTAGCCGCCACGCTCAACAACGTCGTCGACATCGCCGCGGAGAACCTGCGTCATCTGCAAGCCGGCGAGACCCTGCGCTGCTGGATCGATCATTAGATTGTTCCGGCGTTTTACCAAACGCCGGAACCCCTCGACGCTGCGACCCCGCCGTTTGGCCAATCTGCCGTTCAATTTCAAAGGCGCGACCAGAAGGTCAGCGCCTTTTCATTTCACGGCACCTTGGCGCAAACGGCGGGCTCTCGCTGACTTTTGTTCGACCTGCGGGATCTTCAAATTGCTAGAGCGTTGCTAAGTAATTCTTTGCGTCTTCTACACTCATTGCTGCGACGGGAGCATGCGAACAGAGCTTGACATCGTTGGTGACCAGTAAATCTGCTTGAGCGCGTATCGCTGCCGCAATGATTAAATCGTCTTCGTAATCGCTATGGAGCTCACGCTGTCTGCTCGCCATCCAGATGTCGCTCAGGTCACAGGGCACTGGCGTGGCAAGCTGCGACAGCACGCTAAGACAATCCCATGCAAGCGAAGTCGCTACCGTAGCGGCATACTGGGAAAGCGAACCGTGCTCTCGCCGATACCATGCCTTATGTTCACTTGAAATCAAATAGAACAGGTCTTTGGACGATGTCGCCGCGTACAGCAAATCAACCTGTGCCGTGCATGCATCGCGTAAAAACTCAATCGCCACCGAACGACCACGTCGTGAGGGAATGAAGTAATCGAGCCACACGTTGGCGTCAACCAAGATGCGCTTTGGAGTCTCACTCATAGAGCCAGCTCATCTCCTCGCCATAGCGATCCGCATAGGCATTCCGTTTGAGCTCTTCGTCGTCCGATGGCTGAGCCTTGACCATATCGATTCCCGACTCACAGCAAGCGGCAGCGAACAGCTTCGACCCCTGATCCATGAGCTCGAGCTTACGTTTGGCGGCCTTTTCGCGCTCGCGCTGTTCCGCCCGGGCACGACTGGGCAGCAGGATATCCTCGAGCGCACCGGGGCGATCGGCCAGCGACGCTGCAAGCTGCCAGAGCGCTCGCACCGCTTGGCTCGGCGTCATACCGGCCCTGGAAAGAGCGGCGTCCCCACTCCTTTTAAGATCGGCATCGAGACGCACGTTGATCTGAGCGGCTGTTGTGGTCATGACCCCTCCTTAATACTTCAAAACTATCATAAAACTCTATGGTAGATACGTAAAGCTTGTATAGCATTTATAAGCATTAGCCGTACTCTGCACACAAAAAGCCGCCGAGGCACACTGCGCCTCGGCGGCCACGTATCACCGATCTAGTTCGGTTTCACCCTTTGCATTCGCCCAGATAAAACCTACCAAAATTAACATCCCCTTTTGGTAGGTTTTAGAGCTCCACGCTTTCGGCGCCGTTGATGGTTAGGTTGCGCTCGTAGAAAGCCGTGAGGGCGCGGATGGCGTACATCACGTCGCGCACGCCGCCGGTCTCGTAGCTCGAGTGCATGGCAAGCTGCGGCAGGCCCACGTCCACGGCATGCATGCTCGCCTGCATATTGGACAGATTGCCGAGCGTGGAGCCGCCCGCCATATCGCTCTTGTTGGCGAAGGCCTGCGTGGGCACGTCGGCGTCGTCGCAAATAGCCTGGAACACCGCGCGGCTAAAGGCATCGGTGCAGTAGTGCTGGTTGGCGGCTTCCTTAATGACGATACCGCCGTTGAGCACCACCTGGTTGCGGGCATCGCATTTCTCGGCGTGGTTGGGATGCACGGCATGCGCGTTGTCGCAGCTCACGAGCATCGAGGCGGCAAGTGCGCGATGATACGACTCGTCATCGAAGCCCAACGATCCGTTAATGCGGCGCAGCGCGTCGGCCAAGAACGTCGACATGGCGCCCTGCTTGGTCTCGGAGCCAACCTCCTCGTTATCAAAGCAGCAGAAGACCGAAACGTCGTGCGCATTCTCGGCACCCAAAAATGCCTGCAGCGAGGTATAGGCGCAGGCCAGGTCATCGAGCTTGGGCGTCGAGATAAACTCGTCGGCCCAGCCCCAAATGCGCGCATCCTGGCGGTTGACCAGGAACAAATCGCGGCCCAGAATCTGCTCGGGCTCAACATCCAGCTCGTCGGCGATCAGGGCATCGAAGTCGCCCTGCTTAAGGTCACCAGCGCTGATGAGCGGGCAAAGGTCGACAGATCGGTTGGGCGCAAAGCCCTCGTTAACGCCACGATTCATATGGATGGCAAGGCTCGGGATAATAGCGACTTCGCGCTCGGTGGCAAGCAGGCGGCTCTCAATGCGGTCGCCCTCGCGCACCAGCACGCGGCCCGCAAGTGCCAGCGGGCGATCGAACCAGGTGTAGTCGATCATGCCGCCGTAGGCCTCGGTGTTCAGGCGCAGCGTCTCGCCCGCGCCGTCGAGCTCGGGCACGGCCTTGACCTTAAACGTCGGAGAATCGCTGTGCGACGCTGTGAGCTGAAAATGATAGTCACCGGCAACGTCGTCCTCGCCCCACGTCGCGGCCAGGTCCTCGCCCACCTTAAAGGCAACAACGCTCGAGGTGTTGCGCTGCGTGTAATAACGCCCGCCCAGCTCGATGTCCCACGCCGCGTTCTCGGGCAGGTAGGTAAAGCCCGCCTCGTCGAGCTCGGCCATAATGGTCGCCGCCGTATGGAACATGCTGGGGCATGCCTCGATAAAGTCGATGAGGTCGTTGGCGGCCTCGATATCGTCAGCCGTCACATGCGCGCGCTCGGGCGCTTCCTGATCCGTCATGCTCTCCCCTTTCGCTGGGTTGATGGTCCCCTCCAGCATACCCCGCCGCGCCAGTGCCGTGCCTTTCATTCCATGTTTAATCCCGCGCCGCTCGCCAAGTTGAGCCATCATGCCCGCACTCCTTTTGCGACAATTACGCTAACAGGACGAAAGGAGCCGTCATGAAGCCACGTAACATTGCCATCGCCTGCGGTGTCGCGGGAGTCGCCGTCGGCCTTGCCGCTGCCACCGGTATCGTTTATCGCAAACAAATCAAGTCCGCCGCGTCACTCAAACGCTTGACCGGCTACGCGGATGGCTATGACCTGTACGCAATCGACATTGCCTACGACTACGATCTTGATCGCATCATCGCCGCTGGCGTGCGCGACGACCAGGCCTACATCGATGCCGTGGTGGCGCAGGTGCTGCCCGGTGTGCCGGCACATGTCCAGGCGCCCCAGTTTGCCTGCAGCGCTTTTGTCGCCGTAGATGCCGAAGGCCGCGTGCGCACCGGTCGCAATTACGACTTTAAGGACGACACCTCGGCGCTGTTGGTGCGCAATCACCCACGCGGCGGCTATGCCTCCATCGGGTTTGCCGCCCTTAACAACCTGGGCGATAACACTCCGCTTGACTCCGTCGCCGGACGCGCCGCCGCCCTCATGGGCCCGTTTGCCCAGCTCGACGGTGTTAACGAGTGCGGCGTGTCCATTGCCGTACTCACCCTGGATTCCAAACCCTGTGACCAGGACACGCAGCGCCCCGTCATCAACACTTCGCTCGCCATCCGCCTGGTGCTTGACCGCGCGGCTAGCACGCAGGAAGCTGTCGACCTGCTTTCTGCCTACGACATGCACGCCATGGCAGGACGCGATTACCACTTCTTTATCAACGACGCCGCCGGTGACGCACGGGTGGTGGAGTGGGATCCGCGCGATCCCGACCGTGCATGCAAGGCGACGCCCGTACGCCAGGTCACGAACTTCTACGCCTGCTATGGCGACGAAGTGCTGCCCAACCAAAAGAATGGCGAGCTGGGCCATGGCAAGGAACGCGCCGTCGCAATCGCCGATGTCCTCGACGCCCATGTCGGTGCCCAGGACGAGGCAGTCGCTTGGAAGGCCCTACGCGCTGCGGCGCAAGAGCCCAATCCGGAAGACATCACCAGCAACACGCAGTGGTCGGTCGTCTTTGACAATACCGAGCCCGCCGCCGCTATTACGCTGCGCCGCCACTGGGGCGACGTCGACGCCTTCGCGCTGTAAGGAGCCAGGCCCGTCGACCTTACGCTCGCCTAACGTTGTTTACATTTCTATACGCTTGAGCTAACACGTTTTACCCCCGTATCAACAGTGTGCGGGGGTAAACTTATGCGCATGTTATAACTTGCCCGGAAGGATTCATCATGCTCAGGATCGGTCTTCTTACCAGTGGCGGCGACTGCCAGGCGCTCAACGCCACCATGCGCGGCATTGTCAAAACGCTTATGACCAATAGCGAAGAACCTATCGAGATCTATGGTTTTGAGGACGGCTACCAGGGCCTTATCTACAGCAGGTTCCGTGTCATGACGCCCGCCGATTTTAGCGGCATCCTTACCCGTGGCGGTACCATCCTGGGCACGAGCCGCACGCCGTTCAAGCGTCTGGACATTCCCGAGGCTGACGGCGTCGAAAAGGTGCCCGCGATGGTCCACACCTATCACAAGCTGCAGCTCGACTGCCTGTTTATGCTGGGCGGCAACGGCTCCACCAAGACCGCCAACCGCCTGCGCGAAGAGGGCCTCAACGTTATCGCCCTGCCCAAGACTATCGATAACGACACCTGGGGCACCGAGTTGACGTTTGGCTTTACGAGCGCCATCGACGTCGCCACCAAGTGCATCGACGACATCCACACCACTGCCTCGAGTCACGGCCGCGTGTTTGTCATCGAGATCATGGGCCACAAGGTTGGCTGGATTCCGCTGTACGCCGGCGTCGCGGGCGGCGCGGATGTCATCTTGATTCCCGAGATCCCCTACGACATGGATAACGTCATCAAGACCATCGAGCATCGCATGAAGACTGGCAGCCGCTTTACCATCGTGGCCGTCGCCGAGGGCGCCATCTCCAAGGAGGACGCGGCGCTGTCCAAGAAGGAGTACAAGAAGAAGCTCGCCGAGCGTACGAGCCCGTCAATCGTGTACGACATCGCCAAGGAGATCGAGGCCAAGACCGGTCGCGAGACTCGCGTCGCCATCCCCGGCCACACGCAGCGCGGTGGCCAGCCCGACGCCCAGGACCGCATCTTTGCGACCCAGTGCGGCGTCGAGGCCGCGCTTGGCTGTCTGCGCGGCGAGTTTGGCTACATGATTGCCCTGCGCGACGGCAAGATGTGCCACATGCCGCTCGAGGAGGTCGCCGGCAAGCTCAAGTATGTCGACCCCCAGAGCGATCTAGTGCGCGAGGCCAAGGCATTGGGCATCAGCTTCGGCGACGAATAGCCTCGGCTGGAACCGCCCCACCGGAGGCCCCAGGGCTTACCTCCCAAATCGTCCTCGGACATGTCAGGACCCCGCCGTGCGCTTCGCGCGGCGGGGTCCTTCCGTCCTGCGGAAAGATTTGGGAGGTAAGCCCTGGGGCCTCCTGCGGTAACTGGGGACGCCGAGGCTATTCGTCTTCTTGCTGCGGGTGCCTGGGCTGGAATTGAGTTGCGGTGAAATAGTTCCTGCTTAGTCCGCAAATGGCTGAATCCAGAAACTATTCCACCGCAATTTACTGAGTGGGGGCTCTTGGCTGCTACTTGCACTGACATTTGTCCTGAAATGGCTGGTCGTTAGGGATTGCTACCGGTAGTTGCGGTAGGGTTGGGGCAGATTCTAACTAGAAATGGTGGTCGCTACCGGTTGTTCTCGGCATACTCGGCTCATTCGATTCGACCATCAAACGAAAGGAACCACCATGGATCTTGCGATGGCGCAGCGGCTCGTTGATCGCCGCAAGGCTGCCGGGCTTTCTCAGGAGGCGCTTGCCGCCCAGCTGGGTGTGAGTCGTCAGGCTGTCAGCAAATGGGAGCGCAGCGAATCCTCGCCCGATACCGATAACCTCATTGCGCTCGCCGCGCTGTATGGCGTGTCGCTGGATGAGCTGCTGTATGGGGAGGCGGTGGATAGCACTGATGACTCGCAGGCTGATGATGAGGCACAGAACAGCAACGCCAGCACCAAAGCTTCAGATGAGGCTGAGGCTTCTACTGAGCACGCCGATTGCGGCGACAAACCACTTGTCGATATTTCCCTCGCGCGCGGTATCCACGTCATTGATCCCAATAAAGGCGAGGAAGTCCATGTTGGTTGGAGCGGCATCCATGTGACCAACGAGCGCAAGGGCGAAGAGGTGCATGTGGGGCCGGGCGGCGTGCATATCGATACGCTTGAGGACGATGGACATAGCGTACGCACCAATGACGACGGCACCGTCACCATCGACGGCGAGACGTTTTCCAGCTGGAAGGAAGCACACGACAAGCTCGACCATCATGGCAAGCATTTCCACACCAAGGTCGGACGTGCATGGAACAAATTCCCCTTCCCCGCACTTGTCGCTCTCGCCTATCTGGTGCTCGGCATTGTCTACGGCACATGGGGCATGGGGCTTTTCCTCGTCTTTCTGGTTCCCGTCTACTACGCGATTGGTGACTTCATCGATCGGCGCCACCTGTCTAAGCTGATCGAGGCCATCTACCCGGCAGCCGCCATCGCTTGGTTCCTCTACATGTGGCTCTGTTTGGGACAGCCCCATCCTGCATGGATCATCCTCATCACGATTCCCATCGTAAAGGCGCTCATGCGCTGGTGTCGCAAACAATGGAAGTGCCGCAAACAGGCCTAACACGCTCCGACCCACCAGCACCCAACCACCCCCGCCCTTCTCCTAAGTTGCGGTGAGATAGGGACTGTTTTGAGGCTCCAAGGCGCCAGACAGTCCGTATATCACCGCAACTTACAAACAACTGGGTCAGTTCCGGCACGGAGATTAGCATTGAGCTGACCGCGCGCCAAGAAAAGGGCCTATTTACTACGTTTAACTCGAGAGGGCCGACCATACCCGCCTTTTCCGAAAATTGGCAAGCCCTCTACCTGCGGTTTTAATTTCATAATCTTTGTCATGGTCGAGGGTGTGGTAGCAAACGTAGTAGATAGGCCCATTTTGTGGCATACGACCCATACAAGCCCAATCTCGAAGGCCAAAGAGAGCCTCTCATCCACGCCTGTGAGCGAAAACCAAATAGAATGAAAGGCAAATGGAAAAGCTCATCGGCCAGTACGTTGAGATGTTGAACGACAGGCATCCCCAGCAAAACGGGGCAAACGCCGGGCCACCTAAAGCTGACGTTAGATAACGATACTTTTGAAAACACTGGAAAATCAAGGTTTTTCGAGCGACGGACAAGCCGGGTATTGTACTAAAAACTGAATACGACGCAAAAGCGGCGTTTCCCACTCTCTACACAGGGAGAACAGGAACGCCGCTTTTTTCATGCCCTTTGTTACGCAGTAGGGGCAGAAAAAGCCTTGCTACAAGCGGCTTTCCGGGCGCGTATCTGACGCGGCAAGGGATTTATACCTTATCCCCCGAAACCGCGCTTCTACTGCGTAACAAATCCACAGCAAAAGGAGTGATTTACTATGGCAGTTTTCCGGGTGGAACGAAACAAGGGCTACACCGTAATGAGCAACCACCACCTACGCAACAAGGAGCTTTCTCTAAAGGCAAAGGGGCTGTTGTCGCAAATGCTGTCACTCCCCGAAGATTGGGACTACACCTTGAAAGGCTTATCCCTTATCAACCGGGAGAAGATAGACGCTATCCGCGAAGCCATACGGGAGCTTGAACGCGCCGGGTATATCGTCCGTTCAAGGGAGCGCGACGAGAAAGGACGCTTGCGGGGCGCGGACTATGTGATATTCGAGCAGCCGCAGCCGCCTACGCCGGATTTACCAACATTGGAAAATCCAACATTGGATAATCCAACACAGGAAAAACCAACATTGGAAAAACCTACGTTGGAAAATCCAACGCAATTAAATAAAGATATACAAAGAACTGACTTACCAAAAAAAGAAAAAATAATTACTGATGAACAAAGTACCCATTCCATTCCTATCCTTTCCCCTAACCCCTCTCCTTGCAGAGAAGCGGCTACGCCGCCGGAACGGAAAGGAACGGAAGCGACAGCACAGAGCGCAGTTGATATATACCGGGAAATCATCAAGGACAATATCGACTACGACATTCTCAAACAGGACATGAAGTTTGACAGTGACAGGCTTGACGAGATTGTAGACCTCATGCTTGAAACCGTATGCACCGCCAGAAAGCGGGTACGGATTGCGGGGGACGACTACCCGGCAGAGCTTGTGAAATCTAAGTTTATGAAACTGGACGGCGAGCATATCCGCTTTGTGCTTGACTGTATGCGGGAGAACACAACGAAAATCCGCAACATCAAGCAATATCTGAAAGCAGCCCTTTTCAACGCCCCGTCCACTATCGGCAATTATTACACTTCCCTTGTCGCCCATGACATGGCAAGCGGCGCACTGTCACCGAAAAAGCCGCAGTACGGCGACCCGGACTATTATTCATGCAACGAGGGCGAAAGCCTGTAACCACCCACAACCACAAAAGGAGGATTTTATTATGGCACAGAAAATGACAGGAGCATTGGTATTTGACGAGCGCACCGACCGTTACGACATCCGCTTTGACTTAAACAGCTACTACGGGGGCTTGCATTGCGGCGAGTGCTTTGACGTATTCGTGCGGGGCAAGTGGAAGCCGACCCGGATTGAGTACGGCGACAACTGGTATCTTGTGGGTATCAGAGCCGAGGACTTGAACGGGCTGCGGGTGCGTATCTGACCGCCGCCCCATAAAGAAACGCGAAAGGAGGACGCGACAAATTGCAGGACGAAGTAAACGAAAAGACCATAGCCCTTTACATCAAGACCGGGAAGCTGACCGCGCAGACGCTCCAAAAGGCAATGAAAGCCATACTGTCAAAGGGCAAAAAGCAGCTTGCAAAACCGCCACAGGGCAAGCAGAGCTTAAAGCAGCTTATGAAGCAGAACGCGGGCGTTTCCAACATTGAGATTACCGAGGGCAATATCAAAGCCTTTGAGAGTACGGCGAAAAAGTACGGTATCGACTTTGCGCTGAAAAAGGACGCGACGGAAAGCCCGCCCCGCTATCTGGTTTTCTTCAAGGGGCGGGACGCGGACGTGCTGACCGCCGCCTTTAAGGAATTTTCCGCAAAAAAGCTGACACAGGAGAAAAAGCCCTCAATCCGAAAGCTGCTCTCTACCCTCAAAGAAGCTGCACAGGGCAAGAACGCGGAACGGGCAAAGGTCAAGAACAAAGACAGGGAGGTATCGCTATGAAGCCGGAAATCAAGAAGCTGCTTATCTTAAATCTCCCGTATCTGCTCTTTGTCTGGCTCTTTGATAAAGTGGGCGCGGCTGTCCGGCTCTCCCCCGGCGCGGACGCGAGCGCAAAGCTGCTACATCTTGGGGACGGTTTTACCGCCGCCTTTTCCAGTATCGCGCCGAGCTTCCACCCGGCAGACTTAGCTTTAGGCATTGCGGGGGCGGTCATTGTCCGGCTGATTATCTACACCAAAGGCAAGAACGCGAAGAAATACCGCCGCGGGACAGAATACGGTTCGGCGCGTTGGGGCGGGGCTGACGACATAAAGCCGTACACCGACCCGGTATTTGAGAACAATATCCCCCTAACGCAGACGGAACGGCTTACCATGAACAGCCGCCCGAAGCAGCCGAAATACGCAAGAAACAAAAATATCCTTGTAATCGGCGGTTCCGGCAGCGGCAAGACCCGGTTCTTTGTGAAACCGTCGCTCATGCAATGTACGTCAAAGGATTTTCCAACGTCGTATATCGTCACTGACCCGAAAGGAACACTGATTTTGGAAACCGGGAAAATGTTACAGCGGTACAAATACCGTATCAAAGTGCTAAATACGATTAACTTCAAAAAATCCATGAAATACAATCCCTTTGCCTATCTGCGGAGCGAAAAGGACATTTTGAAGTTAGTCAATACCATTATCGCCAACACCAAAGGCGACGGGGAAAAATCCGGCGAGGATTTCTGGGTGAAAGCGGAAAAGCTCTACTACACCGCGCTAATCGGCTATATCTGGTATGAAGCCCCGGAGGACGAGAAGAACTTCACGACGCTGCTTGAAATGATAAATGCGTCGGAAGCCCGCGAGGACGACGAGGACTTCCAGAACCCGGTTGACCTCATGTTTGAACGTCTGGAAGAAAAAGACCCGGAGCATTTTGCAGTCAAGCAGTACAAAAAATACAAACTTGCGGCGGGCAAGACCGCAAAAAGCATACTTATCTCATGCGGCGCGAGGTTAGCCCCATTCGACATTAAGGAGCTGCGGGAGCTTATGGAAACCGACGAAATGGAGCTTGACACCATAGGCGACAGAAAGACAGCCCTTTTCGTGATTATCAGCGACACCGACGACACCTTTAACTTTGTCGTGAGTATTCTCTACACACAGTTATTCAACCTTTTATGCGACAAAGCAGATGATGAATATGGCGGGCGGCTTCCCGTCCATGTTAGGTGCTTACTTGATGAATTTGCGAATATCGGGCAGATACCAAAGTTTGAAAAGCTCATTGCAACGATACGGAGCCGGGAAATCTCCGCGTCAATCATCTTGCAGAGCCAGTCACAGCTAAAGGCAATCTACAAGGACAACGCCGATACCATAGTCGGCAACTGCGACACCACGCTTTTCTTGGGCGGCAAGGAGAAAACCACCCTCAAAGAAATATCGGAGATTTTAGGCAAGGAAACGATAGACAGCTTCAACACTTCCGAAACCAGAGGGCGGGAGCTTTCGCATGGGCTGAACTATCAGAAATTGGGAAAGCAGCTTATGACGGAAGATGAAATCGCAGTCATGGACGGAGGGAAATGTATCTTGCAGCTACGCGGGGTGCGCCCGTTCTTTTCGGACAAATTCGACATAACGAAACACCCGAAATACAAGTACCTATCCGACGCAGACCCGAAGAACGCCTTTGACATGGAAAAGCACCTTAAACGCCGCCCCGCCATTGTCAAGCCCGACGAGGTTTTTGACTATTACGAGATTGACGCAGCAGACTTACAGGAGGACGCAGACCATGAGGAAACGTAGCGCAGAGGAAAAACAAAAGCAGCTTGAACGGTTTTTAATGAATGTTGCGGAAGCCGCCGACGCTGCATTATGGGAGTATTGGCGGGAAAAGGAAGCGGAACACCGCCGTTTTGCAACGGAGTATGTCACGCGCCGGGGGCTTATCCCGCAACAGTGACAGCATGGCAGACCGCCGGGGGACAGGGGAAGCTACACTTCCCCTACGCTGCCTTGCGGCAGCTACCCCTTTGTGAACTTGCGGGAAGCGAACACCTTGCTACGCAAGCTATTCACTTCCCGCAAGTCTGAAAAAAACGTCCGGCAGCACAGCGGGACACAGAAAGGAGCGATTGAAGCAATCACATCTATCCATACCGGCTACATGATACGCGCCCCCACTTTCCGGCGCAGTACACAGCGGCAGGAGCCGCACCCCTTACAACTGAATACCGCCGCGCCGCAGGACTTACGCAGCGCGGGGACAGCCGCCTTTACCAGAGGGCGGTTTTTTATGCGGCGGCGACCATACGCTGACCGCCTTTTGTCCGCTTGCCGGACAGCCGCAGACGCGGCAGAAAGGATATATTTATGGCATTTTTCAATAGCGCAGTAGACGTTTTGCAGACCCTTGTTGTAGCACTTGGAGCCGGGCTTGGTATCTGGGGCGTGATTAACCTCATGGAAGGCTACGGCAACGACAATCCGGGCGCGAAAAGCCAGGGCATGAAGCAGCTTATGGCGGGCGGCGGCGTTGCCCTTATCGGCATGACCCTTGTACCGCTGCTTTCCGGCTTGTTCGGTTAAGAAGCGCGGGTAAAGGCTTATGCAGAGCATACTTGACGCGATTAACGAATGGATAAAGGAAATCCTCATAGGAGCCATAAACGGTAATCTGTCAACTATGTTCGGGGACGTAAACGAGAAAGTCGGCACTATCGCCGCAGAGGTAGGGCAGACCCCGCAAGGGTGGAACGCAAATATATTCTCCATGATACAGACGCTTAGTGAGAATGTAATCGTACCCATTGCGGGGCTTGTCATTACCTACGTCCTATGCTATGAGCTTATCAGCATGGTAACGGAAAAGAACAATATGCACGACGTTGACACTTCCATGTTCTTCAAGTGGGTGTTCAAGGCGTTTGTGGCAGTCTACCTTGTGACGCACACCTTTGACATCACTATGGCGGTGTTCGATATGGCGCAGCACGTTGTTTCCGGCGCGGCGGGGGTAATCGGCGGCAGCACAGAGATTGATGTTGCCGCCGCCCTTGCTTCCATGCAAAGCGGGCTTGACGCTATGGAAATCCCCGAACTGCTCTTACTTGTCATGGAAACAAGCCTTGTGAGCTTGTGCATGAAAATCATGTCCGTACTGATAACCGTTATCCTCTACGGCAGAATGATAGAAATTTACCTTTACTGTTCGGTATCGCCTATCCCGTTCGCAACAATGACTAATCGGGAATGGGGACAGATAGGGAACAACTACCTAAAATCCCTGTTCGCGCTTGGCTTTCAAGGCTTCCTCATAATGATATGCGTCGGCATTTACGCGGTTTTGGTGAACAACATGATAATAGCGGACAACCTGCACAGCGCGATTTTTTCCCTTGCAGCCTATACCGTTATCCTCTGTTTCTCCCTGTTCAAATCCGGCGCACTGGCGAAGTCGATTTTCTCCGCGCATTAGCGGCGTGTCAAGGGTAGGGTGGAGATTTTCAGAGCAAAGCGGCGAAAATACTACCCGACCTTGACGCGGGAAAACCCCATAGAATAGGGACGGGCAAAGGGCAGAAATTGACCTTTGCCTTGATTACCCCTATGGGAACTTACAGCAGCAAAAAACCCAGAGAAAGGAGGTTTCCACTTGGCGTATGTACCCGTACCCAAAGACTTATCCAAAGTCAAGACAAAAGTAGCTTTCAACCTTACCAAACGGCAGATTGTATGTTTTGCGGTAGCTCTCCTGTTAGGGCTTCCGCTTTTCTTTCTGCTCAAAGACAGCACAGGCACAAGCCTTGCGTCTATGGCTATGATTGCCGTCATGCTGCCCTGTTTCCTGTTCGCCATGTATGAAAAGCATGGAATTTGTAACGGAAAGACGAGGGTTCAAGTATTTTATAATACGGTATTAAGAAATTTTCCTCTTTTCTGCCCTAAATGTAAATTAACACATATCGTTGATGTTGAAAAATTAGAAATCATAATCAAAAACTCTGAAAAACAAACTTTTTAATTTTGAAAAGGAAGGATATTAAATGAAACACTTACCTAAAAGTACACCTACGGAAATATTGAATGACCCATACGGATTTACTTACAAAGAAATGTCGGAAGTAATTGGAGAGGATAAAGCAAGAGCCTTATATGCGAAATTGTATAAACAGCCATTTCACAAAAAAAATCTATCAATATCAACAAAAAAAGTCTATAAAAGTAGCGATACTGAAAAGTATGTTTATGAATTGAAAGACAACAGGTATATCGAAACGGTTTTTATTAAACGGCGAGATGGTGGGACTGTTTGCGTAAGTACGCAAGTTGGTTGTTCTGTTGGCTGTATTTTTTGTGAGTCCGGACGCAATGGTTTCGTTCGTAATCTAACACCGTCTGAAATTGTGCAGCAGGTCATATTGATACGTCAAAAAGTAAATCGTATCGTTTTTATGGGAATGGGAGAACCTTTATTCAATTACGACAACTTGATTGCAGCAATCCATATTCTTCGAGATAGAAATGGACTTAACTTTCCAACCGACGGCATTACCATATCAACAGTTGGTCCAGTTAATCAATTAAAAAAATTGCGCGAAGAACATCTAAAAATTCAGTTGACAATATCTTTACATGCAGCAACACAGGCTGTGAGAAACTGTATCATTCCTCATATGCACATGTACGCTATTGAAGATGTTGTTAAGCAAGCATTGTCCTATTCACAAAGGCATAATCGAAAAGTGGTATTTGCGTATTTGCTTTTACCAGGTATAAATGACCGTTCCTCAGATATAAGGCAACTTGCAAAATGGTTTAAGGGCAAAAATGTTATGATTAACTTGCTGCAATACAACCCGACGAGTAATTCAAAAATTAGAGCACCACAAAAACAAGAAATGGTTGCGTTCAAACATCAATTAGAGCAAACAGGACTTGAAGTTACCATGAGAGTTTCTCATGGTAGAAAGATTAAAGCAGCTTGTGGACAGTTAGCTAATACATATAATAAAGCCAAAAAACAACAAAAATAATTTAATTAAAAGAGCCAGACGCACAGACGCAGAGCCGATAATATGCAGTTTGAAATACTGCTGTTATCGGCTCTTTTTTGATTTAATTTGTGCCCCCAATAACCATATTGGAGCAAAATCAGAACTGTTGCTTGTCGTTCTTTGATTTCCGCAGCAGCTTTGAAAAATCAAAGCCGCCGTTTCTTTTTATCTTCTCAAGAAATGACGCGGTATCACTGTTAAAAGCGGCGGCTAAAGGAGGTAGCCGCCATGAAGCACATACCATATCGACAAAATCCGACGGTCATTGACACATCAAAAAAAGCCCGACCACCACCGGGGGAAATTACGCTTGTATATATGAACTGTCTAATCATCTAAATACTACTCACAATACCAATGCGCCTGTCCGGGCTTTTCGGACAGGCGCATTTTGCTGCTCAAAAAATTTTTTGAAGAAATTTCAAAAAATCTTCGGCGTTTTTGAAAACCGCCGTATTGCCCCGCGAAAAGGGGGAAGCACCACCAACTTTCCAACGAGAAAGGAGGTGAGAATGTGGAACCTAACAGCAGGGAGTTTTACAAACAGTGTGCTTTTCAGAAGTTTTGTAATACGGTACTTCACAATGAAGCGTGCGACACTCATAGAGAGCTTCGCAGACACAGGGCAAAGGAAGTGACCTTTTCCGACATGACCCTAGACGAAGCGCGACAGCTTCATACGTTTGATGAATATTTCAAACGGGAAACTGTTGAAACCGTCTTTGAGAAAGCCGGGAAGAAAATCACGCCAAAGCTGCTTCTTGAAGCAATCCGTACTTTGCCGGAAGAAAAGCGCAAAGCCATACTGCTGTATTACTTCGAGGGAATGAACGATACCGAGATTGCGGAACTGTTCAATACGTCGAGAAGCACGATACAGTACAGGCGGACAAGCTCTTTTGAGAGATTAAGAAAATATCTGGAGGAAAATGCTGATGAATGGGACGAATGGTAACGAACCCGGCTACCCGGAAAATGCCCTTGTTCCCTATCCTGTCATTGTGGTAGCGACAATGGTTGTCCGGCGTTTGCCCAGATAAAACCTGCCAAAATAAACCTGTCCCTTTTTGGCAGGTTACTCGGCGCTCTTGAGGGCGCCGACCATGTCGATCTTGTTGAGGGTACGATTGGTGGCGAGGTTGACGATAAACGTAAAGCCAAAGGAAAGCACCACGGCGAGCACGTAGCTTAGCGGCTCGACCTCGACGTCAAAGTACAGCGACGGCATCTGCAGGATGTACGTGAAGCTCTCGGCCAGCAAGCCGCCCAGCGGCACGCCCAGCGCGGCGCCAATCGCCGTGAGGATCAACGTCTCCTTGTTGACGTAGTGGTGCACCTCGCCACGGCGAAAGCCCAGCACCTTGATGGTCGCCAGCTCGCGCTCGCGCTCGGAGATATTCGTGTTGGACAGCGTAAACACCACCACAAACGACAGGCACGCCGCCATAAAGGTCACGAGCACCACGACGGAATTGATGATAGTGAAGTTCGCCTCATAGTTTTCCCAATGCTCGGCCGTGCTCGAGATGGTGAGCCAACCGTCGCTCTTAAGCTTCTTGCTAAACGCAATCTGATCGGCCGACGAACCCTTGAACAGCGCAAAGATGCCATTGAGGCGAACGCTGCGCCCAAACGCTCGCTCATAGGTGCTCTGCGTCATGTAAAGCGTGTTGCCCAGATAGTTGAGCGAAATGTCGCTAACCTTGACCTTGGCAACATTGAGCGACGAATCCTGGACGTGAGCCGTATCGCCCGGCTGAATCCCCAGCACCAGCTGTGAACTTTTGCTCAGATACACGTCTCCGTCACGCAAAGACAGCGGTTCTTTGGACTCATCCTCCAGGCGCACGTAATCGCCCAAGTCACCCGTGCGGTCGTTGGGAATCACGATGAGCTGCACAGTCTCGCTCTTGCCGCCAAACGTAAAGGTGACGTTGTCGGTCATAATCGGCAGGGTCGAGGTCACCATCACGTTGGAATCATTGGCCGTGCTGCGCTCATCCAATGCCGCGCACGTCTGCGAAAAATCGTCAGGATTGGCGACCGCCAGCAAGTCATAGCGCGTGATATGCCCGTACTGTTTGGGCGAAAGCGCCACCGACGTGTCGCGAATGCCCATACCGCAGATCACGAGCGCCGTGCAGCCGGCGATACCGAAGACGGTCATAAAGGCGCGCTTTTTGTAGCGGAACAGGTTGCGTGCTGCCACCTTGTTCAAGAAGCCCATGCGGCGCCAAATAAAGCCGATGCGCTCAAGCAAAATGCGTGAGCCGGCGCGCGGAGCCTTGGGGCGCATGAGCGAGGCAGGGGTCTCGGCCATCTCGTGGCGACAGGCGATAATCGTGGCGCCCACCACGCCCACGGCAAACAGCGCCACCGACACAATCGACGACACGATATCGTACGAAAGCTGCATCTGAGGCAGCGTGTACATGTCATCGAACACCGTAAACAGAAAGAGCGGTAGCCCCACAAAGCCGATGATGTTGCCGAGCACGCCGCCGATCAGACAAGCCCACAGCGCGTAGTCCACGTATTTGGATAGGATGCGCCCGCGCGAATAACCGAGTGCCTTATACAGGCCGATGAGCGTGCGCTCCTCCTCGACCATACGCGTGGCGGTGGTGAGACTGATGAGCACGGCGACGATAAAGAAGATGAACGGGAACACCGTGGCGATGGCCTCAATTGACGAGCTATCGCTCTCCACGCTCGAGTAGCTTGCGATATTGCCGCGGTCCTGGATGTACCACGTGCATTCGCCTAGATCGGAAAGCTCGGCGCGGGCATCGGCAAACTGTTGGTCGGCGGCGGCGCGACGCTGGTCCAGGTCGGCCTGCGCTTGTACGCGCTCCTCGCTGCCCTCTGCCAGGCGGTTGATGTTATCCTGCTCGATCCCAAAGAGCATATTCGCCTGGCGCTCGGCCGCATCCAAGCTTGCCGGCGTGTCGACCGTCAGCTCCTGAGTGCGCGCCTTCTCACGCTCCTCGCGGATCTTCTCGATATTGCCCTTGGCCTCATTAATCTTTGCCGCGTAGGCATCCGAATAGGAGTTGAGGCTCTTGGCCCCCTCGACGATCACGTGGACCGCGGAGTAGGAAGAAGATGTCGCGGCATCCTCGCTCACATAGAACTTATAGTCCGCAGTCGAAGCAGCGCGAAAGGCGTTGACTGTCGAGTCGGAGCTCACATCAGTAGGATCGAGAACCTCGGCCGTAATGGTGTAATCGCCCGCAGCAAACTGGTCCTTGGCGCTTTGGTTCGACGAGCTCGCATCATTGGCGGCAAAACTCACCGTATCGCCGAGCTTTTTGCCCGAAGCCTTCAGGAATTTCGAAGTCACCGCGACCTCGCCGGCGCTCTCGGGCAAATCGCCGCTCACCAGCACCGGTTGATCGATATTCTCTTTGGAAAGGCTCTGCACGACTACGCGCTCGCGCGTGGTACCAACGGCGGTATAGGCGGTCTCGGTATAGATGCCCTCGGCCGTCTCGACGCCATCGACCTCTTGGATCGCAGCAAGATCGTCATCGGTCAGACCATAGGTCGACTGCACGTTGATGTCATAAACATTCTGCTGGTCAAAGTAAGCGTCGACCGAATCGCACAGATCCTCGCAACCCGCCTTAAGGCCACACATCACGCTCACGCCGAGCGCGGTGATCACGACAATGGACAAGAAGCGTTTGAGGCTGCCGCGAATCGCGCGGTAGACACCGCGGCGAAACACCGTCGGCACCATGTCGTTTGAACTTTGGGCAGTGCGGTAGGTCGTAAAATCCTGCTCGCGCTCCGTGTTCTGCGCGTCGCGGCGTTGGCTGTTTTGGCGGTCCTGATCCATGGGCGCTACCACTCGATCGTCTCGATCGGCACGGGATTTTGCTGGACCGTCTCGCTCTCCACTCGACCACTCTTAAAGCGGATCAGGCGATCGGCCATGGGCGCGAGCGCGGAGTTGTGCGTGATGATGATGACCGTGATGCCCTGCTTGCGACAGGTGTCCTGCAGCAGCTGCAAGATCTGCTTGCCGGTTTTATAGTCGAGCGCGCCCGTGGGCTCGTCGCACAGGAGCAGCTTGGGGTTCTTTGCCAGTGCACGGGCGATGGACACGCGCTGCTGCTCGCCGCCCGAAAGCTGCGCGGGGAAGTTGGCGAGGCGCTCGCCCAGGCCAACCTGGCAAAGCGTTTGCTCGGCATCGAGCGAATCGGGGCAGATTTGCGCCGCGAGCTCGACGTTTTCGAGTGCCGTCAGGTTGGGGACCAGATTGTAGAACTGGAAAACAAAGCCGACATCGGCGCGGCGGTATTCCACGAGCTGCGTCTCGTTGGCGGAGCTCACGTCGCGTCCGTCCACCGTCACGGTGCCGGAAGTTGCCGTGTCCATGCCGCCCAAGATATTGAGCGCCGTGGTTTTACCGGCGCCCGAAGCGCCCAGGATAATGGCAAGCTCGCCACGCTCAACGGTAAAGCTCGCGCCGTCGAGCGCATGAATGCGGGCATCGCCCTCGCCGTATGCTTTGATGACGTCTTTGAATTCAATATAGGCCATCGATTAATTCCCATCTGGTCGGATAACTCTTTAGTATTACCCATTTCGCACCGACCAAAAAGGGACAGGTTTATTTTGGCAGGTTTTATAAGGGGAAACGTACCTCTTTGGGGGCAGCGCGGGACGCGCAGGGGCGGCCGTGCAGATCGGCACAGCCGTCTCACGTGGAATCGACCGACGCCCGCCTTTCCGTGACACCGGCAACTCGTTTTTGCTTGTTGGCATGGCCGCCATTATGACTTGGGACTGAGCACTCAAATTCTCACTCCTCATTGCCACGCTTGCCGCAAGCTATCAGGGTGACGAGATGACGACGCTCGCTGTAGCAGCGCAGCCACACTCTATAAGCGAGGCGTTTGCCAGCAAAAAAGCGCGCGACAGGGTAAGCCCGCCGCGCGCTATCCTATGCGGACTAGTTATTGTTGTTGGTCATCGAGGCCACTGCTGCCGCAAGATTGGAAATGGGCATCGTCTGCAACCAGATGCGACCGGGACCGGTGAGCACGGTGTTGAACACGCCCTCGCCACCAAACATGATGTTTTTGACGCCCTTGACCATTTGAGCGTCGATGCTCACGGTCTCCTCAAAGCCGGCCACGTTGCCGGTATCCACAATCATCTGCTGGCCAGCAGCGAGCTCGTACTCAACCAGGTCGCCGTCGATCTCGGCAAAAGCAACACCCGAGCCCGTGAGCTTCTGCATGATAAAGCCCTCGCCGCCAAAGACGCCGGCCTTTGCCTTCTTGTTAAAGTGAATGCTCAACTCGACGCCACTTTCCGCGGCAAGGAACGAACGCTTCTGCAAAATCCAGCTCTTGCCCGGACCGATCTCGATTGGCACGATGCGGCCGGGGAAGCAGGAGCCAAACGCGATCATGCCATCGCCACGCGCGGTCCAAATGTTTTGGAACAATGCCTCACCCGAAAAAGCCTTGGAGAACATCTTGCCGATGCCACCGCCCGAGGTAGACATTTCCATGTTGGGGGTCATCCAAGCCATGGCGCCGCTTTCGGTGATCATGGATTCGCCATCGCTAAGGTTGCACGTAACAACCGGGAAAGCCCCTCCGCCGATCTCGTACTGCATGACCGTCTCCTTTCCACTCAGGAGCCGAATAACGATGCCTATATTTTAGCAGGTAGAGATGCATATGTTCACACCGCCCATGCCCTCTCCTGCGGACGTTTCCCCAGATAAAACCTGCCAAAATAAACCTGTTCCTTTTTGGCAGGTTTTAAAGGCAAACGGTGAAGGTGATCTGGTTGCCGTGACCGGATACGGTGGCGGCGCCTCCATGGGCCTCGGCGATGGCACGCACCACGGACAGGCCCACGCCCGAGCCACCCGTCTTGGAGCTGCGCGACGCATCCGCACGATAGAAGCGATCGAACAATCGGTCCAGGTCGCCCTCGGGCAGCTCGTCCACGGCGTTCGATACGACAAGCTCGGCGGCGCCCTTGCCTTTGCCGTGCGAAACGGCGCACAGGCTCAGCTCAATCACGCTGCCCTCGCTCGCATAGCGCGTGGCGTTGTCCAGTAGCAACTCAACCACCTGTGCCACCGCCGCGGCATCGGCATGGGTCCGCACGCCGGTCGCAATCGACGTCGACAGGCGTTTACCGCCTGAGACCGCCACCGACTTAAACGGCGCCGCCGCCTTGTTCACCGCCTCCGAAAGATCGATCGACGCCATGGTAAAGCCCGCCGAGCCCTCGTCCATGCGTGCCAAGAACACCAAGCGCTCCGTGAGCGCCGATAATAGCGCACCCGCACTCGCCTTAGTGCTGCCTTAGCAGGTCGATGAGCATATTTAAAAAAGCAAGGTTATAGCTTAGTCGGACTTAAGGAACGGGCGGCTTCACATCTCGCCCTGCAAACAACGCCCGTACAGCGAGCGCGCTTGCCGCATGGGCGTTGCGGCCGCCTGCAGCTTATAGATAGGCACCCTCGAGGCGCAGCAGCCACTCCTTGCGATCCAGTCCACCGGCGTATCCGTTGAGCGATCCGTCGGCCGCGACCACGCGATGGCACGGCACGATAATCGAAATAGGGTTGCGAGCGACCGCAGCCCCCACCGCGCGAGGAGATACAACGGGCGCTTCATTTCCCGGCACACGATGTCGAGCCGCAACACGCTGGGCGATCTCGCCATACGTAGCGACCTCGCCACGCGGGATCGAAAGCAGCTCAAACCAAACCTCACGCTGAAACGCCGTGCCGATCATATGCAACGGCGGCGTAAACCGAGGTTCCTGCCCTGCAAAATAAGCATTCAGCCAAGCCCAGGAACGCTCAAGCACCGAAGAGGCCGCACCATTTGCCGGACTCACCGACGACATGCCACCAGTACCGGAAACCGCATCGACGCCTTCAACATGTTCGGAGTCTTCACGGAGAAGCGTGGAGCCAAAGTGCTCCTGCCCCTCAAACCAAAGCCCCGTCAGACCGCGGCCATCAGCGGCAAGCAGGATTTCGCCCAAAGGCGAAGCAAACGTCGTCGTGACCACCAGCGGCTCCTTTCAAAACTCCGCAACATAATACCGCGAATTGTGCAGACAACCCCCGCAGATACGTCCGGGCGAGCTCGCAATTACTTCAGCGAGGCTGTTTTTCCCAATCAAGCGAAGAAGACGCGGGGCTTCGACGCCAGGGCGGTACCCCCGCCAGCTGAGCTCTAATACTTTTCCCGAGAAGTGAACGAGTAAAAACGAAGTCCCGGAGCATCCACACCTTTAGACCGCAAAACCGCAGGATTCGCGCTGCAAAACCGCAGGAAATAGCGGTCAAAATATGCCAATGCTTCGGGGGTCCAAATAAGGTCCTTCACTTCTCGGGAAAGTATTAGACCTCAATTCGCACCAAGCCCAAAGTCACCCCAGGCAGCAGGCGCGAAGCGCCGAGGCCGCCGCCGGGACTAGGCCCCGCAACAACCACGTGCTCCCATATCAGCCCAGCGGCCCCAACCAACAACGGCCCCATCGCAAGCCGCTCGCAGCAACGTCACCGCAAGCGGGGGCCGGGCTTAGTTTTCAGAACACTCCGCAGACCAGTGTGGCGCCTTGTCCGCGGCTCCGAAGGAGCAGGACAAGGCGCCACACATGGTCGAGGACGTTCTGAAAACTAAACCCGGCCCCCGCCGGACAGGTCAACCTACTCGCAGAGCAGCTTAGCGATCTGGACAGCGTTGGTTGCCGCGCCCTTACGGATTTGGTCGCCGCAGCACCAGAAGGTAATGCCACGTGCGGCCTCGGGGTTCGAGATATCACGGCGCACGCGACCGACCCAAATCAGGTCCTGGTCGGAGGTGTCCATCGGCATGGGGAAGCGGTCGTGCGCATCCTCGGCACTCATGTCGTCAACCAGCTTGACGCCCGGAGCGGCGGCCAGCGCAGCACGGGCCTCCTCAACCGTAATGTCGCGCTCGAACTCGAGCGTAATGCTCTCGGAGTGCGAGCGCAGCACGGGCACGCGCACGCAGGTGCAGTTCACGCGCAGCTCGGGCAGGTGCATGATCTTGCGGCCCTCGTTTTGCAGCTTCATCTCCTCGGAGGTAAAGCCCTCCTCCTTGACGCCGCCAATCTGCGGAATCAGGTTGCTCGCCAGCTGGGCGGCAAAGGCGCGCGGCTCGGGAATCTCCTCACCACGGCCCAGAGCGGCCAGCTGAGCCTCGAGCTCGGCCATACCGGGAGTGCCAGCACCCGAAGCTGCCTGATACGTGGACACGATCATGCGCTTCACGCCGGCGAGCTGATGTAGCGGCCACGTGGGAACCAGGCCGATGATAGTCGCGCAGTTGGGGTTGGCGATCAAGCCGTGGTGCCACTTAATGTCATCGGCGTTAATCTCGGGCACGACCAGCGGCACCTCGGGATCCAGACGGAAGGCATGGCTGTTGTCGACCACGACGGCGCCGCGCTTGACGGCCTCGGGCAGCAGTTCCTTGGCGATATCGTCGCCGGCAGCGCCGAGTACGATGTCGCAGCCCTCAAAAGCCTCGGGGCAAGCCTCCTCAATCACAACCTGCTCGCCGCGGAACTCGACGGTCTTGCCCGCAGAGCGCGCGCTCGCCAGCAGCTTGAGCTTGCCAACCGGAAACTCCTGCTCGTTGAGGCACTCGAGCATCTGGGTGCCAACAGCTCCCGTCGCGCCCAAAATAGCAACCGTGTACTGTTTCATGCTTCCCCCTTTTAAGGTTGTGGCTTTTGCCCGCACGCCGAGCAGGCTGAATAGTCTTGCCCAGTTTATACAAAAACGGGACGGATATGAAACCCGCCCCGTCGAAACGAAACCGAAACGAAACGCCCCACGGTAGATTTTTGAGACATGACCCAAAAACCTACCGAGCAGTCACTACTTTTTGAGCGCGGCCAGAGCGGGATCAACCGGCGCGGAAGCCTCCAGGTCAGAGACCTTCACAATGCCGTTTTCATCGGAGAAGGCACGGTAAATGGTCTGGATCGCCAGATCGAAGTCCTTCTCCTCCACGCCGATGATGATGTTGATCTCGTCGCAGCTCTGCGAAATCATGCGCACGCTCACGCCGGCCTGGCCGAGCATGCCAAACAGGTGGCCGGAAATACCGGCGCGGCCGCGCAGGTTGCGGCCGACGGTCGCGATGAGCGCCAGGCCCTCAACAACCTCGATCTCGAGCGGCTCGACCTCCTGCTGAATGTCGCCCACGAGCGAGTACAGCGAATCGCGCACATCCTGCTCCTGCACCACGGCGCCAAAGCGATCGACGCCGGTGGGCATATGCTCGACGGAAACGTCATAGCGCTCGAAAACCGAAAGCGCGCGGCGCATAAAGCCGACGCGGGGCTTGGTACGGTCGCGGGCCACGTTGATGGCGACAAAGCCGCGCTTGCCGGTCACGCCGGTAATGATGGGCTCTGCCTCGCCCTCATCGGCCGTCTCGCTAATGATGGTGCCGGGATCCTGCGGCGCATTGGTGTTCTTGATGACCAGCGGAATACCCGCCTCGCGCACAGGGAACACGGCCTCCTCGTGCAGGACGCTCGCGCCCATGTACGAAAGCTCGCGCAGCTCCTCGTAGGTAACGCGGGCGATGGGCTGAGCCTCGGGCACAATGCGAGGATCGGCAGAATAGAAGCCCGAAACGTCGGTCCAGTTCTCGTACAGGTCGGCGCCCAGGCACTTGGCCAGGATCGAACCGGAAATATCGCCGCCACCACGGTCGAGCAGCTTGATCTGGCCCTCACGCGTCGCGCCGTAGAAACCGGGCATAACAAAGCCGCCCTGCTGACCGTACTCCTGCACCAGCTCAGAGGTGCGGTTCATGCTGAGCGTACCGTCGTGATGGAACGCAACGACCGTCGCGGCGTCCAGGAACGGCAGACCCAGGTACTCGGCCATCAGGCGAGCGGTGAAGTACTCGCCACGGCTCACGAGCTCCTCGGTGGAGTAGCCGCCCGAGCGGGCGCGCTCGGCAAAGGCCGCGAACTCCTCGCGGATGGGATAGGTGAGCTCCAGCTCGTCAGCGATATCAAAATAGCGCTGGCCAATGTCCTCGAGCAGCTCCTCGCACGACACGTGGTACTTAACGTGTGCGTTAACCAAGTAGAGCAGGTCGGTCACCTTGGTATCGCCCTTAAAGCGGCGACCGCAGGCAGAAACCACCACAAAACGGCGGGCAGGGTCGGCATCAACGATGGCCTTAATCTTCTTGAAGTGTTCGGCGTCGGCGACCGACGAGCCGCCAAACTTGGCAATCTTAATCATGGGCTGGAGGTTACCTTTCTAAAAAGCCTCTGCGAACCTATTTTGCACGCTCTGATACCATGGTTTCACCGATTGGGACCAAGGCATCCGAGGAGCAGTGTTATATGGGAACTTATCATAGTACACGAGGACGCACTTTATCGTGCTCAAGTAAGGTGGCAATCCGCACCGGCATCGCTCCCGACGGGGGTTTGTTTGTCTCGGACGAGCTCGGCACCCAGCAGGTCGATATCAGCTCGCTTTCAGATAAATCGTACTTTGAAATCGCTCAAGATGTGTTGGGAATGTTACTGAATGATTACACGGCCGAAGAAATTTCGGCGTGTGTCGACGAGGCATATCGCGGCACGTTCGCGAGCGAAGAGGTCACGCCGCTCGTCAAACTCGACGCTGCGCCGGGCGCTGACGCCCCTCAGACCTATGTGATGGAGCTCTTTGGCGGCCCCACGAGTGCCTTTAAGGACGTCGCCCTGCAGATGCTCCCCCGCTTGATGGCCCGCACTTCCGCCAAGGACGGCGGCGCCGAGCGCATCATGATCGTCACCGCCACGTCAGGCGACACCGGCAAGGCCGCACTCGCTGGTTTTGCCGACGCTCCGGGCACGGGTATTACCGTCTTTTATCCCGAAGGCAAAGTCAGCCGCGTGCAGAATCTGCAGATGTCCACACAGGAGGGCGATAACGTCGCCGTCTGCGGCATCCGCGGCAACTTTGACGATGCCCAGAGTGCCGTCAAGCGCATCTTTGCCGATAAAGAGCTTGCCAAGCGCCTGGAGGCCGCCGGCACGGTGCTTTCGAGCGCCAACTCCATCAACGTCGGCCGCCTGGTGCCGCAGGTCGTCTACTACTTTGCCGCCTATGCACAGCTGCTGCGCGCCGGACGCCTGGAGGCCGGCGACGCCGTGGAGTTCTGCGTACCGACCGGCAACTTCGGCGATATCCTCGCCGGCTACTATGCCAAGCGCATGGGTCTGCCCGTCGCCAAGCTCATCGTCGCGAGCGACAAGAACAACGTGCTCGCTGACTTCCTGACCACCGGCGTTTACGACCGTAACCGCCCGTTCTTCACGACCATCTCGCCGTCGATGGACATCCTCATCAGCTCCAACCTGGAGCGCATGCTCTACTTCCTGTCCGATGGCGACTGCGAGCTCGTTGCCGGCCTTATGGAGCAGCTTGCCCAGACCGGCCGCTACGAGGTGCCCGCCGAGCTGCTGGCCAAGATTCAGGGCGTCTTTGGCTGCGGCTGGGCCAGCGAGAACGAGGTTCGCGCCGCCATCAAGAGCTGCTGGGATGCGAACGGCTACGTGATCGACCCGCACACCGCCTGCGGCTATCACGTCTTTGAGCAGGTCGCTCCCGCCGAGGGCGCCAAGGCCCGCGTGTTGCTTTCGACCGCCAGCCCCTACAAGTTCCCGCGCGCCTGTTGCGATGCCCTGGGCCTCGACGTGCCCGAGGATGATTTTGAGGCTATGCGTGTGCTCGAGCAGGCCACCAACACGGTCGCCCCGGCACAGCTCGCCGAGCTCGAGTCCAAGCCCGTCCGCTTCGAAGACGTCTGCGACGTCGACGAGATGACCAGCTACGTCGAGTCTGCAGCAAAAAAGATGGCAACCAACTAAACCCCTTATTAAGCGCCGGCGAAAGCCGGCGCACTTTCTTTCATCAGATAACCCCCGGGATGATGACGAGCATGCGAGCGGGTCTGGCCGTTTAGTTCGTCGCGAGTTCCGCACGAGCCGGAAAGCACTTAATGTGCTTTCCGAGCGAGCCAGGACTGCCCGAGCAGCGAACTAAACGGCCAGACCCGCCCAGGAGGACCCACATGATCAAAATCACCGTCCCAGCAACCAGCGCCAACCTAGGCATCGGCTACGATACCCTCGGCATGGCCGTCAGCCTCTACTCGCACTTCACCTTCGAGCGCGCCGACAAGCTCACCATCACGGGCTGCCCCGAGGATTTCCAAAACGAGAATAACCTGGTCTATGTGAGCTTTGTCGATGCCCTGGCCGCTTGGGGCGAGCCGGCCTTCCCCGTCGCTATCGACATTCAGACCGACGTGCCCGTCGCCCGCGGCCTGGGTTCCAGCTCCACCTGCGTCGTCGCCGGCATCATGGCTGCCGCCGCGTTGACGGGCCATACCGTCGACCGCGCCGAGCTCGTCCGCATCGCCACCGAGGTCGAGGGCCATCCCGATAACGTCGCCCCCGCTATCCTGGGCGGCGCCGTCTGCTCCTTTACGCCGACCGATTCGCTCCCCCAGTGCCTGCGCTACGAGGTGAGCGACAAGCTTCGTTTTATTACTGTGATTCCGCCCTACGAGGTGCATACGAGCGAGGCGCGCAAGGTTGTGCCGCAGGAGATTCCACTCTCTACCGCCGTATGGCAAATGGGCCGCATTGCTGGCATGACGCGCGGTCTGGAGACCGGCGACCTGGACCTGATTGCCGCCGCCAATGACGACCGCATCCAGGAGCCCTATCGCCGCCGCCTCATCCCCGACTACAACGCCGTGCGCGACACCTGCCTTAACGGCGGCGCCAAGACCATCTGGATCAGTGGCTCGGGCTCGACCCTCATGGCTGTAACCGACGATACCATCGTGGCAAAATTCCTGCAGGTCAAGCTGCGCGAGCAGTTCCCTAAGTGTGACACGCATATTCTAACGTGCGACACGGAAGGCGCTCAAATCGAGTACCTGTAGACATCGCCGATCGGTCTGTCCGGGCCACCCAGGGGCATCCCCTTAAAAACGTCCTCGCATTTGAGGCCCGCTTATCCTGCTCCTTCGGAGCTGCGGATAAGCGGGCCTCGTGCTGCGGAATGTTTTTAAGGGGATGCCCCTGGGTGGCCCTATGGCAACGTGGCTAGCGATGTCTACAGGGGCCCACGCTTTGAAGGGGCGCCGGGCTGATGGTTTGGCTTTTTATTGGTGGGGGCCCTTACTGGGATGGGACCCTTACTAGAGGCAGGCCTCGGCGATGCGGCGCTTGAGTTCATCGATGCCGGTGCCGGTCTGGGAGCTTGTGATGATTACGTTTTCGGCCGGGACGTTGAGCTGCTTTTTGATGGCTGCCGCCTGGCGGGCCTGCTGGGTGCGGCTGAGCTTGTCGGCTTTGGTGAGGCAGACGATAAAGTTGAACTCGTTGCCCTGCAGGTAGTCGATCATGTCATGATCGAGCTTGCTGGGGTCGTGACGAATGTCCACCAGCGAGACGACCAAGTTAAAGCTGCGCTCGGAGTCGAAAAAGTCGCCGATAAGCTCGGCCCAGCGGTCGCGCTCGGCCTTAGAACGACGGGCGAAACCATAGCCCGGCAGGTCGACGAAGTGCACGTCGTCGGCCTCGAAGAAATTGATGTTGCTTGTCTTGCCCGGTGTGCTCGAAACCTTGACCAGGTTCTTGCGGCCAAAGAGCTTGTTCATAATCGACGACTTGCCCACATTGGAGCGGCCGACAAAGCTCACTTCGGGGCAGGTGGACTCGGGAATCTGCGAAACCTTGCCGTAGCTGGCGACGAACTTGGCAAGCTGGTAGTTAATGGAATCGGCCATGGACACTCCTTGGTCGTAGGTTCTTACAAAAGAGCGCGCTATTGCGCAGCGGCAATGCGGCGGACGATATCGAGCGTGATGTTACTTGCGACACGCGCGTACTCGAACAGATCGAACTCTCGGTCGCAAATTGCATCGTACGCCTCGTCACAATTATCGCTGATAGCGCGCAACACCAGGCAATCGACACCATTTTTGGTTGCGACATGGGCAATCGCCGCGCCCTCCATGCCGACACAATCGGCATGCGTCGCTTCGATA
Source organism: uncultured Collinsella sp. (assembly GCA_959606035.1). Taxonomy (GTDB): domain Bacteria; phylum Actinomycetota; class Coriobacteriia; order Coriobacteriales; family Coriobacteriaceae; genus Collinsella. The sequence goes on from CAUHHB010000004.1 coordinate 212,961, forward strand.
GCGTCGTTACGCATGGCGGCGCCCGTCACAAAGCGGTTACCCGTGGCAATCGTGCCGACCAGGAACTGTTTGGTGCCCTCGTTCGAAGCGACTGCATTTGTCGAAGCGTCAACGAACCCACGCTCAGCAAGCACGTCGACGGCAATATCGACCAGCGCGGGCGTCGAACCAAACTCCTCAAGCCCCGGTGCGGACTCGGCGATAAGCGCGGTATCGGTATCCAGATAGCGTAGGCGTTTGCCAATGACCACGTCGTCGATATGGAGCTTGGGGTTCAAACCGCCCGCAATGCCCGAAAACACAACAGCCTGCGGAGCATACTTGCTAATGAGGTGCTGTGTTGCAGCGGCGGCGTTCACCGTGCCCATGCCCGCCGTTGTGGCGACAACTGTCAGGCCGTCGAGCTCGCCGCTCACAACGGTCAAGCCTGCCTCCCGTGCCTCGCAAACGTCGCTCAGCTCTTCCTTAATCTGCATGATCTCTTTTTCGAGCGCACCGATAATCGCGATGGTAGCCATACCATTCCCCAAACCTATACGAAATTCTCAACCACGGTATGGTACCAGCATTTTGTTTGACCTCGCCAAACGAACACGCTAAGCCAGTGCAGCTCGCGTATCAAACAGCGCCTTTGCAATCGCGGCCGTAACCTCACTCGAGCGGTCGCTCCACGGCATCGATGTCATGACGCTCATGACATAGGTACGGCCATCGATGTCGATAGCAGGCATTTCTTTCCAAAGATATTCAGTCGCGTTTGAGGTGTCTCTAAACAATAAACAGGCGTTTCTATGCAAAAACACCGATTCCGTTGCGCATCTTTGCCCAAAACGCAGTTGCGGTGAAATAGTTCCTGTTTGGGCGGCATAAGCCGAAAAACAAGAACTATTCCACCGCAACTTGACGGGGCTCCTTAGCAATCAACTAGGTGCCCGGGGGCACTCATTTAAGTCTGTCCCCAATGAGTGCCGCTAGCCGATGGCGTTTTTGAGTTCGGCGCGGCGCTTTTTCATGCCGGCCATGACGGCGTTGCGCAGCTCGGGCATGCGCGCGGTATCCATCTGGGGCACGCCCTCGAGCTTATAGGGAATACCCAGTTGCTCGTACTTGACGACACCCATCGTGTGATACGGCAGCATTTCCAGGCCCACCACGTTGTGCCATGGAGCGATCAGGCGACCGAGCTTCTCGCATTCCTCCGCCGTGTCGGTGATACCCGGCACCACCACATGGCGAATAACAACCTTAATCTTGCGATGGGCAAGCTCATCGCCAAACGCCAGGATGCGCGCAGGATCGCAGCCGGTCAGCTTTTTATGCTCAACCGGATCGGCATGCTTGATGTCGAGCAGCACCATATCGGTCTCGTTGAGAACAGCATCGAACTTCTCCGGATGCTTGGGGTCAAATGCATAGCCACAGCTATCTAGGCAGGTATGTACACGGCCATCGGGGTTGTTGTGCATTGCACGGAACAGGTCGGCCAAAAACTCGGGCTGCAGGAGCGGCTCGCCACCGGACACCGTAATGCCACCGCTGCGATAGAACTCGTGGTTACTCTGGAACTCATCCATCAGGTGCTCGACGGTCACCATGGTGCCGCCGTTGACCGACCAGGTATCGGGATTGTGGCAATACGCGCAGCGCATGGGACAGCCCTGAACAAACACCACAAAGCGGATGCCGGGTCCGTCGACCGTTCCCATCGTCTCGATCGAATGCACGCGGCCAAGGGCAAACGCAGAGTCCTCGGGACGAGCGTCCACACCCTCAAGCGTCATTTCTGCCATTCGCGCTACCTTGCCTCTCCTTGGATGCAACCAATTAAAATGCCAGAGTCATTCTAGCCCATGCGTTTGCGTTTAAACGCCTCGGACTAGAACGGCACGTTTTAATCTATCCCCCATCACCAAGGCTGGGGGCTACGTCGAGATGTCAGGCTGGAGAACGCTCGCCTGCGGCCTTTACGCCTTAAGCGTGAGCACCGCACCGAAGGCGGTCGGGCCGCAGTGGCTCGAGATGACGCCGCCGACCTGAGTCCAGGTAACGTCCTTAAAGCCCAGGTCGTGCGCATAGACTTCCATATCGTCGCGCAGCTCCTCGGAAAGGCCCACTGAATACGCCAAACCAATGTGCGAGTAATCAATATCGCCCTTCGCAACCATGTGGTCAATAAAGGCACGGGCACATTTGAGCATAGAGCCGCGGAGCTTCTTGGTCGCCACGAATTTGCCACCCGTTACCTCAATGCAGGGCTTAATCTTGAGCAGATGGGCGCCAAGAAACGCGACGTTGGACAAGCGACCACCCGCCTTAAGGAAGGCAAGGTCCGTAGGAACAAAGCCCAGCAGCACGCGGTCCATCACCGAATTGGTAAAGGCGAAAATCTCGTCGACGGTGGCATCCGGATGGGCTTCGATATACTTGGCGGTCTCAACGGCGACAAGCGACTGGCCCACCGACACAAAGCGCGTATCCATGGAGAAGACGTAATCGCGGCCCTTTGCCGCAATCTTCGACGACTGATGCGAGCAGGTCGTAACCTCGGAATACGCAAGATGCAAAATGGTCGCATCGGGCCGCTCGGCGTGGATGCGGTCGTACACATGCGCAAAATCCGCCGGCGAGCAACCGCTGGTCTTGGGCATCACACCAAACTCGTTGCAGCGCGAGTAAATCTCAAGCGGGTCGATCGATCCGTCTTCGACGGTCTCGTCACCAATCGTGACATGCATGGGCACGCGCACGATGCCATAGCGCTCGCAGAGCTCCGGCGTCACATCCGAACCAGACTCAACCACGATTACGTACTTGCCCATTATCATCACGACCCATCTCGACGTTGACTATGTATTACACGCGCACGCTCGCCGCCCCATTGAACAACGACTCACAAGCGCCAGAGAGACGCCGCCCTTCGACCACAGCAAAGGACAGCGTCTCCCTGAAAAACTCCGTGCTTCTCTGAGATTTTACACGGTTTATGAAGGAGTGTTACTTATTCCGCAAACGGTAGCTATACGCGATAAACGGTAGCAAGCAAGTATCCAGAACTCTCAACCCATCAGGAGAGTTCCGCCTAAAGGGTGGCTACACAGGACCCCCGCTGGGGCTGTTTGGGCTACCTCCCAAAACATTCCGCAGGACGCAAGAAGCCCTCGCCGCACGAAGTGCGCAGCGAGGGCTTCTTGCATGTCCGAGGACGTTTTGGGAGGTAGCCCAAACAGCCCCAGCGATCCTGCGGGAGTTAAACCCCTTTAGAACTTGTTGTGGAAGGTACGCGAAATGACCTCGTCCTGCTGCTCCTTGGTGAGCGTGTGGAAGTTCACGGCGTAGCCGGAAACGCGAATGGTCAGCTGCGGGTACTTCTCGGGGTGAGCCTGAGCGTCGAGCAGCGTCTCACGGTTGAAGACGTTGATGTTCAGGTGGTGGCCACCCTTCTCGGCGTAAGCGTCGAGCATGTGGACCAGGTTATCGGCCTGAGTCTCGGAAACTTCAGAAACCTTCATAATGTGTCTCCTTCGATCGATAGGCGCCGGCCGAAACCGGCGCACTAATCAGTAATCGTTATTGTTAGTATAGCACTAACAATAGTTACTCGCCCAGCTGATCAAGGTCGATATCACCAAAGAACACCTGGTCCTCCTTGCCGAGCGCGTCCGGGATGATGGAGAAGGTGTTGGAGATGCCGTCCTGAGCATCGCGGAACGGGAGCTTGGAAACCGAAGACAGCGAAGCGATGGCGCCGTGGCTATCGCGCTTGTGCATGGGGTTAGCACCCGGGGCGAAGGGCTGGCCAGCCTTGCGGCCATCAGGCGTAGAACCGGTCTTCTTGCCGTACACGACGTTGGAGGTGATGGTCAGAACCGAGGTCGTGGGCACGGAGTTGCGGTAGGTGTCGTTCATGCGGATGTACTCCATGAACTGGTGCACAACGTCGTGAGCGATCTGGTCGACGCGGTCGTCGTCGTTACCGTACTTGGGGAACTCGCCCTCGGTCTCGAAGTCGACAATGATGCCGTTCTCGTCGCGGACGGGGTGGACCTTGGCGTACTTGATGGCGGACAGGGAGTCAGCCACGACGGAAAGGCCAGCAATGCCCGTAGCGAACCAGCGGTGCACGTGCTTGTCGTGCAGAGCCATCTGGATGCGCTCGTAGCAATACTTGTCGTGCATGTAGTGGATGATGTTCAGCGAGTTGACGTACACGCCAGCGAGCCACTTCATCATGTCGTTGTACTTGGCCACAACGTCGTCGTAATCGAGCGTATCGCCCTCGACGGCGCGATACTTGGGGCCGACCTGCTTCTTGGAGACCTCGTCAACACCGCCGTTGAGTGCGTACAGCAGGCACTTGGCCAGGTTGGCGCGGGCGCCGAAGAACTGCATCTCCTTGCCGATGCGCATGGAGGACACGCAGCAGGCAATGCCGTAGTCGTCGCCGTGGTAGACGCGCATGAGGTCGTCGTTCTCGTACTGAATCGAGGAGCTGGCGACAGAAGTCTTGGCGCAGAACTTCTTGAAGTTCTCGGGCAGACGGGTCGACCACAGAACGGTCATGTTGGGCTCGGGGCTGGTGCCCATGTTCTCGAGCGTGTGCAGGTAGCGGTAGCTCATCTTGGTAACGAGCGTACGGCCGTCAACACCCATGCCGCCGATGGACTCGGTGACCCACTGCGGATCGCCGGTAAACAGGGCCTGGTACTCGGGGGTACGGGCAAACTTGACCATGCGGAGCTTCATGATGAAGTGATCCACGAACTCCTGGATCTGCTCCTCGGTGAAGGTACCGTTGGCAAGGTCGCGCTCAGCGTAGATGTCGATGAACGTGGAGGTACGGCCGATGGACATAGCGGCGCCGTTCTGCTCCTTGACGGAAGCGAGGTAGGCGAAGTACATCCACTGGATGGCCTCCTGCGTGTTGGTAGCAGGGTTGGAAATGTCGAAACCATAGGTCTCGGCCATCATCTTGAGCTCGCCGAGGGCGCGGATCTGCTCCTGCAGCTCCTCACGATCGCGGATGTTGTCGGCGGTCATGACCGTCGGGGTGGAAGCCTTCTGGGCCTCCTTGTCCTTGATCAGGTAGTCGACGCCGTACAGGGCAACACGACGGTAGTCGCCGATGATGCGGCCGCGGCCATAGCCATCGGGCAGACCGGTGATGATGTGGGCCGAGCGGCAGGCGCGCATCTCGGGGGTGTAAACATCGAAGACGCCAGCGTTGTGGGTCTTGCGCTCGAAGGTGTAGCGCTCGACAACGTTCTCGTCGACCTTATAGCCGTGCTGGCTGGCAGCCTGGCAAGCGATGCGGATGCCACCGTTGACGTGCAGCGCGCGCTTGAGCGGCTTGTCAGTCTGGAGACCGACGATGGTCTCCTTCTCGCGGTGGGCGTTATCGATGTAGCCAGCGGGGTGGCTCACGATACCCGTAACGGTCTTGGTGTCCATATCGAGGACACCGCCCTGCTCGCGCTCCTTAAGCAGCAGGTCGAGAACCTCGCCCCACAGCTCCTTGGTACGCTCGGTTGGGCCGGCGAGGAACGACTCGTCGCCCTCGTAGGGGGTGTAGTTCTTCTGGATGAAGTCTCGGACGTCAACTTCTCCCGTCCAGATGCCTTCCTTGAAGCCTTCCCATGCCTCCTGCATTGTGTAACCACGCTCCTAGTTACGTGTAATGCGGCGCTCTCTCACACCGCTGCTTATTGAATTCTTGAATGTTCGGCTTGCACTACCGGCTTCTTCCGTTCTTCACCACACGTTGGTGCAGGGAAAACGTTTGTCCACCTTGGAACTACAACCCAAAACCCAAGATTTCACCCGTTTGAGAAGGATAACATAGCGACCCTCTCCATCTGGGCTGTTATATGTTTCTTTTTTTATTTCATAAAGGCGTTTTTTACAAACCCGCAGGAAATGCGAGCGCGAACAACTACCGTTCACCGATTTGTTTGGTATTTTTCCTTGCCTTTGTACGACGTTCACTCTAGCTGTTATGCCAGCTTTAGCAGGGTAAAGTGTTCCAGAGACCCTACAGAAACTGCAGGGCGGCCACGGGATCCCCCGTGGCCGCCCTGTGGCGTGACTAGTTTTTAGCTTTGATTGCCGCTTGGCATTAGGCGGCTGAGGCGGCCTTGTCGGTCGTTGCCTTGCTGTTGCTCTGCTGGCCCTCAAAATGCTTGTAGCACCAGCTGGTGACCAGCGGGGTCAAAATAGCAGTCACGATTGCACAGGCAGCAACCTGTGCCGTGGCCGTCGCGAGCACCACACCGCCGTACAAGGCCTCGTTGACGCTTGCCATGGCAGCAGGCGTGGCCACATTGGCTCCGGCGCAGCTCGAAATGGCCGCACCTGCGACACCCGTACCGCCTGTGAGCTTATCGACCGCGATAACGGGAATTGCAAAGACCACCGAGCAGATCACGCCGAGCAGAATACCGGGAAGACCACCATTAATGAGCTGGCCAAAGGTCATGGTCGAGCCCATGGCAAAGAAGACGAGCACGATGATGGCGGAAAGTGCCGGTGCCATCATCTTCTTAAAGCTGGGGAAGAGGTTACCCAGAATAATGCCGACGACGATCGGCAGGATGGCGCCCACGAGCGACCAGCCGATCGGAGCCTGACCGGCAGCGCCGAGCACGATCATCGTGACCGGAGGGCCGACAACCAGCGTGGTGATGGCGACGGCGCCACGCTCGGCCTCATTGCCCATGGTGCCCATCAGACCAGCGTACATAGCGTTGTTGGCGCCGGTGCAAGCGGCCAGCATCACCATGGCAGAGATGCCAAACAGGTTGTCGTTGAATACATAAAGGATGAGCAGCGACACGGCAACGACCACGATCTGCTTGACGGCGATGATGATGGCGCCGCGGGCAGCGGCGGCAGGAGCGCTCTTAAACGAAATCGTCGTACCGACGATGAGCAAAAAAGCGCCAACAAGCGGGCCTGCGCCCTGCTGGGTCATGCCGAGCGTAAAGCTGCCGAGCGTTTTGAACAGATCGGGGAACAGCGTGTTGAGCAGGCAGCCCAACAAAAGCGGCACCAAAATATTGGCACCCGGGATGGAGGACATCTTAAAGAACGGCTCCTTTGCCGCCGGCGCCTCCACCGCAGTCGATTCACTCATATATATCTCCTTTGGATGCATGCGAATCGTAGCCGCACGCGCCTTTGTCAGAAAGAAGGCGACGGTCCCGAGTCGCAGGAGCCGTCGCCGAATTAACGTCGCGGGGTATTACCCGTCCAGAACGATGCCACCGTCGCAGTCACCGATCTCGCCGTTCACGAAGCTAGCGAGGTCGGAAGCGAAGAAGAGCACCATCTGCGCAGGCTCGCTGGCCTGGGCGGCGCGGCCCAGAGGAATACCGTTGATGATGCGCTGAGAGTTCTCGTCAGAGAGAATCGAGGTCATATCGGTAAGGGTGAGCGACGGGCACACGGCGTTGCAGCGGACGCCAAACTTGCCGCCTTCCTTGGCGACTGCCTTGGTTAGACCGTTAACACCGGCTTTGGAGCTGGCGTAGGCAGCGGTGCCGAGCAGGCCGCCGCCGATCTTGCCAGCAACAGAGCTCACGTTGACGATAGTGCCGGCATGGGCCGCCTTAAAGTGCGGGTACACGGCGTTCATCATGGTAAAGGTGCCGTTGAGGTTGATGTCGATGGTGCGACGCCACTCGGTGTCATCGATCTCGTCGAACTTCTTGGTGCTGATGACGCCAGCGCAGTTGATCAGGATGTTGGTTTGCGGCAGGTCCGTAAAAATCTGCTCGACGGTCTCACGCGCCTTAGGCGCATCGGCAACATCGAGCTGATAGAACTTGTTGCCCTCGCCAAGCTCGGCCACAGCGGCCTCGCCCTTGGCAGCGTTCCTTGCGATGAGCGCGACGTGTCCGCCGCCCGCGACGATGCCCTTGGCGATCTCGAGGCCAATGCCCTGAGTGCCACCCGTGACAATCGCGGTCTTGCCCGTGAAGTCAAATGCCATGACTCCATCCCCCTTTATATAAGGTGTCTCCTTGCGGGAAGTTGGAGCATCGCGCGTGGCGATAAATGAGTCCCAGTCGTCATGGTGGTGACAACCCCTCGCCTAACCGCGGGCATAATAGTTCTTTGAAACGCTTCAGCAATTGAATTTTTTAACTCTTTATGCGCTCTTTATATTGCCCACTGAATGAGGCCCGAATATGCGGGTATCATCTTTCACCGAAAATAGTTTCTAGTGTTAGGGGTTTTCGGTGGAAGATACCGATTTCCATGAGCTTGGGCGTCAGCTCTTAACTGAGTTTGGCAGCATGCATCATCGCATTTCACGCTCTGCGGACAAAGCTCTCGGCGGCGAGATGGCTGTCATGCGCGCCCTCATGCTCGCTGGCGGTTCGCTCACGCCGAGCGAACTCGCAAATTGCGCCTGGGTCTCGAGTGCCCGCATCGCCAATATCTTACGCACTCTCGAAGCCAAGGGCTGGGTCGAGCGCGAGCACTCAAAGACCGACCGTCGTCGTGTACACGTCACGATGACCGATAAGGGATTCCAGAATCTCGAAATCAAACGTCGGGAATTCGAGGAGCGCACCGCGGCCTTCCTCGAGCAGCTCGGCGAAACAGATACCCAAGAGATGGTGCGCCTTCTAAGGCGTTTCAACGAAATTATCGACCGCAATCAAGAAAGGAGAGATGCCGAGTGAGGATTCTCAAGCTCTTTAAAAAGCATGTCCTGGCACTGTTCACAGCTATCGTACTTATCGTAATCAGCTGCAACGCCGATCTGGCACTGCCTACCTACATGAGCGACATCGTCGACGTGGGCGTACAGCAAGGCGGCATCGCCTCGCCCGTGCCCGACACCATTCGTGCCGAATCACTCGATGACCTTGAGCTCTTTATGAGCACCAAGGACGCCAAAGCTGTGGAGGCCGTGTTTAGCAAGGCTGACAAAAAAGGCATTCGAACGTACAAGGGCACCGAGGAAGAGCGTGCCGATGGCGGCAAGATTGCCGACATTATGAGCCTGCCCGAGACCGTCGTCCTTTCTCTCAACCAGGGCATCGACGCCAGCTCCATGGGCGACATGACCGGCGCATCCACCGAGGCAAGCAATGGCGGCGGCGCCCAGGCCATGCCCGCCCCCGAGCAGATGGCGGCGATGACGCCCGAGCAGCTCGCCGAGATGCAGCAGAAGGCCGCAGCGGCGCAGAACATGCAAAAGCAGATTGATGCCGACGGCGGCAAGATCACCATGAAGAGCCTGCGTCTGGGTGTTGAAGGCGGCCTGATCGATCGGGGCAAGCTCGTCGAAGGTGCCAACGAAATGGCAGACAAAATGGGCTCTATGTCGGGCTCCATCGTCACTCAGCGCGCCGTGAGTTATGTGCAGGACGAGTACAAGGCGCAGGGCATCGACCCCGCCGACGTGCAGAACGCCTACCTGGGCCGCATGGCGACCACGATGTTTGGCCTGTGCCTGGTGTCGCTCGTTGCCACCATCCTGACCGGCGCCGTGGCTTCGCGCACCGCCTGCTCCATCGCCCGCGACCTGCGTCGCGAGACCTTCAACAAGGTCATGCACTTTTCGCCGGCCGAGGTGGGCAAGTTTAGCCAGGCCTCGCTCATCACCCGCTGCACCAACGACATTCAGCAGATCCAGATGGCAGCGACCCTGTTCATCCGCATGTGCCTCATGGCCCCCGTCATGGGCATCGTCGCGGTCATGCGCGTCCTGGCCAACCACACCGGCCTGGAATGGACCATCGCCGTGGCCATCATCGCGGTCTCGGCCGTCGTCGGCGTGCTCATGGGCCTCACCATGCCCAAGTTCAAAAAGATGCAGAGCTTTGTGGACCGCGTGAACCTTACCGCCCGCGAGCTTCTCGATGGCCTTATGCCCATCCGCTCGTTCAACCGCGAGGAGCATGAGCTCGAGCGTTTTGACAAGGCGTCGCTCGACCTGATGACCACGCAGCTCTACACCAACCGCGCCATGAGCTTTATGATGCCGCTCATGATGCTCGTCATGAACTGCATCACCGTGCTTATCGTCTGGTTTGGCGCCCAGGGCGTGTCCGACGGCGTGATGCAGGTCGGCAACATGATGGCGTTTATCTCCTATACCATGCAGATCGTCATGGCGTTTATGATCCTCACCATGGTTTCGGTCATCCTGCCCCGCGCCGAGGTCGCAGCCGAGCGCGTGGAGGAGGTCATCACCTGCCCCACGAGCATCAACGACCCTGCCTCGCCCAAACTGCCCGCAGCCAGCGCGCCGCGCGGTGAGCTCACCTTCCGCGACGTGAGCTTCCAGTACCCCGATGCCCGCGCCGATGTCATCAGCGGTGTGAACTTCACCACGCACGCCGGCCAGATGCTCGGCATCATTGGCTCCACGGGCTCGGGCAAGTCCACGCTCGTGCAGCTGATTCCGCGCCTGTACGACGTCACGGGCGGCAGCATTTCGCTCGACGGCATCGACGTGCGCGACATGACCCTTTCCGATCTTCGCCGCCGCATCGGTTACATCCCGCAGCAGGGGCGCCTGTTCTCGGGCACCATCGAGAGCAACCTCAAGTTTGCCAGCGACATGGTAAGTGACGAGGATATGCGCCAGGCAGCACGCGTCGCCCAGGCGGAAGACTTTATCGCCGAGCGCGAGGGCGGCTACGACTCCCCCATCAGCCAGGGCGGCTCCAATGTCTCGGGCGGTCAGCGCCAACGCCTGGCCATCGCCCGCGCGTTGGCCAAAAAGCCCGAGGTCGTGGTGTTCGATGACTCGTTTAGCGCCCTCGACTACAAGACCGACGCGCTCCTGCGCGAGGAGCTTGCCAAAAACGTCACCGACGCCGCGCTCGTGGTCGTGGCCCAGCGCATCGCGACCATCATGCACGCCGACCAGATCATCGTGCTCGATGACGGCCACGTAGTGGGCACCGGCACGCACGAGGAGCTGCTGCGCAGCTGCCCGGCGTACCTGGAGATCGCACAGTCGCAGCTTTCCGCCGAGGAGCTGGGGCTTACCCAAGAAGAGATTGAAGCCGTTATGGAAGGAGGCGAGCGCTAATGGCAGACGAGACCAAGACTCAGATTCCCAAGCCCACCCGCCAGCGTGGTCCCATGGGCCGCATGGGCGGCATGGGCCGCGGCGAAAAAGCCAAGGACTTTAAGGGCACCATGAGGCAGTTGCTCGGCTATATCGGCCAGCACAAGATTGCCGTGTTTGCCGCCGTCGCCTTTGCCGTGTGCTCGGTCATCTTTAATATTGTGGGGCCCAAGGTGCTCGGCCAGGTTACCACCAAGCTGTTCGAGGGCCTGGTTGCCAAGGTCAACGGTACCGGCGATGTCGACTTTACCTGGATCGCCAAGACGCTCGGCTTTTTGCTCTGCCTGTACCTGGCGAGCTCTGCCTGCAGCCTGATCCAGGGCTGGCTCATGACCGGCGTCACGCAAAAGATCTGCTACCGCATGCGCAAGGAGATCGCCGCCAAGATCGCTGTCGTTCCGATGAGCTACTTCAACGGCCACAGCAAGGGCGACGTGCTCAGTCGCATCACCAACGACGTCGACACGCTCGGCCAGTCGCTCAACCAGAGCGTGACGCAGCTCATCACGTCGGTGACGCAGATTATCGGCGTGCTCGTCATGATGCTTTCGATCAGCCTGCCGCTTACCGGCGTCACCGTGCTCACGCTGCCGGCCGCCGCGATTATCCTGACCGTGATGATTCACTTCTCGCAGCCGTACTTCCGCGAGCAACAGCAAGTCCTGGGCGCCGTCAACGGCATTATCGAGGAGGACTTTGCCGGCCAGAACGTCATTCAGGTGTTCGACCGCGCCGAGGCCTCAATCGAGGAGTTCGACCGTCAAAACGACCGCCTCTTTATTAGTGGCTGGCGCTCGCAGTTCCTGTCGGGCCTGATGATGCCGCTTATGAGCCTGGTGGGCAACATGGGCTACGTGGGCGTCGTCGTGGTGGGCGCGCAGCTCGCACTGACCGGTAATGCCACACCCGGCGACATCCAGAGCTTTATCCAGTACGTGCGCAACTTTACGCAGCCGGTGCAGCAGCTGGGCAACGTGAGCAACACGATGCAGTCGATGGCAGCCGCCACCGAGCGCGTCTTTGAGTTCCTGGCCGCGCCCGAGGAGGAGCAGAAGGTCGACGCGCAGATTCCCGAAAAGCGCCCCGGCCACGTGGAGTTCGACCACGTCAAGTTTGGTTACACGCCCGACAAGACCATCATCCACGACTTTAGCTGCGAGGCGCAGCCCGGCCAGACCATCGCCATCGTCGGCCCCACCGGCGCCGGCAAAACCACGCTCATTAAGCTGCTGCAGCGCTTTTACGACGTGGACGACGGTTCGCTGCGCGTCGAGGGCGTCGACGTGCGTGACTGGGACCGCGCGGCGCTGCGCGGCGAGTTTGCCATGGTGCTGCAGGACACCTGGCTGTTTAACGGTACCATCCGCGAGAACATCCGTTACGGACGCCCCGATGCGAGCGATGCCGAGGTCGAAGCCGCCGCACGCGCCGCACGCTGCGACCACTTTATCCATACGCTCGCCGGTGGCTACGACTTTATGATCAACGAGGAGGGCACTAACCTGTCGCAGGGTCAGCGCCAGCTCGTGACCATCGCCCGCGCCATTTTGGCCGACCGTCCGGCGCTGATTCTGGACGAGGCGACCTCCAACGTCGATACCCGCACCGAGGAGCTCATCCAGCGCGCCATGGATGCGCTGATGCAGGGCCGCACGAGCTTTGTCATCGCGCACCGCCTGTCCACGATCCGCAACGCCGACGTGATCTTGGTAATTCGCGACGGCGACATCGTCGAGAAGGGCACGCACGACGAGCTGCTCGCCCAAGGCGGCTTCTACGCCGACCTGTACAACTCGCAGTTCGACGAAGCGGCGTAAATTCTGCCGCAGGGAACGAATAACGCCCTAGAACGGGGACGCAGGACAATCTGCGTCCCCGTTTTTGTTTTGCAGCCCTCGAACCGCCTCCCCTGGGACCTGATCGACGCCCTCCCTCAAGGCCCCGTGGACAAAAAATGGCAAATATGAGTACTGTCACCTTTTTAGTAACAGCCAAAACTGCCCCAAACGACCTCATTGCGGCCTAGATATGCCTTCAAATTGATCAAAATGCCCGGTAGCATGCTTCTGTGTGCCAACGTTAATGAACATATTTACTGTTGTGTCTATTATCTTGTAAGATCGATATGATACTACGCTAGCAACAGTACTCATATTTGCCATTTTTTGTCCACAGGGTATGCCGCAGAAGATCCAACTTGCTCCAGCATGTCGTACGCCGGTCCCCCCTTCCGGCGAGTGCCGACATTTCCCCAGATAAAACCGACCAAAATAAACCTGTCCCTTTTCGGCAGGTTTCGCTTGCACTTTAGCGTGCGACAGCGGATAATGCCGAGCATTCGAGAATTCGCCAATTGTTGCTGTTAATTGATAAAGGAGGCCCCGTATGGCCATGGAATTCAAACGCAGGCTGCCGATTCCCATGGAGATCCGCGAGGAAATGCCGCTTTCTGCCGAGCTTACCGCCAAAAAGCAGGCATTTGACGCCGAGGTCGCCAAAGTCTTTACCGGCGAGGACGCACGTAAGGTGCTCATCATCGGCCCGTGCTCTGCCGACCGCGAGGATTCGGTGCTTGAGTACATGAACCGCCTGGTCAAGACCGCCGAGGAGGTCAAGGACAAGCTCATCATCATTCCGCGCGTCTACACCAATAAGCCGCGTACCAAGGGCACCGGCTACAAGGGCCTTCTGCACAACCCCAACCCCGAGGCTCCCGACGACCTGCTCGAGGGCGTCAAGGCCATCCGCCATATGCATCTGCGTGTTATTGAGGAAACGGGCTTCTTCACCGCCGACGAGATGCTCTATCCGTCCAACTACCAGTACCTCGTTGACCTGTTGAGCTATGTTGCCGTGGGCGCGCGCTCGGTCGAAAACCAGGAGCATCGCCTGGTGTCGAGCGGCATTTCGGTGCCCGTGGGCATGAAGAACCCCACCGCCGGTTCCACCACCGTCATGCTCAACTCTATTTACGCCGCGCAGGCGCACCAGAGCTTCATCTTCCGCAACTGGGAGGTCGAGTGCGATGGCAACCCGCTCGCGCACGCCGTCATGCGCGGCTACATCGGCCTCGATGGGCGCACCTACCCCAATTACCACTACGAGCACCTGGAGCGCCTGGCCGAGCGCTATACCGAGCATGCCGGCTATGCCAATCCGGCAGCGATCATCGACTGCAACCATGACAACTCGGGCAAGCGTCCGCTGGAGCAGTATCGCATTTGCAAGGAAGTGCTCGACAGCTGCCGCCGCAACGAGTCCATCTCCAAGCTGGTCAAGGGCTTTATGATCGAGTCTTACCTGGAGGACGGCAACCAGCCGGTCGACGGCGGCGTCTTTGGCAAGTCGATCACCGACCCGTGCCTAGGCTGGGAAAAGACCGACTACCTCATCCACGAGATCGCAGAGCGTATTTAGTTACGCGGGCCGCATTTGGACAATCTGACGTTCAACTTCAAGGGCGCAACCAGAAGGTCGGCGCCCTTTCGTTTCACGTCACCTTGTCTCAAATGCAACCCGCTCGCTGTCCGTCCTCTACCTGCGGCGTTGTCTTGCTCCGGATGCGGCAGTTGGGGACGTTCCTTTTCTGCCGGCAGTCTGGGACATTCCTTGAGGTAGTCGTTGGGGACGCTCTTGTTTGACCAGTCGTTTAAGAACGTCCCCAATGACTATCTCTCCGCCCCCGTGGGATCGGGGGTCGTCTACCGAATGGTTGATGCGGCGGCCCTGCGGCCATGTCACACTCAGAGGTGGCCTGACCCAACCCGGAAGGAGCCTCCATGAGCCTTGACAACGTAGCCCTGCGCGCCACCACACTTGATGACCTGACCGGCATCGCCGCCATCTACAACCAGCTGTGGTGCAACACGCTGCGCAACCGCGGCGACGTCGAAGCTGCCGATTTCTGCGCGCGCTTTAACATCGCCATGCAGCTGCAGCGCTCCCCCATCGCGCTTGTCGCCGAGGCCGAGGGCCGCATTATCGCCGCCTGCTGCATCGGCATCTTCGAAGACGGCAAGCCGCGTACCAACCCCACGTGGGTACCCTGCTACGACGAGATGTTCGCCCAGGCAACCGAGATGGCGAAGACCGCCGACGCCAAGCTCGAGGGCTCGCTCTTTGGCGACAGCCGCGAGAAGGCCACGGCCGACCGCTTTGCCGCCACGGGCAATGAGTATGCCCAGGGCCAACTCAACCTCATCATCATCGTGCCCGAGTGGCAGGGCAAGGGGCTCGGCCGCGCGCTCATCGACCTTGCGCGCGCCGAGCTCGCCCGGGCAGGCTGCACCAAGTTCTTCCTGATGAGCGACTGCAGCTCCGACTGGCAGTTCTACGAGCACCTCAACATGAAGCGCATCTTGGAAGATCACAGCCAAGACACCGGCGACGGCTTTATCGTCTACATGTACGGAGGCGACACGCAGGATTAGCTTGAGTGCCGCCTCACGGGCTTTCTCCAAGACAGCCCAAAGCAATCAGCCACGCCAAAAGGGACATGCCAAAAAGGGACAGGTTTATTTTGGCAGGTTTTATCTGGGTAAACGCCAACCGCCGCGAGGTAGTTGCCTTCCCTCGCGGCAGTCTTCTAGCAGCCAAAACCAAGTGAGTAGACTTTTTGCAGGAGGCCGAGCACACCCCGAATCGCCACAGCGCTGACCTGCGGTTTTATTGAGCACTTGTCGTGATATGCTCGGCAGATCCAAAAAAGCCTACTCACTTGGTTTTGAGGCGCTCCAGATAGGCGAACAACCGCCGCGAAAGGGATCCGATCCTCTTCGCGGCGGTTGTTCGCGCTGGTTTTGAGGCGGTTTTGCCCGCTTGCTACTCGCTGCAGCGGGCAGCGATGACAGTTCGCACCATGCCGGCGCTCATAAGGCAGGCCCCCGACGACTACAGCAGCACACGCAATAATCTGACAGTATCATTTGCCATAATCTTGCAGTAGTGTTTTCCATAATCTAATAGTGGCCCAGTTCAGAGGCGTTATTGGATAGTGACATATAACCGTTTTAGAACGTCCCCAACGACTGCCCGGGAGCGATAACAGGTATTATCTGGTCAAACACCAAAACCACCACAAAGGTGCCTGTCCCCTTTGTGGTGGTTTGAAGCTCTCCTGGGCGGGATGCTAGACTTGCGGCATATACATTCGCGCCAAAGCACGGGTCGCATACAGGAAAGGAGATGCCATGGCGCCTATCGCACCGCTCAAGATGCTCGTCGCTCCTGCCGCCAAGGCCATCGCCCACCTGAGCGACTCACTTACTTACGATGAGGTCCCCTGCATCGCCGAGGAGCGTTCGGACAGCCGCCCGTACCTGGGCCACGTCCCCTACTTTGCGCCTAAGCTCGTTTCCGATCCCGAGCACCGCGAACAGTAATCCAAGATGCACCAAGCGCTGCGTAACTCGCGGCGCTTACTGTTTTGGTGCAAAGTAACCTGACCCCCGTGCACCAACGCCGGGATTGTCGACGCTTCGGCCGCGGCGCGATATGAGGCGCGAAACCTCGCCCAATAACAGGCCAATCACTACGCCCGCGAGAATCGGCAACTTTGCCATCTCGGCAGGTGAGCTGTTGAGCGGCACAATCGTAGCAACAATCGAAAGCACGAGCTCCACCACGGGAATCGCAAGCGCCACCGCGAGCACCTTGCCCTCGAAAGGCGCACGGAACACACGCGAGCGATTATCGTGCTTGCGCAGACGCCAAAACGCTGGGAACATGGGAATATAGCTCATGAGCAGAAAGACGACGTTCATCGAGAAGAAGACCCAAAAGACGTCGGAACCCTCACCCAGCGGAATCTGGAGCAGCAGCACCAGACTGGCAAAACAGCCGTTAATGAGCGCCGAGCCGTTGGGCATGCCGGTCTTTTTGGACACCAGCGCAAAGGGGCGCGGCATGTTGCCGTGACGTGCGGCATAGCTCGCTACGTTGTTGACGCCAAAGCTCCAGCAGATCATATTGGCGAACAGCGTCACCAAAAAGGCCACGCCCACGACCATCGTCAGCGGGTGGGTGCGCCCCACCATAGCGGCGACTGCGTCCACAATGCCCGAATCGAGTGAAAGCTGCTCGGTGGGAACCGCGGCTCCAATGCCAATGCCACAGATGATGTAGATCGCCGCAATGGCCACGCCACCGGCAATAACCGCCTTGGGGATATCACGCGACGGGTTCTTCATCGTGCTGGCAAAGGTCGCGACCACTTCGAAGCCCATAAAGTTGAACAGGATAATCGATAGGTACGTCAACGAATTGGTGTCGCCCAGATCTGGAATGAAGGTCTTAAACGACATGTCGTTGGCAAAGCCGTTATTGCAGGCAAACCAAATGCCGACGATTCCCACCGCAGCGGTAATGAGCACCTTGATGACGGCGCCGCCGTCCATAACCCAATCGGCCTCCGCCACCGGCTGCATTGCCATGACCGTGACGCCCCACACAAAGGCAATCTCGATGGCAATTCGGATCCCGAGTGAAAACTCGATACCCCACACCGCATTAATGACACTGGGGAACATGCAGGCGATACTTGCCACCCACAGCGGAAAGTTAACCCAGTAGCACCAAGAGCAACGGGCGCCCCAACGGTCGCCCAGGCCCAAGCGAACCCAATCGTACAGGCCGCCCTCGGAATCAAACGCCGTACCCAGCTCGGCCACCACCAGACCATAGGGAAGCAAAAACGTAATGATAAGGAAAATCCACCAGAAGAACTGTACGTTACCCATGGCAGATGCCGGAGCCGCCGCCTCGATGGTAAACACGACGCAGATAACCGAAAGGATGACCTCGATCAGGGAGAACTTTTTACCTGCCATGGCGCGCGCCCCCTACAGCAAAAAGGATGGCATCTGTACCGAAGGCGCAGCCCAAGGTAGGGTTGCAGGCCGCGTCACCGGTGCAGGTGCCATCCCAGAGAGAGGAGAGGATGCATTTGTTGGACCAACGCTCGCGGAACAGGCGCGTGTAGATAACGATACGCTGGTACATAGATACTCCGATCAAAACGGCCGCGTTCACGACCGATAACTTTCGGCAATTGAAGACGCGTCTGACCTGGGAAATTCAAGCGAACAATTGGCCTAACCCGCAAAAAATCCCAGGCCAGACGCGTACTCAATCAAAGAAAAGGGCACTCCGAAGTGGAGGCAACGGAGTGCCCAAAGAAAAACCCAACCGACCAAGACATCGAATAAACCGACCATCAATGCCCCGAGATGGTCCGATTCACCGACCGTCCGATTGATCGGCTGGGTTCCCGAAGCATCACGGCTCGGAAAGTCAGACGTTTACTCGGCGTGCTCAGGTGCGCCAGATTGGCGCGAACGAGGAGCGTAGCGTACTGACGCTACGTAAGCGACGAGTGAACGCCAAGGTGGCGTGCCTGAGTTACGCCGAGGGCTCCTGCTGAGTAATGCAGTGGATGTTGCCGCCACCGAAGACGACCTGCTCGGACTGAACGCCGACGCACTTGTAGACACCCTCGCCCCAGACCTCGTCGTAGATCTTCTGGAGCGTGTCGACGGCCAGCTGGTCGTTCTCGTCGCCGTACTGCGGGACGATAACGCCGTGGTTGGTCACGAGGTAGTTCATGTAGGAGGCGATCAGCGGCTCGTCGGGGACGCGCGGCTCGGCGTTCTCGTCGGCGTCGATGGTGTCGCAGGAAGCCTGGTCCATGAACAGCGGGTTCACGGGCATGCAGAGCTTGTAGACCTTCATCTTGCGGCCCTTGGCGTCGACGGCGTTGGAGAGGGTCTCGTAGGCAGCGTGGCACTGCTCGTAGAACGGATACTCGGGATCGTCGGTCCAAATGCAGGCCATGACGCCCGGCGCGATGAACGTGGCGACGTCGTCGATGTGGCCGTTGGTCTCCTCGGGGTCGATGCCCTCCTTGACCCAGATGACCTTCTCGACACCCAGGTAATCCTTGAGGTGCTCGTCCATGTAGGCGCGAAGCTCCTCGCTCCAGGGCTCAAACTTCTTGCGGTACTTGGGCCAGATGGACTCGGGATCCTCTTCCTCCTCCAGAACCGCAGAGCAGGTGCGGCCCGGGGAAAGCAGGCACTGGTCGGTCACGACAAGGGTGCCCTCGCCGTCGACGGTGATGGAGCCGCCCTCGAGGATCATGTCATCCGGACGATAGCGGCGGCAGCCGGAGAGCTCAGCCATCTTAAGGGCGATCTGCTCGTCCTTGTCCCACGGGAAATAGAGGCCATCCACAAGGCCACCGTAAGCGTTGAAGTGCCAGTGGTTGGCGCGCTTCTCGCCCTTGCCGTTGATGACGTAGGTGGCGGCGGTGTCGCGGAACCAGGCGTCGTCGGTGGTCATCTCGATGACGGTGACGTTCTCGTCCTCCTCGAAGACGGCCTTGCAGTTGGCATAGTCGACCTGGTTGGCGCACATGGTAACCGGGGTGAACTCGGCGATGGCGCGGGCGATGGCGGCATACTGCTTCTGAGCCGGCTTGGCGCCGTGGGCCCAGGTGTCGGTGCGGTGGGGCCAACCCATCCACACGCGATCCTGCGGGGCGAACTCAGCGGGCATAAAGAAGCCGTCGGCCTTGGGGGTGGACTCGGACTCGGTGATCGTACGCATAAGATTTCCTCCAAATCGAACGATCGCTTGCCGCGGGCGGGTTGCCCGCAGCCTAAAACCAAGAGATGGTAGGCGCCCGTTCCTCGGCAAAGGTCGGGGCGCCCGACGCCGGTTTTCACGGAGTCGCACCGGCAAGCGACGACGTAACCAAGTGCGCGGAGACAAAACGCACGAAGGATACGGAAGAGAGATTGGGGTGGGCGGTGGTTACCGGAGCTATCGCTCACACCCACCCCAGGGAATGGTTAGCAAACCTGTCGCTTGGGCACGTCTCCGAAGAGGCTAAAGTGCCCGGAGTCGGGAGCGACAAGCCCGACGAAGCGCACGTTGGTACGCGAGGAGGGTTGGAGCCCCAGAACCGGGTGCTCTAGTTCTCCTCGGCCTCGGCGGCCTCCTCAGCGAGACGCTGAGCTGCCAGCTCGGGAGTGAGGCCCTTGTACTCGGTCTCGCGGCCCTTGGCGCTGACGACGCGGACAACCTCGCCGATGAGCAGAAGCACGATGAAGATAACGATCATCGGGAGCTTGTCGCCAATTTCAGCGGCAGAGAGCGGCACCAGCGTTGCAACGATGGCCAGGATCAGCTCGATGCAAGGGATGGCCAGCATGACCTTCATCATGGCGCCCTTAAACGGGAACGTGAAGATACGCTCGTGGTTGGGGTCGTTCTTGCGAAGGTTGAGGAACGCCGGGAACATCGGGATGTAGGTCAGCAGCAGGAAGACGACGGAGGTGCCGAAGAGCATCCAGAAGACACCGTTGGAGATGGCGTCGATGGGTACGAGCTGCAGGCACAGCACCAGGGAGGCAACGATGGCGTTGACCAGGTTGGCGCCGTTGGGCATGTCGTCATCCGAGATCATCGAGGCGAAGACCTTGGGCATGTTGCCGTGCTCGGCAGCGTAGCGGGCGACGGAGTTGACGCCGAAGGACCAGGCGGCCATGTTGGCGAACAGGGTGATCAGGAAGGCGATGCAGATGACCTTGAAGATCATGGAGTCGCCCACCATGGTCTGGACTGCGACAATCATGCCATAGTCGGGGTCGATGGAATCGGCCGGCACAGCAGCACCGATGCCAAAGCCAGCGAACAGGTAGATCACGGCGATGGACAGGCCACCGACGATGATAGCCTTGGGGATATCGCGAGCGGGATCGGCCATGTCGTCGGTCATGGTGCAGATGACCTCGAAGCCCATGAAGTTAAAGATGATGATCGACAGGTAGCCGAGAGCGTTGGTGTTGGTGAGCTCGGGCAGGAAGGTGGCAGCGGACATGTCGTTCGCAAAACCGTTCTCCATGGCATACCAAATGCCCAAAGCGCCAACGATAACGGCGACGGCGACCTTGATGATGGCGCCACCGTTAAGGACCCACTCGGAGTCGGCCGCCTTGGAGCGGCCCATGAGGTAGACGATCCACACAAAGGCAAGATCGATACCCATCTTGGCGATCAAGTTGAACTCGACGCCAAAGACCATGCCCAAAATGTCGGGGAACATGGTAGCCAGCGAGGCGATCCACAGCGGGTAGTTGACCCAGTAGTAGTACGAGATGCGGGCGCCCCATTTGTCGCCCAGGCCATCGCGTACCCAGTCGTAAATGCCGCCCTCGCCGTCATAGGTGGTACCGAGCTCGGCGACAACCATGCCGTAGGGAAGCAGGAAGGTCAGGATCAGGAAGATCCACCAGAAGAACTGCTGGTTGCCAATGGCAGCAGCAGGAGCGGCGGCCTCGCAAACGAAGACGACGCAGATGATGGTCGAAATGACCGTCAAGAAGGAAAGCTTTTTCTTTCCGTCGCTCATGATGAGCTCCTTCGCTCAGTCTTGGACAGATCCGAGGCCCTAAGGTATTAAGGCAATTGCTTGGGCCTCGGTGAGCGGGCGACAGGAGACGAGCATCCGCCGCCCGCAAACGTGCTTTTAGAAGCCTTGAGGCTTAGAGCTGCTCGAGAGCCTCGAGAGCGGCGTGGAGCTCAGCCTTGGCGGAGTACTCGACACCCTCGTCGTTGAGCGGGGTGC
This sequence comes from uncultured Collinsella sp., assembly GCA_959606035.1. GTDB lineage: Bacteria > Actinomycetota > Coriobacteriia > Coriobacteriales > Coriobacteriaceae > Collinsella. The sequence goes on from CAUHHB010000004.1 coordinate 234,680, forward strand.
GCTTGCCCAGGGCGGCAAGGAGAGCACGGATGGAGTGCTTGCGGTTCTCGGCCTCGACCCAGCACAGGGAGCGCTCGGGATCGTCCATGACTTCGTCGACGACCTCCTCGTTGCGGGTGGCCGGCAGGCAGTGCATGAACTTGGAGTTGGGGCCGGCAAAGTTCATCATGTCCATGGTGACCTGATACTTGGGATAGAACACGTCCATGTAGTTCTCGCCCGAGACCTCCTCGTCGTACAGGCCATACCACACGTCGGTGTAGATGAAGTCGGCGCCCTTGATGCACTCGATGTCGTCGGAGATGACGACAGAGCCGCCGGAGACCTTGCAGTTCTCCTCGGCGATGGCCATCATCTGCTTGCCGAACTCGGCGCGCTCCTCGACGGTGCCAACGTGCAGGCCGCCGTCGGGGATCTGGTGGCCCTTAGGTCCAAACTGGACAAACTTCATGCCGACCTTGGAGGCGATGAACATGAGGGAGACGCAGACCTGGGTGGCGTCGCCGATGAAGGCCAGGGTGCAGTCCTCGATCTTCTTGCCCTCGGGGAGGTTCTCGAGCATGGTCATGAGGTCGCCCATCTCCTGCGTGGGATGGTTGAACTCGGACATGCCGTTGATGACGGGCACAGCGGAGCCCTCGGCGAGGCCGACGACGTCCTTGTGACGGTCAACGCGAGCCATCATGATGTCGAGCAGCGAGCCCATAACGCGAGCGGTGTCGCCCAGGGACTCGTGACCGCCGAGCTGGATGGTGCCAGGGCCATAGAACTGAGCATGGCCGCCGAGGTCGGTCATAGCGGTCTCGAAGGAAAGACGAGTGCGGGTGGAGACCTGCTGGAAGATCATGCCAAGGCTCTTGTTGCGGAGCAGGTGCGGATAATAACCGTCAACCTTGATGGCCTTCTTCATTGCTAGGCCAAGATCCTCGATAGCCAGGATCTGCTCTTTGGTAAAGTCGTTGGTGTCGATGAAATCCTTAGGCAGTGCCATGTCGATTTCCTTTCCGCCGGTCTTGCCGACTATTACTATGAGGCGCTCGAACATCACGCCTCGTGTTGACAAGACCATCATTCACCCGTATGCAATTTTTACCTAGTTTATTCGGGATTAAAGACCGTTCACGGAGTTACACCCCCTCTAAACCAATATAAACCCGCAGGTCAAGAGTTTACAGGGGGTTTACCATCTAGAACCGCGAACGGTATACGGCTATGCTGTATCTCGGCGCCTAATCCGCAATGAAACGAAGGGTTGAGACGTCTATATCCCACAAGGTATACAGAACTCGGCCATAGAATAAATGAGATGGGACGGTGACAGATGAACACCCTGATGTTCTTCTATACCCTAGCGATACTCGTGATCTGTATTGTGACGGCGGTGCTCTCGCTTGCCGCCTATGCCTCGTCCCGTCGACGCTTCTTTATCTATGGCAGCGGCGTATTTATCTGCTATGCCATCGAGATGACCGAGATTTTCTTTTTTGAATACACGCTGCAAAACCAGAGTTTTCCAGCCAGCGACTATTACTCAATTACCATGCCTGTGTTGCGGACCTTTGTGGCGACCGCTTCGCAGGCTTTTATTTGGCTCATTGCCATGGATTTGCTCGACAAGCATTCAAAAAAGCAGTTTGTCATTCCCGTCGCAACGTTCTTGCTGAGCGAGCTGCTGATTATCGTCGCTGTCCCCTACGGCCCCATTCATCAATGGCTCTACTACACGATGCGTCAGGTATTCCTTGTTTTCGTGGGGCTATATATCTTTTGGACGGCACGCAAGAGCACACAAGTCGAGCTGAAGGCACGCGTTAACAACCAACGAAAGCACCTGATTATCGGCGCTATTCTGGTCGGTTGCATCGTTGCCGAGGATTTCTACAACATTCTGATTGTCCCCATGAGTCTGGCGCCCTCTTGGCTGCAACTATATCTGTCCGAGCGCAACTTTAGCGAAAACGTCTTTGCCTGCTACTTTGCGATTCTGCTGATCATCTACTCCTACCACGTGCTTTCAATCCGCATGCAGGAGGCGCCCGAGGAAAAGAACGTCAGCGATCTTGATCGACACATCGAAGAGCAGATGCCCTTCTATCGCAACGCCTACAAGCTCTCCAACCGTGAGACCGAAGTTATGCGTCTGGTCGTACTGGGCAAATCGAACCAAGAGATCGCTGACGAGCTATTCCTTGCCGTGGGCACCGTCAAGACCCACATCCACAACATCCTGGTCAAAACCGAACAGCAAAACCGCACGACGCTCATCCTCCACTTTTGGAAGCGATAACCTGCCAAAAAGGGACAGGTTTATTTTGGCAGGTTTTATCTGGGCAAACGCCAAAAACCGCCGCGAGGGAGCTACTTTCCCTCGCGGCGGTTTTCTAGCAGTAAAACCAAGTGAGTAGGCTTTTGGCGGGATGCCGAGCACACCTCAAAACGCCACAGCCCTGACCTGCGATTTTATTGAGCACTTGCCGCGATGTGCTCGGCAGATCCAAAAAAGCCTACTCACTTGCATCTGAGATGCTCTAGATACGCAAAATACCGCCGCGAAGGGAGCTGGACTCCCTTCGCGGCGGTTATTCGCTCTGATTTTGCGACGGTTTTGCCCGCTTGTTACTCGCTGTAGCGGGTGGCGATGGCAGCTTGTACCATGCCGGCGCTCATGAGGTACGTTACCAGGAAGTAGCCACCATAGGCCGCCAGGAAAATCGCGCAGGTGAGGCCCACGGTGCCGGCGATGCTCATATCTCCGAATATGCTCACCAGCTCGATGATCACCTTGAGCGCCACAAAGGAGTGCGCCAGGCCCACTGCCAGCGGGAACAGGAAGAATACCGCTTGCTGCGCCATCACCGAATGGCGAATCTGGCGGTCGTCACAGCCAATCTGTGCCAGCACACGATAGCTGCGGCTGCCGTCGGCCACATTGGAGAGCTGCTGGATCGATAGGATTGCCGCGCACGCAACGACCAGTACAAAGCCAATGTAGATGGCCAGATAGCTAATCATGCCGTTCATCTGCGCTGCTTGCGTGTACATCTCGGAACGCATGATGAAGACTCCCCACGACCCCGGCTCCTTGCCGTCAACGAGCAGATTATCGAGCAAGGTGTATTTAATGCTCTCGTCTGCCTCGGTCGTATCCATACCCTGTTTGTAATTAACGAGCAGATTACTGGAATACGGCTGCAGATTAAGCTGGGACAGCAGCTCATCGGCTACGACCACGGTACCGGGATTGCTGCCCATCGCCGAGTTGGCGATGGCCGCCGTGTCCTCGTCCGACTTATCGGTTGCGGGCTTGAGCTCATGCCCGCCCAAGGTGAGGGCATGGCCGCCAGCCATATACTTGGTGTACAGGTCGCCCAGCTCACCGCCCATATCACACGTGAGCAGATACTGGTCGCGGCCAATGCTCACCGGCTCCTCGCCCATCATCTGGCGCAGTTTGTTGTACTGGCTCGCCGGCGTCACATACAGACCCATCGCATCGGCGTTGCTTCCCTCGAGCGCCTTGGGAAGCTTTTCTCCCATGGCCTTGCACATCTCACCCGCCACCACCGAGGGGCCCGAGCCGCCAAGCGGGTAACTCAGATACGAATCGATCTGCACATGCTCACCGGCAACATCGGCGATATTGACCTTCTTGCCTGTCTCATCGTTGTTGTCCGCCGACTTGCGCTCGCCATGCCATGCAGCGTACAAATCGACCGTTGCATCGGCCAGCACCATGCGATCGGCCTCAGACGGATTGACATACTCCTTGTAGTAGTCGAGCGTTTCGGGCGTGTAATAGACATACGTCTGAGACACGTCAACAGGGTTATAGCGCTCCAGGTTTTCGTTCATCACATTGGCAATAGACATACCGCACGTCACCGAGGTGATGGCCAAAAACAGGATCATCGCGATAACGCCCATCGAAAAGCACACCGTGTTGACCTTGGCCGCAAGCTGGCGCACGGTAAACATATTGAGACCGCGCCAATACACGCTGCGCAGGCTCTGCAGCAGCTTGATGAGCATGCCCGAGAGTCCCCAAAACAGCGCAAAGGTACCCACTGTAACCATAGCGGTCGTAATGCCAAACTGGCTCATGGCCTCTTGCAGCTTGCTGTCCGTCGCAGTCAGCGGGAACCCATCACGTAGCAGACGGTAATAGGCCACGCCCACAAGCGCCACGCCCACGGCAAAGATGGCAATCGCGATCCAGGGGTTGCGCGTCTTGATGCTCTCGTTGCGACGCTCGGCACCCATGAGCTCAATGAGCCTGGTGCGACGCACGGCGCGAAGGTTCAGCAGTAGCGTGAGCACAAACATTACGAGCATGCAGGCAAGGGTCAGGTTGAACGCATGCACCGAGAAAAAGAAGTGAAAATCGGCGATCTGCGTCTTGAAGAGTGAAGCCGTAAAGAACGTCATGAGCTGGGAAAGCCCCACGCCCAGCACAATGCCGGCGACAAAGGCGCCGACCGAAACGATCACCGTCTCGAGCGCCATGATCGTGGCGACGCGCCCGCGCCCCATGCCGAGCACCTGGTACAGGCCAAACTCCTTCTTGCGGCGTTTCATGATGAAGTTATTGGCATACACCATCAAAAAGGCCATGACACCGGCCAAAAAGTACGTCAGGTAGCCGAGCATGCTGCCCATAACCTGCGCCAAGCCCTCTTCATCGATGCCGGCAATGTCGACCTGCATCGAGACGGTGTTAAAGGCATAGAAGACGGTGACGCCCAGGGTGAGCGTCAAAAGGTAGACGAGGTAGTCGCGGCCGGCGCGGCGGACGTTGCCCCAAGCGAGTTTACAGAGCATCGGAGCCCTCACCGCCCATCATGGCAACGACCTCCATAATGCGGTCGAAGAACTCTCGGCGGTCGGTGTCGCCGCGGCGCAGCTCGGTGAAGATCTTGCCGTCGCGGATAAACAGCACGCGGCTCGTGTAACTTGCAGCAAAGCTATCGTGCGTGACCATGAGCACGGTGGCGCGCAGGCGGCGATTCAGGGCCTCCAGGCTCTCGAGCAGCAGGCGGGCGCTCTTGGAATCGAGGGCGCCGGTGGGCTCGTCAGCCATGATCATGGTGGGGTCGGTGACGAGCGCGCGAGCCGCGGCAACGCGCTGCTGCTGACCGCCGGACATCTGGTAGGGATACTTGTCGAGCACTTGGCTAATGGACAGGCGCGCGGCCACGTCCTGCACGCGGGTCGAGATCTCTGCCGAGTTTGTGCGGGCAATGGTGAGCGGCAGGGCGATGTTCTCGCGTGCCGTGAGCGTATCGAGCAGGTTGGAGTCCTGGAAGATAAAGCCGAGCTCCTCGCGGCGAAACTGCGAGAGCTTGGCCTGCTTCATGCGCGTCACGTCCTGGCCGTTGATGCGGATGGTGCCGCTCGTGGCGCTATCGATGGTCGAGACGCAGTTGAGCAACGTCGACTTGCCCGAGCCCGAGGCGCCCATGATGCCAACAAATTCGCCGCGGTTGACGGTAAAGCTGACGTCGTTGAGCGCGCGGGTCACGTTGCCCAGCGCTCCATATACCTTTTCGAGATGCGCGACCTCCAGTACCGGGGTCGCCATGTGCGTGGTTTGCATACCGAGTCCTTTCTTGCAATTAGTCTACGGCATCTATAGTCGCAAGAAGACGAGTCGGCTACCATCGATATGGCTTACGCTTGCCTTACCGTTGTGTAAGGTACGGGTAGCTAATTTGGGACGGGGCTATTTTGACTACCTTGGCGATGATTTTTCTGGGACGGGGATTAAATAATCATTCGGTACAAAATGATTATTTAATCCCCGTCCCAGAAAAATCATCGGGTAGATCATTCGCTTGAAAGGTAGTCAAAATAGCCCCGTCCCAAATTAGCTACCCCGTCGATTGTCGCTGTTGAGAGAGGGCTCCTGTTGAAGACTGTTCATGTTGCCGCTGGGATCATTCGCAAGGAAGGATCTGACGAGCTGCTTGCCGTGCAGCGCGGCTACGGCAACATGCAGGGACTATGGGAGTTCCCGGGCGGCAAACTTCTGCGCGGCGAGACGCCCGAGGACGCCGTACGCCGCGAGCTCATGGAAGAGCTACAGGTAAAAGTCACCAACCTGCGCGATTTCTATACCGTTGAGTACGACTACCCCGATTTTCATCTCTCCATGGAGTGCTACTACTGCTCGCTCGCCGATGAATCCGATGAGCCTCAGAAGCACGACCGCCAGCTCGATATCCGCTGGATTCCGCGCACCTCGCTTGCCACGGTTGAGTGGATGCCCGCCGACAAAGGGCTTATCGATGCCCTGATTGAGTTGAAGGAAGATCGGCTCGAGGCCAACGGCACTGCCAACAACGCCGAGGCCACCGCGACCGACGAGCCCGCCACCAAGCCCAAGCGCGCACCTAAGCGCCGCAGCAAGAAGCGTCCCAAGCCCGGTCTGCTCGACGGCATCGATACCTCGGACCTCTCCGCTGACGAGCGCGAACTGGTCCGCCGTCGAGCCGCCATCAAAAAGTCCATGAAGGGCAACAAGCGCGCCAACACCAAGCCCGAGCTGCTCGTACGACAGCGCCTGCGCGCCGCGGGCCTTACGGGTTATCGCTTGGAATGGAAGGTTCCCGGCAAGCCCGACATCGCCTTCCCCGGCCGCAAGATCGCCATCTTTGTCAACGGTTGCTTTTGGCATCGCTGCCCCAAGTGCAATCCCAGCCGGCCCAAGCGCAATGTTGAGTTTTGGGAGGCAAAGTTCCGTCGCAACGTCGAGCGCGACCGTGCTGCCGTGGCAGCACTCACTCAAATGGGCTGGACACCCATAACCATCTGGGAATGCGAGCTCAAAAAAGACTGCATCGACGCCACGATGGAGCATGTCATCGAACAAGTACGCGCCGCCGCACCGCAGCGCTAGGAACGAGCCGTCCACACGCTCCACACAGGCGAGCCACATCCGCGCCACAAACCTTAGAAAGCCCTTAAGCCCCCAACCTTTCAAAAGTGTTGTGCAATAGCTTTGACCTGCGGTTTCATGGTTACATCAAACCTGATTAAGCCTTTCTTTAGCGCTTCCTTATCTGCACTCGCGGCATAATACTGCCAACGCACGGGACCTAGCAGCATACCCCGAGCGCAACCTTTTGGTGGACATCGAGGAGGCCGCATAAGCATGCATTCTTCCAATGACGCAACACAGCAGCCATCCCTAAAGCATGCAAACCTTTTCTCCTTCCCCCCGACGCAGAGAGACGGCCTCCTCGACTCCCCCACCACAAAAGCCAAACGCTCAACCAACCAGAGCCACAACTTGCGAGCATCCTTCGAAAAGCTCCAAGCATCCCTAGACAAGGCGTTCCCCGAACAGGCAAGAGCAATCTAAGCCCATTGCGCTTTATACTGATGCCATGCGAAACATGGATCACATAGAATTGCACCGCGGAGGACGCGAGGAAGCGTTTCCCGAGACCGCCGAAGACTGGCCCTATATTGCCGAACGCGCAGAATTCGCTCGCTATCCGGGCAATTCCGTCCCCTGGCACTGGCATTCCGAAGTCGAGCTTTTCTACATGGAGCAGGGAGCGATTGACTATCGAACGCGCGCGGCTCATGAACACGTGCGCTTTGAGGAAGGGTCCGCCGGCTTTATCAACGGCGGCGTTTTGCACAGCACGCTGCAATCACCCAATTCGGCACCAGCCATTCAAATGTTGCATATCTTTCAGCCGTCGATGCTCGGCGATCCCGCGGGACGCCTTCAAAAGCGCTATATCAATCCTTTGCTGCAATGTCGAGGCGTCGATGTGCTCAAATGGTCGCCCACCAACCCCGACGATATGCCCTTTATCGATTTGCTAAAGAGTTCCTTTAGCCACGACCTTCAACGGCCGCAGAATGAGATGGCGCTTCGAAATAACTTGTCAGAGCTCTGGATTCAGATTTACGCCAAGGCCGAACCGCTCTTTTCCTCCGACGGCGCCTCTTGGATGACCAGCCGCGACGTACAGTTCAAGGCAATCCTGGACTTTATCCGCGCAAACTATGCAGCCGCTATAGATGTGCCCCAGATGGCATCTGCAGCCGGCGTAAGCGAAAGAGAGTGTTACCGCATTATCGAAACTTGTGCAGGAACGACCCCGGCGGCATATCTACGCGCATTCCGCATAAACCGTGCTTGCGAACTTTTGGCACACACCACGCGAACGGTACAGACAGTCGCGCGCCAATGCGGATTTATAACGGCAAGCCATCTTGGCCAGGTATTTAAAGAACAAATGGGGTGCACTCCTTCGAGCTATCGAGCAGCGAGGCAGAATCTCGATAGCACCAGGCAGAAATCCCGCTAGCCTTTCTTCTGTCACCGCATCAAACTTGCAGGCAAACAACAGAGAGGAGCAATCATATGAAGCACTTTGACCATATCGTACTTGACGTTGATGGGACATTGGCAGATGCAGAAGAAAGCGTTCTATCATCGCTTGTCCAGATTGTCCAAGAAGAGACCGGCAAAACGCTCCCCCGACACGAGCTTGAATTTGCCCTCGGCATACCCGGCAAGGATGCCCTTGAGAAACTTGGAATCTACTCGCAGGCAACGTTGGATCGCTGGTGCCAAGTTGCCGCCAGCTTTAAAAGCACCATCAGCGTGTTTCCAGGTTTGCTTGAAGTCATCGCAACACTCGCCGATAGCGGCTGCAAACTTGGCATCGTCTCCTCACGTGCACGCGACGAATACACAGACGAAATTGCACCCCTTGGCTTCGATAAGTTTTTTGAACACATCATCCTTGTCGAAGACACAACCGAGCACAAGCCTTCGCCCGCACCCATGCTCGAATATCTCCGACGTACGGGCGCGAATCCTGGCAACGTCGTCTACGTTGGCGACACCGTCTACGACGAACAATGCGCAACTTCAGCAGGGGTCAGTTTTGCCCGAGCAGCATGGGGATCACACCAAGATATCCCAAACGCCACCTACAACCTCAAAACCCCCAACGACCTACTAACCCTAACAACCAAATAACCCACGCGTCCCACCCTTTCAGTCCCAACACCACAAGGGCGACGACCTCGAGTAGGTCAACCTGGGAGGGACGAGGGCTTAGTTCCCCAATCTTTCCGCAGGGGGCAAAAAGCAACGTCTTATTTTTCCGACACTAACGCCACAAGGGCGATTGAGCAGGACGGTTTAGGCGGGTCCCGTACTTAGTTTCCAAAATCATTCCGCAGCGCGAAGGCCCCCGTTGTCAACGCTTCGAAGAAGCGAGACAACGGGGGCCTTCATGCGCGAGGACGTTTTGGAAACTAAGTACGGGACCCGCCCAAACCGTCCGGTGGGGGTGACGCATAATTTCTTTCGCAAATTGACAACCGCATAGCGGAACACGGCCCGC
>CAUHHB010000005.1:0-166598 GCA_959606035.1 uncultured Collinsella sp.
CGGGCCGTGTTCCGCTATGCGGTTGTCAATTTGCGAAAGAAATTATGCGTCACCAACGGAGATGCGCGGGGAGGCGTTTAATGGCGGTGCCGAACGGCAATATCCGGCCGGGTGGTCGGCGGTGCCGATTCGCAATATAGGTGGTGTCGAAAGGGCCTAGGGCTCAACTGGGAAGAGCATGGTATTTGGGGACACCTCCGCTCCCCGAATCATCACCTGCTGTCTAAACTGTTAACTCATCAATCCATCAGCAGGAATACAATTGCATCATCATTAATATGATTGCTAAGGAGATACTTTAATGCCCGGATTGTTCGCGATGCACTCACTTGTTGTCTATAGGCTTTGGGCAAATACCTATAGACACAAGGAGGAAAGACTTGATGTCTCGAATTACGGCAACAAACCTTTACTAGACTACATTTTTAGCTTTGTTAATGACAATAACGCGCCGTTTCAAGTAAATGAAGGTGAACGGTTCATTCAGTTCGATTCTTATAGGCAAATAAATGACAGTGTTTTAATCAATCTAAAATCTGGTCGCGCGGGACTTCATGTTGATGTCGTTGACACAAGAACAATGACCGATAGTGGAATTTCCTACACAGAGGAAATGGCCGGTATGGTCCCTTCTAGGCTACTCATTAAATGTACTCCTGGATTAGGCTATGCGCTGATTGGGATTGAATCAGTTCCGAATGGCGGAGGCGCCTCAGTGCCAGTTACAGCACTAAAGAATTATATTGCCAGTCATTCAACAGGAATATCCTTAAAATCAGAACGAGTGCAAGAAAGGTCTGCACTTGACGCATTTACGGGAGTGGAGCAATTCGAACTTCGCCGTTATCGCCCCTCCAAAAACATTGAAGACGGTACCGTGGCAAACGTGGGAACTATGTCATTCATTGCAAAACATAAAAGAGGCCTTCGCATCCCTCTAGCGACAATTGATATGATTAAAGACAAGAAAGCGGTTGCGGAGTATTTTGGCGTTACGAGCAACTATTCTGGTCGAGAAGAAGTTTTTGCCACGCTAAAGCAACGTGACGGAAAACCTAAAACGTTTATGCTTGATAAGGAATTCGCAGTTCCCATAACTGAAGTATTAAATGAATCAGGACAGCCGCCACTTTCTGATGATCAGTTTATTGCCGTTTGTCTTGATAGTTTCGCTAGAGCAGAGGATGTTTTCAATAGAGATAAATAGTCTATTACGTTACTCCGGAAGGTCGGTAGCATGGGCAAAATTGACTTCTGGCAACTTCTAATCAAATATATTGATACACTCCGCAATTATCAAACTAATAAAATATCGCACGGCGATATATTTGTTCAGCTAATTGTTCCTGCTTTGCTGTCGGTGGCTCTGTTTTTTAATTGGCCTGACGGCTGCATTAACCTTGAAGATTTAATATCTAATCTCATTAGCTGCATCTCTATAATTTCTGGCCTTATGTGTGGTGTTGCGGTACTTCTCTTTCAATTGCGCTTGCAAATGAGCTCTCAAAAAGATCCAAAACCACTCGATCGCGAGTTTACAATGGTTGATGAATCTTTTCATATATCTATGTGGACTGTTTTGGATGGGCTCTTCGTTGTTGGCTTGTTATGTATTGCCCCATTGACAAAAAACTTCAATGAGCTATTTTCCAGATTCTTATTCTGTCTCGCGGCCTTCTTTCTTCTTAACTTTCTACTTGTCACACTCATGACTCTAAAACGAATTAGCGCTGCATACACAGCGTTTTCACGCGGCTGGAAAATGTAGTCCCAAGCCCATGAGCTTTTGATAATAGTGCTTCACGGAGCCGCGCATATATAGAATAGTCCAAATCAAATCAGAGTTTTGCGGACGCAGTCAACGATCTCGGTTGCATACGCAATGACTTACGAACATCGTTTGACGTGATCCGCTCCTTTCACCGATTGGCAAAACGATTTACACCTAATTATTGGCACTTCTCTGGGGCATTTTCTTTGTTTATGCCTTGATCTCGCTAAACTAATAACTGCTGCTACCAGGGCATTTTCTGGTGCACATTCTATTGGCTCATGCGAAGATCGGAGCGGATATGTTTGCTGCCGAGTCCTACACCAGCCGTCATCACATTGCGATTGTTGCCATGGCCTGCCTATGCGTTTTGCTGGGCGGGCCTTCTTATGCCGCGGGCGCGGAGAGCCTCATCATCGCGGGCGCGACGTACTACGAGCCGGGTGTGTCGGGCCCCGGCTGGGCCTGGACCGATGCCGACCACCTGGAGCTTGACGGCTACGCGGGCGAGGCCATCGGCGCCGAGGGCGATCTGGTGCTGACGCTTGCCGGGCAAAACTCCGTGACGGAGTCGCATGCGCCCGATGCGGACATCACGCTGTGCGGCATGGAGGTGTGGGGCAACCTGACGCTTCGCGGCACCGGGACCCTGACGGCGACGGGCTCGCAGTGCGGGATCCACGTCTCGCAGGCGCTCGTGGTGGACGGCTGCACCGTCGATGCACGGGCGGACGGGGCCGTTATTACGAACGAGGCGGTTGCCGGCGTGATCGCAGGCGACATGGCCGTGCGCGGCGGCGGGCGCGTCGTTGCCGCGGGCGCCGGGCCCGGAGCGGGCGTGCGCGCCTATGGCGTGTATCTGCAGGATGCGGGCCTTGGCGATGGTGCGGCCGGCTGTCGGCTTTCCGTCGATGCCTCGTGGCTCGATGCGGCCGGTGCCGACGGCGGCGTTGCGTGCCTGGGCGGGTCGCTTGTGTCTGCGCGGTTTGTGACGCCTGCTGGTGGGGTCTTTGGTGCGGGTAGCGTGGTGGATGCCTCCGGTGCGGTGGCACCGCATGTGGTGGTTGAGCCCGATGTCGCCACGCCTCCGGCGGGGGAGACCGACGGTGGCGAGGTACCGGGCAATAGCGCGGAAAAGTCACCCACCGATGCTAGCCCCGCTGCCGGAGAGCCCACCGCAGGACCCACGGCAAATCCCTCGCTGAAACCCGCGGCCACGACAACCAAAACAACAACGACAGCAACCAAGACCACGATCGCCAAAGTCCCCAAGCCCAAGGCTGCCACTGTGACACTCCCCAAGACCGGCGACAGCAACTGGATCGCAGCCTCCTTTACGTTTTTCTTGCTTGGAACAACGCTTCTGGCCGCCGCATATCGCTGCTGAGGCGGCGCAACGCACTTAGCTGCAATACAAGAACTCTGTTGAAGCTTTGAGGGCAACACTTCCGGATAGGGAGCGTTGCCCTTTTCGCGCATGCAACATCTGACGTACTAGCCATATGCGTTTTCGCGCTGTGAATGAAGCAGAGTACCTTTCTTCAAAATATGATCACCCCAAAACCTTTCTTCCGAACCGGCGCTAACTTGCACTTTTAGGTACTGTGAGATTCTGGGACGCATGGAACCGCATGGGTGGCATTCGCACTTGCTTGGAGACCATTGAGGGAGCCGTCGAATGAAGTTGACATCAAAGGCGGAGGCCGGTATCAACGAGCTTGTCAACAATGAGGCTAAAGGCCGATTAGTATCTTATCCGCATCGAGGGACGGGATTATCATAGGGACGAAGGAGTTTTGCATGAGAGGTTCATATAACCGGCCTATCGTCCAAGATGGACAATCGGCCTTGTAATATCAATGTTGGGCGATAGGCAAATCGCCCGGACAGCATAGGAGGTGCAATTGGAACGCATAGTCACGAAGCCGACCAAAATCGATCTCCATATCCATTCTGCTGCAAGTGTCGTCACAAAGGACAAAGGCAAGAAGGAACTTTCCGATTGCGACAAAGACCATGTTAACGTGCTGCTTCGCGGTTTGGAGGCTCATGGCATCAACATGTGCGCAATCACTGACCACGATTGCTTTGACAAAGACCTTTACTTCGCTTTGAAGGAGAGGGAGGGGGATGGCTGCCTAAACAAAGTGCTTCCTGGTATTGAGTTCAGCGTGTCCATTCGCGCCGATGGCAAGAAGCCGACCGTCGTCCATATCGTTGCCATCTTCGACGACCGGCACCCCGATCTGATTGACGGCATCGCCGATGTCGTCTGTGATGAGAACGGGAAACCGCGCTACGACGATCTCAATAATGGCGCTTTCACCGAAGACGGTTTCGCCAAGGTCCTGAGGGACATCGGCCTCAACGCCGTCCTCATCGGGCACGAAAAATCGGCCGGCCAGGAAGCGAAGCGGGACGTGAGCAGTCTCGGAGCGAATTACGCCAGCGAAGTAATTTTGACCGAGTTTGTCGACGCGGTCGAAATTCGCAACAAGCGGCGAGAACTCGACATCAAGAGGCTCATCGAGACCTATCCCAAAGATGCCGTTCCGTTTGTTGTCGGGAGCGATTGCCATGATTGGGCGACCTATCCAGGGAGAGAAGGCGGTGAGATTTCGTTCTCCAGCCTGAAATGCCTGCCGACCTTCGAAGGCTTGCTCATGGCGGTCACCGATCCTTCGAGAATCAAGGTCGGCGACTGCTCGTTCTTCAGCGCCAGCTCTTCGAAGCTCGACTCGCTTGAACTCTCAATTGACGGCAAGTGCTTTGACATACCGCTTTCGCCCGGAATCAACGCGATTATCGGCGACAACTCCATAGGCAAGTCGATGATGATTCACCGCATAACCGGTTGCCGGCATGTAGGCGATTCCAAGTTGGTCGACGGATACGAGGCCTATTGCGCGAAAGAGGGCATAAGCGTCGATACTCTTCTCCCAGATGCGGCTGAGTTCAAGTTTGACGACCAAGACAGCGTTCGTAAAACCCTCGAAGAGCTGCATTCGGGGCAGGGGCAAGACGATTATTTCGGTAAGTATTTTCAATCCCACGTTGATGTCAGCTCAATCAAAGAGTCGCTCAAGCGCTTCTTTGACGAGTGCGTTGTCGCCCTAGAGTCGAAAGCGCGCTTCAACGATGCACGCCGTCGACTTGATAAGCATGAGGTGGTTTTGCGGGACCTGCCAAAGTCTGAGAAGCTTACCATCTCCCGATTTTCGAAGACGATCTCTTTTAAGGACATCGATGATCTCTGCTCTAAATTGCTCTCCTGCAGGAGCGATCTTGCCAACGCAATAATAGATTACTCGAAACTTTTCAAAGAGATGGGGCTTGAAGCCGCCGAGGCCCATGCCGATGCAATGGAGGCGATGGATAGGCTTCTCAAACTTCTCGAGAAGCAAAGGCTGGTCTACAAACGCAATGACGCGAAAACCCAAGCAGTCAAGGACGCCGCGAGCGAGGAACGCAGAGTTCTTTCGAAGAGAAAGACTGACGAGCAAAAAACTATCGATGATTATTCGGCGACCCTTGACGAGGTCTCTGCGAAAATTGCCAACGCAGTGTTGCTTGCCGCAAAGCGCTGCGACAGGAAGCTCGAGTATGCCGTTCCTGTTGACATTAGGGTTCCCAATCCTATGGGGAAATTCATATTTGTCTCCGAACTCACTTCTGGTAGTACCGACATAAGCTACTGCAATGAGGTCTTTAGGGAGGTGTTTAACAAGCCTAAGCTATCGCTTCTGCTGAATGGCATTCAGTCCGAGACTGAGCTGACTACGGAGGAAATAGCTGCAGCGGTAACAGGTGAAAAACCTTCCATGGCGACGTGCTACGATCAGATTCGCAACAAGCTTCAT
Organism: uncultured Collinsella sp.; assembly: GCA_959606035.1. GTDB lineage: Bacteria > Actinomycetota > Coriobacteriia > Coriobacteriales > Coriobacteriaceae > Collinsella. Next base: position 5,632 of record CAUHHB010000005.1, read on the forward strand.
GCGGTGGTTGACCGCGTAACCGAGAGAAGGAAAATCACCAACAAGTCCATAGGCATCGACGCCGAACCGTCGCCTGGCCTGTACGGGACCCTGTACTTCGACCTTTTGGCGGAGGAGGACGCTAAACCAGGGGTCTATATTATCGACCAGCCGGAGGATCAGATCTCGCAAGTAGCGATTAAGGAGCACGTCCTTGGCGCCTTTAAGAGGATGAGCGCCAACCGGCAGGTGCTGATGATTACGCACAACCCGCTCTTTGTCGTAAACCTCGATGTCGATAACGTCATCGTTCTCGCACGCGACAAAAATGGAATAATTGACGTGAAGAGTGGGGCTTTGGAATACGAATGCGACGACTACAAGGTGCTCGACCTTGTGGCCAAGACCGTTGAAGGAGGCGCTGACGTTGTCAGGAAACGACTCAAACGCTATGGCTCAGAAGGCATATAAGGTCGGGCTGAAGGATGGGAAGATCGCGATCGAGGGTGTTGACGGCTTTTCCATTGATGTCGAAGACCCGAAGCTGAACGTAGGGAAGTTGTACTCGGCCCTTTTCGCTGGAATCGACGAACCTACGACGATTTCCCTCGAGCCCACGACTGAACTTAAACAGGATCGCAAAGCCTTCTCTTTCTTTGAAAGCTTGAAGAAGATCGTGGACGGCGCTTGCGAAAAGATGAATCCGGGTCTGGCTGATATCGCCAAGAAGGCTGAAGGACTCGACGCCGACGACGTGGCAAAGCGGAGCTGACGCCCTGCTGCTTGTTCGCGAAAGCCAAGGGCAATGGAGACTTTCATGGTAACTATTGTTTGCGATATACGCGGTAGCGCGATTGGGCATGATGACATGATTGGGCTTGATGACATGTTAGCTGTCTAGGGTAATTTGGAATTGTGGATATGCGCGGTCATCAATAAGTGTGGATACTCAGAGCGTGGGTTTGACGAGGCCCAAGTTTGAAGATACTATTATGACAGTGATTAGGGTCCAGAAACTTTCGATGCCTGGAACCGGAGGGGAGCCTGCGGGTTCCCCTTTTATTTTTCGGGAAGAGCGACGATGCCCAAAGAATTCCTCACCTACCAGCAGCAGATGGAGAAGCTCAGAAGCTCCGGCCTCAGAATCGAGGACGAAGAGGTTTGCCGGAGGGTCCTTGCGGACATCGGCTATTTCCCGGTCGTGAACGGTTACCAGTCGTTTTTCCGCGACCCGAGCACCCGGGTATACCGCGAAGGCGCCACTTTTGGAGACATCCTAGCGCTTTACGAGTTCGACGTCGAGCTCAGGGAAATAATGCTCGATGCACTGCTCAAGGTCGAGGCGAAGATCAGGTCGGCGCTGGCCCACGAGTTCTGCGCTGCATATGGCGAGTCCCAGAGTAAGTATCTAGACGCCCGCTGCTACGCGACATCAAAGGGCGCGAAGCGTGTTCTCCCGAAGCTACTGAACATGCTTGATTATATCGCCAACAAGGATACCAGCCATGAATACCTCGCCTACTACCGCAGGGCATATAAGAACGTGCCACTGTGGGTCGCTGTGAACGCCATGACCTTCGGGCAGATTTCGAAAATGCTCACGGCACTTAGGGACACCGAGAAAGCCAAGATTGCCAAGAGATTCGGGGTCGGAAATCCAAAGGAACTCTCTTCGTTTATCCGCGTGCTCGCCCTCTACAGGAACGTCTGCGCGCATGGCGAGCGCCTCTTCTCTCACAGGTGCCACGTTGAGATTCCTGACACGGCCTTGCACGCCAAGCTCGGCATCGAAAAGATTGGGCCGGATTACGTTTGCGGCAAGGTAGACGTCTTCTCGGCAGTGATCACCCTTCGATACCTCCTGCGCGACGACGAGTTCAAGGCATTCAAGGCTAAGCTCGTCAAGTGCGTTAACGGATACTTGTCATTGGATGAGAGCATCGGCGAGGAGCGCCTCCTTGAAGCCATGGGGTTCCCAGCCGAATGGAAGAAGATAACCAGGTATAAAATTTAAGATCGACCCACCTAAAAGCAAAATTGCTCAGGATTTATCTAACATGAACCACGAATCGGATCATACAGTTGACGCTGCCAAGAAAGTAATAGACGCCGGTCTTCTTGAGCTGTTCGAGCGCCTGCAAGCTGTTAAGCATGCAGGCGCTCGAATCTAGACACGATCCATGACATAAAGCCCAACCAACGCACAACGACAGTTTTCCATGTCAAAAGGACACTGAAGTGTGAGGTGGTTCGAGTCTCGCTAATACAAATAATCAGCAGTTCAGGTCTTATGGGAATAATTTTATTCGCATCGCGTTGCTTCTAAGCGGTTGTTTATACCTGGATGTATACACTAAGGAGGCAGCAATGCTTTTGAGCTATGTTCAGCTAGATGACGGCGCTCAGTTTGCCTACTCAGAAACACGAGATGACGGGACCGTTCGCGTACCCGTCGAGCGTCCGGTTGACTTTGGCTTTGACCATGCAGAATGCTTCTTGCCTGCGGTTAATTGGTTCAATGTCGAAGGTTTTTCTACTGACGATCTGGATTTTTTGACCGAGTTCGTTAGATCAAACGCCCCATTTATCTTCGAACTTGCAGAACGGCAAAAAACCGGATCGGCGGTTTCGGCGCTGGCCCCCTGACGTTCTACTGTTGAACGGCAAATAACACATGATTTCGCCTACAGACATATCCACCGTCGCCTCCCGCGTGCTGGCTCAATACGACGTCAGAGAAGCCTATTTATTTGGTTCGTTTGCCCGAGGCGAGCAAACGCCCAATAGCGATATTGACTTGCGCCTAGTCTGCGGCAACACCATGACGTTCGGCACGCTTTACGAACTCTCCCATGAGCTCGAGAGGGAACTTGGGCGAAAGGTTGATATCGTCACCAACCCACCAGAGCACATGCGCCTGCCCTTCCGCAAAAGTATCAAGCAAGATGAGGTGCGCATCTATGAAGCAACATGTGCGGGACGATGAGTTTGCGAATATCATCCTGCTATCTGATCCTCCCGATGTACTCAACGTTGAGAGCCTAAAGGCCATCCGCGATGGGGATGCGTTGATAGCCACGGGAAAGCCCAGCCGGTCTAACGCAAAAATAGCTCGCCACCCAATCGGGGGTTTACTTCGCGCTATACAGCTCTACGGGCAGATCCGACTCGACCTACGCCGTGCCTCGCTCTCTTCGGCATTAGCGCTCGCAAAGACCCTAAACTGCGCCATCGAAGACCCTGTCAGGCAACCGGTTGCTCTGGAGTACGATTCGAAACCCTGTTCATCCGAAACAATCAATAGTAAGAATATTGCTGTTTAACTTTCCTTTACGTACGTATTTAAATGAAACTATAATACGTATTAGAGACAGATTTTAAAGGAGGTTGCTATGGTTGCCGTGATAGACAAGAAACTCGTTTTCGGACGCGAACAGGTGCTGACTTCGACGCAGGCAAGCAAAAATTTTGGCGAAGCGAGACGTCGCGCTCGAAGAGAACCGCAATTTGTCTCAGACAGGAACGATGGCATCGATACTGTTATCGTTGGCTTCGACGAGTTCGAAGCGATGGCGGTCGAACTCGAACAGCTCCGAGAGGAGCGCCTGCACGCTATAGCCGCTGCAAGGCTCGCGCAGGGCGACACTGATTCGAATCGCAAGGGCATTCCGTTCTCCGATACCGCGGGACGTGAGAGGTTCGAGGCCATGCTAGAAGCCGAGGCAACCGATCCCATTTCCGACGAGGAGCTGTTCGAGTGAGCGTGGCTAGGTTTAAGGTTGAGTTTTACGACAAGACTGCCGAGAAAGAGTATCTGTCACTCGATGGCTCGGTTCGCGCTATGGCGGACAAAGGTATTGCGCGCCTTGCACTTCGGGCCGATGAAATTGGCAAGCCGCTTTCGGGTCTTCTTGCAGGTTGTAGGGAACTTAAGTTTCGTACTGATGGCATTCGCGTAATTTATCGCATCCGCGACGGGCACGTCGAAGTAGTTCAAATCATCGCAATAGGTGCAAGGGACAAGGTCAAGGTTTTCGACCTGACATCTAGACGCTTGGACAGCGATGATTGATTGCCTCAAGAATATCAATTTAGGTTGCATGGTCGAAATGCCCGGGTTAAACGCACGGATTCAGTCAGCAGAAGGACGGCGTGATGAAAACGTTAAATGCAACGACATGCCCTGATAGTTGTTGCAGCAATTATCCTGAAAGCATGACTTTTGACAACTGTACAGAAGACGCAACCGACCCTATCGTGCCGAAAGCACCCCGTACTTTACCCGATGATCTGGACAGCATCGCCTTGATCGACGAAGCTGCCACCCCGAGACGTCGTGGTTCAAGCTGTAAAGCAGTGTTGAGCTGCGATTTTAGTGGTTACGGCGTTTGCCATGGCGCGGCTGACGCGCACGAATTTAAAATCGGGGGCAAAAAGTTCTTGGAAAACCTCGCGCGGCTATGTTAGTATCTCTTTTGCCGAAAGGCGACGGGCGATTGGCTCAGGGGTAGAGCATATCCTTCACACGGATGGGGTCACAAGTTCGAATCTTGTATCGCCCACCATCAAAAGCGCAGGTCAGAGGTGTTAAGCTTCTGGCCTTTTTCTTTTTGACACTAAAATCGAAGCGAAGTCACTTAAGGCGTTATATGTTACGCAATTCACCTTAGGTGTCGTCATTGCGCGTTTTGCAAAATGCGTCTGTGTTCATTCATTGAATTCCCTGCGTAATCTATGTGCAATTGTGGAGACAGAGACCACTGGCTCACAGCTTGTACCAGCGCGTTCATGCCTATGGCGGCTTTTCAACGGATTGCGTCAAGCTTTTGGTCAGTGTTTGGTCAGCTTCCCGTACTTACCCGCATGATGTGCCAGTAGATAATCGACCTTACCCGCAATCCACACGGCCCGAGGCCGTAAACCAGGGGAGGCGCAAATGGACGAAATCGTCTGCGCAAATACTGCATTCCGCTATTGGCGCTGCCCACCGCAGGTGCGCGACCTCTACCCGCGCTTACCTAGCTCCGAAGATGGCTGGCGAGCTCTATCCCATGCCCCTTTTGTAACCGAAGTTCTCAAGACGCCAGTCATCACAGCAGCATCAACACGAAGCAACCTGCATTCCAAGACAAGACGGACCATCCGATGGAACAACGCCTATACGGAGAAGGTTTCCATCGACACGGGCATGGGCTTTAGCGTCACAGACCCTCTTAATACGCTATTCACCATGACTCGAAGCGTTTCTTCATGCGATCTGGTTCTGGCTATGTACGAATTTTGCGGATGGTTCTCGGTTTTTAAACCATCGCCCGCGGTTGACATGGCACTTGAGCGGGCAAAATCAGAAGAAGAGCAGTACACCACAGAAAGTCTGTTTGAACTAGACGAAAACCAAGACGAGGCCCCATGGAAGCGAGTCTATGCTCGGGTGCACCAGAAGGACAGCGAGCATGATCAAAGGAGGCAGCGGGATGACGGATTCGGAAATAAAACTAACGGAAAGGGCACATCGCTTTGGATGAGAAAGCCTCTTATTGAAATAGAAGAATTACATAGATTTGCGGCGAAGGTTAAGGGCGAGATGTGGGGAAAGCAATTCTGCGAAGCCGCACAGCAGGTAATGGGTATTGCTGCATCCCCGCTAGAAGTTGCTGGAATCATGTTGCTGAGTCATCCGAGGCGTGCCGGCGGAGCGGAGTTTAAAAACATATTCGTCAACGACCTAACACCGCTGTCGAATTCAGCTCGGAAAATCGCAGGTCAGAAAATCTGTTACGGCGATATCGTCATCGTAAACCCAATAACAATGAAGGCCGTGATTATCGAACTTCAAGGTGAGGTTATTCATGGATCGGGCGCTGTGCTTGACCACGATGCCACCCGAATGACAGCATTGCAAAGCATGGGATACGACGTATTTCTTGTAACCCATGACATGCTCAATGATCACGATCAGCTTGATGCCATCATTCACAGTGTGTGTGAGCGATTGGAGTTGTGCTACAAACCAAAAACCGAGGCGATGAGATGCGCTGAGACCAGATTGCGGGCCAACGTTCTGTGCAATTGGCTTAGTATTGGTAAGTAATAATTTCAATGTGAGCAATTTTAATACTTTATATGCTGTTAGTATTTAAGTGCCATTTTAAAACCATGCCGGTTTACTACGTTGGATTGAGTGTGGCTGAGCACACCGAATTCGCCGCTCGTAAAACCGCAGGTAGATCGCCTGCCCGTTATGCGAAAGTAAGCGTGAGGTCGGAAATCCGGGAATCAGCGTAGTAAACCGGTCTGTTTATTAAGCAACCAGATGGATCGGGCATCGTGGGTCCTTTCGGCCCCACACCCGTTCCACGCGCCGCAAAATTGTTCAAAATTGTCCTTGCATCGTGGTCCGAGTTCCCGTATAGTACTTGTTCGCACGGGGGCGTAGCTCAGCTGGGAGAGCGCTTGACTGGCAGTCAAGAGGTCAGGGGTTCGATCCCCCTCGTCTCCACCCGAGCATTGAACTAGGCTCCAACGCAAGTTGGGGCCTATTTTCATATTAATCGATTTACACATCTGTTGGCTGGGCAGCATCTTGGCTACATATCCATTGTTAATCATGAATATGAATGTTAATAACTTTACGTCTGTGGATGGCAAAGCTAGTCCGCAGCACCAATAACAAAGAGGCCAGGCGTAACGCCCGGCCTTAAAACTCTCTGGTGGGCCCTCCGGGATTCGAACCCAGAACCCAGGGATTATGAGTCCCCTGCGCTAACCGTTGCGCCAAGAGCCCTTATGAACAGTGAACGCAATTCTAACAAAGGCAACTCAGACCTAATTTCTTCGCTTCACGACGTGAAATACTACCATGCACGAGCAAGTCGCACAACGCAAGATCAAGCCCGATGCTAATCAACAGCAATTCTAGGCGCGTCGCAGAAAAGACGCGATCTAAAAAATTTAAGGCCTTTAATTCAGGGCTCCAACACACTTTTGCGTGAAATCAACCTGATGCCATTTCAAAACCATGCCGGTTTACTACGACGAATCGGCGACCCCCGAGCACCGTGTGTTCTCCGTTTGCAAAACCGCAGGTAGGTAGCCCGCCGGTTGCACGAAAAGGCGTGCGTGGTTGGACATTCCTGATTTATCGTAGTAAACCGGCATGGTTCTGAGGCGCTGGAGAGGGGCGCTTCGCAATCGGACCCGATAATGGGACTGGCGGCGCACGGAAAACCCTGTTGAACGGGGCGCGTCGTGTTCCACGCGCCAAGTCGGCCGGCGTACGGGCTGTGCGGGGGCCAGGCGCCCCGCGGGCTGGCGCGGTCCCGTGCGCGCCGACACTCGCGAAAATTTTTCCAAAAATGTCCTTGCATCGTGGTCCGAGTTCCCGTATAGTACTTCTTCGCACGGGGGCGTAGCTCAGCTGGGAGAGCGCTTGACTGGCAGTCAAGAGGTCAGGGGTTCGATCCCCCTCGTCTCCACCCGAGCATTGAATGAGGCTCCAACGCAAGTTGGGGCCTTTTTTCATATAGGCACACAAGGTCAAAGGCGGCACCATGATCCTCCTGGTCGACAAGATCGAAAAAAGCTTCGGCGCGCGCGTCCTCTTTAGCGGCGCGTCCTTCCAGATCAACCCCGGCGAGCGCTTTGCGCTCGTTGGGCCCAACGGCGCCGGCAAAACCACCATGCTCAAAATCATCATGGGCATCGACAGCCCCGACGCCGGCCAGGTCCAGTATGCCAAAGACTGCCAGGTGGGCTACCTAGAGCAGGAAACCAACCTAGAGCACAAGGACACCACCATCCTTGCCGAGGTCATGGCCGCCGCCAAGGAAATCCGCCGCATGGGCGAGCGCGCCAACGAACTGCAGGCCCAGATCACCGAGCTCTCCGAGCAGGGCAAGGACGTCGACGCGCTCCTTAACGAGTACGGCCAGGTCCAGGACCGCTTTGAGCACCTGGGCGGCTACGAACTCGAGAGCAACGCCCGCAAGATCCTGTCCGGCCTGGGCTTTAAGGTCACCGACTTTGAGCGCCCGTGCTCCGAGTTCTCGGGCGGCTGGCAGATGCGCATCGCGCTTGCCAAGCTCTTCCTGCGTCACCCCGACCTGCTGCTTCTGGACGAGCCCACCAACCACCTGGACCTCGAGAGCGTCCAGTGGCTGCGCGGCTTTATCGCCAACTATGACGGCGCTGTGCTCATCGTCAGCCACGACCGCGCGTTTATGGACGCCTGCGTCGACCACGTCGCCGCGCTCGAGAACCGCCGCGTAACCACCTACACCGGCAACTACAGCAGCTACCTCAAGCAGCGCGAGGACAACCTGGAGCAGATGCGCGCAAAGCGTGCCGCCCAGGAGCGCGACATCGCCCACATGCAGGTCTTCGTAGACAAGTTCCGCTATAAGCCCACCAAGGCCGCCCAGGCGCAGGAGCGCATCCGCAAGATCGAGCAGATCAAAAAGGAGCTCGTCATCCTGCCCGAGGGCCACAAGCACATCGACTTTAAGTTCCCCGACCCGCCGCGCTCCGGCGACATGGTCGTGGGCCTCGAGTGCGTATCCAAGTCCTACGGCGACAAGCACATCTACAGCGATATCGACCTCAAGCTCTACCGCGGCGAGCACGTGGCGCTCGTCGGCCCCAACGGCGCCGGCAAGTCCACGCTCATGAAGATCCTCGCCGGCCTGGAGCCGCCCACCACCGGCACCCGCGATCTGGGCACCAACGTCGGCGTCGCCTACTATGCCCAGCACGCGCTCGAGGGCATGACCGAGTCCAACACCGTCCTGCAAGAGATCGACACCGTCACGCCCAAGTGGACCGTGCCGCAGCAGCGCAGCCTGCTGGGTGCCTTCCTGTTTAGCGACAACGACACAATCGAAAAGCAGGTACGCGTCCTCTCCGGCGGTGAAAAGGCGCGTCTGGCCCTGGCCAAAATGCTCGTGGCCCCCGAGGCGCTCCTGTGCCTGGACGAGCCCACCAACCACCTGGACATCGACTCGGTGGACATGCTCGAGAACGCCCTGCAGAACTTCCCCGGCACCATCGTGCTGATCAGCCACGACGAGCACCTGGTACGCGCTGTGGCCAACCGCATTATTGACATCCGCGATGGCAAGGTCACGGTCTACGACGGAGACTACGACTACTACCTCTACAAGCGCGAGGACCTCGCAGCCCGCGCCGCCGCCGAGGCGTCCACGGAGAGTGCACCGGCCGCGACCAAGTCCGCTAAGGTCACCGCGGCCCAGCCCGACACCCCCGTCGCCGCTTCCAAGCCTGCCGAGGGCAAAAAGACCAAGGAGCAAAAGCGCGCCGAGGCCCAGGCCCGCGCCGCGCTCAACAAAAAGCTCAAGGGCGTGCGCAACCAGCTCAAGAAGATCGAGGCGGAGCTCGACAAAAAGCGCGCCCGCTATGACGAGCTTATGGAATTGATGGCAAGCGAAGAGCTTTATGCCGATCAAGACAAGTTCAACGCCGCGCTGGGGGAATATAACGGCCTTAAGCAAGAGCTGCCCAAGCTCGAGGACGAATGGCTGGAGCTTTCCACCCAGATCGAAGAGGAGACCGCGCGTGAACTCTCGTAAAGCCACCGCCGTGGCTATGAGCATCATCGCCATCGCTTGTCGCATCTGCGGCATCTTTATGAGCGCGATGACCGTGCTGCTGTGCTTTAGCGGCCTCACCGCCAAGCTGCAGATCGTGGGCTTTGTCGTTGAGCTTTCGCGTGCGTTGCCGAGCGCCATCGCCGGCTACGGCGTCATCACATCGCCCTTTGGCGGCGTGTTCCGCCTGGATTACGCCATCGTCGCGGTAATCCTCTTTGTGGCCGACTACCTGCTCACGCGCGCCTCGCGCCGCGTCCGCTAGGGGATCGATATGTCCAGCAGCTACCTCATGAACCTGCTCGCTAGCGCCGTCGCCGTCATCGTGGGCATCGTTATCCACGAGAGCGCACACGCCGCGGCGGCCTGGGCGCTCGGCGACAAGACGGCCCGCTCGCGCGGCCGCGTCTCACTCAACCCGCTCAACCATATCGACCCGTTTGGCACCATCATCCTGCCGCTGCTGATGCTTGCCGCCGGCGGTCCCGTATTCGCCTTCGCAAAGCCCGTGCCCGTCTACCTCAACAACCTCAAGCACCCCAAGCGCGATGAGGTCCTGGTGAGCGCAGCCGGCCCCGCTTCGAACATCGCGCTGGCATGCCTTGCGGCCGCCCTCATGCACACCGCATACGGCAACCTCTACACCAGCATGTCCTTTGCCGTGGCATCGCAGATCATGAACTTCGGCGCCACGTTTATCGTAGTCAACCTGTCACTCGCGTTCTTCAACCTCATCCCGATCCCACCGCTCGACGGCTCGTCGATCATTGTGCCGTTCCTTAAAGGCAAGGCTCTCAACAACTATTATCGTCTGCAGCAATACGCTATGCCCATCCTCATCCTAGTGCTGTACCTGCTGCCCATGTGGACCGGCATCGATGTAATCGGCCGGTATTTCGACGTTACCGTGTATCCGCTTGCTGAGCAGCTGCTCAACTTCGCAATCGCCGGCATCTAAGGTAAACTTACAGGTCGACCGTGCAAAACGGTCGTAACATGCACCCAAACCGCGCCGAGAAGGCGCCGTCAAAGGAGGTCGAAGATGTCGTATCGCGTGTCGACGCAGGTCTACAGCGGACCGTTCGACCTGCTGCTGCAGCTGGTTACTCGCCAAAAAGTAGATATCGGCGCTATCTCGATCAGCGAGGTGGCCGAGCAGTACCTTGCCGAGGCCGAGCGCATCGAGGCGCTGGACCTAGACGTGGCGAGCGACTTTTTGCTGGTTGCGGCAACCCTTTTGGACATCAAGGCCGCCTCGCTGGTGCCGCATGAGGCCCCGCGCAAAGTCGATGACGACGATGACGAGTTCGATGAAGACCTCGAGGAACTCAGCGCGCTCGACGGCGACGCCTTGCGCGAGGTCCTGATCCAGCGCCTGATTGCCTACAAGCAGTTTAAGGGCGCGGCGGCGGCCCTCGGTGCCCGCATGCAGGCCGAAAGCCGCATGCACCCGCGTGTGGCCGGTCCCGACCCCGAGTTCCTGGGGCTCATGCCCGACTACCTGGCCGGCATCACCCTACGCGGTCTGGCCGTCATCTGTGCCGACCTTGACGGCAAGCGACAGACCTTCTTGCTGGAAGCCGAGCACGTGGCGCCGCATCGTGTGCCGCTCGACCTGACCGTGGCCTCGGTCGATCGCTTTACCATGGCACACCAAACCTGCACCTTCCGTGAGCTGCTGGACGGCGACGCCACCACCGAGCAGCTCGTCGTCACCTTCCTGGCCATGCTCGAGCTCGCCAAGCGCGGCTCGCTCACGCTGAGCCAGGACGAGATCTTCGGAACCATCTGCATCAACCGAGTCGAGGGCGCCGAGGCATACGTGCCCGGCAAGGGCCCCGAGCTCACCGAATAGGAGCCGCAACCATGTCAACCCTTTCAACGCTGGAGGCAAACAGCCTCAAAGGCGCCCTCGAGGCGCTGCTACTGGTGTCGAGCGACCCGGTGAGCGCGCCCGCGCTGGCAGGTGCGCTGGATATCGCCCCCGGCGAATGCGCGTCGCTGCTCGCCGAGCTCAAGGTTGAGTACGAGGAGGCCAACCGCGGCTTTCAGCTGCGCGAGGTCGCCGGCGGCTGGCGCCTGTTTACGCACCCCGCCTACCACGACGTAGTCGAGGCCTATGTGTTGAGCTGGGACACGCAAAAGCTGTCGCAAGCGGCGCTCGAAACCCTGGCCGTCATCGCATACCACCAGCCTGTGACGCGCGAGGTGGTCAAGGGCATCCGCGGCGTCAATTCCGACGGCGTCATCGCGTCGCTCGTCGACAAGGGCCTGGTGCGCGAGCTCGGCCGCGACCCCCAGCGCGGTCAAGCCATTATCTACGGCACGACCAACGCCTTCTTGGAAAAGTTCGGTCTGCGCTCCACCCGCGACCTGCCCGACCTGGAGCAGTTTGCCCCCGACGAACAGTCGCGTCAGTTTATCCGCGAGCGCCTGAGCGGCCGCAGTATTCAGTCCACGCTCGAAGAGCAGGCTGAGGACCTGGACGAAGAGCGCGAACTGCTCGATACCGATGTTGAAGATGTTGAGGCAGTCGAGAACTTGGAGACCCTGGTCGTCGACGAGACCTCGGAGGATTTGCATGACGAGGACTAACGAAGTAGGGGAGACGCGCGCCATGGGCAACGCAATACCCGCAACCGACACCCAGCCCGTCTATCCGCACACCATGCGCCTGCAGCGCTTTTTGGCGCGTGCGGGCGTGGCGAGCCGCCGCGGCTCGGAGGACCTGATGACCGCCGGCCGCGTGACCGTCAACGGCCAGGTCGCGACCGAACTAGGTACCAAGGTCGACGTCGACCGCGACCATATCGAGGTCGACGGCATGCCCGTCAAGCTCAACCAGGGCGCCGTGTACCTGATGCTCTACAAGCCGACCGGCTACCTCACCACCATGAGCGATCCGCAGGAGCGCCCTTGCGTGGCCGACCTGGTCCCCCGCGACCGCTTTCCGGGACTTTTCCCGGTGGGCCGCCTGGACCGCGACACCACGGGCCTTTTGCTCTTTACCACCGACGGCGACCTGTCGCAGGACCTGCTGCACCCCAGCAAGCACGTCTACAAGACCTACCAGGCACTCGTTGACGGCCAGCTGTCCGACCGCGATCTAGACCCACTCCGCCGTGGCATCGAGCTCGACGACGGCCTGTGCCAGCCGGCGATCTGCCGCGTCATCAACGCGCGCGAGGCCGAGGCCGTAGCTCCCCAAGGCATCAAGCCCGGCACCACCGCCGTGGAGGTCATCATCCGCGAGGGGCGCAAGAACCAGGTCAAGCGCATGCTGAGCAAGATTCACCATCCGGTGATCCGCCTGCACCGCTGCAACTTTGCCGGCCTTGAGCTCGAGGGCGTGGCCAAGGGCTCGTGGCGCGAGCTCACCGACCGCGAGGTGCAGATCCTCAAGGCCGGTGGCATCCCGCCCAAGCAGGCCGTCGGCAAGCGCGCCGGCGCGGCGGCGACCAACGCCGCGACCCGCACGCGTCACCACGGCAGCCACGGCTCCGCACCCAAGCGCAACACCTACCGCGAGCGCTACACAGGCTAGGCAACCCGCCGCGCCCCAGCACCCGCGAACCATACCAGCACGTCAACCATCGAAAGGAAGCATTGCATGATCGTCGCCATCGACGGCCCCGCCGGTTCCGGCAAGTCCACCATCGCCAAGGAGATCGCCCGCCAGCTGGGCTTTAATAAGCTCGACACGGGCGCCATGTATCGCGCCGTCACCTTCGCCGCGCTCGACCGCGGCATCGATCTGGACGACGAGGCGGCTATCGACGCCCTCGCCGAGCAAATCGAGATTCGCTTTACCAACGGTACCGGCGAGGACACGCGCCTGACCATTGACGGCCAGGACGCTTCGGCCGCCATCCGCACCCCGCAGGTCGACGCCAACGTGTCCAAGGTATCGGCCTATCCGGGCGTGCGCGCCGCCATGCTCATCCACCAGCGCCGCGCCGCCGAGGACCGCGATATCGTGGCCGAGGGTCGCGACATCGGCACCGTCGTGTTCCCCAACGCGCAGGTCAAGATCTTCCTGACAGCCGACCCGCGCGAGCGCGCCCGCCGCCGCGTGCTTCAGCGCCACCAAAACGATGCCCAGCCGCTCACGTCCGAGCAGCTCGAGGCTGAGGTCGACGAGACCCTCGACGCCCTTAAGCAGCGCGACAAGCTCGACAGCAGCCGCGAGGTCGCCCCGCTCGTGCCCGCCGAGGACGCCGTGCACGTCGACTCCACCGCCCATACCATCGACGAGGTCGTCCGCATTATCGAGGGCCTCATCAACCAAAGGAGGTAGCCCATGCGCCTGTTTAAGCAGACGCCCGAGGACTATTACAACGCCCCCTATGACGAGTTTCCGGCGCTCATCCGCGGCACTGTCGTCGTAGTCATGGCCATCCTTTGGGCCTTCTCCAAGCTCATGTGGCGCTGGAAGGTCGAGGACGCTGACTTGCTGTTTGAGCGCCAGGAAGGCCGCGGCAGCGTGGTCATCTGCAACCACACCTCGATGGCTGAGCTCTTGGCCGTGGAGACGGCGCTGTTCTTTGGGGGCCGCCGTATCCGTCCCATCTTTAAGTCCGAGTTCGCCAAGAGCAAGATTGTGCGCTGGGCCTTTAGCCGCGTTGGCGGCATTCCCGTCGAGCGCGGCACCGCCGACATGAAGTGCCTGCGCGCCGCCCAGCATGCGCTGCAGCGCGGCGAGGACGTCCTGATCTTCCCCGAGGGCACGCGCATCCGCTCGCGCGAGATCAAGCCCGAGGTCCATGGTGGCTTTGCGCTCATCGCCCAGATGGGCAAGGCGCCCGTCAACCCACTCGCCATTTGTGGCTGGTCCGACATCACGCCTGCGGGCAAAAAGCTCATGCGCCCCAAAAAGTGCTGGATCCGCGCCGGCAAGTCCATCTCGCTATCCGATGCTCCGGCCGAGCTCAAGCGCAAGGAGCGCCTGGCTTGGTTTGAGTCCGAGGCCATGGGCCGCGTCTACGCCATGCGCGACGACCTGTGCGCCGAGCACCCGGGCAGGTTCTAGCCATGGGTGAGAACGTCATGAATACCGCTGCGGCCGCCGCTGAGGAGGTCGTCCCCACCATCGAGATCGCTGCCCACGCGGGCACCTGCTACGGCGTACAGCGCGCGCTCGACATGGCGCTAGCCGCCGCGCCGCAGGCAGAGGAGAGCACTCAGGTCCACACCCTAGGGCCGCTCATCCATAACCCCATCGTGGTGCGCGAGCTTGCTGAGGCAGGCGTTGGCCTGGCCGACACCTTGAACGACGCCGCAGCGGGCACCGTGATCATCCGCGCGCACGGCGTGGTGCCGCAGGTGATCGATGCCGCACGCGAGCGTGGTCTCGACGTGGTCGACGCCACCTGCCCCTACGTGAAGAAGGTCCATGTGGCGGCTGAGCGTCTGGTGCGCGAAGGCTACCGCGTAATCGTCGTGGGCGAGCCAGGTCACCCCGAGGTCGAGGGCATTCTGGGCCACGCCGGCAATGATGCGCAGGTCGTGAGCTGTGCCGCCGACGCCAACGCTTTGTCGCTCAAGGGCAAGGTAGGCCTCGTCGTGCAGACCACCCAGACCGCCCAAAACCTCGCCGAGGTCGTTGCTGCCATCACCCCACGCGTGCAGGAGCTGCGCGTGATCAACACCATCTGCGCAGCCACGAGTGAGCGTCAACAGGCAGCAGCCACACTTGCCAACCGCTGCGACTGCATGGTCGTGGTGGGCGGCAAGAACTCGGGCAACACCCGCCGCCTGGCACAGATTTGCGCGGACGCCTGCGAGCGCACGTATCATATCGAGGAAGCCTCCGAGCTCCAGGCCGTGTGGTTTACCAACGCTCACCACATCGGCATCACCGCCGGAGCCTCCACCCCACAAGAGCACATCGAACGCGCCGTTGCGCGCATCAAGGAGCTTTGCCGCTAATCATGGACCAGACCGTACCCGCATACGCCGCCGAGGTGGCCGATTACGGGCGCAGCCGCGACCCCGAGCCGGGTGAGGGCGCGCTCGTTAAGAACGTGCGTCCCGAATCGCCCGCATGGGATGTGGGTATCGAGCCGGGAATGCGCGTGCTCACGGTCAACGGTGAGGCACTCACCGACATGATCGTGTGGCTCTGGGAGGCCGACGACGACACCGTCGAGCTGGAGGTTTTCGACCCGCGCGACAACAGCGTCACCCCCGTGGAGCTCGACCGCTTCCCAGGAGAGGACTGGGGCCTTGAGTTCGACGGCCCCATCTTTGACGGCATGCGTACCTGTGTCAACGCCTGCGTGTTCTGCTTTATGACGATGCTGCCCAAGGGCGGCCGCTCCACGCTCTATATTCGCGACGACGACTATCGCCTAAGCTTTTTGCAAGGCAACTTTGTCGCGCTTACGAACCTCACCGACGAGGACGTGCAAAACGTCATCCAGCGCAACATGAGTCCCATGAACGTGTCGGTCCATGCCGTGAGCCCCGATGTCCGCCGCCGCATGATGGGCCGCAACGCCCAGCGCGGCATGGACGTGCTCGAGGCCATCATGGCCGCCGGCATCGAGATTCACGCGCAGATCGTGTTGTGCCCCGGCTTGAACGACGGCGAGGAGCTGGAAAAGACCCTGCGCTTTTGCGAGGAGCACGAGCAAATCACAAGCCTGGGCATTGTGCCGCTCGGTTTTACCAAGCATCAGAACCGTTTTAGCTGGTCCTACAGCGACAAGCCCGAGCTAGCGCGCGAGACCATTGCCATGATCCGTCCCTACCAGGACCGCGCCTATGAGCGCTTTGGCCGCCACACCTTCCAGATGAGCGACGAGTTCTATCTGGACGCCGGCATCGATCCTCCCGAGGCAGACTTTTACGACGGTTACCCGCAGTACTACGACGGCATCGGCATGATCCGCTCGTATCTGGACGAGACCGACGACGTGCTGGCTACCGATGCCGAGCGACTGGCCCGCGTCCGCGAGGCCATCGCCGCCCGCAGCCAGCACCTGCTGTGCCTCTCGGGCGCCAGCGCACGCGACACGGTGGCCCGCTTTGTGGAGTCGCCCAAGGGACTCGCCGGCACTGTCACGGCCATCCAGAACCACTACTTTGGCGGCAACGTGGACGTGACCGGCCTCATCGTCGCCTGCGATATCTTGGAGCAGCTGCCGCAGGACCTCTCGGGGGTTATGCTCTTTGTGCCTAAGCTCATGTTCAACGCTGACGGCATGACGCTTGACGAGTATCATCGTGACGATTTACTCGCAAGCCTTACCAGTCGCGGTGCCGAGGTTCATGTGGTGTCGACCATGCCGCATGAGCTGCTCGATACCCTAGAGCATATCCTTGGCATTGTGCCTGCCGACTCTAACACTTCCACTGAACCTACCCATTAAAGGAGAGCAGATGAAACCTATCGTCGCCGTCGTCGGACGCCCCAACGTGGGCAAGTCCACGCTCGTTAACCGCCTGGCCCAAACCTCGGACGCCATCGTCCATGAGTCCCGCGGCGTCACGCGCGATCGCTCATACCACACGGCCGATTGGAACGGCCGCGAGTTCACCATCGTCGACACGGGCGGTATCGAGCCGCTCAAGAGCGACGACGTCTTTGCCACGTCTATCCGCGACCAGGCCCTCGCCGCCGCCGAGGAAGCCGCCGTCATCCTGTTTGTGGTCGACGGCCGCACCGGCGTCACCGAGGAGGACGAATCGGTCGCTCGCATGCTCAAGCGCTGCGACAAGCCGGTCTTTCTGCTGGTGAACAAGCTCGACAACCCCGATCGCGAGAACGACAGCATCTGGGAATTCTATTCGCTCGGTATCGGCGAGCCCACGCCGCTCTCGGCCCTGCATGGTCATGGCACGGGCGACCTGCTCGACGACATCGTGGCCCTGTTGCCCGAGGAGGAGGACGAGGTCGCCGATGAGTTCCCCGATGCGCTGAACGTGGCCATCATCGGCCGCCCCAACGCCGGTAAGTCCTCGCTGTTCAACCGCATCCTGGGCGCCGACCGCTCTATCGTGTCCAACATTGCCGGCTCCACGCGCGACGCCATCGACACCGTCGTGGAGCGCAACGGCAAGCACTACCGCATGGTCGACACCGCGGGCATCCGCAAGAAGAGCACCGTGTACGAGAACATCGAGTACTACTCGATGGTCCGCGGCCTGCGCGCCATCGACCGCGCCGACGTGGCGCTGCTCGTCGTCGACGCCTCCGTGGGCGTTACCGAACAGGACCAGAAGGTCATGGGTCTTGCCATCGAGCGCGGCTGCGCCATCGTTGTGCTGCTCAACAAGTGGGACCTGCTCGACGACGACCGTAAGCGCGAGGCCTGCATGGAGACCATCGACCGCCGTCTGGGCGTCATGGCTCCCTGGGCCCAGTACCTGCGCATCTCTGCCCTCACTGGCCGCAGCGTCGAGAAGATCTGGGCGATGGTCGACGCAGCCGAGAAGACGCGTTCGCAAAAGATCAGCACCTCGCGCCTCAACACGTTCCTCACCGACCTACGTGAGTTCGGCCACACCGTGGTGGACGGCAAGCGCCGCCTGCGCATGCACTACGTGACTCAGACGGGCGTCAATCCGCCGACGTTCACATTCTTCGTCAACCACAGCGATCTGGTCAACGACACCTACCAGCGCTACGTGGAGAACCGCATGCGCTCGACCTTCGATTTTGCCGGCACGCCCATTCGACTCTTCTTTAGGAAGAAGGAACAAAAGGATGCATAATCCGATTCTGCTGACCGCCATCTGCGCCCTGGTCTCGTTCTTTATCGGAGCGATTCCGTTTGGCCTGATCCTGGGCCGCGTGTTCAACCACACGGACATTCGCAAGGCGGGCTCCGGCAACATCGGCACCACCAACGCGCTGCGTGTGGCCGGTCCCAAGGTGGCCGCGCTCACGCTGCTGCTCGACTGCCTTAAGGGCGCGATCTGCGTCATTATCGCACGTCCGCTTATCGCCGACATGGGCTACGGCTTCCCCGTGAGCATTATGGCCCCCGGTGCCGCCGGCGACTGGATGCTCGGCGTCATCTGCCTGGCGGCCGTGTGGGGCCACATCTTCTCGCCCTACCTTAACTTCCACGGCGGCAAGGGTATCGCCGTAGGCCTGGGCGTGATTCTTGCCTGGTACTGGCCTATTGGCCTATCGCTGCTGGGCATGTTTATCGTGGCCGTCGCCATCACCAAGTACGTGTCGGTGGGCTCACTTGCCGCCGCCATCGGTCTTCCCATCGCCGCCTGTGCGGTCTTTCCGTACAGCAGCCTGGGCCTCAAGTTCTGCATGGCGATGATTGGCATCACCGTGGTATGGGCCCATCGCTCGAATATCCAAAAGCTCATGGCCGGTAAGGAGTCCAAGCTCTCGTTTACCAAGCGCGTCACCGAGCCCGACGATAAGTAGGAGAGAGTCATGAATGTTGCGCTGATTGGCTCCGGCTCCTGGGGAACCGCCGTCGCCGGCCTTGCCGCCGTGCGAGCCGAGCGCGTGACCATGTGGGCCCACAGCGAGCAGACGGCCGCCGGCATTAACGTCGAGCACCGTAATCCTCGCTACCTAGTGGACTATGAACTACCGACCAACGTTGATGCCACGACGGATCTGACCCAGGCGCTCGACGGCGCCGAGGCCATCATCTTTGCCGTTCCTTCGACGCACCTGCGCAGCGTGTGCCACCAGGCGGCTCCCTTTATCGCCGCCGATACCCCGGCGCTCTGCCTCACCAAGGGCATTGAGCCCGAGTCCGGCCTACTCATGAGCGAGGTCATCGCCAGCGAGATCGGCAACGAGCGGCGTGTGGCGGCGCTTTCGGGCCCCAACCATGCCGAGGAAATCTGCCGCGGCGGACTTTCGGCCGCCGTCATCGCCAGCAAAGATCCGCAGGTAGGGGAGACCTTTAAGGACCTGCTCCTATCCACGGCCTTCCGCATCTACCTGTCGCAGGACATGACCGGCGTCGAGGTTTGCGGCGCTATGAAAAACGTCATCGCCATCGTGTGCGGCATCTCCGCCGGTAGCGGTGCGGGCGACAACACGCTCGCCCTCATCATGACGCGCGGCCTGGCCGAGATCAGCCGTCTGGTGCACGCCCGCGGCGGTCAAGCCATGACCTGCATGGGTCTTGCCGGCATGGGTGACCTCATCGCCACTTGCACCTCGGAGCACTCGCGCAACCGCACCTTTGGCTACGAGTTTGCCCACGGCGTGTCGCTCGACGAGTTCCAGGCGCGCACGCACATGGTGGTCGAGGGCGCCGTTGCGGCCCGCAGCGTCAGCGAGCTCGCCCGTTCACTGGGCGTAGACATTCCGCTCACCTTTGCCGTGGAGCAAACGCTCTACAACGGTGTTACTTTGGATAGGGCGCTCGAGATTCTCACCGACCGCGTCCCATCGCAAGAGTTCTACGGACTCACCGACTAGCGCAGAAAGGCTACTACCATGGGTTCCATTAAAATCGCTCCATCCGTCCTCTCGGCCGACATGGCCAACCTCAAGGGCGACCTCGACAAGATCGCCGGTGCCGACTACGTGCACTTCGACGTTATGGACGGTCACTTTACCGGCAACCTCACCTTTGGCGTTGACATCCTTAAGGCCGTCAAGCGCTCCACCGATGTACCGGTCGACGCGCACCTCATGGTGACGAACCCCGACGAGACGGTCGATTGGTACGCCGACGCCGGTGCCGACATGATCACCGTGCACTACGAGGCTTCCACGCACCTGCACCGCACGCTCACGCATCTGCAGCAGCGCGGCGTCAAGGCCGGCGTGGTGCTCAACCCCGCCACCCCCGTGTGCGTGCTCGAGAGCATCATCGACGTCGTCGATATGGTGCTGCTCATGAGCGTGAACCCGGGCTTTGGCGGCCAGAGCTTTATCCCGGGCACTCTGCATAAGCTCCACGAGCTCAAGGCCATGTGCGAGCGCCACGGCGTGTCGCCCCTGATCGAGGTCGATGGCGGTATCTCTTCCAAAAATATCGCTGAGGTTGTCAAAGCTGGCGCCAACGTGCTCGTAGCCGGCTCCGCCGTATTTAAGTCCGAAGATCCCGCCGCCGAGGTTGCACTGCTGCAGAAGTTGGGCAACGAGGCCGCACAGGAGGCATAAACCCTTATGACCGCAGGTCAAAACCGCATACCCGTGAATCTTGACTATGCCGCCTCGACGCCAATGCGCGCCGAGGCGCTCCTTGCGCAGCGCAAGTACGACGACAGCGAGCTTGCCGGCGTCAACCCCAACTCGCTGCATTCGCTCGGCCGCAAGGCTGCCGCGCGTCTGGAGGTTGCACGTCGCGAGATCGCCCGCAGCTTTGGCGCGCACGTCCGCCCGTCCGAGATTGTACTGACCAACGGCGGCACCGAAGCCAACCAGCTGGCGCTGCTCGGTCTTGCCGAGGGCGCTCGTCAGCGCGATCGCAAGCGCGGTCGTGTAATCGTTTCGGCCATCGAGCACGATTCGATTCTGGACAACCTGCCGCTGCTGCGTGCCGCCGGCTTTACCGTCGACCTGGTGCAGCCCTGCCGCGCGGGCTACATTGAGCCTGCCGCGCTTGTCGAGCTACTAGGCGACGACGTGGCGCTCGTGAGCATCATGGTTGCCAACAACGAGACCGGCGTGGTGCAGCCCATCCGCGAGCTTGCCGCGGCCGCGCATACCGTGGGCGCCCTGTTCCACACCGATGCCATCCAGGGCTACTTGCATATTCCACTCGATGTCACCGAGCTGGGCGTCGACGCCATGTCCGTCGCAGCCCACAAGATTGGCGGTCCCGTGGCATCTGGCGCACTCTACCTTAAGAGCCGCACGCCGTTGCGCCCGCGCATCTTTGGCGGCGGACAGGAGGCCGGTCGTCGTGCCGGCACGCAAGACCTGCGCACGCAGCTCGCCTTTGCCGCTGCCGCCTCGTCTCTGACGCCCCATGTGGCTCAGGAGCGCGCGAAGCTGCAAACCCTTTCCGACAAGCTCTACGCCACGCTAACGGCCCACCCGCGCATTCACGCCACCATGGGTGACTACGCGCAAGCCGACCGTCTGCCCGGAATGGTATCGATCTACATTGACGGCATGGACTCCGAGGAACTCATCATCAAGCTCGACGCCGCCGGCTTTGAGGTTTCGGCCGGCTCGGCGTGCTCGAGCGGCAGCATGGACCCCAGCCATGTGCTCAGCGCCATGGGCATTGGTCGCGAGCAGGCACTAGGTGCACTGCGCATTTCCTTTGACGACCGCGTGAATCCGGACGATCTGGACGAGTTTGCCCAGACGCTGCTCTCGATCGCAGGTGCCGCATGATCGTCGCCGAGCTCGAGCGCGCGCTACTGGCACGCTATCCCAAGACGGACACCGAGCCCTGGGACCACGTAGGACTCTCCGTTGGCGATCCGGCCGCGGAGATCACCGGCGTTGCCTGCGCACTCGATGCGACTGAGGCTAATGTTCGCCGCGCCCAAGAAGCAAGCGCCAACGTGCTGCTGACGCATCATCCCATATACATCAAGGCACCCGAGGCCTTTTGTCCGGCGGATGCCACACGACCCCAGTGCAGTGCGGCCCTCTACGAGGCTGCCCGCTGCGGGGTGAGCATTATCTCGCTCCACACCAACCTGGACCGCTCGCACGAAGCCCGTGTCTGCCTGAGCAAGCTGCTGGGTGCCGCACCCGTGAGCTCACTGGAGCACGTGGACGACCCCGAGGCCACCGGCCTGGGCGCACTTGCAACGCTCAACGACCCGTGCACGCTGCGCGATCTTGCCACCCGTGCTGCCACGGCCTTTGGCAGCGACCCGCGTGTGTGGGGCAAAGCTGATCGCCCGTGCCGCACCGTCGCCATTTTGGGCGGCTCCCTGGGCGACTTCGGAGAGCTCGCCATCGCCGCGGGCGCAGATGTTGTCGTGACGGGCGAGGCGGGCTACCATGTGGCGCAAGACCTTGCCTTGCGCGGGCTGCCGGTGATCTTGCTCGGCCACGACCGCTCCGAGGAGCCGTTCGTTGATATATTGATGAACTCTGCAGTTGACGCCGGGGCCGACCCCCGTCATGCGATTAAAATACTGAACCCTTGCCAATGGTGGACTGTGACAAAAGGAGAGAACTTATGAGCGCCGGCGCTACGCTACTCAAGCTGCAACAGATCGATTTGGAGCTCGCCCGCAACAAGAGCGAACTTGCCAATATGCCGGAGCTCAAGGAGCTCGCTTCCAAGCGCAAGACCTATGTAAAGCTCAAATCCGAGATGACCAAGCTCTACGCCCAACGCAAGGACCTGGACATTGAGCTCGACGATCTCAACACCACCGAGATTCAGACCAACAACGCCATCGAGGCCGCCAAGAAGCGTCACGTCGACGGCTCTGACTATCGCGAGGTTCAGGACCTGGAGAACGAGCTCGCCACCCTGGCCAAGCGTCTGGACAAGATTGAGCACACCCGCAAGGACGTCGTTGTCGCCCACAAAGAGGCGCTCGACCGCGAGACCCGCGCGCAGGCAATCATCGCCAAGTTCGAAGAGGGCGTGAAGGCCGATACCAAGGCCGCCCGCGCCAAGGCTGCCGACCTGCAGGCTCAGATCGAAGCCGCCACTAAGGAGCGCACCGCTCTTGCCGCCACGCTGCCGGCCGACGTGCTCACCGACTACGAGCGTCTGCTCAAGCAGTTCCGCGGCTTGGCCGTCGAGACCATCCAGGGCAACATCCCCACGGTCTGCCACACCGCGCTGCAGGCATCGTCCATGAGCGACCTCAACCACGACGGCAGCGAGATCACGCATTGCCCGTATTGCCACCGCCTCCTGGTGCTCCCCAGCAAGGAAGCCTAAATGATGACGGCGGCATCCAACAATTCAATGCAACTTAAGGGAAAAACGATCCTGCTGGGTATTACCGGCGGGATCGCCGCCTATAAGTCGTGCAATATCGTGCGCCTGCTGCAAAAGCGTGGTGCCCGCGTCAAGGTCGTTATGAGCGAGCATGCTGCCGAGTTTGTGGGCCCGCTCACCTTCCGTGCGCTCACCAATGAGCCGGTCGCGGTTGGGCTATTCGACGACCCGTCTGACCCCATCCACCATATCTCGCTGGCGCAGGAGCCCGACTTGGTGGTCGTGGCGCCCGCGACGGCCAATATCATCGCCAAGATGGCCAACGGCATCGCCGACGACCTCATCTCCACCACGCTGCTTGCGACGCCGCGGCCCGTCGTGATCGCGCCGGCCATGAACAATGGCATGTGGAAGGCGCCGGCGACGCAGGCCAACATGGCCACGTTGCGCGACCGCGGCGTTCACGTGGTGGGACCCGGCAGCGGCTACCTTGCGTGCGGCGACGTGGACACGGGCCGCATGAGCGAGCCCGAGGACATCGTCGAGGCTGTCTGCGAGGTGCTCAACCCCGCGCCGCAAGACCTGACGGGCAAGCGCATCGTCATCACCGCCGGCCCCACGCACGAGCCGATCGACCCGGTGCGATTCATTGGCAACCGTTCTTCGGGCAAGATGGGTATCGCCCTGGCGGGGGAGGCCGCACGTCGCGGTGCCGCCGTCACGCTCGTGCTGGGACCGACAACGCTCGACGTTCCCCGCGGTGTGGAGTGCGTGCACGTACAGACCGCCTCGGAAATGCTCAAGGCAGCGCTGAGCGCCTTCCAGACGGCCGACGCGGCCATTTGCGCCGCCGCCGTCGCCGACTACACGCCGGCGGCCCCGGCGGACCATAAGCTCAAAAAGGCCAACGAGCGCCTGGATCGCATCGAACTGGTCGAGACGGTCGATATCTTGGCCGAGCTCTCGCGCCAAAAGGGAGAGCGGTGCGTGATCGGCTTTGCGGCCGAGACCGATAACGTCGTGGAGTACGCGCAGCGCAAACTCGCGCGTAAGGGTTGCGATGCCATTATCGCCAACGATGTTTCGCGCGCCGATTCGGGCTTTGGAACCGATACCAACAAAGCTTGGATCGTGAGCACAGCGGGCACGCAAGAACTTCCCGTACTAACAAAACCCCAGCTCGCAGATGCAATTTTGGACTTGCTTCAAAATTTGTAAAAAAGTTCTTGCACAAGGACAAAGTTTCGGGTTAATATACTCCCTGTTGCGAGCGAGAGCAGAGCAACAAACAAAAGCTTCGGGACGTGGCGCAGCTTGGTAGCGCACTTGACTGGGGGTCAAGGGGTCGCTGGTTCGAATCCAGTCGTCCCGACCAGAAGTTTGCAGGTCAGGCACCTAGTGCCTGACCTTTTTTGTTTTAAGCAATTGCTTAATTTTGATTAAGCAACAGGGTGCCAAAAAACTACCTGAGCGATAATCGCCTTTTGCGGTTACTTGCGCGTTTTGCACACGCTTGAGCCGATTTATTAACGCGATATGAATCTACATACGCGTAGTTGGTATACAGCCGAGTACAGGCTGTATTTATCGCGACGATTTACACAGATATAGCAACTGTAACGAACAGGCGTGTCGCTGTCTTTATTCCAGCAGTTCACTTAATCGGTGGACGAGTGGGGTGTTGCAACGAAACGCCAAGGAGGATGGGCTCTATACGAGGACGCCGCAGAGGCAATGGCGGGGGGAGTACGGAGGGCGCCCTGAGAGCCGCTGTATGACCCCATGTCTCCTTAACTCGATTATTTGTGTTTCAAGCCACAAATCGGTCGAGCAATTGCCAAAAGAAAGGCCCATGCAGGATTGCACGGGCCTTACATCAGATCAAATTTGAGCTAGAAGCACCAAATGGGGCAGACGCAACACCATCTCGTCGCGCCCTCGGCGAGCGACATATCACAGTCGAGGTAGACATCGAGGAAATCGTCAGATCCCGCACAGGGGGACCGCGATGGTGGCCACTGCACCGCCCGAGGGGCCGTTGGCGAGCGAGACGGAGCCCCCGTGGGCGCTCGCGGCCTCGGAGGCGACGTGGAGGCCGAGCCCGTAGTGGCGGCCTCCGTCACGCGAGGAGCGGGAGGAGTCGTCCGTGAAGAGGCGCTCGCAGCCGCGTTCGAGGGCGGCGGGAGAAAAGCCCGGTCCGTCGTCGGCAACCTCGATAACGAGGTGCCCGTCCGCGACGTCGCAGGAGACGGCCACGCGCGAGCGTGCGTGCTCGGCGGCGTTGGCCACGAGGTTCGCGGCGACTCGCGCCAGGGCGGTTCGGTCGAGCGGGGCCTCGGGCGCGCCCGCGACAGCAGGGCCCGTGGCCGCGTCGAGCGTCACGCCTCGCGCCCGGGCGATCTGGGCGGCCTCGGCGAGGACTTGCTCGCAGAGCTCGGCCGGCCGCATGGGGGCCCTCTCCGCCCCGCCGGACCCGCGCGAGGCCTCGATGAGCAGGCGCACGTAGCCGTCGAGCCTTTCGACACTGCCGGCTATGTCGCGCGCGGCGGCCGCGAGGTCGGCGTCTTTCTCGTCTTCCAGCTCCTCCGCCACGAAGTCGGCGTTGGCGCGCAGCACGGTGAGCGGCGTCTTGAGGTCGTGGGCGAGCGACGCCACCTGCTCGCGCTGCCCCCGCTCCGCGGCCCAGCGGGCCTCGAGTGACTCGGCGAGGGAGGTCCGCATGGCGTCCATCGCGGCGAGGACGTCGTTCACCTCGCGCACGTTGGTGCTGCCGACCGCGAAGTCGAGCTCCCCCGCGCCGACGCGCCCCGCCGCCTCCGCGAGCGGCGCCATCTTGCGCGAGATCACGCGGCTCGCGCGGCGCGCCACGAGCGCGAGCGCGAGCGCGCTTCCCGCCGTGGCGCCGACGAGCATGAGGTTCTGCGGGTTGGGAAGCAGGCCGGCGAGATCGCGCGAGACCCACTGCGGCAGGTACTCGCTGACGAGTGCGCAGGCCCCGCCGCCCTTGAGCGGGAACGCGGCGTAGGTGAGGCCCGAACCCCCGCCCTCGATCTCCACTGTGCCCGGATCCGCGGCGAGTGCCGTACGGGCCATTTCCGTCGCGTCCTCGAGCCGCGTGCTCTCGAGGTCTGTCATCAGCACGTTTCCGTCCTTGTTCAGGATGAGGTAGCGGTACGCCGTCGGCACGTCCTGCTGCCCGCAGACGCCGTCGCGTGCTAGGCCCTCCGCGACCTCGCGCGCATTGGCCGGCCCCCAGCTTGCCTCGTAGACGAAGCCCGCGTTGATCGCCACGGAGAGCACCATGAACGAGGCGAGCCACGCCGTGGCGACCGCCGCGAACGCGTAGGCGAAGTAGCGCGCGATGACGAAGGAGAGCGGCATGCCCCCGCGACCTCGCGCCCCGATCCTCAAAGCTGCCACTTGTACCCCATCCCCCAGACGGTCGCGATCGGATCGGCGCCGGCCTCGGAGAGTTTCCTCCGGGCGCGGCTGACCTGCATGGATATGGCCGCGTCGTCGGCGTCGCTCTCCCAGCCGAGCACAGCCTCGCGTATCTGCGCGCGGCTCATGACCTGCCCGGGGTGACGAGCGAGGTACTCGCAGATGGCGTACTCGGTGGGCGTGAGCGGCACGGCCTCGCCACCCACGGCGAGGCCGCGCGCCCCGAGGTCGATCCGCACCTCCCCGAAGGAGAGGGCGTGCGAGCGCGGCCGGCGCTCACGGCGTAGATGGGCCGCGACCTTGGCGCGCAGCTCCGCGGCCCCGAAGGGCTTGCGGACGTAGTCGTCGGCGCCCAGGCCGTAGCCGGCCACGGCGTCCTCCTCGGCCACGCGCGCGGTCAGGAAGACGATGGGCCCGTCGAAGTCTGGGCGGATCTGTCGCACGAGCTCGAAGCCGTCGAGCTCCGGCATCATGACGTCGCAGAGCACGAGGTCGAAGCGCGAGAGGTCCATCCCCGGGACCGCCGTCGGGTCCGCTGCCCTGACGACCTCATGGCCGTCGCGGCCGAGGACGCGCGCGAGCGCGTCGAGGATCGCCCGTTCATCATCCACTGCCAGTATCCTCGCCATGTTCGACCTCCTGAAACTCTCGTCGGAATTGTACTAGCGCCGCGCTCAGCGGTCCAGAGCCCCGCGCGCAGCCGCGGGTGCCTCGGCCGCGTCGCACACGCGGTAGCGCACGCCCGAGCCGCCGCGCGCCTCGATCCCGAGCCAGCCCTCGCCGTCCGACTCCCGTCCGAAGAAGATGAGCTGGAGCTCACGGACATTGCCCCTGTCGTCCGCAGCGTCGAGCAGGGCATTCCCGCCCAGGACGAGCGCTGCGGAGAGGAGGACGAGCATGGCGGCGAGCGCCTTCCTACGCATCTGCCCTCCCGTCCTCGAAGCGGCAGAACCAGGCGAGAAGGACGGCGGCGGCTGCCAGGGTGAGCGCGAGGCCAGCGAGCGCAGTCGTGAGGAGAGGGCCCGCCGCGCGTGCGGCGTCGATGAAGGCCTCCACCACGAGCGACCCCAGGCGCGCGGGCCAGGCGAGCGGCACCCAGCCCAGGGGCGTCGCCAGGGCACCGGTGAGCTCGCCGGTCATGAGGCCGTGTGCAAGTCCGCCCACCGAGAAGAACGCGAGGAGCGTCCCCGCCGCGCCGCCGCCGATGGCGGCGTTGCGGCCGAGGCGCAGGGCCACGCCGAGCCCCAGCGCGTAGAGGGGCAAGCTGCCCAGCACGATGCCCGCCCAGGCGGCCGCAAGCGGAGCGGGCCCGAGCGGCAGGCGTCCGGCGACGGCGAGCGCGCCCCCGAACACGCTGAGCGCCACGGCCAGCGCGCCCGCGCCGAGCGCCGCAAGGGCGAGAAGCTTCGCCGCGACGGCGCGCCCTCGCGAGGGGACCGCCGTGAGGTTGGTGAGGCGCCCGGCAGCGCGCTCCTCGTCCACGGCGAGCCCGCAGACGATGGCGGACATGAGCGGCATGAGGGCGCCGAGGAACTGGGCGTAGGCGTCCGCGCCCAGCGCCGGGTCCCATCGGGTTACGGAGAAGTACTCGCCGCAGGCAAGACCGGCCGCCAGGCCGCAGGCGAGGTGCACCGCCGCGAGCGGGGAGCGCGCCAGGCGCAGGGCCTCGGAGAGCAGGGCCCGCGGGAGAGTCATGCGCGGCGTCGGGTCGGAGAGTCGTGTCATGGCCATCACCTCTCCTCGGAGCGCGCGAACCAGGCCGCGCCCGCCGCCGTGAGCGCGGCGAACGCGAGCGCGCAGACCGCAAGGCCCGCCAGCGTGAGCATGCCGTCCGCCATGAGCGCCCCGCCGAGCGCCATGTCCGCCGCGAGCGGCTCGCCGCTCGGCAGCACGGGGATGAAGCTCGTGGGGATGACCATGTTCGCCGACGGCGGAAAGAGCTGCGGCAGCGGCACCAACGACCAGGCGAACCCACCTACGAGTTGCGCGGCGAGCGGGCAGAAGATGCCCGCGAGCATGCCGAGCCGCGCCGTGAGGAAGAGCCCTGCGGGGATCATCCACGCCGCGGTCACCGTGTTGGCGAGCGCGCAGAGGAGCATCGTGAGCGTGCCCGCGGCCGTGAGACCCTGCGAGGAGAACGCCGATCCCGCGAGGTAGATGCCGAAGACCACGAGGTTCGAGAGCGTGCAAAGAGCGAGGCACCAGAGCGCCTTAGCCCACCAGGCTCGCCCGAGCGGGAAGCCCAGGCCCAGAAGCCCCCGCATCCGCGTGCGAGCGTCCGCCCGCGCGACGCACGCCACCACAAGCGATAGAGACACGGGCAGGAAGAGCGCGTACCAGTAGTTCCACGCGCTAAAGATCTGCACGCCCCGGTAGGGCATCGCGCCGAGCAGCGGCATCGGCAGCGCCATGAGCACGGCCAGGCGAACCGGTGCCGCGTGGCGCGACTTCAGGGCCTCGGCGCGCAGGCCCGCGAGCAGGCCGCCTTTCTCACCCGTCATGCCGCCACCTCCCCGCGCGCTCGTCGCCCTTCCCGGCAGAAGCTCATGAAGAGTTCCTCGAGGTCCTGTCCGGGACGAAGCGCATCCTCGTAGGCGAGGCGCCCCCCGCAGATGATACCGATGGTGTCCGCCATCTGCTGCACCTCGGAGAGGATGTGGCTCGAGACGATCACCGTCGTACCCGCCGCCGCGAAGCCGCGGATCTGGTCGCGCAGCTCCTCGATGCCGATGGGGTCGAGGCCATTGGTGGGCTCGTCGAGCACGAGCAGGCGTGGCCGGGCGATCAGCGCCAGCGCGAGCCCCAGGCGCTGCCGCATGCCCATCGAGAAGCGCCCGGCGCGCTTCTTCCCGGTGTCCGCGAGGTCCACGGCGGCGAGCACCTCATCTATGCGGCTCTCGGGAAGGCCCAGCAGCGTGGTGCGCACGCGCAGGTTCTCGCGCGCGGTGAGGTTGGGGTAGAGCGGCGCCTCCTCGATGAGGCTACCGATTGCGTAGAGGTCCTCGCGGCGCCAGGCGTGCCCGGCAAAGAGGATCTCCCCGGCCGTCGGCCGCAGCATCCCGCAGATCATCTTGAGCGTTGTCGACTTGCCGGCGCCGTTGGGACCGAGCAGCCCGTACACCTCGCCCTCGCGGATATGAAGGCTCACGTCGGCCACGGCGTCCTGCGCCTGGTCGCCGCGGCCGAAGCGCTTGGTGAGCCCGCGCGTCTCGAGCATGTAACCCATGGGTTTATCCTTTCTCTTCCGGGCGCGCGGGCCGAGTCGCCGTGCCCGCGCGCCTTACCTTTCGGGTTCACCATCCATGGTGGGGCGCGTTTCTAACGAAGCCGTAACGGCCGTTGGGCTCTTTTGGCGCCAACCCTTCTCGACCCGCACATCATGATTAATTTGCTTAAGGCAACAACTTTCCCGATCGATGTAATCACCGAATCAAAACGTGTACATCAGCCATCAAAGATGCCGAAAAATGTCATATTTGGAGGCTGATGTACACAAATGCAGAATCCCGCACAACCCAGTAGCATCCTCCATATGTCTGGACTCTCTATGCTTACGCTGGATAGACATCGCCGGAACGGGTATAGTATCGAAAGTTTTGTCGTTAACCAGCGGGGGAGTCCTGTGGGCATCAAAAAGAAGATCAAAAAGGAGCTTATCGGCACTTCCGATTACCCGTCGAATAAGATCTTTACGATCTCCAATTTCATCACCTTTACGCGCCTGATCCTCACCCTGGTATTTCTGTACCTGTTTGTGACGGATAACAACCGCGTCATCGCCATCGTTATCTACGCCGTTGCCGCCTCTACCGACTGGATGGACGGTCAGATCGCCCGCATGACCAAGACGGTCTCGTGGCTCGGCAAGGTCATGGATCCCATCTGCGACCGTGCGCTGCTGTTCACCGGCGTACTTGGGCTGGTGGTCCGCGGAGAGCTGCCCATCTGGGTCTGCGTGCTCATTATTGGCCGCGACATCTATCTGGGCATCGGAACGCTTATCGTGCGTCATTATCATCGTCGCCCCATCGATGTCGTCTTCCCCGGAAAGATTGCCACCGCGCTGCTCATGACCGGATTCTCGCTCATGCTGCTCGGGTTCCCCGTTGTTGACGGCCTGCAACTTTTAACTTCAACCCTTACGGCCTTCCCGGGCCTCAACGGAAGCTCGGTGCCCCTCGGCATCTTCTTTGTGTACGGCGGCGTAATCTTCTCCATGCTCACGGCTGTCATCTACTCCATTAAGGGCGGAGCGGCCATTAAACAGGCTCTCGCGCATCCCGAGGACGAGGACATCGACTTTCTGAACCCCGAAATCGAAGACTGATTCGTTGGGGTATGATTACGTACGGTTCATTATTTGCGGCTCGTCCGCGATAAGTTAGGGGTTGTCATGGACAACATGGTTAACAATATGCCTCAGAATGATAAGACTGCTGACGCTACCTGCGTATTCCGCGTGCCTTCAAGCGACGTCACCGTTCCCGACCTCATGGCCAACGTGCGCATTACCGCCCCCGTTCTGTCAATCGTCAAGGGTCCGCAGACTGGTGCCGCCTTTGAGCTCGAGGACGACGTGACCACCATCGGCCGCGATCCTGCGAACGGCATCTTCCTCAATGACATGACCGTTTCGCGCAGCCACGCGCGCATTATCCGCGAGGGCCTCGGCGCTCGCATCGAGGACCTGGGCTCGCTCAATGGCACCTGGGTCGACGGTGCCATCGTCAATGCAGCCCCGCTGCACGACGGTTCTTCTGTCCAGATCGGTACGTTTACGCTCATCTACCACGAGAGCACGCCGGAGCGCATCGAAACCGGTGAGTAGGGCATGGCCGAACGCAACTATCTGAGTATCGGCCAAGTCGTCAACCTACTTCGAGGCGCATACCCCGATCTTTCGAACTCAAAAATTAGATTTCTAGAAGATGAGGGGCTCATTACCCCTCATCGTACGCCTAAGGGATACCGTCAGTACTCTAAGGAGGACGTTGATCGCCTGGAGGTCATCCTGCACTTGCAGAAGACCCGCTACATGCCGCTCAACGTGATTAAGCAGCGCTTGGAAAACGCCACGGACCTGTCAACGCTCGCCTACGAGGTGGGCTTGCTGTCCGATGTTCCGCTTAAGACGGAGCCCAAGGAGACTAAGCAAAAGCTGCATCCCATCGAGACCATTCCCGATATGCTGGGCGTCGAGATCTCGTTTATCCGCTCGCTCGCCGAGAACGACCTCATTCGCATCATCAAGAGTCCGCAGAACCGTGAGCTCGTCGATGGTCGCGATTTTCCGATCATCCGCTACTGCTCCGAGCTGTCACGCTTCCATATCGAGCCGCGCAACCTGCGTCAGTACGTGTCTTCCGCCAACCGCGAATCCTCGATGTTTGAGCAAGTGCTCGTAAGCATGCTCGGCATGGACACCTCCGATGACGAGCGCGACGCCAAGCTCGAGCGTGCGTTTAAGAAGCTTCACGACCTGACCGAGGGTGTGCACACTGCGCTGCTCAAGAACCGCGTTTTTGAGTCGCTCAACGCCGTGGTCGAGGACGCCGACATCGATGCACTCGATGAGGAAATCACTCGCTCCGAGTCCACCAAAGCAAAAAACGAAGAGATAGCCACGCCGGCTTCGCACGAGGATTCTCTCGTAAAGCCGCTCAAGGTCGTAGCCCCTTCGCACTCCGGCACCGCCACGGCGGGCAAATAACCGCTGCCGCTTATCCGGCAACCCATTGAAAGGTCATGCAATGTACGACTTCGAATCTCAAATCGTCGACATCCCCGACTATCCCGAGCCCGGAGTCATCTTCAAAGACATCACGCCGCTCTTTGGCAATCACGAGGCGCTCAAAGCCATGACCGATGCCCTCGCCGAGCACTTTGCCGGCATGGGGATCACCAAGGTCGTGGGTCCCGAGGCTCGCGGCTTTATGGTTGGCGTACCGGTGGCTGTGGCCCTTGGTGCCGGCTTTGTTCCCGCACGTAAACCGGGCAAGCTACCCCGCAAGACGGTGAGCCAGAGCTATGAGCTCGAGTACGGCACCGATTCAATTGAGATCCATGCCGACGCTATCAGCTCTAAAGATACCGTGTTGATTCTGGACGACTTGGTCGCGACGGGCGGAACCGTCGAGGCAACAGGTAAACTGGTGCGAGATATGGGCGCAAAGCTTGTCGGTTACGGTTGTATCCTTGAGCTTGCGTTTCTCAACCCGCGCGAGAAGCTCACGCCGTCTGATGACGATGTGGAGCTCTTTAGCCTGGTGACGGTGGACTAGCCGTTACCCTTAGTTACTGGAAAGGAAGCTACATGCGCACAGCAAACACGCACAAAAACATGGCACGCTGCGCTGCTACGGCAACCCTTGCTTGTGTTTTGGGCTTGGGCCTCGCGGCTCCTGCCTACGCCGATACCGCATCCGACCTTGCCGCTGCTCGTACGAAGCTCGAGCAGATCGGTACCCAAACCCAGCAGATTTACGATGAGCTCGCTACGCAGACGCAGGCGCTCGACCAGACTGCTGGCGAGATCACGCAAAAACAGCAGGAGATCGCCGATGGTCAGGCCAAGCTCTCGACTTATGTCGCCGGCGAGTACAAAACCGGCGGTCTGAGCCTGCTTCAGGTTCTGACGGGCGTCGATGACCTGAGCGATATGCTCAACCGTCTGTTCTACTACGGCATAGTTTCCGATAAGCAGGCTCAGACCATTCAAGAGGTCAAGGAGCTTAAGCAGCAGCTCACCGATAAGCAGGCCGAGCAGGAAAAGAACGTCGCCGCTACGCAGAAAAAGGTCGACGAGCTTAACGCTCAGCAGGCTGAAGCCCAGAACGTCGTAAACTCCCTGGATTCACAGCTGCAGGCCGAGCTTGCCGCCGAGGCCGAGGCCAACGCCGCGCTGCAGGCCGGCATCAACGCCAGTACTGCCGAGAAGGCCACGGTGAGCAACGAGACTGCCGGTACGACCGAGAACACCAACAACGGTGGCCAGACCAGCAATAACAACAACCAGGGCGGTAACACTCCGGCTCCTACGCCGGCACCAGCTCCGACGCCGCAGCCCTCCACGCCTGCTCCGGCTCCGACGCCTTCTGCTCCGAGCCAGTCCGTCGATGGCGGTTCTGTTGTCTCGCGTGCATACAGCAAGCTTGGTTGTGCTTATTCCTGGGGCGGGATTGGCCCGAACAGCTTCGACTGCTCTGGTTTTGTTAGCTACTGCCTCACTGGTCGCTATTGTCGCCTGGGCACCACGGGCACCTTTATGGGCTGGACGCGTGTGTCCGATCCGCAGCCCGGTGACGTTGTTGTCAACTCGTACCACACCGGCATTTACATCGGTGGTGGTCAGATGATTCATGCTTCCGACTACAACACGGGCGTTATCATCAGCTCCGTTGCCGCCGGCATGAACAACAACTATATCTTCGTTCGCTACTAAGTATTCAGATAAAGCAAATGGATATGGACCTCGTGGCTTTGAGTCATGGGGTCCATTCATTTCCCTTTAGCGCAGGCCGCTATCTAGTTTTGAATACTAGATAGCGGCCCAATCGGTTTGCAAGAAGGCTATAATTGTTTAGGAACAATTAGAAAGGACCCTCTATGAGCTGGGCACTTATCTCAGATTCAAGCTGTAACCTCCGCGATTGGCAACCGACCGCGCCCCATACCACCTTTGCAT
The DNA here is from genome assembly GCA_959606035.1 of uncultured Collinsella sp. Classification (GTDB taxonomy): domain Bacteria; phylum Actinomycetota; class Coriobacteriia; order Coriobacteriales; family Coriobacteriaceae; genus Collinsella. Next base: position 40,146 of record CAUHHB010000005.1, read on the forward strand.
TTGCGCCCCTCAAAATTCGAGTAGGGGAGCGTGAATTCGTCGATGACCTTTCGCTCGATGTACATGAGCTCAACTGCGCTGTTCAGGCGGAGACGAACGCTTCTTCGAGCGCTTGTCCCAGCGTAGGGGAGTGGGCCGAGCTCTTCAAATTGGCAGACAAGATCATCTGCATGCCGATCTCTGAGGGCGTGTCGGGCAGCTACAACGCGGCAGTCACGTCTCGCGATATGGTTCTTGCCGAAGAGCCCAATCGTCAGATTCACCTGGTTAATTCGCGGGCAGCAGGCGGCAAGATGGACCTGATCTTCTTGCTGTTTGATCGTTATCTTGCAAGCAACCCGGATGTCTCATTCGAGGACGCTTGCGCATACTTCGATAGCCTTGAGCAGAACAGCAAAATCCTCTTCAGCTTGTGCAATTACGAAAACCTCGCCAAAGCCGGACGTATTCCTAAGGCAGCCGGCGTCATTGCCAACAAGCTTAATATTCGCATTTTGGGCACGGCGAGTGAGGCCGGTAAAATCGAACTCGTCGGGCACACGCGTGGCGAAAAGAAGATGCTAAACAAGATCATCGACACCATGGAAGCCGAAGGTTTTACGGGCGGCGAGGTCGTTATCGACCATGTGGAAAATGAGACAGGCGCCCAGGCACTTGCCAGCCGCATTGTGGAGCGCTGGCCAGGCTCCAAGACTATCATCATGCCCTGTAACGGGCTAGATTCATACTATGCCGAAATGCATGGGCTCATTATCGGCTACGGCATGGGCGTGGCTTCGGGCCAATAACGTCCAACCAAGCAAAAATACGGGCGGGACAAAGTGACAGATGGCCCTTTGTTCCGCCCGTTATATACGTTGGCTAGCTATTAAACCCATTAAACTTTAGATAGCTCATCAGGTACGCCTTCGAAACGAAGGATGAAACCGCACTGCGCACAAGCAGCGACTCACGCGTTACCTGATGCGCCGTATCGGGAACCGGCGTCTGCTCGACGGAAAACGCCGAACGAATCGATGCCTCGAGCTGATCGACCACATAATCGAAGGCCGTCGGGGCATCGTAGCTCAAACGCTGAATGTTAAAGAGTGCCTGCACCGCAGCAATAGGTAACACCTGCTTAAAGAGGCAGATAGCGATCAGGCGGGCAATCTGCTCGCGGCCATATTGCTTTTTAACCGGAGCAGGCACCAGGCCGACCTTCACGTAGTTGTTGATCATCGATGGCGTAATGACGGGCTGCTCAACGCAAATGGACAGCGGCTCCATCCACAGCGCAACATACTCAATAACCTGGTCGCGATAGAGCGTCACATTGGGCAACTGGTCATAGCGCGACAGACTCAACCTATTGAGTTTGCACACGATTTCGGACTGAATAAATGCATCGGGCAGCACCGTGGGCTGAATATCCTCAGGCTTAATACTGACCGACGAATCGGACATCGGAATAACGTGTTTAACGTGGTTCATAAAGGTCCTCCGTTCATTTTCTATATTGTATTCTAGGTTTTCTAGTTTTGCATACCACATAGCCGGCAAGTAAAAGTGGTTGGACAACACATTGATGCATCGTCCAACCACTTTGTGTAAAGATAGCAACCTTACATAAGATATATTATCGTACTTATCCACGGAGAAACGCGTATGCGCTCGTTGCCGCTATGGCTCCGTCCGAAACAGCGGTCACAACCTGGCGTAAACGTTTGGAACGGATATCGCCAGCGGCAAATAGACCTGGCGTGCGGGTCGCCATGGATTCATCAGTCAGAATGCCGCCATCAGGCGCCAGATCGACTAGATGCTCAACAAGCTCGGTATGGGGCTGCGTTCCGGTAAAAACAAAGATGCCAAACGAGCCGGGCTCAAATGACTCGGTATGAGTCTCGCCGGATGCATTGTCCTTAAAGGAAATCGTCGTTGGCATGGCTTCGCCCGATAGCTCCACAATACTAGTTTGGTACCTAACTGTAATATTGTCCTTTGCGAGTACTTTCTGAACAACACCATCGGGCGCACGGAACTGGTCGCGGCGCAGCACGATGGTCACACTGTTGGCAATGTCGGACAGGAACAGAGCCTCTTCGCATGCCGAATTGCCACCACCGATTACAAAAACCTGCTTGCCGCGGAAAAACATGCCGTCACATGTTGCGCAATATGAAACGCCACGACCGCGATACGTATCCTCGCCTGCGAAACCTGCCGGACGCGGCGTGGCACCCATGCAAGCGATAACGCTCGAGGCCAGCGTATCGCCCATATCGTGATGCACCGTAAACAACGCTGCATCGGCATCGTAATCGATACCCGTAACCATGCTCCATGCAACCTGTGCTCCCAGGCCCTCTGCATGCTGCTGAAAACGCTCGCCGAGTTCGGCGCCACTCAGGAGCGAGATACCCGGATAGTTCTCGACCTCATTGGTTGTGGCGATCTGCCCTCCCGACATGCCCTGCTCAATCACGGTCGTCGTCAGGTTGGCACGCGCAGCATAAATGGCGGCAGCATAGCCCGCGGGGCCGCCACCGATAATCGCAACATCGATCGGCTTATCGGTAGTCATGAAGCGTCCTTTCGTCGAAACGTTGTCGTTCTTTGCGCTCATACCCAAATTTACGTGAACGTGACACTCATGCACTACAATGATAAATCCGTATTACAAAGCTGAAGGGGAGTTATCGATGGACCAGGCGCAGACGAGTGACGACGCTCCCCTGCTCACGCACAGCACTCCCCAATCGGAGCAAACCACGCTCCTGGCTCAGCAAAAACCTCTCGTGACCATCGTGCACGCCTCCGTTGGCTCGGGCCACAAGGCCGCCGCAAATGCGATTGCGCAGGCATTCAACCTCATCCGCGGCACCAATGGCATCCCAGAGGATATTGAGATTGAAGTGCTCGATATCCTTGATTTTGGACGTATTAAATTCGACGGTAATAAGACCGCGGCTTCTTTTACGGGAGCCACGCGCCCCATTTACGACCTGACCTGGCGATATACGCTTACGGGACATCTTCTCTGGGGTGGCGGAACGGCATGGTCGCGAATTATGTTCCCCGCCTTCAACGAATATATTCGTAGCCGCAGGCCCATAGCCGTGGTTGCAACGCACATCACAGCAGCCAACGTTGCCGTGGGCGCCCGCGTAATTACGGGTATCGATTATCCGGTCATCTGCGTACCGACCGACTACGAAGTCGAGGGATGGTGGCCCCACAAGGACACCGATTTATTCTGTGTTGCCAACGAATTTATGGCCGAAACGCTGCGTCCGCGCAAGGTGCTCGAGACAAAGATTCGCATTACCGGCATTCCTATTCGCGCCGGATTCGACACGGATTACGATCGCGAGGAAGAGCTAGCTAAGTTCAACCTCCCCACCGACAAGACCGTCGTGCTGGTAATGGCCGGTGCCAGCTTGCCTCAACCGTACGTTCGCTTTCGCGCGGAGATGGACCGCACCCTCCCCTTCCTACGCAGTTTCGAAGACATGCACTTTGTCTTTTTGCCGGGCAAAGACACCGAATATGCCACCCGTCTCAAAACGCTCTTCGAGGCCATGAAGCTCGAAAATGTCACGGTTCTTGACTATGTCGACGATATGGCGGCCCTTATGCACGGCTGCGACCTGGCAATTCTCAAATCGGGCGGACTCACCGTCACCGAGTGCCTATGCGCACATCTGCCGATGATCCTGCTGGGCAAATCATACGGCCAGGAAAAGGCCAACACCACGATGCTCACCGGCATGGGCGCCAGCATGCACGTCACCACCGCACGAGAACTCATCGTGACGTTGCGTCATCTCCACGATCATCCTGAGTCGCTCAAGGCACTGCTCATCAACGGCGAAGTACTACGCCGCCCCCACGCAGCCGAAGACATAGCCATCGCGACCATGGAGCTCGTAGGCAAACCCCAAAAGCGCAAACGAGCCTTCTGCCGCTTCTACTGGGGCGAAAAACCTGCGCATATCAGGTAGCGTCTTAATGTCCGCTTACCTGTGGGAGGCCCCTATATATCATCCCGTGCTCAAACATTCTCGCTTCGCTGCGAAACTGCGCGCGGGACGATATATAGGGGCCTCCCACAGGTAAGCTGCGTTAACGTACTAGCAGCTTTACCAGATTCCCCACCACTAGAACCTGCAAAGGCGAAATCAGAAAATATGAATATAGTAAGCCGATGCGAGAAAGGAGGTGTCCCTTTATCGCATCGGCTTACTAGAAAGAAAGGCTTTTATTTTTCATGCTAGTAACCGCCCGCCCGCCTCTCACACATATCGTTCCACGCGCAGTTTCGCAGCGAGCGAAGCGACGCGAGAATGTTTGAGCATGGAATGATATGTGTGAGAGGCGGGCGGGAGGGATAAGAGCGTCCCTAGGCGACGCCGCTGGAGCCGAAGCCTCCTTTGCCTCGGTCGGTTTTGTCTAGTTCTTCTACTTCTATGAGGTTGACCGTGGGGACTTCTTGGATGACGAGTTGGGCTATGCGGTCGCCTTTATTGATTTGAATGTTAATGGAGGGATCCAGGTTGATGAGGATAACCTTGAGCTCTCCTCGGTAGTGGGCGTCAATGAGACCCGGCGTATTGACTATAGACAGGCCCTGCTTGATGGCCAAGCCGCTGCGGGGCTGGACGAAGCCGGCGTAACCGTCGGGCAGGGCGATGGCCAACCCAGTAGAGACCAGACGGCGTTCGAAGGGCTTCAGGACGCAGTCCTCGTTGGAGCGCAAATCCAAGCCGGCATCAGTGGGATGGGCGTATTTGGGAAGCTCGACGGTGGGGTCGAGACGCTTTATGTTGACGGTAATGTTGGACATGGAATCACCTTAGCTTGTCGAGCTCTTGCAGAAACTCATCGACGTCTTTGAAATCACGGTAGACCGAGGCAAAACGGATGTAGGCCACCTTGTCGATCTTGGCCAAGCGCTTGAGCACCATGTCACCCAACTCATGGGACGTGACAGCCGTCAGCGTGCGAGAGCGCAGCTCGACCTCGATGTCGTCGATAATCTCATTGAGCTTCTTAGTGTCGATATCGCGCTTGATGGTGGCGCGCATCAAGCCGACGAGCAGCTTATTGCGATCGAACCGCTGCTTGGTTCCGTCTGACTTAATGACCTCGATAGGGTCCTCGCATCGCTCGAACGTTGTAAAGCGATAGTTACACGAGCAACATTCGCGACGGCGCTTAATGGTGTTATTTGACTCCTGCATACGGGAATCAACGACGCGGGTATGTGCCTTGCCGCATTTGGGACAGCGCATGGTACCTCCTCTTAAACGATAACAAGGGTACCATGCGCAGCGCGATAATGATTACGAACGAGCAGGAACCTTAAGATGCGCACCGGCGGCGAGCGAACCATGCTCCAGATGATTGACGTTACGGATCATGTCGGAAGTCTCTTGCGTGGAAAGGCCTTCGATTGGATATTCCTCGGCAAGCGACCAAAGAGAATCGCCAGTCTGAACGCGAATGGTCTCGTAAGTAATGTTGGAAACGGACTCGGCATACGCGGCGTGACGAGCGCTAAAGACCGAAGTAGCGAGGACAAAGAAGAGCGTAAGCGCAACGGCGACGGCGACAATCGTCGGAACCTTCAGGGCAACGCGGGCCGGCGCGACTACAGCCTGCTGATTGCGAGCAGGCTTTACGGTCAAAGGTTGAATGCCGGAGCGGCCACCCTGAACAACCGTAAAAGTGGGTTCTGCAGGCGTCTCGAGCTTAAGGGCGAGGTTTCCCTGGACCATATTCGTTGCGTTCATCATGTTCTCCTCTCGCGTGTTTTGCTGAGAACAGTTTTATCAAGCCGCGCGGACAAAAATGTCTAGCGCGAGAACGAATGTTCGGTTATTATTATCTTCGAACAGTTGTTCCTGTCAAGCAAAATTCGAACATTTGTTTGACATGGGTAGAGAGGATGCCCTGATGGCTCGCAAAATTACCAAGCGTCAGCAGCAAATTTACGACTTCATCAAGGAATATCAGCAGGAGAAGGGTTATCCGCCCAGCGTGCGCGAGATGGCTTCTGCCGTGGGCCTTTCCTCCCCAAGCACCGTGCACGCCCATCTCTCTGCCCTGGAGGCGCGCGGGCTGCTCAAGCGCGATGCCACCAAGCCGCGTGCCCTTGAACTCTTTAACGAGGACGGTTCCTCTGTCTCAATTTCTAAATCTGACGAGCCCACCGCACCTCGCGGAACGGTCTCGCTACCGCTCGTTGGTCGCGTCGCGGCCGGGATTCCCATTCTGGCCGAGCAGAATATCGAAGACACGTTTACTATCCCGACCGAAATCGCCACTGATCAGGGTTCCTTTATCCTTGAGGTGCATGGGAGCTCAATGATCAATGTCGGCATCTTCAATGGCGATTACATCATCGTCCGTGAACAAAAGAGTGCCATGAACGGCGAAATTGTCGTGGCCATGATTGATGGTTCGGCGACCGTCAAGACGTTCTACAAGGAGCAGGGGCGTGTGCGCTTGCAGCCCGAGAACGACACCATGGAACCTATCTATGCAACGAATCCCGTTATCCTGGGCAAAGTCGTCGGCTTGATGCGCCGGTTCTCGTAATGCAAAAACGCATAACCATATTTGATACCGTCCGCGGGTTTACGATGATTTCTATGGCAGGTTTTCACGCTTGCTATGATCTCGCCTACCTGTACGGCTGGGATATGCCTTGGTTTACCCAGACTGTCTTTCAAGACGTCTGGCGCGCCAGCATCAGCTGGGTATTTTTGTTTATCGCGGGTTGGATGTGTACTCTTTCGCGCAACAATATCAAACGTGCCGCCAAATACGCCTTAGCAGCACTCGTTGTCTGGTTGGCAACAACACTTGTCTCAGTCGACGATTCGGTTAATTTTGGCATCATCTACTGCATGGCCGCATGCACCGGCATCGTGGCGTTGACCGATCCCGTCCTTAAGAAGATAACGGCGAGATGGGGCATGCCCCTATGCCTTATGTTGTTCGCAATCACCTGGAGCATCCCCAAAACGATCTACCCTGTCCCCTACCTGGCGTGGCTGGGATTTCCGAGCCCTGGGTTTATCTCAGGTGATTACTACCCCATCATCCCGTTTATCTTTATGTATCTTGCAGGATACTTCGCCGCACACATAGCGCAGGGAATCGATAAGACCGTCCCTAGCTGGGCCTACGCCAACCCCCTGCCGGCGCTCGCCAGCCTTGGACGTCACGCTCTCCCCTTTTATCTGCTGCATCAGCCCATCATTCTGGGCATTTTGGAGCTCGTCTACTCGGTGCGATAACGCTCGAGCCGCGGTGCAATACGAGCCGGCAACTTCGCCACAATGCGAACGCCGTCCTCGAGATATTCCTCATGCAGAAGGGTTCCCTGCTCATGCACCAGCGTGATGAGAGCGCCCTCACGATACGGGATATCAGCGGAGAGCAACACATCGGTGGCAGCTGCCTCGCGAGCAATCCGGTCGACGAGATCGTCGAGCCCCTCGCCCGTTTGGGCCGAGAACAGAACGGCCTCCGGATAGCGACGACGGAAACTCAATCGATCGACGCTATCGAGAAGATCGATTTTATTGAATACGGTCAGCGTTAAACGCTCTCCGGCGCCGATCTCATCAAGCACGCGGTCGACAGCCTCCAGCTGCCGCTCATAGTCCTCGTCAGACGCATCTACGACTTTGAGAATTAGATCGGCACCCAAAACCTCGGACAGCGTCGATTTAAAGGCATCGACCAGACCATGGGGCAGCTTTTGAATAAAGCCGACGGTATCGGTAATCGTCATGCCGCGACCGCCGGGCAGACGATACGAACGCGTCGTCGGGTCGAGCGTAGCAAACAGCTTGTCCTGCGAAAGTACCGTAGAGCCGGTCAGACGATTGAGTAACGTCGATTTACCGGCATTGGTATAACCGGCTAACGCGACGCGAAACGCCGGTGACTCAATGCGACTCTTAGATTGAACATCGCGACGCTGTTCAACCTGCTTGAGCTCACGACGAAGCGCAGCGATCTTATTACGAATGAGGCGACGGTCGACCTCGAGCTGACTTTCGCCCTGACCAAAACGTGAGCCGATGCCGCCGCGCGTCTGCTCCTTGGCGAGATGGCTCCACATGCCACGCAGGCGAGGCAACAAATATTGAAGCTGTGCCAGCTGTACCTGCAGGCGTCCCTCACGCGTCTGAGCATGCAGGCCAAAGATATCCAGGATCAGTGCTGTGCGATCGATAATCTTTACCGGCTCGCCCACGGCTTTCTCCAAATAGGATTGCTGCGAGGGGGTCAGGTCGTCGTCAAAAATAACGACATCGGCATCCATGCGATGCACCAGGCCGCACAGCTCTTCAACCTTACCGGAACCGATAAACGATTTAGGATACGGCTTTACCAAACGCTGCGACAAGCGTGCCACGCACCGGGCACCAGCTGTGTGGGCAAGACGCTCCAGCTCATCAAGCGAGCGATCGAGCGGCCATGCATTGTCGCGCCACTCAACACCAACTAAAATGGCACGCTCGGGCTCGGGTGCCGTGGGAACAAGGGGGAAACGGGCCATTAGGCAGCCTCAATACGATGCAGGATATCCTCAACGACCTCATCGATCGTACATTCATCCATATCAAACCACACGATACGGTCATCGCGCTTAAACCACGAAAGCTGACGCTTGGCATAACGACGCGAACGCATCTTAATGAGTTCGCGGGCCTCATCCATGCTCATCACGCCATTGAAAGCATCAATGATCTCTTTATAACCAATTGCCTGCATCGACGTCAGGGCATCTCCCAGCCCCTGGGCCATAAGACCGCGGACCTCATCGACAAGACCCTGCTCAAACATCAGATCGACGCGCAGATTAATGCGCTCGTAGAGCACCTCGCGATTACGCGTCAGACCAAACCATAGGGCATGATAATGCTCGCGCGGAAAACTAAACTGACTTTTTTGCTGTGCATAGGAGATACCATCATCATGCATCTCGAGCGCACGAATCACACGCCGCACGTTATGGGGATGAATAACAGCAGCCGATTCTGGATCGCGCTCGGCAAGCAGGGCATGAAGTCCTTCCTCGCCAATACGCTCGGCAAGCTCCTGATAGCCCACACGGCGATCGTCCTCAAGTTCACCCGAGGGAAAGTCCATCTCATCGAGGGCTGCCTTGAGATATAGCCCCGTACCTCCGCAAAAAACCGGCAGGCAACCCGAACCAAGGAGACGTTCAACATGCGCGCGAGCGTCAGCCTGATAAAGCGCAGCAGAATATGCCACACCCGGCTCTACAATGTCGACGAGACGCAGCGGCGCCGTGCACTCATCGGGCGCCATCTTTGCGGTACCGATGTCCATGCCGCGATAGATTTGCATCGCATCGCACGACAGCACTTCGGACGAAAGACGAGCTGCCAAACGGTCGGCAACATCACTCTTACCAACCGCCGTCGGACCGACAATCGCAACGGCGGAAAGACCTGCCCCGGGAGAAACCATTAGCGCGGCTCGCCCACAACGGAGCCGGACAAATACCAGGTCTTGGCAACGTCAACGTCAACATCAACGATCTTACCAACAAGCTGATCGATGCTGTAACCCTCGGGGATAGGCGCATGCACGGTCTGATTCTTGGGACTCTTGCCCAGCAGGACCGCGTCGTTCTTTTTACTCGTTCCCTCAATGAGCGCCGGAACCACAGTATGAAGCTCACCCTGGTTATACTCGTGTGCCGTGGTCTCGATAACCTTAACCAGACGGTTGAAACGCTCGAGAATAACCTCATGCGGCGTAGGATCGTCAATCTCGGCGGCCGGGGTACCGGCGCGCTTGGAATAGATGAAGGTATAGGCCTGAGCATACCGGACCGTCTCGGCAAGTGAGAGCGTCTGCTCAAAGTCTTCTTCAGTCTCACCCGGGAAGCCAACGATAATGTCGGTCGAGAGCGCGATATCGGGCATGCGGTTGCGAATGCGATCGACCAGGCCCAGATAGTCCTCGCGTGTATAACGGCGATTCATCTCTTTGAGGATCCGCGTCGAACCTGACTGGACGGCCAAGTGCAGCTGCGGCATAACGGCAGGCGTCTCGGCCATGGCGTCGATGGTCTCGGGCAACAGGTCCTTGGGATGCGAAGACGTAAAGAAGATGCGCTCCACGCCCGTATCGCCCACGGCACGCAGCAGATCGGCAAAACGCGGCTTGCCAAACAGATCGCGACCATATGAGTTAACGTTTTGGCCCAGCAGCGTAATCTCACGCACGCCCTGGCGCACCAAACCGGTCACCTCGTCGACAATCTCCTCGAAGGGGCGGCTCTTTTCGCGACCACGCACGTACGGCACGATGCAATAGGTGCAGAAATTATTGCAGCCCGTCATGATGGGCACCCAGGCGTGATACTGAGTCTCGCGATGCCACGGCATGCTCATGGCATCCGTATCCTCATGCTCATTGGTACGGATAAGACGCTTGCCATCAAGGAACGCCTCGGCAATGAGCTCGGCCACATGCGCGATGGAATGCGTGCCAAAGATGACATTGACGTTATCGACGTTGGTGAGCAGGCCCTCGCCATCGCGCTGCGCGATGCAACCGCCAACGGCAACCACGCGCTTGCCCGAAGGCGAAGGCGGCAGGCTTTTGCAGGAATTGCACTGACCGTACAGGCGAGTATCGGCGGCCTCGCGCACGCAGCACGTCATGAAGACAACGATATCGGCATGCGCGGGATCGAGCGCCATGAGGCAGCCATACGAATCAAGCAGACCGCTCACACGCTCGGAGTCGTGCTGATTCATCTGGCAGCCAAAGGTGCGGATAAAGTAGGTTTTACCGGCAAGAATATCGCGTACGGAACGCTGGTCCATGTGCATAAGTCCTAACGATGGGGAGCGAAACGAGGCAAGCAGAAGCTATGCCACAGGCTTAACATCATCCATGACGACGTTATCCATAGCAGCTCGATTGATCTGGTGAACGTAGATAGAAAGGCGGATGGCCGTGCGCGACTCCCCGTTAATGAGGATGTCGGAGAACACGGGCGCGCAGGAAATATCAAAACCGGTTGGAATCAAAAAACCGCGCGCGATAGCAACGGCCTTAATGGCCTGGTTGACGGCACCGGCGCCGACACACTGGATGTTGACGGGTACACCATCCTTGACCATGCCGGCGATGGCGCCGGCAACGGACGCGGGCGATGATTTGCTTGATACCTTCAGGCAATCCATGAAGAAACTCCTGCATTTAAAAGTACGTTTTAACTGCAATAACTGTATCGTACCGAGTGGACTCGGTAAAGGCACTATTCCTCTTTGGCAAGATCAAAGGTCACGGTGATTCGATCACGCGAAACACGGATCTTTGGGTCGCCGCAAAGGTTGAGATAGTACCGGGCGGCAAGGTCATTAAAGTCGCGTTCCACAGCGCGCGAAAACTGTGCCATGTCATCCTTGGCAATACGTAGCCCGCGACGATCCTTCGCGAGATCGACAGGAGCCGGCGCATGCGAGGACGAATCACGCTCGCGCAGCAGACGCGCGGTCACACCGCGAACGGGCTTAATCTGCCCTGCCAAAATGCGATGGGCCGTGCGCTCGGACATCTCAAGACCCAAACCCGAACAAATACGGATAAAGTCCTCGGCATCAGAAGCAAGGCCTAAACGATCGACAACCGGAAGCTCGCTCTCGTCATCAATGAACAGGAGACGAGACGTATCGAGCCGACTTGACGCTTGAGCATAAAGGGTCGCGGCAATCTCAGACGGAGAACCGAGATAGACATCGCAACCACGCAACTCCTCGAGCGCAAACTCACAAGCAGCGCGAATAATATTATGTGGACCGCGAGCGCAGACATAACGTCCGTCCTCATCCTTGACGGCCTGGGGCCAGCTGGACTGATCGGCACGCTCACTGAGGCGGTCGGCCGCAACGCTCACCTTGAAGGCTGAACCAAGATCGACGCCGGACGTGACCACACGGGCCTCGTCGGTGTTCTGCTTAATCGAAAACAATGCCATGCCACGACCGTGAACGCCCCAACGGTCCATCTTCATGCTCTCGAGCTTGGAGGTAACGCGGGCATCAAAGATTCGCTCTTGCATATCCTGCGGAACGCCAGAACCGTTATCCAGAAAGACAAGCGTGCGGACGCCATCTTCCTTGGTCGTGGCGAGATAGACCTTGTCGGCGCCGGCATCGCGAGCATTACGGAGCATTTCGATGACGATGTCCTCGACATGCTGAATGTCGTGCTTAGCCTGGCGCCGCTCGGCCTCCGAAACGCGGAGGCGGACATACCCCTCGCCAAGGTTCTCCTCGACGCGAAGGTTGCCCTCCCCCGACATCGACGCGATAAATGAGATGAGCTCGTTCGCGTCGCACATGTTATTTAGCGATATCGACAGCGCGGCTCTCGCGAATCACGACGACGCGCACCTGACCGGGATACTCCATCTCTTCCTCGATCTGATGGGCGATATCGTGAGCCAGGACCGTGGACTGGGCATCGGAGATCTTGTCCGGCTGGACCATGACGTGGACCTCGCGACCGGCCTGCATGGCATAGGTACGTTCGACGCCGTCATGGGAGTTGGCGATCTCCTCGAGCTTCTCAAGACGCTTGATGTAGTTCTCGGCAGACTCGCGACGGGCACCGGGGCGAGAGGCAGAGACAGCATCGGCGGCCTGCACCAGGACATCGAGCACCGTGTTGGGGTCGACATCGGCATGGTGAGCCTCGATAGCGTGGACGATAACGGGCTTCTCGCCATAACGGCGGGCAAGCTCGGCGCCGATGACGGCATGCGGGCCCTCGACGTCGTGGTCGATTGCCTTGCCCAGGTCATGAAGCAGGCCGGCGCGCTTGGCGGTCAAAACGTCCAGGCCAAGCTCGGAAGCCATCACGCCGCACAGATCAGAGACCTCGAGGGAATGCTGAAGCACGTTCTGACCAAACGAGGTACGGTAGCGCAGGGCGCCAAGGGTCTTGACGATCTCGGGGTGCAGATCGTGGATGCCGGTATCGAAGGCAGCCTGCTCGCCAGCCTCGCACACGCGCTGCTGAACCAGGTCGGCGGCCTTGTGATACATCTCCTCGATACGGGCAGGGTGAATGCGGCCGTCGGCGATGAGGTTCTCGAGGGCGACACGGGCGGTCTCACGACGGACCGGGTCGAAGCTCGAAAGAACGACGGTCTCGGGCGTGTCGTCGATCACGAGGTTGACGCCGGAAACCTGCTCGAAGGTCCGGATGTTGCGACCCTCGCGACCGATGATACGGCCCTTGAGGTCATCAGAGGGAATGTGCACGGAGGTAACGGTGACCTCGGCAGTGTGATCGGCAGCGCAGCGCTGAATCGCCAGAGACAGAATCTCCTGGGCGGTCTTGTGGCACTCGGCGCGAACCTGCTGCTCGGACTCGCGAATGATCGTGGCGGCCTCGTGGGTGACCTCGCCGCGAACCTTATCGAGGAGCTCCTTGTGGGCGTCCTCGCGGGTAAGGTCGGCGATACGCTCGAGCTCGGAGGTCTGCTTTGCGCAGAGCTCCTCGAGCTCACGGGAGCGCTTCTCGACCTGACCGGCCTGGCTGGACAGCTGATGCTCGCGCTTGTCGAGAGCGTCGTTGCGGCGATCGAGGGATTCCTCGCGCTGCATCACGCGGTTCTCGAGCGTACGAATCTCGTTCTTACGCTGCTTGTCCTCGGCCTCAGCGGCCTGCTTGTTCTTGATGATCTCCTCTTTAGCCTCGAGCAGAGCCTCTTTTTTGAGGGTCTCGGCCTGACGCTTAGCATCACCGATCAGGGACTCAGCCTGTGCGTGTGCCGACTGGATTTTTTCGTCGGCCTCGTGAAGACTACCCTGCTTGGCGGTGCGCATGTAGGCAATGGCGGCGATGGCACCCAAAACGATGCCAACGAGCGCTGCGATGATAGGCATGCTCACTCCTTTTTATGGATTCGTTACACAACAAAGCGAACCGTCCTTACGAACGGCTCGCGACATTTGAGTAATATGGGCGCAGCTTATGCGGGTCGGATACAGATAAACATATAAACAAACTCATCACAGATGAGCACATATCACAAAGCAAATGACAGTGTTTATCGTACGTTGAACCACAACAACTGTCAAATAAATGGCCCCAGCACGGCGGCTAAAACGCGGTGAACGGCAGGGCCACAAAACGCATACGCCTAAACCGCACATTCCTCGCGTTCGGCATTAAGACGAGCCTTAACGGCATCGGCGGCGATGTGATACGAGAAGCCCTTGCCCATCAAAAACCGAACCAGTTTTTCGAATCCGCGCGTCTCTGGAACACGCCGATTGGCGAGCAGGGCTGACGCACGCGCCAAATCGTCTTCGACGGCAAAATAATCCTCGGGATAACCGGGAATGTCATCGAGCACGACATGACGGCGCTTGAGCTCGGTCTCGATTTTACGCTGTCCCCAACCGCGCCGCTTGCGTTCCTCGATAAAGTACGAGCAAAAGCGGTTCTCGTCTAAAAAGCGATACTCGGTGGCACGCTCGACGGCGAAATCGATCGCGGACTGGTGAAAGCCGTAGCGAGCCAGCTTGTCACGGACCTCGCCCGTCGCATGGTCGCGTCGCGATAGCATCTCGGTCACCATGGTAAGTGCACATTTACGCTCGATGAGCTGCACCGCTTCACGAAAGTTATCCCAATCACAGGGAAGATCGGGGCGATTTTTGACATACAGGCGCGCGACCCGCACGGGAATCCAAATGGACCGCTCAAAACCGCCCTCAAGCTCACAATCGATATGTGCGCAAGGCTTTTTGGACGCATACCCGCTCGAGAACGAGGAGGCCGCCTTCTTATCGGGAAAGACGACCGTGGCCTCGGTCACCGTATACGACATGAGCGTAACCGCTACTCGTCGTCATCATCGAGCATGGCGGAACCATCGATGGCGTAAAGCTCGTCAAACTCCTCAGGCGCAGGCTGATCGGTCAGCTCGACCTCGGACGGAGCATCGTCATCAAACTCAAGCCCGCAGGCAAGGCGGACCTTATGCTCAATCTCGTCGGCGCAATCGGGGTGTTCGCGCAGGAACGCCTTGGCGGCCTCGCGACCGTTGCCGAGCTTGTCCTCGCCATAGGCAAACCAGGAGCCCATCTTCTTGCAGATGCCGCACTCGACAGCCATGTCCAGAATCGAGCCCTCCTTAGAGATGCCCGTACCGTACATGATGTCGAACTCAGCAGAACGGAACGGAGCTGCCACCTTGTTCTTAACGACCTTGGCACGCACGCGGTTACCGATAACCTCATCCTTAAGCTTAATGCTGTCGATGCGGCGAATGTCGATACGCACCGAAGAGAAGAACTTAAGGGCGCGGCCGCCCGTCGTGGTCTCGGGGTTGCCGAACATAACGCCGATCTTCTCTCGCAGCTGGTTAATGAAGATGCATGTCGTGTTGGACTTGGACAGCGAGCCGGCGAGCTTGCGGAGCGCCTGACTCATCAGACGAGCTTGCAAACCGACCGTGGTATCGCCGATCTCTCCCTCGATCTCGGCACGCGGGGTCAGCGCGGCGACGGAGTCGACGACGATGGCATCGATGGCGCCGGAACGCACGAGCATGTCAACAATCTCGAGCGCCTGCTCACCCGTATCAGGCTGGGAAATCAGTACCTCGTCGATATCCACGCCAATGCGCGCGGCATACGTGGGATCGAGCGCGTGCTCGGCATCGATAAATGCCACCACGCCACCCATTGCCTGGGCTTCGGCCAGGATCTCGAGCGAAAGCGTCGTCTTACCGGAGGACTCAGGACCGTAAATCTCGACGATACGGCCGCGCGGCACACCGCCGATACCCAGAGCGGCATCGAGTGCCAGAGCGCCCGTGGGGATGGCCTCAACCTCAAGCTCGGGGCCGCCGTCACCATACCTCATGATGGAGCCTTGACCGAACTTCTTCTCGATCTCGGCCTTGGTGGTGGCGATCATCTCTTCGCGCTCTTTACCCGTCGTGGGTGCATGAACGGTACGTACGGGACCTGAATTCTTGGCCATGAATAGCCCTCCTCTTAACAACCTGTATCGATAATACACGAACGGCTGTTCGTGGTCAACCGTTCAGGCCAATCATACGCAGGCAGTCTTTCCAAAACCCAACCAAACGCCGACCAAACACTGACCAAATGCTTGACCACAAAGGGCCGAATAAGAACAAGGAAGACAAGAATACACCTATAACCGGCGCAAACGCTAAATTCGTCAGGGGTCCCTATCTCCACAATTAAGGGGCCCTAAGGCCCCTTAAAACACGTCTATTCCATAGAGTTGAGCACAAGGGCAATGCGTCCCAATGCCTCCGCGACCGCATGGGCACGAACACACGAACGGTCGCCCTCATAGTGGCAGCGCACAGAGTCCACGACCGGCACTTCCCCATCAGCCGCGCGATACGCCCAGCCAATATAGAAAGTGCCAGCCGGATCGTCCTCAGTGCCGCCGCCGGGGCCGGCATAACCCGTTGCGCTCACTGCAATATCGCTCTGGTACAGCTCCAGCGAACCCGCCGCCATCTCGCGCGCGGTCTGATGCGACACCGCGGTATAGCGGTCGAGCGTCTCCTGATCAACACCCAAAACGCGATGCTTGATCTCATCGCAGTAGGTCACCGCACCGCCACGCAGCACCGCCGAGGCGCCCGGGATATCGGCAATCGTCGAGGCGATCATACCCGCTGTCAGCGACTCAGCCGTCGAAACCGTCACGCCCCGAGCGCTCGCGCGCTCGACAATATGACGCGCCAGCTCCTCGTTATGTGCGGAAATCTGATCAAAAGAGTCCGTCATACCCACCAGGACCTAGACCGAAAAGACGATCTTGCGGCAGTTCCAGAAGTATTGGGCGCCCGAGATAACGGTCAGGACAACGGCAACGGCGTACAGGAAGCGCGACACCGAGTAGATGCCGAGCGTCAGCACCAGCGGGCCAAGGTGCAAGCCGGCCATCGCAAAGACACACAGGTAACCGCAGATGGAGACCATCGTGGTCGCCGTCTTGTACTTGCCGAGCTTATCGGCGGCAACGACCACGCCGGCGGCACTCGCAACCATGCGCAGGGCGCTTACCAACAGCTCGCGGAACAAGATGATGAACACGGACCAAACCGACACGGCACCAAAGTCCAAGAATAGCAGCAGGGCCGAGAATACGAGCAGCTTGTCGGCGATGGGGTCCAAGAATTTACCAAAGTCGGTAATCTCGTTGCGCGAGCGCGCCAGGTAGCCGTCAACCTTATCGGTGCACGACAGGATGACGTACAGAATGAAGGCAGCGGCGGCGAGCGGGCCGTCGAAGGTGCTCCAATCTGTACCGGCAACACTCGTGTGAGAAAGCGCCGACACAATCATGAACACCGGGATAAAGACGATGCGAACGCACGTCACGATGTTGGCGGGCGTCCAAACACTCGTCAGTTCCTTATTGCTCTCGTTTGCCACGACGCTCTCCTACTCCACAACATGGCCGATAAGCTCATAGCAGAAGCTATCGGTAAACTCGACCGTCAGAATATCGCCCACAGATGCCTCGCTGGCATCCAGATGCACCGCGCCATCGGAATCAGGCGCCTGGAACCAGGCATGTCCGATCAGCTCGGCGCCGTCCTCGGTCTCTTCGATACCGTCGACAATCACCTGGGCGCGCTCGCCCACATGTGCGGCAGTTGCAGCAAAACCGAGCGACTCGGCCAGGTCCATGGCCTCCTGGGCGCGCTCGAGCTTGACCTCTTCGTCGACCTGGCCCTCCATCTTGGCGGCCAGGCTGCCCTCCTCCTGCGAGTAGGCAAAGACGCTCGTGTAGTCAAAGCCGACGGTGTCCATAAAGTCGATAAGGTCGCGGAACTCGTCGTCGGTCTCGGTCGGGAAGCCGACCATGGCCGTGGAACGGATCACGATGCCGGGGATGCGCTCACGCAGATCGCGGAACAGGTCCTCGAGCTCCTGGCGCGAACCAGAACGGCGCATAGCCTTGAGGATGCGCGCGTCGCAGTGCTGCACGGGGATATCGATATAGGGCAGCACCTCGGGCGTATCACGAATGGTCTCAATGAGCTCGTCAGTCATGCCCTCGGGCTGCAGGTAGAGCACACGGACCCAGACGTTCTGCGGACGCACGGCCTCGGCGACGGCGCGCAGCAGCTGCGCCAGATTGCGCGGCGAGCCATCGGTGACGTCTTCGTCGGCAAAGTCGGTGCCCCAAATACCCGTGTCCTGGCCGATCAGCACGATCTCTCGCACACCGCCGGCAACCAGGTCGCGTACCTCGGAGATAATGCTCTCGGCATTGCGCGAATGATAGCGACCGCGAATAAAGGGGATCATGCAGAAGCTGCAGAAACGGTTGCAGCCATCGGAAATCTTGACGTAAGCAACGGCGCCCTCGACAGTACGCTTGACTTGCGGAATATAGGCAGCGATCTCACGCTCGACACCCAGCACGCCATCGATGACCGCCACGATGCCGTCCTCCTCGTCGGCCTTCACAAAGGCAGCGACCTCGGGCAGCTCATCGGGCAGGTCGTCGCCATAGCGCGACGGCACACAGCCGCACATGACGATGGGACAAGAACGAACGCCGTCCTGAACCTCGTTGGCGAGCTCGAGCGTGGTCTCGATGCTCTCGGACGTTGCGGAGGCGAGGAACGAGCATGTATTGACGATGGCGATATCGGCATCCTGTGGGTCGAATGCCTCCTCGTAGCCCGCGGCGGTCAAAAGAGAACGCATGCGGTCGGTGTCAACCTCGTTCTTAGCGCACCCGAGGGTGATGTAGAGCACGGAGCCCAACGGTGTATCCATGTTGAAGAGCAGTCCTTTCGAATGATATTAGCGGTAGTTGGTGAACTGCAGCGGCTGGCCGTAGTCCTGGTCGCGCAGGAATTGGATAACGGTCTGCAACGCGTCCTTCGAAGCAGAGGAAACACGCAGCTTCTCGGCCTCGATGGTCACCTTGACCTTGAGCTTTTGGTCCTTGATGTTCTTATTGATCTTCTTGGCGGTCGCCTGGTCGATACCCTCGACGATATGGCCGAGCACGCGCACGGTGCCGCCCGATGCCGCCTGCGGAGCATCCCACGAGACAGCCTTGAGGTCGATGCCGCGCTTGATGAGCTTGGAGCTCAGGACATCGATGATCTGCTTGGAGACAAAGTCGGCCGGGGCGTTGATTGTAAAGAGCTTGTCGCCCTTCGAAAGCTCGATCGTGGCGCCGGAATCCTTCAGGTCATAGCGCTGGGAAATCTCGCGCGTGGTCTGCTGGAAGGCGTTGTCGACCTCTTGCATATTGACCTCGGACACGACGTCGAAGCTGGAATCTTTAGCCATGATGTTTCCTTTCGCGTACGAGCGGCTTAGTAGCTATCGTACGAATAGTCAGTAGAATCGGTGGGCGTCTGGCCGTCAGTTGCGGTATCGGCGCCATCCGTGGACTGGGCATCGGTGCCGTCGGTGGTGTCGGTACCATCGGTGGTGTCGGCACCATCAGAACTTTCACCATTCTCGGAATCAGTCGTCTCCTTCTTGGGAACGGTGATCGTCACGCGCGCCACGCCCGAGGTCTTGGTATCGTAACGGACCTTTTCGCCGTTCTTGGTAACGGTGACATCGGAAGGCTTGGACGTGGTGATCTCGATCGAGGACTCGGGCGTGTACTCCTGCTCAAAGGGGCCAGTCGCCTGGGCGCCATAGACCGACTTGCCGTCGACCTTGACCTCAATCCAAGCAGTCTTGCCCTTGGCAACGGAGATCTTGACCTTCGTTACCTCGTTCACTTCCTTTTTAGCCGTCGTCTTGGAGGCGTCCGAATCAGTCGACTCGTCAGTCGGCTCATCGGTGTCCTCATCCTCGTCGACGATTTCGGTCTTCTTAGAAGACTTCTTGGTCGTCGTCTTGGTAGCAGTGGGCGTCTCGGGCGTGGTCTCGGGCGTCGAAGATGCGCAGCCGCGCAGAAGTACCACGATGAGCACGATCAGCAGCAACGCCACGGCACCGATACCGGCGTAGACGATACGCGGATCGAGCCCGTTGTTTTGAGGAGCACGGGAACCGCCGCGTCCACGACTGGAACTGCTGCGGCCGCCTCCCTGAGGCATACGGCCACGATGGCTATCGGAACGGCCGCGATAGCCACCCTGGCCCTGAAGGCTGCGCTGACCCGATCGGGGCGCAAGTTCACCGCGGCCTTGATAGCCACGCTGGCCCGCACGCGGAGCCGAAGAGCGCTGGCCATACGGCTGTGATTGAGAGCGAAGACGCGGCGTCACCTGCGTGGTATCGGCGTCCGCATAGCCGCCGCGAGCACGACCGGCAGAGATACCACGGTGACCGCGATCGGAATAGCCGCCGTCGCCGTAGCCGGCACGAGGGTCACGCGCCACGCCGCGGGCAGCGGGAAGTGCACGGTCCTCGGGCATCGGCGTACTGCGGAACCGGTCACGCTGCGAGCGAATCTCCTCGCCCGAACCTGTCTCGGTAATATAACCGGCCTGCTGAGGACGCTGTCCATAGCGAGTCGAACGACCGCCCTGAACCATCAGGAAGCGCCCGTTATCGACAGAGGAACGCGAATTGACGTAGCCGGCGGCGTCCTGGAAACGACCGCCCTGCTGCGACGTCTCGCGTTCGTATGCCATCAGTTCGTCAAAGTAGGCATTGACGACCTCGCGCGGATTGAGGCCCAAAAAACGAGCATAGCTCGAAATCATGCCCTGCGCATAGCCGCGCGGCGGCATCGAAGCAAAGTTACCGGTCTCGAAAAACTCGATGATCTGCGGCCTGATTTTGATGGTGTTGGCGACCTGCTGAATGGAAAGGCCCATTCGGCGACGCTGCTCGAGCAGCATGTCACCAAAGCGTGCAGCCATCAGAATCCTCCAAACTCACGATCTTCACGTGCCATCTCGGCGTCGACAGATTCCAGCGCGGCAAGCCCTTCCTCGTCCAACAGGACCTCGCGCGGCTTGGAACCGTCGGGCGGGCCGACGACACCCTTTTCTTCCAGCATGTCCATAATACGCCCGGCACGCGCATAGCCAACCTTCAGGCGGCGTTGCAGGCCAGATGTGGAGCCCAGCTGCGATTCCACCACAATATGGGCGGCTTCCCAAATGAGCGGATCATCGTCTTGCGGCTCGGCGACGCCGGTGCGGACAATGCCGCCGCCACCAGCCATGGACATGGAAGCGGGCGCCACGGCGGACAGAATCTCCTCGTGGTAGTCGGGCTCGCTCTGCGACTTGACGAACTCGACAATCTCGTTGATTTCGTCGTCCGAGACAAAGCAGCCCTGGATACGGCGGGGCTTGCCCCAGTCGACCTTGGAGAACAGCATGTCGCCCAAACCGGTGAGCTTCTCGGCACCCATCTGATCGATGATGACGCGCGAGTCGATGCCCGTGGCGACGTTAAAGGCGATGCGGTTGGTGATGTTGGCCTTGATAAGGCCCGTCACCACGTTGGAGCTGGGGCGCTGCGTGGCAACGATAAGGTGAATACCGGCGGCGCGGCCCAGCTGTGCAATACGCACGATCGAGGCCTCGACATCCTTACCGGCGACCATCATCAGGTCAGAGAGCTCGTCAATGATAATGACCAGGTAGGGCATCTTTTGCGGCGGGTTGTCGTAATGCTCAAACTCGCCGGCGGCCTGCTTTTCGTTATAGGTCGAAATCTTACGGACGTTGAGGCGTTCGAATACCTTCAGGCGGCGCTCCATTTCGGACACGGCCCACTGCAGGGCGCTCGCGGCCTGCTTGGGCTCGGTCACCACGGGCACATAGAGATGCGGCAGACCGTTATAGCCCGCAAGCTCGACGCGCTTGGGGTCGACCATGATCAGGCGAACGTCCTCGGGAAGGGCGCGCATGAGCAAGGTCGTGATGATGGAATTGATCATCACCGACTTACCAGAACCGGTCGTACCGGCGATCAACAGGTGGGGCATCTTGGCGAGGTCGGCGACGACCGGCGTGCCCTCGGCGTCGCGGCCGATGGCAAGCTCGAGCGGACCGCCCTTCACATAGGGCAGCACGTCGCCCAGATTGACGTTCTGGCGCTTGCGGTTGGGAATCTCGATGCCCACGAGCGAGGTGCCGGGGATCGGGGCAAAGATACGAACCGACTGGGCGGCGAGCGAAAGCGCAATATCGTCCTCGAGGCTCGAAATCTTGCTCACGCGCTCGCCCTCGCCAGGTTGCAGCTTAAAGGTCGTCACCGTGGGGCCGGCGATCCAGCCGACCACGCGGGCACTGCGGCCAAACTCAAGCAAGGTGGATTGCAGTGACTCAGCGGTCTGCTCCAGCTCCTTATCCGAAGACGCGGCAGAAGCCGACTGCGGGTTGGCATGTAGGATTTCGAGCGGCGGAAGCTTGAGGCCGTCCTCTTCTTCGCCCTCGTTATCTGCGGCGCCGCCGTCCGCTCCCCCATCACGAGCCGCAGCCGATTCGACAGCACTCGTGGCAGGCGCATCGGCAACCTTGGGATGCTTTAAGAAGTCGGGAATCTGAGGTGCGGCCGAAACAGGGTTCACGGCAAACGGCGGCTCGGACTCGTCAACCTTGTCCGGATCGTCCTCCATCGAAAGCTGTCCAGTGACCTGACCGCGCTTGGCGTGGCGACGCGGCAGCAAGGTTGTCTTGGCGGTCTCGAGCGGAGCCTCGTCGTCCTCGTCGTCACCCTCGGTGAGCTCAATCTCGCTATCGGACCAAGACGGGTCGGGCTCGCTTGTGTTGAGCTTGGGCGCAGCCTTGCCCTTCTTGGCATGGCGGCGCGGCAGCAGCGTGGTCTTGGCGCGCTCGGCTTCAACCGACTCGGATACGTCGACAAATGGGTCATCGTCCTCGTCGTCATCCAAAACCGGGTCGACATCGCCACCCATGACCGTGGTCACCGCGGCGTCAGTCCCCTTCTGGCGCAGAATGCTCAGGTGCGGACGAGCGACGCCGGGAACAGACAGGGCCTCTTCATCGCCCCACGGGCTCGCATTGACATCGGCACGTCGACGCTCGGCAAAATCGGCAGCGCGATCGCGTGCGGAGCGCAAAACGCCACCCACCGAAAAGCCGATAATGACCAAACCAACGACGACAAGCCCCAGCAAGACAACCATGGCGATAGGTTTACCCAGGGCGTTTTGCAAGGCACTTGCGATAAAGGCGCCAATGTAGCCGCCCGACACGGAAAGGTTCTGCGGCGTAAACATAAGGTCGCACGAATCGCTCGTGCCCGGCACCATCAGCGAAAGAATGGAGACGACGGCGATAAAGACCAAGGCGCCGCCCGCAACAGAGCGCACGTTGAGCGGCGAGTCCTCACCCAAAAAGAGCGTGGCGGCAAACAGCAAGATGACGATCGGCAGCACGTAGGCGCCCAGACCAAAGCCCAGGTGGTAGAAACCGGCAACCGCAGCCGTCACGGGCGCTGTTGCCGGAGAGATCACGGCAATGAAGGACGCGATCGCCAAAACGGCGATGACCACACCGGCGATATCGCGATTGGCCGAAGGCTCGACCAAGGGCTCAAACTCATCGAACTCGGACTCGTGGCCCTTATTGGCACGCAGATGGGAACCGGCACCCTTAGCAGATGCCGGTTGGTTATTGGCCTTATTGCCTTTGGCGTTTTGTGCAGATCCGCGCGCCAAACTAAACCTCCATGACGACCGGGATGATCATCGGACGGGTGCGCGTACGGCTCCAGATAAAGTTAGAGAGCGAATCGCGCACGGCCTTGCGAATGGCATCGGAACCGCTGCTGGTAAAGCTGAACTTACCCTTCTCGATCGTCTTCATAATGGACGCGGAGGCATCCTCGGAGAACTGGTCGTCGATGGCAAACGAGACGCCGCGGCCCGAGAACTCGATGGCCTCGATCTTCTTATGTTTGAGGGAGACGATGGCAACGGCCGTGACCATACCGTCGTTGGCGAGCTTCTGGCGATCGCGCAGGACGATGGGGTCGGTATCGCCGATACGCAGGCCGTCGACGTAAACGACACCGGACTCGACGGGCGTACCGCGCTTGACGATACCACCGCGCATCTCGAGCGTGTCGCCGTTATCGAGGATAAAGATATGATCGTCCTTGATGCCCATCTTGCGGGCCAGCTGGGCATGGGCGCGCAGATGCACGGCCTCACCGTGAACCGGCATAAAATACGTGGGCTTGGCCATGGCCATCAGGAGCTTGAGCTCCTCCTGGCTACCGTGACCCGAGACGTGGACGAGAGCGCGGTTCTTATCCCACACGTCGCAGCCGAGCTTGGCCAGGCTGTTGACGACCTGCTGGACGGCCTTCTCGTTGCCAGGAACGGGAGTTGCCGAGAGGATAACGGTATCGCCCTCGTGGATGGAGAGCGTCTTGTGCTCGCCATTGGCCATGCGGGACAGGGCCGACAGCGGCTCGCCCTGCGAACCAGTGCACATGACGACGATCTTGTCGTCAGGCAGGTTATCAATATCGAAGGCATCGATGATATCGGCATCATCGATGTTGAGATAACCGAGCTCGCGCGCCACGCGGGTGTTCGTGAGCATGGAGCGACCGGTCACAACGACCTTACGGCCGCACTTGCGGGCGGCATCGCAGATCTGCTGCAAACGATGGATGTGGCTCGAGAACGATGCGACGAACACGCGACCCGGGGCGTTCTTGATGGCGTGCAGCAGGTTGGGACCAACCTCGGCCTCGGACTTGGTAAAGCCGGGAACCGTGGCATTGGTGGAGTCGGAAAGCAGCAGGTCGATGCCCTGCTTGGCAAAGCGGCTGATAGCGGCATAGTCGGGCGTGACGCCATCGATGGGCGTCTGGTCGAGCTTAAAGTCGCCGGTGTGCATAACGGTGCCCTGATTGGTGCGGATGAACACGCCCAGAGCGCCGGGGATGGAGTGCGTCATCGAGAAGAAGTCGAGCGAGATGCCGCCGAGGTTGACATGGCTGCCGCCCTTGACCTCGCGGAACTTGGGTGCGCGGATGCGGAACTCGGAAAGCTTGCCCTCGATAAAGCCAAGCGTCAGCTTGCTCGAGAAGATGGGCACCTTATTGTTGAGGTCCTGCAGCAGATACGGAAGCGAACCGGTGTGGTCCTCGTGGCCGTGGGTGACGACGATACCGCGGAGCTTCTCCTCGTTCTCTAGAACATAGGTGTAGTCGGGAAGCACCAGGTCGATACCGGGCTGGGAGTCATCCGGGAACATGAGACCGGCGTCGACGAGCACCATGTCGTCGCCGCACTCGAAGACCGTCATGTTCTTGCCGATGCCGTCAAGACCGCCGAGCGGGATGATCTTCAAGGGAGATGATTTTTTAGCTGCCATAGGTTAGTGTGGTTTCCTTTCTTCGAAACGGGTCTGGAACAACCGACGGGGCGCTTCTGGCAAACCGACCGCCGGGAACGTACAAACATGCATCACAGAGTCGATGCAATAACCACAGTATGATACCCATTTGCACAACAACAGACCACCCATGCATCAAAGCCCCATCTGAACCCGTCTATCCCGCCGGTTCCCCGCGAGGGCGGGCACGGATGAAGTTTCCTGCTCTACAGTCCTGCTCACGACGGAGGCCACATTAAGTGGCCTCCTGTTCGTGCGGAACTCGCGATAAACTTCATCAGTGCCCGCCCCACGGGAAACCTGCCAATAAGGGACAGGTTTATTTTGGGTGGTTTTATCTGGGGAAATACTGCTGCATCTAACTACTAATCTGAAATCTGACTACTGGATAGACTGTCAAACTCAATAGCGAGCGGCACTAACCAGCCCTTTTGCTTGCGCCTGGGAGGGACGCATATGAAGTTTATCGCGAGTTCCGCACGCAAAGGAAAGCACTTAATGTGCTTTCCGTCTTGCGCAGGACTGTAGAGCAGGAAACTTCGTATGCGTCCCTCCCGGGCGCAAGCAAAAGGGCGACCCCAGTCCGGAGTCGCCCTTGATGAGCTGCTTATATGCGGCTGTTACTCGGCGTCGTGGTGACGGCGGGGCTTGCGGCCTCCGTTGTCGCCGGGACGGCGCGGACGGTCGCTGCGCTCGCGACGCGGACGTTCACGGCGCTGGAAATGCTCGCCGTCGCCCTCGGAGGCACCCTCGGTGCGAGCCGGAGCCTCGGGCTTGTCGAGACGATCGAGCGAGATCTTGCCGCGATCGTCGACCTCGATAACGACGACCTTGACCTCGTCGCCGACGTTGAGGACGTCCTCGACCTTCTCCACGCGGCCCTTGGCGACGCGGGAGATGTGCAGCAGGCCGTCCTTACCAGGCAGCAGGTTGACGAAGGCGCCGAAGGGCTGGATGGAGACCACACGACCGGTGTACTCCTCGCCCGGCTCGGGAACCTTGATGATAAGCTTGATACGCTCGACAGCCTGATCGACGGACTCGCCGGTGCCGCCGACAAAGACGGTGCCGTCCTCCTGGATGTCGACCGAGGCGCCGGTCTCGTCCTGGATGCCGCGGATGACCTTGCCGCCGGAACCGATGACGTCACGGATCTTATCGGTCGGAACCTGGATGGAGACGATGCGCGGGGCGGTGCTGCGCGTGGTATGACGCGGCTCGGGGATCACATCGAGCATCTTCTGCAGGATGAAGGCGCGACCCTCCTTGGCCTGCTGCAGGGCGCGGGCCAGGATGTCGAAGGTAAGGCCGGTGGCCTTGTTGTCCATCTGCAGGGCGGTGATGCCCTCGGTGGTGCCGGTGACCTTAAAGTCCATGTCGCCAAGGAAGTCCTCGAGACCCTGGATGTCGGACAGGACCACGGTCTTGCCCTCCTCCTGGATCAGGCCCATGGCGATACCGGAGACCGGGCGCTTAATGGGCACGCCGCCGTCCATAAGGGCGAGCGTGGAGCCGCAGGTCGAAGCCATCGAAGAGGAGCCGTTGGACTCCATGACCTCGGAGACCACGCGGATGGCGTAGGGGAACTCGTTCTCGTCGGGAAGCACCGGAAGCAAAGCGCGCTCGGCCAGGTTGCCGTGGCCGATCTCGCGGCGCTTGGGGCTGCCCATGCGGCCGGTCTCGCCGGTGCAGAACGGCGGGAAGTTGTAGTGGTGCATGTAGCGCTTGCCCTCGGTGGGCTCGATGGTATCCAGACGCTGGCCCTCGTTGAGCATACCGAGCGACAGGACGGAAAGCACCTGGGTCTGGCCACGCTGGAACAGACCGGAGCCGTGAACGAGCGGCAGGTAGTTGTCCTTCACCATGATGGGGCGAATCTCATCGGCGGCACGGCCGTCGACGCGCTCGCCGGTCTCGACGACCATGGTGCGCATAGCCTTCTTCTCGAGCTTCTTGAGCGCCACGGGGATCTCGCGCTCCCAAGCGGCCTGCTCCTCCTCGGTGAACTCGGCACGGATGGACTCCTTCAGAGTCTCGACCTTGCCGATACGGGAGAGCTTGTCGGCATCGCGAAGGGCGGCAGCCATCTCGTCGTAGTGGGCGAAGATGCGCTCCTGGACCTCCTCGACGGGCTGGTCGAGCGGGTACTCCTTCTTGACGATGGCGCCGTTGACCTGCTCCCACTCGGCGACAAACTCGTCCTGAGCCTGGCAGAAGGCAGCAAGGGCCTCCTGGCCAAACTTCATGGCGGCGAGCATGTCGTCCTCGGAGATCTCCTCGGCGCCGGCCTCGACCATCGAGATGAAGTCGGCGGAGCCACCCAGCTCCAGATCCAGATCGGAGTTCTCGCGCTCCTCATAGGTGGGGTTGACGATAAACTCGCCGGTCTCCACGTTACGGCCGATGCGCACGCAGGCAAGCGGGCCCTCGAAGGGCACGCCGCCGAGCGTCATTGCCAGGGAAGCACCCATGACGTTGATGACGTCAAAGGGGTTGACCTGGTCGGCGACGAGCGAGGTGGCGACGATGTGCACCTCGTTGCGGAAGCCGTCCGGGAAGCTCGGACGAATCGGGCGGTCGATCATACGGGCCGTGAGCGTGGCCTTCTCGCTGGGACGGCCCTCACGCTTGAGGTAGCCACCCGGGATGCGGCCGGCGGCGTACATCTTCTCGTTGAAGTCGACGGTCAGCGGGAAGAAGTCGTAGTTCTTACGCTCCTTGGAGACGACCACGGTGTCGAGCATCGTGGTGTCGCCCTGCTTGACCAGACAGGCGCCGGTGGCCTGCTTAGCAAGCTCGCCGGACTCAAAGGTGTAGGTCTTGCCGTACAGCTCAAAGGTCTTGGATACGAGTGTCATTGTTCTCCTTTACCCCACAGGCCCCTTGCCTGCGGGCTTCTCATGTGACGCGGGCCCCCTGCCCCCGCCACGCTTCAGAGCGTGATTGTTCACGCCCTTACACAAAAAGAGCGCCCCGCTGCGCAGGACGCTCTTAGCATGTACAAATCCTACTGGATGTTGTCGCGGATGCCCAGAGCCTTGATGAGCTCACGGTACTCGACGATGTCGTTCTTCTTGATGTAGGAGAGAAGACGACGACGACGGCCGACGAGCATGAGCAGGCCACGACGGGTGTGGAAGTCCTTCTGGTGGGACTTCATGTGCTCGGTCAGCTCCTTGATGCGCTCGGTCAGGATGGCGACCTGAACCTTGGGGTTGCCGGTATCGACCGGGGTGTTACCGAACTGGGCAGTCAGCTCCGCCTTGCGCTCTTTGGAAACAGTCATTGTTTCACCTTTCGTTTCTTGTCGCCCGCGGGCGACGCTATTCGCCTCGGACTGGGAAGCCGCCGGTGGAGCGAGCATCCAAGGTCGAGGTACCAACAGGTCGGTATGTTACCACAAGCAGCCCGCGCCTGCGCATCATCACCGACCCAACATGAATTCCATCGCACGGAGACGTTGATCGGTGTGCGTCGCAGCCCACACGTGCGAAAGCCCCAGCAAAAAGGCGGCGGCATGGGGGTCGACCCTCTCGGCCATGAGCGCATCGAAGGTCATGGACATGAGGGCGCGCAGCCATGCGACCTCACCGGTCGAGACCAGCTCGGCACCGGGCACGCTCGACGCGCACGACCCGCACATAAGACCGCCCGCCTGGGGTGAAAAATACGACAGCATGGGGTCACCGCACAGCACGCAGGCCGAAAAATCGGGTCGATAGCCAACGTGCGACAGCAGCTTAAAGGCATATGCCGCCACAAGTAGATCCATATGTGCCGCGTCGAGCCCGCTGCCGACAAGTGTGAGCGCCCGCTGCGTGATGGCAAAGGTAAACGGGTCCTCGGCGTCCTCGAACGAGCACACGCGCGCGACCTCGGCGATCGCGCTTGCGGCGCATGTCATCTCGTAATCGGGAGCAGCGCCGAGCGGCGCCTCCATAAGCTCGGCCTGGGAAACCACGTCGAGCGACCGTCCATGCGCAAGCAGCATATCGACGGTGCAGAACAGCTCGCAGCGCGCCGCCAAGCGCCCGCCGGGTTTGCGGGCGCCCTTTGCCACGGCACGAACCTGCCGACCCCGCTCGTCAAGCATCGTCAGGATCAGATCAGTCTCTTTGAGCTTAGTCTTATCGAGGACGAGCACCTTCGTGCGATATGTCCGGGAGCCTGCCATAAACGCCGGGGCTTAATCTTCGGCATTGTAGCCAAAGCGGCGAATCTGGGCCTCGTCGTCGCGCCAGCCGGCCTTGACCTTCACGTCCAGCTCCAAAAAGACCTGGGTGCCAAAGATGCGCTCAAGGTCGCGACGGGCGTCGATGCCGATATGTTTGATCATCTCGCCGCCCTTGCCGATGATGATGCCCTTTTGGCCCTCGCGCTCGACGTAAATGGTGGCGTGCACGCGCAGCACCTTCTTGGTCTGCTCGAGCGCATCGCAAATCACGCCCACGGAGTGCGGAATCTCATCACGGGTGCGGCGCAAGACCTTCTCGCGCACAAACTCGGCAACGAGCGTCTCATCGGAAGCGTCGGTACCCATGTCCTCGGGGAACCAACGCGGACCCTCGGGCAAAAAGTGCGCAACGGTCTCGATGAAGGCATCGACGTTGAAGTTCTTGACCGACGACGTCACGATCTCGTCGTCATATTCCATGAGCTCGTGGGCAGCCTTAAGCTGCTCCATGACCTGTGCGGGGTCGGCCTCATCGGCCTTGGTAAGCACCAGGACCTTCTTGGAACGGGCGTTCTTAACGCGCTCGGCAACCCAGGCGTCTCCCCTGCCGATCGGCTTGGTGGCATCAATCAAAAACGCGACGACATCGACATCGTTCAGCTCGAACAGCGCGCTCTTGTTGAGCTCGGAGCCCAGGCCGTCCTTGGGCTTGTGGATACCCGGGGTATCGACAAAGACCAGCTGGCAGTCGGGGCGATTGACGACGGCGCGCATGCGGCGGCGGGTCGTCTGGGCCACCGGCGAGGTGATGGCGACCTTTTTGCCATAGCAGGCGTTGAGCAGCGTGGACTTGCCGGCGTTGGGGCGGCCGACCAGGGCCACAAAGCCGCTGCGGAAACCAGGCTCAACGTCACCAAAGCCCGCGAGGTTGTCGTCCTCGTCGCACAGGGCGTCGAGCTCCTCGTCGCTCATGCCCTCAAACGGGTCGAACTCCTCGACCTCATCGCAATCCTCGGTCGCCTTAGCATCCAGGGACTCTTCGTCCAAAATCTCATCGGTAGGCTGCATATTGTCGGACATGGGAATCCCTTTCTAAATAAAGTCGAGCGCGTGGGCAAAGACAAGCAAGCCCACGATCGCGGCGGTAATGGAAAGAACGTATACAGAGGCGGCGGCGATGTCCTTCGCACGCTTTGCCAGCGGATGGAGCTCTTGGGTCGCCAGGTCGACGATGGCTTCCATGGCGGTGTTACACAGCTCGCCATGAATCACCAGGCCGCAGCAGATGATGACCGTAGCCCACTCGGCAATATCGAGCCCCACGATACAGCCGGCAATGACGGTGCACACGCCTGCCACGAGCATGACCTTAATGTTGCGCTCGGTCTTGACGGCGGTAACGAAGCCCTCCATGGCATAGGAGAACGACTTTAAAAAGGACGGATGGTCCTTGTTCGATCCGGGAATCATAAACGGCTCCTAGTCGTGGGCATGATTGGTGATGGGGCCGACGTGGACCAGTTTAGGATCCTCGCCGCGCTCGAGCGCCAGATCGCGCAGGATAGCGTCCTCGCGAGCCTCCATGACCTCAGCCTCGTCGTCCTCGATGTGGTCATAGCCCAGCAGGTGCAGCATGCCATGCACGAGCATCAGGCGGCACTCGTCGGCAGGGCTATTGCCAAAGCCGGGGGCCTGACGGGCAATGACCTGCGGGGCCAAGATGATATCGCCGAGCTCGAGCGTCTCGTCGGCGGGAATATCCTCGTCAAAGGCCGAGTCGCATTCAAACGAGAGCACATCGGTGGTGCGGTCGATGCCACGCCACTCGTGGTTGAGCTCGTGCATCTCGTCCTCGTCGACATACGAAAGGGAAATCTCGACTTCACGTTCAACGCCCTCGGCGGCAAGCACAACCTCGCAGATGTGCTCCACTTCCTGCGCGTCGAGCAGCGTATCGAGCTCGGCATCGTTGCTGATCAATACACTCAACGGGACTCCTTTCGGTCGCGCGAGCGCTGCTCACGCACGTCATCATAAGCATCGTATGCCTCGACGATACGCCCCACCAAGGCATGGCGCACCACATCGGCGCGCTCCAGGTGTGCAAACGCCACATCGTCGACACGGCCCAAAATCTTCTCGACATCCGCCAAGCCACCACGACGACCCACCAGGTCGCGCTGGCTGAGGTCGCCGGTAATCACGAACTTGGAGTTGAATCCAAGGCGTGTCAGGAACATCTTCATCTGCTCGGGCGTGGTATTTTGCGCCTCGTCGAGCACCACGAAAGCATCGCTCAGCGTACGACCGCGCATATAGGCAAGCGGGGCGATCTCGATCACGCCGCGCTCCATAAGCTCATCGGTGCGCTCGCGATCCATCATGTCAAAAAGGGCGTCGTAGAGCGGACGCATGTACGGATCGATCTTTTCCTCGAGGGTGCCGGGCAAAAAGCCCAGGTTCTCCCCCGCCTCGACAACCGGACGCGTCAAGATCAGACGGCCCACCTCGTGGCGCTTGAGCGCGGCAACGGCGAGCGCCATGGCCAGATAAGTCTTACCGGTACCGGCAGGACCCAAGCCAAAGGTGATGGTATGCGAGCGAATGGCATCCACATAGCGCTTTTGCCCAAGCGTCTTGGGACGAATGACGCGACCGCGGTATGAAAGCAGCACGTCATCGCGAAGCGATGTGGCCTCATGCTCGCCGTCGCGCAAGACGGCCAGGCAACGCGAGACGTCGTCAGCAGACAGGGTACGACCGGCCGCCGCCTCGCAAAAAGCATGTTCGAAAAAGCGAGCCACGAGCTCGACCTCGTCCGGGTCGCCGCTCACGGAGATGCTATCGCCACGGGCGACCACGTGAGCGCGAACCAAGCTCTCGAGCGCACGAAGGACGCCGTCGCCGGCGCCCAAAACACGCGAGGGATCAACTCCCTCGGGAACGGTAAGTCTAATCTTCGAGGCTTCCATGGACCTCCCTGCGCGCATGGACCAAGCCGGAATCATCGACTCCGATGATAGCAACATCGAGCAGGCACGGGGCTGTAAGTCCACAGGTATCGTCAAGACGGGCATGATGGAACGAACCGAGCGTCAGGCTGTCACCATACTCGAGCACGGCACGCTCGACAGTGCCCACGCGACGACGAGCATCGGCAATAGCGAGCTCCTGCGCCGTGTCTCGCATACGACGGCTGCGCTCGGCCATAACCTCGGGCGGCACCTGGTCGGGCATGTCGGCAGCAAGGGTACCGGGACGCTTGCTATAGCGGAACACGTGCATACGCGAGAAACCCACACGGCGGCACAGCGCCAGTGACTCCTCGAACTCCTCGTCCGTCTCACCAGGAAAACCGACGATGACGTCGCACGAAAGAGACGCCTGCGGCAGGATGGCGCGAATCATGCGCACCGTGTCCTCAAAGGCCTCGGCACTATAGGGACGACCCATGCGATGCAGCGTCGCCGTACAGCCGGACTGCACGGGCAGGTGCAAAAACGGGGCAATACGCTGCGGATAGCGCGCCATAACCTTAAGCAGGCGCTCAGAGATATCCATGGGTTCGACCGAGGAAATGCGCACATGCGCAATAGTCGTGCGCTCCATGATGGCCTCGAGCAGCTCATCGATTTCGACATGCTCGTCGGTCGCGCTCTTGCCATCGTAGGCACCCAGGTTCACACCGGTCAGCACCACCTCGGGCACGCCGGCCTCCTGGGCCTCGCGAACTTGCTCAAGCACGGACTCGACAGGCACGGAGCGCTCGGGGCCGCGCGCCTTCCACACAATGCAATAGGTGCAGCGATGGTTGCAGCCGTCCTGGATCTTCACGCCCAGGCGAGAGCGACCGAGCGCATCGACCACCTCGCCATCGCTGCAGGCGGGAACGCTATCGGACTCAACGCCCAGCACCTCGCAGACACGTTCGGCGACATCAATCTTGGACGGCTCGGCGATCACGCGATCCGAGAGCTCCAACAGCTCCTCGGGATGCAAATTGACCACGCAACCGGTCACGAGCACATAAGGCTCGTTTGGATGGGCCAGCGCATGACGGACGGCCTTGCGGGTCTTAGCCTCGGCCTCGCCCGTCACGGCACAGGTATTGATTACGATCAGATCGGCATCCTGGGGCTCCACAATAGCAAAGCCCAGGCGCATAAGATCGGCAGTGATACGGTCAGACTCAACCCGGTTGACGCGGCAGCCGAGGTTGACAACAGAGATATGGGGTGCGAGCACGCGGGCTCCTTAATCGAGGATGTCGTCGAGGGCACTCTTGATGCGATCGGTAACCGATTTCTTGCCGGGAGCGACGTCGTCGCCGGACTCGGCGGCGAAGGCCTCGAGCAGGTCGCGCTGCTTGGCCGAAAGGCTCGTGGGAACGAGCACGCGCAGCTGAACGACCAGGCGGCCACGCGAGCCGCCACCGCCAATGCGGGGCATGCCGAAGTTACCGACGCTCACGGTGTCGCCGTACTGCGTGCCGGCGGGGACCGTGACCTTAACGACCTCGTCAGGCATAATGCCCTCGACCTCGATCTCGCAGCCGAGAGCCGCCTGCGCAATCGAGATATCGCTCACGAGGTACAGGTCGTCGCCGTTGCGCTTAAAGCGCTCGTGGTCGGCGACGCGAACGTTAACGATCAGGTCGCCCGAGGGCTCGCCGCGAAGGCCGGCCTCGCCAAAGCCGCTCACGCGCAGCTGGCGGCCGGTCGAAACGCCGGCGGGAATATCGATGTCGATCTTTTCGTGGGAAGGCGTGCGGCCCTGACCATCGCAGGTCTCGCAGGGATGATCGATGACCGTGCCCTCGCCGTGGCAGTCGGGGCAAGGCGAAGAGGACTGGACCTGGCCCAAGAACGAACGCTGGACCGTCGTGACATAGCCCGTGCCGTGGCAACGGCTGCACTGCTTTTCCTGTGCACCCTCGGCCCTACCGGTACCGTTGCAGTCCTCGCAAGGAGCAAGGCGATCATAGCTGATCGTCTTTTTGCAGCCGAGCGCCGCCTCCTCGAGCGTCACCGAAAGCGAGATGGCCATGTCACGTCCGCGACGACGCTCACGACGGCTGCGGGCACCACCACCGGCACCGCCGCCAAAAAACGACGAGAACAGGTCGTCCATGCCCATGCCACCAAAGATATCGTTGATGTCGACATAGCCCGAACCACCAGGGCCGTCCGCGGTGCCGTAGCGGTCGTAGTTTGCACGCTTCTGCTCATCGGAAAGAACGGAATATGCCTCGTTGAGCTCTTTGAACTTGGCCTCGGCCTCGGGGTCGTCCGAAACGTCCGGGTGTACGGTACGGGCCTTCTTTAGAAACGCGCGCTTAATCGTCCGCGCGTCGGCATCCTTTTCGACGCCAAGTACCTCGTAGTAATCCCTATTTTCCGACACGACCGAATCCTTCCGACTTTCATTATTGTCACAGTGCGTCCTATACCCAAGCTGGGGCGGCCGCAAACAGAGGGTTTGATGTTAGTACATTCCGTACGGCGAAAGCATGGCACGCTGCGAGCAGCTCGCAAACCAAACCGACACGAGTGCGAACATGAAGCCGTTGGCAAAACCGTTGGCAAACTGCATCGCGCCGCGTTTCCACCACAGCAGGCTGCGATGAAGCACGCCGTCCGAGAGCACCATGAACAGGCCCATGGCAAACGGAATAAAGCACATCATGGCAAAGGCCGAGAACACGCCCGAGATGGCCGACAGCACCAAAAACGGCGCCACAATGCCCATCAGGTAAAAGCCAGTACGAGCTTTGCCTTCCAAGCGCTCGGCCTCAACATGGGCGCGGCCGACCAGGTCGCCGCCCGCGGCACCGTTAGTGCCTGCGTGGCCCATGCCGCTAATGCGGACCTCGTCGCCATCGTGCGTGCCGGCAGGAAACTCAATCGTCTGCTCGGAGGTCACACGGGTTCGCCCGCTGCCACCGCAATCGGGGCAGGGGTCGGCCACGACCTTACCGGAACCGCCGCACTCGGGGCAGACCGACTGGAACGTGCCCGCACCAAACAGGAAGGACAGGTCGACGTCGATGTGGCCGCGGCCACCGCAGCTCGGACAGGTGTGGGCATGCTCTGAAGAAACGGAGCCCGATCCGCCACAATGCCCGCAGGTGTCAAAGCGGGTATATCGAACGGTCTTGTGGGCACCGCTCTTGGCCTCCTTGGCGTCGAGCTTGATATCGACGACCACGTTGGCGCCACTCTCGGGGTTGTAGGCCGCCTGGCCGCGACGGGGCTGGCCCCAGGCGCCTCCGAAGGGGAAACCGCCGTCAAAGGGATTGCCGTAACCGGCGCTGCCGGCATAACCGCCGCCATAGGGCGAAGCCGTCGGTGCACCGGCAAAGGGATTGCCCGACCGCATGGCGTCGTAACGCGCACGCTTCTGCTCGTCCGAGAGCACGGCGTAGGCCTCGGAAACCTCTTTAAACTTCTCCTCGGCATCCGGCTCTTTGTTGACGTCCGGATGGAGCTTGCGGG
Organism: uncultured Collinsella sp.; assembly: GCA_959606035.1. Taxonomy (GTDB): domain Bacteria; phylum Actinomycetota; class Coriobacteriia; order Coriobacteriales; family Coriobacteriaceae; genus Collinsella. The sequence goes on from CAUHHB010000005.1 coordinate 76,201, forward strand.
CCTTTTGCTGGAAGGCCTTTTGAATATCACGCGAGGTGGCGTCTTTGGAGACACCCAGAATCTCGTAGTAATCTTTTTCGTTCATCGTCGCCATGCGCGGCAACCTCCTGCTCACAGCAGCGTATATATTCCGGTAATTCTACCCGAGCGGCCTAAGCTAGATCCCAAAACAGCTCGAACAGAACATTTCCATCGAGCCAGCCCAGGTGGGTCGGCGCTAGACGAGCTCGAACATGGCCCGCGACGACATCTGCCGAAGTGAAGGGTCCCTCATGGACCCCGAGCGTCTCGGGCACCCAAGTGGCAAGACCCAATTCGAGCGCGAGATCGCAAGCGGCTGTCAGCTCGCCTGTTGGGATGACGCAAGCTGCACGAGCCAACAGGTCGGACGCAACACCGCGCGTCATGCGACAAGCGAGCATCAAGTCTTCGGCGACAGCCTCACGCTGCGACAGATATTCGGCCTCGAACGCCGTCGCGTCATCGTCACGTTGCACCAGACGCACGCGGTACGCATCGCCTCGAGAAGACACGCCGGGGAACAAACCTGCAAGACGGTCGAAATCCTCGTCGTCGAGCATGCCCGCGGCAGAACGACCCAGGCCCAGGTAGCCCCGTCCGGTCCAGTAGGCAATGTTATGGGCGCACTCATGGCCGTCGAGCGCGTAGCTTGCCACCTCATACGGATGATAGCCGGCCGCACCCAGGCGCTCACGCGCCGCGTCCATGCACGAAGCCTGAAAATCCTCATCGGGCTCGAGCGACTCGTCACGGCACGCCATGCGATAGAGTGGCGTGCCCTCCTCGAGCGTGAGCGGGTAGACCGACACATGATGAGGCGCCGCCGCCAACACGCCATCGAGCGTGCTCCGCCAGCTTGTGGCCGTCTGCCCGGGAAGGCCGCACATCAGGTCGCACGACACATCGAGGCCAGCGTCCTTCACCGTCGCGATAGCCGCAAGTGCGCGATTAGCATCGTGAATGCGGCCAATAGCAGCCAGCTCGGTATTGTCGAGGGTTTGCACGCCCAGAGAGATGCGCGTGACACCCGCCTCGGCAAGCGCGGTGGCGAGCTCAGCGGTCAGGGACTCAGGATTGGCTTCGCAAGTAAATTCAAAGGGTTTGCACCACATGGAGATACGACGGGCAAGTTTCACCAGGCGCTCCCCAGCAAGTGACGGCGTGCCGCCGCCAATATAGACCGTGCGGACCTGCGCAAGCGCCCCGGCGTCGCCAAAGGAATCGAGGTGCGCATACAGCTGCTCAAAATAGGAATCGAGCGCAGCATCCAAATCACACAGAGCAAAGCTGCGCGAGTCAAAGTCGCAATAGCGGCATTTTTGAGCGCAAAACGGCACGTGCACGTACAGCGCGGTAACGGCCACCCTTATGCCTCCAGCGGATGATCGGGCACCGACTCACCGGCGGCAAGCGCGGCCTCGCAGGCCACCACATCGCACTCGATATCATCGACCAGCGACATGAACTCCTCGTACGTAGAGCAACGCACCACCTGAGCGCGCCAGGCGGCGGCATGGGGCATGCCCTTTAAGTACCAGCTTGCGTACGTGCGAGCACGCGACATGAGCGGCAGAAGCTCGTGCGTCAACGTCAGGTGCTCGCGCAGAGCCTCCAGGCGCTCGACCGAGGAGCGAGAAGGAACCGGCGTGCCATCGAGTGCAAGGGCTCGGGCATCGCCGAACACCCACGGATTGCCGTAGATGCCGCGCGCGATAAACACCGCGCTGGCACCCGAGCCGTGCAGATGCTCAGCAGCGTCCTCGGCCGAGAACACATCGCCCGAACCAATCACGGGAATCTCGACAGCGTCGGCAACCTCATCGACGACCGACCAATCGGCCTGGCCCGTGTAGAGCTGCGTGGCGCAACGACCATGCACGGCGACTGCGGCAGCCCCTGCGCCCTCAAGCATCTGGGCAAATGTCGCGGCATTGCGGTCCTCGGCATAAAAGCCCTTGCGAATCTTGACGGTCACGGGCACGTGTGCCGCGCCCACCGTGGCCTCGACGATCTTCTCGGCCAGGTCGGGCGTGCGCATGAGCGCCGAGCCCTCGCCCTTGGTAACGACCTTGCGGGCGGGACATGCCATATTGATATCGATGAGCGACAGGCGATCGCCAACGCGCTCCTCGACGGCGGCGACGGCGCTCGCAAACTGATCGGGCTTGGAGCCAAAGAGCTGCACGCAAATCTGCTGCTCCTCGTCGGCCGGTAGCACCAGGCGCCACGTCTTATTACTGGCATAGGCAAGGCCTGCCACGCTCACCATCTCGCTGTAGGCAAGGCTGGCACCGCGGCGGCGACACATGATGCGATAGGCAGGGTCGGTCACGCCCGCCATGGGAGCCATAAGGAACGGCTGCTCGGCATAGGCGCCCAGCAGCCGCAGACTATATTCGGAAAGAGCCATAGACCTACTCGTCCACCTTGAGGATCGCCATAAAGGCCTCCTGCGGGACCTCGACCGATCCGATGGCCTTCATACGCTTCTTGCCCTCTTTCTGCTTCTCGAGCAGCTTGCGCTTACGCGAGATATCGCCGCCGTAGCACTTAGCAAGAACGTCCTTGCGACGCGCCTTGACGGTGGAACGGGCGATGATCTTGTTGCCGATAGCACCCTGGATGGGCACCTCGAACAGCTGACGCGGGATGATCTCCTTGAGCTTGTCGCACAGGCCACGGGCCAGGCCATATGCCTTGTCCTTATGGACGATAAACGAAAGCGCGTCCACCTCGTCGCCCGAAAGCAGGATGTCGAGCTTGACGAGCTCAGAGGGGCGATATTCGTTGAACTCATAGTCGAGCGAGGCGTAACCCTTGGTGCGGCTCTTGAGCTGATCGAAGAAGTCCAAGATGAGCTCGGCGAGCGGCATATCGAAGCGCATCTCGACCGATTTGCTCGTCAGGTGGATCATGTCGGTTGTGACGCCGCGGTGCTCGATGGCGAGCTGCATGACGGCACCCGTGTACTCAGGCGGGCAGATGATCTTTGCCTTGAGGTAGGGTTCCTCGATACGATCGATGCGTGTGGCCTCGGGAAGGTCCTGCGGACTGCGGACATCGATCATTTCGCCGTCGGTCTTGTAGACGTGATAGTCGACCGAGGGACTCGTGGCAATGAGGTCCAGGTTGAACTCGCGCTCCAGGCGTTCCTTGACGACTTCCATGTGCAGCAGGCCCAGGAAGCCCACGCGGAAGCCAAAGCCGAGCGCCACCGAGGTCTCGGGCTCCCACACCAACGACGGGTCGTTGACGTGCAGCTTATCGAGGGCGTCACGCAGGTTCTCGTAGTCCTTGTTGTCGATCGGGAACAGGCCCGTGTAGACCATGGGCTTGGCCTCGCGATAACCGGGAAGCGGCTCGGGGCAGGGGTTCGACGCCCACGTAAGGGTATCGCCCACGCGAACGGCCTCGGGATCCTTCAAGCCCGTGACCACATATCCGACCTCGCCGACCGTCAGCGCGTCGACCGGGGTCTCGGCAGGACGCTTGACGCCCACGCCGTCGACCAAAAAGTCGCCCTTGGCTTGCATCATAAGCAGGGTATCGCCCTTTTTGATGGAACCATCGAAGACGCGCACCGTAGCCACCACACCGCGATACTCGTCAAAGTACGAATCCAAAATGAGCGCTTTGAGCGGAGCGTTTGCATCGCCCTTAGGCGGCGAAATCAAAAAGACAATGGACTCCAGCAGATCGTGAATGCCCTCGCCGGTCTTGCCCGAGACGCACACGGCATCATCGGCAGGGATCGCCAGGTCATCCTCGATCTCGGTCTTAACCTCATCGGGATGGGCCGAGGGCAGGTCGATCTTGTTGATGGCCGGCACAATGTCCAGATTGGCGTTCATGGCGAGCGTCGCGTTGGAAACGGTCTGCGCCTCGACGCCCTGCGTGGCGTCGACAACGAGTACCGCGCCCTCACAGGCTGCCAGCGAGCGCGAGACCTCATAGGTAAAGTCCACGTGGCCCGGCGTATCGATCAGATTGAACTGATACGTCTCACCATCGTCGGCGTCATAGGAAACGCGGACGGCATTGGACTTGATCGTAATGCCGCGCTCGCGCTCGATATCCATGGTGTCGAGCAGCTGCGACTCCATGTCGCGTTCGTCGACGGTATGGGTGAGCTCGAGGATGCGGTCGCTGATCGTGGACTTGCCATGGTCGATATGCGCAACGATCGAGAAGTTGCGGATGTGGGAAATGTCAATTGAAGTATTCATGCGGACTATCTTACCCGAGCGGTACAAAAAATGGAGCCTGTTCCATAAAACAGGCTCCATTTATGCGCGTAATCTGTGTGGTGTGAAATTTACAACTTAGGCGTTGATGCTGTTCACGAGCTTGGCAAGACCGGACTTGCGGTTGGAAGCCTGGTTCTTGTGGATAACATGCTTGGCGGCAGCCATGTCGAGACGCTTGGTGACGGTCTTGAGGGCAGCCTGGGCCTTCTCGGCGTCGCCCTCGGCGACGGCGGACTGGACGTGCTTGGTCAGCGTCTTGAGCTCGGACTTGACAGCCTTGTTACGCATGCGAGCTGCCTCATTGGTGCGGATACGCTTCTTCTGAGACTTGATGTTTGCCACTTCTGGAGTTCCTTTCGAGTTCCTTGCAAAAAATGTATGACACCTCTGAGACACGGTGAGGTCATGCAAGCGCCTACTATAGCACGCTCCCTCTCAAAGGGATAGAACGAATTTGTCAAATAGGCAGGTATCATCACGATTTTCTCAAGATGTTCGTAATCCAAAGCAAAAGCGCGGTCTCAGAATCTGCCGAACCCTTGAGCGCGAGCTCCACATCAACGGCACCCTCGAGCGCTGCGACGAGCTCGGTCATCGAAAAACGACGCGCCCAGGTAAGGTGATTCTTGACCTGCCAGGACTGGAGCTTGAGCGTTGCGGCCAGCTCGCGACCCTGCCCACGCGCGTCGAGCGCCTTGGCGACGATAAGCTCGCGAATGCGACCGCACAGCAATGTGTAAGTCCACACGTAGCTCTTGGAGGGCAGGAGCTTAAAGAGCTCGAGCGAACGCCGCATATCGCGAGCCGAGACGGCGTTGAGGAAGTCCCAGGGTTGGACCTCGGCCGTACGTACAATCCAGCGCTCAACATCGGTAAGTTCAATCTGGGGCGACTCGACCATCTGGGCAAGCTTAGCCAAGTCGTTATCGAGCATGCGCGTGTTTTCGCCCGAACGCGAGACGAGCTCCTCGGCGGCCGCCGTCGAAATCGACTTACCGCGCTGCGTCGCCATCTGCTGAACACGGCGCGGCAGTTCCCAGCGCTTGGTACCCGAGCAATCGACGATAGCCTTCTTGTCGATCTTGGCGATTGACTTATACAGGCGCGTATTCTTGGCAAGTGAGTCGGCGATGATGAGGCAGACCGTTGTTGGGCTGGGACTCGCCAGATACCCAACTAGCGGCTCCGAGACCGCCTTGGCGAGCTTTGAGCAGCCATCGAGGATTACCAGACGAAACTCGCTGCCCATCGGAAAGGTGTTAAGCGATCCGATAATGGACTCGATATCGGGGTCCTTGGTCATGTCTCGCTCGTCGAGGTTGAACTCGACCATACCCGATTTTTCCAGACGCGCTTTCATACGCGAGACGGCGTGGTCGCGCTTAACTCCGTCGGTACCGACGATCAGATATGCCGGCAGCAAACCGGTTTCGGACATTGCGCTCCCCTCCCGCAGGCCTTCGTATTCGTTCCGTGCCATTCTAGCCCAGGGACCCACCACACGCCAACGACGTCGTCACGGTCGCTGGCATCGCATCGCAAAGCCATTCGCAGTCGGTGTGACGGTAATGTCGCCGTGTTCGATGGTACACGCGAACACACCACCCGCTTCCTTAACGGCATCGATGCAGGCATCGGACGGATGGCCGTATCGATTCCCCTCACCGGCGCTTGCGAGAGAAAGCTCGGGCTTCAGGACGTCCAGCAACTCGCCATCGACTGAAACCTTGGAGCCGTGATGCCCAAGTTTAAGGACATCGATATCCCCCACCTCCTGCACGAATTCCCGCTCTTGGTCGAGCTCGGCATCACCGGTGAGAAGTATTCGCAGGCCCTTGCCTTCCTGAACATAAGAGAGCAGCAGGACAAGCGAGTCCTCATTTCCCTCGCCATCCACGAACTCGAATGGCCACATCACGCGAGCGCAAAATGAGCCGATGTCGACCGTATCCCCACGGCGCACCTGCCGATACTCCACGCCAGGTCGGTTCAATACCTCAGCAGGAGCATCCTCCAGCGCATCCGCCGCCACGGCAATCGTTCCGACCGAAAACTGTTCGAGCACGGCAGGCAGACCACCCCAGTGGTCCTCATCCCAATGCGTCACAAAGACGGCGTCGATATGGTGCACGTTATTGCGAACCAACGCCGCCACCACGCGCTCGTCGAGTCCGCAGTCGACGAGTGCAACTGCGCTGCCCTGGCGGATAAGAATCGCATCGGCCTGGCCCACATCGAGCACCGTCACCGAAGGCGGAGCGAATCGATCCCAGTAGACGTACGGAATCGCAGCCAAAAGCACCAGGCATACAAGCCCCACCGCCATAGGACGTGCACGGGGACGCGGCCACCAGACCAGCAGAACCACCAGAAAACACGGCACTAAGTAAATCCACATGCTATCGGGCGGCACATTCACGGATGCACCCGGCACGGCGGCAAACAGCTGCTCGAAGAACAGCGCGCAACGGGCGGCAATCATGGGCACAACGAGCGCCCAAGTCCGCAACGGTCCCACGAGCGAAAAGGGAGCCAGCGCGATCGACACAGCGAGCAGAACGCTCACCACCGGACCGATGACCGCATTTGCAAACGGAGCAATGAGCGAGAATGTACCGAAGGCAGGAATGGTAATGGGAAGTGTCGCCAGTTGCGAGCACAGCGTGACGGAAAGCACGCTGGCAACGCCCGATGGCACACCTAGCTCACCCAACGCGTAGGTCGCATAGGGACAAAAACACAGAATGGCTAAGACGCTGGCGCATGAAAGCTGAAAGCCCATCTCGAACAGCACCGTCGGCCGCAGTAGCACAAAGATGGACATGGTTACGAAGAGTGCCGAAAGGCCGTGCCGACGACGCCCCGCGCCGTTTACGACAAGCGTCACGAACACCATGCAGCACGCGCGCACGGCCGAGGGAGACGCGCCCGTAAAGGCAGCGTAGCCCACAAGCGTTATCGCCAATATCGCCCGCTGAAGACCACGTGAGCACCGAGTCTTTTGCAATACACCCTCGATTACAAACCCCACGATAGCCAAATGGCTGCCCGAGACTGCGATAAGATGCGCCGTTCCCGTCACCGAAAACCAGTCGCCCGCCGGCTGGGCGCGCAGCTCGGCCGAACGACCGCAGACGACACCGGCTATGAGCGCACGCGCCGGGTCGGTCGCAGGCGCGATGGACGCAAGCAGCCCATTTCGCAGCCGAAGTAGCGGCCTCGGAGAACCCTCATCGACCGACACAATCCGAACGGCTTTAACCTTGCGCACCTCGCCTCGAAGCACGCGCGATCGTCCATACGCATCGTTCTCAAAACGTGACACGCGACCGATAACACGCACGTGCGCCCCGACCTTGAACTCACGGTCACACGATAGGCGAACCGTTGCCAAGTTCTTACCGTCCGAGCGTGCCTCGCAGGTATAGGAATACACGTCGTCATTTATGGATGGGTCACCCTGCACGACAAACTCGAGACTGCTTGCCGCTCGACCGTCGAGCGTCTTCGAGGCGTTGAGCGCACCCACGGCCCACCACGCCGAAACGACCGCACCCGCCACGAGACCGACGGACGCGGCATACAGCCACCGCTTCAAAGGGGCAAGCCTCGCACAAGAGTGAGCCAGCACAACGAAAACCGCTGCCGCAACGGGAATGGCCCATAGCGGCCCGACCGCCATCGCCCGCCCCCTCAGCAGCGCATCAGCGGCTATGCTGAGCACCAAGGCGCAGCTCACGCACATGCCGGCACACAGGGCCATCGTCCACGGAATCAGGGGCCGCGGAGGCATCACGTGCTCTCGCTCGGTCGCACTCATACGCAGATGCAATCTTTGATTTTGGCAAGCTTCTTCTCGCCGATTCCCGACACGCGCATGAGGTCATCGACCGAGGTAAAAGCCCCGTTTTGCGTCCGCTCGTCGATAATCGATTGAGCCATAGAAGGCCCGATGCCCGAAAGCGTCTGCAGCTCCGCCGCACTTGCCGTATTGATGTTCACGAGTCCCGACGAAGACCCCACACCAGAAGTCGCGGCGGCACCGCTTTCGCCCCCGCCGACCGCCGCAGCCGCTTGTTGCTCCCCCACCGCCGGAACATAGATCTTTTGTCCATCCGTGATCTTGGACGCGCGATTAAGCCCTGTCACATCCGCCTCGGCCGTAAGCCCTCCGGCGGCGTCGATCGCTTGGGATACCCGTGCTCCATCTTTGAGCCGGTAAACGCCAGGCCTCACAACGGCGCCATCAACATCGACGTACACCTCGGCAGCAGAAGAGCTCTTGTCAGACGACTCATCGGCATCGTCAGGTGACGCATCCCCGGCCCCGCGCACATCCGAGGCGCCCGCCTCATCGCTACGTTCAAACGACACGTCGCTGGAGTGGCCACCAAAACCTGCTATCGCCAAGCCGCTCGCGGCGGCAATGACAACCAGAATCGCCAGGACCATCGCCTTGTGGCCGAGCAGCTTTTCTGCCCAGCGGTCCATCCGTTTAACCCGTTCGTGTTGCTCGCGCTGCGCCATAGCAAACACCTCCCAACACCATCGTGTCAGGAAACGAACGCCGCAGCCTCCGCACGCCCACGCCGGTTTTCGCGGTCAAACCAAAAGTTAACCAAAACCTTGCGCAAATGTGCCCGTTTATTCAGGCACACGTCAGCAAATGAACACTTAGCCGCAAAATGCCCAGATAGCAAAAGACCGACGATGCAGGCGCATCGTCGGTCTATGCACAAATTTACTCGTGATCTTGGTAAATCTCACGCGGAGCAAGCTCAGAATGTTTGCGTTTTAAGGTCTTAGGGGCCTTGTACGTGTTGCTCTCGAAGTCGATGTACTCGGTCTGCTTGAGCAGACGCTCAATCATCTCCTCATGATCAAACAGTTTCCAGGCCTCATGCACGGCATCGAGTTTAGCGTGCGTCTCGGGACGGCGCGGCATAAACAGCGTGCAGCAGTCGGGAGCGGCCTCAGTCGAGATATCGAACGTACCGATCTCCTCGGCGCGTGCGATGATCTCCTGTTTGTCCGAACCGATGAGAGGACGGAACACGGGAATCTTCACGGCTTCGTTGACGGCCATGATGTTCTCAAGCGTTTGGGAGGCAACCTGCCCAAGCGATTCGCCCGTAACGATGGCCCTGGCACCCTCGATGTGTGCAATGCGCTCGGCAACCGAATACATAATGCGGCGATACATGATCACGCGCAGGTTACTGGGACAGGTGACCGAAATCTCACGCTGGCAGTCGCCAAACGGCACCACGTACAGGCGGCCGATCTGGACACCCGGCTCAAGCGCACGGATGATATCCTGCACCAAATACTCGCTCGTATCGGGCGTCTGCGGACGACCGGAGAAATGCACCGGCACGCAGACCGCGCCGCGACGCGCGAGCATCCAAGTCGCCACCGGAGAATCGATACCCGACGACAGCAGCGTCACGACCTTGCCGGCAGAACCCACCGGAAGGCCGCCAACGCCGCGCTCGGAGCGCGCATACACGTAGACACTACCCTGAACCACCAGAACGTGCACCATCGCGTCGGGGTCGTGCATCTGGACCTTTTTATCGGGAAACGCCTCACACAGCACCTCGCCAACCTGTCGATTGATATCGATCGAGGTGAGCTCATAGTCAGTATTGGAGCGCTTGGCGTGCACCTTAAACGAATCGAAGGAACCAAACTCGCGCAGCGCCTTCACAGCAGCGGCGCAGTACTCCTGCGGGTCGCGGTTGGTGTGATACGCCAAAGACACACGGGCAACGCCGGGGACGGTGCGGATGACACGCGCCGCCTCGTCGGCCTGATGCTCGTTAAAGGTCACGAGGATATAACCGGAAATTCGAGACACGGCGTTCACGGAAAAGGCGGCCAAGGCCGCCTTGATGTTATCCATGAGGATATGCTCAAAATGTGCGCGGTTCTTGCCCTTCAGCCCAACCTCGTGATAGTGGACTAGGCAGACGCGAGCCGCCATTTAGGCTTCAGCAACCTTGTGGCCGAGCGCCTTCTCGTAACGGGCCTCGTCGTAAGAGATGTCGCCGTCGACAATCTCGTCCATAGCCATCGAGATGGTATCGGCACCGGAAAGCCCGATGGTGATGTCATCGACATCCTGGACGGCAAGCACGCGGTTGTGCTGGCCACGCAGCATGCTATTGATGTCGCAGGCGCGCTTGGAGGCAAGCGAAGCGAGCAGGAAGCGGTTGTGATCGGTCTTCTCCAGAAGATCGTCAATGCAAGGCTTTACAACGGACACGGACCTCAGATCCTTTCATGCATATCGAGAACGCGAACGAGCTCATCGGTCGCGCGGTCGAGATCGTCATTCACCACGACGTCGTCGTAGCGGTCGGCAAGGGCAAGCTCATCGGCGGCGTTTGCCATACGCAGCTCAATCGTCTCGGGCGTCTCGGTACCGCGACCGACTAGACGCTCGCGGAGCACCTCAAGCGAAGGCGGCTTGATAAAGATCAGCACGGCCTCGGGGAAACGCTCCTTCACCTGCAGGGCGCCCTGGACATCGATCTCCAAAATCAGAGACGAGCCCGAGGCGAGCTTGGATGTGACCTCGCTCACCAACGTGCCGTAGCAGTTACCGTGGACCTCGGCCCACTCAACAAACTCACCGTTTGCCACGCGGCGGTCGAACTCCTCGCGCGTCAGAAAAAAATAGTTGACGCCGTCGACCTCACCTTTGCGTGGTGCTCGCGTGGTAGCCGAAACCGTCAGACCCAGGTTCAAGCGGCGCTCGCGCACACGAGTGACGAGCGTACCCTTGCCTGCGCCTGACGGTCCAGAAATCACAAAGAGCTTGGAATCCTGAGCGCTCACTTATTTGGTCAGCTGCTCGAGGAGCTGCTCGCGCTGACGGACGCCGAGGCCCTGGACGCGACGGGTAGCGGAGATACCGAGCTCCTCCATGATCTTGGCGGCCTTGGCCTTGCCATAACCAGGGAGAGACTCGATGAGAGTGGAAACCTTCATGCGGGAAGCGATGGGGTCATCGGAGTTGAGCACGGATTCGAGGGACTTCTCGCCCTTCTTGATCTGCTCGCGAAGCTCAGCGCGGGCGTGACGTGCGGCAGCAGCCTTCTCAAGAGCCTGCTTGCGCTGCTCGTCGGTAAGCTGAGGGAGTGCCATTCGTACCTCCAAATAGTTGGGTTATATCTGATTCAATAATTAGCATTTTAGCACGTAGAACGTACAAAATGCCCAATCGCGGCTCCATAGGTTAGACGATACCCGCAAAAAGTGCAATATACTGCGCCCAAAGTTAAGCCCCTGACCTGCGATTCCACACAAAGGATGGGAAAGTTTACGCAGGCACAGAGGCTATTTTGTGCTAATGAGACCCAAAAGTGGTGACTTAGGGGAATCTTTTACGCGACGTTTTCGACCAGCTCGGCGACGATGGCGTCAAAGGCGGCAACCGGATCGTCGGCACCGGTGATGGGACGGCCCACCACAATGTGGCTTGCGCCGCGCTCGATAGCCTGGGAGGGCGTCGCCACGCGGGACTGGTCACCAAGGGCGGCACCCACCGGACGCACACCCGGAGTCACGATCAGGGCATCAGGACCCAGCAGCTCACGCATGTCGTGAGCCTCCATCGGTGAGCACACGATGCCATCGATGCCGTTGGCCTGAGCAAGCTTTGCCAAGCGGGCGGCCTCCTCGGCCACCGGAGACTCGACGCCGATCTCGCTCAAGGCATCCTGATTCATGCTCGTGAGCACGGTGATGGCGACGAGCTTTGCGCGGTCCTCACGCGCCTCCTCGGCACCCTCGCGGCAGGCAGCGAGCATAGCACCCGAGCCCAGGCCGTGGACCGAAAGCAGGTCGGCACCGGCAAGCGAGGCCGAGCGGGCAGCGCCGCGCACCTGATGCGGAATGTCATGGAACTTAAGGTCGAGGAAGACCTTAAAGCCAAGGTCCTTAAAGGTCTTGACGATCTGGGGACCCTCAGCGTAATAGAGCGTCATGCCGACCTTGAGCCAGGTGGCATGGCCCGAAAGCTCGTGGGCGAGCTCGAGCGCGCGCTCACGGTCGCAGTCGAGGGCGACGATAACACGGTCGCGGGCATCATTCTCTAGCATTCGAAAGCACCCACCAGCTCGTTGATGTCCTTTACGCCCTGGGACTCGGCCCAGGCCTCGAGCTCATGCGCGATCTTAAGCGAAGCACACGGATCGACGAAGTTGGCCATGCCGACCGACACGCAGGTGGCGCCGGCCAGGATAAACTCAGCCGCATCCTCGCCAGTCATGACACCGCCGACACCGTTGATGGGGATATCGACGGCCTGGGCAACCTCCCAGACCATGCGCACGGCGATGTGGTGGCACAGCGGGCCCGAAAGGCCGCCCTTGGGCTTGGCCACGCGGGACTTGCGGGTATGGACGTCGATGGCCATGCCCTGGATGGAGTTGATGACCGAAAGGCCGTCGGCGCCGGCAGCCTCGAGGGCCTTGGCGATCTCAGCGACGTTGACCGGCGCCATCTTCACGAACAGCGGCTTATCAGTCACCTTGCGGCAGGCGGCCATGACGGAAGAGGCGCCCTCGGGCGTGGAGCCCATGGCGGCACCGCCGGCGGCGATGTTGGGGCAGCTCACGTTGATCTCGTAGCCGGCAGCCCAGGGGCATAGCTCGACATACATCTCGAGTGCGCGGACAAACTCGTCAACGGAGTGACCGGCAACCTGACAGATGACCTGGCAGCCGTCCTTGGACAGCTGTTCGAGCCACGGACCGGACTCGCGGGCAAAGGCGGCCACGCCGGGGTTCTGAAGACCCACGGAGTTGATCATACCGCCGGGAATTTCGGCCATGCGGGGCGCGGGATTGCCGGGCCAGGGCTCGGCAGCGCAACCCTTGGTGGTGATGGCGCCCAGCTGGGAAACATCAAAGAAGTTCTGGAACTGCCAACCGTAGCCAAAGGTACCGGCTGCGGTGTTAATGGGGTTCTGCATCTTGACGCCGCCGAAATCGACGGCCATGTTCACGGTACCCACTAGAAGACCACCACCTTGGAAGCATCGAACACGGGGCCGCACATACAAGCACCCTTCATACCGTCAACCGTCTCGACATTGCAGGTGTTGCAGGCGCCAAAGCCACAGCTCATCATGCGCTCGAGCGACACCTCGCAGTACACACCGGCCTCGGCGGCAGCGGCGGCGACCTTCTTCATCATGACGGCGGGGCCGCAGCTGGCGACGTAGTCGTAGCCGCCCTCTCCAAGCAGCTCGGCTGCCGGATCGGTGCAAAAACCGTGCGTGCCGAGCGAACCGTCGTCGGTGCACACGTTAACCGTGGCGCCCAGCGCACGGAACTCATCGACACCCACGACTTTGGAAGCGGTGCCAAAGCCCAGGCACACGTCCACATCAACACCCTGCTCGGCAAGCATGCCGGCAAGACACAGCACAGGCGGAACGCCGATGCCACCGGCGACGAGCAGTGCCTTCCTGGTGCCCTCGGGTACCATCCAGCCACGGCCACCGGGGCCCAACAGGTTAGAGGTGGAGCCAGGGCCCATCTGAGACAAACGGCGGGTATCGTCGCCCACGACGGCGTACCACAGCTCGACGGTGCCGGCCTCGGCGTCGGCGCGATAGAAGCTCAGGGGCACGCGAAGCAGCGAGGAGGCATCGCCGGGCACGGCAATGTTCACAAACTGACCGGGCTTGAGCGCACTTGCAAGCTTGGGGGCCGAGATTACGAGCGAGAAGATGCCGTCGGCGATCTCCCGGTTCGAGACGACCTCGAAGTCGTGCATGCGTGCAGTGGAAGGTGTGGGCATAGACGCTCCAATCCCCCATGCGGTTGCATGGTCTAAACGAACAGAAAGCGCGGCACCGCAAGGGCGCCGCGCACAAAAGCGATAAGGCTATGCTAGCAGATGCAGCCGTCGGCGAGCGTCTGCTTGCCACCGACAAATACATCGGTGGCACGACCGGTGAGCGTGCGGCCGGCAAAACCGGAGTTCTCGGCGCGCGACTCGTAACCGTCCTCGCCAACCGTCCAGGTTGCGGAGGGGTCGAACACGGTCAGGTCGGCGACAGAGCCCGCCTTGACCTGAACCTGATCGAGGCCCAGAATCTCACGCGGCTTGATGGCCATGAGCTCGACCATGCGGCTCACGCTCATCTTGCCCGTGTTGACCAGCTCAGTGAGCACGAGCGACAGCGAAGTCTCGAGGCCAATCATTCCAAAGGGCGCGAGCTCGAACTCGCGGGCCTTCTCCCACGGGGTGTGGGGAGCGTGGTCGGTAACGATAGCGTCGACGGTACCGTCGATGACACCCTGACGGATGGCCTCGGCATCCTCGTCGGTGCGCAGCGGCGGATTGACCTTGAGCGAGGTGTTGTAGGTCTCGTCCAGGTCGTTCTCGGTCAGGAACATGTGGTGCGGGGTGGCCTCGCAGGTCACCTGGACACCGGCAGACTTACCGGCACGCACGAGCTCCAGGCCATGAGCGGTGGAGATGTGCTGGATGTGCAGCTTGGCACCGGTCAGCTTGGCAATCTCGATGTCGCGGGCAATCTGAAGCTCCTCGCCGGCGGCCGGCCAACCCTCGAGGGCCAGACGGGTCGAGACCTTGCCCTCGTTGATCTGGCCGTGGCCGACCAGATCTTCGTCCTGGCAGTGGCTCATAAAGACCTTGCCGAACATCTTGCCGTAGTCCATGCAGCGACGGAGCATGCCCGCGCCCTGCACGCCACGACCATCGTCGGTGAAGGCGACGGCGCCGTGGGCGACCATATCGCCCATCTCGGACATGGCCTCGCCCTTAAGACCGCGGGTCATGGCGCCCGACGGATAGACGCGGCAGTGGCCGACCTCGGCAGCGCGGGACTTGACGAACTCCACGACGGTGCCGTTATCGGTGACGGGATCGGTGTTGGGCATGGCGCACACGCCGGTGAAGCCGCCCTTGGCAGCAGCGCGGGTGCCGCTCTCGATGTCCTCTTTGACCTCGTAGCCAGGCTCGCGCAGATGCACGTGCATATCCACCAGGCCGGGGACGAGATACTTGCCGGAAAGGTCGCGGACCTCGGCTCCCTCGGCGGCGAGGTTCTCGCCGACCTCGGCGATCTTGTCACCGTCGATCAGGACGTCGACGACACCGTCAAGCTCGACGGACGGATCGACGACGTGGGCATTCTTAAGAAGCAAGGCCATTATCGGCACCTCCAAGCAGCAGATACAGGATAGCCATACGCACGCAGATACCGGCGTAGACCTGCTCCAGGATGACGGAGCGTTGCGGGTGGTCGGCCATATAGGAGTCGAACTCAACGCCGCGGTTGATGGGGCCCGGGTGGCAGATAATCGCATCGGGCTTCATGAGCTTCTCGCGGTCCTTGGTCAGACCGAAGAGCTTGTGGTACTCGCGAATCGTGGGGAACGGTGCGCCCTCGAGGCGCTCCTGCTGCACGCGCAACATGTAGACGACGTCCAGCTCGGGCAGGACGGAATCGAGGTCGCTCGTCACGTGGTCGCAGCCCAGGACCTCGGGCGCCGGCGGCAGCAGCGTGCCGGGGGCGACGGCGTAGGTCTCGCAGCCCATGATCTTAAGTGCGGGGATCAGCGAGCCGCACACGCGGGAGTGCGCGATATCGCCGACGACGGCGACCTTCAGACCGTGGAAGTCACCCTTGTGCTCCCAGATGGTGTACAGGTCGAGCAGGGCCTGCGTGGGGTGGTTGTGCTTGCCGTCGCCGGCGCAGATGACGCTCGCGGGCGAGTTCTGCGTGACGATGTAGGGAGCACCGGCGTGCTTATCGCGAACGACGATGCAATCAATCTTGTAGGCGTTGAGGGTCTCGACGGTGTCGACGAGGCTCTCGCCCTTGACCGTGGAGGTCGAGGAGCCGCCAAAGTTGAGGCTGTCGGCCGAAAGGCGCTTCTCGGCGAGCTCGAAGGAGCTGCGGGTGCGCGTCGAGGGCTCGTTGAACATGTTGACGATGGTCTTGCCCTTGAGCGTGGGGACCTTCTTGATCGCACGCTCGTTGACCTCAGAGAACGCCTTGGCGGTCTCGAGGATGAGCTTGATGTCCTCTTCGGAGTACTCGGTAATGTCGATCAGGTGCTTATGGTTGAACGCCACGGTACTACTCACCTCCCAGCGGCGCGGAGCCCACGTGGGAACCCGGCGCGACGTCGTTAATCTCGACGGCGGTGTGGCCGTCGACTTCCTTCATATATAGGTGCACGTTCTCCTCATGCGACGAGGGAACGTTCTTGCCGACAAAGTCCGGCGAGATGGGGAGCTCACGGTGACCGCGGTCAACGAGAACTGCCAGCTCGATGCGGCTCGGACGGCCCAGGTCCATGACGGCATCCAGAGCGGCGCGGATAGTACGGCCCGTATACAGGATGTCGTCCACCAGCACGACGCGCTTGCCGTCGACGCTGAAGGGAATGTTGGTAGCGTGGATCGCGGGAGCGAAATTGGTCGCATAGTCATCGCGGTAGAAGCTGATGTCCAGGCTGCCGAGCGGAACGTCGACGCCCTCGATCTCCTTGATCTCCTCGGCGAGCTTCTTTGCCAGAAGGTCGCCGCGCGTGACGATGCCGACCAGAGCGAGGTCTTCACAGCCCTCGTTGCGCTCGAGAATCTCGTGCGCGATGCGGGTCATCGCTCGATTGACGGCGGTCTCGTCCATGATGACCGCCTTGGGGGAAGTCGTGCCCATCGATCTCCTTCCTCACATGTCTTGACTGCTGACACAGTCAAAAAAAATAGATGCCCGACCGCTTAAAGCGGACCAGACACCCACAGGAAGGGCTGCTCTTTGGCAGCTATGTAATTCCATGTGGGTATCTCGTACCCCTTTAATGGTCAAGGGATAGTGTAGCCAACCTCGAGCTTAATTGCGAGCATAAATACAGAACAATCCGTAAACGGAGCCCAATGCTCCATAAACCTATATATATTTGTGGGACGAGCTTGAAAACGCACGCACGAGCTGGCATAATCCCCTCTGCTGCACGCAAATCGGATCTACGTCCAGGGCCGTGGCGTGAGCACTATCGCCAAAAGAGGAATATCTCTGTGTAGATTACGCACAGGGAGCTGCTTCTGTGCTATAGTTCAGGCTTGTTTGTTAACGCGACATGTTCGTTTGTCGCCCAAGGAGGGTCAGTTATGTCCAAAGTTTGCGAAGTTTGCGGTAAGCACCCCGTTGCCGGTCGCTCCATCAGCCACTCTCACCGCGTCACCAACCGTAAGTTCAGCCCCAACATCCAGCGCGTTTACGTCGTCGTCGATGGTCACCGTCGCAAGATGAACGTTTGCTCCACCTGCCTCAAGTCCGGCAAGGTTGCGCGCTCCTAAATAAGGTCTTACCAACAAGTACCTCGGACTCTCCGGGTCAAAGACCTCGCGTTCATATAGAACTTACCAAAGGCGTCCTCCCCCACGGAGGGCGCCTTTTTTGCACTCATTGGGGACAGACTTACATGAGTGTTTTCACGCATTGGGGACAGACGTAATGCATGCCGACTGCGGTTCGGCCCCTACCTCACGCTGCCTCCTTCCAGCCTACAGTGGCCTTGGTCACGCTTGTAGCGCCGATACCGGTGATACGGGCAATTTGCTTGACCGTGAGATGTGCCCGCCTGAGCCTCAGCAGACAGGCATCACGTTCGGAGCGTGGCAGGGCCTTGAGCAGCGCAGGATCCATGCTCGGCAAAACTTCGCGCGCAACGGAAAGGGCGTCCTCATCGGGGATCCGTCGGCGCGGAAGAATCTCCACTGACCAGATGCGCCCGGCAACTTCCTCGAGATGCTCGCAATAGCAACGAGAGCCTCCGACAATATCGAGCATAGGAGCCGCGTCACAGATATCAAAGGGATCGTATCCCAGCTGGTATGCCTTGTAGCTTGACCAGCGGTAGGCATCGAGCGAGTCGAGCACACCTTTCACAGGATTGAGATGGATATAATCGAGCAACTGCACCGCCTGCGTGTCCGACTCGACCGCGATCCGCGAATAGCGATTATCAAACAGGTGACCCGTTCTTCCCGTTTTTCCATTGAAATACTTGGCATAGGCCGTCAGCGCGCACTGCATTGCCTTTGAAAGGTTGTCATATGGGTCATCAACCATCAAATGGAAGTGATTATCCATAAGGCACCAGGCCAACACCGCCACGTCATGGCACGCAAACCTGTCTGAGATGTCCGATAAGAAACGATAGCGGTCGGAATCATCTTCAAAAATGATCTGTTTGGAGTTGCCGCGGTCAAAGACGTGGTAATAGCCGGTGAGCGATATTTCGCGGGCGCATCGGGGCATGGTCTCTCCTTTCAAAGCCGTACAGGCAACACCTAAAAGGAGAGAAGGAACGCGAAATGCTGAGCCTGTGACCTATTTATATCCAATCTGCGCCAAAAACAGGCCCAGAACGGCAAAATGACAAATCCATGTCTGTCACAAATGAGTGAAAGCACTCATGTAAGTCTGTCCCCAATGAGCGGGGCAATGCAATAGGCAGATAGTTATAGTTGAAACGTTTCAGTTGATTGAAGCGTTTTAGTGTGCCTTTTACGGGAATCTTACCGTTTACCGAATTATTTCTTGCTATCATGCAAGACGTAGGGTAAATCTCCGATCGCAAGGAGACACAAATGGTGAAAAAGTCACCGGAAAACACTACTCCCGCAATTGTGGACAACGTAGAGGCGCTTGAGGCTAAGCTCGCTCAGATGCGAGAGGCCCAGGCGCTTTTTGCTACGTACACGCAGGAGCAGGTCGACAAGATCTTCTATGAGGCCGCCATGGCCGCCAACAAGGCTCGTATCCCGTTGGCGAAGATGGCCATCGAGGAGACCGGCCGCGGCGTTCTTGAGGACAAGGTCATCAAGAACCACTACGCCGCAGAGTACATCTACAACGCTTACAAGAACACCAAGACCTGTGGTGTCCTGGAGCGCGACGAGGCCTACGGCATCACCAAGATCGCCGAGCCCATCGGCATCGTGGGCGCCGTCATCCCGACGACCAACCCCACCTCCACTGCGATCTTCAAGACGCTGATCAGCCTGAAGACCCGCAACGGCATCATCATCTCCCCGCACCCGGCAGCCGCCAAGTGCACCATCGCCGCCGCCAAGCTCGTGCTCGACGCCGCCGTCAAGGCCGGCGCCCCCGAGGGCATCATCGGCTGGGTCGATGTCCCCTCCATCGAGCTGACCAACATGGTCATGCGCGACGTCGACATCATCCTCGCCACCGGTGGCCCGGGCATGGTCAAGGCCGCCTACTCCTCGGGCAAGCCCGCCCTGGGCGTTGGCGCCGGTAACACCCCGGTCATCATCGACGACACCGCCGACGTGCTGCTCGCCGTCAACTCCATCATCCACTCCAAGACCTTCGACAACGGCATGATCTGCGCTTCCGAGCAGTCCGTGACCGTCATCGACACCATCTATGACCAGGTTAAGGCCGAGTTCCAGAAGCGCGGCTGCTACTTCGTCAAGCAGGGTGCCGAGATGGAGGCCCTGCGTGCCGCCATGTTCAAGAACGGCGCTCTCGACCACCGCATCCCCGGCATGGCTGCCGCCAAGATCGCCGAGCTCGCAGGCATCGAGGTTCCCGCCAAGACCAAGATCCTGATCGCCGAGGTCACCTCCACCGACCCCGCCAAGGAGGAGTTCTCCCACGAGAAGCTCTCCCCGGTCCTGGCCATGTACCACGCCAAGGACTTCCAGGAGGCCGTCGACAAGGCCGAGCACCTGGTGCTCGCCGGTGGCCCGGGCCACACCGCCTCTCTGTACGTGCACCCCGCCCAGGCCGAGAAGATCAGCCTGTTCGAGCACGTCATGAAGGCCTGCCGTATCGTCATCAACACCCCGTCCTCGCACGGCGGCATCGGTGACCTGTACAACTTTGGCATGAAGCCGTCTCTGACCCTGGGCTGCGGCTCCTGGGGCGGCAACTCCGTCTCCGAGAACGTTGGGGTGAAGCACTTGATCAACGTTAAGACTGTGGCCGAGCGCCGTGAGAACATGCTGTGGTTCCGCGCTCCCGAGAAGGTCTACTTCAAGAAGGGTTCCACGCCCGTCGCCCTCGACGAGCTCGGTACCGTCATGGGCAAGAAGCGCGCCTTCATCGTCACCGACCAGTTCCTCTTCAAGAATGGCAACACCCGCGCCATCGAGGCCAAGCTCGACGAGATGGGCATCGCCCACGACTGCTTCTACGACGTCGAGCCCGATCCGTCGCTGCAGTGCGCACGTCGCGGCGCCAAGCAGATGGCTCTCTTTGAGCCTGACGTGATCATCGCCGTCGGCGGTGGCTCCGCTATGGACGCCGGCAAGATCATGTGGATGATGTACGAGCACCCCGAGTGCAAGTTTGAGGACATGGCCATGGACTTCATGGACATCCGCAAGCGTATCTTCACTTTCCCCGAGATGGGCAAGAAGGCCTACTTCGTCGCCGTCCCGACCTCTTCGGGTACCGGCTCCGAGTGCACGCCGTTCGCCATCATCACCGACAAGGAGACCGGCATCAAGTGGCCGCTCGCCGACTACGCGCTGCTCCCCAACATGGCTATCGTCGACGCCGACAACTGCATGACCGCCCCGCGCGGCCTGACCGCTGCCTCCGGCATCGACGTCATGACCCACGCCATCGAGTCCTACGTCTCCATCATGGCTTCCGACTACACCAAGGGCCTCTCCGAGCGCGCTGCTAAGCTCGTCTTCGAGAACCTGCCCTCCAGCTTCACGAACGGCGCCAAGGACCCGCATGCCCGCGAGGAGATGCACAACGCCTCTTGCATGGCCGGTATGGCCTTCGCCAACGCCTTCCTGGGCCTCAACCACTCCATGGCTCACAAGCTCGGCGCCTTCCATCACCTGCCCCACGGCCTCGCCAACGCCGTCATCCTGACCCGCGTTATGCGCTACAACGCCGCCGAGGCTCCCGTCAAGATGGGTACCTTCTCCCAGTATCCTTACCCCAACGCGCTGCACAACTACGCCGAGATGGCCAAGTACTGCGGCATCGAGGGCAAGGACGACAAGGAGGTCTTCGAGAACTTCATCACGAAGCTCGAGGAGCTCAAGGACTTCATCGGCGTCAAGAAGACCATCGCCGACTACGGTGTTGACGAGCAGTACTTCCTCGACACCCTCGACGAGATGACAGAGCAGGCATTCAACGACCAGTGCACCGGCGCCAACCCGCGCTACCCGCTCATGAGCGAGATCAAGGAGCTCTACCTGGACGCCTACTACGGCCGCGAGCCTCAGGACTACGCCGTCTGCTAGTTTTAGCACGGTTTTTAACGGCGGGGGTGCACGGGTGTTTCACACACCCCCGCCGTCGCTTCTATCGCATCGTTGAAAGGATGCAACCATGCTGCTACCCGATTCCAAGACCGAGCTCGTCCGCCGTGGCAACAAGGTCGTTTACGACCTGGGCGACAAGATCGTCAAGGTCTTTAACGAGACCAAGCCTGTCTCCGACGTGTTCAACGAGGCTTTGAATCTTGCCCGCATCAATGAGTGCGGCATCCGCAGCCCCAAGGCTCTCGAGGTTTCCCAGCTCGAGAACGCCAACGGCTGGGCGCTCGTGACCGAGAAGGTTCCGGGCACCACCCTTGCCGAGAAGATGACTGCCGAGCCCCAGCGCTTTGGTGAGTATCTCGAGATGTTCGTCGACCTCCAGATCGAGATCCACGGCTACACCTCCCCGCTGCTCAACCGTCAGCGCGACAAGTTCGCCCGCATGATCGACAGCCTTGATCAGCTCAATGCTACCACGCGCTACAACCTTCAGGAGCGTCTGGACGGCATGACCAAGGAGTTCAAGGTCTGCCACGGCGACTTCAACCCCTCCAACGTCATCGTCGGCGACGACGGCCAGCTCTATGTGTGCGACTGGGCACACGCCACCCAGGGCTCCCCTGCTGCCGACGTTGCCACCACCTACCTGCTCTTCGCCCTCAACAGCAAGGATCAGGCTGAGGCCTACCTGGAGCTCTACTGCGACCGCGCTGACATGCCCATGCAGGTCGTGCGTCAGTGGACGAGCATCGTCGCCGCTTCCGAGCTCGCTCGTAAGCGCAACGTGAACGATGAGTTCCTGAAGAACTGGATCGACGTCGTCGATTATCAGTAATATCTGAGCGATTTATTTCGCATCGGAGGCACAAGAAAACCCCGCAGCTCATATGGGCTGTGGGGTTTTCCTTTTAGATATCGAGGATGCCACAAGATAAAAGGACGGCCCCACATCTCCCCGATCTGGAGAAATGTGGGGCCGTCCCGTATATCGAACTACAAGCGAAATCGTCGATTAACGGCGGGCCGCCTTAACAAGCTCGGCAACCTTGGCGACGACCTCGTCGATCGCCACGTCCTCACGCTCGCCCGTGGCACGGTCCTTGAGCTCCACAGTACCATTCTTGAGGCCGCGCTTACCCAGAACGACCTGATACGGGAAGCCCATGAGGTCGTTATCGGCAAACTTAAAGCCGGGACGCTCGTCACGGTCATCGACGACAACCTCGATACCCTCGGCGCACAGGCCCTCGACGATTTGGTCGCAGACGGTTGCGCACTCCTCCTTCTTGGGATCGAGCGGAATCACCGCGACCTCGTACGGGGCAACGGAGACCGGCCAGACGATGCCGTGTTCGTCGTTGTGCTGCTCCACGACGGCAGCAAGCGAGCGGGACACACCAACGCCGTAGCAACCCATGATGAGCGGCTTCTCCTTGCCGTCCTCGTCCATAAAGGTGGCACCCATGGCCTCGGAGTACTTGGTGCCCAGCTGGAACACCTGAGAGACCTCGATGCCGCGGGCAGCAGAGAGCGGCTTGCCGCAGTGCGGGCAGGGATCGCCGGCAACGACGGTGACCAGATCTGCCCACTCATCGACGGTAAAGTCTCGCTCGGGGCAGGCACCGGTAAAGTGATAATCGACCTCGTTGGCACCGCAGGCCCACTGCTTGGACTCGCGCAGGCTCTCGTCACACACCAGACGGATGCCCTCGGGCAAGTTAACCGGTCCGATAAAGCCCTTGTGCAGACCGTTCGCCTGAAGCTCCTCGTCGGTCATCATGCGATAGCCCTTGCCAAAGACATGCTCGGCCTTGCAATCGTTGAGCTCGTGGTCGCCCGGGACAATGGCCACGACGGGCTTGCCCTCGGCGTCGATGAGTGCCAGAGACTTGCGCGTGCCGTTCTCGGGGAAGCCGAAGAACTTGGCGACGGCCTCGATGGTGCCCATGCCCGGGGTCTCGACCTTGGTGAGCGTACCGTCGCCGGGGCCCTCGGTCACGACGACCTTTGTGCTTGCCGCCTCGTCATCGGCAGCAAAGCCACAGTCGTCGCAGTAGACGAGCGAGGCCTCGCCGGCGTCGGCCAGCGCCATGTACTCGACGGAGGTGTCGCCGCCGATCTCGCCGGAATCGGCAACGACGGGCAGGGCCTTGATGTAGCAGCGCTCGCAGATGTTAGCGTAGGCCTGCTTCATCTTGTCGTACTCCTCCTGCAGGCTCTCCTGCGTGGCGGAGAAGCTGTAGGCGTCCTTCATGATGAACTCGCGACCGCGCATCAGGCCAAAGCGGGGACGGAACTCGTCGCGGAACTTATCCTGGATGTGGTAGAGGTTGACGGGCAGCTGCTTATAGGAACGCAGTTCATTGCGCACCAGGGCGGTCACGGTCTCCTCGTGCGTGGGGCCGAGCACGAACTCGCGGCCGTGGCGGTCATCAAAGCGCACGAGTTCCTTGCCATAGGCATCGATACGGCCGGACTCGCGCCACAGCTCGGCATCGACCATGATAGGCATCATGAGCTCCTGGGCGCCGGCAGCGTCCATCTCGTCGCGCACAATGTTCTCGATCTTGCGAATCGAGCGCCACGCGAGCGGCAGATAGGAATAGAGACCAGCGGCCTCCTTGCGAATCATGCCGGCACGAAGCAGCAGGCGATGGCTCGCAAGCTCGGCGTCGGCCGGATCCTCTTTGAGCGTCGGAGCATACAGCTTAGACATATACATTGCTCGAGTCATTTATTTCTCCTCAATAAGCTTGTCGACCTCGGCCATAAGCGCGTCGACAATTTGGTCCTCAGCTACTTTACCAATGATCTGGCCGTGCGAAAAGAGCAGGCCCTGACCTCGTCCGCAGGCAACGCCCAAGTCGGCGTCAGAAGCCTCGCCGGGGCCATTGACCGCGCATCCCATAACGGCGATCGAAAGCGGCGCGGAGTAGTTCTTAAGCCGCTCGGTGACCTCCTCGGCGATAGGAATGAGGTTGACCTGGCAACGAGCACACGTGGGGCACGAGACAATCTCGGGGCCACGGCGGCGAAGGCCGAGCGACTGCAGAATACCCCAGGCGACCGGCGGCTCCTCGACCGGATCGGCCGTGAGCGAGACGCGCATGGTGTCACCAATGCCCTCGGACAGCAGAATACCCAGGCCCACTGAGCTTTTGATAGTGCCCTGCAGCTTAGTACCCGCCTCGGTTACGCCCAAGTGAAGCGGAACGTGAGGAATCTCACGCGACAGGGCGCGATAGGTGTCGAGCGTCGTGGACACGCTATGCGCCTTGGCGGAAAGCACGATATTGGTAAAGCCGCGATCCTCAAAATGCTTGACGAAACGCTCGCTCGACATCACGAGCTTTTCGGGCTGCGTAAGGTCATCGCGCTCTGCGATATCCTGCTCAAGCGAGCCCGCGTTCACGCCAATGCGAATCGCGCACCCAGCGGCGCCCGCGGCATCGATCACAGCATCGACCTTGGCCCAATCGCCGATATTGCCGGGATTGATGCGCAGCTTGGCAGCACCGGCCTCAACGGCACCAATGGCGAGCTTATGGTTAAAGTGGATATCGGCGACAATCGGCACCGGAGACTCCGCACAAATCGTGCGAAAGCCCTCGAGCGCAGCCTCGGTGGGCACGCTCACGCGCACAACATCGCAACCCGCCTGGGCAAGTGCACGCACTTGCGCAAGCGTTGCCTGGGCGTCGGCGGTATCGGTGCAGGTCATGGACTGAACCACCACCGGAGCGCCGCCGCCTATCTGCACGTCGCCCACA
The DNA here is from genome assembly GCA_959606035.1 of uncultured Collinsella sp. Taxonomy (GTDB): domain Bacteria; phylum Actinomycetota; class Coriobacteriia; order Coriobacteriales; family Coriobacteriaceae; genus Collinsella. The sequence continues at coordinate 101,558 of CAUHHB010000005.1, forward strand.
AACACGGGGCGCGTCAGGTCGCGCGGCAAAGGATGGGACAAAGACAATCCAAACACTCCCCTACAAAATAAATCGAAGGACGTCGGAACGAAGCATATAGACAAACAGCAGCGCAAAGAGCGCGATGCCGACATAGCTGACGATTGTCTGCACCTTCAGCGGCAGCTCGCGACCGGCAACCTTTTGGATGATCTCGATAACCAGCTTTCCCCCGTCGAGCGGAGGAATGGGCAGCAGGTTCATAAAGCCCAGTGAGAACGAGATGAGCGCGGCAAACGTCAAGAACGTCGCGGGACCGGCTGCAGCGGCCTGTGAGGACATAACGCTAATACCAACGATCGAAGAAGACTGATCGAGAATCTCCATCGTATGCTGCGGCTGGAGCAGGCGCATCACGCCATCCGCTGTCTGCACGACATAGGAGAACGACAGGCGAGCCGACGTGATGGGGTCTAAACGGACCACCTGCGTAGAGGCATACACACCTAGGCGCTCGTCCTCTTTGAGCGCAACCGTGGTCGAATGCTGCTTGCCGTCACGCTCGTACTCGATGGCGATATCGTCCTTACCGGCAGCCTTGCCGATGGCATCGTAGACATCCATCCAAGTGGAACATGAGACACCGTCAACCGAAAGGATCGCGTCACCGCCCTCGATACCCGCCTTGGCGGCAATAGACCCCTCGTCAACCTGACCGATCACGTTGGTATCCATCGGCACGGTGACACCCGCAATGGAATAGATGCTCATAAGGAGCAAAAAACCCGTCAGGATATTGACGATAATGCCCGCAAGCAGCATAAAGGCACGCTTGACAAAGCCCTGGCCCAAATAGGTGTGCGAGCGCTCGCGCGCAAGGAATTCGGCCTCGTCGCACGGCAGTTCCCATACATCGCCCTCGGCAGTCGCATGCCCGCGATCGAACCGACGGCCGTCAAAGGTGGTATAACCCGCCGCGTCACGCGGCAGAGTCTGGTACTTGGTGGGATAGTAGCTGGGCGAAGGCTTTTCCCCTTCTTCATACCAGGGAGCGATAGAGCCCCAGCCCAACAGCAAAGCACAGGCCTCGAGCACATCCTCCTCGGACAGCTCGAGCTCGACGGCAAGATCGGCCACCGTCACCCGGCCGTGACGATAGATGGCCGCGAGCACGCGATCGGCACACGAGACGTCGGTCGGATCCATACCGCAGATGGCAGCGTAGCCACCCAGCAGCAGCGGGGTCACGCCAAACTTGGTTCCAATGCGACGCGACGTGTAATGGATGTCAAAGCGGCACGGCAGACCCAAAAAGAACTCGGTCACACGGACGCCGCAGGCACGCGCCGCCAAAAAGTGGCCGCCCTCGTGCAAAAACACGAGGACGGAAAGCATCAGCAGGCCCCAAAAGACCGATGAGAGAACGCTCAGAACAGTATCCATAAAACGAAAAAGCAATCCTTATGGGTTAGGAACGGGTTGCGGCGAGCACCTGCGCAGCCTTTTCACGCGCCCACGCATCGGTGTCGCGAAGCTGCTCAAACGAATCGACCACCTGCATATCGTGGGCGTCCATGCAGGATTCCACAATGCGATCGATATCGGTAAAGCTGCAGCCATCGTGCAGGAAGGCATCGACGGCGACCTCGTTGGCGGCATTGAGCACGCACGGCATGGTGCCACCCGTCTTGCCGGCACGCTCGGCCAGTGCCAGACAGCGGAAGGTATCCATGTCGGCAGCATCAAACGTGAGCTGCCCCAGCTCGCGGAAATCGATACGAGGCGCCGGAGTATCCCAACGCTCGGGATACGAGAACGCGAACTGGATGGGAATACGCATGTCGGATGCACCGAGATGCGCCATCACGGAGCCGTCGGCGAACTCGACCATAGAGTGAATCTTGGACTGACGCTGCACGACCACGTTAATGAAATCGAGGTCGCAGTTAAACAGATGCATGGCCTCAATGCGCTCCAGGCCCTTGTTCATGAGGGTGGCGGAGTCAATGGTAATCTTGGCACCCATGGCCCACGTGGGATGCGCGAGGGCATCGGCACGCGTCACGCGATCGAGCTCGTCGCGCGTGCGGCCAAAGAACGGACCGCCCGAGCAGGTGAGCCAAATGCAGTGGGCCTCGCGCGGGTTCTCCCCCAGATAGCACTGGTAGATGGCGGAATGCTCAGAGTCGACCGGAATAAGCTGGCCCGGTTGTGCCAACGGCATAAGCAAGTCGCCACCGACGACGAGGGACTCCTTGTTGGCAAGGGCAAGGCGCTTATTCGAGGTCAAGGCCGCATGGCTCGCCTCGAGACCGGCGGCGCCCACAATAGCGACAAGCACGCAGTCGACATCGTCGCGACGCGCGAGCTCGCAAACCGCCTGCGCGCCAACGCCGAGCTTCGTTCCCTCGGGCAACTCCTGCAGCACGGCGTCATCGCCATGAGCGGCATCGGCCACGGCAACCGCCGGAACCGAGAACTCACGGGCAGCGGCAACGAGCTCAGAGGTACTGGAGTTAACGGACAGCGCCGTCACCTGCAGGCGATCGGCATGCTGGCGGCACACATCGAGCGCCTGGGTGCCGATAGAGCCTGTACAACCCAGGATGGCAACGCGGAGACGTCCATCGGAGCCATACGTCGTCTGGAAAGACATTACAGCACGCCTCCGATCATCAGCAACAGCTGCGCGGTGATGCAGCCGAAGATAAGCGAATCGCTACGATCGAGCATGCCGCCGTGGCCCGGGATAAGGTTGCCGGAATCCTTGACGCCCACACCGCGCTTGATGCGCGACTCGATAAGGTCGCCGATAACGCCCAGAATGGACACAACCACGCCGCACAGCAGCGCATAGGGCAGGCTGAGCTTGTAGAAGTGCGTCGCCCACAGGATGAGCCAAATCAAAACCGAGCCCAGGATGCCGCCGACAAACCCCTCCCAGCTCTTTTTGGGAGAAATCTTGGGAACCATCTTGTGCTTGCCGATACGGCTGCCCACGATGTAGGCAAACGAATCGGAGACCCAAAGGGACGCGCAAACGCCCACTGAAAGCAGGGCACCGGCAAAACCGGGCACGGCATCGCGCAGCAGCACGATAGCCGACAGCATAAAGCCAGTGTAGATGGGACCCATGAGCGTCACGGCCACATCAGAGATGCGGGTACGCGGCGACCAGACATACCAAATGCCCACAGCGAGCATCAGGGCAAAAAGCAGGGCATTCAGCAACATCGAATCGCCCAACGCCGACAGCGGAAAGAGTACGGCGGCAGCGATACCCATGCGCTCGTTAGCCATCTTGCCATCGAGCCTTGTCATACGGAAAAACTCATAGCAGCACAGACCGCTCATGACAGAAACAAAGATGGCCGTGGGCACGATACCCAAAACCAGGCACAGGATAAAGACAACGGCGTAGACGATACCGGCGGCGGCACGGGTAATAAAGCCCGCCAGCCACGAACCGGTGCCGCTCTTCGCTGCAGGCGCTCCCGCAGTGACAGCTTTGCGCGCAGGCGTCTTGGGAGCAGATGCCTTGGGACGATCGGACACGATTAAGCCTCCTCGGTCTTGCTCAGTCCACCAAACCTACGGTCACGGCCCTGATAGGCCAAAATGGCGTCGACAAGGCCCCAACGATCAAAGTCGGGCCAATAGGTATCGGTGACGTAGAATTCGGAATAAGCCACCTGCCACAGCAGATAGTTCGAAAGGCGCAGCTCACCAGAAGTGCGAATCACAAGCTCAGGATCGGGAAGGCCGGCGGTATAGAGGTGGGAAGCCACCATGTCGTCATCAATTGCGACAGGATCGATCTTACCGGCGGCAGCGTCGAGTGCAATCTGACGGACAGCGCGGGTAATCTCGGCACGCGCGCCGTAGTTGACGGCAAGCGCCAGCGTCATACCGGTGTGGTCGGCGCACTCGGCTAGACCGCGCTCAAAGACATCGCGGGTCTTCTTGGGCAGTGCGGAAATGTCACCCAAAAAAACAACGCGCACATTTTCGCGCTTCAGAAGCGGCAGCTCGTCGATAAACGTCTTGGCAAACAGATGCATCAAGACGTTGACCTCATGCTGCGGACGGTTCCAGTTTTCGGTCGAAAACGCATAGGCAGAAAGCACGTCGACGCCCAGACGCACGCAGGCGGTAATGATCTCGCGCAGCGAGACGATACCTGCCTTATGACCCTCGGTGCGTGCAAGACCGCGCGACGTGGCCCAACGACCGTTGCCGTCCATGATGCACGAGATATGGTGCGGAATGTTATTGAGGTCAAGGTCGTAAAAACCGACGCCCGCAGGGGCGTCGGCAAAGTACTCGACCAGTTTATGCTCGTCGTATTGCACTTTAGATCTCCATGACCTCGGCTTCTTTTTCCTTCAGAAGCTCCTCGACCTTGGCGACATACTCATCGGTGTGCTTCTGGACCTTGGCCTGCTCGCGACGGACATCGTCCTCAGTGAGCTCCTCATCGCGCTCGAGCTTATTGTTGAAGTCGCGACGGATGTTACGGATAGATACCTTGGCCTGCTCGGCGTACTCACGGCACTCCTTGACGAGCTCGCGACGGCGCTCCTCAGTGGGGGCCGGGAACGGCAGACGAACGACGGTGCCATCGGAGTTGGGGGTAATGCCCAGATCGGAAGCGCCGATGGCCTTGACGATAGCGTTGATGAGGGCCTTGTCCCACGGCTCGATGAGCAGCATGTGAGCCTCGGGGGTCTTGACGGCGGCAACCTGCGTGACCGGCGTGGGGACACCGTAATAATCGACGGTGATGTCGGACAGAATGTTGGCGTTGGCGCGACCGGTACGGACCTTGGAGAAGTTATGCTTGAGGGACTCGAGCGACTTGTCCATATGGGCGGTGATGTTCTCTGCCATGCTTAATCCTCCTGATAGACGAGCGTGCCGACGGGCTCACCCGCGAGCGCGCGTTTGACGGTGTCCTCGCCATCGATGTTGAGGACCAAAATAGGCATACGGTTATCCTGGCACAGGGCCGTAGCTGTGGAATCCATAACCTGCAGGCCGCGAACGAGAACCTCGTGATAAGTAATCTTGTCAAAACGGACGGCATCGGCGCACTTGACGGGATCCTTGTCGTAGATGCCGTCAACCTTGGTGGCTTTAATCAGAATCTCGGCGCCGATCTCGCACGCACGAAGAGCCGCGGCGGTGTCGGTCGTAAAGTACGGATTACCCGAACCGGCGGCAAAAATAACAACGTTGCCCTTGGAAAGGTGGTTGATAGCGCGACGGCGAATATAGGGCTCGCAGATCTCGTTCATCTGGATAGCGCTCATCACGCGGCAGGGAACATCGTTATGCTCGAAGGCATCCTGCAGGGCGAGCGCGTTCATAACGGTTGCCAGCATGCCCATGTAGTCGGCCTGAGCACGCTCCATGCCACCGGCAGCGCCTGCCATGCCGCGGAAAATATTGCCGCCGCCGACAACGACGCCGACCTCATGGCCAACGGCGAGCAGCTCCTTGACCTGCTTGGCAAGATGGTCGGTAACCTTGGGGTTGATGCCATATTGGCCGTCGCCCATCAGTGCTTCGCCGGAAAGCTTAAGAAGCACGCGTTTATATCGGATGTCGGACAAAGCGATCCTCCTTTAATTAGACTCTCAATATGATATCAAAGGCTCTGATAAGAGCCATGAAAAAGCAGGCTGTGAGTAAAACCCACAGCCTGCTCATTACCAGCTACAAGAGCTTATTTACTCGCCACGGACCAGACGGTCAAAGGCAACGACGGTAATGGTGTCGCCGAGCTCCTTGGAGACCTGCTCAGCGTACTTCTTGATGGTGAGGGAGCTGTCCTTGATGAACTCCTGCTCGGTGAGCACGGACTGCTTGTAGAACTTCTCCAGACGACCAACAGCCATCTTCTCCTGGATAGCCTCGGGCTTGCCGGACTCGGCAGCCTGGGCCATGTAGATCTGCTTCTCGTGCTCGACGGTCTCGGCCGGAACCTGATCGCGGGTGGCGCAGATCGGTGCGACGGCGGCAACCTGAAGGGCAACGTCGTGAGCGAAGGTCTTGAAGGACTCAGCCTGAGCGGTCTCGGCCTTCTCGAAGGCGAACTCGACGAGGACGCCGATCTTACCACCCATGTGGATGTAAGAAGCGAGCGCGCCGCTTTCGGCCTTGCGGGCAGCGAAGCGGGAGATCTTCATGTTCTCGCCCATGATGTGAATCATCTCGGTGAGCTCGGAGGAAACGGTCTCCTCGCCCATCGGCTTCTCGAGCAGAGCATCGACATCGGCCGGCTCGGTGGTGGCGACAACCTCGGCGACCTTGGAAGCAAAGCCGGTGAACTTGGCGTTGGAGCCAACGAAGTCGGTCTCGCAGGAGAGCTCGAGCAGAGCGCCGGTCTTGCCATCCTCGGAGACGAACGCGGCTACAGCGCCCTCGTTGGTCTCGCGGCCAGCCTTCTTAGCAGCCTTGGCGAGACCGTTCTTACGAAGAACGTCGACAGCGGCGTCCATGTCGCCGTCAGCCTCAACGAGAGCCTTCTTGCACTCCATCATCGGGGAGTCGGTCATCTCGCGGAGCTGCTTGACCATAGCGGCGGTAATCTGGGCCATTGTGGTTCCTTTCAAAGAGATGAAAAAGAATTAACTAAGACTGATTTACTCGGCCTTGGGCTCAGCGGCCATCTCGGCCTCGGAGACCTGCTCCTTGCCGGAGCCAGCGAGGCAGGCGTCAGCCATGAGCTCGCACATAAGGGTGACAGCAGAGATAGCGTCATCGTTGCAGGGGATGCCGTACTCGACCTCGTCGGGATCGGAGTTGGTATCGATCAGAGCGACGACGGGGATGTTCAGGCGCTGAGCCTCCTTGATGGCGTTCTCCTCGCGCTTGGTGTCGATGACGAAGAGAGCCTGGGGCAGACCCTTCATGTCGCGGGCACCACCGAGGTTGGTCTGGAGCTTGGTGAGCTCCTTGCCGAGAACAGCCTGCTCCTTCTTGGGGAGCACTGCCATGCGACCGTCCTCGACCATGGCCTCGAGCTCCTCCATGCGGTTGATGCGGGAGCGGATGGTGACGAAGTTGGTCAGCATACCGCCGAGCCAACGCTGGTTGATATAAGGCATGTTGGCGCGCTCAGCGGCGTTCTTGACGGCCTCCTGAGCCTGCTTCTTGGTGCCGACGAACAGCACATTGCCACCCTTGGCGACGTTCTTGACGAAAGTGTAGGCCTGGTCGGCGTCGAGGATGGTCTGCTTGAGGTCGAGGATGTAGATGCCGTTGCGCTCACCGAAGATGAACGGCTTCATCTTGGGGTTCCAGCGACGGGTCTGGTGACCGAAGTGGCAGCCGGCCTCGAGCAGGGTGCGGATATTAATCTTGGTAGCCATGTTAAACCTCCTGTGGTTTGCCTCCGCGCGGGGTCATCCTCCAAAACCAACCCGGACATGTGCTACCAAAGCCCGGGCACCACGGTATGAAGTAGCCGCGCGTGCGTGATAAAAACATGTTGCCGTGAAGCAACCCGATGAATGATAGCAGGAATGCTTCTTCCTGCCAACCCGCAATCAAAACCACACACCTGAGTGCGGCGCGGGACGTCCCAGCCACTATTCGCCGCGGGGATGGGCTTGAGCCACAGCCCGCTTAAGCCAATCGGGTGTGAGATGCGTGTAGATCTGCGTCGTGGACAGGCTCGCATGACCTAGCAGCTCTTGAACCGAGCGCAGGTCCGCGCCGCCCTCGAGCAAGTCGGTCGCAAAGGTATGGCGCATCGCATGCGGGGCGATGTCGGCCGGAATGCCGGCGAGCGTCGCCAGCATATGAAACCGCCGCCTGAGCATGGCGGCACTCATGCGATTACCGCGCGCCGATATAAGCAGCGGATGCGGCCCGGTAGCGGGGTCACGACGCTTTGCCTGAGCGAGCAACTCCGGCCTCCCCTCCTCAATATAGAGACGCGTCGCCTCGAGCGCACGACGATACAGAGGGACGATACGTTCTTTGCTCCCCTTGCCCCACAGGCGCAGCGTGCGTTCGGACCACGCAATGGACTCCACATTGAGTGCTGCGAGCTCTGAGATACGGGCGCCCGAGGCATAGAGCAGCTCGAGCATCGCCGCATCGCGCAGTCCCGCGGGTGTTGAGGTATCAGGCGTCTTGAGCAGCGCCTCCACCTGTTGGGTCGTCAGCACACCGGGTAGATCGCGCGGGAGCTTGGGCGAGGAAATTGCCGAGACCACATCGCCCTCCACGACCCCCTCGGCAGCCATCCATCGATAGAGCGATCGGATAGCCGACAGATGCGCCGCAAGCGTTCGGGGAGCCACCTGCTCACGCGAAAGCTCGGCAAGATAGCGGCGAATGGTGCGCACGTCGGCAGCGAAAGCATCGATATCCTCGCGCTCGCACCAGGCAGCAAAGCGCTCCAGCCTCGAGCCGTAGGCCGTCACCGTGTTGGGAGAAAGTCCCTCGACACGTGAGATATAGGCGATAAACGAGTCGACGGTGTCGTACAGGTCAAAGGCTATGACCGGTCGCCTCCAAACAGATCAGGACGAGTGGCCAGATAGGCATCAAGGGCCTCGAGCGCACGGTCCGCATAGGCCTGGTAGCGGTCGCGCTTGCTGCGGCGCTTACCATCCTCGAGTGGCGGCACCAGGCCAAAGTTGACATGCATAGGCTGATAGCCCACGGTGGCAGGATCGGTCGCATAGCCCACGAGCGCACCCAGGGCGCCCACGCGCGGCAACTCGACGCCCGCGACACCGATAGCCTCGGCATAGGTGTTGAGCGCCGCGAGCAGACCGGTCGCCACGGCTTCCATGTACCCCTCGGTGCCGGTGATCTGACCGGCCAGGCGCACGCCGGTACCGGGCACGGCAAAGGTGCCATCGAGCACGTGCGGGGCGTCGACAAAGGTATTGCGGTGCATGACACCGTAGCGGAAGAACTCAGCGTTCTCCAGGCCCGGCACCATATGGAAGACGCGCTTCTGCTCGCCAAAGGTCAGGTTTGTCTGGAAGCCCACCAGGTTATAGGCGGTCTTCTCCTTGTTCTCGGCACGCAGCTGAATCGCCGCCCAGGGGCGACGTCCGGTACGCGGGTCGGTGAGGCCGACGGGCTTCATGGCGCCAAAGCGAATGGCGTCCTTGCCGGTGCGCGCAACTTCCTCGGCAGGCTGGCAGGCCTGGAACAGATCGCCGCCCTCAAAGTCTTTGAGCACCACGCGGTCGGCCGTGGTAAGTGCCTCGATAAAGGCCTCGTACTCCTCCTTGTTGAGCGGAGCGTTGAGATAGTCGCCGCTCCCCTGCTCCTCGTAGCGCGACTGCGAAAACAGCACGTCCATATCGAGCGTGGAGGCATCGACGATCGGCGCCGCGGCATCGAAGAACGCAAGGGCGTCGCCACCGACGAGCTTCATGACCTCTTCGCTCAGCGCCGGTGAACACAGCGGGCCCGCGGCAATGACCACGTGGCCCTCGGGAATCTGCGTGATCTCGCCGTGCACGACCTCGATATTGGGACGGGCGGCAACCTCGGCCTCGACAAGCTCGGAAAACTTGACGCGGTCGACCGCCAGGGCACCGCCAGCGGGAACAGCCGCGCGATGGGCGCAATCGAGCAGGACTGAACCCATGCGCTCAAGCTCGGCCTTCAGCAAACCAGCCGCGGAATCCGGACGGGTCGACTTAAACGAATTGGAGCAGACGAGCTCTGCCAAGTGATCGGTATGGTGAGCCGGGGAGCTAACCTGGGGGCGCATCTCGCACAGCTTAACGGCAAAACCGCGGTCTGCCAGCTGGATCGCGCATTCCGAACCCGCCAGACCGCCACCGATAACCGTCACCTGATCAAACAGCATCTGCAAACACCTTTCTAATTGACATGTTTTCCATTGTGACCGAAGGGTGTCTGGGCGTGAAGGGCAAACTTGGAGGGCGCATACCTTCCATCCATCATGCGCTCGATAAGACCCTCGAGCTCAAGCGAACCCAGGAGCTTAAGTACGCCGACGGCATCGAGCGAGACGAGCGCCGCGATGTCGTCGACCTTGAGCGGAGAGGCGATGAGCGCATGCATCACGGTCTGCTGTGTTGGATCCAGGTCGGCAATGCCGGGAGCATCGGGGCGCGAGTAGCGCAGGGTGCCGTAGATGCGTGAGATAGCCATCTCGATAGATTCCTCGTCGATGATGCAGCAAGCACCGTTCGCAATGAGGTAATTCGTGCCACGCGACTCGGGCGATAGGATCGACCCCGGCACGACAAGAAGTTCGCGCCCCAAATCCATAGCAGCCTCGGCTGTAGAAAACGTCCCGGAAGGCATACCCGCCTCGGAAACAAAGAGGGCTTGCGACAGGGCCGCGATCACGCGATTGCGGCGCGGAAAGGCAAACTTGCGCGGACCCATGCCCCACGGAGAGATCGACACGACCGCGCCACCCGTATCGAGCGTGCGCATAATAAGCCCCGCGCTCGAACGCGGGTAGACCACGTCGGCGCCCGTCCCCAGCACCACGACGTGTTTGCCGCCGGCGTTGACCGCAGCCCAACCCGAGGCCTGGTCACAACCGACCGCGCCGCCCGAAACTACCGTCACTCCCGCCTCGACCGCCACCTTTGCCGCAAGCTCTGCCACGGCAAGACCATACGGCGAGGCCTTGCGCGCGCCGATGATGGAGAGCGCGGGTGTCGAAAGCACCTCGGGATTGCCACGCACATAAAGCGTCTGGGGTACATCAGAAAGCTCCAAAACGGTCTCGGGATACAACGCATCACCTGGATGCAGCTCAAAGGTCCCCTCGGCTATCATTGGTCCCTCCTTCCCTGGTACATCGCCGCCTCGAGCACATGGTCCTGCGTCACCTGCTTGCTCTCGGCGACGTCAGCGATTGTACGCGCGATACGCACCAGGCGCACGATGCCGCGGCCCGTGAGATGCGTGCGTTTGGACAGGCCGAGCACACACTTCTCCGCCGCATCATCGAGCTCAAAGGTCGAAACGACGCCGTCAATGGACCGTGTCTCGTCATCCTCGGCCTCGGCATCAGCATCGTCCATACGGGATTCGCGCCAAGCGCGAAAAGCGCGACCGCGCACAACGTAGTCACGTAACTCAGCTGACGACATACCCTCCGCGCCCTCGATAATCACTTGGGGGTCGGGACGGGTCACGTCGATCATCATGTCGATACGGTCGGCCAAAGGACCGCGCAGTTTAGACCGATAGCGCTCGACCATCGCCGCTGAGCAGCGACACGGTACCTCGCGATCGCCCATAAAACCGCAGGGGCAGGGATTGCTCGCAGCCAGCAGCTGAAAGCGCGACGGGAAGGTAAAGGCCCCGTCGACGCGTATGATCCTCACATAGCCGCGCTCGATGGGCTGACGCAGCGTCTGCAGCACACCCGTGGGAAACTCGGCAAGCTCGTCCAAAAAGAGCACGCCGCCATGAGCAAGGCTGATCTCACCCGGGTGCACCGGGCGCCCACCGCCGATAAGACCTGCGGTCGAAATACTGTGATGGGGACTGCGGAAGGGCCGGTGCCCCGCCAACAAGCCATCAATGTTCTCACCCAAAACCGAATGGATGCACAGCGCCGCCTGTTGATCCTCAACGGAAAGCTCGGGCAGGATGCCGGTCATACGACGCGCGAGCATCGTCTTGCCCGATCCCGGGGACCCGATCATAAGCAAACCGAGCTCGCCGGCGGCCGCAAGCGCCATGCCGCGTTTAGCGACTTCCTGCCCTAGCACGTCGGCATAGTCGAGTTCGGGCTCAAAGGTCGCCTCAACACCCTCGGAATCCAGATAATGACGCACGGCATCGCCCATGCCGCGAGCAAGCTGAGACAGATGATCGATAAAGCCGCAATCAACGCCCGCAAGCGGCACATGCTGATCGGACCTGCCGGCGATAAAGGACAGCCCCATGTCGCGAGCCAGCAGCTGAAACGCCACCTCGCCCTTGACAGGAAGCACCGTACCGTCCAAGCCGAGCTCACCAGCAATAAGACAACGATCGAGGTCGTCACGGGGAATCTGGCCATCGGCCGCCAACACCGCGATGGCGATGGGCAGATCAAAGCCGCTACCGGTCTTGCGAATATCGCCGGGCGCCAGATTGACCGTAATGCCCGAGCGCGGGATCTCGAACCCGGCGGAGCGCATCGCACAGCGAATACGACCGCGTGACTCCATCACCTCCATACTCGGAATGCCGAGCATCTGAATACCCGGAACGCCGCCGGCAAGCGAGACCTCGACCGTGACGGGAATCGCCTCGACGCCGCGGATGCAGGCCGCGTGAACGGCAAACGTCTCGAACGCCATCACGACACCTGCCAATCGAATGCGTTGTACTGATGCTCGATCTCGGCGATATGCCCGCCGCGAATGGTGACACCCACGGCATCGAAGCGAATCGCCTTGAGCGGATAATGTTCCATGAGATAGCAACTTGCGATGCGGCGGTAGCGGCGTTGCTTTCGGGCGTCCACAGCCTCCTCGGGAAAGACCCGCGTGCTGCAATCCGGCGCAACGCGTCTGGTCTTGACCTCGGCCATCACCAAGACATCGTCGAGCTCATCGAGCAGCACCAGATCGGCCTCGCCCTCGGAGCAACGATAACCCTGCTCCAGCAAGGTGTAGCCGCGCTCGTTAAAGTAGTCGATGGTGATCAGCTCGCCCAGCATGCCCAGATCGCGGGGACTGAGCCCCTTGATAAACTCAGGCGTCATCGCCCCGCAGTCGAGCTCGCCATTTTCCCAACGCTCCTTGAGCTGCTGCGTCTTGCTCTTTTTGCTTGCGGCACTCATGGGGTCTCCTTTCCCGCACGCTGCATTGCCCCGATGATGAGGGCACCTTTCATGCGGGTAAGTACCGGAAGCAAACCAAAAGCTGACCAAATGCCGTCAAAAAACGGGCCGTACGCAGCAATGGTGTTGCATACGGCCCGTTACCAGCAAGTTTATAAAACCCCAGAGGTCCCTGTCTCCACAATTGACCTAGAAAAGGCGCTCAGTCTGCAGAAAGTTTCCGCAAAAGCTCACGCGGTGCAGTGGACAAAGTCCATGTTTGCGAATGGCCTCGATATGCTCGGGGCTTGCATAGCCCTTCGACTCGGCCAGATGGTACTCGGGATACTCGGCGTCGTACTCGACCATCATCTCGTCACGCGTGACCTTGGCCATGATGGACGCCGCGGCGATGCAGGCGATTTTGGCATCGCCCTTCACCACATCGCGCTCGTTAGGAACGGCGCCCAAGGGGTTGCCATCCATGAGGACGCAGTCGGGCTCAAGTCCCGTATCGGCCACGGCGCCCGCAACGGCAGTACGGATAGCACGGGCCATGCCCATTTCATCGATATCCTTCGGCGCGATATGGCAAAAACCGATCGCCGTCGCCACCTCGGCAATCTTCACTGAGAGCAACTCGCGGCGCGCGGGCGTGAGCTTTTTGGAATCGTTGATGCCCCAGATGCGCGGCTCCATCGGAAGACACACGGCACACACGGTCAAGGGACCCGCTACCGATCCGCGGCCCACCTCGTCGACACCAACGACCACCCCATCGCCGCCAAGCTCATGCATAAGCTCGTACATGTCATTGACGCGCTCGCGCTCGGCAAGCTCTTTGTCATGGCGTTTGAGGGCGCGTTCACAAGCCTTGATCACCTGCTGGCGCGGATCCTCGCGATAATGCTCCACGAGGGCGGGAATCTCCTCAAACGTAGCGCTCGCCAACTCACCAGCAACCTGCGATGCCGAAACCGAGCTCGTCATGTTGGCCATACCAGGCCCTCCTTGCATGCAAATCAGATAAAAAGAAGGGCCACCCGAAGGTGACCCTTGTGTCCAAACGAGTGGACAGACGCTGCGATCTTCTTAGCGCTTCTCGGGGATGCGAGCAGCCTTGCCCACCTTGTCGCGGAGGTAGTACAGCTTGGCGCGACGGACGCGACCATGACGAACGACCTCGAGCTTGGCGATCTTGGGGCTGTGAAGCGGGAAGGTACGCTCAACACCGACACCGAAGGACATCTTGCGGACGGTGAAGGTCTCGCGGGCACCGGCGCCGGCCATGCGGATGACGTCGCCCTGGAAAACCTGGATGCGCTCGCGGTCGCCTTCCTTAATGCGGTAGTGAACCTTGACGTTGTCGGCGACGCGAACCTGAGGAATGTCCTCGCGGATCTGCTGACGCTCGATTGCGCGGATGTAATCCATGTGCAATTCCTTACTCTTCTAGAGGTGCCGTACCACCTTGGCCGGCACGTAGTTGAACAAACGTATTCGAGTATACACGCGCGGGTTTCTGCTGCAAGAACAATTTTTTGCGCAGACAAAAAGACAAAACCCGCACATGATAACCGCCCGCCTCACGAATGAGACGGGCGGTATGAAGGGGGGCTACGCTAGGCGTCTAAACGCTAAACGCTAGGCGGAACGCTTGGCCTCGAGCTTGGCCTGAGCGGCAGCCAGGCGCGCCAGGGGCACGCGGTAAGGCGAGCAGGACACATAGTCCACATCGGCAACGTTGAACAGGCCCTTGATGGACTTAGGGTCGCCGCCGTGCTCACCGCACACGCCAAAGTGCATGCCGGGGTTGGTAGCGCGGCCCTTCTCGACGGCCATGCGCACGAGCTCCAGCACCGCCGAGTCGATGGTCTCGAAGGGGTTGTCCTTCAAGATCTTCTTGTGCATGTACAGCGGGATGAACTTGGCCTCGGCGTCGTCACGCGAGAAACCAAAAGTCGTCTGCGTGAGGTCGTTGGTGCCAAAGCAAAAGAAGTCGGCGTGCTGCGCGATCTCGTCGGCGACCATGCAAGCGCGCGGCAGCTCGAGCATCGTGCCCACGGGAATGTTGAGCTCGACACCTTCCTCGGAGGAAACCTCGGCAATCACGCGCTCGATGACCTCGCGAGTCTGAACGTGCTCGGCCGTAATGGAAACGAGCGGGACCATAATCTCGGGACGCGGGTCGACGCCTTCCTTGATAAGGCGGGCGGCAGCCGTTGCCACGGCACGGACCTGCATGAGCGGCAGGTCACCGAAGACGACGGACAGGCGCACGCCGCGCAAGCCGAGCATCGGGTTGGACTCGACCATGCCGTCGATACGACGCAGGCGGGCACGCAAGGCGGCGAGTTCTTCCTCGCTGGCGCCGGCGGCCTCCTTCTTGGTGATGGCGACCTCAAGCTCGCGAGGATCATCCAGGAACTCATGCAGCGGCGGATCGAGCAGGCGAACGACCACATCGCGACCGGACATGGTCTTGAACATCGCCAAGAAGTCCTCGGTCTGAACCTTGAGCAGATCGGCCAGGGCCTGCTGCTTCACGGTCTCATCGTCAGAAAGGATAAAGCTCTGGATGATGTTCTTGCGATCGCCCAGGAACATGTGCTCGGTGCGGCACAGGCCGATGGCCTCGGCGCCAAACTCGAGCGCGAGCTCGGCATCCTCGGGGTTGTCGGCGTTGACGCGCACGTGGTTGGCGTGGCCTGCGGTCTCGTCCAGGCGGATCTCGTCGGCCCAGGACAGGATGGTGTCCAGGTCGCCGGTGAGCTCAGCGGAAACCAAATCGACAGCGCCATCGACGACAATGCCTTGGGTTCCGTCGATGGAGATGATGTCGCCCTCGTGCAGCACGCGATCGCTGCCCTCGATGCGCACGACCTTCTCGGCCGCATCGATATGGAAACGCTCGACACCGCAGACGCAAGGTGTACCCATGCCACGGGCGATAACGGCGGCGTGGCTCGTCTTGCCACCGTGGCTCGTCAAGATACCCTCGGCGGCGACCATACCCTTCAGGTCGTCGGGGTTGGTCTCCCAGCGGACCAGAATGACCTTATGGCCCTCGGCAGAACGCGCGACGGCGTCGTCACTCGAGAACACGACCTCGCCCACGGCGGCACCGGGGCTGGCGTTAAGGCCGCGTGCGAGCGCCTCGTACTTCTTGGAAGAGTCGAACTGCGGGTGCAGGAGCTGGTCGAGCTGCGCGGGGTCAATGCGGCTCACGGCCTCCTCACGGGTGATCAAACCCTCTTCGACCATCTCGATAGCGATGCGCAGGGCGGCGGTTGCGGTACGCTTGCCCACGCGGGTCTGGAGCATCCAGAGCTTACCCTGTTCGATGGTGAACTCGATATCGCACATGTCGCGGTAATGATCCTCAAGCGTCAGGAAGACACGCTCAAGCTCCTCACCTGCGGACTCGAGGCCCGGGGTGGTCTTGAGGTCGGCAATGGGCTCGGTGTTGCGGATGCCGGCAACAACGTCCTCGCCCTGGGCGTTGACCAGAAAGTCACCGTAGAACTCCTTGGTGCCGTCGGCCGGATTACGCGTAAAGGCAACACCGGTCGCCGAGGTCTCGCCCTTATTGCCAAAGGCCATAGCCTGGACGTTGACGGCGGTGCCAAGGTCATCGGAAATGCCGTGCTGTCTGCGGTAGATGCAGGCGCGCTCGTTCATCCAACTGCCAAAGACGGCCTGGATAGCGAGGCGCAGCTGGAGCTCCGGATCGTGTGGGAAGACGGGTTTGCCGTCTGCGACCTCGAGGTCGGGGTACAGGGCGGCCTCGACGTTGTCGGAGAAAATGCCCTTGAACGTCTCGACGAGCTCCTGCAGATCCTCGGCCGAAAGCTCGGAGTCGACGCGAACGCCGGCGACCAGGCGTGCCTGGGTCAGGGCGTTCTCGAACAGGTCGGCGTCAACACCCATGACGACGTTGGAGAACATCTGGATAAAGCGACGATAGCTGTCCCAGGCAAAGTGCGGGTTCTGCGTCTGGGCGATAAGGCCCTGGACGGAATCGTCGTTGAGGCCCAGGTTGAGGACTGTGTCCATCATGCCGGGCATGGAGAACGGAGCACCCGAGCGTACCGAGACGAGCAGTGGGTCACGGGCGTCGCCAAGCTTCTTGCCGCAGCGGGCCTCGAGGTCGACCTCGGCGGCAACGATCTCATCGAGCGCGCCCTCCGGCCACACGTTGCCGGCACCAGAGTACTCAACGCAGGTCTGGCAGGTAATGGTAAAGCCACCGGGAACCGGCAGGCCGATACGGCTCATCTCGGCAAGGTTCGCGCCTTTGCCGCCAAGCACGAAGTTCATGGACTTGTCGCCCTCGGTGACACAAGTGCCCTGGGCATCGGTTCCAAAACGGTAAACCCTCTTGCAATCGCTCACGATACTTCCCCTTCCATGCGCTCTCGCGCACGACCGTGGTAACGAATCGACCCGCCGGATGCGGGCCGTGAGGGAACTATACGGCGGGATTTGAACGGGCTTGAGCAGAGGATGCGCGGTTTGGTAAACGTGCTAAAACCTGCGGTAAACGGTAGGTAAAGGTGGTTACCTTATGAAGATACCAACAAAGGAACTCGCAGGTCAGATGTAAGAAATACTGCTAAATCGGTTTATCATAAGTAGCTAATTTGGGATGGGGCTTTTTTAGCTGCCCCCGCAGGCAATCGGCCAAAGAGCTCGTAACCTCAGCCAGGGTAGCTAAAAAGCCCCGTCCCAAATTAGCTACTTTTGTTGAGCGCGGAGGGCGGCACGGTGGGCTCTTGCCTCTTGAATCTCTTCGAGGTGAGCGATGATCTCGGAGGCGCTTTCCTCGATCGCCTTGCCGTCGGTGCGAACCACAAAGCAACCCAGACGTTTCATGAGGGCGCGAGCCTCCTCGAGCTCACTGCGTACACTCTCAGGCTCGGCATAGGAGCCCGCAACGGCACGGGCATAGTCGTCGCCCAGGCGGCTATCGCGAATCTCGGAAATCACATCGACGGTCGAAATCAGACCGAAAAGACGCATCGGATCGACCTCGTAAATCGACTTGGGCGGCTACATACCGTGCGCCAGCGGAACATTGGCGACCTTATAGCCCTGATAGGCCAAATACATCGACAGCGGCGTCTTGGATGTGCGTGACACGCCCAGCAGCACAATATCGGCACCCGACAGATCATCGCAGCCACGTCCGTCATCGTGCTCGACAAAGTACTCCATGGCCTCGATACGGTGGAAATAGCGATCGTCGGTCTTGTGAATCACGCCCGCAACGCCCTTGGGCGGCATACCGATGAGGGACGACAGCACCGCGAGCGACGGCCCGATCAGGTCAACCGAGCGAATATGCAGCATGCCCAAGTAGTCGAGCACGCGAGCACGAAGCCCCGGGTCGACGATGGTATGGAACACGGCGATATCGCGATGGTCGGCATCGACTCGCGGGCCCACAAACGACTTGACCTGCTCCACCGAGGTCACCTTAGGCAGACGTAAAACACGAAAAGCCCCTTCATCAAATTGCCCGGACGCCGCAAGCACCACCTCACAAGCGGTATCACCGAGCGAGTCGGAGATAACGATAACGGTGGGACGAGCGGTGACCGGGCAATCCATGCGGGGCTCCTTTTACGCATATGCGCAGGCTAGCTTACTTTTTGCGGGCAAGCTCACCAATGTTGGCGATGCCGGAGAAAACGGCCTCGAAGCGGTTGAGCAGCTTAAGGCGATTATCGCGAAGCTGTTCGTCCTTGTCCATGACCATAACCTCGTCAAAGAAACGGTCGATGGGGGCACGCAGGGCGGCCAGAGCGGCAAACGCGGCAGGGTAATCCTCGGCAGCAAGGGCGGCATCGACAGCGGTCTGAGCGAACTCGGAGGCGTCGGCAAGTGCAAGCTCGACCTCGCCCATCAGGCTGCGGTCGTACTCCACACCCAGCTCGGGCTTGGAGATATGCGCGGCTCGGGCGTAGGCAGTCGCCAGGTTGTCGAAGGTCTCGGCGTCGTTTTTGCGGGCCTCGTCGAGGGCGGCGCAGCGGGCGAAGAAGACCGACGGGGCAATGATGTGCACCGCGGATACGGCGGCGACGGTATCGGCCGGGATCTTCTCGTCACGGGCCATGCTCACCAGACGGCCGTGGAAGAAGTCGCGAACCTGCTGGAAGACCGCGGCGGCGTCAAACTCAATGCCCTGCTCGCTGTAGAGCTCGAGTGCAAAGTCGATGAGCGACGTGGGGTCGATCGGCAGACGATCGCGCAGGATGTTGATGATGCCGATAGCGGCGCGACGCAGCGCGTACGGGTCGGAAGAGCCGGTCGGGGGCTCGCCGATGGAAAAAATACCGGCAATGGTATCGAGTTTGTCGGCGCAGGCCACGATGCAGCCAGCGGTGCCCTCGGGCAGCTCGTCGCCGGCAAAGCGGGGACGATAGTGATCGCGAATGGCGTGGGCGACCTCGTCGTTCTCCCCCATCGCGGAGGCATAATAACCGCCCATCACGCCCTGCTGGCTCGTGAACTCGACGACGGCGTTGGACACCAGGTCGGCCTTGCACAGATGTGCGGCGCGGCCGGCATCAGCGGCCAGATGGGCACCCAGGTGAGCCTCGCGGGCAATAGCGAGCGCGAGCTGCTCAATACGCTCGGACTTGGCAAGCACGCTGCCGAGCTTCTCCTGGAAGGCGACCTTGGCCAGGCGCTCACGGAACTCGTCGAGGGAGATCTTCAGATCTTCCTCGTAGAAGAACTTGGCGTCGTCCAGGCGGGCGCGCACGACACGCTCGTTGCCGTCGATCACGCGCTCGGCATTCTCGGGCTTGCTGTTGGAGACGACCACGAACTCACGCGTCAGCTTGCCCTCACCGTCATAAATCGGGAAGTAGCGCTGGTTGGTGAGCATAGACTCGCAGATGATCTCATGCGGGACCTTGAGGAACTCCTCATCGAAGGTACCGACGAGCACCGTCGGCCACTCGCAGAGGTTGATGACTTCCTCAAAGACCTTCTTGGGCGTATCGACGTGGCAGCCGGGGCGCGCAGCCTCGACCTCGGCGATACCGGCAAGGATGGCCTCACGACGGCGCTCGGCAGAAAGCACGCCGGCGTCCTCGAGCACCTGCTCGTAGACGTCGGGGCTGGCGACCACATGGTCACCGGGGCCCAGGACGCGATGGCCGCGCGTGGTGTTGCCGCTCGTCACGTCGGCAAACGACACGGGCACGACGTCCTCGCCCAGAAGGCAGCAGATCCAACGGACCGGACGCACGAACGTCGCGTGCTCGTGGCCCCAGCGCTGGGAGCGGTAGTTGGGCCACTGCAGGCCGGCGATGGTCTTCTCGCACAGGGCCGTCAGGATCGGGGTGGCCGGGGCGGAAGGAATGTTTTTCTCGGCAAAGACGTACTCACGGCCGTCGGTGTCCTCGCGACGGACCAGATCCTCGGCAGCCACACCGCACTTGCGGGCGAAGCCCTGGGCGGCCTTGGTGGCGTTACCGTCAGCGTCGAAGGCGATGTTGGCCGCGGGGCCGCGCTTGACCTCGTGAACCTCATCAGTCGCGGTGGCGACGTCGGCAACGAGCGCAGCCAGGCGACGCGGGCTCGAGATCACACGGACCTCGCCGTGGGCCAGACCGGCCTCGTCGAGACCCTTGGCGATCATGGTGCCAAGCTGCTTGACGGCATTGTTCAACGGTGCGGAGGGCATTTCCTCCGTACCAATCTCAAACAGGAAATCCTTAGCGTCTGCCATGGCTTACGCCACCTCGCCTTCCTGGTCGGCATTCTCGTTGACTCCGGCGACCTCGGCCATATAGGCCTCGCAGCACGCCTTGGCGACGGCGCGGACGCGCAGGATGTAGTTGGCGCGCTCGACTGCGGACAGCGCACCGCGGGCATCAAGCAGGTTGAAGGCATGGCTGCACTTCATGACGCAGTCGTACGCCGGCAGCGGTAGCTTGCGCTCCAGGCAGGAGTGGCACTCGGCCTCATAGTCGTCGAACTTCTGACGCATCATCTCGACGTTGGCGACCTCAAAGTTGTAGGCACTGAACTCGCGCTCGTTCTCCAGGAACACGTCGCCGTAGGTCATGGGCGTGCCGTCGGGCAGGTAGCTCCACACCAAGTCGTAAACCGAGTTGACGCCCTGGGCGTACATGGCGATACGCTCCAGGCCATAGGTGATCTCGACGGGCACGGGGTCGACCTCGATGCCGCCCACCTGCTGGAAGTACGTAAACTGCGTGACCTCCATGCCGTTGAGCCAGACCTCCCAGCCAAGGCCCCAGGCACCGAGCGTCGGGCTCTCCCAGTCGTCCTCGACAAAGCGGACGTCATGGTCGTTGGGGTCCAGGCCAATGGCGGCCAGCGAACCCAGGTAGAGCTCCTGGGCGTTGACCGGCGAGGGCTTGATGAGCACCTGGAACTGATAGTAGTGCTGCATGCGGTTGGGGTTCTCGCCGTAGCGGCCGTCGGCGGGACGGCGGCAGGGCTGCGCATAGCAGGTGCGCCACTCGGCGGGACCGAGCGAGCGCAGCGTGGTCGCGGTATGGAAGGTACCGGCACCGACCTCGGAGTCATAGGGCTGCATAATGACGCAGCCCTGCTCGCCCCAGTACTGCTGGAGGCGCAGGATGATGTCTTGGAAGGAAAGCGATGAAGCGTTCATGCCTCTAATATCCCCTCGTCGAAACGATTACACGGTTAGGTACTGTACTATAGCGGTTTTTAGTCGATAGAGCCGATACGGTTGAGCGGCCAGTAGCGCACAAGTGCAACGGCTATCAAGTCGGAGCGGTCGACCGGGCCAAAGTAGCGGGAGTCGGCAGAGTTCTCGCGGTTGTCGCCCATCACCCACACACAGTCGTCAGGGACGGTGTAGGGATAGCTCACCTGAGCGCCGGGGGCTTGGACCGAAAGCGGCCAGCTCATGCCGGTCGTATAGTCTTCGTCGAGCGCCTGGCCGTCGACGACAACCTTGCCGTCCTGCAGGTCGACCGTCTGACCGGCCGTGGCGATGACGCGCTTTACCAGCACGTCATGCTCGGACGTGGCATCGGGGTTGTGGAACACCACGATATCGCCTTGCTTGACGGGCTGCCCAAGCTCGAGGCTGACCTTCTGCGCCAGGATCTGGTCGCCAATCTCGATCGTGGACTCCATGGAACCGGTAGGCACCACAAAGGGTTCGACCACAAACGAGCGAATCAAAAAGGTGGCGACCAGTGCGATCGCGACGACCACGATCCACTCAAACGCGCCCTTTAGCATGGAATGCTGCGATGGAACCATTCTCACTCCTCGCTCTGTGAATACGAAGCGTCCAGGATCTCCTGCGCGTACGCGCGCTCCTCTACCGTAAGTCGTGCCGTCTCGATAAGATCGGGACGCCAACGACAGGTACGCTCGATGGCGTTTTTGCGACGCCAGGCATCGACCTTGGCATGGTCGCCGCTTACGAGCACTGGAGGCACGCCCTCGCCATTGAACTCGGCGGGGCGGGTGTACTGCGCGTACTCGAGCAGGCCACCGTCCTCGGCGGTCGAGAAAGACTCGTCCACGTTGCTCATCTCGTCGCCCAAGGCTCCGGGAATGAGCCGTACGACGGCATCGGCCACGACCATAGCGGGCAGCTCGCCGCCTGTGAGCACGTAGTCGCCGATCGACAGACGCTCATCGGCATACGCATATGCGCGCTCGTCGACGCCCTCGTAACGGCTGCACACAAACAGCAGGCGCTCGCTTTTGAGCAGGCGCTCGGCCACATGCTGCGTAAAGGGCTCCCCGCAGGGGGTGAAGAACACCACGGTGGGCTTGGGACCCTCGGAGCTGATGGCCTCGATTGCCTCGGCAATGGGCTCGACCTTCATGAGCATGCCCTGCCCGCCGCCATACGGCTCGTCATCGACGGTGCGATGGCGGTCGTGCGTCCAGTCGCGCAGGTTATACGCCTTAAAATCAAAAAGGCCGGCCTTGCGGGCGCGGCCCAAAATCGACGTGGACATGACGGGCTCAAACATCTCGGGAAAGACCGAAAGGGTCTCAATCAGCATGCTGTCCTCCCTACTTGTCCATATCGATCAAGCCATCCATAACGTGGACGGAAATTGTTCCTGTGTCGGAAAGATCGAGCACAACCTGCTCGATCACGGGAATCAGCACCTCGCCGTACCGATCGCCCTCGACAACCCAAACATCGTTGGCGGGCGTCGACATGATCTCGACAATCGTACCGAGCGAGCCAAAGCGCTCATCGACCACCTCGCGACCCATAAGGTCGGTATAGGCGGCGTCGAGCGAATCGAGCTCGAAGTCGTCACGATTGGCCAGCACATAGCATCCGGTGATGCCCTCAGCGGCCGTCAAGTCATCTATGCCCTCAAACGAGACCAGATCGCCATCGCCCGTATCGGTGACGGACACGACCGTGCAAAAACGGTCGCGCTTGAGCGCCGGCGGCGTCAAGGCGACACGCATACCCGGCTCCAATACAGAAGGAAGCCCCCGCAGCGGCTGCGCGAGGACCTCCCCCTTCCTTCCGTGCGGCTTGACCACACGGGCGATGTTTTTGTACTGGGACCTCAAGGTCCTAGCCCAGAACCTCTACCTCGACAGCGGTGTCGAGGCGAGCGGCCAGTGCACGGGCGAGCGTGCGAATGGCCTTGATGGTACGGCCGCGACGGCCGATGACCTTAGCGACGTCATCCTCGGCAACCGAAACCTCAATCGTAGAGGCGTCGTCACCATCGATGACCTCGAGGCTCACGGAATCCGGGTCGTCGACGATCTGAACAACGAGATATTCGACGAGATCGGCGATGCGATCTGAGAGCATTGCCTCACCCTCGAGCTGTGCAGCGTCAACCTCAGGCACGATTTACTCCTCGGCGCCCTCAGCGGCCTCAGCGGCAGCCTTAGCGGCCTCGGCCTCTTTGGCGAGCTGCTTCTTGGACTTCTTGACGACGGTCTCGGTCTTCTCGCCCTCGTTAGCGGCCTTGACCAGAGCGGCGACGGCGTCGGTGAGCTGAGCGCCCTTGGACTGCCAGTCAGCAATCTTCTCGAGGTCGAGGTTGATGGTCTTGGGGGCGGTCATCGGGTTGTAGCGGCCAACCTCCTCGATGATACGACCGTCACGCGGGGCGCGGGAATCGGCGACGACGACACGGTAGTACGGACGCTTCTTAGCGCCGTGACGAGCAAGGCGAATCTTGACTGCCAAAGGAAACTCCTCCAACCAAGCAGCTTTAGGCTGCAACTACAAACAAACAGTTGAACATAATACGCCATCGACGCGGGCAGGTGAAGTCCGTGAGACCAACTTCTTCGGTGTAGTCGAGGGCAAATCCATATCTTAGACAAGAATTCGCGATTTGCAAGCACATACACGCACCCCACATGAGCTGCGCGGTATACTCATGACATGGAAAGACGCGAACATACATACGGTTATGAGGATGCTGCGGGCGTCACGCCGCCGCCCTGGACGGGTCCGGCGGTGGGCCTGATGGACCTCGATGCATTTTTTGCGAGCGTGGAGATGCTCGATCATCCCGAATGGCGCGGCAAACCGCTCATCGTGGGCGGAGACGCCGAATCACGCGGCGTCGTGTCCACGTGCTCGTACGAGGCACGTCGCTTTGGTGTGCATTCTGCCATGGCCTCGGCCGAGGCGCGGCGTCTGTGCCCACAGGCCATTTGGACGCATGGGCATTTCGATCGCTACCACGAGGTCAGCGCGCAGGTCATGGCGATTCTCGCCGACGAGACCCCGCGCGTTGAGCGCGTATCCATCGACGAGGCCTTTATCGATATCACGCCGGGCCGCTTTGCGCCCGAAGACCCGCTACTGGTTGCGCGGCGTATAAGCGACCGCGTGGCGGCGCTGGGAGTGACCTGCTCCATTGGCGTGGGCTGCAACAAGACGGTCGCAAAGATCGCAAGCGAACGGGACAAGCCGTTTGGGCTGACCATCGTGCGCCCCGGAACCGAGCAGCGCTTTTTGGCCGCGCTGCCGGTATCTGCCATGAGCGGAATCGGGCGTTCAGCCGAGGAGCGACTGCGTCGCATGCGCGTCTATACGCTCGGCGAGCTTTCACGCGCGCCAGAGTCCACCCTGGCTGCAATCTTTGGCGTGAATGGCGAGCGCATGCGTCAACGTGCTTTGGGGCTCGAAGTATCCGAGGTCACCAGCCTGGAAGAGGAACGTGAAGTTAAATCGGTGAGCAATGAGCGCACCTTTGCGAAGGATTTGACTGAGCGTGGGGATATCGAGGCGGCGATCGCGCTGCTCGGCGAGTCGGTTGGGCGCCGCCTGCGCCGTCAGGGGCTGACAGGCGGAACCGTAACGCTCAAGCTCAAATACTCTTACGGCAGCGGACGAACGGCACAGCGCCGCTTGCCCCACCCCACCGACGACGAGAATATCTTTGTGGCCGTAGCGCTCGAGCTGCTCGACAATATCTGGCAAGAAGGCATGCACGTTCGTCTAGCGGGTATCGGCATGAGCGACTTCGACCACCAAGGCGGTATCCAAACCGACCTATTCTGCGAGATCGATGACCGCGGAGCCCAATCCAGCGACCGCCGCGACCTCTCCGTCGCCATCGACGCCGTCCGAGACAAATTCGGCGACACCGCCCTATCCTTCGGCCGCCAATCCCGCTTCTCCTCCCAATGATTTGCGTTTTGGGCAAAAAGAAAGCCGGGCAGCTGCAGGTAGCGCAACTGCCCGGCGAGCGGTAGAAGGTGGCTCTAGAGAAGCCCCGGCCCAAATAAGGTCCTAGAGGAGGTTGAGGGGGAGCTGGGGAGCGTCGCCCCAGAGCTTCTCGAGACGGTAGAAATCGCGGGCCTCGGGGGTGAAGACGTGGACGACGACCGAGCCGTAGTCCATGAGCATCCAGGTCTTCTGCTCACGGCCCTCGATGGAGAACGGATGCTCGCCGCAAGCCTCGGCGACCTTCTCCTCGATCTCGTCGACGATAGAATCAACCTGACGGTTATTGGTACCGGTGGCGAGAACAAAGTAATCGCACACGTCGGAGAGCTCGGTCAGATCAAGCACCTGCACGTCCTCGCCTTTCTTGTCGTAGGCTGCCTGCGCGGCGGCGCGGGCGACATCCTCGGCTGCGACACCGCTCGCGGACAGCGAAGCGGCGGTACGGTCGGACGTGGCAACGAAGCTCTTGTGCTCCACACCTTCAAGAATCTGCTCGTCGGTCATGGTCTCGTCGGCCATGGAATACCTCTTTCTAGACACACCCGAGCTATCGCAGCTGGGCGTAATGGTTGTAAATCGTAATAGCCGTGGGATAAAGATAGCGCCCGGACTGGATCACGTAGACCAGACCCTGCGCAAAACAGGAGAAGAACAACTCGTCAAGCGTCGACTCCCCCACCATCTTGCGCAGCGCGTGGGCATAATCACCATGGCGGTTGGGCTCGATGGCATCGGCCACAAAGACCACCATATCGAGCGGCGTCATGTCGCAGGCGCCCACGGTGTGACGGTCGACAGCCTGAAAGACCGCCGGCGACAGCTCGGGAAATAGCTGCGGAAGCTCATAGGCGGCGACCGGGCCATGCAAAAGCGGCGTCGCGGCAGACGGAGAGCCGGCAATCTTAATGCCGTAATGCAGAGCGCGCGTGACCAGCTCGTCGTCGGAGAGTACCTTATCCCAGTCGTGAATCAGGCCGGCGGCAGCGGCATCAAAGCGGTCAACGCCGTAGACCTCGGCCAGATGAAGCGCGGTCTCGGCAACACCCAGCGAATGCATGTAGCGCTTGCGCTTATCCTTCATACGCACATCAAGCAGCTCTTGAATGCGCTTAAGCAGCGCGCGCTCATCGCCTTCAAACTGATCCTCTACCGACAACGTAGACCCCCATCACTCAAAATCTTCTTGACCCAGATCGGTATACAGCCCGCGTTTGCGAATATAGCCAAGCACGGACTCGCTCGTAAGATAGCGCACGCTCATGCCACGGGCAACTCGCTTCCGAATGTTGGTCGAACTAATCGCCAGCGCCGGAATCTGGATATACCGCACGTCAAACGGCAGTCCCGACTCTTTGATTCGCGCGCGAGCAGTATCGATATCAAAGCCCGGTCGCGTCGCCGCAATAAACGTGGCAAGCTCGGCGATTCGGTCGGCATCATGCCAGGTCACAATATCGATAATCGCGTCGGCGCCCGTAATAAAGTAGAGCTTTACCTGAGGCGGATAAAAGTCGCGAAGGGCATGAAGCGTATCGGCCGTATAGGTCACGCCCGGACGGTCGATTTCGAATCGGCTCGCCAAAAAAGCCGGATTCGCAGCGGTGGCGAGGACCGTCATGGCATAACGGTCCTCGGCAGGCGTCACCGGTTTGTCGAGCTTAAAGGCGGGAGAGCCGGCCGGCATAAAGAGCACGGCGTCCAAGTCGAGCGACTCGCGCGCCTGCTCGGCGGTAACCAAGTGCCCGTAGTGAATCGGGTCGAAGGTGCCACCCATGATGCCAAGCCGAAACTCCTGACCATCCTTGATAGGCAGCTCAGGCAGACCAATTCCACCGCGCAGCGACATGACTTACTCGCCCTCCGGGGTCTCGACATCGTCCGCGACGTCCGCCGCATCGACAACCTCGACGCCCTCGTCCGCAGCATCGGCTACGTCAAAGACCTCAACGGCAACGTCCCCGCCTTCGTCCTCAAGCTCCTCCTCGTACTCCGAGAAGTCCTCGGCGCCCTCAAAGTCAAAGGCGCGCTGGCAAATGCGGACCTCGTCGCCCGCACGGCAGCCGGCCTTCTCGAGCGCGTCGTCAACACCCATGCGGGAAAACTTATGCTGCAGGTAGATGACGGCCTCCTCGTTTTCCCAGTCGGTCTGGATGACCATGCGCTCGATGGCGCGACCGACCACGCGGAAGGCGTGGGGCTCTTCCTGAACAATACGGAAACGCTTCTCACGCTGCAGGCGACGGCGCTCCCACTCATCGTCACGCAGATCGACCGGCTCATCGGAGACAGCCAACTCGGCGCGCAGCTTAGCCACCTGCTCGCCCACGGCAAGCATCAGCGTGTTGAGGCCGGCGCCCGTTACAGCAGACACGGCAAAGAACATATGTCCATCGTCGAGCGCAGCGCGTTTGAGGTCGGCAATCTTGTCAGCCGTGCCCGGCGCATCGCACTTGTTGGCGACGACGATCTGCGGGCGCTCCGAGAGCTCGGCGCCATACTGCTCGAGCTCGCGGTTGATGATGCGATAGTCCTCGACCGGATCGCGATCCTCAAAACCGCCCGTCATGTCGACGACATGCATGATAAGTGCCGTGCGCTCGATGTGGCGCAGGAACTGATGGCCCAGACCCTTGCCCTCGCTCGCACCCTCGATAAGGCCGGGGACGTCGGCAACGACATAGGAGTACTCGCCGGCACGCACCATACCCAGGTTGGGCACGAGCGTGGTAAACGGATAGTCGGCGATCTTGGGTCGGGCGGCACTCATGCGCGCAATGAGCGAGGACTTGCCGACCGAGGGAAAGCCCACGAGCGCGGCATCGGCCATGAGCTTCATCTCGAGCTCAATCCAGTGCTCCTCGGCCGGCTCGCCCAGCTGGGCGAATGCGGGCGCGCGGCGCACCGACGTCACAAAGTGCGTATTGCCCAGGCCACCGGCGCCACCAGGGGCCACGACAACGCGCTCGCCATCATGCACCAAGTCGGCAATCTCGAACATCGGGGTCTGCGTCTCGGGGTCGAGCTCGCGCACCACGGTACCCATGGGAACCTTCAAGATAAGGTCCTCGCCGCTCTTTCCGTTGCGGCGGGCGCCCTGACCGTGCGTTCCGCGCTCGGCACGAAAATGATGCTTAAAGCGGTAATCGATCAGTGAAGACAGCTGAGCATCGGCCTGGATGACGACATTGCCGCCACGACCGCCGTCGCCGCCATCGGGGCCACCCTTGGGGACAAAGGCCTCGCGCCTAAACGACATGCATCCGGCACCGCCGTCGCCGCCGCACACGTTAATGCGGCTGATATCGGTGAACTGTGACAACAGAATCGCCTCCTACAAAAAGAGGGAGACCCTTGAATCCTAAAACTCAAGTGCCTCCCACATATGTGCTCTATGAAGGGTGAATTACGCGTTCGCGAGCGGGCGTACGCTGACCCTGTGCTTGATACCCTTGTGGAACTCAACGGTACCGTCGACCAGCGCGAACAGCGTGTCGTCCTTGCCACGGCCAACGTTCTCACCCGGGTGGATGTGAGTGCCGTGCTGACGGACGAGAATCGTGCCCGTGGTTACCGTCTGGCCGGCATAGCGCTTCGTGCCAAGGCGCTGACCGCGGGAGTCACGGCCATTACGGGAGGAACCGAGTCCTTTTTTGTGTGCCATTGTGTATACCTACTCTTTCGTTACGAGTGTAATCTACTCGGCGACGGGAGCCTCGGCAACAGCCTCGGCCTCTGCCTTGACAGCCTTCTTGGCGCGGGACGTAGCCTGGGCCTTCACGATCTTCAGCTTGGTGAGCTGCTGACGGTGACCCTTCAGACGACGATAGCGCTTACGCTTGTGGAACTTGAAGACCAGCTGCTTCTCGCCCTTGAACTGCTCAACGATCTGAGCGGTAACCTTGGCCTTGGCCAGCTTGTCGGGATCGGTGACGATCTTCTTACCATCGTTGAGGAAGATGACCGGCAGGGTGACCTTGTCGCCCTCATTGCCCTCGATCTTCTCGACGGTGATGACATCGTCGGTGGCGACCTTGTACTGCTTGCCGCCCGTGTTAACGATTGCGTACATGTTTACTTGCCCTTCATGCATCAGTTAGTGCAACAGCCGAATATAGTAGCAGGCGATAATACCCCCGTCAACGAGTATGTGGAGCAAATCCACAAGTTCGCACAGGTATGGGGCTGACGAGTCGGCCCTCGTCGTCCTCGCATGCTTGATTCTGACGCTCGACATCGTAGGAGCAGATGGTCACGAGGTCTTGCATACCGGTGGAAACAATAGGTGCATCGACGCCCGGGGTCAAGCCCTGCAACAAAACATCAGCAGCAGAAAGCAAAATCTCCGGACGCATGGAGCCCTCGTTGTCGGCATGGGTGTCGAGCATGAGCACCAGATGGTCCGGACGCTCCCCCTCCGTGAGCTCATAGCCCACCAGTGTGTGGTCAAGGTCTAAGCGCTTGCTCTTCTTACCGCGTGCATAGTCGATGCCATGGCCTGCACGCAACGTGTCGATCGCGACGCGTACTTCATCGGCGCTCACGGGCGCCTCGGGGTCCAGGTGCAAGTCGATGCGGTACGACAGACGCGTAAGCTGAGCCGTGAGCGCCGGCGTGCGCACGTCGATGTAGGCGGCCTCGATAGGCGCCAGATCGGCGGGCGATGCAGCGGCCAGGCGCTCAAAGGCCTCGTCGAGAGCGACGAACTCGGTCATAAACAGGTCATACCACTCGCAGGTCGACGACGTGCCCACGGGCAGCGCCGACGAAAAGCCCACACGCATATGCGGCGAGAAACCCTGCGTCACGGCATAGGGCAGCCCCGCACGGCGCACGATGCGCTCAATGGTATGGATTAGTTCCAGATGGCCCAGGTACTTAAGGCGATCACGCTTGCCGTAGCGAACGCGCAGCCTAAAGAGCGTGGGATTGTCGGTCAAGCGCTCACTCATGCGCGATCACCCATCAATACGTTCTTGGCGTGGAGCGTGGGACAGATTCCGCAGCCGGTGCACGACGTGCGGGTGCAGTCGGGCGTCGTGACGCCCTCGAGCGAACGGCGGTACTCGCGCTCGAGGAAGCCGCGCGTGCAGCCGGGGCTCACGTGCTCCCACGGCAGGCGCCAGTCCAGCTCATAAGGCAGGTGCACCAGCTCGTTGAGGTCGATGCCGTTTTTGGCAGCGGCCTCCTTCCAGTTGTCGAGCGAGAAGTGCTCCACCCAGGCGTCGAAGCGCGAGCCCGCACGCCAGGCATCGATGATGACCGGCGTCATATCGCGACCGGCACGGGAGAGCGCGGCCTCGATGAGCGAGGTCTCGGCATCGTGGTAATGCACGCGGACGGCACGGTTGCGAACGCTCGTGATAAGCAGCTTCTGGCGACGCTTGACGTCGTCGTAGTCGAGCTGCGGGCACCACTGGAACGGCGTAGCAGCCTTGGGGATAAAGACCGAAACCGAGATAGACACCGAGATAGACCCGCGGCGCGCCTTGGGCACCACGGAACGGCCAAGCTCCAGCACGTGATCGGCCAGGTTGGCGATAGCCACGATGTCCTCATCGCGCTCGCCGGGAAGGCCCATCATGAAGTAGAGCTTCATGCGGTTCCAGCCGGCCTCGAAGGCTGCCTTGGCCGCACGGTCCAAGTCCTCCTCGGTCACGTTCTTGTTGATGATGTCGCGCATACGCTGGCTGCCCGCCTCGGGCGCGAACGTCAGGCCGCCCTTCTTTTCGCCAGCGACCGACTCGGCCATATCCACGCCAAACGAATCCAGGCGCTGCGACGGAATAGACACGCGAATACCCGTATCCTCCAGGCGACGGTTGAGCCTGCCGAGCACGTCGCGAATGCAGGAGTGGTCGGTCGTCGAAAGCGAGGTAAGCGACACCTCGTCATAGCCGGTCTTTTCCAGACCCTGAATCACCGACGAGACGATCTGGTCGGCCGAGCGCTCACGCACCGGGCGATACGTCATGCCGGCCTGGCAAAAACGACAGCCGCGGGCGCAGCCACGCAGGATCTCGATAGACAGGCGATCGTGGACGAGCTGCGCATACGGCACGCACGACTGGGAAAGCGGATTGGTGGCACCAAAGTCCTCGACGACGCGCTTGTAGACTACCGGCGGGACGTCCTTGCCCTCGCGCGGCACGGTGTAGCCATGCGGCGAGCAGGGCTCGTCATGACGCACCTCATACAGGGACGGCACATAGGTACCGGCGACCGTCGCGAGCTGCTCGACAATCTGAGCGCGCGAGACGCCCTCGTCGCGCAAGCGGCGATGCAGCTGGCAGATCTCAAGCAGCGACTCCTCGCCCTCGCCAATGAGGATGGCATCGAAGAATGCCGCGTACGGATCGGGGTTATACACCGAGGGACCACCGGCGACGATGATGGGATCGTCCTCGGTACGGTCGGCAGCCAACAGCGGAATGCCGGCGAGATCAAGCGCTTCGAGGAAGTTCGTCACAGCCATCTCGTGCGGTACGTGCATGCCGACGATGTCGAACGAGGCCACGGGCGCTGCACCCTCGAGCGACAGCAGCGGAATCCCCGCCTCGCGCATGGCATCGCCCATATCGGGCCACGGCACGTAGCCGCGCTCGCAGGAGATGCCCTCGGCCTGATTTAGGATGTTGTAGAGAATGGCGATGCCCTGGTTGGGCAGACCGACCTCATACACGTCCGGATAGATCATGCAGCAGCGATAGTCGGCATCGGCCTTTGAGAGCGTGCCCCACTCGTGGTCGATATAGCGACTCGGCTTCTCGACCTTGGCGAGCAACGGCTCGATCAGATGAAAACAGTCTTGGTATGCAACGCGCAACGGAAAACCCCTAAGCAGCGAGATCGGATGCGTCTTGGTAGGACGCCATAGGACGGGTGGCACCGGCGACCGTGGTCACCAGGTCGCGAACGCGCGAGAACGTGGCGGCAGCGACCTCGTTGGCGCGGCTGTAGTCGACATCGCGCTCGTAGAGCGACACGAGCGCGCGACCCATGCCATAGGTACCCGCGGCGGCGGTAAGCGCCTTAACGACAAAGCCGATGTGCGGCGTCCGCTTCACCAATGCGCGGGTGACGGCGCGAATCACCAGACCGCCGGCGAGCACGCCCGCGACCTCATAGCCGCGCTCGGGCTTAATGCCGCGTCCAAAGATGGCCGCGAGCTCAAAGAGCATGCCCACCTGCGCCAGCGCCATAACGGGATAATCGGCGCCCGGCAAAAACACCAGCGCGCCGGTCGCCATATTGGTGAGCGCACACGAGGTGATGATACGATTGGCCGCCGCGATGCGCATGAAGGCAAAGTTGGCGGCAAAAGCCGTCTCCTTGTCCGTACGATCGAGAATCCAGCGGGCAAGCGTCTCGAGCAGATAGGTCTTGTCGGTAGCCGCCACCACGCCAAGCATGGGCGTAGATTCCTCAACGAACGGTACCTCGACGGCGGACTCGGCAAGCACGCACACGGGCGCGCCGGCGATCACGAGCTCCTGCACGGCACTCTCCAGGCGGTCGGAGCCGCACGAGAGGACCAACACCACGTCGGTATCGGCCTTGGGAACGATACGGTCCTCCCCCAGGCGATCAACACGCACAATGCCCGAAGTCGTCTGCGGCACAAAGGCATCGCGCACCGTCTCGACCAAAAAGCGAGACGCAGTCGAATCAAGGTAAACCGAGACACGCACCGGTGTATCGGAATCCTTCTTAACAGACGCGCCCATCTTAAAAGCGCTGGTCAACTTATCTACGGGAATCTTCATGGCAAACCCCTCCAGCGGTTACGCGGCGCCCGAACGATGCCGCCATATGGATTGTACGATACCCACCGTCAGCAACTGAATCATCATCGACGACGAACCAAAACTAATAAACGGCAGCGGAATACCAGTAATCGGCATCATGCCGATGCACATGCCGATGTTCTCGAAGGTCTGGAACGCCCACATGCCGACGATACCCACGCACGATAGGCGCAAGAACAGCGACTCGCACTTAAAGGCAACGCGGATCGTCGAGAAGATCAGCAGCACGTAGAGGCACAGGAGCAAAAAGGAGCCGCAGAAGCCGAAGGTCTCGGAAAGGAAGGCAAAGACGAAGTCGGTGTGGAACTCGGGCAGAAAGCCGCCGGCCGACTGCGTCGCGTGGCCCAGGCCCTTACCAAAGAAGCCACCCGAGCCGACGGCGATGAGCGACTGCTGCAGGTTGTAGGCATCATCCGAATTGGCATTGTCGGGGTCGATGAAGACCGTCAGACGGTTCATCTGATACTGCTTGATGAGCACGTCGTGGCCAAGGAGCGAATCAAAGACCGAGTCGAGCGCCAAGATGAGCGCAATCAAACCAACCAGCAGGGCCAAGGTCGACAGCACCCATTCGCGGCGTGCACCGCTCATGCAGATGACGATAGCGCCCGACACCAGCACGACCAGGCCCGAGCCCAGGTCGCCCATGGCGACGACGGCCAAAAACGGGATGGACAGCATACCGCAGAGCTTGACGTAGTCGCGAACGGTATCGATGCGGCCGTTGTATTGCGAGCCAAGCGTGGCGATAAAGAAGATGGTAATGAGCTTGGCGAGCTCAACGGGCTGGAAGGTCAGGCCGATACCGGGGATCTTGATCCAGCCCGTCATGCCCAGACCGCCCGTATAGGACAGGCCCGGAATCTTGGGCGAGAAGATCACAATAAGGTCAATGACGAGCAGCGCCGTCGAGAAGTTAGAGATGCCGCGCAGATCGGTACGCCAGACGAGCACCGCAAGCACCGCGCCAATGCCAATGCCCAGCAGGTGGCGCGAGAATGAGGCGTCGGCCTTAAACTGTGACGCCGACCAAATAATGATGGCGCCATAGGCAACGAGTGCGACGGTAGCCAGCAGCACACCGATGTGTACCTTCTGGCGAAACGTGCCGCGCGAGGCCGAGAGCTGCTTGTTAACGCGGTCCAGGCTGCTGCGGGAGCCGGTCTTGGTTGAGCGGAACAGGTCCGCCGGCGAAAAGTCCATCGCAACCTCCTATCGAACCGAAGAATCGCCCGAGGCCGAAGAGGTATCGGGCTCGTCATAGATCACGCCGAGCACGTCACGCACGACATGCATTGCGGTATCTGAGCCACCGCCGCCCTGCTCCAGGATTGTAGCGATGACATACTTGGGATTATCGGCCGGTGCATAGGCGCAGAACCACGCGTATTCGTCCTCGCCGCTTTTCTCGCCCGTGCCCGACTTGCCGTATACCTGCGGCGTCAGGGTGCCAAAGTGTGCCGCCAGGGACGTCGATGCCGTATAAATCACGTCGTGCATGCCGTTGCGAACAAGAGCCAAATCCGAATCGCTGTTGATCTTGGCCTCCAGGCGCTTCTTCTTGCCCTTGCCGTTGTACTTATAGGCATCACCGTCGCCATCGCGCGACACGGCAGACAAAAACACGTGAGGCACGTACTGTTTGCCGCCGTTGGCAAGACCCATATAGGCGCACGCCATCTGCAGGGGCGTCACCAGAATGTCGCCCTGGCCGATAGCGATGTTCGTCATATCGCCAGCGTTCCACTTGCGGTCCTCGGCAGAGGCGTCGGTGAAGTACGACTCTTTCCACTCAGCGTCGGGAATACGGCCCGCGCCCTCACTCGGCAGATCGATACCGCAGGTCTTGCCAAGGCCCCAGCGACGAAAGACCTCCTGCAGGCCCTCGGAATGCTGCTCATCATAAAAGAACGCCTTGCCCATGTCGTAGAAGACGGGGTCGCACGAGTTGGCGATACCCGACTGCAGCGTCAT
This sequence comes from uncultured Collinsella sp., assembly GCA_959606035.1. Classification (GTDB taxonomy): domain Bacteria; phylum Actinomycetota; class Coriobacteriia; order Coriobacteriales; family Coriobacteriaceae; genus Collinsella. The sequence continues at coordinate 136,806 of CAUHHB010000005.1, forward strand.
GGTGCCGTGGCCAGACGTCAGCCAGCAGCGCTTGCCCCAAGCCTTGCCCAGGCCCGTCCAATAGCCCGTGCAGTTGGTTGTCTGCGTTGAAGTGTAGGTTCCAAACTCAAGACCGGCCAGAGCAGAGAGCGGCTTGATGGTCGAAGCCGACATGTATTGGCCGCTAATGGCGCGGTTGAGCAGCGGGTGCGAACCCTCGTCGTCGTTGAGCTCGGTCCACACGTCGTTGGAGACACCACCGATAAACACGGACGGATCAAACTTGGGCTCACTTGCCATACCCAGAATCTCGCCGTTGTTGGGGTCGAGGCACACCACGGCGCCGTTGCCGGCGTTGCTGTAACCCGTGGTCTTGGCGAGTTCGATAGCACTCGCCAACGCCGTCTCGCAGGCTTGCTGAATCTTGAGGTCAAGCGTGAGCTTAATGTCGGAGCCGGCCTTGGCAGGCACGGCGCCGGCCTGTCCGGTCACGTTGCCCGAGGCATCGACCTTAACCGTCTGCTCGCCGCGAATACCCTGCAGCAAGTTCTCGTAGTAGCTCTCGACACCCGCCTGGCCCACGATATCACCAGACTGGTACGTAATCTGACCGGCAGCGCTATCGTTATCGCCCGAAGCCTTCTTGTTCTGTGCCTCGAGCTGCTCAGAGGTAATGGTGCCGGTATAACCCAAAATGTGACAGGCCGTCTCGCCATACGGGTACTGGCGCTCGGTGCGCTCGGCAATCTTCACGCCCGGGAACTCGCCGGCATGCTCCTGAATATAGGCAACCGTAGAGCGGCGAACGTCCGTCGCGATGGTATGCAAGCTCTGGGCGCCCTCGGAATTGTCCTGGATATTGCGCAGCACCGCGACGTAGGGCATGCCGAGCACGTTGGCAAGATGGCGCACCAGCACGGCGTCATCGGCCAGGTCGCGATAGGCGACGACGGCAAGTGAGGGACGGTTTTGCACCAGCGCGACGCCATTGCGGTCCAAGATGCGGCCACGCACGGCAGGCGTGGTAACGGTACGGGTCTGGTTGCTCTTGGCCTGCTTGTCGTAGTAGTCCGACGAGACCATCTGCATACCCCACAGCTTGACGGCGAGCGCGGCAAACATCGCGCCCACGCCGGCGGTGAGGATAGAGAAGCGACCCTTGAAGGCGGTAGCGGCGGTATTGCCCTCGCCCTCGGTGGCACGCGGGGCCGTTCCATGCTGTGTGTCGTAGGTAAAACGGGAATCGCCGCGGCGCATGATGACCAGCGCGACCACAATGGCCACGACCAGCACGATACCGGCGATGATAACCGTCATCTGGGAAGACATCTACGGGCCTCCCCTATTTGAGTTTGCGGGTCTTGGGCTTGAAGCGCATGCCCGTCTGACGACCACCTCGTGCGGAGAATCCGTAACCGGACTGCGGCACGACACCGGACATCAAAAACGGAATGGCAACCAGACCCGTCAGGATCGAAGACGGCAGTGCGTGGCCAAAAATAGCCACCACAAAGCTCGTCTCCAGACCCATAAACAGCAAGATGATGCTGTAGACCACGTTGATGGCAAGCGCGAAGGCGCCCACGGTAATACCGCGCGCGCTCGGAGAGCCGCCCGTCTGACCGGCCGCGCTGTGCACCAGGGCAAAACTGCCCACCGTCAGCAGCAGCGACATAACGCCCACCGGAACGGCGGCGGAAAGATCATAGAACAGGCCACTGCAAAAACCGCAGACGACAGCCCGCGTGGGATCGCCCGAGAACACGCTCAGGCACACCAGGATAATCATAAAGTTGACGCGACCGCCCGCGATGGAAATCTGCGGCGCCAGGCCCGCCTGCAGGAGCACGCAGGCAATGGCGGCGATAGCAAACGTACGGGAGCTCGTCCCCTGCTCGTGTAGATCCATGGACATGCCCTCCCTATTCGCTCGAGCCGGAATCGGTTGTCTCGGACGATTCGGAGCTCTCGTCCGAGCCCTCGTCCTTCGTCTTGGTCGCCGAATCGCGCGAGGTGCCCTGCGGTGTGCTGTTGGCAGAGCTCACGTCCTCGTCCGAGGCCGACTGCTCGTCGGTCAACGAGGTGATGACGAGCACCTCCTCGTTATTCTCTGCCGTGGTCTGGGCGCGAACGACGATGGTGTAATACACATCGTTGGCCGACTTCTCCACCGAGGAAACGGTGCCGAGCGGCAGGCCCTTGGGGAACACGCCGCCAATGCCAGAGGTCACGATGATGTCGCCCACTTTGACGTCGGAGTCGACGCTCACGTACTCAAGGCGCAGGGTGCCATCGGGCTGGCCCTGCAGCATACCCTGGGCGCGCGTGTCCTGCACCATAGCCGACACGCCCGAATTCTCGTCGCCAATCAGGCGCACGGTAGAGGTCTTGGCCGATACCTCGATAATCTGGCCGATAACACCGGCAGAACTCGTCACGGGCATGTTGATGGTAAGGCCGTCGGCAGATCCCTTGTCGATGGTAACGGTCGAGGTCCAGGCATCACCCGACGCACCGACAATACGAGCAGCGGTCGACTTAAGGTTGTAGGTCGATTGCAGCCCGACCAGGCCCTCCAGGCGCTCGGCAGTCTTTTGAGCCTCAGAAAGCTCAGCGACCTTAGAGGTCAGCACCTCGTTTTGCTTCTTGAGGTCGTCAAGCGACTCCTGCGAAGCCGTGAGGTTGGAGAACACGTTGCCGATCGCGTTGAAGGGAGCCGCCACGGCCGAGCCCAAAAAGCGCACCGGCGAGGTAATCGTCGTCACACCCGAGCGCACGGCATGAATCGGCCCGGCCTCGCCCTCACGGATATAAAACGTGAGCAGCAACACCGAAATCAGGCTGAAAACAATCAACGGGCGCATACCCGTTGATTGTCGCTTGGTATTCAGATTTGGAGAGAAACCCGAAGATCGTGCCAAATGGAATCCACCTTTTGGAAATTAAGCATTGGTTTGGACGAAGCCACCGTCAAAGGCGTTGGCCTCGAGCACGCGGGCGCAGCCGTTTACGACGTTATCGAGCGCCGTGGGGCTGACGTTGACCGAAACGCCGGTCTCGTCGCGCAGGCGCACGTCGAGGCCGCGCAGCAGCGCACCGCCGCCGGTCAGTAGAATGCCGTAGTACATAAGGTCCGAGGCAAGATCGGGCGGCGTGGCGTCCAGAGCGTCCTTAACGGCCTTGGCCATCTCGTCGAGCGGCTTGTTAAGCGCGCGACGAATCTCCTCGCTCTCGATACGCACGGTCTTGGGCAGGCCCGTGATAACGTCGCGTCCGTTGACCTCGACGTCGAGCTCATCCTTGAGCGGCACGGCGGAACCAACCTTGATCTTGATATCCTCGGCCGTGCGTTCGCCGATAGCCAGGTTGTAGGCATCACGAACATGGGTGAGGATAGCCTGGTCGAACTCGTCGCCGGCAATGCGGATGGACTGCGACACGACAATGCCGCCCATAGCGATAACGGCGACCTCGGTGGTGCCGCCGCCGATATCGATGACCATGGAGCCCGTGGGCTCCTCGACGGGTAGGTCGGCGCCGATGGCAGCCGCCATGGGCTCCTCGATCAGGTAGGCTTGGCGAGCGCCGGCCTGAATCGTGGCCTCAAAGACGGCGCGCTTCTCGACCGACGTGACGCCGGAAGGAACGCAGACGACGACGCGCGGACGCGGAGTCCACGGATAGCGCTTCTCGGAAGCCTTGTCGATAAAGTAGCGAAGCATGGCCTCGGTGACATCGAAGTCGGCGATGACGCCGTCCTTAAGGGGACGAACGGCCACGATGTTGCCGGGCGTACGGCCGAGCATACGCTTGGCCTCGATGCCGACTGCCAGGATGCGCTCGTCGTTCTTGTCGATAGCGACAACGGAGGGCTCGCGGATGACGATGCCCTTGCCGCGCACTGAGACGAGCGTATTGGCGGTGCCGAGGTCGATGGCAAGATCGCCCGCATAGCTACCGAAGAACATATCCATCAAAGAAAACAACGCAACTCCTGATGTGTTGGATGATTGCTGGAAAACTACTAGCCCATCATACTAGCGCAAGCCCGGCACCTCACTTGCGGTGAAGCACCGGGCAGCGCCAAATCTCATAAGGTCACTACTGGTTGTCAGCGGCCGAGAAATCGATGTCGAGCGAGGAGACGGCCCAACCGATATGGTTGTCGGAGCGCACGAATTTGACGGTGTACTCCTGCTCGCCGCCCTTGGACAGCGATGCCTTCACCTTAGCGGTCGTCTCGGTCATGGACTGATCCATGCCCTCGACGGACACGGTGGCACCCTGCGGAATCGAGGAGATGATCATCGACTTAGCGTCCTCGGACAGGCTCGAGGCCAGACAAGACTCGGCCTTTGCGGTGTCACCGTCGCCGGCAGCCTGGAACAGATCGGTAACGACAGACTCCTGAGACGGGAAGCCAAAGCCGCGCGTGTAGGCAAAGCCCAGACCGCCCGCGGCGATCAAAATAAGCAGAAGCAGCACGATGAAGACTTTGAGACCCGTATGGCGATGGCGACGACGGACCTTGGCCTGCTTACGATCCTGACGGTCCTGCTGGACCATCTCGGACTCGGACAGCGTAAAGAAGCCGGTGTCCGAGGGATCAGGCATAAACTGACCGGTCGCGCCCGTAGGATCGAGCGGATCGACGGCAGGAGCGTCCATCGCGGGCGCCGGAGCCGTGGCCATAGCCGTCTGGGCAGACAGCGCGGCAAGCGAATCCTGCACGCGGGCAAGCTCATCGGCCTGCTCGGAGGTGAGCTGGTAGATGCCATCGGCAGTAGCGGCATTAAAGGCGTCGAGTGCGTCGGAGGGACGGCCGGCGGCAGAAAGCGCCTGACCCATGCCGGCGTTGAGCGCACGCGTGTCGTCGCGGGGGCCGGCAAAGTCGATAGCCGTGCGGTAAGTCTCCACGGCATCCGCCGGACGGCCGAGCTTAATGAAGCAACGACCGAGCTCGCCGAGCGCAGCGGCAGGAGCCGGATTGGCGCCGTCGATGGCAGCCTGACGGAAGGCGGTTCCCGCGTTGGCATAGTCGCCCGACTGGAACAGCGCATTGCCCAGGCCCAGATAGGCCTTGAACGGCGTGGCATAGGAAGCATCCTGCGTAGCAGCTGAGAACGCCTGGGCGGCCGTCGTGTAGTCGCCCACGGCGGCGAGCGCCTTGCCGCGGTTGGTGAGCAGCGCGCCGCGCTTGCCGTAGGTGCCGTCGTTGAGGGCGGCGGCATAGGCCTCGGCGGCCTCGGCATACATGCCCAGGTGCATCAAGGCGTTGCCACGAAGGTGATCGGCCTCGCCCATAATCTCATCGGGAGTCTTTGCCGCCCCAAGCATCTGGGCTGCAGCAGAAAAATCACCCGCGCGGTAAGCGGCGCGGCCCTGTTGGATCAGCTGGCTATTCAAGGAAGTCCCCTTTACTCGTGAACGATCTCGACATGGACGATCTCGTCGCCGGCACGCAGTTGCGAAATCACATCGAGACCCTCGACCGTGGTACCAAAGACGGTGTAACCGGAATCGAGGTTATGCTGGGCACCCAGGCAGAAGTAGAACTGCGAACCCGCGGAATCGGGGTCCATGGAGCGTGCCATGGCAAGGGCGCCATCGACATGGCTGTTGCGCGGATTGGTGGCAAACTCGCCCTTGATGCAGTAGCCGGGGCCACCGGTACCGGGCATGCCGTCGGGGCCCTCAAGACCGGCGGCGACGTCGGCGCCGGACATGTCGCGGGTATTGGGGTCGCCGCCCTGGATAACAAAGCCGGGCACATAGCGATGGAACTTAAGGCCATCATAGAAACCCATCGTGGAAAGCTCGCAGAAGTTCGCGACATGAATGGGAGCGCCCTCGCCGTCAAACTTGACCTTGATGGTACCCTTCGACGTCTCGATAACGGCGCACTCGTCGCCGGCAAGCTGATACTCGGGCGTGTAGAGCTCTTTCTTAAAACCAAACATGTGGTTCCCTCCTCGTGCGTTTAAAGCATATTTGTACGAATTGTAGCAATAAGCATGGGCTTACATCAATTGCGCACGTAGGTTATGCCGACTATGGCGAACTAATTTTAGGAATGCTGCTGCGGCTTCCAGGAGCCCACGTTGGCGTCGTACTGATTCAGCGCGCTGTTGCCGCTCTGCGCGATGGGCGCCAGGATCTCGCTTTGGTGGGAGCTCATCGACTCGCCATCGGGAATGGCCAGCGAGATATCCCAGCTCTGGCAGATCACGTCAACGCGCTCATACATCCACTCGGCAAGCTGCTTTAAGTGGGCGATGTCGTCCGCATAGACCGTATCGTCCTGTACTTTCAGGTTGTTGAGCTCATCTTGCGTCTTTTTAATCTGGTCGCGCAGGGCGTAGGCACTCTGCGACAGCTCCTGACGGGTGGACAGCGGCGTTCGGAGATAGCCGTTGTTAAAGGAATCGATGACCTCGCCGATCTGGTCCTCGTCAGCATAGGACACGATGGTCTGGTACAGACCGTCGAGCCTGGTATAGAGCTGATCATCGGTGAGCACGGTTTCTTCTTGGACCACCTCGGCAGAATCGTCCTGCTTGATATCGTCCTCAGTCGCCTCGCCCTTTTGGCGCGTGGGGAAGGTGGTTTGTGCAGCTTGGCCAAACTGGTCGTAGAAGCCGGGCATAACACCCATGGGATCGGTCGTCACGAACCAATAGGCACCGCCGCACACGACGGCAAGGACCGCGATGATAATGAGCGGCTTGGGAATATGACGCTTGTGCTTGTGATAGGCGTCCTCGTCGGGGTGCACCTTGCGCTTGGACTTTTGAGCATCGTCATGCAGGGAAACGGGCGTGGGGATATCGACCTTGGGGATACCGAAATCCTTATCGAAAGCCGGCAGCACGCAAGTCTCATTGGGGTCGGCGGCGTCCGAAAGCACCGCAGCGGCAGAGGCCGGCGCATGCGGCACCTCGGTATCGATCTGCTCTTGCGTTAGGCGCGGAAAGCCCGCCGTGCGGCCCGCTGCCAGGTCGGATGCGGCCGCGTCCTCGGAGAGAATACCCGGAGCGGGGCGTCCGCATTTGGGGCACGTACGATCATGCGGAGAAAGACGGGCACCGCAGCCCTCACAGAACACGAACTCGGTGTGCTCGGGGCCATCGCCCGGACCCACATAGGCGTTGCAGTAGGGGCAGAACGAGGCGCCGTCCTCGATAGTCTTAAGGCAATGCGGGCAGATCACGGCATCCTCTTTTCGAAGCAATTCAAACAATCGAGGTTAGAGCATAACATCGCCACGGCCCCACAGGAACAAGGCACCAATTCAACATCGCCAGGGCGCGTAGCTACTTCTTCTTTTTGCTTGGCATCGAGACTTTGATGCCTTGGGCGGACTTGGTCACGCGGGAGCGCTTGGCGCCCGTGGGCTTCTTTTTCTTGGGCTGGGCCTGGGCCACGCCCTCGAGTGCGCGGGCCTCGGCCTCGCGAGCGGTGCGATCTTCGCGGCGCTGCGCCATGTCGGCGGCGACGCGCTTGGCAAAACGCTCGGCCGTCGAACCCGTCGAGCTCACCTTGCCGCCACCGCGACCCAGGTGGACGCGCACACCGCGGCCAAAACCAGTTGCGGCATGACGACGACGCGGCTTGAGCGAATCCATCATCGTGGCGAGCTTAAAGAACACCGAGCAGGTAAAGACCACGATGACAGCCAAGATTACCATCTGGCCCATCGACAGGTTGGCAATAGACAGCAGCTCCGGGAATCCGATAACGCCCACCAGGATGCCGGCGACAACAAACACGAAGAGCACCACACGTAAGGGCGTGAGAGGCTGCGAGATGCGCCAGATCAGGCTGACGCTCGCCGCGCACGACGTAAGCAGGCACATCGTAGACAGCGTGAGCTGGCTAAAGCCAAACACGCGCGCCACAAAGATATCGAGCGCCGCGGCCAAAATGACCGCAATCGACGCCGGCAGTGCCCGCTTGAGCACGTTCGTCAGGAACGACCCCTTCACGCGAGCATTGTTGGGCTCCAGGCCCAACACAAAGCCCGGCGCGCCGATGCAGAAGAAGTTGATGAGCGTCATCTGAATCGGCTCGAAAGGGTACGGCGGCAGCGCGATGCACAGCGCCGCCAGGCCCATCGAGAACAGCGTCTTAGTCAGGAACAGCGAAGCCGAACGCTGCAGGTTGTTGATGGAGCGACGGCCCTCGGCCACCACGGCGGGCATCGAGGCAAAGTCGTTGTCGACGAGCACGATCTCGGCCACGTTACGCGCGGCATCGGAGCCGGCCGCCATGGCCACGGAGCAGTCGGCCTCCTTGAGCGCCAGCACGTCGTTGACGCCGTCGCCTGTCATGGCCACGGTGTGCTCGCGGCGCTTGAGCGCCTGCACGAGCTCGCGCTTCTGCTGCGGGGTCACACGACCAAAGACATGGTAGCGGTCCACTGCGGCATCGAGCTTGGCCGGCGTATCGAGCGTCGTGGCGTCCACATAAGCGTCCGCCCCCGGCACGCCCACCACGCGCGCGATCGACGACACCGTACGCGGGTCGTCGCCACTGATCACGTTGAGAGTCACGCCCTGCTCGTTAAAGTAGCCGATGGTCTCGGCCGCCGAGGTACGGATCTCGTCGCGTATGGTCACAAAGCCCACGGGCTCGGCCTCGCCCACCATATCGCCATCGGGCGTAAAGCCGTCAACGCGCGCCACCACGAGCACGCGGCAGGTATCGGCAAGCTCGGCGACACGGTTCTCGACCTGGGCAAACGCACGATCAGAGAGCACAAACTGCGCCGCACCCATCACATATGAGCCCTGTGCAAACGACGCGCCGCTCCACTTTTTGGAAGACGAGAACGGAATGACCGACAGCGGCTCGGACACCTCGACCGGACGGTCGGCGTAATAGTTGAGCAGCGCCTGACAGGTCTCGTTGGCATCGGCCGAGGTCGCACGTGCGACATTAGCCAGCGCAAAATCGAGCACCGTGGTATCGACGGGAACGGCGGCGTCGCCCTCCCCCGCACCCATACCCTCGACCGGCAGCGGATAGGTACCCTCGACCTCCATGCGGCCCGACGTGATGGTGCCCGTCTTGTCCAGGCACAGCACGTCGACGCGCGCGAGCGTCTCAATGCAGTAGAGCTGCTGCGCGAGTACCTTGCGGCGGGCCAGGCGCACCGTGGCGATGGCGAGCACCGACGAGGTCAGCAGCACCAGGCCTTGCGGGATCATGCCCAGCAGGGCGCCCACCGTGGACAGCAGCGCCGACGAAGGCACATGACCAGCCAACAGCTCAGAGAAGCACCACGAAAGCGCGCTATTGCCTGGGGTTCCCGCGGCATCCCACAGCTCGCTCACGCTCGAGGCAAACAACGCCAAACCGAGCGGGATCATGATGATGCTCGCAAAGCGCACGATGGCGTTAAGCGCGTTCATGATCTCGGAATTGACCTTTTTGACGTACTTCGCCTCGTTATTAATTTTGGCCACGTAGTTGTCGGCGCCGACATGGATCACGCGGGCGCGCAGCAGGCCCGAGTCGATAAAGCTGCCGCTCATGAGCTCGGAACCGGGCTGTTTCTTAATGAGGTCGCCCTCACCCGTCAGCAGGCTCTCGTTCACGAGCGCCTCGCCCGAAACCACCACGGCGTCAGCGGGAATCTGATCGCCGCGCCCCAGGCGGATGATGTCATCGAGCACGATCTGGTCCAGGTCGAGCTCCACCTCGGCGCCGTCGCGCACCGCGATGGCCTTCTTGGAGGTCAGCAACGTGAGCATATCGACCATCTTCTTGGAACGCATGGACTGAATGACGCCAATAGCGGTATTGAGGAACACCACGAACAGGAACGTCAGATTCTTAAACGAACCGGTCAAAATGACCAGGAACGCCAAGATCACGTTGATCAAATTGAACAGCGTGCAGAGGTTCTCGATGATGAGCTCGCGGACCGACTTGGTCTTGAGCTCCATGTTGCGGTTGATCTTACCGGCGGCGATGCGCTCCTCGACCTCGGCGGTCGAGAGTCCGCGCTCGATATCCGTTGCTGCCATACCACGTCCCATCACGTCGCGTCGGTATAAGAAAAACCGCCCGGACCATGCGAGGTTCGGACGGTCTTACGTTCGATGGTGCCCCATGTTGGATTCGAACCAACGGCCTTCTGCTCCGGAGGCAGACGCTCTAATCCCCTGAGCTAATAGGGCCAACGTTTGGCATTATACCCAAGTGCACCACGGGCTATCAAAATAAAAGAAAAAGCTTTGCAATTCCGAGGAAGACGCGGCGCAACGGCCCACTTTAGAAGGCAAAAGCGAGTCAGATAGTATAAACTCTCATGCACCATATATACACGGCTCGCGATGCGGGCCGTTTTTGCAAGGGCTATCCATCGAGGTGAGAGGCACACCATGATTGCAATTTTAAAGCAGAGCGCCAGCGACGAGGCCGTCAGCCATATCGTCAGCTGGATTGAGAAAAAGGGTCTGAAGACCGATGTCTCGCGCGGCGAGAACGAGACGATCATCGGCCTGGTGGGCGATACGACCAAGATCGACCCGTTCCTGCTCGAGTCCATGGACGTCGTCGAGCGCGTACAGCGCGTCTCCGAGCCGTTCAAGCGCGCCAACCGCAAGTTCCACCCCGAGGACTCCGTCATCGACTGCGGCCACGGCGTCAAGATCGGCGGCGATCAGTTCCAGGTCATCGCCGGCCCGTGCTCCGTCGAGGGCGAGAACCTCATCCGCATCGCCCGCCGCGTGAAGGCCGCCGGCGCCACGATGCTGCGCGGCGGCGCCTACAAGCCCCGCACCTCCCCCTACGCCTACCAGGGCATGGGCCCCGCCGGCCTGGACCTGCTGTGCGAGGCGTCTGCCGAGCTCGATATGCCGATCGTCACCGAGATCATGGACCCACGCGACGTGCAGGTCTTCCTGGACAAGAAGATCGACGTCATGCAGATCGGCGCCCGCAACGCCCAGAACTTCCCTCTGCTCAAAGAGGTCGGCAAGACCAAGACCCCGGTCCTGCTCAAGCGCGGCATGTCCGGCACGATCGACGAGCTGCTCATGGCCGCCGAGTACATCATGAGCGAGGGCAACGACAACGTCATCCTGTGCGAGCGCGGCATCCGCACCTTCGAGACCCGCACCCGCAACACCTTCGACCTCAACGCCGTGCCGGTGCTGCACCACCTTTCGCACCTGCCCGTTGTCGCCGACCCCAGCCACGCCACCGGCTACACCCGCTACGTTGAGCCCATGGCGCTCGCCGCGACCGCCTGCGGTGCCAACGGCCTGGAGATCGAGGTCCACGACGAGCCGAGCCGCGCCTGGTCCGACGGCGCCCAGGCCCTCACCCCCGATCAGTTCGACGACACCATGCGCCGCATCCGAGCCATCCGCGAGGTCGTCTGCCAAGAGACCATGGAGTAACCCATGGGTACGGTGAGAAACGCGCGCGTTAACCAGGGTGGCCCCAAGTGCGCCGGCGTCGTGGGCCTGGGCCTCATTGGCGGCAGCTTTGCCCGCGGCTATGCGCAGGCGGGCGTCCGCGTGCTGGCCTGGGACCCCGATGACGACGTCATGACGGCCGCCAGTATGGGCACCGTTGCCGGCGAGCTCAACGACGAGACGCTCGGCGAATGCGACATCATCGTGCTGGCCTGCTACCCCGAGGCATGCATCGAGTGGCTCGAGGCGCACGCCCAAGCGCTCGCCGACGCCACCGATACCGAGGCCATCATGGGCCCCGTGGTGATCGACACGGTGGGCGTCAAGGGCATCGTGTGCGAGCGCGCCTTTGAGCTTGCCCGCGAGCACGGCTTTTACTTTGTGGGCGCGCACCCCATGACGGGCACCCAGTTCTCGGGCTACGCTCACTCCCGCGCCGACCTGTTCCAGGGCGCTCCCCTGGTGCTCGTTCCACCCGCGGTAGACGATGCCCTTAAGCTCGAGCTCTTGGGCCAGGTGCGCGAGATGGTGCGCCCCTTGGGCTTTGGCAAGTTCAGCGTGACCAGCGCCGCCGAGCACGACCGCGTCATCGCCTTTACGAGCCAGCTCGCGCATGTCGTCTCAAACGCCTATGTTAAGAGCCCGACCGCTCAGGTTCATCACGGCTTTTCGGCCGGCAGCTACCGCGACCTCACCCGCGTAGCGCACCTCAATCCGCAGATGTGGTCCGAGCTCATGATCGACGACGCCGACGCGCTCGCCTTTGAGATCGACCATCTGATCGAATCGCTTGGCGCCTACAGCCGTGCGCTCAAGGACCGCGACCAGCGCTATCTGGAGAATCTCCTTGCCGAGGGCGACCGCATTAAGCGCGCACTCGACGACGAGGCCTCCCACTAGACAACCCATCACGCCAGGTCGAAAGGACCGAAGCTTATGGCGATTACCATCGATATCGACACTGCACGCCCCTACCAGGTGCATGTTGGCACGTTTTTGCTGGAGCAGGCGGGACCGCTCGTGCGTGCCACTGCCGGCGGCACCAAGGCCGTCATCGTGACGGACACCAACGTGGGCCCGCTCTACCAGATGCCCGTTAAGCAGAGCCTGGAGGCGTCAGGCTACGAGGTGAGCATCTGCACCTTCGAGGCCGGCGAGGCCCATAAGCGCGCCGAAACCTATGTTGCCATTTTGGAGTTTGTGGCCGAGCACGAGCTTTCGCGCTCCGACGTGATCGTGGCACTCGGCGGCGGCGTCGTGGGCGACGTGGCGGGCTTTGTGGCCGCCACCTACATGCGCGGCTGCAAGTTTGTGCAGATCCCAACGAGCCTGCTCGCCATGGTGGATTCGTCGGTGGGAGGCAAGACCGCCATCGATCTGGCTGCCGGCAAGAACTTGGCCGGCGCCTTTTGGCAGCCGAGCGTGGTTATCGCCGACGTGGGGTGTCTGGCCACACTCACGCCCGAGCAGTTCGCCGACGGCTGCGGCGAGGTCGTCAAGCACGCCGTGATCGCCGACCCGGAGCTTTTCGCCGAGCTGGAGAAGACCCCGCTCACGCTGGAGCTGCTCAACCGCGATGTGGCCCGCGTAGCACTCATCATCGCCCGCAACATCGACATCAAGCGCGCCGTGGTCGTCGCCGACGAGCGCGAAACCAACCAGCGCAAGCTCCTCAATTTTGGACACAGCGCCGGGCACGCCGTCGAGGCCTGCGAGCACTTTGAGCTCGGACACGGCAACTGCGTTTCAATCGGCATGGGCATCATCACGCGCGCCGCGGCCCTGCACGGCATTTGCGATGCTGCACTGCCCGATCGTATTGAGGAACTCTGCGCCCGCCATGGCCTCAAGACCCGCTGCGACCTAGATGCCGATACCGTCTTTGCCGAGGCGCTCCACGACAAGAAGCGCGCGGGTGACACCATCGATCTAGTGATTCCGCACGGCATTGGCCGCTGCAGCATCGACCGCACACCGCTTTCCACTTTCCACGAACTCATTGCCGAGGGCCTCGGCCAGAAGGGAGACGCATCCGCATGCTAGCCCGCATCACCCCGTCCCCGCTCAAGGGCACCGTTCCCGCCATCGCGTCCAAGTCGATGGCGCATCGCCTGATCATCTGCGCTGCGCTTGCCAACGGCGAGACACACGTCACCTGCAACACCACCTGCGCCGACATCGAGGCTACGGTGCGCTGCCTTACGGCCCTGGGGGCTCGCATCGAGACCGTCGAGGACGGCTTCCAGGTCCACCCCACCATGAAGAGTGTTGAGTTTGGCCTGCTCAAGGCCCTTGCCGGCAGCACGCTTGACTGCGGTGAAAGTGGATCCACGCTCCGCTTTATGTTGCCCGTCGCCTGCGCGCTGGGCGCAGAAGCAACTTTTGTGGGTCAGGGGCGCTTGGGCGCCCGCCCGCTCTCCCCGCTCTCGGACGAGATCATCGCCGCCGGCTGCGACCTACAGGGTCTGGGCGGTTTTCCGCTCAAGACGAGCGGCCGCATGCGCCCGGGCACCTTTGTGCTTCCGGGCAACGTGAGCTCGCAGTACATCTCGGGCCTGCTGCTGGCAGCCCCGCTGCTGGCCCAGCCCTCCTGCGTGCAGGTAACCGGCCTCATCGAGAGCCGCCCCTACATCAACCTGACGATACAGGCCATGAAGGCCTTTGGCGTCGAGGTCAACGTCGAGCGCATTCCGGCCAAGGACGGCCAGCCCGAGGTCACGAACTTCCGCGTGAGCAGTGGCTCGTACCGCACGCCCGGCAGCGTGGCCGTCGAGGGCGACTGGTCCAACGCCGCCTTTTGGCTGTGCGCCGGCGCCATCGGTACCGACCCAATCACCGTCGAGGGCGTGTCGCTAAGCTCCGTACAGGGCGACCGTAACGTGCTTGCCGCGCTTTCGCGCTTTGGCGCCCGCATCGTGCGCTCCACCAACGCCGCCACCGTGCAGTCCGACAAGCTCGCCGGCTTTGAGATGAGTGCCCACGACATTCCGGACCTGGTGCCCGTCATCTCGGCCGTGGCCTCGCTGGCACAGGGCCGCACCTTTATCCGCGATTGTGCCCGTCTGCGCATCAAGGAATCCGACCGCTTGGTCACCACCACCCGCGAGCTCACCGCGCTGGGCGCGCAGGTGCGCATTGCCGGCGACGACCTCATCATCAAGGGCGTCGACGCCTTTACCGGCGGCGAGGTCGATTCGCACAACGACCATCGCATCGCCATGATGGCCGCTATCGCCGCGAGCCGCGCCACCGGCGAGGTCGTGATCCACGGTGCCGAGGCCGTCAACAAGTCCTATCCCGATTTCTTCGACCACTACCGCCTGCTGGGCGGCAAGGTCACACTCGAGGAGGAATAGCATGTCCTCGACCTTTGGCAACGTCTTGCACTTAAGCATCTTCGGCCAGTCGCACTCCCCCGCCATCGGCTGCTCCCTCGATGGCATCCCGGCGGGCATCGCTGTTGACCAGGAGCGGCTGCAGGCCTTCCTTGACCGTCGTGCCCCCGGTCGCGACGAGACCGCGACCAAACGCCGCGAGGCCGACGCCGCCCACATCATCGCCGGTGTGGTCGATGGACATACCACCGGCGCGCCCATCGCCGCGATTATCGAGAACACCAACACGCGCTCCAAGGATTACTCCGAGCTGCGCCGCAAGCCCCGCCCCGGACATGCGGACTTCCCTGCGCGCGTGAAGTATCACAACATGCACGATGTCGCCGGTGGCGGTCATTTCTCCGGCCGCCTAACGGCCCCCTTATGCATCGCCGGCGGCATTGCGCTGCAGGCACTCGAGGCCCGCGGCATTCAGGTCATGGCGCACGTCGCGCAGATCGGCGGCATCTCCGACCTGCCGATGGACGACATGGTCTATCGCGAGGCCGACCGCAAGGCGATCCTTACGAACGATCTGCCGTGCATTGACGCCGCCGCAGCCGGCCGCATGCGCGAGGAAATCCTAGCCGCGCGCGACGAACTCGACAGCATCGGCGGCATCGTGGAGTGCGGCATTTACGGGCTTCACGCGGGCATCGGCGACCCCATGTTCGACGGCATCGAGAACCGCATCGCGCAGATCGCGTTTGGCATTCCCGCCGTAAAGGGCGTGGAGTTTGGCATGGGCTTTGCCGTGGCCGCCATGCGCGGCAGCGAGAACAATGATCCGTATCGCATCGATGCCGAGACCGGCGAGATCGAGGTCGAGTCCAACAACGCCGGCGGCATCCTGGGCGGTATTTCGACCGGCGCGCCCGTCATGTGGCGCATGGCCGTAAAGCCGACGCCCTCCATTGGCCGCGAGCAGCAGACGGTGGACATGGACGCTATGGAAAATGCAGAGCTCTCGGTCCACGGCCGCCACGATCCCTGCATCGTCCCCCGAGCTGTCCCCGTAGCCGAGGCAGCCGCCGCCCTTGCCATCTGGGACGCCCTCCTCGAAGACGCCGCCCAGCGCTAACTACCCACCCCTCAACATCCCCCGACACGTGAAAGGGGTCTCCATGGACCTTGCTGACATCCGCCAGGCCATCGATGGCATCGACACCACGCTCCTCAACAGCTTTGTCGAGCGCATGGACATTGCCACCGAAGTCGCCAAGTCAAAAATCGAGATGGGCAAGGCCGTCTTCGACCCCGCCCGCGAGCGCTCCAAGCTCAATAACCTCGCCAGCCGCGCACCCGAGCGCTACGAAGCCCAGACTATCACCCTGTTCCGTCTCCTCATGAGCATGAGCAAGGCCGAGCAGCAGCGCTATATCAACGAGCTCAAGGGCATTACCGTCTCGCAAAAGGCCCACGCCACGGCCGAGGCCTTCGATACGCCCTTCCCCCAGACGGCCACCGTCGCCTGCCAGGGTGTTGAGGGCGCTTACAGTCAAATCGCCGCGTGCAAACTCTTCGACGTGCCCGACATCGCGTTTTTCGAGACCTTCGAGGGCGTTATGCGCGCCGTGCGCGACGGCTTCTGCGAGTTTGGCGTGCTGCCCATCGAGAACTCCACCGCCGGCTCAGTCAACGCCGTCTACGACCTGCTCGCCCAGTTCGACTTCCACATCGTGCGCTCGCTTCGCCTCAAAATCGACCACAACTTGCTCGTCAAGCCCGGCGCCAAGTTTGCGGACGTGCACGAGGTCTACAGCCACGGCCAGGCCATTGCCCAATGCGCCGGCTTTATCGAGGCGCACGACCTGCACGCCACCAAGTACCCCAACACGGCCATGTCGGCCGAGATGGTCGCCAGCTCCGAGCGCACCGATGTTGCCGCCATCGCATCGCGCAGCTGCGCGGCACTCTATGGTCTGGAGGTGCTGGAGCCCAACATCCAGGACTCGGACAACAACTACACGCGCTTTGTCGTCATCAGCCGCGAGCCACGCGTCTACCCCGGTGCCAACCGCACCTCGCTTATGATTACCACGGCCAACGAGCCGGGCGCGCTCTATCGCGTACTCGAGCGTTTCTACGCGCTCAATATCAACCTCATCAAGCTCGAGAGCCGTCCCATCCCCGGGCATGACTTTGAGTTTATGTTCTACTTTGACCTGGATTGCCCCTTTGGTAGCAAGGCCCTCGACGACTTGCTCGACTCCATCGATGACGTGTGCGAGAGTTTCACCTACTTTGGCACTTACACGGAGGTGCTCTAGATGACCGATGTCGCCGCAACCCGCCCCTACGGCGTGCTGGGCCGCATGCTGGGCCACAGCTACACCCCGACCATCTACAAGGAGCTCGCGGGGCTAGAGTATGTGCGTTTTGAGCGCGAGCCCGAG
This sequence comes from uncultured Collinsella sp., assembly GCA_959606035.1. Taxonomy (GTDB): domain Bacteria; phylum Actinomycetota; class Coriobacteriia; order Coriobacteriales; family Coriobacteriaceae; genus Collinsella. Next base: position 153,984 of record CAUHHB010000005.1, read on the forward strand.
GACCTCCAGGCTTTTATGACGGGTGACGAATGGGAGGGCACCAACGTGACCATCCCCTACAAGCGCGCCGTCATGGAATACCTGGACGAGCTGAGTCCACTCGCCGAGCGTATGGGAAACGTCAACACCATCACGCGCCTGCCCGACGGCCGCCTGCGCGGCGACAACACCGACTACTTCGGCTTTCAGTGCCTAGTCGAGGAGCTGGGCGTTGAGGTCGCCGGCAAGATGGCCCTCGTGCTCGGTGCCACCGGTGGCGCCGGCACCACTGCCAGCATGGTGCTCCGCGACCTGGGCGCCATCGTCGTGCCGGTCGGCCGCACGAGCGAAGTCAACTACGACAACATCGCGCAGCAGTCCGACGCCGCCCTGCTCGTCAACTGCACGCCCGCCGGCATGTTCCCCCACTGCCCCGACGCCCCCTGCACGCTCGAAGGGCTCGATGCGCTCGAAGGCGTTATCGACATTGTCTACAACCCTGCCCGTACGGGCCTGATGCTCGAGGCCGAGCGCCGCGACATCCCCTGCATCGGCGGCCTGCTCATGCTCGTGGCCCAGGCGGCGCAAGCCGTTGAGCGCTATACCGGCCAGGTCACCCCGCGTGAGCGCATCCTGGACGTAACGGAGCGCTTGTCGCGCCGCGAACAGAACATCGCGCTGATCGGCATGCCGGGCTCGGGCAAGACCCGCGTGGGTGAGCAGATTGCCCTGCTCACGGGACGCGAGCATATCGACCTGGACCGCGCCCTCGAAGAACGCCTGGGCATGCTCTGCGCCGACTTTATCGTCGAGCGCGGCGAGGCGGCCTTCCGCGAGCAGGAGACGGTGGCGCTGTCCGACATCTCCAAGCGCAGTGGCCTGGTGCTCTCCACCGGCGGTGGCGTGGTCACGCGCGACGATAACTATCCGCTGCTGCACCAGAACAGCCAGATCGTGATGCTCAACCGTAAGCTCGATGAGCTCGCACACAAGGGCCGCCCCATCACCGCACGCGACGGCATCGATAAGCTGGCTGAACAGCGCATGCCACACTACCGCGCCTGGGCCGACTACATCATCGACTCACGCGACTGCGCCGCCAACACCGCGGCCGCCATCGTCGAGACCCTCTAACCTGCCAAAAAGGGACAGGTTTGTTTTGGCAGGTTTTATCTGGGCAAACGCCGAAGATCGCAAGACCAGCCACGCCAACCAACTGCAAAGGAAGCAACCATGAAGGCACTCGTCATCAACGGCCCCAACCTCAACATGCTCGGCATTCGCGAGCCGGGCATCTACGGAAGCGATAACTACGACCGTTTGGTCCAGATCTGCCAGGAGGCAGGCGCCACGCAGGGCTTTAACGAGGTCGAGGTCTTCCAATCCAACCACGAGGGCAGCATCGTCGACAAGATCCAGGAGGCCTACGGCAAGGTCGACGGCATCGTCATCAACCCGGCGGCCTACACGCACACGAGCGTGGCGATCCTCGATGCGCTCAAAGCCGTCGCCATCCCTGCCGTCGAGGTCCACATCAGCGCCGTCGAGACCCGCGAGGACTTCCGCCAGGTAAGCTACGCCCGCCTGGCCTGCTTCGCCACCATCACCGGCGAAGGCCTGCAGGGGTATGCCCACGCGTTGGAGCTGCTGAAAGAGCGTCTCGAAAAGTAGCTTCGCGAGCAAATCCATCAACGCCGATTCGCACGCTAATATAGCCAGTGCCGCCAGCAGCAACCTCGCTACTGGCGGCACTTTATTACTAGCATATAATCGTTGCAGTCACACAACGTCTGGAGACGCGCATGTTAAGCATCCATCTGGGGGATTACCCCGGTTCTATCTACGATACCGAAACCTATTTTAGGAACTCATACTTGGACTCATGGTTCGAAGATCCTATGGCCGCACAGATTATTAAAAGCGTGGACGGATCAGAGCTCATCGGCCCCCACAACATCGTAAGCAAGCAGCTGGGCTCAATCACCCCACTCGAACTGTCCGGCGGCGTCAAGACGCTGCTGTTAGTACGCAATCTCCCAATTATGGTGTTCAACGCATCTACCTGCGGAGACAACTGTGCCCGCTGGCTACTCAAGATCGGCAAAGAGCAGGATGTGCTGGTGACCCTTTACCACATCATGAAGTTCCCCTGGAAGAATTTTGAAATCCGCATTGAAAACGATAACCGCATCGTCAGAAACATGCAGGAGTTTGTTGGCGCCACGAATGACTTTTTGGATGTTGATGAGTAATGAAGGGAACGCATACCGTTGTCGTAGAGCGTGCAAAGGTCAAATACACACTCACCTTTAAACGCAACATTTCCTTCATTCGCGGCAACAGCGGCACGGGCAAAACGACGCTTATCTCGATGATTCGCGACTACAACGACCGAGGACAGGAAAGCGGCGTTACACTCAGCTGCGACGTGCCCCGCGAAACGCTTTCCGGCAGACGTTGGAAGCGCGAGCTTTCGATTATCGAGGACTCAATAATCTTTTTAGATGAGGGCAACGAATTTATCTACTCAAAAGACTTCGCAAAAGCCGTTAACGGGTCGTCCAACTATTTTGTTCTGATATCTCGTCGAGATGCCAGCGAGCTCCCCTACAGTGTCGACGAAATCCTAAAGCTGGTAAACACCACGAGTAAAACAATCAATGGTCGAAAGAGCGATAAACGCTTCTACTCGGTAACAAAACCGATATACAGCCACACAGCAAACATGCTTTACCAGGACCTAAATGTTGGATTCGAGGCACCCGACGCCGTAGTTGTTGAGGATAGCAAATCTGGCTATCAATTCTACGACGCTCTTTGCAACCGACTCGGGATCCCCTGCTATACCGCCACCGGCGTTGCGAATCTAAAACGTACGATTCACGAATGTCCCGAGCAAAACATTCTTGCTATTGGAGACGGAGCAGCATTTGGTCCCTACATCGAAAAGGTGCTCGGACAGCGCGTTTACAAGAACGTACGCTTGTTCCTCCCCGAATCATTCGAGTGGACACTCCTGCAATCTGGCCTCATTCCCAGTAACGATATCTTAAAAATCCTCGAGGATCCCTCAAGCTATATCGAAAGCCGCGACTACCTGAGCTGGGAGCGGTTCTTCACCGACGTATTGATCAAGTACTCGGCAGACACTCGCTACGTCTACAGAAAGGCACGGCTCAACGAGCAGTACCTAAAGCCGCAGGCGATGGATGCAGTTGCAAGCGTCTTGCCCGAGTGTCTGAAGGCATAATGGCAGTGGGGAGGACCAACTTGGTCCTCCCCACTTTTAATTACGCCTTCCTGATCACGTATGCCAGGCCGATATCGCAGGCGCAACGCACGATTGATGCAAAGAGCCACGATGTTGGCAGCGTCATAAGTAGCGGCATCGTCTGCCAAGGAATAAACCAATCGACCGCGTGGATTGCAAAGATGGCAAGACTGGCCTGTCCGCAGAACACGAGGGCTTGTTCAAAGGACCCCAAAACCGGCACGTCTTTCAACTTCTCCAACGCCATCGAAACCCAACAGACGCAGTAGCTACCCGCAACAGCGGCAACTGTCGCAACCACAAACCCATCCACGCGGCGGCTCGAAAGCTCAAGCCCACTCAGCGCGGCAAGGACAAGCCAAGCGACACCGGCTCCAATAAACAGCAGGGGCTTGCTCACGCTCGGCTCCAGCCCCTTTTGGCGCGCCGTATAGCCAACCCACATCAGCAGCAAGATATAGCAGCTCAGATCCATATCGAGCGGCAGGTAAACACCCATTAATCGAGACACGCTCAATCCGCAAAAGGCAATCGCGGCACAGACAACGCCCTGCCAAACAACCCCGATCCCGCGGCGATCAAACAGCCGCACGAGCGCATTAAACAACAGGCGCGACGTAAACAGCGCCGCCAAAAACCATGCCATGCCAACGGCGGCAACGCCAAGCCGAGGCACATCAACGCCTGAGGCAAACACAAGCGTCTTAAGCCCCGCAACCAGCGTACCGCTCGTCAAAGAAACACCGCTCATCAAGAACGTCGGCACCTGCCACGCCAGTGCAAGAACCACATACGGCACCAGCAGGCGCGACACCGAACCACTCAGCAGCTCGCGCCACGGCTTCGGCCTAAACGTATACCCGGCAAGAATAAAGAACACCGGCATGTGAAACGAGAAGATCGCGTGCCGCAAGGGAGAAGGATTTGGGACGGTGTGCCCCACAATGACCAGAATCATTGCAATCCCCTTTGCAATATCTATCCAGTCGAGCCTTTTACTTCCCATGGCGAACCCTTCAAAACCGCAGCACGCAAGATGAAAAAAGCCCAGACCACCAAGCGGTCCGGGCTTAATAAATGATGGTGCTCCATGGCGGATTCGAACCGTCGACCTTGGGATTAGAAGTCCCCTGCTCTATCCAACTGAGCTAATGGAGCAAATAACCGCACGCCCAAGCAAGCGCAAACCTGTCAGGCGCAAGTAATTATAACCTAGTTGAACTGCTCGCGGTACGCCTTGCAGACCTCATCGACCGGGCCGTCCATGCGAAGGTCACCCTTCTCAATCCAAACGGCACGCTGGCAGATGCGTTCAACCTGCTCCATGGAGTGCGAAACGAACAGAACCGTCACGTCGCCGCTCTGGATAAAGTGCTGGATGCGGGCCTCGCACTTCTGCTGGAAGAACACATCACCGACGGACAGCGTCTCGTCAACGATCAGAATATCGGGCTCGGTAATCGTCGCGATTGCAAAGGCAATACGCGCAACCATGCCCGAGGAGAAGTTCTTAAGCGGCATGTCGACAAAGTTCTGAAGCTCAGCGAACTCGATAATGCCGTCAAAGTTGGCGTCGATGAACTCCTTGGTATAGCCGAGCAGGGCGCCGTTCAGATAGATGTTCTCGCGGGCGGTCAGCTCGGGATCAAAGCCGGCACCAAGCTCAATCAGCGGCGCGATGTTACCGTGCACCTTAACGCTGCCCTCGCTTGGCTCAAGCACGCCAGCGATAATCTTGAGCATCGTAGACTTGCCGGAGCCATTGGTGCCAACCAGACCCACGACCTCGCCACGATGAATATCAAACGAAATATGCTTAAGCGCCCTAAACTCCTCAAAGAACAACTCGTGCTTGGCGAGCTTGATGAAGTACTCCTTGAGGTTGGTCAGCGACTCAGACGCCATGTTAAAGATCATGGTGACGTCGTCGACCTCGACAGCCAGAGGCTGCTCGCTGTAATCAACAACAGATTCAGTCATCACAGCACTCCTTAGATGTAGAGGATAAATTTGCGCTCGGACTTATGGAACACGGTGTAGCCAATAATAAGCGCAAGAACCGCCCAGGCAACGCACATACCAAACGTCATGAGCGAGGGCGTAGTCTGAAACAGAAAGATATCGCGCATAAACTGCAGGTAGTTGAACATGGGGTTCGCATACATCAAGATACGCACGAGATGCGGCATTTGCGCAATATAGTCAGTCGTCCAGAAGATGGGCGTAATGTAAGTCCACGCCGTAATGACGACGCTCCATAGATGCATAACGTCGCGGAAAAAGACCGTAAGAGCAGAGAGCATCATGCCCAGGCCCATGCAGAAGCACATAAGCAGCAGCAGGCAAACCGGCAGCAGAATGAGGTGCCAAGAAGGCATAACGCGGAACCACAGCATGACGATGGCGACGGCGACCAGCGAGAAGGCAAAGTTGACCAGCGAGAAGAGCACCTTTTGCACCGGGAAGACCCAGCGGTGCACCTTAACCTTCTTGAGCAGAGGGGCAGCGCCCACGATAGACGTCAGGGCCTGGTTCGTAGACTCGGACATGACGGCAAAGGTAATGTTACCCACGATCAAGTACAGCGGGTACATCTCGGGCGTCATTGAGCCATTGCGGCCTTGGCCAAAAATCGTCGAGAACACGATGGCCATGACGATCATCATCAGCAACGGATTGAGCACCGACCATGCGACACCCAGAACGCTACGGCGATACTTGATCTTAAAATCCTTGGTAACCAGCTGACGAAGGATAAACGCATCCTTCTCAAATTCGTTCTTAGCAAACGTCGCAGGCAGACTGCGAGTTTCTTGTTGCTTTGTCTGATCCGACACGGATGCAACTCCTTTACTCGTAATCGTTGACAAGCGAACAGTATAAACCCGCCCTCAACGCCATAAGGCGGCGTTGCGAAACTGGAAAACTATCCCACAACATCATTTTCGGAACGTCTTTCACCAGACAGCATGCCGCGAGCGACAACCACAAGCACGGCAGGAAGACCAAATTGAGCAGCCACGATATAACGAGGCCAATACCAAATAGGACTCGCAATAAAGAGCGTTCCGTACAACAGCAAAAAAGGCAAAAGCGGCAATGCGAAACGCGAACGCCCACGCGATACCAAAAGAACTGCCGAAAACATAAGCAACCAAAAGACAACGGAGCCAGAAATAGACCAAGCGCTCAGTCCAATCGCCACATCGACACCATCGCCGAGGGGTACAAGCAAGTTGCGAAATGTAACTCCCGTAGAAGCCTTTGCGTCGGCCACAAGGTTATACGGAACGCCCATGAGAAAGTTTTCAGGCAGACCGTCAGCGCCCTTTACATTTGGGGCCCAAAAACCAAACGTCTGCAGTTCCCACGCCTCAAAGTATATCGAAGGGTTACGCGAAAGCATCGAGGCCCAATGGGTCCAAAATTCATCCTTTAAACGCTCCGCATTAAAGTCTTCATTCCATTTAAGCGGATCGATACAGCTGGGAAGATACACCTCTTTGTAACGATCAAGCGGAAGCAGCTCGTTCATATAAGAACGGTCGGACTCGGACATATCGCCATCGAGCGCGGCAACGCGAGCCATCTGAGCAAGCGGAATACCCACTGACTCAACATCCTCCGATGGAACAACGCCCATAGCCGAGTACACGGGCCCCGTAATAACCAAGCATGTGACAAGCGCAAATCCAAGAGATACGGCCAAACGAGAGGCAGACTTCATCGGGGCAACGCAGCCGAGCCGGTCCAAAGCAACAACTATCGCAAGTACCACGAATAGCGCGACGCAAATATACAAACCGTTATTCCGTAGAAGCATAACGCCCAACGCCAGGGCACCAAAAACGAGCAAACGCAACGCGCTCGACCGGGAATCCTTTCCCGTGACGGCATCGGCAAGCATGGTCACCATCAAGACAAGACAGCAGGAAAACAACGGGTCTTTCCAAAGCGCCACAGAATATAGAGCGCAATACCGTGACAAGCCAAAATAGACTACGAGCAGCCAAGACCAGCGAGAGGAGACCCCCAAACGAGAAGTCACCCAAATTGAAAGATAGCCAAACGTGCTGGCAACACAGGCCATCTGAAGCACCGTTAGCAAGGCAACGCCCACCGAAGGGCTCATCCCCATGAGGCCTGCAATTTTGATACAAGCAGCCATCATCATGGTGAATGCAACCGGATGATGGTTGCTCAAAGGGTTCCACCCCATAATCTGAGCAAACGACGAGAAGGTATCCCCAAAAAACAGGCCTGGAAAATACCTCAGGAAGAACGGCAGATATAAAAGAAATATCACTAGAGCACGGACCGCAACAGATAGGAATCGAATGGACGAGTCACCATCATTCGCCCGTGGCGAGTCTTCGCAGAAAACACAGCAGCGGCAACTACAAGACAGCTGAACAAGCACCGACAAGACCCAAAAGACCAGCGCCGACATCACCCAAAAAGCAACAAAATCAATCGCGGAATACGGCTCAATATAGTTCTCGTAAATCCCGCCGGCAATCACCGGTTCTGTCACGCGAATATGCGCTCCCAGCACAAGAACAAACGAAAATACAAGGGAAATCACTAAGCAGCAAGCTCTACCAACAACAGACGGAAATGCAAAATCCCTGCACGCAAACTTATTGAAATTAACCAATGATGCGATTATCGCAACACATGCCAAGACAGATGGAAACAGGTCGAAGGAACCACTACAATACGTCACCGTAGTGATGCTTGCTGCAAACAGCAAAACAGCACGTGTCACATCTAATAACCTGAACTCTCGAATCAATGCGCCCATCCTAACCACGAAACAAACGATTCGATTGTACGCGACCAAAGGAACCTTCATGGCCGAGCAAACGATTGCCGTTATTATCCCCTGTTACAACGAGGCAGTCACCATCGGAAAAGTCATCGACGACTTTCACCGCGAGCTTCCGCAAGCGACGGTCTATGTCTATGACAACAACTCGTCGGACGATACCTCACGCATCGCTACCGAGCACGGCGCCACGGTCCGCTTTGAGCCCCGCCAGGGAAAGGGCAACGTGTGCCGCCAGATGTTTCGCGACATCGACGCCGATTGCTACCTGATGGTCGACGGCGACGACACCTATCCCGCCGAGGCGGCCAAAGCCCTCTGCGAGCCCATCCTTAACGGCGCGGCCGACATGACCGTAGGCGACCGACTTTCCAACGGCACCTACGCCGAGGAAAACAAGCGTGCTTTCCACGGCTTTGGCAACAACCTAGTTCGCGCCATGATCAAGTGGATCTATAGCTACAGCTTCGATGACGTCATGACCGGCTACCGCGCCATGAGCCGCCCGTTCGTTAAAACCTTCCCTGTGCTTTCCGAGGGTTTCCAGATTGAAACCGAGCTCTCGATCCACGCCGTCGACCACCGCTGGCGCATCAAAGATGTGCCCATCGAGTACCGCGACCGTCCGGAAGGCTCCGAGTCCAAGCTCAATACCGTGAGCGACGGCATTAAAGTCGTTGCGATGATCGGCACGCTGTTCAAGGACTACCGTCCGCTCAAATTCTTCAGCCTGGTCGCGCTTCTGTTTGCGATTATCGGCCTCGCCCTGGGCATCCCCATCGTCGTCGAATATTTCCAGACCGGTCTCGTCCCCCGCTTCCCCACCGCAATGCTCGCCGCATCTTTCATGTTCCTTTGTGGCCTGAGTCTCGCGACGGGGCTTATCCTTGATTCCGTTGCAAAGGTTGAGCGTAAACAGTGGGAGGTCAACGTGTATAACACATATGGCTGCAGCATTCCCTCCAGCGCAAATAAAAACGAGAGGTAAGTCACATGCCGCTCATCTCCATCGTCGTGCCGTGTTACAACGAGCAGGAATCACTTCCGATCTTTCTCAAAGAGCTCGATGGCGTCGTTCGCATCATGACCCGGCAAGACCCCGGCATCTCCTTTGAAGCCGTCCTCATCGACGATGGCTCGGCAGACAAAACGCTCGCCGTCATGAAGGCAGAAGCTGCGGCGGCGCATCCATACGCCATCCGCTGGCACTCTTTCTCGCGCAACTTTGGCAAGGAGGCGGCACTACTCGCCGGACTCCAGCACGCAAAGGGCGACTATGTCGCCACCATGGATGCCGACATGCAGGACCCGCCCTCGCTCCTGCCGCAGATGTACGAGATCTTGCAAACCGAAGACTACGATAACGTCGCCACACGCAGGACCACCCGCGAAGGCGAGCCTCCCATCAGGTCGTTCTGCGCCCGTATGTTCTACAAGATCATCAACCGCATTTCCAAGGCCGACATCGTCGACGGAGCACGCGATTTTAGGCTCATGAAGCGACCTATGGTCAACGCCATCATCTCCATGGGCGAATACAATCGATTCTCCAAGGGCATCTACGGCTGGGTCGGCTTCAAGACCAAATGGCTCCCCTACGTAAACGTCAACCGCGTGGCCGGTGAGACCAAATGGAGCTTTTGGTCGCTGCTCCTCTATTCCATCGACGGCATCGTCGCGTTTTCCACGGCGCCACTCTCCCTCGCCGCCCTCACGGGTATCGTCTTCTGCCTCATCGCCATCATGGGATTTATCGTCATCCTGGTCAAAACGCTTGTTTGGGGCGATCCCGTAGGCGGATGGCCCTCCCTTGCCTGCCTCATTACGCTGTTTGGCGGCATGCAGCTCCTGTGCCTGGGAATCATTGGCGAGTACCTAGCAAAAGCCTACTTGGAGGCCAAGCACCGCCCCATCTATATCATTCGAGAATCCAACGAGGAATCTGATGACACGGCCCAATAACAGCACGCTCAAGAATGTGGCGTTCTACGCCGCCTGCTTCACGTTTTCCATCGCATTTTTTGTCGCACTTGCAGAGGCGGGGCATGTCTACCCCTTTGGCGACAACTCGTTTCTCACCAACGATCTCAAATACCAATACATCGACTTCTTCGCGTGGTTTCGCCGCGTCCTTTTAGGCGAGGCAAACCTTCGCTATTCCTTCTCACAGGGCCTCGGTATGAACACATGGGGGCTCTATAGCTACTACCTCGCCAGCCCCTTCAACCTGCTCTGCGTGCTGTTTCCCGCAGACAAGCTGACGCTCTTCGTATTTGCCATAACCGCGCTCAAGCTTGGCTGCATCCACATCAGCAGCGCTTGGTATGTGCAAAAGCGCTTTGACCTTTCCAAGCCCGCCGCATTCTTGCTATCCCTCTCGTTCACGTTTTGCAGCTGGACCATCAGCAACCTGCGCAACCCACTCTGGATTGATTGCCTGATCCTGCTGCCCATCTGCGCCTACGGATGCCACGAGCTCATCCGCAAGCAGCGCATGATCCGCCTCGTCATCACAACGGCGCTCAATGTCATGTTCTGCTGGTATACGGCCTACATCAGCATCCTGTTCCTCTGCATCTTCGTATTGGTCGAATTTGTCGATTATGTTGCAGAAGAAGGTTTTAGCTGGAAGCTCATGCTCGATCGGGCCCTGCGATTCGCAGGCGCCATCGTGCTCGGGCTACTTCTGTCCGCTTGGACCTTTTTGCCGACCATCCTTGCCATGTCCAAGGGCGGCCCCGTCCTAGCCCTCGGGCCGCTGCTTAAAACCAGCCTCAAATCGCTCATCAGGGGCTTTCTCCCTGGCATGTGGGTGAACAACGATAGTACACCGCAGTTCTATTGCGGCGTCATCATGATGCTGCTCGCGGTGAGCCTGCTGTTTAACCGCACGGTTTCGATCAAGACACGCATCGCAACGCTCGTCGTCACGATAATCCTGGTCGCCAGCTCCGTTTTGAGCCCGCTCGAGTACATCTGGTGCGGCATGCGCGTGCCCAACGGATTCTATTCGCGCACGACTTTCTTGCTGAGCTTCTTTGCGCTGTGGGCAGCGGGCTATTCGTTGCAGGTGTTCGAGGGCCAGCCCAAATTTCGTCATGCCTATCGACCAGCCGTCGTATTACCAATCCTGACAATCACCGCAATTGAGTTGTTTATCAACGCCCATGTGATGTGGAACCAACTGTACGCAGGCTATTCCGAAGAAGCCAACAGCACCTATGTCGCCACCGCAACCAACACGATCACAGCCATTCAAGACCAGGATTCTGCGTCATTCTACCGCATCGATCGAACGACCACGCGTGCCGATAGCGCCGCCCTCAACGAAGGCCTAGCGCTTGGGTACAACCAGTTGTCTTCGTATTCGTCTGCTAACAACCCGCAGGCCATCGCACTGCTCAACTCCCTTGGATACAGCAGCGTCGGCGAATTCTCGACCCGTTATGCCGAGCCCATTCTCGCCGTCGATGCCCTATTGGGAGTTAAGTACGCCATTCCTGAAAACGCGCCTGCAGGATACGTTTCGGCCAAGACGAATCAGGCCGACTCCACAAGCTCGGTGTACGAGAACCCCTATGCGCTCAGCATTGGCGTCGCAGCCTCAAGCGATATCCAAAACAGCACGCTGAAGAGCGAGAACCCCTTCGAAAAGCAGAACGACCTCTACAGCAAAATCCTAGGCCGCAAGGTCGAGCTCTATACCAAGATCGAGGCCGCGAGCACGGAGAATAGCGATAGCTTAAAGCAATGGAGCGTTACTCTTCCGGCAAGCTCCATCGGGTATCTCTACATCAACAAAGATGCGACCGCCGGCAGTTATTGGCCCGTCGCCCTTACCATCGACCAGCGAGCAATCGAAAACGAGGCCTGGAGATTCGACAATAATATCCGCCAGATTGCGGATGTATCGGACACCCCGAGCCAGCATACGGTGTCAATCGGAGTCGCAGAGGGCTATACAAACATGCCCCAAGACAATGAGCCGGTCTTTTACGCCCTCAATCTGGATGTTTTCGAGCAGATTATTAACGAGCTTAAGGCGAGCGAGTTTATTACGACGGTTTTTGAGGACGGAAGGATCGAAGGCGAGTATACCGCCAAGGATGACGGCAACCTGCTGTTGAGCGTTCCGTACGATGAGGGCTGGAACGTAACGGTAAACAGAACCGCCGCAGAACTAACGCCCGCCGCCGATAAGGGCTTGTCGTCCCTGAACATGCAGAAAGGCGCGAATAAGATCGTGATGACCTACAAGACTCCGGGCGCCCTTGCGGGGCTTGCAGTGAGTCTGGCGACCGCCGCCGCCCTTGTTGCAGCGGGTCTATACGCCAGGCATAAGAAAAGCCGCCGTTAGAGAACGGCGGCCTTTACCCTCGCAATATAAATAGCGACTAGAGCGTCTTGAGGTACTCCCCCAGCTCTTCCTCCCAGTCGGGCATGTGGAAGCCGGCAGACTCCAGCTTGGAGAGGTCGAGCGCGGAGTGGACCGGGCGCGGGGCGACGGGGCCGGCGGCGCTGGCGTAGTAGTCGGCAG
>CAUHHB010000006.1:0-161449 GCA_959606035.1 uncultured Collinsella sp.
CGCAAGACTTGAAGAAGGGGGAGGCCTCGCGGCCTCCCCCTTTTTTGCGTTTACGGGGTGTAAATGACTCAATTACACCAGACGATCTTGTTGTTTTCGGTATTGAGCTTTTATTTAAAGAAAATAAATCGTATAACAAGGGCAACTGCTATGGCCGCAATGATCATAAGCAGGATTGTCAGCTGATGCTGCTTGCGTCGTTTACTTGACGAAACGAAGATTGACTTTCCCTGTTTTGGCGTTTCGAGATAGCGAGCCGAATGCGTCAAGGTTTGCTTGGGTCGAGGCCCTCTTTGTTGATGAGCGGCGGATGCTTTCATCGGCTCATCACTAGCTGCGCTGTTTTTAGATAATGGTGCGTCTTTCAGATATACAGGGTCTCCCGAGGCGACGCCCATATGTTTGCGCCCCGTTTGCGCTTCTTCGAGTGTTTGATATCGGTTTCTTGTCACATATTTGGGCTCTGGGTCATTGATGGGCTCTTGCGAGATGTGGGGGCGATGGAATCGAATCGGTTGCGGGCTGGATGCTTCGTCCTGCTCCGGCATAAACGTGTTGTCCTGTTTTTGATCGTCCATGATGCCCTTAGTTCGTCATCAATATCGTGTATGCGCCCATTGTAAGCCAGCCGTCTAGTTTTGATGGGATTGCATACATTATTTAAGCCTTCGTTCAAATTCCGTTTATTAGACAAAACCTTAGTCAACCAGACTCAGATATGCTTATATCAATAGACTCAAAAAACTTTATAGTCGATGTATATATAAGAAGCGGTTGGGCATATATATGAGCGTCAAAAGAAGTCCCAACCACCTAGAAGATGGCTCGGCAGTCCTTACAAGGAGTGGTAAACATGGCAAGCATGGTTCCTTATCGTTCGGTTTTTGGTGTCCGTCCTTCTGCAAGCTCGCTGTTTGATCTGTTTGATGATATGACAGACCTGACGAATAACTCGATTGCTTCCAAGGCGTTCCCCGTTGACGTTGAGGACAAGGGCGATGGCTACGAGGTCAAGGCGTATCTGACCGGTGTCGCCAAGGATGACATCGACGTCGAGCTCAATGAGGGTCGCCTGTCGATCAGCGTGAACGTTGAGGAGAGCGCCGAAAACGAGGGTAAGAACTTCCTCCAGAAAGAGTTCGGCTCGTACAGCGCGACGCGCGGCGTGTATCTGAAGGACGCTTCGAGCGAGGGCCTTTCGGCTAAGTATGCTGACGGCATCCTGACTGTTACGGTTCCCAAGATTGTCGAGAAGAAGAACGTCACGAAGATCTCTATCGACTAACGATGGCTCTGCTTCAATCGAGAGTATGAGTTAAGGGGGCTGGGAAGTGATTCCCAGCCCCCTTTTGTTGTCTTGAGTGGGCTATTGAATAGTTGTCGGTTGATACTGACTTGCAGGGCGTATCGAGAGCTTCCGTGGCCCTTGAAGACAGGTGGCTGAGCTGCCGAGTTCATCATCGAGACTTGCATTAAGCGCGTTGGCATAGCTTTTGACGGTAAGGCTTGGGCGATTATTGTCCTGGCTGATATGCATGGCGATGAGCTGTTCGGTGCGATCGGTAACAAGTTCTCGCGCGGCTTCGGCGGCCTGGTTGTTGGAGAGGTGCCCCTTTGTGGACAGGATGCGCTCCTGAAGAAAGCGTGGGTACGGTCCTTCGCGCAACATAGTTACATCGTGGTTACTTTCGAGCGCGAGAACTCGACAGTCTTTGAGGATGCCTATGGCCTTGCTCGATAACTCTCCGGTGTCGGTGGCAAACCCAATGGAATCATCGAGAGCATTAAATCGATAGCCGACCGGATTGATGACATCGTGCGATGTTGAGTAGGTTTGCACGTGGATGCCGGCAATGGGGAGCGTGTCGCCGGGGTCAAATTCCTCTACGGGCAGGTGCGCGAGGTTTTCTTTGCATGAAAGGGTGTCCCTGCTGGCAAAGAGGGGACCATGCCAGTGCTTGCACCATACATCGAGCCCCTTGATATGGTCACCATGCTCATGGGTGATTACAAGAGCGGCGACGTCGTCTGCCGAGAGGCCAAGCTCCGCCATGCGTTTAAGTGTCTCGCGGCGGGACAGGCCGTTGTCGATCATGATGAGCCCCTGAGGTCCCTCGACGAGTGCGCAGTTGCCTTTTGAGCCGCTGCCGAGGATATGAAGGTGCAGGCGAGACATAAGATTCCAAAGGATACAATGAGTGCGGACGAATAGAGGAGGAAGCGAATGTCAACGGTATCTCAGCACTATGGACATCATGCCGCGCCGAGGACGGATAAGAGCGCCCTGGCAACGCGGCAGGCCGCTGCCCCCGTAGTGCTCATGGTATCAGGCGGTGCGGACTCGACGGCGCTGCTCCTTATGGCCTGCACATCAAAGCTGGATATCCAGGACGGGCGCGGCGTCGCTCCCATTGCGCGCGAGCGATTGCACGTGCTGCATGTAAACCATCATCTGCGCGGGGAGGCATCCGATGGCGACGAGGCCTTTGTACGTGACCTGTGCGCGCAATACGGCTTGCCGCTGTGTGTTGAGCATGCCTATTTTGATGACGAATCGGGCAATATCGAGGCTGCGGCTCGCGAGGTGCGCTATGCCGCGGCACGGAGATATGTTCGCGAACTTTGTGCCGAATCGGGCGCACCGCGGACGGCGGCTCGTATCTGTACCGCGCATACTTCGTCGGACCGCGCGGAAACATTTTTGATGAATGCCATTAAGGGGTCGGGCCCGGCTGGGCTTTCGAGCATTCCCCGTCGAAGGAATATCGTGGTGCGCCCCTTGCTTGACCTAACTCATGGCGAGCTCGTGGGCTATCTACAGGTACATGGTCAGCCGTGGCGTGAAGATGAGAGCAATGAGGATGTCTCGTATCTGCGAAACTACGTGCGCCATAGAGTGATGCCAGTGGTGGCGCAGCGCAATGCGAGCGTCTGCAAGACGATTGGCGCCGCCTGCGAGATCTTAGGCGATGAGGATGCCTTTCTTTCTCAGCTTTCGGCACAGGCGTTTCGAAGCTGCCTGCGCAAGGAAGCGGTGGGCGCACTGGTGCTCGATGCGCGCCGTCTTGCCGCCGCTGAGGTTGTGATTGCACGGCGTATCGTGCGGTTGGCGATTAAGCGCATCGATCCCGACGCGCGACCGGAGATGCGGCACGTGGAGCGCGTGCTCGCCTGCGTCGCTGCGGGCTCGGGCTCGGTTACGCTTCCTGCGGGAATTGATGCCCGTGTGGAGTTTGGCATGCTGGCGTTCAAGGCCCCGGCGGCGCGCGAGAGTTTAGTGGCCGATTGGATCTCCGTTCCCGGTTGTCTGCCGCTGGGGGCGGGGCATATGCTGACAGCGGAGCCGATGGCTGTGGAGCCGGGGTGCGATATCGTGCACCGTGCCCGCGAGCTTGCTGCTGCCGGAAAGGTTGCGGCCTTGGTGGATGCGGCGGCCCTGGGGTTTGCCGACTGCGATGGCGAGCGGATGTTAGCCGGCTCGCGCGGGGAGATTCCCACCGAGGCACGATCGGCACGCCTGTGGGTGGATAGCCCTGTGCCGGGAGACGTGATGTGCCCGTTGGGGATGAACGGCCGAAGCAAGAAAGTGTCAGACCTGTTGAACGAGGCGCGCATTCCTGTTTCAGACCGCTCTGGCGTACCCGTGGTAAGAACGGCTCCGGGGGGTGCCGTAGTATGGGTCGCGGGCGTTCGCGCGGACGAACGTTTTAAGTGCACGGCGGCGACGCGCGTGGCCTATCTGCTTCGCGTGGTTGACGCGGATTAGCTCCTCGCACCAGCTTTTCTGTGCGGCGTTGACGGTATTCCCGCGCTGATGGTGCGCGGGCTGGAAAATATACCCCGTGCGCTGCTAGAATGTGTAGTTCGCGTCCATACGGCGGTGTGTGGGCGATTAAGCACAAGAAAGGGTTGTCATGGCTTCTCAACATCCGGATATCGAGAAGATTCTGTTTACGCAGGAGGATATCGACGGTATCGTCTCTCGCCTAGGCGAGCAGATTACTCGCGACTACGCGGGTAAGGATCTGGTACTGATTGCGGTCCTGCGCGGCGCCGTGGTCTTTATGGGCGACCTGATGCGCAAGATCGAGCTGCCGACCAACATCGATTTCATGGCTGTTTCGAGCTATGGCGACGGTGTGAAGTCTTCGGGTATCGTGCGTATCATTAAGGACCTGGATATCGACATCCGTGGTCGCGACGTGCTGATCGTCGAGGACATTCTGGACTCGGGCCTGACCCTCAAGTACCTGATGAAGAACCTCGAGAGCCGCAAGCCCGCTTCTCTGGAGGTCGCCGCCTTCCTGTGGAAGGACGTTGAGGACCGTACCTCGGCCGTCACGCCCAAGTATGTTGGAACCCATTGCCCCGATGCCTTTGTGGTGGGCTACGGCCTCGACTATGCCGAGCGCTATCGTAACCTTCCGTATCTGGGCATTTTGAAACCGGAGGTTTATTCGTAAGATGCCCGACGACCGTAACGATAACAATTCCCAGACTCCCCGGGAGCCTAAGATCCCGGGGATGCCCGGAGGCAAGAAGCCCACGCGTACGGGCTGGCTGTATTTTATTTTGGCTTGCGCGCTTCTGGGCTACGCCTTCTTTAACATGGGCTCCGGCTTTGCCAATTCCAGCAATACCGTAAAGCTCGCGACGAGCGAGATGGTGAGCGCCATTAAGCAGGATCGCGTCGAAGATTTGACCTATACGGTTCAAGACGGAAGCGTGGCGGGTCATTACTGGAAGACGAAAAAGGACAAGGGCGATACGAGCGAGCTCAAGAGCTTTTCCTCGACCTATGTCGGCTCCGATTCGCTTGCCGAGCTTATGGCGGAGCACCCCGATACCAAGTACATCGTCAACACCAACGACCCCGATTTTTGGGGCGACTTGGCGATGAGTGTGCTGCCGACGATTGCCCTGATCGCCATCATGTTCTACTTTATGCGCCAGATGATGGGCGCCAATAATAGGAACATGCAGTTTGGCAAGACCAATGCCAAGACCAACGAGGCTACGCGTCCCAAGGTCAAGTTCGAGGACGTTGCCGGCGTGGACGAGGCAGTCGAGGAGCTCGAGGAGATCCGTGATTTTTTGAGCGATCCGGATCGCTATCGCAAGCTGGGCGCCAAGATCCCGCGTGGCGTGTTGCTGGTGGGCCCTCCGGGCACCGGTAAAACGTTGCTGGCCAAGGCCGTTGCCGGCGAGGCGGGCGTGCCGTTCTTTAGCATCTCGGGTTCCGACTTTGTCGAGATGTTCGTGGGTGTCGGCGCCAGCCGTGTGCGTGACCTCTTTAAGGAGGCCAAGTCTCAGGCTCCGTCAATCATCTTTATTGACGAGATCGATGCCGTGGGACGTCAGCGCGGAGCCGGTTTGGGCGGCGGCCACGACGAGCGCGAGCAGACGCTCAACCAGCTGCTGGTCGAGATGGACGGTTTTGAGGAAAGCGAGTCGGTCATCCTGATCGCCGCCACCAACCGCCCCGATATTCTGGACCCGGCATTGCTGCGCCCCGGCCGTTTTGATCGTCAAGTTACGGTCGACCGTCCGGATGTGAAGGGCCGCGAGCAGATCTTGCGCGTGCATGCTGAGAACAAGCCGATGGACGAGGACGTTAAGTTTGAGAAGCTCGCCCAGATGACCGTTGGCTTTACTGGTGCCGATCTGGCGAACCTGCTCAACGAGTCTGCGCTGCTGGCCGCTCGCCGTCATCGTTCTGTGATCTCGATGGACGAGGTCGAGGAGTCGATGGAGCGCGTGATTGCCGGACCGCAACGCAAGGGTCGCGTGATGACCGAAGCCGAGCGCACCACGATTGCCTACCACGAGAGCGGTCACGCTTTGGTGGGCCACATCTTGGAGCATTCCGATCCGGTTCATAAGATCTCGATCGTCAGCCGCGGTCAGGCCCTGGGCTACACACTGCAGCTTCCGCAGGAGGATCACTTCCTCAAGACCAAGAACGAGATGCTCGACGAGCTCGCCGTGTTCTTGGGCGGTCGCGTTGCCGAGGAGCTCATGTGCGACGACATCACGTCGGGCGCGAGCAACGATCTGGAGCGCGCGACCAAGATGGCGCGCGAGATGGTCACGCGCCTGGGCATGAGCGAGGAGCTGGGCACGCAGGTCTTTGGCGAGGCGCAGCATCAGGTGTTCCTTGGTCGCGATTACGCCGATCACCAGGATTACTCTGAGGAGACGGCGCGCCGCATCGATATCGAGGTTCAGCGCATCATGCGCGAAGCCCATCGCCGTGCGGTCGAGATCCTGGATGCCCGCCGCGATCAACTCGATCTGATGGCCAAGGTGCTGCTTGAGCGCGAGACCGTTGAAGGCGACGCTGTGAACGCCCTGCTCGACAACGAGTGGGACGCTTACCTTGAGCGCGAGGGCGATATCCTGGCGGCCAAGGAGGAGCGCAATGCCAAGGCGGCCGGCATGCCGACCAAGAAGCGTGCGCCTCGCATGAGCGAGGAGGAGCTGGCGGCTGATGCCGCGGCCTTTGCGCAGGCGGCCATGCAGGAGGATGCCGAAGCCGCATCCGATGATGCTGGCGATGGCAATGCTGTCAACGCTGACGGCAACACCGACGCCGACAAATAGTCTTTGTGGCGAAAGCCTCCGCGGGAAACCTGCGGAGGCTTTTTCTTTGGCTCTGTTAGACCATGATTGACATATAGGACTTTTTCAAGCTAGGACGCTAATGCCCAGGAGCAAATTCGAATTGCTCCCGGGCATTAGTCTATTTCGGAGGTTTGAATGCGGTCAAAACTGACAAAGCACGCTCATCTGAATTACAGATATCAATGTTAACTAGTTGACTGACCTCTTCAAGAAGCGCTGCCGCCTTCTTTCGGGTTTCCGCCAGCTCTTCCATTCTTTCCTGAATAATTCGCATCGATTTTAGATTAGGAACCGGTAGCTTTAGTTCGCTAAGGACATCCCAGGAAATTCGCGTCCTTCCGATGCCTGTGGAAAGCAATATCAGATCCGAGCGGGCGGTATCAGATCTGATTAGCGACCAAAGCGTATAAACGGTCAACGGGTCTTTTGGCTGAATAACGGTATATTCAGAGGATACATATAAACCAGCTGTTTTCGAATCAACAACGGCAACAGCTCCATTAACTGCGTTGATGTTGCTTAGAACGATATCGTCTTTTTTTAGCTTAAAAAGTGACTCATAACTAACATCCTCAGCGTAAGATTCGTCACCCGCAGCAATCGTTCCATCATACTTAACCACTGCAAAGGTAACTTTCTTCCTCTTGTTATCCCCTCTGGTACAAAAGAGGTCACTCACTCGGTCCTCACAGGCTGCACCGGAAGCCCAGATGGGTTCAGCGATGTCTTTGGTAGCGCGGACCTCAAAACCCCGCTCGTTCCATTTTTCGACGTTTCTGCCTGCAACGAGAAGAGTCGCTTTAACATCCATCCGGTTTTCTATGCGTTTAGGATCGACTGAATAGAGTCGAGCAATTTCAGGATCACCATTTAAGAATGCTTTATACCCATCAACGATATCGGTGATTTCCTCTTTCGCCTTTTGTGCTGTAATTGCATCAGACGGAAGAACTCGCTCCCTATTGGGACTATCTAGCCCCACATACGAACAGTACCGCATATAGATTCGAGGCTGTTCTTGAGCAGCATCTATCTTCTTCTGCAAGAAGAGCAGTGATGTC
The DNA here is from genome assembly GCA_959606035.1 of uncultured Collinsella sp. GTDB lineage: Bacteria > Actinomycetota > Coriobacteriia > Coriobacteriales > Coriobacteriaceae > Collinsella. The sequence goes on from CAUHHB010000006.1 coordinate 7,686, forward strand.
TTGACTCTTGCCTGAGAGCGCTGAAATGCGTCACCGGGAAGCGATATAACCGCCTTGACGATGAAATGACTTCTGATCCAATCCCTAACGTAAGAAGTGTCTTCACTTCCAAGTATTCCATCATCTAGCACGGTTATTAAAGAACCGCCAGGTTTTAGAATGTCGTAGTAGCGTTCGATGAATAGAACGCTTGAACGCACAGTTCCACGCAAGCTCGAGATTCCATTTCCATCTGGACGATGAGCGATGGAGTAATCTTTGAGGAGAGCCAAATCGGACGGTTCGGAGCATTTATACTCCGCAGCAAACGGCGGATTGGTTAGCGCCAAATCGAAATAGCCGTTACGCTCAGAGATTGCATCTCGAAATTCCTTTTTCTCGCTTCTGAGTTCGAGCGAATCCGCGTCTTCTTCTACGGTGATATTCTTATCTAGGGAGTCTAACTGGAAGATTTTGCTTCCACCGTCTCCATGAAGAAACATGTTCATACGAGCAATACGTGCTAAGGCCGGATCCCTAGCCGCGTCGATGCCCCATATGCAATTTTCAGCAATGCTTTTCTTGATTTCCTGCTTTTCTCTCTTCGATAAAGAGGCATTGGAATCAACTTTTTCCCACATGCCATTCAGAGCCCCGATAAGGAAGCCGCCAGAGCCGCAGCACGCATCAATGATTTGCGAGCAGTCGGAGATGTTTCTACCGACGTGCAGGTCTGAGAGGCCGACGGCGATATCAACAATACTTCTCGGCGTAAAATACTGCCCAAGTGATTTTCCTCTTAAAGTTGCATTCAGAAATGTTTCGAACATGCGGCCGTTGAGGTCGTCTTCAATAAGATGAAGATCAACTTCTTCAAATCGTTTAACAAGTTCTTTAATCGTTCCTGCGGACAGCCGTATCTTCTCATTGGGTTCGAAAATGCGCTTCTTCTTTTTCTGAGCAATCAGATCCTCGAAGTTCTTTACCAATTTAGCGAAAAGAATCGTGTTGACGGGATTCGGGGTCGTTTCCTCGGCCTTTTTTATCCATTGCGATGAAAACTTAGCTCGTGAAATAGGCACAGAGTAGCCTTCATCCGTTTCATATCCTTCGCTACATTCATGCGCTTCTTTATCGGAGGTCATTTTTAGGAAAATCACCTTCACAAATTCAGTGAAAGCGGCTCCGTAGCTGAGATGTTCGTGTTTATAGATATAGGAATGAGCGCTTCCGAACAGTTTATTAACCGCAGAAGGCCCGATTTGCTTCAATACGATGCGCTCTTCCTCTTTTTCGCTCGAGAATTCAGCAAGGTACGTCGTGTTAAAAGAACGCGGTGACAGGTATTCGGCAAAAGCGTCGAAGGCCTTGGAGCCCATATTCATATCAGATAGAGACAATGTAAGAATGGGCTCTGCGCTGTCCCATTTGTATAGCTGTGTTTTCAAACCGTTCGTCAAAACGAAGTATTGGACTGGATTATCTTTATAACCCTGATTAATTAGAAGACAATAGCTCGAGCATTGTCCAACCCAATTTTCTAGTTTTTCCTTCGTTGATTTGGCATCAATGATGAAGCGCACCTTTCTTCTATACGAAAGAGCGTAATCGGGTTTATAAAGTATCTTTTTTCGGGCCAAGCTCACACTGAGCTCTGAAATGCTTTCCTTTGTTTTTATTTGACTGTCCGACCAGCCCAAGCGTTTGAGAAGCCTATCTACAAAAAACTGCTCTACAGACGCCTCGTTACTCAAATCCTCTTCTCTGCAGATTGCTTTTTTCGCCATATTATTCATTCGGTTTATTTACCTTCATCTCGAACGGCATGCCGCCCTCGCGGATCACCGCTCGGAGGAACATATTCATCGCAGTGGACATGGAAAGACCAAGTTCGTCGAGGATGGCAGATGCCTCCCTCTTCACCTCGGGCTCTATCCTGATGGTTGTTGCTGGTATGTTCGACGGCATGACGGCTCCTATCTCTCGTGTATACCACGGTGCCACCATTTTAGCGGACTATGCCGCCCGCGAGACCCAGTAGTCCATATAGGGCGGCATGACGTTAAACATGTCGCGGATGCGGATCGCGCAGGTGCCGTTGGCGAGCTGGCGTGCGACCGTGGACTCCGCGGTACGGGAGTCGACCGCCATGAAGGTGCGGCACCAGCGGAACCAATCGAGGTAGGCGCCGAGGTGCTTGGTGGACACGCCCTTGAAGCGGGCCATGAACGAATCGAGGAGCGAGTGGACGGTGTTGATGCGGTTGATGGTGCCCTCCGAGCGGTCCTTGGAATCATAGGACTCATGCGAGGCGACCTTCAGGTCATGCAGCACGTCGATGTATGCGGTCGCCTTGTCCGTGGCGACGACCGCGCCCGCGCCGATACGGTCGCGAAGTGCCTCCGCTGCTCGCTTGCGAGAGACCACGCCGCGCCCCGAGACCTCGAAGAAGGTGGCGTTCGTGTCGCTGATGCCCGTCATTACGCAAATCTGCTCGCGGGAGAGGCCGCGCTTGTGAACCTGCTTGCCGCGATGGCGTGCCCTTCTCGGCAGGGTGAAGGATCCCTTGGAATGGTTGCCCTTGAAGGACTCGGGGAAGTACGTCTCATCGAGTTCGCAGGCCTGTCCCTGCCCGACGTGGAACTCGGGCGAATATTCCTTCAGGCACTCGATGAGCCTGTGGCGCATGGTGTACGCGGTCTTGAGGCAGACGCCGCAGCGATCGGCACACTCACGGAGCGGAAGCATGAGGACGAAGCACTCGGCATAGGCCATCCAGGTCTCGCGTGGAAGTTTGCTCGTGCCGAGGACCCGGTCGGTGGAGCCGGAGAATGTCCTGCCGCAGTCGCGGCAGAGGTAGCGCTGCTCACCATTCCTGGACTTGCCCTTCTTGACGATAGCGACCGAGCCGCAGCGGGGGCAACGCTCTATCGCGTAGCCGTCTCCCGCTGCATCGTCGAACATGGCGGCACGGATGATGTCGCGTACCGACTCGATTGCGCGGCGTCGCTCGGACTTGCTGAGCTTCGCCATATTCTTCTTGAGGGTGATGACCAGATCCTCGGCGTTCATACCTGCTCCAATGCCGTGGTTACTAGTTGTATTATACCACGGTGGCATCACCTATATGTCAATCATGGTCTAACAGAGCCTTTTCTTTTGTCTGTTGATTGGGGACAGACTTAAATGAGCGTTTTCACGCATTTAAGTCTGTCCCCAATCAACATTGCTGCGGCACTTTGCTCAGCTAAAGCGTACAATAGCGCCTATGCGAAAGGGGAACAGATGATCAACGAAACTATGTATGCTCGCGGTGCGGAAAGCTCCATCATCCGTGAGATCTTTAGCTATGGCCTTGAGCGCAAGGCACAGATCGGCGCGGAGAACGTATTCGATTTTTCGCTAGGTAACCCGAGCGTTCCGGCACCTGCCGCCGTGGCTGAGTCCATTAAGAAGGCCTTGGAGCTGCCGAGCGACCAACTGCATGGATACACGCCTGCGCCGGGTCTGCCGCAATGTCGAGCAGCCGTCGCCGACTCGCTCAACCGTCGCTTTGGCACGAGCTATGAGGGCAAGGACGTCTTTATGACGGTGGGTGCCGCGGCTTCGCTTACCTGCACGCTCAACGCGATTACCAATCCGGGCGACGAGGTCATCGTTATCGCTCCGTACTTCCCGGAGTATCGCGTGTGGATCGAGAAAGCTGGTTGCACGTGCGTCGAGGCGCTCGCCGATGAAGATACGTTCCAGCTGAGCGTGGATAACGTGCTCAAGGCGATTACCGATAAGACCGCTGCCGTCATTATCGACTCACCCAACAACCCGACCGGTGCAGTGTATACGCGCGATACACTGACGCGACTGGCCAATGTTTTACGCGAGGTCAACGCCAAGCGCGATTCCGAGAACCCAATCACGCTCATCTCTGATGAGCCGTACCGCGAGATCGTGTACGGTGCCGGGGTGCCTTGGGTGCCCTCGATCTACGAGAACACCGTGGTGTGCTACTCGTATTCCAAGTCGCTTTCGCTGCCGGGCGAGCGCGTGGGCTGGATTTTGGTTCCCAATACCAATCCGCAGGCTGCTCGCCTGATGCCGGCCGTTGCCGGTGCCGCCCGCACGCTGGGCTTCGTGTGCGCACCGGCCCTCTTCCAGCGTGTAATCATCGACTGCATTGATGAACCGAGCGATGTCGAGGCCTATGCGCGCAACCGCACCGCGCTTACCGATGCACTAGCGGAGTACGGCTACACCTATGTTGAGCCGGACGGTGCGTTCTACCTGTGGGTGAAGGCGCTAGAGCCCGATGCGAATGCGTTCTGCGAGCGCGCAAAGAAGTATGAGTTGCTTGCGGTTCCCTCGGACAGCTTTGGTATGCCGGGTTGGTTCCGCTTGGGCTACTGCGTGAGTTACGAGACGATTATCAATTCGCTACCCGCTTGGAAACAGTTGGCGGACGAGTATCGTTAAAAGTAAAGCGCTCTGCCTACAATGTTTTACGTGAAACGGGGTTTGGTGTTAAGCCGGACCCCGTTGTCATGGACGTTGTGTCTTTGGGATGGAGTGGTTTTACGACTATCGAAGGCTATGCGTACAATGAATATAAGCGACGGCCGTGCCAGATAAGGAGACCTGATGCCCTACCTGCTTTCTTGTGACATTCATACCCATACGATGTTCTCTGCGCATGCATATTCGACCATTGAGGAGAATGTGTACTGGGCGGCAGAGCGTGGCCTGCAGGTGCTCGGATCCGCCGACCATCTGAGCTCTATGGTTACGGCTTGCCCCAATGACCTGCGCAGTTACCAGTTCTTTATCAACCAGGATATCTGGCCGCGCATTTGGAGCGGCGTGCTAGTGCTGCGTGGTGCCGAGGCCGATATCGTTTCGCTGGACGGAAGCCTGTTTGGCGAGGACACTCCTGTCACGCTCGATATCGCCGGCGATTCGTACAGCCGTCAGCATTCACTGTTCGATTTGGTTACGCGCAATTTGGATTATTTGGTGGCAAGCGTGCATAATCCGCAGATTGCCGAAGGTGCGACGCTTGCCCAGGCGACCGAGATGTATATCAATGCCCTGGAGCACCCCAAGGTGTTCATGCTGGGTCACACGGGTCGCTCGGGCGTTCCGTTTGATATCGATGAGGTGTTGTTGGCGGCTAAGGCCAAGCACAAGATTATCGAGATTAACAATCATAGTCTTGAACACGGTGTCGACACTGAGCATTGGGCCGTATGCCGCAAGATCGCCGAGCGCTGCGCCGAGCTGGGCGTGGGCATTGGCGTGTCGACCGATGCCCACATTGGCATGGCCATTGGCAAGCTCGATCACGCGCGCAAGATGCTCGACGAGATTCACTTCCCGCTGGATTTGATCGTGACGCGCGACCGCGAGACGCTGCTGCGCGAGATGGCGGCAGCCGGCGTGTGCGACCTGCGCAAGGGGATGTAGCGGAATTTATAAACCAAGCGAAGGGGGCGGCCCAGACGGGTCGCCCCCTTTCTTGTCCCAAAAATCTACTGAGGTTGGTTAGCGGCGTTCGAGGACCGCTACGGTTTCGGTGTGGTCGGTGTGAGGGAACATGTCGACGGGCGTGATCTTGAGCAGGCGATAGCCTCCGTCGAGGAGCTGATGCAGGTCGCGCTCTTGAGTTACGGGGTTGCAGCTGATATAGGTGATGCGGCGCGGCTTAAGCGCGCAGGCAGCTTCGAGGAACTCTGGGGTAGAGCCGGCGCGCGGCGGGTCGAGGGAAAGGACATCGACCCGCTCGTTGTTATCGGCGGCATCCAGGATGTAATCGGTGGCGTCGTCGGCCATAAACCAAGCGCTTCGGGTGAGGCCGTTGAGCTCGGCATTGCGACGTGCGTCGGCAATGCCCGCCGGGTTGCGCTCCACGCCGAGCAGTATAATGCCGATACCCTTGTTCTGGGCATCTTTAACTGCGCAAAGACCGATGGTACCGCTGCCACAGTAGGCATCCATGAGCACATCGCCCTGGTGCAAATCCATGCCGTCGATAGCGAGCTGATAGAGCAGCTCGGTCTGTTGCGGGTTGGTCTGATAAAACGCGGTAGGGGAGATATCGAATTCGCAACCGAGCAGCTGGTCGCGCATGCATTCGGCCCCATAGACGATACGAGTCTCCTCACCCAAGATGGCGTTGCCGGGGCGTCCGTTGATGTTTTGGGCAACGGTGACGATATGCGGATCGAGTGCGGCGACAGCCTCAAAGAACTCCTGCGCATGCGGCAGGTCGCGCTGAGCGGTTACGAGGGTGACCATAATCTGGTCTGTGCGCCAACCACAGCGAACAACGGCATAGCGAAGCAAGCCCAGATGCTTGTCTTCGTTAAAGGCAGGAATATGCAGACGTTCGGCCTCGCGAGCGATGCCGTTGAGAATCTGGCGGGCTCCCGGCGCCTCGACGGGGCATTCGGGCACGGCAACGATTCTGTGCGAACCGCGCTCAAAGAAGCCGCAGCGGACAGCGCCCTCCTTACCGGGAGCAAAGGGAGTGGCAGCCTTATGACGAAAACCACGCGGCGCAGGATATTTACCCGGGTCGCCCAAGGTGACACCCATACCACGAATGGGATCGACAGCAATACCCTCGCGCTCGCAGAGCTCGGCAAACAGCTCTTCCATAGCAGCCTGCTTGGCCGCCAGCTGCTTCTTATAAGGACGATTGATCGCCGTGCATCCACCACAAGCCCGCATGATGGAACAAGGCGACTTGGGATCCACGGCCTTTCGCGCAGGCGAAACCGAATCTTTATGTGGGCGCTTGGTGCGAGTCTGAGATGCCTTGTCCTCGCTCCGACGAGAGCCGGGACGCTTGGCCTTAGTCTTGCCCTTAGCCGACTTGCTTTTTGCAGCTTTAGAAGACTTGGATTTCGTAGAGGATTTCTCCTCTTTTGACCCCTCAGCCGCTTCCACCAAAGCACGACGAGCCCTACGCTCCGCACGAGATTCTGCCATCAATAACTCCACTAATTCATGAATTAAAAGCTGCAAGCATTGTACCGTGCCAAGCCAGCGGGCGATATGCAAGCGGTCATTTCCTGTCAGTGATAAGTCCAACGACGTTTGCCAGGCGCGGACGGGGAGCGGCGCATAATTAAGTTTATCGCGAGTTCCGCACGCAAAGGAAAGCACTTAATGTGCTTTCCGTCTTGCGCAGGACTGTAGAGCAGGAAACTTAATTATGCGCCGCTCCCCGTCCGCGCCTGGCAAACCCTCCCTTGTACTCTATCAAGGTAAAGTGTATGATGCTGAACGTTACATGATTCACTTTACCTAACTAAAGTGCCATCAAGGGGGAATACCATGAATGCCGATATGTCTCGTCGTCAGTTTGTTGGTCTAGCCGGCTCACTCGCTACGGTTCTAGGCCTTGGCCTGGTTGGCTGTGGCGGTGCCGATAAGGGCTCTGCTGCCGGATCTACCGCAGCAAAGGATGTGAAGGGCGCCGCCGAGTCCAAGAAGCTCGTGGTGGGTTTTGACAAGTCCTATCCTCCGTACGGCTTTGTGGGCGATGACGGCGAGTACACGGGCTTTGACCTCGACCTTGCCAAGGCCGTTGCCGATAAGCAGGGCTGGGAGGTCAAATACGAGGCCATCGACTGGGACGCCAAGGATACGCTGCTTAACTCAGGCGCCATCAACTGCATCTGGAACGGCTTTACCATGGAGGGTCGCGAGGACGACTACACGTTCTCCGAGCCGTACATGCTCAATGAGCAGGTGCTCGTGGTCAAGAAGGACGCGGGTATCAAGAGCTGGGAGGATCTTGCCGGCAAGACCGTGATTACCCAGACTGATTCCGCTGCGCAGGATGTGCTCGAGGGCGACCAGAAGGATCTGGCCGCGACGTTTGCCACGCTCGATACCATCGGTGAGTACAACACGGCGTTTATGCAGCTCGAGAGTGGTGCGGTCGATGCCGTTGCCTGTGACCTCTCGATCGCTCAGTATCAGCTGGCCGCCAAGCCCGATGCCTATACGCAGCTCGACAAGCCGCTGTCCAGCGAGCACTACGCCGTCGGCTTTAAGAAGGGCGACACCAAGTCGGCCGATGCTGTAACCGAGTCACTCAAGGCGCTCTACGAGGGCGGCACGGTCAAGGACCTGTGCGATAAGTATGCAGATTACGGTCTATCCTTCGACAACTGGGTTCTCAAATAGCCACAGCACCCAACCTTGCGGCTCCAACCCTCCTCGCGTACCAAAGTACGCTTCGTCGGGCTTGTCGCTCGCAATCTTGGGCACTGTGCCTATTTGAGAGTAAAATCCGCTGTTCCGTTACTGTGAAAGAGAGCTTGGGTTGTCTATTCAGGTCATGATGCAGATGCTTGGCCAGGGATTCTTGGTCAGCTTGCAGCTGTTTGTGCTGACGTTGCTCGGGTCGATTCCGCTGGGAATCCCCGTGGCGTTTATGCGCATGAGCAAGGTCGCGCCGCTGCGTTGGATTGCGCGCATCTATATTTCGGTGATGCGCGGCACGCCGCTTATGCTGCAGATGTTTGCGATCTACTTTGCCCCGTACTACGTGTTTGGCATCTCGCTCACGCCCGATTCCAAATGGACGGCGTGCGTCGTGGCATTCATCATCAACTACGCCGGCTACTTTGCCGAGATCTATCGCTCGGGCCTGCAGTCGATTCCGCGCGGTCAATATGAGGCCGCCGAGGTGCTGGGCTATTCGCGTCTGCAGACGTTTCTGTATATCGTGATGCCGCAGGTCGCCAAGCGTATTCTGCCGGCGATGGGCAACGAGATCATCACACTGGTCAAGGACACGTCGCTGGCGTTTGCCATTGGCGTGGGTGAGATGTTCTCGACCGCCAAGGCGCTGGTCGCTTCGCAGGTGAGCATGGTGCCGTTTGCGATTGCGGCGTTGATCTACTGGGTCTTTAACTTTGTGGTCGAGATGCTGCTGGGCGCTGCCGAAAAGAAGCTGGACTATTATCATGACTAACTCAGTGATGAAAATCGAAAGCGCGCGTAAGGCGTTTGGCGGCAATGAGGTGCTCAAGGATATCTCACTCGAAGTCAAGCGCGGTGAGGTCGTGGCGATTATCGGGCCTTCGGGTGGCGGTAAGTCCACGCTGCTGCGCTGCGCTACGCTGCTCGAGACACTCGACGGTGGCTCGCTTTCGTTTGGCGACCTTGCGGTTGCGACGGATGTGGGATCGGGCGCGGTCTATGCGAAGGGAGATGTTCCCAAGCAGGCGCGCTCGCGATTCGGCCTGGTGTTCCAAAATTACAACCTGTTCCCGCACTATACCGTGATGAAAAACATCATCGACGCGCCGATCCGCGTGCTTAAGCGCCCGCGCGAGCAGGCGGAAGCTCGTGCGTATGAATTGATTGCTCAGATGGGGCTTATGGGCAACGAGAATAAGGTTCCGTGTGAGCTTTCGGGCGGTCAGCAGCAGCGCGTGAGTATTGCCCGCGCCCTAGCGCTCGACCCGGAGATCCTGTTCTTTGACGAGCCGACCTCGGCGCTCGATCCCGAGCTGACGGCCGAGGTGCTGCGTGTCATTAAGGACCTCGCTGCGCAGAACATGACGATGGTGATCGTGACCCACGCAATGCAGTTTGCGCGCGATGTTGCCGACCGCGTGGTCTTTATGGATGGCGGTCGTATTGTCGAGGAGGGTCCTGCCGAGCAGGTCATCGACCATCCGTGCGAGCGGCGCACGCGTGAGTTCTTGAGCCGTATCGAGGGATAGGCTCAGGTATTTACTCAACTATTAATTGAGGCGAAGCCGCCACAGGTCTTACGGTCTGTGGCGGCTTTTTGTTTACATCGACGGGGTTCAATAATTGCCTCACAAGCTTGTCTCTTCCTCTCGCCGCCTGTATTCATACGTGTGCCGAAAGGTATGCATGGACAGCCGCCCGTGAGGGTAGGGTGGTGGCATAGGACATTTGGAGGGTGAGTCGGCTCGGCTGCCGACCATGCTGCTCCCGGGACGGCACCGACCGCGAACTCTCCCCGTTGGCGTCGCGCATTGCGCGCGGCCCTGCAAGGAGGTCATCATGGGTGCTCCCAAGACCGGTAACGTAAGGAACGTGGTGCTCGTAGGCCAAGGCGGGGTGGGCAAGACTTCACTCGCCGAGGCCATGCTCCACCTTTCCGGCAAGACCGCCCGCCTGGGCGGCCACGACGGCACCAAGCCCACGCTCGACTATGACCCCGAAGAGGTCAAGCGTGCGTTTTCCATCTCGACGACCATTGCGCCGATCGACTGGAAGGGCGCTCGTATCAATGTGCTCGATGCCCCGTGCTATCCCGATTTTATCGGCGACGCCTTTGCCGCGATGAGCGTCTGCGAGACGGCTCTGTTTGTGGTCGACGCCGAGGCCGGCCCGCAGCCTACGACGGTTAAGCTCTGGTATGCCGCCGAGGACCTACGCCTGGCACGCGCGGTGTTCGTAAACCGCCTGTCGCGCTCCGAGGCCAGCTTTGCGACCACGATGGACCTGCTGCAGGAGCGCTTTGGCACGCGCCTGGGCGCCGTGACCCTTCCCTGGGGCGAGGGCGAGGACTTTGACGGCATCATCGACCTGGTGCGCATGAAGGCGCGCCACTGCAACGGCGCCGAGGCCGTTGAGTCGGAGATTCCCGAGGAGTATCGTGCCCAGGCCGAGGAGGCCCATGACCATCTGTGCGAGCTGGTGGCCGAGGCCGACGACGAGCTGATGATGAAATACCTGGAAGGCGAGGAGACGCTGACGCAGGAGGAGCTTGAAGGCCTGCTGTCTAAGGCGATCGCCGAGCGCATCTTTGTGCCGGTCTTTGCGGGCGATTGCATTAAGGAGCAGGGCGTCAACTCGCTGATGGACGACATCGCCACGTACTTCCCGGCGCCGACCGACTACGGCGAGATGCCGCTCATCGACGGTGATTCGCTTAAGATTTCGAGTGACGATGACCGTCCGGTGGCGTTTGTGTTTAAGACGCTGGCCGATCCGCAGCAGGGCCGCATCAGCTTTATCAAGGTGCTGACGGGCACGCTTGAGCCGGGTCTTGAGTTGGTCAACGCGCGTACCCGCAAGAGCGATCGTTTGGCTCACTTGTATGTGATGTGCGGCCGCGATATGACCGAGGTTGGCCATGCCTATGCCGGCGACATCATCGTGGCGCCCAAGCTGGCTGCCGAGACGGGCGATACGCTCTCGATTACCGGCAAGGTCGAGGCTGCGGCGTTTAAGTTCCCCAACTCGCAGTACCGCATCGCCATCGAAGCCGAGAACCGCGGCGACGAAGAGAAGCTCTACACGTTTATCGAGAAGGCCTGCAAGGCAGACCCGACCATGAGCATCGACCGCGACGAGGAGACCGGCCAGACCATCATCTCGGCAGTGGGCGAGGCGCAGGTTTCGGTGCTGCTCAATCGTCTGGAGGACCGCACCAAGGTTGCTGCCAAGAGCGTGCCGATCCGCATTCCGTATCGCGAGACCATCCGCCGCACGGCGAGCGCCCAGGGCCGCCACAAGAAGCAGACCGGTGGTGCCGGTCAGTACGGCGACTGCTGGCTGCGCGTGGAGCCGCTTATTGGGCCCGACGGCACGAGCGACGGCTACGAGTTTGTGGATGAGGTCGTGGGCGGCCGCATTCCGCGCTCGCTGATCCCCGCCGTGGACAAGGGCGTCCAGGAGACCATGAAGGACGGCATTATTGCCGGCTATCCGCTCACGGGCATTCGCGTCGCGGTGTACGACGGCTCGTATCACAGCGTCGACTCCAACGAGATGGCGTTCCGCGCGGCGGCCCGCATCGGCCTGCGCAAGGCGTGCGCCGATGCCGACCCGGTGGTGCTGGAGCCCATCGAGGAAATTACGGTGACGATCCCCGAGAGCTATGCCGGCGCCGTGATGGGCGACATCTCGGCCTCGCGCGGTCGCGTGACAGGCATGGAGACCGACGAGCGCGGCGATACCGTGGTCATTGCCCAGGCGCCGCTGGCCGAGCTGACGGATTATTCGACGCGCCTGCGCTCTATCACGCGCGGCACGGGCGACTTTACCATGAAGCCCGCAGGCTATGAGCAGGTGCCTTATGACGTTCAGGCCAAGCTGGTCGAGCGCTATGAGGAGGGCCGCGCCAAGTAGCGTGTGGCTTTGTCTGCAACATGCATGCCGATGCAAGGGCCGCTCTGGGTGATCCGGAGCGGCCTTTTTTGATCCCTAGGGGATTGCAAATCGGTTCTTGTCGTGGGTAGGGCTAGTCCCCTGAGGCCTGATTGCGGCCGGTGGCGTAGTCGATCTGCACATGCGGTTGCAGGTTATAACAGTACACGTGGAAGCACAGCGTCTTGCCGTGATCCTCGACCGATTGGGCCTCAAGGCGCACGCCGCGGCAGAGAAGTTCCTCTTCGTTGTACATAGGCGTGACGCGATAGAGCACGTGGTTGCCCGTGTCGCGGACGTAGTCGAGGATCTGCTCTTCAAACGGCAGCATGCCCGTCTCGTTGAGATAGCGCGTGCCGGTCAGGAGATTTTTGCGGTTGGCGTTTTCGCCGCAGAGCGACCAAGCGATAAGGTGGCAGCGGTTATAGAGGCTCTGGCCCGGAACGAAGTCGTAGCGCTGCTGGTGCCAACCGGCGGGGTGGATACGTGAGATATCGCCGCGCTTGCCTTTGCCGAGCGATTCGAGTCCTATGCAGGCGAGTGCTTTGCGGGTACGGCCCAGGCTGTCGAGCTTTGAGAACTTCTTAAAGCATCCTTCTTCGGTGGCCCGCTCGTATTCATCGAGCGTGAACGACGGTGTGCCGAGCGGGTGCGTGCCATCGGCGCGAAGGGCAACGTAGGGGTTGCCGGCGTAGTCGGGAATGCTGGTGAGGTATACGCCGCGCGCGCGGTCGAGATCGGGGTTTTCGACTTCGTCGATGAGGGTGGTGGAGCTATCTGCGGAAGTGTCGTCGCCGGTGCCGGTTGTGGTGGATTCGGAGCCATCACCAGAGTCCTGGCTGTTTTGGGAATCCGTGGAGCTTGCCGTTCCCGATTCGAGGCGGGCGACCAGGTCCGCCTCGTCGTCGGTGCGGCTGGGGCTCTCGTTTTGCTTCTCGGCCAGAGCCGCTGCCTGCTCATCGCTTTGCGGTGATAACAGCTTGGGCGCTCCGTCGAGCGACCCTGTGAACAACGCAAACCCCAGTACCACGGCGGTGCCGATGGAAAGTGCTTGCTTGTAGGTGGACTTGCGCGACATTGCGGCTCCTGGATAGACGGTTGGGAATCTACCAGTCTAGCAGGAGCCGGCAGAGGCCGTTCTGTCGAACAAATACTTAAGATTTGGGACAAACGCTACTGGTTCATTTGCTTCATATTTGACGTATGGCTAGATCGAGGTGGAGTCGAGCCAGTTGAGCTTGCACTCGAGAATGCGCTGCTCGCCGGGTTGGCTGCTGCCATCAAGCAAGGCGAGCAGCATCTCGGCCGCCTCCCTGCCTTCCTGGTCGACGGGCTCGATGATCGTGGAGACGGTCGGCGTGATGAGGTTGGTCCAGTCTTCGCAGTTGAGTCCCAAAAGACCTATTTGCTGCGGAAGTAGATGGGCCATGGGTTGGAGGGCCTTGTAGACACGGGGAAGTGCCCATTGGTTTTGTACGAAGATGAGCGTGCGCTTGGCGGGGTTGAACTTGTATTTAAAGTATTCGGTGAGCTCGTTGATTGACGGCTTGTTGTGATCGATGGGGATGGCTTTGTAGAGCTGCCCATTCGCGGCCAATGCCTCGGCATATCCCTGAAAACGTTCCATGCGAGTGCGCATTTCGGTCATGTTGGCGGCGATGGAAAAGAAGTCTTCGTAGCCGGCGTCGAGAAGCGCCTGCGTGGCATTGTACACGCCGTCGTAGAGGTTGGTTTTGATCCAGCTGGTGCCTGGGCTGTAGATGGCCGCGTCAAAAAAGACGACGGGCTTGCCGGCGCGCTTGATGCGGTCGTGGACTGCCTTGAAATTTGCCGTGGGCTGGATGACAAAACCATCGACGCCCAGTGAGAGCATTTTGTCGACATACATGAGCTCGGTCTCGGGATTAAAGTTGCTCGTGCAAACGACCGTCTGGTAGCCCGCGGGGAGCATGACCTGCTCCATGCCGTTGAGGACGAGGCCCGCCCATTTGTTGGTGTTATCCAAGATGATGATGGCGATGACGTGGGTCTGCTTGCCGGTGAGCGTTTGCGCTTGGGCGTTGGGAACGTATCCGAGTTCCTTGATGACGCGCGCAATCTTTGCCTGCGTCTTCTCGCTAAGCTTTTCTCGTTTGTCGTTGAGGTAATACGAGACGCTTGCCGTCGAGGTTCCCGCCTCTCGAGCGACGTCTGCGATCGTAACGCGCTGTTTTGCCACAGCGACTCCTTCCGACAGATGAGCATTTTCCAACATGATGACTTTGAGTCTTGGTGAGGGATGCGCTTTGGTGAGCGACTTTTTCCTTTCATATGAGTATGCAACAAATGCGGTATATGGGTGGGGTCGAAATTTGTGACCGGCATGCGCATCTGCCGTCTACCGAGAAAATCAAATACTTCTTGACTTTTGAAATCGAGGGTAAAATCGCAGGATTCATTTTTGGTTAAACGCATAACTAAATAGCGTAACCAACGCTCTGACCTGCGCGTTTACCGAAATAAACTGGCATTAAGAAAAACGAGCACCTATATTGGTCTTGTCGAAAAGACAGCAAGTCCAAACGGCAGGGGATGCTCCGGAGGCCTCCGCAAACGGTGTCTTGCGCACGCAACTCTATGAAAAGAGGGAAGCAATGAAGATCGTAGGCGTTGCCGCCTGTACCGTGGGTATCGCCCACACGTATATGGCCCAGAAGGCGATTCAGGATGAATGCGCCGCTCGTGGCATCGAGTGCAAAGTCGAGGCTCAGGGTGGTCTGGGTATCGAGAATGAGCTCACGCAGGAAGACGTTGATTCCGCCGACCTGGTGCTCGAGTCCGTCGACGTGGGTGTCGAGAACGAGGACCGTTTTGAGCAGAAGATGGCCGAGGGCAAGTTCCTCAAGGTCGGCACCTCGGATGTAATCGCCGATCCGGTAAAGATTATCGACCAGGCTGTCGAGATCATCAAGGCGACGGGCGGTGCCGTTGACGCGTCCAAGGCCGAGGCCAAGGCAGAGAAGAAGGCCGTCTCCGCTGCCCCGCAGGCCCCGACACCGGCGTCCAAGCAGTCCATCTTTGCCGATCCTGGCAAGACGCTGCTCAATGCATTCAATACCGGCGTTTCCTATTTTATCCCCATCGTCGTTATCGGTGGCGTGTTCCTCGCCTTCTCGTTGGCATCCGGTACTGCCGGTGCTAGCGGCATGGAGGTCACCAACCCGTTGATGGTGAGCCTTAACACTATCGGCATGGCCGGCATCTCTATGATGATTCCGGTGCTTGCGGCATACATCGCCTACTCGATGGCCGGTAAGCCCGCACTTGCCCCCGGCTTCGTCCTGGGCTACTTGGTTAACAACGCCGTCGTCACCCCGAGCGGCAACAGCGTTTCGACCGGCTTCTTGGGCGCCATGATCATGGCTGTCATCTGCGGTTACTTTGTCCGCTGGATGAAGACCTGGAAGGTCAACAACACCATCCAGACCATCATGCCCATTCTGATCATCCCGATTCTGACCTCGCTCGTCCTGGGCATGGCTTACATCTACATCCTGGCCACGCCGCTTGGCTTTGTGATGGATTGGCTCACCAGCGTGCTCGGCAGCCTGCAGGGCGGCTCCGCCGTCGTCCTGGGCCTGGTCATTGGTGTTATGACCGCTTTCGATATGGGTGGCCCCATCAACAAGACCGCTTCGACCTTTACCATGGCCATCATGGCCTCCGGCATCTACGGCCCCAACGGTATGTTCCGCGTCGCCGTCGCCATTCCCCCGATTGCTTGCGGCCTCGCTGCGCTCATCGCCAAGAACAAGTTCGATGACGCTGACCGTCAGATGGGCATCTCTGCTCTGTTCATGGGCTGCATCGGTATTACCGAGGGCGCTATTCCCTTCGCGGTCAAGGATCTTGGCCACACCCTGCCCGGCATTTGCATCGGCTCTGCCGTGGGCGCGGCGCTTGCCGCCTTCCAGGGCATCGACTGCTATGTTCCGCATGGTGGCTTTATTGTCGCCCTGGCCACCAACAACGTCGCGCTGTTCTGCCTGGACATCGTGATTGGCTCCTTGGTCGCCGCTGCAATCCTGATTGCCATGAAGCCCACGCTCGATAAGCAGGCCAAGTAAACCTTTAAGGACTCCGGTTGTGCGGAGGGATGGATTTGACTCCGCACAACCGCCCCTACACAACAAAATCCATCCGCACTGATAGGGCCCACATCTGGGTCCCAGGGAACTTTTGTCAAAAATCCTCTGGAGAAGGAGAACAAAATGTCCAACCTCACCATCCGCCAGGCCGTTCAGGGCATGCTCAAGCTGCAGGACAGCGGCGATCACGCAACCATGGTCGGCATTGGCCCCATGAGCCCCAACCTGATTCAGGCCGTGTTCGAGCTTGCCAAGGACGAGGATTTCCCGCCCATGTTTATCGCTAGCCGCAACCAGGTCGATATGGACGAGATGGGCGCCGGCTACGTCAACGGTTGGGACCAGACGCGCTTTGCCGCCGACATTAAGAAGGTTGCCGACGAGGTGGGCTATACCGGTCCGTACTACCTGTGCCGCGATCACGGCGGTCCGTGGCAGCGCGACGAGGAGCGTAACGCCCACCTGCCCGAGGACGAGGCCATGGAGCTCGCCCGCAAGTCCTTTGTCGCCGACATGGAGGCAGGCTTTGACCTGCTGATGGTCGACCCCACCAAGGACCCCTATCAGATCGGCAAGGTTATTCCGCTCGACGTGGTGCTTCGCCGCACGATCGATCTTATCGACTATCTTGAGCAGTACCGTCGCGAGCATAACCTGCCCGAGGTTGCCTATGAGGTCGGTACCGAGGAGACCAATGGCGGCCTGACCTCCACCGACAAGTACGAGGAGTTCATTTCTCAGCTGCAGCCCGAGCTCGAGAAGCGCGGCTGCCCCATGCCCACCTTTATCGTCGGCCAGACCGGTACGCTCGCCCGTTGGACCGAGCAGGTCGGTCATTACAACTTTAAGAATGCCCGCGAGCTCGCCGACATGGCCAAGCGCTACGGCGTGGGCCTGAAGGAGCACAACGCCGACTACCTGGACGACGCGACGCTGCTCGAGCACATCCCGGCACACGTGACCGCTTCCAATGTCGCCCCTCAGTACGGCACCGAGGAGACCCGCGCTTACCTCAAGCTCTGCGCTACCGAGCAGATTCTGGTCGACAACGGCCTGTGCGACGATCCCTCCGATCTGTATCACACGCTGCTGGTCAAGGCCATCAAGACCGAGCGCTGGCGCAAGTGGATGACCGGCGACGATGTCAACCTGCAGGTTGACGACATTCTGGCCGACGACGAGCTCAGCCTGAAGATTCTGGATGTCTCCGGCCACTACGCGTTCAACGATCCCGAGGTCAAGGAGCAGGTCGAGAAGCTCTATCGCAACCTCGCTGCCCAGGACATTGACGGCAAGCGCTTTGTGATCGAGCACATCAAGCGCCCGATCAAGCAGTACGTCGTCGGTCTTAACCTCAAGGGCGTCACGAGCCGCATCGAGAAGGCTCTCTAAGTAGCTTTTCCTACACGACGCCGGGCCTGGGGCATGTCCCAGCTGCAGGCCCGGCACATAGGACAAAAGGACATCCCCTTTGTCCTATTTTTTGAGTTTTGGATTCCTTAGAAGGAGTTTGCACCATGAAGTTCTTTATCGATACCGCCAACCTTGACGAGATCGCCGAGGCCAAGAGCTGGGGCTGCCTTGCCGGCGTCACCACCAACCCGTCCCTGTACGCCAAGACCGGCGGCAAGCTCGCCGACTTTGAGCCCCATATGCTCAAGATTGCCGAGCTCTGCGAGGGCCTGCCCGTGTCTGCTGAGTCCACCGCGACCACTGCCGAGGGCATGATCGAGGAGGGCAAGCGTCTTGCCGCCCTGGCTCCCAACATCGTGGTCAAGCTTCCCGTGTGCGAGGCCGGCCTCGCCGCCTGCCGCGCCCTGGCCGATGCGGGCGTGCGCGTCAACATGACGCTTGTTTTCTCGCCGACGCAGGCCCTCATGGCCGCCAACGCCGGTGCCCGCTACATCAGCCCGTTTGTCGGCCGCTTTGACGACATCGCCGAGGACGGCATCTCGCAGCTCGACAATGTCGTGACCTGCATCAAGAACTATGACTGGACCGGCAAGAACGTCGACGACACCGTCGAGATCATCACCGCTTCGGTCCGCACGCCCAACCACGTGACCCAGGCGGCTCTTCTTGGTGCCGACATCGCGACCGTGCCCATGGCCGCTCTCAAGAAGTGCCTGCATCACCCGCTGACCGACCAGGGCCTCGCCTCTTTTGAGACTGACTGGCAGAAGGTCGTCGCTCAGGCTTAACGACCGGGTTGCCCTCGGCATCGCGCCATCCGGTGCCGGGGTTGTTCTCAAGAGAGGAATTCGTATGACCAACCAGGAGCTGGCGAAGGTCGCCAATGAGGTCAGGAAGGGTGTCGTGACTGCGGTTCACGCGGCCAAGTCAGGACATCCGGGTGGATCGCTCGGTGCAGCCGACATCATGACGTATCTGTACTTTGAGGAAATGAATATCGATCCTGCCGACCCTCACAAGGCCGATCGCGACCGCTTTGTGCTCTCCAAGGGTCACGCGGCGCCGGGCCTGTATTCGGTGTTGGCAAATCGCGGCTATTTTCCCGTCGAAGAGCTCGAGACGCTCCGCCATATTGGCAGCCGACTGCAGGGCCATCCCAACATGAACGATACCCCAGGCATCGATATGTCCACCGGCTCGCTCGGTCAGGGCATCTCTGCTGCAGTTGGAATGGCGCTTGCCGCTAAGCACTGGGGCGACAGCTACCGTGTCTACACGTTGCTGGGCGACGGTGAGTGCGAGGAAGGCCAGGTGTGGGAGGCGGCTATGTTTGCCGGCAACCATGCGCTCGACAATCTTGTTGCCGTCGTCGACCACAACGGCTTGCAGATTGACGGCACGATCGATGAAGTCAACTCGGCCATGCCGCTTGCCGACAAGTTCCGCGCCTTTAAGTGGCATGTGATAGAGCTAGCCGATGGCAACGACATGGCGCAGATTGAGGCGGCTTTCGCCGAAGCTCGCGAGGTGACCGGCGCGCCCGTCGCTATCATCGCCGAGACGGTGAAGGGCAAAGGCGTCTCCTTTATGGAGAACCAGGTTGGCTGGCATGGCAAGGCGCCCAATGACGAGCAGTTTGAGCAGGCCATGGCCGAGCTCGCGGCAGCAGGAGAGGAACTCTAATGGCAGAGGTCAAAAAAGTCGCCACGCGCGTAAGCTACGGCGAGGCACTCGTCGAGCTGGGCAATGAGCACGATGACTTTGTAGTGCTCGATGCCGACCTGGCTGCCGCTACGCAGACGGGTAAGTTTAAGACTGCCCATCCTGAGCGCTTTTACGATGCCGGCATCGCCGAGAGCAACCTGATGGGTCTTGCCGCCGGCATCGCGACCACGGGCCGCGTTGCTTTTGCGAGCACCTTTGCGATGTTTGCCGCCGGTCGCGCCTACGAGCAGGTCCGCAATTCCATTGGCTACCCGCACCTCAACGTCAAGATTGGCGCCACCCATGCCGGCATTTCGGTGGGCGAGGACGGCGCCACACATCAGTGCTGCGAGGACATTGCGCTCATGCGCACGATCCCAGGCATGACGGTGATCGTTCCCGCCGATGACATCGAGGCTCGCGCTTGCGTACGCGCCGCCTATGAGTTTGAGGGGCCGGTCTACATGCGCTTCGGCCGCCTGGCAACACCGGTCATCAACGATCACGAGGACTACGAGTTCAAGATCGGCCGCGGTGTTGTTGTACGGGAGGGCTCTGATGTCACGATCGTCGCGTGCGGTCTCATGGTCGCTGAGGCACTCGCTGCTGCCGAGGCGCTCGCTGCCGACGGCATCGATGCTGAGGTCATCAACATGCATACGGTCAAACCGCTCGATGAGCGTTTGGTGGTTGCCAGCGCCAAGAAGACCGGTCGCGTGGTCACCGCCGAGGAGCATTCGATTATCGGTGGTCTTGGCGAGGCCGTTGCCTCGGTGCTCGCGGAGCAGCATCCGGTGCCGATGCGACGCGTCGGCGTGCGCGATGTATATGGCGAGTCCGGCCCTGCGGTCGATTTGCTGCACAAGTACGGTTTGGACGCCGACGGCATCGAAGCCGCGGTCAGGTCCGTGTTGTAAGGAAGGTTTTCCATGGGGTTTGTATCTGCCAACCAAGTGACGATTGGCTACGCCGCCGCCTCGCGCGAGGACGCGCTGCATTATCTGTCCGAGCAGGCTGTTGAGCTTGGTTTTGCCGATGACGCATCTGCTGTAGAGGCGGCTTTTATTGCTCGCGAAAACGAGGCCGAGACTGGCCTCGTCGCCGGTTTTGCCGTTCCGCATGCCAAGAGCGATGCGATCCATACGCCGGGCGTGGCCGTGCTCAAGCTGTCCGAGCCTGTTGAGTGGCCGAGCTTTGATGGCGTGCCCGTCGATGTGGCACTCGCGCTGTACGTGCCCGCCGGCGAAGCGGGAACCACGCACCTGCGTCTGCTCTCCAAGGCTGCCGTGATGCTGATGGATGCCGGCTTCCGTGACAAGGTGCGCACGAGCGCCGATCCCGCCGAGATCGCGGAGCTTATTAACGCCGGGCTCGAGGGCTAGGTGCAACCAGCCCGCTCAATCTATTGATCCTTCTCCAAGGAGCAGGGCCGCGACGCTATAGGCGTCGCGGCCCTGTTTGCGTTTCCCCAGATAAAACCTGCCAAAATAAACCTGTCCCTTTTTGGCAGCTTGGCGCGATATGATATATACGTTATATACAAGTTGCAAAGTGGGGTGGGGTTGCGGTAACGCAAGCCGGCGAAGGGGGCCGATATGATCAAGGCTGTCATTTTTGACATGGACGGAACGCTGGTCGATACCGAGCGTTTGGACATGAGGGCATGGAAGGTGGGCGCTGCCGAGCTGGGGATTGCGATTGATGATGCGCTGGTCCATCAGTTTATCGGTCGCTCGATGCCCGATGTCAGGGACATCCTTGAGGAGCATTACGGCAGCCGCGAAGTCGTCGAGACGGTCGAAGCCCGCTACAGGGATGCTCTCGACGAGATGGTCAAGACCGATCTGGAGCTTAAGGCCGGCGCCGCCGAGTGCCTGGACGAGCTGCTGGCTGCGGGCTATCACGTGGGCCTTGCGACGTCGTCGCGCCGCGTTGCGGCCGAGCGCAACCTTAAGACGGTCGGCCTCTTTGATAGGTTTGAGACGGTGACCTGCAACGAGGATACCCTGAACGGCAAGCCCGATCCCGAGATCTACCTGCTCGCCTGCGAGCGCGCGGGCTTTGCTCCCGAGGAATGCGCCGTGGTCGAGGATTCCCGCAACGGCTGCGTCTCGGGCATCACGGCCGGCTGCCATGTGTTTGCCGTTCCCGACATCGTGCCGCTGCCGCAGGACGTGGCGGATGGCTGCGAGGCTGTGCTCGATACGCTGTTCGATCTGACAGCGGCGGTCAAGGCCGTGCGCTAAAGGTATGCGCCGAGGTTGATGACGGTAGCTTCGGCGTGGCCCCGCTTGCGTTTTCCCAGATAAAACCTGCCAAAATAAACCTGTCCCTTTTCAGCGGGTAAAACGGGAGCCGTTTCACCGCAACTTATGGCACGGTTGGGATGTGTACGCTTTAAAGAGCGGAGCCCATGGTTAGAGAGATGCGCTCGTCTCTCTAAACGTCTCTCTAAAGAGAACGTCGGTTAGAGAGATGGCCTTAGGTAATCTAGCAGTGAATTCGATACATCTCTCTAAATTTCTCTCTAAAAGAAGGTGCTCATCTCTCTAAAGTTAGAGAGATATACTAAGCTTTAGAGAGATAAATCTATTGTTTTAGAGAGATGGAATGCCAATGCTGTTGGATGAACCTCTTGGCCTTATCGTTGAGCGCCTTCGCAGGCGGGGGACCGATGACGCATCGGTAGAAGTTAAAGCCTGCACGAATAAATTGAGTGCAGACGTATGGGAGACAGTGAGTGCTTTTGCGAACACTGCGGGCGGGCTCATTATTTTGGGCCTGAACGAAGCCAAAGGATTTGTTCCTTCTGCCAACTTTGCTATCGACAGGGTACGCGACCAGTTTGTTTCGGGTATCGGAGACGGAGGCTCAGCGGCGGTGGTGACCCATGCGCCACGGTATGAGCTTGATCGAGGCGAGGTCGACGGGCTCCAGGTACTTCTGGTGCGCATCTTTGAACTTGAGCTCAAAGCGAAGCCGTGCTATATCGGCGCGCGCGGCGTGCAGAACGGTAGCTACAAGCGCGTGGATGATAAAGATATCAAGATGTCGCCCGCTGAGCTATATGAGCTACAGAGTGCGCTGCTTCCGAGTGATGCAGACGGTACGGTGGTTTCGGAGGCAACAGTCGAGGATTTGGATCCAGATGTCGTGCGGTCCATTATCGCAAATCGCCGGCTGCAGACCCCGCGCGTTTTGCGCGGGGCCGATACGCTGGAAAAGCAGCTGGCCAGACTCAATATCACTACAAAGGATGGAGCTGTGAAGCTCGCGGGGCTGCTGTCGGCGGGAATTTACCCCCAGCAGTTCTATCCCAAGCTGATGATCGATGTCGCCGTTCATTCCGATGTGGAAAAATCTGCTCCTGGGCAACCCCGGTTTATTGACCGCCAGCTGTGCGATGGCCCGATTCCGGCTTGCATCGAAGATGCCCTCGCTGCGATCGGACGAAACTTGCGCAAAGCGGCGATAGTGCGAGGCGCTGGTAGAAGGGAAGATTGGGAAGTACCCCAGGAGGTTTTGCGCGAGGCCTTGGCGAATGCCTGCATCCATCGAGAGTATTCGCCCATGTTTGTGGGGCAGGCCGTGAGCGTCGATATCTACCCAGACAGAATAGAGATCAAAAACCCCGGCGGGCTTTGGGGCGGAAAGACGGTGGACAATCTTGCGGACGGGGAATCGCGCTGCCGAAACCCAAAGCTCATGAGTCTGATGGGGGCGACGCCGTTAGAGCATGCTGAGGGGGCTGTTGCGGAAAGTCAGGGATCTGGCATCCCGGCTATGATTCGCGAGATGGAGTCTCGTTCGCTTGGCAGGCCGAAATTTATCGTTAAGGCCGATTCGTTTACGGTGCTGCTTTCCCGGCACGGGGCGGAGCTTGCTGAAAACCGCATGTGGATTCAGGGCCATGTGGACACCGAACTGACGCATCGCGAGGAAACATTGCTCATGTTTATGCGGGAGCATGGGTGCGTATGCGATGTTCAAAAAATACGAGAGGCTTTGAAGTGGGATTCGGATGACATTCGCCTGATCTGCGGGGGCCTTGTCGATAAACATGTCCTGTCAAAATGTGGCAAAGACACGTTTGAAATTATCGATATGAGCAGAGAATCGTCAGCTTCGACGGCGGATAGGATTTTGGAGGCTCTCGGCGCCGGAATGGATATGACGGCGCGAGAAATAGCGGTTGCATCGGGGGTCAAGATTTCGTCAGTCCGTTACCATCTGCCAAAACTGGCGGATAAAGGACTCATTGAAGTAATGGGTTCATCGACGAGCCGCAATCGCCGCTATCGGAAGAGGTAGATGTGGCTGAGTCGCCTCTCTAGTGTCTCTCAAAGATAGATGGATGCTAGAGAGGCGGTTGTCCTGCGATATTTCCCCAGATAAAACCTGCCAAAATAAACCTGTCCCTTTTTGGTAGGTTACTGGTTCATGTTGCCGTGGATGTAGGGGGTGACCTTGGGGGAGATATGGCCGCAGCCTAGGTTGCGCAGGGCAGATTCGATGGCGACGGGAAGCGGGGCCTTGCCCTCGTCGTTGACCGCGGTGCTGCTGAGGGCGGCGATCTTGGCGACGTCTGCCGGCGCGGCCTCGATATGCATGCAGCCGCCGACGAGGCGTGCGCGGACCTGGTCCAGGCCAAAGTCGTGCAGGTAGTCCTCACAGGCGCGGATTACATCGACCTTCTCGCGCGTGAGCTCCTCGCCCGTGGGGACACGCGTGGCCAGGCAGGCTCCTGCCGGCAGGTTCCAAACGGGATAGCCCCAGGCGCGCAGCAGCTCGCGCTCTTCGTCCTTGGTAAAGCCGACCTCCATGAGGGGCGAGCGCACGCCGAGCTCCTGGGCGGCGCGCATGCCGGGGCGGTAGTCGCCGCGGTCGCTTGCGTTGCTGCCGTCGATGACGGTGGGAAAGCCCAGCGACTTGGCGTGGTTGACGATGGCGGTAAAGCCGGCGTGCTTGCAGTGGTAGCAGCGGTCGGCGTCGTTGCAGGCTACCTGGGGGAGCTGCAGCTGATCGACCGAGAGGTTGAGCACGGGGAGCTTAAAATGCGGCCCCCCATCGGCCTGCCCGTCAACGGACCGCTCAAACGAAGCCTGCTCGGGCGTGCCGATGAGCGGCGTGGTGAGGTGAACGAGAAGCGTGCTGGCGGGCATGATGCGGGCGCAGACCGCGGCCAAAAAGCTGCTGTCGACGCCACCGGAAAAGCCGATGGCGACGCGTCCGTATGCCAAAAGCAGCTGCTCGAGCGCTGTGAGTTTGTCCTGAAGCCCCTCTGCGGGTGCGGTGGTGTCTGAAAGCATGAATCGATCCTTGCCGTTGAGTACTCGGTCGAAAACTATAATCCTACCGAGCCGCTTGTCATAAGACTTCTATCTATGTAACGAAAGTGCAATATGCTATATACGTTATATACAAGTTTACAGGTGCGGTAAAGTTGCGGGAGTACAGCAGCGCGAAGCGATGGGGGACCGATATGATCAAGGCCGTTATTTTCGACATGGACGGAACGCTGGTCGATACCGAGCGCTTGGGTATCAAGGCGTGGAAGGCGGGCGCGGCCGAGCTGGGATTCGCGATTGATGATGCGCTGATCCATCAGTTTATCGGCCGCACGCTGCCTGATGTCATGGAGATCCTTGATGGGCATTACGGCGGCCGCGAAACCGCTGAGGCGATCTATCGTCGTCACAAGGAGATTCGCGACGAGATGGTCAAGACCGATCTGGAGCTTAAGGGCGGTGCCGCCGAGTGCCTGGACGAGCTGCTGGCTGCGGGCTATCACGTGGGTCTTGCGACGTCGTCGCGCCATGTTACCGCCGAGCGCAACCTTAAGACGGTCGGCCTCTTTGATAAGTTTGAGACGGTGACCTGCGGCGAGGACGTCGTACACGGCAAGCCCGACCCTGAGATGTACCTGCTCGCCTGCGAGCGCGCGGGCTTTGCTCCCGAGGAATGTGCCGTGGTCGAGGATTCGCGCAACGGCTGCGTCTCGGGCATCACGGCCGGATGCCATGTCTTTGCCGTTCCCGATATCGTGCCGCTGCCGCAGGACGTGGTGGATGGCTGCGAGGCTGTGCTCGATACGCTGTTCGATCTGCCGGCCGCGGTCAAGGCCGTGCGCTAGCGTTTGCACGCGAGTCGCCATGCCCCGCGCCCGATCCCGCAGGACGGTGACGGTAACGGCGCCTGCGTGGAGGCGCTGACGCAGTCAGCCCCTCTTATCACGCCAAGATTGCTGTTTTGGCCGATAAGAGGGGCATTGTGCTTTAAGCGACTGGGGCTGCGGCCTTGGTAAGGAGCTGGCGGAGGGTTATGACGCTACAAGTTATTCCAGGAGCCAGTCGATCACGTTGCGCTTGCGGACTCCTTCGTAGTTCGCGTCCGCAAACAGCGTGTCGAGCGTAAGAAGCGTCTTGGGGTAGTTGTCTCGGACTTTCTTAAAGGGGGCCAACTCTCGATTGAGGGTAGTTTCGTCGAGCGTTGTGGCTGAAACCTGAAAATAGGCTGTCTCGTCTGACTTTAGGGCAACAAAATCGATTTCCCCGCCGTCGATATCGCCCACGTAGACGTCGTATCCACGGCGTAGGAGCTCGAGATAAACAACATTTTCGAGGATATGACCGATATCGCTGCTTTGGGTTTTGACGAGAGCACCTCTAAGTCCAAGGTCAACGGCGTAGTATTTGCCGTTTGTTGAAAGAAGCTGCCGACCGCGCACGTTATAGCGCGGAGCAAAGTACAGCACAAGGCTGTCTGTTAAGCCTTTGAGGTATTTGGCTACGGTTTTCTGGTCGGTTTTGTTGCCGTTGGACGAGAGCGTGTCGGAGATTTTTTTAATCGAGATCCGGTTTCCAATGCTATGGAGTAGGAACTTGGTGATATCGCGCAGGGTCGGGACGTCCGAGACCTTCAGGCGTTCGATAACGTCGCGTATGACGATGGTATCGTAGAGGCTCATAAGATAATCGCGCGCCTGGGGTCCCTGAATACCCGTCTCGGCGATAAAGGGAAAAGAGCCCCGGGTGATGTACTCGTCAAACAACTGCGCGGGAGCCTTTCCGTCATTGGTTTTTGCCGAGCAAAACTCTTTAAAGGATAGGGGCAGCATCTTGAGCTCTACGTAGCGGCCGGAGAGCAAAGTTGCCAGCTCGCTCGAGAGCAGATAAGCGTTGGAACCGGTTATGTAGAGGTCGACATTGTCCTTGATAAAAAGACTGTCGACGGCTTTTTCGAAATGCTCGACGTGCTGTATCTCGTCCAGAAAAACGTAGTTCATCTTATCGGGGACGAGTCTGGCGGAAATGTAGTCGTAGAGTGCTCTATACGACGTAAGCGACTCGAACTCCAGGTCTTCAAAGTTGAGGGATATAACCTGGTCGCCTGTGATTCCATGATCGCGCAGGTAGCTACGGTAGATTTCGAATAGCTTTGATTTGCCGGACCTTCGCACGCCCGAAACGACCTTGATGACGTGCGAGTCTTTCCACGAAATGAGCCAGTCGAGGTACTGTTTGCGATCAATCAGATTCATGAAACCCCTTTCTTGGCGAGAAAAAACTGGAGCAAAATCAATACTTATAGGAAATATCTAAAAATATGGAATTGAGTCTATTTTAACAAAAAAGTTAATGAAAAATGGATTACATTCCGTAAATATCCGTAGCCGCAGGTCCGGCTAAACGGGGAGGGCACATGGGGCCAGTAAAAAACGCCGCAGCGGGCCTGTTTCCGTTGCGGCGTTTTTTTGTCACAAGTAGGCGCCTAGGTTGATGTCGGTTGTTGGGACCATGGGTTGGCCCGTCGGGTGCGGCTTGGCATTTTGGGTGCTTACGCGCTCGAGCAAGAAGGGACGCACGAGCTCCTGACGGTTAATGTCCTCGCTGGCCGTGACCGCGGTGACGGTGCGCGCGGCTGAGCCGATGCGGACGTGTTTGGTCTTGGCGGCGGGCTTGTTCTCAATCTGCTCCATGAGCAGCTGCACGCCCTTGCGGCCAATCTCGTAGCCCGGAGGCGCCACCGTGGTGAGGGGGACCGATCCGCTCCAGGCAAGGGGATTGCCGTCGCAGCCGGCCACGCGGACCTGCTCGGGGACGGAGATGCCTTTGTCGATCAGCGCCGAGATAACGCCCGACGCCAGTACGTCGGTCAGGCCGATGACAAAATCGGGGCGCTCGTCATCGGAGCGCTCGGCAATCTGGGTGCCGATGCTGTAGCCGTCGGCAGCGGTATTCCATTCGCCGGCGTCGATGACTTCGATCTTGATATCGGGATGCAGGGCGAGAGCCTTGTGAATGCCAAGCACGCGTAGGGTGAGCTGCATAAATGCTGCTCGACCCACAACGACAACATGGCGTGCGCCACGGGCGATGGCGAGCTCGGCGATGATGCGACCTTGGGCTTCGTTATCGGCAGCCACGTAGTAGCCGGGCTCGGAACAGTGGATGTCCAGATGGACGATCGGCACGGGCATTTTAGTCATGGTCGGGTGCCAGTCGGGGGATGCCATGGGCTGAACTATGACGCCGGACATCTGAGTGCCCATAAAGTAGCGCAGGTAATGGTCTTCGAGAATGTCGTCGTTGTCGGCGTTGGCGATGAGCAAGTCATAGCCGTGCTTGCGTGCCTCGTTATGGGCGCCGCTGGCAATCTGGAGCGAGAAGCCGTGGTCGAGACGGGGGAGGACCAGGCCAAAGGACTTGGTGGCGCCGCCCGCGAGCTGACGGGCGCTTTGGTTGGGCAGGTAACCCAAGCGATTGATGGTCTCGTTGATGAGCTTGAGGGTCTCGGGGCGCAGCTTTTCGGGGTGGTTGAGCGCGTTGGACACCGTGCCCAGCGAGACCCCTGCCTCGCGCGCGACATCGCTGATTTTTATCTTTGCCATAGCGGCCCCTTTGATGCGTTTCAAGTACAAGCCAGATTGTAGCATCCCAAACCTACCAAAAAGGGACAGGTTTATTTTGGCAGGTTTTATCTGGGGAAACGCTGCTACTGCCCCGGACCGCCACAAAGGGGACAGGCACCTTTGTGGCGGTTTGAGCTGCTCGGGCCTTCAATTGTCTCGATCTGTAACATCTGGACGGCAAAACCGGCTCTACCTGTTACAGATCGAGAGATAGTGCAGGGGCCGAACTGTAATGTCTCGATCTGTAACACTAAGCCGGCTTCCGGAGCCCCAGATGTTACAGATCGAGATCTTTCGCTGGGACAGGGCGCCGCCCCGGTCCAAACCGCCACAAAGGCGCCTGTCCCCATTGTGGTGGTTTGGACCAGCTGGACGTGTGTGCATCGGGTGGTATCTAAGTTGAGATACCACTTCTGGTATATCAGCTTGCGTTTGCGTGAGTACAATACTCGAACGTCGTACGTCTCAGCGCCCCTTGTGCGTGGACGTCTTGCAGTCACGCGAACGAAGGGATTTATCCTATGTGCGGAATTGTCGGCTACACCGGCTCTGATATTGCAAAGAACATCCTGGTTACGGGCCTCAAGCGTATGGAGTATCGCGGCTATGACTCCTCGGGCGTCGCGCTCGAGGTGGGCGAGGGCGCCGCGGCGCACCTCGATGTCATCCGCCGCGTGGGCAAGGTCGCGGGCCTGGAGAGCGAGCTTTCCAACATCGACAGCGACGCTACCTGCGGTATCGGCCACACCCGTTGGGC
This sequence comes from uncultured Collinsella sp., assembly GCA_959606035.1. Lineage (GTDB taxonomy): Bacteria > Actinomycetota > Coriobacteriia > Coriobacteriales > Coriobacteriaceae > Collinsella. Next base: position 36,721 of record CAUHHB010000006.1, read on the forward strand.
CACCCACGGCAAGCCCTCCATCGTTAACGCCCATCCCCACACCAGCTGCGACGGTCGTATCGCCATCGTCCACAACGGCATCATCGAGAACTTCGCCGAGCTGCGCGAAGAGCTGAAGGGCCGCGGCCACCACTTTAAGAGCGAGACCGATACCGAGGTCTTCGCGCATCTGATCGAAGAGGCTTATGCCGAGACGCACGACCTGATGGCCTCCGTGCGCGAGGCTTGCACCCACGTGGTCGGTGCCTATGGTTTGGCCGCCGTGTGCGCTGACGAGCCCGGCGTGATCGCCGTGGCGCGCAAGGACTCCCCGATTGTGGTCGGCGTGGGCGAAACCGGCTCCTATGTTGCTTCCGATGTCATCGCGCTCATCGACGCCACCCGCGATGTCGTGGTGCTCGAGGACGGTCAGTTTGCCAAGCTCACGCCCGCGGGCGTCGAGTACACCGACGAGGCCGGCAACGTTATCGAGCCCAAGGTCACCCACATCGACTGGGACCTGGACATGGCAGAAAAGGGCGGTTATCCCGACTTTATGCTCAAGGAAATCCACGAGCAGCCGCGCGTCGTGCGCGATACGCTGGTGGGCCGTATGACCCCCGCCGGCGAGCTCGATATCGACGAGCTGGGCCTGTCCCTCGAGGAACTCAACGACATCGACCGCGTCTACGTGATCGCTTGCGGCACTAGCTATCACGCTGGCCTCATCGCCAAGAACCTTATTGAGGGCTGGGCTCGCATCCCCACCGAGGTTGAGGCGGCCAGCGAGTTCCGCTATCGCAATCCCATCATCACGCCGACGACGCTTGTCGTGGCTGTGTCCCAGTCGGGCGAGACGGCCGACACCCTTGCCGCCATTCGCGACGCGCGCATCAAGGGCGCCAAGGTCTTCGGCATCACCAACGTGGTGGGCAGCCCGGTGGCGCGTGAGAGCGACGGCGTCATCTACACCAAGGCCAACAAGGAGATCGCGGTCGCCTCGACCAAGAGCTTTATCGGTCAGGTCGTGAGCCTTACGCTGCTGGCTCTGCTGCTGGCGCAGGTTAAGTACCGTCTGACCACCAAACAGGCGCGCATGCTGTTCCGCGAGCTTTCCGATACGGCCGAGCAGATCCAGTGGATTTTGGATACCCAGACCGAGGCCGTTCATGAGGCCGCCCTGCTGTGCAAGGACGCGCAGTCGGCGCTGTTCGTGGGCCGCGGCATGGGTGCCGCTATTTCCTACGAGGGCGCGCTCAAGCTCAAGGAGGTCAGCTACCTGCATGCCGAGGCTTACGCCGCCGGCGAGATGAAGCACGGCCCCATTGCCCTGATCGACCCGGGCTTCCCTGTCATCGCTGTGGCCACCAAGAGTGCCACCTACGACAAGACCGTGTCGAACCTCATGGAGTGCAAGGCGCGCGGCGCCAAGGTTATCGTCGTTGCCACCGAGGGTGACGAGGAAATCAACAAGATTGCCGACTGCATCATTCGTGTGCCGGCCGTCCGCGACGTGTTCAGCCCCATCACGGCGAGCGTCCCGCTGCAGTTGCTTGCCCGCGAGGTGGCCATCCTGCGCGGCTGCGACGTCGACCAGCCCCGTAACCTGGCAAAGAGTGTCACAGTCGAGTAGTTGGTTCCGCCGTTCTAACGACCAAGGCCCGGCTCCGCGTCATCAGACAGAGTCGGGCCTTTTTGTACGGAGAAACCACCACAAAGGTGCCCTTTGTGGTGGTTTTGGCAGGTTAGCGGAGCTTGCTGGTCTCGAAGTACTTGGGATATTGGTCTAGGACCTCGGTCTGGTTGCGGAACATCATGTGCAGGTGCTTGCTGACCAAAAAGCTCGCTTCGATGGGGTCGCGACCGGCGATAGCGCGGCGAATCTGCTTGTGCTCGTTCACGATGTCCTGATTGTCGAGAACCTGCGTGGCGGCGCGCAGCCAGCGGAAGCGCTCCAGGTCGGCATTGGTCTCTTCGAGCCACGACCAAACGGTGCTGCGACATGCGATGCTAAAAATCATGTGATGCATGAGGTTGTCGCTCAAAAAGAAGCCGATGCGATCCTCTTCGGCCATGGCCTTTTCCTGCAGCGCGATGGCGCGGTCGAGCTGCTCGATGCCGGCCGACGTGGCGCGCGCACAGCACTCCACGATCACCTGCTTTTCCAGATGCTCGCGGATGTAACAGGCACTCTCGGCAAGGGTGAGGTTGATGGGTGAGACGTAGGTGCCGCTCTGGGGCACGGTGCGCACCAGGCCTTCCTGCGCCAAGCGAACCAAAGCCTCGCGCACGGGCGTGCGACCCATGTCCAGGTCATCGCAAAGCTGCTTGACGCCCAGCTTTTCGCCCGGCTTATAGTCCAGGTAGACGATTTTGCGTCGAATGGTGTGGTAGGACTGGTCCTGTAGGCTCGTTTCCTGCTCGCCGACGTGCATCGATTCTTCCATAGCGCCTCGCAACTGTTCTATCAAACTCATATGTCAGTTGTTAATTATGCCGCGAATCAGCTTTCCGCGGTGGGTAATTCGGCTGTCGCCCGAGAACTATTGCGGCATCTTAGTCTGTGTTTGCGCAAGGCTATGCCCAATGTTGCCGTATCATAAGCCGTCGCAAACGTGAAAGAGAAAGAAGGAATCCCATATGCAACTGGCGAATATCGTACGCGAGCGCTGGAAGGGTGTCTTGTACTGCCTGATCATCGCTATCCCCGCGACGTTGCTCGGCAAACAAATTGAGGTGGTCGGCGGGCCGGTATTTGCCATCCTCTTTGGCATGGTCCTGGCGCTCGTCTTTCCCAAGAATCGCCGCGAACAGCTCGCCGCCGGTGTCACCTATACGTCTAAAAAAGTCTTGCAGTACGCGGTTATCCTGCTTGGCTTTGGCATGAACCTCTCCCAGATTCTGTCCAAGGGCGCCCAGTCGCTACCGATTATCGTGGCGACAATCTCGACCTCGCTTGTCATCGCCTTTGTGCTCTGCCGCGTTATGAACGTGCCGAGCAAGATCGCGACGCTTGTGGGCGTGGGCTCGTCGATTTGCGGCGGTTCTGCCATCGCCGCGACCGCGCCCGTCATCGATGCCGACGATCGCGAGATTGCCCAGGCTATTTCGGTCATCTTCCTGTTTAACGTTATCGCGGCGCTCGTGTTTCCGACGCTCGGTGGTATGCTCGGGCTGACCAACGAGGGCTTTGGCCTGTTTGCCGGCACCGCCATCAACGACACCTCGTCCGTAACGGCTGCGGCGAGTGCTTGGGACAGTATGCATCCCGGTGCCAATGTGCTCGAGAGCGCCACGGTGGTCAAGCTCACCAGGACGCTGGCCATTATTCCCATCACGTTGGTCCTCGCATGCTGGCAGATGCATCTGGCGCGTAAGGCCGGCGGCGACGCCAAAAGCACGTTTTCGCTTAAACGCGCGTTTCCCATGTTCGTGCTGTTTTTTGTGCTGGCAAGCGTGGTCACCACGGTGTTTCAGCTTCCCACGTCCATTACGGCGCCCATCAAGGAGCTTTCGAAGTTCTTTATCGTGATGGCCATGGCGGCTATTGGCTTTAATACCGATATCGTTGAGCTGGTCAAAAAGGGCGGCAAGCCCATCGCGCTGGGCTTTTGCTGCTGGATTGGCATTGCGTGCATGAGCTTGGGAATGCAGCACGTGCTGGGAATCTGGTAGAGAAGTAGCTTATTCGCGTGCTGGTTGCTGGTTGCTGGTGAGCGCAAGCCTGCGGTGGAGCGATAGGAGCTCTTGCGGGTATGGCTTGTCCGCAGGTTTATAAGTCCCGAAGAGCTCTTATCGCCCCGCCAGGATGGCGATGCGGGGCAACACCTATACTCGCAGGACGGCGCTTTCTGCCCTATAGTGTTTGGTGAGCAATATCGTTCAATTTTGAAACACTCGGTCGTGCGACCGTCGGCGGTTGCACGTCGCCGCGGACAGGGGCAAATCATGGATAGCGATGCCAAGCTGAACATCTTGACCGAGGCCCTGGCTGCTGCCGGGGCCTCGGCATTGGCAATCGATGCGCGTGGGGACGTCGCGATTTCGACCATGAATGACGCGGCGCTTGAGCGGGATGTGGCAGCTTTTGTTGCCGAACGCCTCGACCGTATAGGAGACGGCGCGCGTCTGGTTATGGGGCGTGCGGGTACGCGCCTGAGCCTGACCGTTCGCCCCGCCGACAAAGAGGGCGGGGGCCTTTGGGTCGTCGTGGTCCGCGAGGTGCGCGGCGCCGCGGCGCACGCGGGCATCGAGTGGCTCAACGCCGACGAAGTTGAGGCCCGCTACGAATCGAGCGCGTACGGCATCGTTGAGGGGCCTGCCTCGGTGGCTGCGCCGGTCGCCGAGAGCTACGCGCGCGGTGTGCCCCTTATGCTCGAGGGCGAGCTGGGAACGGGTCAGGTCGAGATTGCCATGCGCCTCTATCTGGACGGTCCTTTTGTCGATCAGCCCTTTGTTGCCGTTGCGCTCGATGAGCTAACGGATCGCGGCTGGCGCCATCTGCTCAAAAGCGCCGAATCGCCGTTGTTCCAAACGGGGCTGACACTTTGCATTGAGGGCTGGAACACGGTTGGCCCCCAGCGTCTCCGCGAGCTCGTTTCCACGATGGCCGACACCGCGTTGGCGACGCGCTGCCATGTGGTGCTGACGGCGAATGACATGCCGGGCGGCAGCGAAAGTGATCAAGCCGCCTTTGTGACCGAGCGCTTCGCCTGTGCGGTGAGCGTGGCGCCGGCAATCGTCGAGCAGGGAGCCACGTCGCAAAAGATTGCGCGCTATTTGGAATATCTCGCTGGTGCATTTGGGACGGCAGCGCCCACGCTGTCTGCCGCGGCGACGAAGGCGCTCGATGCTTACCGCTGGCCGCGCAATTATCTGCAGCTCCGCGAGGTCTCGGAACGACTGTATATATTGGTGGGGGCGGGCACGGTGGATCGCGCTGTGGCGGAGGAAGTGCTAGCCCAAGAGGACGTGATTAAGACCGCAACCTTTGGCGCCCCGACACTCGAAAGCGACCTGTATATCCTGCGACCGCTGGCCGATACCGAGCGAGATATCGCGCATCTGGTTGTAGATCATCTCCACGGCAACCGAACCCGTGCGGCGGAGGTGCTGGGCATAAGCCGAACAACGCTGTGGCGCTTACTGAAGGACGATGACCGTTGAGCGAGGCGCCCGTGACCGCGCGCGACGCGTGTGCTACAGTCCAAAGCGTTATTGTTTCGATTTGGTTACGGCGTGCGGGGGCGTATGGCTGAGACTACAAAACCGAGCCGCAGAAGGCGGAGCGCCGCGCCGGTCAACCGACGCACGACATCGGTGACGTGGGGCAAACACGCCTCGGGGTTTGACGGCTCGTTCAAGCGCACTAAATACGGCTATCCTTCGACAGGTGCCCGCTTGGCAATGCAGGCAGAGTCCTCGCTGTGGGACCGCAAACGCGTGGTGGGCTCAAAGCTCAAGCACGACGGCACGCTCGGCTACATCAGCCGCGGGGCGGCTCGTCGCAGCGGACTCAGTCCGGCTGGTTGGCATCGTTATGTTCCGATCGCGGTCGTCGTTGCAGTGATCGTCATCGCACTCGCTGCGCTTGGCTACGCCGGCGACGGTGCCAACTTGGACGCGATGTTTAAATCGCCCGAGCTCGCGCATGCAGGCACAGAAATTGTCGAGGGCGCTCAGACCCAGACGGGCGTCGCGCCCCAGCGCGGTATCGTTGCGGCGGCCTCCACCATCGCCGACGCTCAAAAGGACGAGGGCGAACAGGGCGACGGCGCCGAAACGACCCACACGAACGAAACGACGACAACTCCATCGGCAAGATAAGTTGCGAGCGGGTCCGCCGTTCGTTAGAACGGCGGAACTAATTACCTAACGTACACCACGTTGTCGCGGCGGGGTTTGGGCTCGGGTAGCGTGTCTTCGGCATAGCCCAGAATGCAGTGACCGACGCCGCGCAGGCTGCCGTCGGCGGGCAGGCCCCAGCTGGCCAGCAGCTCCAGGCCCTCGGGCGAGTCAAAGACCTCATGCGCGCGGTGAATCCAGCATGAGTCGACACCCAGTGCATAGGCGGCGTTGAGCAGGTTGCCCATGGCGAGCGATCCGTCTTCCAGGTGCGTGGGCACGCTGCGGTCGACCAGTACCACCACAACGGTCTTGGCGCCATAGAAGGGGTCGCTGTTGCTGCCCATGACCTGCGCGTTGAGCTGTGAGAGGCGCTCAACGGTCGTGGGGTCGGTGACGGCGACAAACGTCACCGGCTGGCGCCCCATGCCACTGGGTGCATACTGGCCGGCCTCGATAATGCGTGCGAGCTTTTCGGCCTCGACGGGACGATCGCTGTATTTGCGGCAGCTGCGGCGGTGGATGAGTGCTTCGATAGTCTCCATGGTGTCTCCTTGCGGTGGCGTTGCAGATGCCCCGTTCATACCCGTCGGGCTCAAACGATAGACGGTCAATTGCCCGGCCAAAAGGGTAGATTCCAATTGGGAAAGTAGGTTTGCATAAAAGTACCTTCAGAATGTGACAAACAAATGGGATGGTTAAACGTTTTATCCCGTCTACCCTGCGGTTTTTTACCACTTGCCTAAATGACGAACGCATAACCTCTGATAAAGGTTTTACTAAAGGAGTACCAACGTTTATCAATGCGCCGTGGTGGCGCCGGGCCAGGAGGTAACATCATGTTCCAGGCTGGAGATGTCGTCGAGACCGACTTCGAAGGATTTCTGAAGCTGCTGCGTTCCAAGACGCGCGCTTTTGTGACGATTGACGATCACGAGTACTACATCACGCACACCGATGGCTATTGGCGTGTTCAGGATTGCGAGGCCCTCAACGACAAGGGCCACTTTACTGACTGCTCCGAGCTGGTCAACACGGTCTGCGAGGTCGTCGAGCTGCCGTGGATTGCCGGCAAGAGCCTGCATGACAGCTTCTCGGGCGCTACGGTCTATGAGGCCGTCGCCGCTTAACGGGCAATAAAACCCGATTTTCACGTGACCGCTGGCGCTGCCCCCGCGCCGGCGGTCTTTTTCTGCCGATAGGCCATAAAAGTGCAAGCATTTGCGGAGAGCCTGTTGACGATAGTCAAAACTCGGACTAATCTAGAGATACAAAATTGGTCAAAAAACGGACAATCGAATGGTGGGATAGATGAATAGTGCGGTTACGCTGGTCGACTTCGACCGGTTGCTCAATGGACTCGACCATATCTATTCGGAGTTCTCGCGCGCCTGCGGTCTTTCGGACTGCGCTTACTGGATGCTCGTCGATACCAGCACGGCGGGCGGCAGTATTGCCGTAAGCCGCCTGACGAGCGAATGGTTCTACAGCAAGCAGACCATCAACTCGGCCATTAAAACCTTGACGGCGCGGGACTTTGCAACGTTGGAGTTTGCCGAAGGCAGCCGTAAGAACAAGGTTGTGCGTTTGACCGAAGCGGGCATGCGGTTTGCCGAGCGTTATGCGCTGCCGGCACTCAAGGCCGAGCAGCGAGCCTTTGGCGCGCTTGAGCCGTGTGAGCAACGCGAAATCATGCGCCTAATCGGAAAATTTTCCCATGCGCTCGGCGATGAGTGCGAGGCATTTAAGCAGCATATCGCTGCCGAGAGCCAAGCCGAGAATCAAGGTGAGGGGGAGTCGTGCGACTGTTAATGAGGTTTCTGAAGCCCTATCGAGGGCTTATCGCAGTGACGCTGCTGGTGCTGCTGGTTGATAACGTCGGCACGCTGTTGGTTCCCACGATGCTGGCGAACATGGTCAACACCGGTATCACCACGGGTGATGTCGACTACATTTTGCGCAATGGCCTCTACATGCTTATCGCGACCGGCATGGCCAGCGGCGGCGCGGTGCTGGGCTGCTATCTTTCGGCGCGCTTGGCCGCCAACGTGGCCTGCGATATCCGCAATGCCGTGTACGACAAGTCGCTCGAGCTCGCGGCCAGCGACTTTGAGCGCTTTGGCACCGGATCGATGATCACGCGCTCGCTCAACGACATCAACGTGATTCAGCAGGCGATTCTGCAGACCATTCAGCTGGTGCTGCCCGTGCCGTTTTTGGCTGTGGCGGGCATCATCTTCGCCTGGTTTATCGATCCTGCCATGGGCACGCTTCTGGGCGTCGTGGTTGCGATTGTGCTGGTGGCGGCGGTCTTTACGGTTGCCAACGCGGCTCCGATTTTTATGCGCTTGCAGAGCTTTATCGACCGCATGAACGTGGTGCTGCGCGAAAACATCGTGGGCGTGCGCGTCATCCGTGCGTTTAACAAGGAGCGTCACGAGGAGCGGCGCCTGGACGAGGTGTTCAGCGACTACGCCGCCAACGCCATCAAAGTCAACCACCTGTTTGTGGGCCTCGACAGCTCAAGCTTCTTTTTGATGAACATCGCCGAGGTAGCGGTGCTGTGGGTTGGCGGCAACCGCGTGGGCGCCCACGCCATGCAGATCGCGAGCATCTCGGCGGTGCTGGAATATGCGCTCCTGATCCTGTTCTTCGTGATGATGGCGCAGATGGTAGTGCTGACGCTGCCGCGCGCCGCGGCGTGCCTGAACCGTGCGCAGCAGGTGTTGGAGATTGAGCCGAGCATCGTGGACGGCGAGCGTACGCTGGGTGACGGGGCGCCTGCCTCCGGGGGCGATGCGGATGCGGTCGCTGAGTTCGATCACATGTCGTTTCGCTTTGACGATGCCGACGAGGACACCCTGTGCGACCTGAGCTTTGCCTGTCGTCGCGGTCAGACGACCGCGATTGTGGGCTCGACGGGCTCGGGCAAGTCGACGGTGGCAAAGCTTCTGCTGCGTTTTCACGATGCCACCAAGGGTGCCATTCGCCTGGACGGCGTCGACCTGCGCGAGCTTTCGCAAGACGAGATTCGCGGGCGCATTGCCTACGTCCCGCAGAAGGCATGGCTGTTCTCGGGCACCGTGGCAAGCAATTTGCGCTTTGGCAACGAAGACGCGACCGAGGCCGATATGCTCCACGCGCTCCAGGTTGCCCAGAGCACCTTTGTGCTCGATCAGCCGCAGGGGCTCGATACCCCGGTGGCGCAGGGTGGCACGAACTTTTCGGGCGGTCAGCGCCAGCGCCTGGCCATTGCCCGCGCGCTCATGAAGCATGCCGATCTGTATATCTTCGATGACAGTTTTTCGGCCTTGGACTTTAAGACCGATGCAGCGCTGCGCCATGCGCTGCAGGAGGAGACGCGCGACGCCGCGGTGCTCATCATCGCGCAGCGCATCTCGACGATCTTGCATGCCGACCAGATCGTGGTGCTCAAGGACGGCGAGGTCGTGGGCCTGGGCACGCACGACGAGCTCATGGAAACCTGCGAGGTGTACCGCGCTATCGCGGAATCGCAGATGAAGGGAGGTGAGTAGCATGACCGAGGAGCTCAAGAAGTGCGGTGACGCAATCGATTCGAACGCTGTGGACGCTGGCGAGAAAACGGTCGAGCAGGCTGCCGCGTCGACCGAGCTGGATGACGCCGCCAGGGCTGCGGCCGAGCGCGAGGCTCGTCGCCAGGCGCTGTACGAGGAAAACGAGCGTGCCGAGGACGAACGTGCCCGTGCCGAGGCAGAACGTATGCGCGACGTGGACGACGAAGACGAGGACGAGACGCCCCGGGATACCTGGGCGACGGTGCGCCGCTTGTGGGGCGAGGCCGCCGGCGACCATTGGCGCTTTTACATCGTGTTTGCGAGCATCGTGTTCTACGTCATCTTTAACACCGCCGCGCCGGCGTACAGCGCTCACGTCATCGACGAGCTGTGGGGGCATATGCAGGTGGCGTTTGCCAACGGAACCACCTTCAACATCACCTGGGAGAACTGCGGCAAGACCATCTTCGTCTACTTTATGATCTGGACTGCCGCCGCCTCGTTCTATGCGCTCCAGAGCTTTTTGATGTCGAGCGTGGCCGAACGCCTCAACCTGCGTCTACGCAACCGCATCGCACAAAAGCTCAACCGTCTGCCGCTTGCCTTCTTTGATGCGCATCGTCCCGGTGAGGTCGTCAGCCGTGCGACCAACGACTTGGACAAGATGTCCGAGAGCATGCAGCGCGGATTGCTGCAGCTGCTTGTGTCGATCGGCACCGTGGTGGGCGCCGTGGGCGTGATGTTCGTGTTTAGCGTGCCGCTTACGCTAGTCTTTTTGTTCTTTACGGCGTTGTCGCTGCTGGTGACCAAGGTGGTTTCGCGCCGTACGCATGATGTGACGGGCGAGCGTCAGGAGTGGGTGTCCAAAATCACGAGCGCGGTCGAGGAAGGCTATTCGGGCCGTTTGGTGATTCGCGCATTCAACCGCGAGCACCAGAGTTCTGCCGAGGTGCACGAGGCCTCGGGCGAGCTGGCGCGCGTGAGCACCAAGGCCGACTTTATGATTAACGCCGTCGGACCCGCGGTTCGCTTTATCGGTCGCCTGGCGCAGATTGTGATTGCGCTCGTGGGCTGCAGCATGCTGGTCGCCGGTCACATGACCGTCGGCGTGTTCCAGGCGTTCTTCCAGTTTATCTACGAGGCGTCCGAACCCATGACGCAGCTGTCGTTCACTTTTAACTCGCTGCAGAGCGCGCTGGCGAGTGCGGAGCGCGTGTTCGACCTGCTTGATGAGCCCGAGATGGAGGCCGATCCGCTGCCGGACGAGGCCGCCAAGCTGCCGGGTCGCATTGAGGGCCGCGTCGCTTTTGAGCACGTGCGCTTTGGCTATGCGCCCGACAAGCCGCTCATGCGCGACGTGTCGTTTACCGCCGAGCCGGGCCAGAAGATTGCCGTGGTGGGAACCACGGGCGCAGGCAAGACGACGCTCATCAACCTGCTCATGCGCTTTTACGAAATCGACGGCGGCCGCATTACGCTCGACGGCGTGGATACGAGCCGCATGGATCGCGGCGAGTTGCGACAGCAGTTTGGCATGGTGCTACAGGACGCCTGGCTGTTCGACGGCACGATTGCCGAGAACATCGCCTACGGCTGCCCCGAGGCAACGCGCGAGGAGATTGTTGCGGCCGCTCGCGCCGCCCAGGTCGACTTCTTTGTGCGCACCATGCCTCAGGGCTACGATACGCGCGTAGCCAACGATGCCGAAAGCATCAGCCAGGGCCAGCGTCAGCTGCTAACCATCGCACGCGTGCTGCTCAACAACCCGGCGATTCTCATCCTGGACGAGGCGACCTCAAGTGTGGACACGCGCACCGAGCTTGCTATCGGCCGCGCCATGGACGCGCTCATGCGCGGGCGCACGAGCTTTGTGATCGCGCATCGCCTGTCGACGATCGTGGACGCCGACCTGATCTTGGTCATGGATCACGGCAACATTATCGAGCAAGGCACGCATAAGGAACTGCTGGCTGCCGAGGGTGCTTACGCCGACCTCTATCTGAGTCAGTTCGCATAATGTGACAAAGGGACAGTCCCGCATGTCACATCAAAAAGAAAGGCGCGCCGGGGATGGATTCCCTGGCGCGCCTTTTGCGTCGGTGCCGATGTTGTTTTGTGCCGCTCGCGTTCCTAGCGCTCGTCCACGAGCTTGGCGACGAGGGCCTTGAGCTCGGCCACCTCTCGCTCGAGTTCTTTGACGCGGCGGGCATTCTCGGTGATACCCTGGCGGTTGAGGGCGGACTGCTCGGCGGCGTCATCGGGCATGTACTCGCGATGCTGCTTGGCGTCGAAACTCTCCTCGAACACACGGCAGCCGTTGCGCTTGATGATGCGTCCCGGCACGCCCACGACGGTGCAGTTGTCGGGCACGTCCTTGACGACAACCGAGTTGCCGCCGATTTTGACGTTGTTGCCGATGCGGATGTTGCCGAGCACCTTGGCGCCCGTGCCCACGGTGACGTTATCGCCGAGCGTTGGGTGGCGTTTGCCGGTCTCGTTGCCGGTACCGCCGAGCGTGACGCCCTGGTAGAGCACGCAGTTGTCGCCCACGATGGTGGTCTCGCCGATGACGACGCCCATGGCATGGTCGATAAAGAAGTGCTTGCCGATCTGTGCGGCGGGATGAATCTCGACGCCGGTGATGTGGCGGGTGATTTGCGAGAGCACGCGGGCGAGCGAGCAATGACCGTGCTCCCAGAGCCAGTGCTCGGGTACGTGGTTCCACTTGGCATGCAGGCCAGGATAGGAAAGGAAAATGACCAGACCGTTTTGCGCGGCGGGGTCCTGCGCTTGGACGGTCTTGATGTCCTCGCGAATGGTATTGATAAAGCTCACCGGCCGCCCTCCCTTAGCGCCATGGCAATGCGATTCAATAAAGTATAGCGATTCGCTAGGGATTAGGTAGAACAATCTTGGCAGCTTTGCACGACAGGTGTCAGTTATGCAAACTTGCTGGTAATGGAGTCATGCTTTTGTGGGGTTGCGCACGAGGGGGCGCCGCAACCGTATACTGGTCAACTTGGACGTATCCGCGCCCACAACTGAGAGGTTTTACTTCATGGGTTTCATCAATTTTATCGCCGAGCTGCTTAAGGACCCGCGCACCGCGATCGCCAGCTGGATCGCCGCCGGCCCGCTTATGGCCTACGGCTGCGTGTTCCTGATCATCTTTATCGAGACGGGCGTGGTGTTCTTCCCGTTCCTTCCCGGTGATTCGCTGCTGTTCGCCTCGGGTTTCTTCGCCCACAACGGCGGCTTTAACATTGTGGCGCTTCTGGCCACCGCATGGGCCGCTGCCATTTTGGGCGATCAGTGCAACTTTATGATCGGCCATTTCTTTGGCAAAAAGATCATTGCCTCGGGCAAGGTCAAGGCCATGACGCCCGAGCGCATCAAAAAGTCCGAGGACTTCTTGGACAAGTGGGGCCACCTGGCCATCTTCCTGGGCCGCTTCTTTCCGTTTATCCGCACCTTTGTGCCCTTCATCGCTGGCATGGGCGGCATGCACTGGCGCAACTTTGTCATCTTTAACGTGCTGGGCGGCATTACCTGGTCGACGGTCTTTACGCTGCTGGGCTACTTCTTTGGCGGCATTCCCTTTGTGCAGGAGCACTTTGAGCTGCTAATCGTTGGCATCGTTGCCGTGTCGATTATCCCGACCGTGGTCGGTCTGGTTAAGGCTAAGCTGGGCAAAAAGAACGCTTAGCTCGAGCCAGCGCGCAAACCGTGCAGTTGAGGCCCGTCACCGCTTACGGTGGCGGGCCTTTTTGCTTCGGTCAAATGAAAATACTTTAGTTAGTTAAAGAAAAACGTTTTATCCGATGCGTGTGCGGAGTACAATCTCGTGCATGCGAATCGACGTGCCATCGGCTTTGATGCTGTCCGCGTGTCCCGTCCGGCTCTACGCTCCGGGCGTGCGATGTTGCGACGCGGTCGGCCCCGGTCCTTGCGTGCGGGTTCGCGAGTATGCAACTGTGTATGTAAGGAGCGACATATGACTGTCGAGAAGAAGGATATCGATTGGGGTAGCCTCGGCTTTGGCTACATGAAGACCGATTACAGCTACGAGGCTCATTGGAAGGATGGCGAGTGGGACGAGGGCGGCCTGACTACCGACCACACCCTGCATGTCTCCGAGTGCGGCGGCATCTTCCATTACTGCCAGGAGGTCTTTGAGGGCCTGAAGGCCTACACCGCCGAGGACGGTAGCATCGTCTGCTTCCGTCCCGACATGAACGCCGAGCGTATGTACAACTCTGCGCAGCGCCTCGAGATGCCCCCGTTCCCCAAGGACAAGTTCGTCGAGGCCGTCAAGCAGGTCGTTTCTGCCAACGCCGCCTGGGTTCCGCCCTTCGGTTCCGGCGCGACCCTGTACGTGCGTCCGTTTATGATCGGCTCCGGTGACGTGATCGGCGTGGCTCCCGCTCCTGAGTACACGTTCCGCATTCTCGTGACCCCGGTCGGTCCGTACTTTAAGGGTGGCCTTAAGCCCGTCAAGCTGCGCGTTTCCGAGTATGACCGTGCGGCACCGCACGGCACCGGCAACATCAAGGCCGGCCTCAACTACGCCATGTCCCTCAAGCCCACGATGGAGGCCCATCGCGAGGGCTATGCCGAGAACCTGTATCTCGACTCCGAGTCCCGCACCTATGTCGAGGAGACCGGTGGCGCTAACGTCCTGTTCGTGAAGGAGGACGGCACGCTCGTCGTTCCTCAGTCGCACACCGACTCCATCCTGCCCTCCATCACCCGCCGTTCGCTCGTTCAGGTTGCTCAGGACCTGGGCATGACCGTTGACCAGCGTCCCGTCGAGTGGGTCGAGGTCAAGGCCGGTACCTTTGTCGAGTGCGGCCTGTGCGGCACCGCTGCCGTCATCTCTCCGGTTGGCGAGATTGACAACAAGGTCTATGGCGCCGACGAGACCGTGACCTTCCCGGCTGGCTACACCGAGATCGGCCCTGTGATGAAGAAGCTCCGCGAGACCCTGACTGGTATCCAGTCTGGTGCTGTTGAAGATAAGCACAACTGGGTCTATACCGTGGCGTAAGCTGCCATAGCTGCTCGGCCCGAGGGCAACCTTCCTTTCCGGCGCGTCCTCGGACATGAAAGAACCTCCGCTGCGCACTTCGTGCGGCGGAGGTTCTTTCGTCCTGCGGAGTGCGCCGGAAAGGAAGGTTGCCCTCGGGCCTGCGTTACCTCGGCGCTGCCGTTACGGGCAATATAGATCTGAATTAAAGATGGCGCGCGGCCTTTTAGGCCGCGCTTTTGTTTTGGTTCGCGCCATGTGGGGGTGATGGCGACGTGCATTTTTGCGAGTATTCTGCAATCGAAGGCCCCTGCATACCGACCTCGGGCAAAAAATCGGGATTTCTCGATGTTTTCTACGAATGATGGGCGGGGTTATGGGCTGACAGCGTTTGATTTGCAGGGATATTCGCGGTCTTTGGCATTTATCGTAGCGCCCGAAGCTCTTGGTTATGTTGAATACTCCCAAAAATGCACGGCGCTTAGAGGGGGACCTTCGCGAAAAAGGAAACCGCCCCGTCGAAGTATGCGTTCGACGGGGCGGTTTATACATTTGGCCGATTAAGGATGCGCTGCCAAACTACTAGAACTTGACGGTCGGGGCCTGGCGGGCTGCTTCGGCGGCCTCAAAGCCCTGGCGCTCCTTAAACTGGAAGATGCCGGCAAAGATGACAGCCGGGAACGTCTGAATGGCGTTGTTGTAGCTGAGCACGCAATCGTTGTAGCTCTGGCGTGCATAGCTAATCTTGTTCTCGGTATCCTCGAGCGATGCCTGCAGCTGCGTAAAGTTGGTGTTTGCCTTAAGATCGGGGTAGGCCTCGGCTACGGCGAAGAGCTGGCGCAGCGCACCGGTCAGCACGTTGTCGGCTTCCATCTTGGCCTCGGGCGTGGTGGCCTTGACGGCGGTGTTACGCGCACTGATCACGGCGGAGAGCGTCTCTTGCTCGTGCTTGGCGTAGCCCTTGACGGTCTCGACCAGGTTGGGGATCAGGTCGTTGCGGCGCTGCAGCTGCGTATCGATGTTCTGCCAGGCGTTATCGATGCGGTTACGCTTGGTGACCATGTTGTTGTAGATGCCGGCGATGGCGCAGACAATCACAATGACAACAACGATGCCGATGATGACGGTAATCATGATGTCTCCGTTTCGAATGGCCGCGGCGGCATGCGCCAGCTGCCGTTGGTATAACGCTACTAGTATACCCGCAACGTTTTGCCGTGCCGAACTTTCCGGTAAGCGTTGTGTTTTCGGCGGGGTCGGTACCGGGGCAAAGCGCGCGAGGTACAGGTGTAAGATATGCGACAGATTGACGAGTGTTGTCTTTGCCCTGAGGATGGCGATACCAGTGGACCTTCGCATCAAGAAAACCTACCGTGCCCTGTTCGATGCCTTTACCGAGCTTCTCGAGGAGCATCGTTTTGAGGACCTGACGGTTGCCATGCTGTGCGACCGCGCCATGATTCGCCGCACGACGTTCTACAAGCACTTTCGCGACAAGAACGATTACTTTGCCTTTTATATCGATGAGCTCATGTCGGGCTTGCCGCAAAAACAGCCCGATGAGGCCGGCGCAGTGTCTGCCGAGGACGTGCGCGCGCTTCGGCACGCGATTTTGGACGATGCCATGGATTTGATTCTGGCGCACGAGCAGCTCATGGATAACATTTTGGCAAGCAGCATGTCGGGCATGTTGACCAACGTTATTTGCGACCGCATTGCCCGCTCTATCCGCGAGCGTGTGATGAACGTGCTTGCCGAGGATGCCCTGGCCCCCGTGTCGCTCGAGACGACGTCTGAGTTTGTCGCCGGCGGTATTATTCGACTTTTCACGATATGGTGGGAATCGGGCCACGATCTTGAGCGTCGACCCGAGATGGCCGACGTGGTCGATGCGCTGTTTGAGCGGACCATGACGCCGGTGCATCACTAGAAGTGGCGGAGAGAGGGGGATTCGAACCCCCGGAACGCTCTCGCGCTCAACGGTTTTCAAGACCGCCGCATTCAACCGCTCTGCCATCTCTCCGTGAGTCGTAATGATAGCATCGTTTTGAATTTGCAACAGGGAAGGTGAACGATGACGATCACCGAAATCGACGAGAAGTTCATGCGCGAGGCGTTGGCGGAGGCGCGAGCCGCCGCGGCGGTGGGCGAGGTGCCCATCGGAGCCGTAGTGGTGCGCGACGGCGAGATCGTCGCGAGGGCGCATAATCGTCGCGAGCTCGACCAGGACCCTTCGGCGCATGCAGAGTTCGCGGCCCTGTGCGCCGCTGCCCAGGCGCTTGGCCGCTGGCGCCTTTCCGACTGTACGGTCTACGTGACGCTCGAACCCTGCTGCATGTGTGCGGGGCTTATGGTCAACGCGCGCGTGGGGCGCTGCGTGTATGGCGCGAGCGACGCCAAGGCGGGCGCGCTGGGATCCCTATACGATTTGAATGCCGACTCGCGCCTGAATCATCGGTTTAATGTGGCGACTGGGGTCCTGGCGGATGAGTGTCGTGAGGTGTTGAGCGGCTATTTTAGTGGGCTGCGTGGCACCGATGGTACTGGCTGCGGTTGTGGGGCCGATCTTGAGGCACATGCCGCTCATGCCGAGGCACTCGCGTGTGCCGAAGATATTGCCGTTGAGGCGGTCGATTTTGGTGTCGCATGCCGCCGGCCCCGCCGTGTGCTGCTGGCGATTGATTCCTTTAAGGGTAGCGTGTCGAGTGCGCAGGCAGAGGAGGCCGTTGCCGAAGGCATGCGCCGCGTTTGGCCCGATGCCGAGGTGTGCACATTGCTGCTGGCAGATGGTGGCGAGGGAACGCTCGATGCTATCGCCGCATGCGGTGGTGAGCTCTCGGCCTGCGAGGTGGCAGGTCCCTTGGGCGAACGCGTGTCTGCCCGGATGCTGGTGGACGGCGAGCGCGAGTCGGCTGTTATTGAGATGGCCGAGGCGGCGGGTATTGGGTATTCGCCCTGTACGGAGTCGGCGGCGTTGGCGGCTTCGACCTATGGCGTGGGCGAGCTCATGCTTCGCGCAGTCCGTGCTGGGGCAAAGACTATCTATATTGGTCTGGGCGGCAGTGCTACCAACGACGGTGGGGCCGGCATGCTGCAGGCGCTGGGCGCGCGTGTGGTCGATGACCAGGGCTGCGATGTCGCCCCCGGTCTTGCCGGCCTTGAGCGGGTGGCGAGCGTTGATTTGGCGCCAGCGCTTCGGGCGCTGAACGGTGCGCGTGTCGTGGTGCTTTCCGATGTCGAGAATCCGCTCGTGGGGCGTCGGGGCGCATTGGCGGTGTTTGGCGGGCAGAAAGGCTTGCCGACGGGTGACGCCGAGGCGCTGAGCAGGTGCGACAGCTGGATGGTCGGCTACGGTCGTCTGCTCGATACGGCAATTGTCGAGGCTCGAGCCCAGGGGTTGTTGCGCGCACCCGAGGGCGCACGGACATTTGGCTCGGTGCTTGGCGTGCCCGGCGCAGGTGCCGCCGGCGGCCTGGGTGCCGCGCTGCTGGCGCTCGGTGCGGAGCTACGCTCGGGCGTGGAGACGGTGCTCGATCTCGTGGGGTTTGACGAACGTGTACGCGATGTCGACCTGGTCATAACGGGCGAGGGCAATATGGACGAGCAGTCCGCCGCCGGTAAGGCGCCGGTGGGCGTGGCCCGCCGTGCCAAGCGCTATGGCAAGCCGGTTGTTGCCGTCGTGGGCGGTCGTGCCGACAACCTGGATGCGGTGTACGAGCAGGGTATCGACCTTGTCCTGCCGATCTGTCGCAAGCCCATGGACCTGGAGCGGGCACTCGATCCGCAAGAAGCCGCAACCAACCTCATCTGCGCCGGCGAAGCAGCCGCTCGATCCTACGACCTCGCCCGCCTCTAAGGCCTATCTCCCTATAAGTTGCGGTGGAATACGGAGTGTTTTTGCCTTTAAGGGGCCAATTCAGTCCGTATTCCACCGCAACTTCGAGAATGGCCATTCGAGGTTGGCTGCCTTGGGTCTTGGGTCGGACCGTTTGCCACGAAATGCGGCCATCTACTACGTTTGACCGAGCTACCTCGACCATCTCGGAATTTGCAAAAATAAAACCGCAGGTAGAGAGCTTGCCGGTTTTCGAAAAAGCCGGCTATGGTTGAGCCCTGCGGCCTAAACGTAGTAGATAGGCCACTTTCGTGGCGCAGCGCCAGACCGGTCTTTTTGGGGCTAGAAAAAACCCGTAGAGGGGTGAATCTGAACAATTCAATCCTGCGCCTTGCGGCGCTCGATGGTGTTGTCTGGGAATCGGAGACTATGCACTTCAGGTGTTGACGCCGCCATTTATGTGCCATTAGTAGATTGCTTTTCGTTCAGTTGTTCGCCAATTAATCCTGCCAATTAATTACCATTTCGGGCGAAGACGTGGATTATCTCCATGATGAGCCTCTTTGGGCATAATGTTGTCTTTGAACTGTCCTAAACAATAGATTGCTCTTGGGAAGAGAGGGCGACACCAGAGGGGGAGAAGGGAATTGGAGAGGAAAGTTTTCGGCGGGGGGGGGGCAGAGAGTCGCTGCTCTCTGCCTTGCGCTGGTTCTCGGCTTCGGATGTTTATCCGTCGGCGCGACGGCCGGTGTCGCATATGCGGCCACGGAATCGCGGACTGCGTATACTGCGGAGGAGTTTGAGATCACCCAGGACGGCGTGACCTATTCGTTCGAGACCACGGATAAAGGAACGGCGGAAATCACATGTATTGTTGCCGACGACAGTGTGACCGCGGTGAGTGTGCCCAGCTCCATCGAGCATGGTGGCCAGACCTACAAGGTCACCGAACTTGCATTCTCGTCTGGTATCGTGGCCAAGAACGTTGAGCAGCTGACGCTTCCCGACACGCTCGAAAACGTGCGCGGATGGTATTTCCGAAAGTTCGCAAAGGTCAAGGAGCTTCATGTCCCTGGCTCCATCAAGGACTTCTGTTGCACGCTGCAAAACGCCGGCTCGCTCGAAAAGCTCTATTTCGATGAGGGCGTCGAGCAGATTAGCGCCAACATGATGGTCAATGGCTGCAGCAGCCTTTCGGAGATCGATCTCCCCTCCACCCTCAAAATGATTTCGGGCTCGGGCGCCTTCGAGGGGGCTACGGCCCTCACAAGCATCGAGTTTCCAAAAGATGTCGCCTTCGACGACACCATAACGGGCGTACTCGAAGGCTGCACGTCTCTGACAAGCGTGTCGTTGCCCGCTTCGGTTACCAAGATCCCCTCGCACATGTTTGACGGATGCACCTCTCTAACGTCCGTCACCGCGCTGAGCGAAATCGAGTCCATCGGGGATGGGGCGTTTCAGGATTGCTCGAGTTTGACCGGCATCGATTTCCCGGGCACATTGACGAGCATCGGATCCTCTGCTTTCCAGGGGTGTACCAGCCTGATGAGCGTGCCCAAGCTAAACAAGGTGACAAAGATGGGCAGCGGGGCTTTTCGCGAGTGCAAAAATCTGCGGGCGTCCGTGGACCTGTCCTCGCTTCAGAGCATTCCGGGCTATGCGTTTTGCTATACGCCGGTTAAGATCGTGGGGCTTTGCGACAACCTGAAGAGTATCGGTGACTGGGCCTTTATCCAGAGCAACGTCGCCGTCCAGCTTCCTAGGACACTTGAGAAAATTGGCAACTACGCCTTCTATTACGGCACGTTGCCGGAACAGCTTTCCATTCCGGATTCCGTGACTTCCGTTGGCAACGCAGCCTTTTCGGGCGTAGATGGCGTGAAGGATGTGACGATCGGACGCGGCCTCACCGAAATACCCTCGGGTATGTTTGACGACAGCACGGTCCAGAAGATCACAATCGAAAACAGCATGGACGACATCACCGGCTCGAAAAACCTCCCGAGCTCTGGCGTCGATATCGTCTACACGCGCGAGTCCATCGATGACGGCGTCGGCGATACCGTGAGCAATGACAGCACCAAGACCCTTCAGGAGCTGGTCAACGAGGCCCCCGATGGCAAGGAAACCGTCATCACCCTGAAAAAGCACGTGAAGCTCGGCTCCACGCTCACGATTCCTGCCGGGAAGATGATTAAGATCACGTCGGATGAGCCCTATACCATCTTGGCAACAAAGAATAGCGGCGTCTCCGTACTGGTCAATGTTGCCGAGAGGGCATCTCTCGAGCTGTCGGGGAACGTGTCCCTGAGGGGTCGCTACAACAAGGGCGCCATTATTTCCAGCAAGGGAGCGGTTGTGCTCTCTGACGAGGCCGTTGTTTACGACGGCACCACGAGCGGGGATAGCGCGGGCGCCGTCGACGTGTCGGGAGAAAATGCCTCGCTTACTATGACGGGCGGCGTTATCGAGCAGTGCGAGCTGCGCCATTCGTATTGCGGTGCCGTTCGCGCGTCCAGCGGCGCTCATGTAGTTATGAGGGGTGGCGTTATCCGTAACAACGGAGTCGTTACCGGGGCCACCAATTGCTATTGGCTTACATCTTCTGGCGTCATTTTGTGGGGCAACGCTCGCTTTGACATGAGCGGAGGCCGCATCGAGGGCAACAACGGTTATCGAGGCAGTGCGGTGCTTGCGTACGGCCAGGGTAAGGGCGAAAACCAAAGAGCCAAGTTCACGATAACTGGTGGTCAGATTTCCGGCAACAGGAGCAGTAGGCTGGAGGCGGCCTACGATCCTTCCGGAGCAGTTCATATTGAGGGCAACGCCGAGTTCACCATGACGGGTGGAAAGATTGAGAACAACGTTGCGTCTGGCAAAGGCAAAGGCGGCGGAGTGTGTGTGGTCGACCCGGGCTGTCAGAATAGCGAAAAGGGGAATACTGCTTTCATCATGCAGGGCGGGTCCATATCTGGCAACTCCGCTTCCGCCGGTGGAGGTGTCTATACCTATTCGAATGACGTCACGCTCAGCGCGGGCAAGATCGAGGGTAATACTGCTTGGAGCATGGGCGGCGGCGTGTATAGCGAAGGCAACGAGTATCTTGGCTATAGTACGCTCCATATCGAAAACGCTCTCGTTGTTGATAACCACGCGGATAAACAGGGCGGCGGCATGTGGTTCTGCCCTACCGGAGATGCCAAGGTCTACGTCCGGGACGGCGGCCTGATCGCCAAGAACACGGCTGACGAGGCGGGAGACGACTTCGTCTTCACCGGCGCCAAAGACGCCAAATACAAACTGACCTTGGCCAACCGCGCTCCGGGCGGCGGAAAGGTCAGCTGGTACAGAGACGGTGGACTGTTTAACCCCGAGGGCACCACTGCGGCAACAAACCCCGAAATCCCGCGATTTACGCCCGATGGTGACAACGGCGAGCCCCTGTCCTTTACCGACGCCACGCCGAACGTCGCGCTTAAATCTGTAATGAGCGAGGATGTGTATAACCTCGGCGGCGGCCAGACGTCGCTGACGATCTTTGGCAATACGGCGCCGTTGGGAGGCGGCATCGGCGCCAACGGCGGTGTTGTCATCGGCAAGTCCGAGAGCATTAACATTCCAGTCGAAAAGGTCTGGGAGAACCCCAGGATTCCCCATCCTAATAAGGTCAAAGTAAATCTCAAGAACGGCGATACCGTCATCGATTCGATCACCCTGAGCGAGTCCAACGACTGGAAGGGCGTCTTCTCCAGCCTGCCGCAGCGTGATGCTTCCGGCGCCGTGATCGACTACACCGTGGCCGAGGACGCCGTCGAGGGCTACAGCTCCAAGGTCACCGGCGACGCCGAGCACGGCTTCACCGTGACCAACGCCTCCACGGCCAAGGTCTCGGTGCCCGTCGAGAAGAAGTGGGTCGGCCCGGCGGCCGCCAAGGCCACCGTGCGCCTGCTCGCCGACGGGGAGGACACCGGCGAGTCGGCCGAGCTGTCAGAGTCCAATAACTGGAAGCACTCCTTCGAGGGCCTGGCCAAGTACTCCAAGTCCGGCGCCGTGATCGACTACACCGTGGCCGAGGACGCCGTCGAGGGCTACAGCTCCAAGGTCACCGGCGACGCCGAGCACGGCTTCACCGTGACCAACGCCGTGAAAACGGGCGAG
This sequence comes from uncultured Collinsella sp., assembly GCA_959606035.1. Taxonomy (GTDB): domain Bacteria; phylum Actinomycetota; class Coriobacteriia; order Coriobacteriales; family Coriobacteriaceae; genus Collinsella. Next base: position 59,102 of record CAUHHB010000006.1, read on the forward strand.
CTCGACGTCTCCAAGGCCGTCGCGGCGCGCGAGGGCCTGGCGGTCGACGCGGACAAGACATTTGAGTTTGCGGTCGAGGCCACCGATGCCGCGGGCCACGGCGTATCCGGCACCTACGGTGACGCGACGTTCGAGGGCGGCGAGGCGACCCTCAAGCTCAAAGATGGCCAGACGGCGAGGATCACGAGGCTGCCCGCGGGAACCGCCTACACGGTGACCGAGCGCGCCGCCGCTGGCTACAAGGCTGCGGTGAACGGAGCCGAGGGCTCCAAGGCCGAGGGCTCCATCGCGGCAGACCAGGTCTCCTCCGCCGCCTTCACCAACACCTTCGACCCCGCCCCCGCCACGGCGTCCGTCCCCGAGCTCACCAAGGTGCTCGCGGGCGGTCGCAAGCCCGGACTCCAGGAGGGGGAGTTCGTCTTTGAGCTCTCCCTCACCGACGGTGCGGGCAATGTTCTCGAGGGCTACCCAATCGAGGCGAAGAATGACAAGGACGGCAAGGTTTCCTTTGGCGAGCTCAGCTTCACCAATCTGGGCACCTACCACGCGACCGTGACCGAGAAAGCAAGCGGCGATGTCCTGATTGAGGACGATGCGCACGCCTACACCTTCGACATCGCGGTGACTCAGACTGGCGCCGGCCTTAAGGCCGAGATCTTCAACGAGCGGGGCAAGAAGACTTTCACCAACACCTTCACGCCGCACGACAACACCAAGACCGTCACTAAGGCGGACGCCTCGGGCGCCAAGGTCGATGTGGATGGCAAACCGGTGGGCGTGGGCGATACCCTCACCTATACCATCGGCTGGGCCAATAACAGCGTCGACGACAGGGGTGCCGCGCAGGCGGCCGACGTGACGGTGACCGATGTCCTGCCCAAGGGCGTTAACTATGTTGAGGGTTCTGCCGACGGTGCCGCCTACGACGCTGCGACGCGCACCCTTACCTGGTCGCTCGGCGAGCAGGCTGCGGGCGCCACGGGCACGCTCAGCTTTGACGTGAAGGTCTCCGCCGAAGCCGCCGTGGTCGACGATATCTCCAACACCGCCACGGTCAAGGTGGGGGAGAACGAATCCCAGACCAACACGACCCACAACAGCGTGTCCCGCGAGGGCAGCCTCACCGTCAAGAAGACGGTCGTCGGCGGCGACAGCCAGCGCGAGTTCGGCTTTGCGGTCACGCTGACCGACGGGGACGGCGAGCCCGTCTCCGGCACCTTCGGCAAGGGCGAGCACGCCGTGACCTTCACGGACGGCAAGGCGACCTTCACGCTTAAGGACGGCGGGGAGAAGACCGTCGCCGGCCTGCCCGTGGGCGCGCGCTATACCGTGACCGAGGATGCCGCCGAGGGCTACGCGACCACGGCCGAGGGGGCCGAGGGCACCGTGACCGAGGCAGGCGCGACCGCGGCGTTCACCAACACGTACGGAACGGCCACCGAGGGCAGGGACGTCTCCACCGCGGGACTCTTCACCAAGACGCTCGAGGGCCGCGACTGGGCGGAGGGCGATAGCTTCCAGTTCGCGCTCACGGGCGAGGGCGGCGCTCCCATGCCCGATGGCTCTGCCGACGGCTCCAAGACCGTCAGCGTGACGGCCGCCGCCGGCACCAAGGCGGGCGATAGGGTCGCCTTCGACTTCGGCCCCATCCGCTACACGCTCGACGACATCAGGGACGCCGGGTTCGCCGAGGTCGGCGGCAAGCGCGTGCGCGCCAAGACCTTCACCTACACGGTGCGCGAGGTCAAGCCCGATGATGGCTCTGCCATCGCCGGTGTGGCCTACGACGGCCGCGTCGCCACGATGACGGTGACCGTGACCGACGACGGCTCCGGCAACCTTACGGCCACGACGCCCGCGATTGCGCAGGCGAGCGGCGGCGACTTCGTCAACACCTACACGACTGAGCTCGACTATTCGGCTCGCGCGGGCGTGCGCCTGTCCAAGACGCTCTCTGGTCGCGCCATGGAGGCGGGGCAGTTCGCCTTCACCGTGGCCGCCGACGCCGAGACGGCTGCCAAGCTCGGCCTCAAGACCGGCAGGGACGCCTACGCCGTGGCCGCGGCTGACGATGGGAAGGCCGACCTGGTGGACATCATCGGCGGGACCGCCAAGGGCGACGTGAGGTTCACCGACGCCGACGCGGGCAAGACCTACAGCTTCACCGTCACCGAGACCAAGCTCGGCGGCGAGGGCTACACCAACGACACCGCGCCGCGCACGGTGACCATCGCGCCCGGCTACGATGCCGCGACGGGCAAGCTCACGGTCACGACCACGGTTGCCAGGGACGGTGTCGAGGTCGCTCGCAGCGAGGTCTCCACGGCAGATGACGCCACGGAGACGCCCGCGCCCGTGACGGTCGCGTTCGAGAACTCCTACGAGGCCACCGGAACGCTCGCCGGCGAGGGCGGCGCGGTTATCAACGCCACCAAGACGCTGGCGGGCCGCGCCGCGGCGGCAGGCGAGTTCTCGTTCTCCGTCCGCGATGCCCGGGGTAACGTGGTCGCGACCGCGACCAACCAGGCCTCCGGCGACGGCGTGGCCGCAGGGCTCGCGTTCTCGCCCATCGCCTACACCACCGACTCGCTTAAGCAGATGGTGGCGGACGGCACCGCCACCAGGGCCGGCGACGGCTCCTGGGCCATCCCCTATACCGTATCCGAGGACGGCACGGACCGGCTGCCCGCGGGCGTGACGGCGGCCACGTCGAGCTTCGGCATCACGGTCAAGGTGACCGATAACGGTAAGGGCGGGCTGGATGTGGCCGTGACCTACCCCGAGGGCTCCGACAGCACGCTGCCGTTTGTGAACGGCTACGGCACCAACGAGGCGACGGTCGATCTCGCGGGCACCAAGACGCTGGCGCTTAGCCAGGCCGGACTCGGCCTCACGCAGGCCGACATTGCGGGCAAGTACACCTTTAAGATTGAGCCGCTGGACGGCGCGCCCGCACCGGTCGACGCCTCCGGCAAGACGGTGACCGAGGCGACCAACGACGCCGCCGGCAACGTCGAGCTGGGCCACGTCACGTTCAGGCAGCCGAGCGACCTCGATGGCGTCGAGATCGACGGCGACGGCCTGCGCACCAAGACGTTTGCCTACCGGGTGAGCGAGTCCGGTTCGGTCGACGGCGTGGCCAACGACGCGACGGCGACCAGGACCTTCACGGTCAGGGTGGTCGAGAACACCAACGCGGGCACGCTCGCCGCGGAGGTCCTGCCCGCAGAGGGCACGCCCGAGGGCAAGGGCGCGTTTGAGTTCACCAACACCTACGGCGTGGACCCGACGCCGAGCTCCGTCACCGACCAGATCAAGGTGAGCAAGAAGCTCAAGGGCCGTGGCCTGGCCGAGGGCGAGTTCGAGTTCCAGCTGGTCGAGCTTGCCGCCGACGGCAGCGAGAGCGTCGCGGCGACGGGCAAGAACGCCGCCGACGGAACGGTCGAGCTCAGCCCCGTCACCTACACCGCGCCCGGCACGCACAGCTACGAGCTGCGCGAGGTCGCCGGCACGGCGGGCGGCGTGACATACGACAGGGCGACGTACCGCGTGCGCACGACGGTCACCGATGCCGGCAACGGCACGCTCGCCGTCAAACACGAGCTCATGGATGCCGAGGGCAGTGCCGCGAACGACACCTCGGTGACCTTCACCAACGGCTACCAGGCCGCACCCGTCACCCTCAAGCTGGGCGCCGCCAAGGCGCTCAAGGGCGCCGACCTCAAGGCGGGCCAGTTCAGCTTTGAGTTCAAGAGCCGGGACGGCAAGGTCATGTCGACCGCCAAGAATGCCGCCGACGGCAGCGTCACATTCGATGCACTGACCTTCAAGCAGGCCGGCACCTACACCTTCACGGTGAGCGAGGTCGACGACGGCCAGGCGCACGTGACCTACGACAAGGCGGTGCACAAGATCGTTGTCACGGTGAGCGACGAGGCGGCAGACGGCACCAAGACGGGCTATCTGTCGGCGAAGGTCTCCTACGAGGGCGACGCCAACATACCGCCGGTCTTCACCAATAGCTATGCCGAGAATCCCGGGACCCCCGGCACCCCCGAGAACCCCGGCACGCCGGGCGGCGGCTCAGGTGGCGGTTCCGATAACGGCTCCGGCGGCAGCTCCGGCGACGGCTCCAAGGGCGGTATGCCCGACACCGGCGATCGCAGCCTGCCGGCGGCAGCGCTCGCGGTCATGGCCGGTATCGGCGCTCTGACCGTCGCGGGCGGCGCGGTCCTGTACCGCAGGCGCCGCTAGCGATATGAACGAGTGGGGCGAATCCATCCGATGGGTTCGCCCCACTTGCCGTGGCGGGCGGGAGCAGGTAAGATATACCGAGCGCCTAGCGCGTTCGATGGGTTCGGATGACGACATGTCCCGAATCTGGTCAGGTCCGGAAGGAAGCAGCCATAAGGAGCCTCTGTCGGGCATCCGAATCCATCGAGCGCACGGGCGCTTTTTTGGTGCCGCGATGCGGTCCCGGTGCCGGCGGGCTGTTTGGTGTCTCGCTGGTCCTCGGCTTTGCCTGCGGGATCGCTCGACTACCAAACAGCCCGCCGGCACCGGGACCACTTCGTCCAAAAATCACCCGTAAAGGCGCGTTTATCTAATTAAATCTATCCCTTGCGGAATGCTGCTCGTTGGCGTTGTCTGGGCATTGATGGCTACGTGGTTCAAGAGGCAGCGGTGCTGTTGCTTGAATTTTTGTAGTTAAAGAGGCCCGTTTCCCTAGGTGGGGAAACGGGCCTCGCTTTGTTTCTGGGCTTGTGGATTGGCGAAGACAATAACCGCTGGCAGCTATTTTGGGTTCCTGATGCGGCGTGTGGCAGTGGCGGTTATTCCGAGTCCTGCGGCGGCGATTCCTGCGAGTGCGATTGCGCTCGGCGTTGTGTCGCCTGTGTTCGCGAGCTTGCCGGCGGTCGTATCTGCTTGCTTGCCGCTGCTCGAGTTCGCTTGCTTGGTGGAGCTTGGTAGGGCGTCTTTGCCGGTTGCAGGTGAGCTAACGGGCGGTGCCGTCTCGGCGGGTTGCGCTGAGCCGGAGGGAGGCACTGTCTCGGTCGGTTTCGTTATCTCGGGCGAGGTGGCCTTGTCTGCCGCGGCCTTTGCCTCTTCGTATGCTTTGCAGGCGTCGTCATAGGCCGCTTGCGCCTTTTCCAAATCGCCGAGGAGCGCATCTCGCTTGGCTAAGTCCTCATCGATGTGGGCTTTGGCTTTCTCCGCCTCACTTTCGAAACGCTGAACCTGTCTTTCCTGGCTTTCGAGCCGGCGTTGGCAGTGGTGAAGATCATCTTCACAAGATTTTTCTCGCCTTTCTGCCGACATGATCTCACTTCGCAACTGCTTAATAGTTTCGTTAGAAGCTCCGTCGTCGATTGCCTTATTTAATTCTGCCTGAAGGCCGCTTGTCCGGTTGTGGGCCTCATCGTATTTGGCTTGGGCTGCATCGACGTTCGCTTGCATGGCGGGAAGGGGTTCCCTCCGTTTGGCGGCTTCCGTCACCACCATGTCGTAGATCTCTTGAAAAGCGGCAATGTCATCATCGATTTCCGCAAGTTTCTCGGGGCTTGCGGCGTCTTTTGCGGCCTCGAGGGTTTTGAGCGCTTCCTGCATGGCTGCATACGCTTTTTCTTTAGCGGCGGTCGCATCTTCCGTCTGCAAGGCAACTGCACCGGTGGGGGAACTGGTTTCTGCCGCGATCGCCGTTACGGGGGGGGCGATTCCCGCGACAAGTGCCGCGGAAAGGGCGATGCCCACAGTTGCTCGTCTTGCTCTTCTTGCGAGAATGTCGTTCATCTCGGCACCTCATTTCAAGGGTCGGCGACTAACTTGGTAGCACTACTGTAAGTATACCAAGCGATTGGTCCGCCGGTGGCCGGGTATGCGCATACACCTCTCCGCTTCTCTGTAACCTTGATTGGCAACTTCATCCGAACACTTCCCACTTCTTTGTAAACCGAATTCCACTAGAAATGACGAGCGGCTTACTCATCAGTTGGGGCGACAGTACTATCATGGTTCGAATTGAATGTGGATGATGATAGGGAGCGCCTATACATGATTGAGTTGCTCAGGCGTTTTGGTGGTAAGTTTCGCCGATATATGGTGATTGGCCCTGCGTGCAAGCTGATCGAAGTGATTTTTGACCTGCTTACGCCGCTGGTGATTGCCCAGATGATCGATAAAGGTATCGGTGCGCACGACGTGAGTGCCGTCGTCCACTACGGCATGGTGCTCGCCGCCATGGCCGTGATTGGCATCTCGTTTACGCTCGTCTGCCAAAAGATGGCGGCGCTCACCTCGCAGGGCATGGGTACTGACATTCGCGGCGCGCTCTACCAGCACATCAACAAGCTGAGCTATGCTGAGCTCGATCGCTTTGGCACGCCGTCGCTCATCACGCGCATCACCAACGACGTCAACCAGGTGCAGCTCGCCGTGGCGCTGGGCGTGCGTATGCTCATCCGCTGGCCTTTCCTGGCGGTGGGCTCCATGGTCGCGGCCCTCGCTATCGACCTTAAGCTCGGCATGATTTTTTTGATTTGCACGCCCGCCATCGGCCTGGTGTTTTGGTTTGTCATGGCGCGCTGCATCCCGTACTACAAGCAGCTGCAGGCAAAGCTCGATCGCATCGCACTCATCTGTCGCGAGGGGCTTTCGGGCGCCCGCGTGGTCCGAGCCTTTGTGCGCGAGGATCACGAGCGCGAGCGTTTTGCCCAGGCAGCCGATGACCAGGCGCATACCGCCATCGCGGTGGGCAAGCTCTCGTCGATTCTTAATCCCGTCACGTTTTTGGTGATGAACCTGGGCGTGTGCGCCATCCTGTGGGTGGGCGGCGTCCAGGTCAACGTGGGCGAGCTTACGCAGGGCCAGGTTATGGCGTTTGTGAACTACATGACGCAGACCCTTACCTCCATCGTCTACGTGGCCAACCTGGTCGTGGTCTTTACCAAGGCGAGCGCCAGCGCGTCGCGCATCAATGAGGTGCTCAATTGCGTGCCGAGCATCACCGACGAGGACAACGAGCCGGTCACATTGCCCGAGCCGAGCGAGCTGACAAGTGGTGCCACTCCCGTTTTTGCGCTGAGCTTTGACCATGCGAGCTTCTCGTTTGGCGCCGGTGCTGCCAACGCCGTCAACGATGTGACGCTGGAGCTGCCGCTGGGCAAGACGCTCGGCATTATCGGCGGTACAGGCAGCGGTAAGTCTACGCTCGTCTCGCTTATCCCGCGCCTGTACGATGCGGGCACCGGCAGCGTGAGCGTGATGGGCTCCAATGTGCGCGTCTGGCCGCTCAATCAGCTGCGCCATGTGGTCGCGACCGTACCGCAGCGCGCGTCGCTCGTGAGCGGCACGATCCGTAGCAACCTAACCTGGCGCGACGAGTCGGCGACCGACGAGGAGCTTTGGGCGGCGCTCGATATGGCGCAGGCCAGCGAGTTCGTGCGCAACAAGCCGCAGAGGCTCGACGCCCCGGTCGAGGCGGGCGGCAAGAACTTTAGCGGTGGCCAGCGCCAGCGCCTGACCATCGCACGTGCCCTGGTGGGCTCTCCGCAGGTCCTGATCATGGATGACTCCGCCTCGGCGCTCGACTTTAAGACCGATGCGGCGCTTCGTCACGCCATTCGCGAGCGCAGCGTGCGCGGTGCCGCCGAGGGCGGGCTGCCGCTCACGACCGTCATCGTGAGCCAGCGCGTCTCGACCGTGCGCGATGCCGACATGATCTGCGTGCTCGACCACGGCTCGGTCGCGGGCCTGGGCGCGCACGACGAGCTCTACGCAAGCTGCCAACTCTACCGCGAGATTTGCCAGTCGCAGCTTCGTCGCGAGGAGCTCGAGGGCCAGCAGGGGAGCGCGACGCCCGCGTCCGTTTCAAGTCCCGCGTCCGCCCCGGCTGCCCCGGCATCCACTTGCGCAAAGGAGGGCTGCTAAATGAATCCGTATACTTCTTCCGGTTCGGTCGCCACGATGACGGCCAACGTGTCCGGCAACGATAACCTCAACGACTTGGGTGACGGCCCGCGTCAGCCCGGCGACCCCGAGCGCTACCCCGTGGGCGCGGTAACTCGCCGCCTGCTGGGCTACGTCCGTCCGCATCGCATTTCGTTTGCGGCGTCGTTTGTGAGCGCCGCCATCTCGGTGATCTTGCAACTCTATACGCCCATCCTCATCGGCGATGGCATCGACCTGATCGTTGCCGCCGGGCAGGTGGACTTTGACGAGCTGTTGCCGCTCGTTACCAAGCTCGCGATTGTCGTGGTGGGCGCGGCGGCCTTCCAGTGGCTGCAGGGCTACTGCGTCAACCGTCTGTCCTACGAGACGGTGCGCGACATGCGCGTGGAGGCGAGCGACAAGCTCAGCCGCATGCCACTCAGCTTTATCGACGGCCATGCCCACGGCGATCTCATGAGCCGCGTGGTCAACGACGTCGACCAGGTGGGCGACGGTCTGTTGCAGGGCTTTACGCAGCTCTTTACCGGCGTTATCACCATCGTTGGCACGCTCGCGTTTATGCTCTCCATCAACCTGACCATGACGCTCGTGGTGGTGCTCGTCACGCCGCTTTCCATTTTTGCAGCCGGTGCTATTGCCAAGCTCTCCAACAAAAGCTTTACGGCACAGCAGCGTATTCAAGGGCAGCTCGGTGGTCATATCGAGGAGTACGTAGGCGAGCAAAAGCTTGTCGACGCCTTTGCCTATGGTCCCAACGCCCAGCAGCGCTTCGATGCCCTCAACGCTGAGCTCTACACCGCGGGCGAGCGCGCGCAGTTTATGGGTTCGCTCTCCAACCCCGGCACGCGCTTTATCAATAACATCATCTATGCCGTGGTCGCTGTGATCGGCTGCGTGGGCGTGATCACGGGCGTGCCCGCGGCGCTTACGGTGGGCGGCGTGCAGATCTTCCTGTCCTACGCCAACCAGTACACCAAGCCGTTCAACGAGGTCACCAACGTCATTACGCAGATCCAGACGGCATATGCCTCGGCGCGACGGATGTTTGCGCTGCTCGACGCTCGCGAGCAGGAGCCCGACGCGTCGGACGCCGTAGAGCTTGCCGCCCCGCAGGGTGAGGTGACCTTTGAGCATGTGGACTTTAGCTATGTGCCCAACCGCAAGCTGCTGCAGGATATCTGCATCGAGGCCAAGCCCGGCATGCGCTTTGCCCTCGTTGGCCCCACGGGCTGCGGCAAGACGACGCTCATCAACTTGCTGCTGCGGTTTTACGATATCGATGCTGGACGCATCATGGTCGATGGCCGGTCTTCGCGTGATTACACGCGTGCAAGCCTGCGCCGCGCCTTTGGCATGGTGCTGCAGGATACCTGGCTGTTCGAGGGCACGGTGGCGGACAACATCGCTTACGGTTGCCCGGATGCCACGCGCGAGCAGGTTATCGAGGCTGCCAAGCGCGCGCATGCGCACAAGTTTATCGTGCAGCTGCCAGGCGGCTACGATACGGTAATCGGCGAGGACGGCGGCACGTTTAGCCAGGGTCAAAAGCAGCTGCTGTGCATCGCGCGCGTCATGCTCACCGACCCGGCTATCTTGCTGCTGGACGAGGCGACCTCGAGTATCGATACTCGCACCGAGCTGCAGGTGCAGGCGGCATTCGACGAGCTCATGGCCGGTCGCACAAGCTTTGTCGTGGCGCACCGCCTGAGCACGATTCGTAACGCCGACTGCATTCTGGTGATGCGCGACGGCCAGATTATCGAGCGGGGCACACACGACGAGCTGCTGGCGGCAGACGGCTTCTACGCCGAGCTCTACCGCAGCCAGTTTGCCCAGTAGGGAATACCGATTAGCGGCAGATGGTTTACATCTGTCACGTTAGTACTAAGATATTCATCTAATAAATTGCATTAGTGGCTTTAGTTTTGGGGGAAACGAGGCAACGTGACTATGACGTGCTCTTTGGTGGTTAACAGCAAGAGCGGTAATACCAGGATGGTTACGGGGGCGATCAAGCGCGCTCTGCAGGCTGCGGGCGTTGAGTTTGTCCACGCCGCGGCGTTGAGCGACGATGCGGACGCAGATCAGGTTGCGCTCGAGGCGCAGGGCGCCTGCGCGGCCGACACGGTGCTCGTCGGTTTTTGGTGCGACAAGGGCGCGTGCACGCCTTCGGTCGCGGCGTTGCTCTCCGCCTTGCACGGTAAGCGCGTCTTCCTGTTTGGCACCTGCGGCTTTGGTGCCGACCAGAGCTATTATCAGCAGATTATCGATCGCGTGACCTCCAATTTGGCCAATGATGCCGAGCTTGTAGGCTGGGCGATGTGCCAGGGCAAGATGGGTCCCGCGGTTAAGCAGCGCTACGAGGCAATGCTCGAGCAAGATCCCGAAAACGCCCGATTTAAGATGCTGCTCGACAACTGGGTTGCCGCGAAGGACCATCCCACCAAGGAAGATATGGATAACATGGCTGCAGCCGCAAAAAAGGCCGTTTTGGGCGAATAACTTCGCCGCTTGCGGTGCCGCGCGTTCAATCGTACAAACGTGAAAGCCTCGAGATTCTCGGGGCTTTTTTCATGACACGAGGGCGCCCCTTTATTGATGGAAGGCCTAATAAGCTGATTGTTCTATGCCCGGATGTGTGCGGAGTGGGATGGGATTTCCGGATGGGTGGGGTTGCGGAAGCTGCGTCCCGGAATTTGCCTTTGGAATGGGATGCGGTTTCCCGTTGAGGGGCTCTGTGGAAACCGCATCCCAGTTTTCGGCCGAGAAATGGGATGCCGTTTCCGGTTGAGGGCCTTGGCGGAAAGTGCGACCCGGAATTTGTGATCGGAGTGGGATGTGGTTTCCCAACGGGGGCACAAGCGGAAGCCGTATCCCACTCCGGACGTGAATTCTGGGACACGGTTCTCAGAGGATTATGGGCTGCGAACTACATGGGGCTGTCATAAAACTCCGGCAAAGGGGGGTCGGAAATAAATGACACTTCCAGTAGTTTGTTTTAATGTGGGGGGGGGTACCATTATTTTAGTTTCGCAAAAAACGAACCTTCTATGGGGAAGTTGCGTAGGGGGTTAGTCGTAAGTATTGGATAAAACAGACTAATTTGGGGATAAATGACCACTTACGCCAAAATAAGTAGCATTTAGCGATAAAACATTGAAAAATATGTAGCACATCGCTATGTTTTTATTACGAAAAGATTCCAAATTGGCTTATTTCGGACTCACTTTTCAAGCGCCTTGCGGTTCCTGTTGAAACTTGCTGACCTTTGGATGGGTCGAATAGGTCCTCAAGGGGGATGAATTATCACTTTGACGGCGCGTAGACTCAAACGATTTATTACGCTTTTGAGTAGCTTGGCGTTCGCGCTTGTCATAGCCCTTGCCGTTGTTTCTTTTGTGCCTCGCGCATTTGGATACACGCCCTTTGCTGTGCTTTCGGGCTCTATGGAACCCGAGCTTCCCGTTGGCTCCATGGTGTTTGTCCGCCAGGTTGAGCCAACGGATATTGCCGTGGGCGACAATGCAACCTTTTACCGATCGGACGGCGCCGTGGTGACGCACCAGGTGTACGAGATCGACCCTGTGGCGCAGATGATCGGCACGCAGGGAATTGCGAACAAAAATGCAGACGGAAGCATCATGCACGATGCCGAGCACACGCCTTTTTCGAGTGTTATCGGCACTGTTTCTTTTTGTGTCCCTTACCTGGGCTTCGTTAACGCATATTGCACGACGATGCCCGGTTTGCTTGTCGTGGTGGCCGTTCTGGCGCTGCTGATCACGGCGTCGATAGTGCTCGATCGGATGGTTCCCGACGAGCCTGCGGGCAAGCATACCCGCGTGCATGCGAGGGAGCGGCGTTCATAGCGGCAGGGAAAAGCGTCGGCGGCGGTAGGGGCCGTTGCCGGGGAAACGATTCTCGAAAGGAAGAGAACGATGGAAAACAAGAAGAAAAAGCGCTACGGCATCATTGCCGCCCTGTTGCTGTTGGTGCTGGCTGCCGGCGTGGGTACCTATGCATGGCTGACGGCGCAGTCGAGCCTGACCAACAACTTCACTACTGCGGGCATCAACCACCCCACCACTAATCCTGATAATCCGGATCAGCCGATTCCGGATGACAAGACTAAGGTCAACGGCAATCTGACCGAGACTAACTGGGTTGCGGACTCCAAGCTCGCCCCTGGCGTGTCTGTTCCTAAGAATCCTAATGTCGGTATTGGCAAGGGGTCCGAAAACGCTTATGTGTACGTTTTCGTGAAGAACGAGACAGCGTCTGCTGGGACTGCTGATTCCAAGACGACTTACTTCACCATTAACAAGGGTTGGAAGGCCGTTGAGGCGACCGCTGTTGAGGACGAACCGACTCATTATCTCGGTGGCCTTTTCGTTTATGTTGGCAATGAGACCGAGGCCACTCCTCTTATTGCCAGCAAGACCGGGGACAAGTGGACCGGTCAGCTGTTCGACCAGGTGACTACGCCCAAGGAGACTGAGCAAAAGGATTTCGCCAATCCTGCCACGATGAAGGTCAACTGCTTTATTTACGCAGCAGATAACACTACTGAGGGTTCGTCTGCGTCTGCTTTGACTGCTGCCAAGGCCTGGGCTGCCAAGTTGCAGCAGTAACCCCACCCCCCACTGAGATCTCGGCCCGCCCCCACCCCTATATTCGGGCCGGGATCTCGGTCCCCCCTATCGACGACTGGCGAACGTAATGCTCAACAATCCTTCCGACAATCAGAAACGCACCTTGGCGCTTGCCGCGATGGCGCTGTTGGCCCTGGCGTGCCTGTGCGGCACGCTGGCTTTTACCGTTGATATGGTTCCGGCGAACAACGTCCTATCGTTTGGCAGCGTGAAGGTACGAGTCTGCGAATACACCCTCAACGTGCAGGGCGAGGAGATTCCGTTTGATCCCAACGAGCACGGTGACTATCCCGACACCAAGGCCGGGGGTTCTGACATCAGCCGCATTGTGCGCGTGGAGAACGTCGGCGCGCAGCCTGAGTACGTTCGCGCGCGTCTGCGCATGACGTCGGTGGCGCCCGACGGTTCGAGCGCGGATGCTTCGGGCAGCGTTGCGTTTCATGTGAACGCGGGCGAGGGGTCCCCGTGGATCGATGGCGGCGATGGGTGGTACTACTACCGCGGATTGGCCGGGCGTGGCGGCACGCTCGACCCCGGTGCCATGACGGAAAGCCTCATGGACTCGCTGCGCTTTGTGGGCGACTACCACGATGCCGCGCGCGGCGGCTCATTCAGGCTCGATATCGATGTTCAGGCCGTGCAGGCCAAAAACCAGCAGGCAAGCGATACCGTCCTCGACGTGCTTGACGTCGCGGGCTGGCCGGAGGCGAACTAGCCTATGAAGATCAAGAACATGAACCGGGGCGTGCTTAGCAGGCTAGTTGCCGTCGCGGCGATTGCCCTTTGCTGCGTTATGGCGCTGCCAACGGTGGTGCATGCCGAGGACGTGCCCGAGAACACAAACGAATACCACATCAAAAACGCGAACGACTTTTTGGTGTACGTGGCGCTTTCGCGTGAGCGCGATACGTCCGGCTGGCGCGTTTATCTCGATAACGATATCGTGCTTAATGATGACGACATGAAGACCATTGTCTCGCACACCGTTAAGCATCTGTCGTTTGGCAACAAGGAGCATCCGTTTAAGGGCGTGTTCGATGGTCAAAACCACACCGTTGAGGGCCTGAGCTACGATAAAGACGCTTTTGACCCCGAGCGCGATACGGGATTTTTTGCCGAGACCAACGGTGCCACCATCAAAAACTTCCTGGTCAAGGACGCCAACGTGTGGGCGGACTTCCGCGGTGGCATTATCGTGGGCAAGGCCGTCAAAACGCGCTTCGAAAACGTTATGGTCATGGAGAGCACGCTGCACGTGACCTGCGCCAACAATGCTCTCAACCTCATTACCAACGCAGGCTTTGAGGGCGGTCTCATCGCCGGCGAGCTCGACGGCTGCACCCTCTACAACTGCGAGGTCCGTGGCGGCCGTGCCGTCAACAATACGACCTCGGGCGTGCAGGCGCTCGGCGGTGAGGGTCTGTATATGGCGGCGTTTGCCGGCTATGTTACAAATTCGACGATTGAGTACTGCCGCGTTACACCTACGCGCAAGAAGGACGGCTCGATTGCCGCGAATGGCATGACCGACGTCACCAATAAGTACGACGTGGCTGTTGGCGCTCTGGGCGGCAACAACGTGTATGCCTCGGGTTTTGTGGGCTGCATGGCGGGTAACGCCAAGATTATCGACTGCTTCTCGACGGCGCAGTGCTACAGCTATGCCGCGTCGTACGTGGGCGTTGTCTCCGTGACGCGCGCATGGACGGGTGGCCTGGCGGGTCGTATTCTGACGGCCGAGGGCAACGAGCTCGTTCGCAGCCATTTTGCGGGTGACTTGAGCTCGCGTCAGTACAATCCCATCGCCGTGATCCCCATCATTCAAAACGATGTGAACCTGGGCGGTATTGCTGCGCGCGCCAACAAGGGTGACGCCACGGTTACCGAATGCTACTTTAAGCCGAGCGTGAGCCTTTCTGGCAACAGCCAGGGCAACCCTGCTAAAAAGAAAATCCCCTCGTTTGGCGGCGATGGCACCACCAAGGGTGATGGCTATGGTCCATGGGATGACGAGCGCTACACCACGCGCGAGCTGTGGGAAGAGCACGACTACGACTTCTGTGCCGGCACCATGCGCTCGACTGCTAACGACGGGACCCTGGATGGCCCGCACCCCAATGAGTGGGCGATGGATTACAAGCTGAATATTCCTGTGCATGGCCAGAGCGTTAAGGCGACGATCGATTTTCCCGGTGCGGGTACCGCGACAATTACGGCAACCAAACTCGGTATTGATCAAGCGACCTCGGATCCGTACGCCTTTGCCGTGAGCGCCGTGCTGGCGGGAACGGCCCAGGGCTTGGCCCAGGGCGATACATCGGTGACGTTTAGGCAGGATACCTCCGCAAAGCCCAAGGGCTTGACCGATGCCAACGGCGGTTATCGCTTCATGGGCTGGTTCCGCGAGTCCGGAGTCAATGTGAACCGTATCGATGCCGATAACGCCTGGTTTAACGGCAAGACCGATGCCGATGCCGTTAAGGCTGGCAAGCAGGTCCAGAAGAACGAAGCGCACGAGATAACGTCGACCTATACCGCCGATAACGCGAAGGGGGCCGAGGCCTTTAAGGGCAACGACCTGTTTATTGCTTCGTACGAGGCGCAGGTACTGTTCTATAACGTCAAGGGCGAGACGCTCGCGTGGCAGAGCGGCGAGGAGCACGACAAGTCGACGGACTGGTACCGCTATGGCGTCGGTTTAACGCCGGCTGCCCCTGCGGACCGCGGCACTCTTTCCGCCAGCGCCACCTTTATCGGTTGGACGACGCAGCCGAGTGGCGAGGCCGGGATGCATGGCGGTTACGCGGCCATCACCTCGCCTAAGCTTGCCGAGCTAAAAAACGCCGGTGCGTTCTATCCTGCCGGCACCGAGATCACTGTGCTTGGTCCTACCGATTTTTATCCGGTGTACACCGACTATGTGTCGAACATCATGACGGTGTTTGAGGGCAATGAGCAGGATGCAACCGACGATCAGACTCGGCGCGACGGTGTGGGCAAAACTGACGTTAAGGTTGAGACTGCCGAGGATGGCACAAGCGCGTATACCGTACGGGTGCTCGACGTATCCGGTAAAGCTATATCCGAGGAGGGCCAGCTGCCCGACGGCTATCGTTTCCTGGGTTGGTATGAAAACAAGGGAACCGAGGATGCCCCGCTCGAGGTGCGCGTAAGCCGCGACCCCAGCTATACGCTCCCCGCCGATGTCGATTTAACCGCGCCGCATACCTACATCGCCCGCTTTGAGTACCGAGTGGATTATTACGTTCGGGCTTATACCAACCATGAGTTTACGGACAGCAAGCTACTTTGTTCCGTTTGGAATCGCTATCAAACGCCCTTTGAGGAAAACGTCGGTAGTACCTTCGTGCGTGAAAACGTCGTCCACTGGGGCCCGGAGCATGTTGACCACGGTATAAAGGATAGTTATGAAACGTGTGGCACGCGCTTCACGAAGGAAACCCTTGTCGTGAGTCCCCTTAACGCGTACTCGCACAACGTTAAAAACGATACGGGAGCCGATACTCTAAAAAACCTCTATGCCGATACCGATTTTCCAGGCGCTGCAACGCTAAGCGATACTTGGACTTCGGCTTCGCTGAACGTAACGGTCAAACCGGTGAATGATCGCTATCGCCTGAATTTCTGGACGCTTGAGCGCGATGGTGAATATTGGACATATGTGAAAAATCCCATCGAGAGCATGGTGCGTACAGATAAGAAGTACTACGTTCGCGCGATGATTACCACGGACGTTAATTTCTACAACAAGGGCGATAATGTCGTGAGGACTGCCACGCGGCGCTATGAGAGTAACTTGCTGCAGACCAAGGTGAACGGGGCGGATCCGACGTTCACGTATTACTACCCGCATGTTAATAAGTCGGTTAAAGTGGCCGAAAAGCCAGAAGATGGTGAGAAGGGATCGTATGAGAGCCCCCTGACCCTCGAAGCTTCCCCGACCGATGCCGACATGGCCGTGCCGGGCTATAAGTTCCTGGGCTGGATTTCGACCGCCGAGGTTCAGAAGGATTCTGACGTCTGGAAGTATATCTACGACGTCGCCGGCGACTCCTATGTGACGAGTGATCCGGATAAGGCAGAGCCGTATCTGGCGACCGACGAGTCCAAGGTCACCCAGTGGCAGGATGCCTATCCCGTCTACGCAAAGTACGACGTCAGCTACACCACCAACCTGCATCGCGCAGGTTTTGAGGGTACGGACAAGGTCAATGTGCCTAGCTACAACATCGCTCCCGTTATCAACGCGGACACCAATCCTGCTACGGCAACGGTGACCCCTGACGTTACGACGCCGGTTTATAAAGCAGGCGGTGAGCTGTATAAGTTGCAGAAGGTTGAGATCGAGCTTCCGAACGGCGAGATCAAGACGCTTCCCTACGATGTGGAGCATGGTACTTGCTCTTATCCGGTGGAACCTGGCGGAGCCTATACATTCGTGGCGTACTATTCGCCGTTGGCGGTTGTGTACCATCTCAATGCCAGGGATGTGGACGGTAAGGTAGCCCAGCAGGGCGATTCTCTCGGCAGCCTTAAGGACGGCATCCCGCTGCCAACGTATAACGTCGGCGATATCGATGCTGCAACAAACGCATACAATGCCTTCGTGGGCTGGACGGAAACTAAGCCGGTAGCTGGCAACGGTTATGTCGTTTGGTCGGACGACGTTTCCATGGTGAATAAAAGCACCGTGGTCAAGGCCCCCATGGAGTTGTATCCGGTCTACCGCGCCAGCGCGGTGCGTGTTCAATCGAATATCGATGCCAATCTGGATGACCCCGGTTCTGTGCGTTATCTTTCGCGGACCGACTCTGGTGATCAAATTTCGCTGGAGGTAAAAGCTGCAACTGAGGTTGTCGGCAAGGATGGTACCAAGTACGACTTTGTCTGCTGGTCGCGTGACTATGAATCCGATAACAAGTACACCCTGATGACCGGTGACGACAAGTATCCCCTCGAGGGCAATGAGCCCTTTAAGAGCGCGATGTACACTGCGGTGTACAAGATTGCGCCGCATAAGGTGCGCTATCACGGTGTCGACGGGTCGGTTCTCTTTATGGCGACGGTCGACTCGGGCGACGAGCGTGCGCAGGACGGCAAGTCCGGCTTCGTCTATACGGTTGATGTTCCCAAAATGGATGAGAACGGCCGCCCCGTCTATGACAACAGCGGGAATCCCATGATGGAGCAAAAGTCCGTGGCATACGACCCGGACGCCCATTCCAAGATCGTCGCGCTGCTCGATGAGCGTGCGGCCGCCAATGGCGATATGCGTGAGCTCTTCTTGGAGTGGCGATATGTGGGCGCCGATGGTGATACGAAGCCTTGGGATGTGTTTAAGGACGAGCCAATTAAGGGCGACATGGACCTGTATCCCGTTACATATCGCGTGGTTGCCAAAGATACGTCTGATCCCGCGAAGTCCGAAACCATGACCGCCCAGCTTAAGTGGCTGCTCGATCCCGCCGCCGCCAACACCGTCGATGACAGTGCCGACAAGGCGCCGTTTAAGGTCTGCTTTGCCAAGCCGTTTATGGGAACGCGGCTGACCGTTACGGTAATGCGGGCAAGCTACGGGCCTGGTACAGAGGGTGTTTCTGTGGCGGAAGAGCCCGTAAACGGCAAGTTTGTCTCGCTCTACAGCCTTGGTTCGGGTGACGGCTCGTTCGACCTGGCCAACCGTCTGGAGTCCAAGAAGACGGGCGAGGGCGATCAGGGCCCCGGCAAAGCCGTGTTCAACTTTGCCCAGACTCATGCGCTGACGATCGTTAAAAAGACGACCGATGCCAGCGCTATGGGGCAAACGTTCCGCTTTAAGGTAACGCGAAAGATGTCGCAGGATTCTCCTGCCGAGACGCGCATGGTCGAGGTGAAAGTTAGCGAGCAGCGCGACGAAAACGGTGAAACTTGCTATGTCGGCAGCGTGCAGTTCGCCGCTCCGGCTGGCATCTATACCGTCGAGGAAGATACGGCTTGGGCATGGCGCTACCAGGGTGAGCTGAGCACGCCGGGCAAGGCGCCCGGTAAAACTGCCGAGCTGACGATTTCGTCTGCATCGAGCGCGAACGATGCCACGTTCACCTGCACGAACACGCGTGTGAACGACAAATGGATCGACGGCAGCGATCGTGCCCATAACGTTTGGAGCAACGGCAACGTAGCAAAGAAGGAGGATTAGCATGTCCAAGCGCAAGCGCATCATCGCCTTGCTGGTGGGGGTTATCCTCCTGGCCGGTACGGCAGGCACGTTGGCCTGGCTTTCGGTTACGGGCGTGCTGGTCAACCAGTTCGGCATCGGATCGGTGACGCCATCGGTTCAGGAAACGCTCAACGGCAAAGTGAAAAGCGATGTCAAGGCGAAGAACACGGGTACTGCGCCCGCCTATATTCGTGCTGCAGTGGATATCTACTGGCAGGACCAGGATGGCGCACGCCTGTGGGATGAGCCAGTTGCCGGCACCGACTACGTCATTGACTGGGGCAGTGTGTCCAAGGCATCTGCTTCCAACACCGCCTCGTCTTGGGTTGTCGCGTCCGACGGGTACTACTACTGGACGTCTCCCGTTGCTCCGATGGGCAAAACCGATGTGCTCATCAAGAGCGTGACTGAGCAGAAGGCAGATGGGAAGAACCTGGTCGTTGACATTTCGACCCAAGCAATTCAATCCACGCCCGACGATGCAGTTGCAGAGGCATGGGGCTGTACAGTCAAGGATGGCGTGCTGGTGCCGCCGCATGGAGGTGCGTAGGTATGGCTTCTCCGATTCGTAAAGACGTTGTGTGTTCCTTGCGCTGCGTGATGGCGGCAATCGTCTGCCTTATCGCGCTTGCCGTTCCTGCACGTGCGTTTGCTGACGTTCCCACGATTGCCTATGACGGAAATGCACGCCAGCTAACGGTATCGGGAGCGACGGACTCCTCGGGGGAGCCCGATCTGTTTCCAGCCTTTAAAGATCTAATGCCCGGCGATGTACGCGAGCAACAGATTGGGGTTCGTACCACGGGTGTAAAGTCCCAGGTACGTGTGTTTGTGCGGGCTGTTGTCGATCACGAGACGGCACATCTGCTATCGCCCATCACCTTAACGGCGACTGTGGGCGATGCCTCTGCAGGTTGGCTCCAGACAGGAACACCGGGCAGCGTGTTCGCCTATCCCACGCAAATCGCCACGTTTACGAGCGATGACAGCACGGTGCTTAATCTGCAGCTAAGCGTTCCGACGTCGGTGGGCAACGAGCTTGCCGACGCAAACAAGACCATTCGCTGGGAGATTACCGCCGAGGACGATGGCGAGAAGATTCCCGTGCAGTCTGCTGACAGCAAGAAGCCCGGCTTGCTTGGTCTGGCGGCAACGGGCGACAACACGCTCACGTTGCTTTTAGTTTTGCTAACTCTTGTCAGCATCGCTTTTATAGCCGCGCTACTTTTGTCCCGGAGGGATAAGTACTAGGTCCATCTTCTAAACGCAACGCCCTCCCGGGCGGCTGGCACGAAGTTCCCTGCTCTACAGTCCTGCGCAAGACGAAGGCCACATTAAGTGGCCTTCTTTGCGTGCGGAACTCGCGATGAACTTCGAGCCCGCCGCTCGGGAGGGTGTCTCTTTATTGATAGAAGGCCTAATAAGCTGATGATTTTATGCCTGGATGTATTCGGAGTGGGACGGGCTTTCCGGATGGGCGGTGTTTCGGAAAGTGTGTCCCAGAATCGGCGCTCAGAGTGGTCCCCACTTTCCGGTTGATGTCTTGTCCGGAAACTATGTCCCGGAATTAAGGCTTGGAATGGGATGCACTTTCCGGTTGAGAGCCTTAGCGGAAAGTGCGACCCGGAATTTACTCTTGAAGTGGGATGCGCTTTCCCAACAGGCCCTCAAGCGGAAACTGCGTCCCATTCCGAAGGCAGATTCCGGGACACACTTTCCGAATACAAAGAAGGCCACTTAATGTGGCCTTCGTCTTGCGCAGGACTGTCCGAGCAGGGAACCTTATATGCCTCCGCCCGGACAGACGTTTCAGTTATGAACTCGCAGCTAGCCGCTATTTGATCTTGGTCGTGCCCGGTGCCAGGTTGGGGTCGGTCTCGTTGGCCTCGGTCTGGAAATGCTCCGTATAGACGTTCTTGCCGTCGCGGAACATCTCGTAGTACTGCATCTTGGCGTAATCCTCGCGCGCCTTGGTGGCGGCTGCGGCAGCGGCGTCGTCACCGGTGACGTTGGAGGAGAGCGCCCAGCGCAGGCTGGCGTCCTCGTAGCCCACGGAGTTGATGGCGGGCAGCGACTCGCGCAGCGTCATATGCGCCTTCTGGTAGTCGGTCAGCGGTGCGCCGATCAGCTGCATGAGCTGGGTAGACAGGTAGTTGGTGGACAAGTCGTCGGTCTCGCTCGTCTGGTCGCAGCCGGCAACGTCGTAGTTGGCCCAGATGATGTAGTCGGTCTGCCACAGGCGCTCCTGGTGGGTGGCGTCGTCCTCGTCGGTAAACCATTTGTCGTTGAACTTGGACGGGAAGAACGGCTGGTGGTCGCCCCAGAACACCACGACCACCTTGCGGTCGAGCTTGCTCAAGGCGTTAAGGAAGTAGCGCAGCGCCTGGTCGGACTGCTCAATGCACGAGACGTACTCGTCGACATCGGACAGCGTGCCGTCTTCGATGGTCTTGGCATCCAGGTCGGTCGTGTCGATGTTCAGGTGCATCTGCTTGTCGACCGGCAGCAGGCCCGTATCGTAGCCCGAGTGGTTCTGCATGGTCACGTCGAAGATAAACTGCGGATCGGCGTTCTGGTCGAGCAGCTCAAGAATCTTGTCGTAGGTAGCCTGGTCGGTCACCATGCCGCGCAGGGTGTCGGCTCCCTGGAAGTCGTTGATGGACAGGAACTGGTCAAAGCCAAAGTCCTTGTAGACGTTCTCGCGGTTCCAGTTGGTCGCGTGGTTGGGGTGCATGGCCGTGGTGGAATAGCCGAGCGATTTGAACTGCTCTGCCAGGTTCCCGGTCGTCTCCATGTTGTAGATGGTGTAGGGGTACACGCCCGCGCCCAGGTTGGCCATGGAGTTGCCGGTCATAAACTCAAACTCGGTATTGGCCGTGCCGCCGCCGTAGGCGCTCACATAGAGCTTGCCGCGGCTGAGGCAGTTGGACAGGTTCTTAAAGTACTGCGGGCCCTCGTAGCCGGCGCGCATGTTCTGGTAGATCGACAGATCCGAGAAGGTCTCGTTCATGATGGCGATGACCGTGGGCTTCTCGCTGTCGAATTGCTCCTTTGCGGCGGTGCGCTCGTCACTCTTGGCGGCGTCGGACTTGTCGTAGGCCTTGGCGTACTTTTTGAGCGTGGCCTTGGCATCGTCGACGGAGTAGTCGGCGGGTTTGGGCGGCTTAATGGACTGCGCTGCACTAATAAAGGCAGGCAGATAGCCCTCGCGCCAGTAGCTCTCGAGCGGGCGCCAGGTGTAGACGGTGATGCCGAGGGTGTTGTAGTAGTCGATAAGCGTGACGTGTGCGGTCACGCCGCCCAGGCACAGCACCGCCACGAGCAGGTTGGTGAGCAGCATGCGCTTGGCGTTGGCGGCACCCTTCTGACGGTGCGGTGCCACCAGGCCGGCGTACTCGCATAGCAGCATGGCGATGGCGGTAAAGCCCATGGACAGCACGCAGAACAGCGAGATCGAGAAGGTGTAGCCGTTGCCGGCGACCGCGGCGGCGGTGGAGATGGCCGAAAGGTCGCCCGGCTGGATCGGCATGGATTTAAACGTGATGACGAAGAACTCGGCAATGCCCAGGACAAAGAGGGCAAAGGCCAGGACCGCGGGAGCTGCGCCGTGGCGCTGGAATAGGAAGAACAAGCCGGTCATGAGCACGGTGATGATGGCCCACTCGAGCAGGATGCACAGGGGGTAGACCCAGGTAAAGTCGTGGTTGGACGAGACCTCCATGCCCAGCAGCGCAAAGACGCCGGCGAGCAGCAGGCACAAGACGGCGGCGACGAGCGGTTTGCCCATAAAGGCGCCGCGCAGGCGGGCGAGCTTGCCGGTGGGGGCGGGCGCGTCGGGCTCGGCGAACGCAAAGACGCGCGGGGCGATGCGGTCGCGTGCGATGCTGGCCCAAGCGCAGCCGGTGAGGATGGCGTTGGTCAGGATGAGCATCACAAAGGCGAGCGGCTCGTTTTGGGCGACGAGGCCAATGGCGCCCCAAATGGTCAAAAAGAGCTGGAACAGGCCGAAGGCGACGCTCCACCCAAGAGCGCTTTTGGCAACGGTGCCCGACTTTGCGCGAATGGCCTTGGCCTCGCGCAAGACAAGGTAGACGGTCGCCGCAAGACCGACGAGCGAGATGGCGGCAGCGAACATGCTGAGACTCCTCACAAACTTAAAACCTACGAAAGCGGGGGTTTACCCGATTGTTACCAAGATATGCGCTGCAATTGGTGGCTGCGCACAACAACCAGCCATATTAACGCGCACGTGTGGCGGTGTGGCGCAATGTAGCGGCGACCTGCGCGATAATGGACGGGAATTACACGGAAACGTAAAGGCTTCTTAAAGAAATGGCGAGGGTAGGGCGATGAGCGAGCGGGTTTGCAAGGCGGACATGGGCAGCGACGGAGCTGCGGTCGTGGATACATACGGCTATCCGGTCGAGACTACGGGCAACGCGGTACTGGACATCTTGGAGCATCGCTCGTCTACGCGTGCCTTCGCGCGTGATGACGATGACCGTCCCGTGGCGGTGACCGACGAACAGCGGGCGGCGATTCTGCATGCGGCGAGCCGTGCGCCGTCGGCAGGCGCCATGATGATGTATTCCATCGTGAGCATTCGTGAGCAGGCCACATTGGACCGCCTGGCCGACCTGTGCGATCATCAGCCCATGATCGCTAAGGCGCCCTGGGCACTCATATTTGTAGTCGACTATGCCAAGTGGATCGATCTGTTTGAGCACGTGGGTTGCTTTGAGCCCGAGTTTGTCGAGCGCACGGGCAAGTCGCCCCGTCGTGCGCCGGGCCTGGGCGACTTTGCCATCGCGGCACAGGATGCCATGATCGCCGCTCAAAACGCCGTGGTTGCCGCCGAGGCCCTGGGGCTGGGGAGCTGCTATATCGGCGATGTCGTCGAGAACGCCGAGGAAGTCGCCGCGCTGCTGGACTTGCCTCCCTATACCATGCCGCTGTCGATGCTCATCATCGGCACGCCCCGCAAGGAGCGCCCGGCGATCGCGCATCCCGTGGTGAACCTGGTGCATGAGGAGCGTTATTGTCGCGCCGACGCCGCGACGATGGATGCGCAGGTGGCCGAGATGGACGCGATGTTTCGCCCGCACGCCCGCGAGGTGGGCGAGCGCGTCGTCGATATCTACACCCGTAAGCACACGAGTCCCTTTATGGCCGAGATGAGCCGCTCCATGGAGTGGTGGTTCAAGAACTGGCTCGGAAAATGACGAATGTGACAAAGGGACTGTCCCTTTGTCACATTCCATATCGCCGCGGTGGCCTAAAGGCCGCATAAATGTTTATTTAGCTGGGAAACAGTACCATTCAAACATGGGCTGATTACCTATAATCCCGTCGAACGTTAAAAATGGGAGGAAACTGGCTTATGGAACAAAAGGCAAAGGAAGTAGCCTCGCACGCTGCGATTCCTGTGAGCATCTCGGCGATGCTCGTCACGCTGGGCGTGGTGTACGGCGATATCGGCACCAGCCCCATGTATGTAACCAAGGCGCTCGTTGCCGGCAACGGCGGCATCGGAAGCGTCACGCAGGAGTTCGTGCTCGGCGCGCTCTCCCTTGTCGTGTGGACGGTCACGCTGCTGACGACCGTCAAGTACGTGCTGATCTCGCTGCGCGCCGACAACCACGGCGAGGGCGGCATCTTTGCCCTGTACAGCCTGGTCAAGCGCTGCGGCAAGTGGCTTATCATCCCCGCCATGCTGGGCGGCGCGGCACTGCTCGCCGACGGCATCCTCACGCCTGCCGTTACCGTGACCACGGCCATCGAGGGCCTGCGCACCATTCCGGCGGTTCATGCCGTGCTCGGTGACGACCAGGGTCGTGTCGTCGCCATCACGCTTGCCATCATCATCGCGCTCTTCTTGGTGCAGCGCATCGGCACGGCCAAGATCGGTCACGCCTTCGGCCCCATCATGACGCTGTGGTTTTTGTTCCTGGGCGGCACGGGCCTGTTCTTTGTCTGCCAGTATCCCGCGGTGCTGCTGTGCCTCAACCCGTTGCGTGGCATCGCTTTTCTGCTGAGCCCCAACAACCATGCGGGCATCATGATTTTGGGCAGCTGCTTCCTCGCTACCACCGGTGCCGAGGCGCTCTATTCCGACATGGGTCATGTGGGCCGCGGCAACATCTATGCCACCTGGCCGTTCGTTAAGTGCTGCCTGCTGCTGTCCTACATGGGCCAGGGCGCGTGGCTTATCAACAACGCCGGCAACCCGGAGCTCATGGGTATCGCCGACCTCAACCCCTTCTACCAGATGCTCGCCCCGGGTCTGCGCCCCTTTGCCGTCGGCCTTTCCACCGTCGCGGCCATCATCGCCTCGCAGGCGCTCATCACCGGCGCATTCTCGCTGGTGTCCGAGGCCAGCCGCCTGGACCTCATGCCGCATATGCAGGTCTTCTATCCTGCCGAGACCAAGGGCCAGCTCTACATCCCCATGGTCAACAACGTCATGCTCGTGGGCTGCGTCGTCGTGGTGCTGCTGTTCCAGAACTCGGCGCACATGGAGGCCGCGTACGGCCTGGCCATTACCCTGACCATGATGTGCACGACAATGCTGCTCTTCTTCTATCTGCACGTGGAGCGCAATCTCAAGGTCGCGCCGTGGATCTTTGCCGCCTTCTTCCTTATGCTCGAGGGCTTCTTCTTTGTGAGCTCGCTCACCAAGTTCTTCCACGGCGGCTATTTCACCATCCTTATGGCCGCGCTCATCATGGGCATCATGGTGTGCTGGTACAACGGCACGGCGGTTGAGCAGCGCCAGTTTACGCTGCTGCCGCTGCGCAGCTATCTGCCGCAGCTCAAGCGCCTGCGCGACGACGATCGCTACGAGCTCGTGAGCGACAACATCGTGTACCTGACCAAGGACACCAACACCGACTATATCGACCGCGATATCGTCTACTCGATTTTGGACAAGCACCCCAAGCGCGCTCGTGCCTGGTGGTTCGTGAACGTCGAGACCATGGACGAGCCGCATACCTTTGCCTACTCGGTCGAGACGTTCGGCACCGACTACGTATTCCGCGTGCATCTGTACCTGGGCTATAAGATCAACCAGCGCGTCAATGCTTACCTGCGCCAGGTTGTTCAGGACCTGGCTGCCAGCGGCGAGCTGCCGGCGCAGACGCACGACTACTCGGTCTACAAGGATCCGGGCAACATCGGTACGTTTAAGTTCGTCATGATCCGCAAGCTGCTGGCGCCCGAAAGCGACGTGGAGCCCAGCGAGCGTACGGCCATCACGCTCAAGTACATCATCCGCCGCGCTGCCGGCACCCCCGCGCGCTGGTACGGCCTGGAGAACTCCAACGTGAGCTTTGAGTACGTGCCGCTGTTCACCAAGTTTAAGGCCGTGAGCAAGATGCAGCGCCTGGCTCCCGACGAGCGCCCGTAGACTGCAAGGCTATACACTTGGAACCACCACAAGGGGAAACCACCACAAAGGTGCCTGTCCCCTTTGTGGTGGTTTTTGTTTTTGAGAGAGGGGCGGGGCGCTGATGGACGTCCATGCGGACGGCGATATCGCCGAGAACTTTTGGTGGCGGCGCACAACGCTGACGCGTCGCAGCCCTCTGTATGACGCCTGCGTATCGGCGGGGCTGCTGGCCGCGGCGACGATTGTGGGCGCGCTGCTCGACCATCCGGGACTCGCGCCGAGCATCATGATCGTCTATGTGTTTGCCGTGCAGCTGTGCGCATTCTTTACCTGGAGCCGCCTGTATTGCCTGCTGAGCTCGGCTGCTGCCGTGGCGCTCTACAACTTCTTGTTTGTCGACCCGCGCTACGCGCTGTCGTTTATCGACCGCGCCTATCCCGGCATGTTCGTCATTATGTTTGCGGTCTCGCTCGTATCGAGCTCAATTGCGCTGGCCCTGCGCCGCGCCTTGGCGCAGGCTGCCGCCAGCGACCGTCGCACGCAGATGGTGCTCGAGACCAACCGCATGCTGCAGCGGTGCGGCGATCAGCAACAGATTGTGCACGCTATGGCAACGCAGCTGGCGCGTCTTTCGGACTGTCCGGTCGTGTGGTATAGCGCCGATGCCGATAACGATGACCTGCTGCCGCGCACAACGTACACGGCCGTGGGCGATGCCGCGCCGGTGCACCAGCTGGCGCCGCAGATGCCGCCGCGGCTCTCGGCATCCGCCTATGTGGGAACGCCGCTCGATGCCACCTATGGCGGCTCGGCGTTCTTTGGCATATACCTGACCGTGCACTCGGGCGACACCATGGTGCGCGCGGGTGATCCCGACTCGGTGGTGGGGGTGCTCGCCATTGTCGCCGAGCCCGATGCGCTGACGCCCGAGGAGCGGACGCTTGCCGATGCCATCGTGAGCGAAGGCGAGCTGGCGCTCGATCGCGCCCGCGCCATGGAGGCCCGCGAGGAAGCGGCGGTGCTCGCTAAAAACGAGCAGCTGCGTGCCAACTTGCTGCGCTCCATCTCGCACGATCTGCGCACGCCGCTTACCAGCATTTCGGGTAATGCCGACGTGCTGCTCGACCAGGGCTCGACCGGCACGGCCGTGCTTGACGACCAGACGCGCCGCGGCATGCTCCTATCCATTCGCTCGGACGCGCAATGGCTCAACGCCACCGTCGAGAACCTGCTCGCCATCACCAAGCTCGAGGGCGGCGGCATGCATCTGTCGACTACGCTCGAGCTTATGGACGATATCGTCGAGGAGGCGCTGCGCCACGTAAACCCGGCCGTGCGCGAGCACGACCTTAAGGTGGTGGCGTGCGATGAGCCGGCGCTCGTCAACGTCGATGCGCGCCTGATGGTGCAGCTGGTGGTAAACCTGGTGAACAACGCCATTACCTACACGCCCGCGGGCTCGCATATCGTGATTTCGATTAGCGTCGACGGCGGGTGCGTGAGGTGTTCGGTCGCCGACGACGGCCCGGGCATTGCGCCCGAGGACCGCGAGCGCATCTTTGAGTCGTTCTACACCGCCAACCATGGCCTGGCCGACAGCTGCCGCAGTGTGGGCTTGGGACTATCCCTGTGCCGCTCCATTATGTTGGCACATGGCGGTAGCATAGAGGTTGCCGCGGCGGATCCACACGGTTCGGTCTTTACGATTGAGCTTCCCGCCGCCGATGTTTCGTTTGATAAGGAGTAGCGCCGTGCCGAACTCTGCCGCAAAACCGCTCATCTTGGTCGTTGAGGACGATCCCGCCGTCCGCAACCTTATCGTTGCCGCGCTCGAGGCACACGGCTTGCGCCATATGGCGGTGGAGACCGCCCACGCCGCCATTGCCGCCGCCTCGTCGCAGGCGCCGAGCATTGTGCTGCTCGATCTGGGCCTGCCCGATATGGACGGCGTCAAGGTGGTGGAGTCGGTGCGCGCGTGGTCGGGCATGCCGATCATCGTGGTCTCGGCACGCAGCGAGGACGCGGACAAGATCCGCGCGCTCGATGCCGGCGCCGACGACTACCTGACCAAGCCGTTTTCGGTCGAGGAGCTGCTCGCGCGCATTCGCACGACGCTCAGGCGCCTTTCGTATGCGCAAACGGGCGGCGTTGCCTCCGAGGGCTCGTTCGATACCGGTGAGCTGCATATCAATTTTGATGCCGGCATCGCCACGATGGATGGCGAGGAGCTGCATCTGACGCCGATTGAGTACAAGCTTTTGTGCTTGCTGGCGCACAACGCCGACAAGGTGCTGACGCACCAGTTTATCTTGCACGAGATTTGGGGCACGGCGACCAAGAGCGACCTGGCGAGCCTGCGTGTCTTTATGGGCACGTTGCGTAAGAAGATCGAGTCCGACCCCGCGCATCCGCGGTACATCCAAACCCATGTAGGCATTGGCTACCGCCTGGTCACCCAAGGCTAGATCGCCAACCACCATCCCAATATGAGTTGCGGTGAAATACGGTCTAAATTTGCCTAATTCCAGGCAAAACAGTCCGTATTCCACCGCAACTTTGTTATCTGCCCTTAGGCTTGCTGGCGTAGAACTTCTTCTTTTTGGGCTTGCCGGCGGGGGAGGGTTTGCCGGCAAAGTTGGACTTGCCGTTGCCGGCCTGCGCGTGCGCGGGTACTGCCGCACGGGGCTTGCGGGCCTCGGGGTTGCGCAGCTCCTCGGTTCGCTCGGCAATTTCCTCGGCGCTAAAGCCGACCTCGGCCATGGCGTCCTCGATGGGCAGGCGGCGCACGATATAGCAATGGTGCACCTTCTGGTTGCGTGCGAAGTCCTCGGGGATGGTCTGCGCCGTTATGTCCTGTAGCACCACGCCCGCGCGTGCGAGCTTGCGTGTCTCGGGGCGGAAGCCTCGCAGGTTGCAGCTAAAGATGGCATGGCCGCCCTGTGCGAGCAGGCGCGATACGCCGGCCAACAGCTCAACATGGTCGCGCTGGACATCCCAGGTGCGGCGGCCCATCTTGGACGAGTTCGAGAACGTGGGCGGATCGACAAAAATCAGGTCCCAGCGGTTGCGCGTCTGGCGCTGGTCGCGAATCCAGGCGAGCACGTCGTCGCGCACAAAGTGGTGTTGCGATCCCACAAAGCCGTTCTGGCGCATGTTGCGCTCGGCCCAGTCCAGGTAGGTGTTGGAGAGGTCGACCGTCACGGTTTCCTCGACGCCGCCGTCGGCCGCATAGCAGGTAGCGGTGCCGGTGTAGGCGAACAGGTTGAGGAAGCGGCGTGCCTGCTTGGCGTGCTCGCGCACCAGATCGCGCGTGACGCGGTGGTCCAAGAAGATGCCCACGTCCAGGTAGTCGTCAAAGTTGACGGCAAAGGTAAGACCGCCTTCCTCGATGAGCGGCAGGCGACGGCGCGCAATGTTGGCGCGCTCGCCCGAGCCGCCCTTGCCGGCGCCCTGCTTACCGTACTGCGAGCCGCCGCGCGAACGCATGCGGGCCTTGGCGTGCACGTGCTCGGCGGGAACATCTAGGATGCGCGGCGCGATGGCCAGAATGTCGAGCATGCGGGCCTGGGCCAGTGCGGGGTCGATGGTCTTGGGCGCGGCGTATTCGGCGATGACGAGCCAGCGGCCCGGCGTCTGCGGGCAGCCCTCGTACAGGTCGATGGCGGCGGAGTAGTCGGGCAGGTCGGCATCGTAGACGCGGTAGCAGCTCACGCCCTCACGCTTTGCCCACTTGCGGCGCAGGCGGGCGTTCTTGCGCAGGCGGTTGGCGAACTGCTCGGACTCGGGAATGAGCACGGGCAGCGGCTTGCCGTCGCCCAAATCGAGCGTGGCGGCAGGTTCGGGCATGGGAGCGTTGGCGGCTTCGTTTTCGGTATCTGCGGCCTGCTCCTCGGCATCCGCGCTAGTCGCAGCTTCAAATGCTGCGGCGGCGTGGTCGAGCGAGGGCCAAGCATCAATAGTCGCCTCCTCGTTGTTGGGCATGACAGCGATGGAGCGCGCGGGCTCGGCATGGAGTGCGCGGGCCATAAGGCCGTCGCGGGTGAGCGCGGCGACCGGTGCGGCGGTAAGCTCGGGCGCGCGACGCAGTTCGCCGACCAGCGTCATGGCGTCGTGCATGAGCGAAAGCGGGGTCTCGGTGGTGTCTGCGACCACGGCGGCACCGGCGACAGCACCCGCATGGTCCAGTACGGTAGTGGGCTTGGCGGCGCAAAAGTCGACAAAGCGCTTATAGCCGGCGCACTTGACCATGCGCTCGGCGGTCTTGCGGGCGGCGGGGTCGATGTCTACGGCAACGATGCGCGCCTGGCGCTCGCGCGCTGCCGTCTCGCGCTCGCGTGCCTCGGCAAGCAGCTGCTCCCATAGGGCGGCATCGTGCAGCTGCCAGCCCTCAAAGCCCCAGTGCTCGCGCGCGGCGCCCGGGGCGCGGTCGGCCAGAATGTTCACGGCCTCTAGCAGCAGGCCGCCGCCGGCGCACGAGGCGTCGATCAGCGTAGGCAGGGCTTCGTTTTCGTAGTCGTCGGCCGTCAGCTCGCGCTCGCACAGTGCGGTCCAGCCGACCTGCGCCAATACCAGGGCGGCGTAGTCGGGGCGCAACACGTGCGCGCCCTCGCCGGCACGGGTCGCGGCGGGCGGCAGGCGCTTGAACAGCGGGTCGCCCGAAAGGTCCAGGCTTATGCTCGCACGACGCTGACGCAACGAAAGCAGCAGGTGAACATCGGGATCGGCAGCATCGACATCGGCGCGACGGCCTGTGGTCTCGGCCAAGCGGTCGCACAATGCGTCTTTGGCGCGCAGGGCAGAGAAGCGCGTGTTGCGCAGCTGCTCGGTCACACCACGGGCAGTGATGGCAATGGTGGCGCCGGGGCGGACGATGTTTTCCCAGGCAATGTCGTAAACGGCATCGTACAGCTCGTCGGCATCCTGTGCCTCAAAGCGCCCGAGCACCACAAACACGCGGCTGGCCAGGCGCGACCACAGGCAGGCACGGTAGCCTTGCTCGAGCTCGCCCTCAAACGTGGCGCGGCCCTTGAGGCGGCGGACATGCGAAAGCCCGAGCCGCTTAAGCTCGTCGGCGAGTGCGGACTCAAAGCCCTCGGGGCAGCTTGCATAAAATTCCATGGGTGACCTCTCTGGTTGTGTCGCTCCATTATATGATGGAAGCTTCGTTTGCCATCGCCCTCGAAAGGAACCCATATGATTGATGCGTGCCCCTTGATTCCCATTTTCATTGCAACGGCCTCAGGACTCGGGGCCTCGCACAGGCTCCCGCCGCCTTACAGAACTGAAAGCTGGGCGTAGGGCAAATCTATGGCACGTGACCTGCGATTGCTCGGCCATAGATGGCGTAATCGAGGCTAAGGGAGGGCATCATGCGCAAGGGAAACGAGAGCTGGTTCTGGCACGCGAACGACATGGTGGTGACGGGCGACATGAACCCCGTGGTCCGCGTCCTGTGGGCCGCGCTCATCGTAGGCATCGGCGTCGCGACGATGGCCACGCTCTGGATCGTCACGAGGTAGCGCGCCACGAACGGATGACGAGGCACGCGGCGCATGCCACGCTGGCGGAACCCTAGCCTCGCTGCTGGACAATCTGTTCGATGAGCTTCGCGACGGAGTCCTCGGCCGCGTCCCCGATCAGGTGATGGGCTGCGGCCTTCGCCTCCGGCATCGCGCCAGCGACTGCGTAGGAGTTCGGCACCTTTTCGAGGAGCGTCACGTCGTTTTCCGAGTCTCCGATAAAAGCGACCTCGTCCAGCGTGACCCCAAGGCTGCCGAGAAGCGCGTCGAGTCCGTTTACCTTGCTCCAGCCAGCTGGAACAACATCGAGGAAGAATGGGACGGGCGAGGGGAAATCAAGTTCTGGGCAGGCTTCCTTGCATCGACTCCGAACGACTTCCGTCGGGGCGGAGCTGACGTTGACGAAGATGCCGGCGGTGATGACGTCACGGTTCGTGGGCACGTCTCCGAGCGCCATGTCTCTTCCGGAGTCCTTAACGACTTCCAGGGCGAATTCGTCGCCAGGCTCGACGGCGCAGAGGAACTGCTCGCAGCGTTTGCCTGTCTCATCGATATCGGCGACTAGCCAGAGTGACGTCCCCGCGTAGGGGCGTACGGCGCTATCGAGCTTGACGAGGGCCTCCGTCGAGAGCGTCTTTTTGAACACGAGTTCGCCGCTGGAGAAGACCTTCTTTCCGTTGGCCATGAT
The DNA here is from genome assembly GCA_959606035.1 of uncultured Collinsella sp. Lineage (GTDB taxonomy): Bacteria > Actinomycetota > Coriobacteriia > Coriobacteriales > Coriobacteriaceae > Collinsella. The sequence goes on from CAUHHB010000006.1 coordinate 91,518, forward strand.
GCCGGTCGAGAAACAGCGCGCGTCGCCGTCAAAGGCATCGGCCAGGTCGGCGTAGTCGCGGCCGCTTGCGGGGCCGAACGCGATGCCCGCATCAAGCGCCGAAAGAATCGCGCTGTGCGTGCGCTCCGATACGACCCTTGAGCCAAACGGCAGCAGGGTCCCGTCCATGTCTGCGAGGATGAGCTTTATCAAGGGGTCCTCCCGTTTCGGTCTGGGCGTCGGTGCGCCGGTGTGCGTCGTCCTAGCTGTATTGCCTGTCTCCCAAGAGATTCTTCGAGATGATCCTGTTAAGCTCTACCGGGTCATCCCAGCAAGAGGTCAGGAAGAGGAACAGCAGCTCGATGACGAAGTTGATCGAGCTGTGCGAGAAGGCGACCTCGGTTCCGGTGATGGCCTGATCTCGCGAGATGGCTCGGATGATATACGTGGCACGCTTCGCGAGCGGCGTATCTGGGTTGTCTGTGATCATGATGATGGGGGTGTTCGAATCCTCGGCAGAGTCGAATATGTTGACGAGGCGCTTCGAGTATCCGGACGTCGAAATGACGAGCAGGATGTCATTCTCCTTGAGGCTGGTTGCGGCGGAGACCATGGCATCGGTGGTACTGGGGCAAAACGCCCTGACTCCAACCTGTGAGAGCTTGAACGCCGCGTTTACGCCCATGCTAATCGAGTTGCCGACGCCCGCAATCAGGACGAGGTTGGCGTTGTGGAGCAGATTGACGACTGCCGAAAAGTCATCGGAGTCAATGAGCGAGGCGGTTTGGGAGAGCTCCTTGACCTTGTGAGACAGGACGTACTTGATGGAGCCCTCGACGTCGTCCAGAGTAATCCTGCCGTCCGTGGCCTTTTCTTCGCCGGATGCCCTGCTGATGGATATGCCGAGCGCCAGACGCATGTCCGAATAGGTTCGGTAGTCAAGCGTCCTTGCGAATCTCGAAACAGACGCCGGTGACGTACCGGTTTCTGCGGCGAGTTCGCGGACGGTCATCGTTGCGACATCCGACGGGTGGTCGAGCACATACGTTGCGATTGCCTTCTCCGAGGGGGATAGGCTGCTCATGACCGCGCAGATGTGGCTGAGCACATCCCCTGTCTTATCCATGGTTACTCCTTGGTCCTAGCTTGCTTTGTATCTTAGGTCAAGAGAGGTGAAAAATAAGCAAAATGTTTCATCAGCGGTGAAATAGCGTTTCACCGCTGATTTCCTACCGTTCACGGTAAATCGGTACTTCCTCGGCGCAATCTCAGCTTGGGCTGCTATCTTATGAGCCGTGAAACAACGGCACGAAAACGATGAAACAACAGAACATTGTTCCAACGCCTCACAACTTTGTTTCACGCTAGATGGCGAATCACTTCGAAGCCCAGACAGGCACCCGGCGAGCAAGAAGGGAGAAGCACGATGCACAACGCCAGGACAAACGCAAGCATGACTTCGCTGTTCTTCGCGAACGTCCTCTACTGGGTCTGCGCGGGCGTGTACTCGCCGTTCCTCTCCGCTCACTACACGAGCCTCGGCCTCAGCGCAGCCCAGACCGGCATCCTCCTCGCGGCGACCCCGGTGTGTGCGCTCGCCATCCAGCCGCTCTGGTCGACGATCGCCGACAAGCTCGGGCGCCGCCGCGCGGTCATCGTGATCCTCTGCCTTGCGGCGGCGGTACTCGCTCCGCTGTATTACCTGGCGTCGACGTTCGTCCCGGTCCTTCTCGTAACCTTTGCGTTCTCGGCGTTTTTCTCGGGGCTCCTGCCCCTGAGCGACTCCCTCGTCATCGAGCTCGCGGATCGCTCTGGCCTGGACTTTTCTCGCATTCGCATGGGTGGCACTATCGGCTATGCCATCGTCGTCCTGATCGTCGGTCGGCTGCTCGACATGGCTCCTCAAATCCAGTTCGCGGTGGTCTCTGCCGCGCTGGTGGTCTTCGCGGCTCACATGTGGCGCCTCCCCGAGGCGGGAATTCGCGCCAATGCCGCGGACGATCCCAAGGTCTCCCACGGAAAGGGCCTCCTCTCGCTGTTTACCAGCAATGAGATCGCCTTCGTCTTGGTCTTCGCCTTCATCAGTTCGGCCGCGATTGGCTTCATCGGGGCGTTCTTGGGCCGCTACGCGGTCGAGCTTGGCGAGGGTCAGAACCTCGTGGGCGTCCTGAGTGCGGTCTCCGCTGCGAGCGAGATCCCCATCCTGCTCGTTTCCTCCAAGCTGGTCAGGCGCTTCGGCGAGATGAACCTCCTGATCTTTTCCTGCTTCATGGCGGCGCTCAGGCTCGTGCTCGTGGGCACCGGCATCGTCCCGGTCATGATCTGCGGCCAGCTGCTGCAGAGCGTGAGTTACATGACCGTCTACTACTCCTGCGTTACCTACATTGCCAACCACACTTACGAGGATTGTCGCGCTCGAGGTCAGAGCGCCTTCGCGATGGTTCAGAGCGGTCTGTCCGTCGTGGTTGCGAACCTGTTTGGCGGTTGGGCGTGCGACGCGCTCGGCACGCACGCGGGTTTTCTTGCCTTCGCCCTCGCTTCAACGATTGCTGCGGTCGTTGCTTTTGTGGCGTACGTACTGTGGCGTCGAAGCGCAGCGCCACAGCCTGAGGGCCAGTCGGCCGCATAGGCTCCACCGCGTTTTGCAAGCGCCTGCCTGCTTCGCGCTTCTCTTCGTGTTCAACCAGCTGACGAGCTGAGAACTGTCCAATCCAATGGTTATCCAAGTGAAAGGAAGACAAAGATGTCTCTCATCAAGGTCAACGAGCTTCTTCAACATGCGACCGAGCACCACTATGGCGTGCCCGCGATCAACGTCATCAACACGGAGACCATCCGTTATGCGATCCAGGCCGCCGAGGATGAGCACATGCCTATCATCATCCAGTACTGGCCCGGCTTCGAGGACCACTGTGCCCTCGACATCATCGCCTTCGCCGCCCGCTATTACGCCGAGCGCGCGAGCGTGCCCGTCGCCGTCCACCAGGATCACTCCGCTGGTTACGAGATCGCCGTCAAGGGCGTCAAGGCCGGTTTCCCCTCCGTCATGGTCGACGGCTCCTCGCTTCCCTATGAGGAGAACTTCCAGCTCACGAAGGACGTCGTCCAGGTCGCCAAGATCTTCGACGTTGACATCGAGGCCGAGCTCGGCCACGTCGGCAACGGCTCCGACGCCAACGACTTCGTGAACAGCGACCACTATACCGACCCGAACCTCGCCGAGGAGTTCGTCGAGGGCACCGGCTGTGGTTCGCTCGCCATCGCCGTCGGCAACGCCCACGGCCCCTACGTCAAGGTCCCGAACCTCGACATGGAGCGCATCAAGGCCTGCAGGGAGGCCGTCAGCGTCCCCCTCGTCATGCACGGATGCTCCGACATCCCCGACGAGCAGCTCCAGGAGGCCGTGAACCTCGGCATGAGCAAGTTCAACATCGCCACGGAGTACTTCCGCTCCATGTACCGCGCCTTCGAGAAGGACATCAGCTCCGGCAAGAACGACGGCAACGGCGTTGGCCTCCTGATGGACGCCGCCCCCGACATGCGCGCGTTCGTCGCAAGCAAGATCCAGCTTCTGAACCCCAACCACTATTCGCTCTAGGAGAGACTCGATGAAGAAAGTTCTTGTCGCGTCGCACGGTCACCTCGCAAGCGGAATCAGGAGCTCGATCGAGATCCTGACCGGTATGGCGGACATGGTGGAAGCAGTTGACTGCTACGTGGACGACTCCGATTTCACCCCTCGCATCCAGGCGTTTATTGACTCGGTGGGCCCTGAGGACGAGGCCATCATCTTCACCGACATCTACGGTGGCTCCGTCTTCCAGAAGGTCGTCCTCATGGAGCCGGAGAAGCGCGGGATCGTCCATGTTACCGGTATGAACCTCGGCCTCGTGATCGAGGCGCTCCTCGGCGCTGAGCCGGTCACGGCAGATTCGATCAAGCAGAGCGTCGAGCTGGCGAGGGCGACGATGCAGGTCGTCGAGCCTCCGAGCAAGGCCGCGGACAACGAGGGGTCCGACGGAGACTTCTTCGATTAGAGAGCACTAATAAGTAAGGAGAGGAAACAATGATTGTTCAGGTTCGAGTCGATGACCGTCTGATTCACGGGCAGGTCGCCCTGGTGTGGACCAAGGAGCTCAACACCACCAGGATCATCGTCGCCAACAAGCACGCCGTGGAGAGTGATGCCCTTCGCATGACGCTTTCCATGGGTACGCCGGCGGGCCAGAAGCTCCTCGTCAAGGATGTTCCGGATGCTTGCCGCATCGCGAACGATCCGCGTGCGGACTCCATGCGCATCTTCGCGCTCACCAACTGCGTGCGTGACGTGCTTGAGCTCGTTAAAGGCGCACCGGGCAAGATCGAGGGCGTGAACGTTGCCAATGTCGGCCGCTTCGACAAGTCCGATCCGGATAGCAAGGTCGCCCTCAACTCCACGATCATGCTCAACCCGGATGAGCTCGAGGCCGCGAAGGAGCTTTGCGAGCAGGGTATTCCGGTTTTCCATCAGCTTATCCCGTCCAATCCCAAGACTCCTCTCAAGAGTCTGATCGAGGCGGCGGAGAAATAAGGGGATTTGGCCAGGCGGTCAAATGAAATGAGAGAAAGGAAGTCAAATGATTGGGTTAGCAGTAATGGCCTGGTTGACCGTGCTGATTTGCTACGGCGGCAACTGGGTTCTCGGTCAGTGTATGATCGAGCGTCCTCTCGTGGTCGGCCTCGTTGCGGGCCTTCTGATGGGCGACGTCAAGACCGGTGTCATCATCGGTGCCTCTCTCGAGGCAATCTTCATGGGCGCGGTTAACATCGGTGGCGCCATCTCCGCCGAGCCCGTTACCGCGACCGCCCTCGCCGTCGCCTTCACCGTTGGCGCCGGCATCGACCAAGGCGCCGCCATCACGCTGGCCGTTCCCGTTGGCGTCGTCACCGCGTTCCTCTCGATCTTCATGAACAACGTGTTCCTCGCGTTCTTCGCCGCCACCTTTGACAAGATGGCCGCCGAGGGCAACGAGAAGGGCCTCGCGCTTCAGCACTTCGTTCTCTGGTTCGTTAAGTACGCCGCCTTTGGCCTCATCGCCTTCCTCGGCGTTTACCTTGGCGCTGAGCCCGTTGCCGCTATCGTCAACCAGATTCCGGCCAATGTCATGAGCGGCCTCAACGCCGTGGGCGCCCTCCTGCCCGCCGTTGGTATGGCGCTCCTGCTCCAGATGCTGTGGAGCACCGAGCTCAGCATCTACTTCTTCCTGGGCTTCACGCTCTACCAGTACCTCGGCCTCCCGATGATCGCCATCGCGGTTCTCGGCGTCATCATCGCGGTTGCCTCCGCCCTCCGCGACAAGGAGATTTTCGATCTCACCAAGAAGGGCTTGGCCACCCAGGCCGTTTCCAACGACTCTGTAACCAGCGACGAGGAGGATTTCTTCGCATGAGCAACCTGACCAAGAATGTGAGCCCTGAAGACAAGAAGATGCTCAACAGCATTTTCCTGCGCTCTTTCTCCGTGTTCGCCTCCTGCGCCGGCGGTTCCGTCAAGGCTGGCGCCGACGGCTGGCTGTACTCCGTCCAGCCCGCGCTTAACCGCTACTACGCCGATGACCCCGAGGCCCGTGCCGAAGCCATGAAGCGTCACACGACTTGGTACAACATTACCCAGAACGTCGGCACGTTCGCCATGGGCCTCGTCGCCTCCATGGAGAGGGAGAACTCGCAGCACGAAGACTTCAACACCGAGTCCATCGACGGCATCAAGGTTTCCCTGATGGGCCCGATGTCCGGCATCGGTGACGCAATCTTCTGGGGCGTCCTGCGTGTCATCGCTGCCGGCATTGGCATCAACCTCGCCATGAGCGGCTCGCCCCTCGGCGCGATCATGTTCCTGCTGATCTACAACATCCCGTCGATCCTCTGCCGATACTTCATGACCTACCTCGGCTTCAGCATGGGCACCAACTTCATCTCCGAGATGTACGAGGGTGGTCTCATGAAGCTCATCACCAAGGCGACCTCCACGGTTGGCCTCGTGATGATCGGTGCCATGACTGCGGCGAACGTCCAATTCAACACGATCCTGTCCATTCCGGTTCAGGACTCTGACCCCGTCATGATCCAGACCTACCTCGACTCGATCTTCAAGGGCATCGTGCCCCTGGGGCTTACGCTCGTCGTCCTCTGGCTCCTGCGCAAGAAGAACGTGAACGTCAACATCATCCTGGTTGGCATCATGATTCTGGCGCTCGTCCTCGGCCTCGTGGGCATCGTGTAGGGCGGCTTCCGGATCATTCGAAGCTTGTTTAAGGCAATTCCCGGCGGCACGCGATCGAGGACATTCGACGCGTGCCGCCCCATTAGAAGGAGAGAACATGCGCTACACGCACCTCAAGAATTCCGATGTCGACGTCTCCCAGCTCGCTGTGGGCACCTGGGCGATCGGCGGCGACTCCTTTGGTGAGAACGATGACGCCGCCAGCATGTCCGCCATCCGCACCATGCTCGATCACGGCGTCAACCTCATCGACACCGCGCCGTGCTATGGCAACGGCACGTCCGAGAAGGTCGTCGGCAACGCGCTCAGGGGCGTCGACAGAGAGAGCTACCTGCTCTCGACCAAGGTTGGCCTGATCACCAGCGCCGCCGGCTATGACCGCGACTCCTCGTTCAAGAACATCATGAGGGAGGTCGAGAGCTCGCTGCGCAACCTCCGCACCGACTACATCGACTTCTACTTCGTGCACTGGCCCGACGCTAAGACTCCGTTCTCCGAGACGATGTGCGCCCTCCAGCTCCTCAAGGAGCAGGGCAAGATTCGCCACATCGGCGTCTCCAACTTCACGACCGAGATGATCGAGGAGTGCGAGAAGGTCGCTCAGATTGACGTCCAGCAGCCGCCCTACTCTATGGTTGACCGCTCCTCCGAGGACCTCATCAAGTGGGGCTACGAGCGTGGCATCGACTCCTTCACCTATGGCTCCCTTGGCGCGGGCATCCTGTCGGGCAAGTTCCGCGAGCTGACGAAGTTCGAGGAAGGCGACGTCCGCGGTGGCTTCTACGACTACTTCCGGGAGCCCAAGTTCTCGCGCGTCCAGGAGCTGCTCAAGGTCATGGACGAGATCGCCGAGGCCCACGACAAACCCGTGGCGCAGGTTGCCGTGAACTGGAGCACCCAGAAGGAGTACGTGGGCACCGCTCTCGTGGGCGTGCGCACGGACGCCCACGCGATTCAGAACTGTGAGACGTTCGAGTGGGAGCTTTCCGCCGACGAGATGGCCAAGCTCGACGCCAGGCTCGACGAGCTGAAGATCGGCTAGCCATGAGCGCCGAGGATAGGAAGTACCCCACTTCCGAGCTTGAGGTGCTTGAGAGTGGCGCGAGGGAGGTTGTCGAGCCTAACGGCCTGAGGCTGATGCTGAAGCCCGTGCCGGGTGACGACCGCGAGCACGTGCTCGATCCGCGCGTCTATGTTCGTGCGCACGCGAAGCTCGCTGCGGCTCCTGCGGCGGGGTCGGCGCCGGCCGGACCGGTGGACGTGATCGCGTGGCGCTCCGCGCCCAACAAGGAGACCCACGTCGTGAGGGGCGCGAACGTTGCCAAGAAGACCGTCGTCATGAACTTCGGCGACAAGGGCATTCCGCTGCACATCTTCACGCCGGAGGGGCACGAGGATGGGTCTGCCGCGCTCGTGTTCATCCATGGCGGCGGGTTCATGGTGGGCAACATCGGCCAGTACGAGAACTGCCTGCGCGACATCGTGGAGCGCACGGGTTGCGTCGCGATCTATCCGGAGTACCGCCTGTCTCCCGAGACGATGTTCCCGGGTGGCGTCGAGGACTGCGTGAAGACGCTCGACTGGCTTGTCGATCACGCTGACGAGCTGGGCGTTGATGCGACTCGCATTGCCGTGGCTGGTGACTCTGCGGGTGGCAGCCTGTCGAATGCCGTCGTGCTCGAGGGCTCTCACGCGGATAGGATCAAGGCGGTTGTCGAGCTTTATCCGCTCGTTGATGGCGGTCCCGTTCCGGATGAGTGGTCCTATGACCTGTACGAGGTCGTGGATGAGCAGAGGCCCGAGGCGCTGAGCAGGGTTGATCGCATTCGCCTCGCCAACAACGACCTTCCGCCCATGTACGTCAACGGCGATGCGGACAAGATGCTCGACCCGCTGATTTCCGCGCTGTTCGCGGAGGACGTGAGCGCGTTCCCCCGCACGGTCATCATCTCTTCCGAGTATGACTATCTGCGCTATCAGGACGAGCTGTTCGCGAAGAGGCTGCAGGATGCGGGCGTTGACGTCACTGCGATTCGTTATCGCGGCTGCGACCACGGCTTCTTCGAGATGTACGGCGTGATGCCTCAGGCTGAGGATGTCTGTCGCGTCATCTCCGAGGAGCTTGCGAAGATCTAGGGGCTCGTCGCGGCGACCTCCTGGACGAGTGACGGTCCGGCGGGATGCTAGGTGCGTCCCGCCGGACCTTTGCGTTGGCGGGCGCGTGCCGCTTGCCGGCGGGCGCGTGTGGGGTTTGCCTCGGCGGTGCCGGATTGACTGGGAGACGCGTTTACCGCCGATCTTCCAAGCGAGCCCAGCAAGCAAACCGCGAGCTGAGCCCCAAGGGCATTGACAAGGGCGTGGGCGTGGCGCGAGCACTGGAGTATCTGGGATGCAGCCGTAACGCGCGCACCTTTGGCTTCGGCGATTCGGGCAACGACCTGGGCATACTCGCCGCTGTCGAGATGGCTGTCGCCATGGGCAACGCCATGCCCGAGGTCAAGGAGGTCGCCGACTATGTGACCGACGACGTCGAGCACGACGGCACCGTCACGGCGATGCGCCACTTTGGGTTGATCTAGCGGGAACCGCCCAATTACCGTTCACCCGCGGCGGGCGGCTCAAATGGGCCCGCCCTGCAAAATCGTTTTGCTGCTGGAAGGTGTGCTCAAAAACGCTAAAGCGTTTATACCGTTCGCCGAGAAGATAAAAAACCGCAGTTCACGCCTTGATAAACGTAGATAAAGTGTTTAGCAGTTCCACGCCCGTATGCTAACGAAAGGAATCAGGCAGATGGCAATCAAGGTGTTCGCTGACGGTGCAAACCTCGAGGGCATGCTCGACATGTACGAGAACGGCAACGTTCAGGGCTTCACGACCAACCCGTCCCTTATGAAGAAGGGCGGCGTGACGGATTACCGCGCGTTTGCCAAGGAGGTCCTGGCCCACATCACCGATGTGTCCGTATCGTTTGAGGTCTTTGCCGACGACGTCGAGACCATGGAGATCGAGGCCCGCGAGATCGCTGCCTGGGCCGAGAACGTCTATGTCAAGATTCCGTGCGTGACTACCAAGGGCGAGTCCACCGCCGAGCTGGTGCGCAAGCTTTCCGCCGACGGCATCAAGGTCAACGTCACCACCATCTTTACGCCCGCGCAGGTCGACGAGATGGTCGACGCCGTCGACGCCGAGACGCCGTCCATCATCTCGCTCTTTGCCGGCCGCATCGCCGACACGGGTGTCGATCCCATTCCGTTTATGACAGAGTCGGTCAAGAAGGCCGCCGCCAAGCCCAACTGCGAGGTTCTGTGGGCGTCCACGCGCGAACTTATCAACATTTACCAGGCGCAGGCCTGCGGCTGCCAGATCATCACGGTGCCCAACAGCATTCTGGCCAAGCGCAAGAACATCGGCCGCGACCCGTACGAGGTTTCGCTCGATACCGTGCGCGGCTTTGCCAAGGATATCGCGGCGCTCGGTTTCCATATCCTGCCGTAACGCGAACACTGGCTGCGCCGCGGATTGTTCGCCCCGGCCTTTCCTTTCCCTATCGCTCACGCGCTTCGCGAGGGTCGCGCTAGGCAAAGGAAAGGCCGGGGCTGCCGACGCGAACCCGTCGGTAGGTCCTGAGCTGAATCTCTACCTTTATTCCGATGGGGGTCGACAGCGCTACCCCGCCAACTGTCTCGGGCAGTAATGGGGCTGGGCTCGGATGGCAACGCCGCGTGCCGCTGGCGGCTTCGTTCGCCGGATGACGATTCGTGTTACGCGGCCGGCGTCACCTCGGACGGCGGCGTGGGCTCCGGCGGCATCGCGTGGACAACGCGGTTCCGCATCATGGATCAACTTGTAATCTAATGATCTTCTAATCCATATCTATCAAGTATCGAAAACGATCCGGCCCCGAGTTGGCAGTCATCGCCAAGGCAAAGGACCCTGCCGGCTATGTGTTCGGGGCGACGCGCAAGTCGCCCAAGACCCTTCGATTATCCTTTGTTCCGCGCATGTAAGATCTCATACTTGACGTGGTTGAACAGCTCTACCGGGCAAACGAGGTCTTTGCGGTTCGTGCCCATAAGTGCTCCACTAACAAAAATCGAGATATTCGGCCTCAGGGTGCCGTCAAGATTGCCAATATGGCTGAAAAACGTCCCGTACCGCACCTCTGCGGGTGCAAATATAGGACGTTTGTAGAATCTGACGCTTATTTGTTGAGCTTGCACTTTGAAGAGGTGTTATCGCGGCCCAGTGAGGCCGAATATCTCAAAAATTGCAGGTGAGGATTAGCGGAAACGGCGTCTCGCACTTCGGGATATCGCCAAATCGTTTTAGAAGGAGGGGCGCTCGGCGGAATGGGACCCGCCGAGCGCCTGCAGCGGCTTATTTGCCCCGCACCATGGTGAGCGAGATCTTCTTGCGGTCGCGATCGACCTTCTCGACCCACACCTTGACCGTGTCGCCGACGCGCACCACGTCGCTCGGGTGCTTGACGAAGCGGTTGGCAAGCTTGGAGATGTGCACGAGGCCGTCCTGGTGCACGCCCACGTCGACAAAGGCGCCAAAGTCCACGACGTTGCGCACCGTGCCCTTGAGCTCCATGCCGGGCTCCAAGTCGTCGATGGAAAGTGCCGAGCGGCTAAAGACCACCTCGGGCGCGTCGTCGCGCGGGTCGCGGCCGGGCTTCTTGAGCTCGTTGACAATGTCGATGAGCGTCAGGGTACCGCAGTCCAGGTCGCTTGCCAGCGCCGAGATGCTGCCCAGACGGCGCTCGATGTCGGGCACGCCGCCGCGGCTGAGCTCGCTTGCTTTAACGCCGGCGCGCTCCAGGACGGCCGTGGCCACCTCGTAGCTCTCGGGGTGGACGCTTGTCGCATCGAGCGGGTTTATACCGCCGCTGATGCGCAGGAAGCCCGCGGCGTTGAGATATGCCTTGGGTCCTAACTTGGGAACCTTCTTAAGCTGGCGACGATCGGTAAAGGCGCCGTTTTCCTCGCGGTAGGCCACGATGTTCTTGGCCACGCTCGGCGTGATGCCCGATACGTAGCCCAGCAGGCTCGCGCTTGCGGTGTTTACGTCGACGCCCACGCGGTTGACGACGTCTTCCACCACGTGGCCCAGGGTGCGCGAAAGCTCGGCCTGGTCAAGGTCGTGCTGGTACTGGCCCACGCCGATGGACTGGGGCGGAATCTTGACGAGCTCTGCCAGCGGGTCTTGCAGGCGGCGGCCCAGGCTCATGGCGCCACGCACGGTGACGTCCAGGTCGGGATATTCTTGGCTCGCGAGTTCGGAGGCGGAGTACACCGATGCGCCAGCCTCGTTGACGATGGTGTATCGCAGCCCGGGCGCCTGCTCGGCAATGAACTCCGAGACGACTTCCTCGGTCTCGCGGCTGGCGGTGCCGTTGCCGATGACGATGGTGTTGACGCCGTCTTTCTTGACGAGGCGGGCGAGCTCGCGCTTGGTGCCGGCGACGTCGTGGCGCGGCTTGGTGGGGTAGACCACGCCGTGGTCGAGCAGCTTGCCGGTCTCGTCCATGACGGCGACTTTGCAGCCGGTGCGGTAGCCCGGGTCGAGCGCGAGCACGCGGGCGCCACGCACGGGGCGCGCCGAGAGCAAGCCCTCGAGATTCTTGGCAAAGACATTGATGGCCTCGGTCTGCGCACGGACGGTGAGCTCGGCGCGGGCCTCGCGCTCAAGCGAAGGGGCCATGAGGCGCTTGTAACCGTCAGCGATGGCGGCGTCAAAGACAGGCGCAAAGACGCCCTGGCGTCGGGGCCAACGGCTGCCGAGACGTTCCGTGGCGGCAGCGCCGTCGACATTCACGCGCACGCGGAGCTTGCCCTCGCGCTCACCGCGGTCGATAGCCAGCACGCGGTGATTGGGTATACGGCGCAGCGGCTCGTCATAGCTGTAGTAGGGCTCGTAGGGGGTCTTCTCGGCGGGGTCGGTTGCCTCGACGACGATGTCGGCGGTGTTTTGCGTAAAGGCGCGCAGGTCGGCAACGTTCTCGGGGTCCTCGGCCACCGTCTCGGCCACGATGTCCGCCGCGCCGGCGAGCGCCTTCTCGGGCGTGTCGAAGCCGGCCTCCTCGTTGACGTAGGCCGCGGCGGCGTCGAGCGCGCTGCCCTTGGCCGAGGCCTGCATGATGATCATGTTGGCGAGCGGCTCCAGGCCGGCCTCGCGGGCCTTCTGCGCGCGGGTCATGCGCTTTTTGCGGTAGGGCTTGTAGAGGTCCTCGACACGCTGGAGCTGCGTGGCCTCGCGAATCTGCTGCTCAAGCTCGGGCGTGAGTTTGCCCTGGGCATCGATGAGCAGGATGACGTCCTCTTTGCGCTGTTCAAGATTGCGCAGGTAGGACAGGCGCTCGTCGAGTGCGCGCAGGGCGATGTCGTCCATGCCACCCGTGGCTTCCTTGCGGTAGCGCGAGATAAAGGGGATGGTGTTGCCATCGTCGATGAGCTTGACGGCCGCCTCGACGTTGGCGGCCTTAAGGTTGAGCTCGCGGGCGAGCTGGGCGATAAGATCCATGGGACTCCTTGCGTTTAAGGTGCGTTTGCAGCACAGGGCTACCAAGGATACCACCCGTCCCAAAAGACTGTTTTTGGGGCCGCGCCACGAAAACGGTCTATCTACTACGTTTGAACCGTATGGGTCGACCATCCCCCGGTTTTCCGAAAATACGCAAGCCGTCTACCTGCGGTTTTTATTTCGCGAAATTCGGCATGGTTGAGGGTGGTCGGCTGAACGTAGTAGATAGGCCCATTTCGTGGCGAACGAACTAAGCTGAGGCGCAAAATAGCCTCGCTCCAGAATAATCGTCGGCAAGGTAGCAAAATGCCCCGCGGGCAGGAGGCTGCTCGCGGGGCAAAGAAGAGGGACTTGTTGGTGGCGGACCGAGGGGTCCGGCATGGGGTTTCTGCCGCGGTCGCTCTTAAGGCATTACAGCTCGACGAGCTGGCCGGTCTCGGCGGCCTCCTTGATGGCGTTGAGAAGCGTGAGCGTCTTGACGTTATCGGCGGGGGTCACGACGGGCTCGACCTCGCGGCGAACAACCTTTACAAAGTGCTTGAGCTGCATCTTGTGCGGCAGTGCCGGGTCGACGGCCGGAATCTCCATCTGCAGCGGCTTGTGCCAGTTAGAGGCGCCGTCGTAGGAGAACTGGTGCAGGCGGGGCAGCGACAGGGCGCCCTTAGTGCCGCCGATAAAGTAGGCGTCGGCGTCGAAGGGGCGGTACTGCGGATCCTCGCGAGCGGTTGCCTCCCAGTTCCAGGGGCTGGCGGTGGCGTCGGAGATGGTCATGCTTGCGAGCGCGCCATCGGCAAAACGGACGTTGACCACGGCGGAGTCCTCGGTCTCAAAACCGCGGGCGGCGCTGGACTGCATACCCTGGACGGCAACGGGCTCGCCCAGCAGGTAGCGGAGCAGGTCGACGTCGTGCACCAGGTTGACCAGGATCGGGCCGGCACCCTTCTTGCGGCGCCACTCGACATCGAAATACTCGTCATTCTTATAGATCATGTAGTGGAAGCTCGACACGGTGAGCTTGCCCAGCTCGCCGGACTCGATGATCTCCTTGGCCTTGTTGACGAAGGGGTTGTGGCGACGGTGCTGACCCACGAGCACGGGCACGCCGGCGGTTTCGGCCTCGGCGGCGAAGGCCTGGGCATCCTCGAGATCGTTGGAGATCGGCTTTTCGACCAGCGGCACGATGTTGCGCTTCACAGCCTCGCGGGCTACGCCCAGGTGCAGGTCGTTGGGCGTGGCGATAATGACGGCCTCGGGCTTGACCTCGTCCATCATCTGGGCGGGATCGGTGTAAAACGGCACGCGGGCGGCCTCGGCCGTGGCACGGGCGCCTTCAAAGGCGTCGGCGATGGCGACGAGCTCGGCCTCGGGCTCCTCGGTGACAAAGCGGATGTGGTTGCGGCCCATGGCGCCGGCGCCGATAACGGCAATGCGGACGGGGTTGAGCTCAGACATTTCGACTCCTTAATACTGGTGACCGGTGGAATGCGACAAAGGGGCTGTCCCTTTTTCGCATCGGTAAAACTAGGCGGACTTCTTCTTGCTGTCGGAGACCATCATGTAGACGGTGAGCACGACGGCGATGGCGGCGATCACAATGGCGCCGTAGAAGGACTGCTGGTAGGCGGCGCTGCCGGCCTCGGCGTGATACAGCACGGCGGTGATGGGCTGGCTGATCCAGGTGGAAGCGGCATAGCCCAAAAACATGATGCCGTAGTTGACGCCGATGTTGCTGGTACCAAAGGCGCCACCGGTGAGCGGCGGGTAGATGACGAGCAGGGCGCCAAAGCTAAAGCCGAGCAGGGCGAGCGCCACAAAGAACATGCTCTGCGTAAAACTCATCGACATGATGACGAGTGCGATGATGGTGACGACAAGGCTGATGAGCAGCGACTTATAGGCGCCGAGCTTGTCGATGATCTGGCCAAAGGACAGACGGCCAACCAGGTTGGCGCAGGTGTTGACGGAGACCACCAAGCCGCCGAGGGCGACGGCCGCGGCGCTCGTGGGGTCGGCGAAGAGCTGGACGGCGGCGATGGAGGCAACCTTGCCCACGAGCAGGGTGCCCGCGGTGGCGGCAAAGGCGAAGGTGACGATGAGGACCCAGAAGCGCGGGGTCTTGACCATCTCGCCCGGGGTGAGGTCACCGAAGGTGCCGGCATGTGCGCCACCCTTGGGGGCCTCGAAGCCCTCGGGCAGCCAACCGGCCTCGGGGGCCTTCAGGAACAGGGCGGAGGCGGCGATCATCACAAAGAAGATGACGCCGAGTGCCTTGAGGGCGCCAAAGATGCCCAGGCTTGGGATGAGCAGCGAGGCGAGCACCGGGGACAGCACGGCGGGACCGGCGGTCGAAGCGGCCAGGGTGATGCCGGAGGCGAGACCCTTCTTGTCGATGAACCACTTTTGACCGGTGGTGAGCGCGGGGTTGTAGCCCAGGCCGTTGCCGATGGCGGCGACGAGCGAGAACCACAGGTAGAACTGCCACGGCTCGGTGACGGTGCCGGACATGAACCAGCCCAGGCCGTAGCACACGGCGGCGGCGATCACGACGTTGCGCGGGCCGATCTTATCGGAGATGCGGCCGGCGAAGATGCCCGTCACGGCCATGATGGTCTGGAAGACCGGGAAAGCCCAGGTAAGGGCGCTGGACCACTCGGGGTAGACGGCGAGCAGATTCTTGCTCACGACGGAATACAGCGCGATGGAGCTAATGAAGAACATGGTGACGCACGCGGCGGAAAGCACGACGGCGCGACCCTTGTTGGAGTTGGTGGAAGCCATTGGACTCTTTCTAATCGATACGGGGAGGAGCGGGCGTGTCCGCGGGGCCTCCCTGTCAGGTTGGTTTACTGGTCAGTCGGCTTGGCGACGCCGGACTCATCGGACCAAAGCTCGACACCCTTGTTCTTGAGGTAGTTGTCGGCATAGGCGCGACGGCCGCCGGGCTTGGCGGTGAGGTCGCCCATCATATTGGAGAAGCCACCATCGACCTTGATGGCGTCGCCGGTGGTAAAGTCCGAGCGCTTGGACGCCAGGAACATGACGGCGTTGGCGATATCACTGACCTCGCCGATGCGACGCGTGGCGATCAGACGGCTGCGGCTCTTTTCGACCTCGGGGTCGGCGTAGAAGTTGGCCGACATCGGGGTCTTAACGAAGCAGGGCTCGACGCAGTTGGAGCGGACGCCGTAGGGGCCCCACTCGGCGGCGAGCATCTTGGACATCATGTTGACGCCGGCCTTGGTGGAGCTGTACGCGCCCGAGAACGTCTCGGGGGAGTGGCTGGCGACGGTCGAGATGTGCACCAGGCGGCCCTGGCCGGCCTTGATCATCTCGCGACCAAAGCGCTGCGAGGTGATGAAGTAACCGGTGAGATTGACGTTGAGCACCTGCTCCCAGTCGCTCAGCGGCAGGTCCTCCATGGCGGCGAAGCGCAGGATGCCGGCGGTGTTGACGAGAACGTCGACGCGGCCGAAGTCGGCGATGGTGGCGTCGACGGCGGCCTGAACCTCGGCCTCGTCGGTGGCGTTCATCTTGTAACCCTCGGCGTGGATGCCAAACTCGGCGGCGAGGTCGGCGGCAGCGGCCTTGACCTTTTCTTCGTCTAGATCGAGCAGGACGACGTTGGCGCCGTTGCGGGCGAACTCGCGGCAAATCTCGACGCCCATACCGCCGAGTGCGCCGGTCACGGCGCAGACATCGCCCTCGAGCTTAAGCCAGTTGCTCATAGGAACTTCCCTTCTTGTGCCTCCCGGTGGGTCGCTCCCATTAACCGACCCACGTGGTTTTCGCTGGTTATCGTATGCTTTGCGTTTGCGCAGGTGAATTGCATATTTGTTAGAATGGCGTTAACCGTAGGTTCATACCGCTTGATGCGATTTGTATCCGATTGAGCGCGTGACCTGCGAAAACGACCCCCTGCGGCACCGTGTGGCCGTACGTGCGAAAACGGAGAGATGACGTGTACGATCGACGACTTGAGGCCATTTCGGCCGCCGCGGAGCTGGGAAGTTTCTCGCGCGCCGCGGCAAAGCTGCGCGTGTCGACGCCGGCGCTCGTCAAGCAGGTATCGGGGTTCGAGGCTGAGTTCGGCATTACGCTGTTCGAGCGTTCGCATTCGGGCGTCAAGGTGACGCCGGCGGGGGCGCTGCTGGTCGACGATGCACGCTCGATCATGCGCCAGTCCGAGGATGCCCTGCGCCGTGCCCGACGCGCAGCGGGCGATGGCGGCGCGGTGCGCCTGGGCGTATCGATGATGTGCCCAGGCCGTCAGACGCTTTCGATGTGGACGGGCGTGCACGAGTTGGAGCCGTCGTTGCGCTTTGAGATCGTGCCGGTGAGCGACCTGTACGACGAGCGCGAGACCGTTATGCGCAGCTTGGGCCGCGAGGTCGATGTGGTGCAGTCGAGCTTTTCGACCCCGCGCTGGGGCGATGCGTGCCAAAAGCTCCTCATCGTCAACGTGCCGTTTTATATCGATGTGCCTCGCACGAGCCCGCTTGCGCGTAAGAGCCGCATCACAGTTGCCGACTTGGAGGGCATGCGCCTGCGCGTGCTGCGCCACGGCAACGACGCCATGGACAGTCTGCGCATCGACCTTTTGGCCGACGGCGGCGTGGACGTGATCGACGTGGACAGCTTCGACTTCGCACTCTTTAACGAGGCCGAGGAGAAAGGCGACGCGGTACTCACCTGCGGCGCGTGGTCGGGCGTGCATCCGGCCTTTGTGGGCGTGCCGTTCCTGTGCGGCCGCGAGGTGCCGGTCTATCTGCACTACCCGCTCGAGCCCACCCTCCAAGTACAAAAATTCGTCAACGCCATGGCCCAACTCCTCAAGTAGTTAATTTGTGTGACAAAGGGACAGTCCCTTTGTCACACAAAACGAGGCCCTGGCCAAACGGCCAGGGCCTCGCAAACTTTTATTCCGTTTTTAATGACGGGCTGATCGCGCGCAGGAGGGCGCCCCGGGGGCGGCGGGGTATTTCCTCCGCGCGCAGTTTCGCAGCGAAGCGAGAATG
This sequence comes from uncultured Collinsella sp., assembly GCA_959606035.1. Lineage (GTDB taxonomy): Bacteria > Actinomycetota > Coriobacteriia > Coriobacteriales > Coriobacteriaceae > Collinsella. The sequence continues at coordinate 109,299 of CAUHHB010000006.1, forward strand.
TTTGAGCACGGAGGAATTACCCCGCCGCCCCCGGGGCGCCCTCCGTCAGTAACCGGTCCTACTCCAGCTCAAACGCTCCAGTGTAGAGCTGATAGTAGTAGCCGCGCTTGGCGATCAGCTCGTCGTGGTTGCCGCGCTCGATGATGCGGCCGTGGTCCAGGCAGATGATCGCGTCAGAGTTGCGCACGGTGGACAGGCGGTGCGCGATGACAAACGTCGTGCGGCCCTCCATGAGCTTGTCCATGCCCGCCTGCACGATTGCCTCGGTGCGGGAGTCGATGGAGCTCGTGGCCTCGTCCAGAATCATCGCCGGCGGATCGGCGACGGCGGCGCGCGCGATCGAGATCAGCTGGCGCTGGCCCTGCGACAGCTGTGCGCCGTTGCCGGTGAGCATGGTGTCGTAGCCGTCGGGCAGGCGGGTGATAAAGTCGTCCGCGCCCGCGAGCTTGGCCGCCGCGATGCACTCCTCGTCGGTGGCGTCCAGGTTGCCGTAGCGGATGTTATCCATCACGGTGCCGGTGAACAGGTTCACGTCCTGCAGCACCACGCCCAGCGAGCGGCGCAGATCGGCCTTGCGGATCTTGTTGACGTTGATGCCGTCGTAGCGGATCTTGCCATCGGCGATGTCATAGAAACGGTTGATGAGGTTGGTGATGGTCGTCTTGCCGGCACCGGTGGCACCGACAAACGCGACCTTCTGGCCCGGCTTAGCAAACACAGACACGCCGTGCAGCACCTCGTGGTCGGGCGTGTAGCCAAAGTCGACGTTGTCCATGACCAGGTCGCCGCGCAGCGGTACGTACTCGATCTCGCCGGTCGCGCGGTGCGGATGCTTCCACGCCCACATGCCGGTGTGGTGGTCGGCCTCCTCGAGCTGCCAGGTATCGGGGTTCACCTGCGCGTTGACGAGCGTCACGTAGCCTTCGTCGGTCTCGGGCTTCTCGTCGATGAGCTCAAAGATGCGGTCGGCGCCGGCGAGGCCCATGACCACGGCGTTGATCTGCTGCGAGATCTGACCGATCTGTCCGCAGAATTGCTTGGTCATGTTGAGGAACGGCACCACGACGGCGATGGACAGTGTCATGCCCGAGATGCTCAGGTTGGGCACGCCCAGCGCCAGGAAAATGCCGCCTGCCAGTGCGACCAGCACGTAGAGCAGGTTGCCCAGGTTCATAAGGATAGGCATGAGGATGTTGGCGTACATGTTGGCCTTCTGCGAGACCTCGAAGAGCTTTTCGTTGCGCTCGTCAAAATCGGCCTCGGCGGCAGACTCGTGGCAGAATGCCTTGACGACCTTCTGGCCGTTCATGACTTCCTCGATATGGCCCTCGACCACGCCGAGCTCGGTCTGCTGCGCAATAAAGAAGCGCGCGGAGTTGGAGCCGAGCAGCTTGGTCATAAAGGTCATAAAGGCGACGCCGGCTACAATGACCAGGCACATCCACACGCTGTAGTACAGCATGATAAAGAACACCGTGGCGATGACGATGGTCGTCATGAGCAGGTTGGGCAGCGACTGGCTGATCATCTGGCGCAGCGTGTCGATGTCGTTGGTGTAGTGGCTCATGATGTCGCCGCGCTGGTGCGTGTCGAAGTAGCGAATCGGCAGGTCTTGCATGCGGTTGAACATCTTCTCGCGCAGCTTCTCGAGCGAGCCCTGCGTGACGATGGCCATGGCGCGGTTCCAGAACAGCGAGGACAGGATGCCGATGCCGTAGATGCAGGCGAGGGTGGTCACGAGCTTCAGAATTTTGGGCTGCGCGGCCGTCCAGTCGCCCGACTGCCACGATTCGCTAATAATCTGCAGGGCGCTCTGAAGGAAGGTCGCGCCGATGGAGTTGATGATGGCGCAGAGCACCACGCCGACGACGACGAGGGGCAAAAGCACGGGGTAGAAGCCAAAGAGCGTCTTGATGAGGCGCGACATGGTGCCACCCTTGCGGTTGAGCGCGCGCTCGGCGGTCGTTGCCTTACTCATGTGCCTCGCCTCCTTCCTGGGTCTGAGCTTGTGTTGCGGATGCCTCGGTGTCGGCTTCGACGGCCTCTTCGCCCTCGGCAGACATCTTGTTCTGCGAGGTAAAGGTCTCGCGGTAGATCTCGCTCGTCTTAAGCAACTCATCATGGTTGCCGATCTGCGCGATACGGCCGCCCTCCATGACGATGATGCGGTCTGCATCCTGTACGGAGCTGATGCGCTGGGCGATGATGAGCTTGGTCGTGTTGGGCAGATAGCTTGCCAGCCCTGCGCGGATCTTGGCGTCGGTCTTGGTGTCGACGGCGCTGGTGGAGTCGTCCAGGATCAAGATCTTGGGGCGACGCAGCAGGGCACGCGCGATGCACAGGCGCTGCTTCTGACCGCCGGAAACATTGGAGCCGCCCTGCTCGATCCAGGTGTCGTAGCCCTTGGGGAAGCCGTCGACAAACTCATCGGCGCAGGCCAGATGTGCCGCCTCGCGGACCTCTTCGTCGGTGGCGTTCGGGTCGCCCCAGCGCAGGTTCTCGGCGATGGTGCCGCTAAACAGCACGTTTTTTTGTAGCACCATGGCGACCTGGTGGCGCAGCGCGTCCAGGTCGTAGTCGCGCACGTCCATGCCGCCCACGCGCACGGTGCCTTCGGTGGCGTCGTACAGGCGGGCGATGAGGTTTACAAGCGTGGACTTGGCCGAGCCGGTGCCGCCGATGATGCCGATGGTCTCGCCGCTCTTAATGTGCAGGTCGATATCGTCGAGCGCCTGGCGCTTCGCATGCGCGGAATACTTAAAGCTCACGTGGTCAAAGTCGATGGAACCGTCGGCAACCTCGAGCACGGGCTCGGCGGGATCGGCGATCGTGGGCTCGGCGGCCAGCACCTCGGCAATGCGGTGTGCCGATTCGTCGGCCATGGTCACCATGACAAAGATCATCGACAGCTGCATCAGGCTCATGAGAATCTGGAAACCATAGGTAAAGGTCGAGGAGAGCTGGCCCACGTCGAACAGCGTGCCCTGGCTCGTGATGATGAGCTTGGAGCCCAGGTAGATGATGACGACAAACGCGCCGTTGACGCAGATGTTCATCATGGGGTTGTTAAAGGCGAGCAGCTTCTCGGCGCGGGTGAAGTCCATCTGGACGTCGCGCGCGGCGGTCGCGAACTTCTCCTTCTCAAAGTCTTCGCGCACATAGCTCTTGACCACGCGCATGCCGGTGACGTTTTCCTCGACGGACTCGTTAAGGGCATCGTACTTGTGGAACACGCGCGAGAAGATGGGGCGCACCTTAAAGATGATAAAGAACAGTCCAAAGCCCAGCAGCGGAATGATGACCAGGTAGACCATGGCGACGCTGCCGCCCATGATAAACGCCATGGTAAAGGCGAAGATCAATACCAGCGGCGCGCGCACGGCGATACGGATGATCATCATAAAGGCCTGCTGCACGTTGTTGATATCGGTGGTCAGGCGCGTGACGAGTGAGGAGCTCGAGAACTCATCGATGTTGGCAAAGCTGAACGTCTGGATCTTGTAGAACAGGTCGTGACGCAGGTTCTTGGCGAACCCGCAGCTCGCATGGCTGCAGGTGACGCCGGCCGCGGCGCCAAAAGCAAGCGACGTCAGCGCGATGAGCACCAAAAAGCCTGCGGTGGGAAGCATCTCGGCTACGGTGGCGCCGTCTTTGATGGCGTCGATCAGGTTGGCGGTGATAAATGGAATCAGCATCTCGCAGAGCACCTCGCCAAGCACGAGCAACGGCGTGGCGATCGTGACCTTCGTATAGTCGCGGATGCTGCCCATGAGGGTTTTAATCATCCAGTTCCTCCCAGGTTACACGGATTTTCTCGAGCATTTCGGCGAGCTGTTCGCGCTCGTCGGGCGTAAGTGCGCTAAAGGCCTGCTCCCTAAAGCGAATACGGGCCGCCTGGTCGATGCGGGCGTTTTCCCGGCCGGTTTCGGTCAGGCGAATGGTGAGCTGTCGCCGGTCTTTGGGATTGCGGCTGCGCTCGATGAGGCCGTTGAGCTCGAGCTTGGACAGGATCTCGGAAAGCGACCCCGGCTTGAGGTCAAAGTGCATGCCGAGTTCCTGCTGCGACATCTCACCGCCGGGCTGCTTGGCCAGCAGGCAAATGATGGGCGCCTTGCCGGATACGCCTCCGCCATGAAAGTGCATGTAATGGCCGCAAAAGCCCAGGCCATTGAGGATGCGCTTAGCAAGCTTGTCTTCTGAGCTAACCGCTTCGGGTACATCCGCCGGCTGTGACGGGTCGCCGCCGGGCTCGTGCGAACAAAGGTTAAGAGGTTCATCGCACATGAATTAGTGTTGCTCCTTTCTTTAGTTAGGTAGTGGAATTGTTTTGTGCCTAACCAATCTAGGAGCATGAGAAATGAATGTCAAGGTACCAAACTTATAGTTACGGCGTTTTGCCAAACGCCGTAACCGCTCGACGCTGCAAACGCTCCCAAGCGGCAATCTGGCGTTCAACTTCGGCGGCATGACCAAAAGGTCAATGCCGCCTTGTTTCAAGGCACCTTGCTCGCTCTGGCGGGTTTTCGCTATCGTTGCCAAGACATCGACATTGCCGTTGCTGGCGAGTAGTCGTTGGGGGCGGCACTTGGGGACGTTCCTTTTCTGTCGGCACTTTGGGACACTCCTTGTGTCGACTAGTCATTTAAGAACGTCCCCAACGACTACCTCGTTTTCGTAACCTTTCCGCAACAATTTGCCCTTCGTACCGCTCGCCTCCGCCCACAACGCCTCCTGCGCTACACTTAGTCGCACTGTGGCGCTGCTGTGCCGCACCCGAAACAAGGGAGACCCTCATGAAGAATACTCAGCTGCTGCTGATTAACGATATGTGCGGCTACGGCAAGGTCGCGCTTTCCGCCATGCTGCCGGTACTGTCGCACATGGGCTACCGTATCCATAACCTGCCGACGGCGCTCGTTTCCGACACGCTCAACTACCCCAAGTTCTACATCCACGACACCACTGAGTACGTGCGCCAAAGCCTCGCTATCTGGGAGGAGCTCGGCTTTGAGTTCGACGCCATCTCGACCGGCTTTATCGTGACCGAGGAAGAGACGCGTATCATCTCGGACTTTTGCCACCGCCGCGCGCAAAAGGGTACCAAGGTATTCGTCGACCCCATCATGGGCGACAACGGCAAGCTCTATGCCGGTGTGCCCGAATCCACGATTGGCCTTATGCGGCACCTGCTTGAGTGCGCTGACTACGCGGTGCCCAACTACACCGAGGCCTGTCTGCTCACCGATACGCCTATTGCCGAGCAAATCACGCCGGATGAGGGCCGCGCTCTTGTGGATGCCGTGCGCGAGCTGGGTGCCAAGTCGGTGGTCATTACGAGCGCCGTGGTCAATGGCACGAACGCGGTTATCGGTTACGATCATGTGGCGGGGGAGTACTTCACGATTCCCTTTGAGCTCATTCCGGTCTATTTCCCGGGCACGGGCGACACGTTCTCGGCGGTGCTCGTCGGCCGCGTTATGGCAGGTTGGAGTCTGCAGCGCGCCACAGCCGACGCCATGCGCGTGGTGGCCGAGCTTATCGAGCGCAATGCTGACCAGGAGGACAAGTCTGCCGGCCTGCCCATCGAGGCCTGCCTGGATGTGATCGACCATGAGTAGCGCCAGCGAAAGCGGCCCCGAGCCCGCGAGCGAGGGCAAGTCGCTCGGCGCGCCACGCGGCAAGCGCCCACGTATCCGCATTAGCTGCGTGGACCAGCTGGGCACGTGCCGCTGCCACCATGGCCACAAGCCCGGCGACGTCTTCGACTTCGACCGCGATCGCGGCAAGATGTGCTCCATGGCCTGCCATGTGGGCTTTCCCTATATCGACATCCTGCGCTACGGCGGAACCGTGCCCGGCAACGAGCCCGGTACGGCAAAGTTCTGCTGCCCCGAGGTCGATACGTTGAACGTCTGGCTCGCCGAGATCGTCGACGAGTAATCGAGCGTGGATTTTCTCCCACCAAGATAATGAGCGTGGATAATCTCCCGTTTAGAGCGCCGTTTTGCGTTCAAAGTGGGAGATTATCCACGCTCGATTTGTATGCGGGAGATTATCCACGCTCATTTTATGCCGATGGCGTGGCTCACGCATCCGCGCCGCCCGGGCGCCTACAGTTGCTCGAGCATGGCCGTGCAGCCGGCGAGCACATCGCGGTAGGTGGCATCGAAGTTGCCGGTGTACCAGGGATCGGCGACGTCGCCGGGGCGATCGGTCCAATCCAGCAGCCGCGAAATCTTGCCGTCGGCATCGTCGCCAAAGATGCGACGCAGGCCGCGCGCGTTCTCAGCATCCATATAGACAATGTGATCCCAGTCGCTATACTCCGCGCGGCGCACCTGACGCGCGCGGTGGGCAACGACGGGAATCCCGACTTCGCGCAGCTTGGCGACCGTGCCATGATGCGGCGGGTTGCCGATCTCCTCGGTTGAGGTCGCTGCGGAATCGATGACGAACTCCGCCTCGCGCCCAGCACGGCGCACCAGCTCGGCAAACACCGACTCAGCCATCGTCGAGCGACAGATGTTCCCATGACAGACAAATAGGATTTTGCGCATTGGCTAAAACCTCTCGAATATCAGAGTTTTCGCAGATAATCGCACTGCTTTTTGATCCCTCGTCAAGGACAGAATATCAAATTGATTCATAAATGAGCGGATTATTCTTCTTTCCAGCGTCGTAAGAATTGTCGTAAAGAACGAGGGTTTACGACTTGTTGTCACAATGTTGACCGTCCTTTGCATCCAATTTTCAGCATATCCTCTCTGACGTCGTCGAAATCAAGATGGGTGTATGTGTTAAAAGTCACGTTGATGTCGGAGTGGCCCATGATGCATTTTAGCTTCGCAGGGTTCATTCCCCTGCGTGCCATCTTCGAGCAGAAGGTATGTCGGCAGACATGTGGTGTGATTTTGGGAAGCTCATCCTTGTAGATGCGATTATGTTTCTCTATCGCGTGGTGGAAGTACTTCTCCCAGTGCAGGGCAACACGCGGCATCTCGTTTTTATCAAGAAACAGAAAACCGCTAACACCGTCAACGACCGGCTCACTCGAAGGCTTTAGACGTTGCGCAAGGATACTCCTGTAACACTCTGTCACGGCTTGAGTCATGGGAACATAGCGGATCCCGCTCTCCGTCTTGGGACGTTCGATGTAGTATCGCATGTTGCTGGTCCGCTGAAGTTGCTTGTTTACCCGAATGCTTCCGTTTTTGAAATCAAGGTCTTCGACGGTAAGACCGCAGAATTCAGAAATGCGCAGGCCCGTATTTAGAAGGATGTAGATGGCGTCACGATAGCGGTGAAAGTGTTCATCGCCCTCCACGAAAGCAAGAAATCTGCGTTCTTGGTTAGTGGCCAAGGCCTTGCGTGTAACCATGTCGTTTGTCAGTATCGTTGCGAGCTCGAAATAGAAGGGATTTCGGCGAATCAGGCTGTTCTCCTCTGCCAGTTGAAACGCCGGTCTCAGAACACCACGGATGCTATGGATTGTGCTATAGCGCTTGCCGTGGATTTTTTGCAGGTTGATGAGCCATTCCTTGGCATCAAGGGAGGTGACACCGCATATTCGTCGCGAGCCGAATTCATCTGTAGCAAGAAAATTGAGGATTGTCTTGTAGGCGGCTCGAGTGGATTGTTTCACGGCAGTCTTTGTTTCAGTGTAACGAGATGCGAGTTCGTAGACTGTCATATTGTTCGGCGCGACCTTATCAAGCAGATCGCGCTGGATCTCATGCTCCAACGCGCGCAAGCACGGACTGGCTTTCTTCCCCTTCGGAGTTAGATCATGAGTTGTCAAGGTCCACGAGTAGACGCTCCGCGTTTTACCTCTTGCATCCACATACTTGAAGCAGTAACGGCCGTTTTTTCTCTGGCTTTCCCCGCGTCTGAGGATTCGCCCTTTGCTGTCTTTTCTCACAGTCACTAGCAGGCTCCTTCCTGTTCAGAAAAGAGCCCCGATGCGATATTTCAAGATTATCGCACGGGGCCCGATTGGTTAAGCTGTCAAGTGCGAAACGGTGTCGAGAAGCTCTTTATAAAGAGCGTTGGCGCAGGACGAGGGGGCGAGTCCTCGCGCATAACTCGAATATGGGTTTGTACGAGAGGAACCTTCGACCGGCCAGTATCCGTCGAGATCGTGCCTAAACTCAGAGAGACAGATCTCCCTCGTCTGCATCTCCGCAACGACGGAGAGGCGCCTCTCAAGTTGACCAAATCCGTCGACATCGTTTTGCGGACGATAAGTCGCGGATCGGCGCATCTGTTCTCCATAGAATTCCAAGGGGCTGTAGGGCGTCGTGACGATTACGAGATCGGCGGCTATCGCTTTGTCGGAATATCGGGACGGTGCCATCACCTCATGCTCCATCGCATAGGGATCCGTGATGCGAAGCAGGTCGGCGTAGGGGATGGATGAGGGACGAAGTTCGTCAAGAATCACCGTGTGCTTGCCCTCATACCCCTGAAAGATGTCTCTCGTAGATCCAGAGACGAAGAACGGTTCGCCCTTCCGCTTCGCATAGAGCTTTGCGAGGGTGGACTTCCCCGTTCCAGCAGGCCCGAAGATCCAAACTGATTCCACCCTTCTTTCGCCCTTGAGCATCAACCCCCGCCATTCCCGGGCCTGAACCTGAAGGCGGCGTGCATAAACGTCTTCGATCTGACGCTATGTCCGGGCATATTCGGATCCGGAGAGCTGAGAGATCAAGGACTCCTTGCCGATACGACCTTCGAGAAGGTCATCGAGAAGGACTTTGATGCTGCTATGGGACCTCGTTCGAGCAACGCGCGACTCAATAGAAGCAAGTAGCGCTGGGTAATCGAAATTGGAGCGCACGATTTTGGGGTCGTACTGATGCTTGGATCGTGCGCCATCCGTTCTGTGGCACAGGTAGGAAAAACCGTTTTCCACACCTGCCTTCCAAGCCTCGATGCGCTCAGGTTTATCTCCAAGGAGCTTCGCGATGCTATTGAGCGAGCGCGGATTCTGGAACTCCATCATCACGTGAAGATGCGCGGCTGCCGGACGTCCCGCGTCCGTCGTGTCGCTGTCGTGCACGATGCCCGCATAGCGCTTCGGGGCGAGTGTTTCGATTCTTCGGTACATTTCGTCCACAAGACGGGGCAGGTGATCGAGCTGCTGCTCGTACATCATCGCGCGGGTCTTCATGGGCAGAGAATTGGTCATGGTTCCGAGTCCTTTCTCGTAAATGAGCTATTTCGGGACGATTTTGGAACGCGCCCGAGGGTGCGCCTTGGGATAACAAGCTCCCCAAGGCGCATAAATGAGCAGAATTTCAAGTAATGGAACAATCGACGGGGTCCGCTTTTGCTGCGCGAAGCGGACCCCGCGGTGGTTATTCTCTGAAGTACAGGTCAAGGAGCCGCCCAAGCTCGCGGTACACGGGGAAGTCCATGATCGGAAAATGCACAAAGCCGATGCGGTCGTGCGCCCCGTCCGTACTGCTGAACCAAGCGTCGCCCGGGGAGAAGGTGCGAGGTGCACCGAGGTCGAGCAGGCGTTCCGCGCCCCATATGAGCCGCGCCTCGGGAAGCGTCGGCTTGAAGAGGACGCGGGTGCTGCACGCCGAGCGCAGCATCGACGGCAAGCCCCCCCTCCTCAACAGACGCCTCGGCGATCGAGATGATGGCGTAGCAGCCCGCGCTCGCCCCCATCGTTACGATGCGCTTCACCAGCCCATCAAACGTCGCGAGGCAGTAATCGGGGTCCTCCTTGCTCGCGCGCTTGGGAAACAGCGTGCGGAGTGCCACGTACTCATCCATGAAGAGAAGCGAAACGTGAAGCCCCGCATCCCACCAGTGCACGGCGTCTCCCGTCTCTGTCGACCTGTCGTTGAGGAAGCTCTGTCGCTCTTTGATGCTGTCGGCGAACCGTGATAACGCAGACAGGATTGCGCGAGCGTCCCCGTCAGCATTCAGTGAAACCACGCGAGGAAGTCGGGAGAGCTCGGCCTGCTTGGGGTCTATGATGAGGACTTGCGATCCGTGTCCGTCAGGACCAGCCAACAGGGCTTGGAGCAAGAGGGCGATCACGCCCGTGGTCTTTCCAGCGATGAGCATGGAACCGGAGGTGCGGAGGTCGATGCTCGTGCCGTTTTGAACGCGGAATTCGTAGGCGTTCGCCGGGCACAAATCCTCGACACGCGATGCCTTGATCTCTCGATGCAACGTCACATCTTCAAGGAAGAAGGTCACTTGATTGCATGCGACGTCTGCTTCGGCAAGTACGACGGCGTAGCGGGAGAACCTTCCGCGAAGTCGGGAGCTAATGCTAGGTCCCATCTTCGATATTTCTTCTGCCGTTGAGGATGAGGTTGAGATGGCGAGCTCGAACTGTCCAGGAGCCGTCTCTTTGCAAGAGATGTCGGGAAGAAGCTCGCCTTCTCGCAGGTGTAGAGGATTCCCGTAACGTGGATCAAAGAGCCCCTTCCTAATGCGTGCATGCAACCGTGTTGATTCAGATAGCATGACGTAATGTGTGATCCCTCCCGCAAACAACATGGTCCCAGCGAGGCTAAGAGTGGCCGCTGCGGAGGTAAGGTTGCCGCCAAACGCCATCACCGTACTGGGCTCTATGGCGATGGGCGCAAGAATGGTGTTCACGAATAGCCCGATGCAATAAACGCACGCGGCGACCGCAAATAAAGCGACCCCCAGCACACAAAGCTTTGCGCTGGGGGTCGAATACACGATCGCCGGTGCGCCACTGGAGTAACGCACCACAATCACCTAGCCCTTCGCGGGGATGACGGTAATGCCGTCCGCCGTGATGGACAGCTGGTTGCGATAATCACCGTAAACCTTTGCGACCACGCCGGTGGGAATGACGTGCTGATTGACGGGAATCTCGATATCGTTCGAAACCTTGATGGAAAGCTTCTCGAAACGATTGCTGACCACCTCGCCTTCGTTTTGGTGATACTGCGTGTTATCGGTTGTGATCACCACGTCGATCTTGGTGCCGCGATGCTCTTTGGTGTTTTAATCAACCCATTTACCACCTCCGACACAAAGGAAACGCTTGCCTTTCGCAAAAGCTTCCCAATCGAACTTCATAAACTGATTCAATTTCCTCATACTCGAACTCCTCTCAATCCAATTATTTGCTGACTCCGCGTTGCGGCTCGCCGTGGACATCGAGATAGAGGCGCAGGACGTTGCGCAAGATCTCCTCGACATTTCTTGTTGCGGCATGAAGATCATCGTCCCCAAACATTGCCCCATGGAGCTTCGTGTGGGCACAAAGAATCTGGCGATACATGACGCGAGAGAACATCTCTTCGGCCTTCAGGGCATGTCGAACAGCTCGTTCAGAACAAGTCGGCATGCTCGCCGAAGACTCCTTTATAGACGACATTGCCGTACTGGTTGTTGAGATGGAGCCGCATTCAAACGGTCCGCGCATGATCTTCGGTCGGGTCATACACACCTCTTTCCTAAAATTGGATATTACCGACGATTCGTCAATCGTCATCGAGCACTCGGTGAGCACATCATGCCATAAGCTTCTGAGCTGGGATTATTTCGCAAGGACCTGTCGTTCTCGACGTCCTCTGATGAGAAGAAGTGGGGCGTAATGATGACAAAGTATTCAATCACGGAACAAACACAATTTAATAATCACCCAGATGGGGCAAATATGGACATCCAGATATTGAATCGTCGGTATCGTTGGTGTCGCTGAGCCTTCAGGCTGAGGGGGATGGGCCATTTGCGCTGAGTTGCTTGCAAAACGGGGGAGGGGATATCAGAAGAAGGCGGCTTGCAGAAGACATGCCTGAGCGCTAGAGGAGGGGCTGACCAATAGTGTGCTCCTCTTCTGGGGCCAAATCCAAGCGGAGGGGGCATGAGGCCGAGAGGAACTGCTCGTCATGGCTCACCAAAACAAGCGCGCCGGGAAAGGCGGAAAGCGCTCGCTCGAGTGCCTCCACCGAGTGCAGGTCCAGGTGATTCGTGGGTTCGTCCATGACGATGATTTCGGGGGCATCTAGTATACCGCGGGCGAGCATGAGCTTCCGCAGCTCCCCCGGGCTGATGTTCTCGCCGGACAATATTCGTTCGGGATCCGAATTGAGTTGCGCAACGATCGAAAGCAGGGCTCCACGTTCGGCTTGGGGCAGGTCCTTGATTTCCGAGAGGAATTCAATTGAGGATGAATCGTCGACTTCCTGAGGGATATACAGCGTGCGAATGTCCAATCCCGTGGCCTTGCGACCTTCCAATATCTCCAGGATATGCTTGACCAGTGTTGTTTTCCCCGCTCCGTTGGGGCCGCTTATGCCCAGATGATCGGTATTTCCCAGATAAATCTCGGGAACCCGCAAAGATTGCCTCGGGCCGCACGGTATGCAATCTGAGCTGACGTGAATCAGTGTTTTGCGCGGGCTGGGTTGCGCTTCCATCCACAAGGTGCTTTCGTAGCGCTTTTCGACATGGTGGGCGTCGACGGCGGCTTGCGCGCGCTGGATTCGGGAGTCCATGCGCGAAGCGAGCTTGCCCGCAACGCCGTCTCTGCCAGTGAGAATGGCGAGTTTGATTCGTGCTTTCGCGTCGTGATCCTTCGGATCGACATGACGGGCGCTTCTCTTGGATGCGGACCGTGAGGCGTTTTCAACGCGCCTGATATACTCAGCCCTCATGCGCTTTTCTTCGGATCGCGCAATCGATTTGGCCCGCGCCGCGCTTTCGCGCTCCAGATTCGCCTGCGAGCGAGCTTGGGAGTAGTTGCCGGGGCGCATGGTGACGTGCCCCGACTCAAAGCACAGGCAGTCCTTTGCCAAGGAGTCGAGCAACGCACGGTCGTGCGAGACGAGGAGGCCAATACCCTTGTACTCGGCGAGTGCTTTGCAAATCTGCCTTCTGCATTCTGCGTCCACATGGTTAGTCGGTTCATCCATTGCCAGAAGATCGGGATTCTGCCAAAGCGCGACGGCTATTTGAATTTTCTTCTGCTCGCCACCGGAGAGCTCGGAAAAACGCCAGAGCATATCATCGGTGATGCGGAGCATCCTTCTGAGGTGCGTGGTCGCCGGGGCGAAGTCGCACGCAAAATCGAAGAGCATGGGCGGTTCGACTCCGGCTTCTTGCGCGCAATATGCGGAGACGAGACGCGGTGAAACGACGCCGCGATCTGGAATCAGAAGTCCGCACGCAATGCGGACGAAAGTTGATTTCCCGCACCCGTTGTCTCCGACGATGCCGTGCCAGCCGGGGGCAAATGTCGCCGACACGTTGTCGAGTGCGGGCATTGCGCTGCCAGGATATGCATAAGTAATATGGGAAAGAACGAGGGTGGTGGAGCTGTTCAAATTGGTTCTTGACATTGTGCCTCCTCGGCATGGGAGGCCGCGTTTTGCCGCATATGCTCTGATTGGCTCGTTCCGACCAACGTGAACGCCCGTCGACTCGAGTCAAGCTGAAAGAAAATGAGTCGACGGCAATGCTCGCAAAGGTAGTGTTTAGGATATACGAGGATCAGTGAAAAGACGATACGACAAATGTGCAGCCAGATTTATTCTTGGATAGATGGCAATTTGCAAATTGGCGTCGATATGTATCGTCTACAGCTTCACGAATCCTTTTCCTTTCCGGGGCGCTGGCTTGGCATATGGGCCTGCGCTGAATTCTTCCGTAGAGTCTAACAAAGAAATAATGCGGACGCAAGGAGGCGTTGCGTCTGAAAGCACGCCATTGCGTTGGACGCTTGAAGGGGTTTGCAAGTCGATTGAAAGAATACTAGTGCATCCGCTTCTTGTAACTAGCATGCGATGGTGGTCGTCGTGAATGTTGAGCGAGGTCATCGACTTGATTTTTCTGGTGTTTGAGATATTAGCTTTCGCGATTTACCCTCCAAATTGCAGAGGTTTGAGACGACCGGAAAGGAATGCTTATGCTCGATTCTCCGTTCTTCAGCTACTGGGGAAAGGCGAAAGGAGTTGCTTTTCTCCATCACGGCAATATCGCATCGGGGCTCAGAGTCGTAAAAACGTCGTAAGGTACGCGATATGGTTCGCCGGGATCCTAACTAGCTAGGCATTTTTCTGAATCTGCAGATGTTCCCATGACAGATAAACAGTACGCGTTGCATAGAACGATACCTTTCATATAGAAGGCTGCTAAAGAGTCGAAGCCGGGCACATACAGAGTTTTATTTCCTGGCCAGTTTGAAATAGCGCTCAAATATCAATTCGAAAACGTAATAGAACATTAATCGACTGTCGAGGTCCATGCTGCCCAAGCGGATTTCTTTTTGCACGGTGTAGATAGGGTAGTCGGCTAGTTTCGAGAGAGAATTTCGAGAAAAGCCGGTGAGTGTGACGACCTTGCATCCGCGCGTTTTGGCTATCGATGTGGCGTCAATAGACACCTGCGTCTCGCCGCTTACGGAAACGCTAAAGACCAGGTCGTTTTTGCCAAGCAGTTCCGCGTAATGCCTCATGACGTGGCGTTCACTGAGCGTATCGGTATTCTTGCCCATTATTTTGAGCTTTTCAGCCATCTCGAGGCACGGGTATTTCGAAAAGCCCGAGCAGAAGAACACGATATGCGAGGCGTCCTGGATAAGGCTCACGACCGAGTCGATGACCCGGTCGTTAAGCAGGTCTTTGGTTTGTACGAGCTGGGTGTCGAGCGGAAGTGTCTCGATAGTGAATCGATTGCGGTCGAGCGAGGCGGAATACGATTGTTTGAGCTCCGTAAACCCCGAGAAGCCAAGCTTATGGGCAAGCCTTACGATCGTGTTGGGAGCGACAAAGAACCGTTCAGCAACGCTCTTAAGCGTGACATCGTCAATATCGTCACGCAGCTCGATGATGTAGCGCATGATCTCGCTTTCGAGATCGTTGAGCTTGCTCTCGCCAGCTCGCACATGATCATAAAAAGATTCTTGATCTTTCATAAGATGTTTCAGCCCCTCGCACCTCGCCGTACATATGGTACCGCTTTGTGTAGCCAGGTGAGAAATCGGTAATCGGTCAAGATTGTCTATTACCCATGAACTGGGCAAACGTACGTGTCGGCCTACACATATCTGTGTCGTGAACGAAATCATGTGTCCCCGTTTCGCATTGACCTGCGCAGGGGCTTGCAAATGAGCTCAAGTCGCAAAATATCAATCGAAACGAAGCAAGCCGAGGACAACCGCGGAGCCCAAGGTCTTCGAGAACACCGATCAGCCAACCCTGGAGGGATGGAACATGAAAGATAAGCTCAATATTGTGATCGTTGGCGGCGGCTCCACGTGGTGCCCTGGCATTCTTAAAGCCCTGACCAAGCACATGGACATTCTGCCGCTGAACCGCGTGATGCTCTATGACATCGATGCCGAGCGTCAGCGTCCGATCGGCGAGTTTGGCAAGATCCTCTTCGCCGAGGAGGAGCCCGGTGTGGAGTTTGGTTACACCACCGATAAGGACGAGGCATACACTGACGTTGACTTTGTGCTCTGCCAGATTCGTACCGGCGGCTACGAGATGCGCAGCAAGGATGAGAAGATTCCGCTGCATATGGGAATCATCGGCCAGGAAACGGTGGGCCCCGGCGGCATGGCTTACGGTATGCGCTCCATGCATGACATGGTTGAGATCGTCAACGACGTTCGCGCTCATAGCCCGGAGGCGTGGATTATCAACTACACCAACCCGGCTGCTATTGTGGCATATGGTCTCGAGCGCGTCCTGCCCGATGAGCATCGCGTCCTCAACATCTGCGATCAGCCCGTCAACCTCATGCGCTCTTACGGTCGCCTGCTCGGTCGCGATATGAGCAAGACGGAGCCCGTGTACTTTGGCCTCAATCACTTCGGTTGGTTCAAGCACATCTACGATGAAGAGGGTCATGACCTCGTCCCGCAGATTAAGGAGTACACGGAGAAGAACGGCTTCCTTCCTGCCGATGCCGAGCAGCGTGACCAGTCCTGGCTTGATACCTACGCCATGGTCAAGGACATGCTCGAGGACTTCCCCGACTATCTGCCCAACACTTATCTGCAGTACTATCTGTATCCCGAGTACAAGGTCGCTCACCTCGACCCCGACTACACTCGCTCCGATGAGGTTATCAACGGTCGTGAGAAGCGCGTGTTCGCCGAGTGCGAGCGCGTTGCCAAAGTCGGCACCGCAAAGAACTCCTCGGTTGTGCAAAACGACGCTCATGGCGATATGATCGTGGAAATCACGTCGGCCATTTATCGCAACACCAACAAGACTTTCATTGTCATTGTGCCCAACAACGGCATTATCGAGGGTATGCCCGATGACGCCATGGTCGAGGTTGCGGCAAGCGTGGGCGCCAATGGCCCGCAGCCCTATGCTGTTGGCAAGATCGGTACCTTCTATCGCGGCCTTATGGAGAACCAGTACGCCTATGAGCGCCTGACTGTTGAGGCTTGGATGGAGGGTTCCTACGAGAAGGCTCTGCAGGCACTCACGCTTAATCGTCTGGTCGGTGACGCCAAGAAGGCTCGTAAGGTGCTCGACAAGCTCATCGAGGCCAATAAGGATTACTGGCCGGAGCTTAAGTAGTTAGTTCCATAGCGCTTGATAACTGTTATGGGGCGTGTGGATTGTAGAGCCGCGCGCCCCGTTTCTTTAAGAGGGGTATCCCATGAACAAAGATGAGCTGCTGGCAAAGTTCCAGCGCCTGGGCAAAGTCCTCATGACGCCCGTGCTGATTCTGCCAATTGCCGGCATCCTCCAGGGCTTTGGCAATGCCTTTACCAGCCCCACCCTTACGGCAGCTGTTCCCTGGCTTGCTGCTCCGGGCTTTGCGATTTTCTTTTCGATTCTCAAGGCCGCAGCCGGCATCGTTATGAACAACATCCCGGTTATCTTCTCGATTTGTCTCGCCTATGGCTTCGCCAAGTCCGAGAAGGCTACCGCGGCGCTTTGTGGCTTTTTGGGCTACATGTGCATGAATTCCGTGATGGGCACGTTCCTTACGGCGACTGGCGTTATCGATCCCGCGAATCTTACGACGGGCCAGAGCACGATTCTCGGTATCACCACGCTCGACACTGGCGTTATCGGCGGTCTTCTGGTGGGCGCAATCGTCGCATGGTTGCATAACCGTTACTACAAGATTGAGCTGCCCGCCGTGTTCTCCATCTTCAACGGTACGCGCTTTATTCCGGCGGTAACGCTGCTCTCATGCAGCATCCTCGCATTGGTCATGTCCTTTGTTTTCCCGTTTATTCAGAACGCTCTCGGTGCGCTGTCCGAGTTCATCAAGACTACGGGTGCCTTTGGTGCATTTGTCTACGGCGCCGGCGAGCGCATGCTCCTGCCTTTTGGCCTGCATCACTTTGTCTATTTGCCGTTCTTCTTCACGTCGCTCGGTGGCGTCGAGACCATCGACGGCCAGACCGTTCAGGGCGCTATCAATATCTACAATGCGATCCTGGGCTCTCCCAGCACGCCGTTTAACATCGAGGTCAGCCGTTTTGTCATGAACGGCAAGGTTATCTTCGCCATGTTCGGCCTGCCCGGCGCTGCACTCGCCTTCTACAAGACGGCGCTTCCCAAGAACAAGAAGAAGACCGCAGCGCTCATGATCGCCATCGTGGTGCCTTGCATCCTCTCCGGCATTACCGAGCCGCTCGAGTATTCCTTCCTGTTTATCGCGCCCATCCTCTACGTGTTCCACGCTCTCATGGCTGGTCTTGCCTATGCGCTGACCTATGTCCTGCAGTTCAACGTGGCTGGCTCCGCGTCCTTCGGTGGCCCGCTCTTGTCGTTGATCTTTAACGGCATTATGGGTGCAGCCAAGGGCTCCAACTGGCAGGTTATCCTGTTCCTCGGCCCCATCTACTTCGTGGTGTACTACTTCGTCTTCAAGTTCATCATCCTTAAGAAGGACCTTAAGACCCCTGGCCGCGAGGAAGAGTCCGACGATGAGGCCGCAAAGGCTCCCAAGACTGTGATCAGCGACCTCATTCCCGCCATCGTTGAGGCAGTGGGCGGCGACAACAATATTAAGTCTGTCGAGGCCTGCTTCACCCGTCTGCGCATCCAGCTCAATGACTGTGACAAGGTGGTTGATGACGCCGAGTTTACCGAAAAGCTCGAAGCGCGTGGCATCGTGCATGTCAACGGCGGCGTGCAGATTGTCTACGGCAACATGGCATCTAACTACGCAACTCAGATGCGCGAGCTGCTGGGTATGGAGTAAACGACTCAACCACACGATCAAGATTAATACAGGTCGGCGTCCGATTTTTCAATCGGGCGCCGACCTGTGCTGTTTTGGGGCGAATGGGCAAGTACATGACGTGCTCGCTGCTCTCTTTTGGCACTGTCTATCGTGTATTCGGACGCCTTGCGACGGTGAGGTGCGTTCTTTTCAGTTCTAGCGTGTTTGCGGCTAGCGCTGCGCCCGAAGTCGATTTGCACAGCTGATATATAGAGCGTTAACCGCGCTTTGTAGGCTCATGCCCTCAACCAAGGCGGTCGAGTACTCGCTGAGTGACTCCGCGCTCACGGGTAGCAAGAGCTCACGCGCCCCGTTGTTATCGAATGCCATGTTGCTCGATATCCAAATAACGCGGCAGCCTCGCCGCTTGGCCTCAACGTAAAGATTGAAGATATAGCTCGTCTTTCCTGAGAACGATACAAAGATGGTTAGATCGTCGGGTTGGAGCAGACAGAGTGACGTCTCCTGCCCCTTGACGGAGCCAAATGAGAAGCACAGTCGGTTTACGCGGCTCAGCTTTTCGCAGAGTGAGCGGGCGGCGAGATTGGAGAATGAGCTTCCGTATACGTAGACATTTTGCGCATCGAGAAGCCAGTCAACGGCCCGCTCGAGTCGATCCTCAGTGAGCAGGCGTTTTGTTTCAAGCAAAGAGGTCTCTACGATATCGAAATACCAGGGTATATCGATTTGCTTATGAGCCCTTGCCTCGGTTGTCTCACGCTGGAGCCAAGCGTTGAAGTCGTCAACTTGCTCTTTGAACGATCGAAAGCTCGAGCCGTTTACGCGCCTGCAGAAGCGCGAGATGGTCGCGGGCGATGTATTGCACGCGCGGGCAAGTTCTTCTATTGAGAGCTCTGGGACCTCGTCGTGATGGGAAAGGGCGTAGAGTGCGATGTGGGCGTCAAGGTTGCCGCCCTTCTCGACGTCTTCGATACAAGACCTGAGGTTCGAATAGACCTCGTACATCGACATTCAAATCACTCCAAACAATAATGCCCCGGAGCGGATATGCCATCTCCGGAGCATTGTGGTGAAGCTATGGGACGGATTTATTCCATGCCCAAGTATTCTCTCATTTCGACTTTGTAGACAGAAGCTTTATTGCCGTAAACGATCTGAACACCGCCGCCAACGTGCACGATGGCGCTGGCGCCGAGGTCTTTGGTGAAGACGCTATCGTCCTTGACTAGGGCGGTGTCTTTGAGGCTGAGCCTCAGGCGAGTGAAGCAGGCGTTGACACCCGAGATGTTATCGGCGCCGCCCACGGCTTCCACGATCTGTGGGATGAGCTCGCTTACCTGGACAGGTGCTTTGGAGTCGATTGCCGACGTGTCATCCGCTGCCTGCGTGTCATCATCCTCGCGGCCCGGGGTTTTGAGGTCAAATTTCTTGATAAAGGCGCGGAACAGCACGTAATAGATCCCGAAGTAAGCGATGCCAAGCGGAATAAGCCAGAACCAGTTGGAGCCTTTGTCGGCGTTCATGATGCCGTTGAAGATCCACGAGAGGAGCGGTCCGCCGAAGGCGGAAGGCCCGGGCACATTGAACTGTACTAGGTAGGTGAGTACATACGCGATGCCGCACAGCAGGGCGTGGACCACATAGAGTACGGGTGCTACAAAGAGGAAGGAGTACTCGAGCGGTTCGGTTATGCCCATGATGGCGGCCGGGATAACGGCGGCGATCATGAGGGAGCCGACCTTCTTTTTATTCTCGGGACGGGCACAGTGGTAGATGGCGAGTGCCGCCGCGGGCAGGCCGCACATGGCGAACAGCACCTTGCCGTTCATGACGTATTTTGAGATGTCGATGTCGTACATCATGCCGGGCGTGTTGAGCATGGCGTTGTAGATGTTGACAGCACCTTCGACGGTCTGGCCGTCAACCTGGATGCTACCGCCCAGAGAAGTGAAGAAAAACGGCAGGTAGATGAAATGATGCAGGCCGAAGGGCAGAAGCATGCGCTCGGAGAAGCCATAGATGAACGCGCCAAACACCCCGGTGGAATCGATGAGTGTCGAGGCGGCCTTTAGGCCGGTTTGCACAAATGGGAACACGAAGGCGAGTGCAACGCCCACCAGGCTCGCGAAAACGACGGTGAGGGCGGGGACGCAGCGTGTGCCGTTGAAGATGCCGAGCACCGGCGGAAGCTGCACCTTATAGAATCGGTTGTGGATCCACGCGACTACCAAGCCGATGATGATGCCGCCGAATACGCCGGTGTCGAGTGTGGTTACGCCCAGGATGGCGTTCTGACCGGTCTGCAGGTTGGCGGGATCGATGGTGCCCAGCAGGATAAGCAGCTGACCCATGATTGTGTTCATGGTCATATAGCCGATGAAGCCTGAGAGTGCGGCGGTCGCCTTCTCGGCCTTGGCGTAACCGTAGGCGATGCAGATTGCAAAGAGAACCGAGATGTTACCATTGATAACGTTGCCGGCTGCTTTGATGAGTGTGCTAAAGATCACCATCGGCTCGGTGCCCAAAAGCGGGCAGAGCGAGATGAGGTTAGCATTGGAAAGGGCGGAGCCCAGACCGACCAAAATGCCGGAAACGGGCAGGAGGAGGACCGGCGCCATGAGCACCTTGCCGAGTCTCTGGAACTCGCTGTAGAGCTTGCTTTCTTTCATGATGTTCCTTCGATGCGCGGGGAGTTAGGACAGGGTCGGCCAATAATCGCCGTTCGCTTCGATCAGGTCGTCGAGGATTTGGCGCGCGACGGTAGTCGAAGGGACGGTCTTGTTGATCGCGATGGCTTCGAGCGCCTTCTGGTAGGAATGCTCGTAATATGCGTCGACGGCGAGCTTCTCGCTGGCATTCTGCTCTTCGATAAGCCCCTTGTAAAAGGTGGGGATAGCAGGCTGGCTGATGGGTTCAGGGCCCCAAGAGCGCAGGTAGGCGGGGACCTCGACCATGGCGTCATCGGGCAGATTGGGGATGGCACCGTTATTCTCGACGATTACGAGATAACGTTCGCACTTGTTGTAGGCGATAGAGGCGGCTGCGTCGACGATAAAGTCGCCAAAGACCGTGAAGCTCTGTACAGGGCTCTTGTAATTGGCGGGATCTGCCAGGTACTTGTCGTGCTCGGCAAACATCTCCTTCTCGCGTCCGTTGATGACGTTGTCGGCGCGCGTCCAGTTGGGGTCCATGTCATCTGCCATGTCTTTGGAGTACAGGTAGTACTGCAGGTAGCTGTTGGGCAGATACTCGGGATAGTCCTTCACAATCTTGACGTATTGACCCCAGGTGTGCATCCAGTCCTTGTCCTTGTGATGCTTGTCGCTCACGGCCATGCCGTGCTCGAGAATCATCTGACGAAGCTCCGGCAGACGATCGCGTCCCTGCTTGTCGTAGATTTTGGTAAACCAGCCAAAGTGATTGAGTCCAAAATACATGGGGTCGATATCGCGCCAGCTGGGAAGTCCGAGCATCTTAGAGTACGAGAGCAAGATAGCCGTGGGCATATCGCAGATGTTAAGGATATGGTCGTTGTTAAACTCGCGACGTGTGGCCTCGGCGACAACTGCGGCGGGGTTGGAATAGTTGAGGATCCAGGCGTCTGGACTGTATTTCTTGGCGTAGCGTACGAGGTCGAAGACGCCGGGGATGGACCTGATGCCATAGGAGATCGAACCGCCGGCGCCGCAGGTTTCCTGTCCCACGCAACCGTACTTGAGAGGGATGCGCTCGTCCTGGCGACGCATCTGAAGGCCACCCTGGCGGATTTGTGCGAAGACGAAGTCGACATCGGTGAATGCCTTTTCGGGATCGGTCGTCACGACAACTTCAATGTCAGGAGCTTCCTGCTCGATGAACTGCTTCATGATGTCGTAGACGAGATGCATGCGCTTCTCGTCGATGTCGTACAGGGCGAGTTTGCGCAGCGGCAATTCGTTTTTCTTCTGCAATAGGCTCTGGATGATGCCGGGAGTGTGGGTGCTGCCGGCCCCGGCGATTACAACTGCTTTCTTGTCCATGTGGTAAACCCCTTTCGTGTGGATTGACCACTTCAGACTACGAAAGCTTTACCTGCGATTCTACCGATTTTCAGATTGCGAAAAACGATAGCGGTAATCTTAACAGGATGCGTTTTGCGTGGTTAAATAGCGCCGGGAAAGATGCTGACTTGGGTGACGTGTTGCATGGCTGCGGGAGCGAACGCCGGGCGGTCAAAAGATGGTGGGTGGTGCTGCGGCTTTTGGCTGCAATTGCGCTACCCGCGACGACGCTCCCAGCGAGCCAACTTAATCGTCACCAGCGTAAGCGCCCAGGCCACAAGCGAGAACGCGGCGCCCACGGCACCCACGTACGCAATGCCAGCGCTGCTCACAACGGCGCCGCCTACCGCGGTGCCAAACGAGATGCCGACGTTAAACGCCATGGGCTCAACCGAACTTGCAAGTACCATCGACTTGGGATGGCGGCTGCGTGCCACGTCCATAAAGTGTGTGATGCACGACACCGAGAACAGGTACATGAGCATTGCCAGACTAAAGACAAAGACAAGTGCGAGCGGCATGGCAGCGCCCGCGGCAAACAGCCCAAACAATGCCGCCGCCTGCAGCGCGAACGTAACCAGCAGTGCCTTCATGCCAAAACGCGCGTCGATCCATCCGCCCAGGATGTTCGAGATCAGGCAGAACACGCCGTAGGCCATAAGCGTGGTACTGGCTTCGACCGTGCCCATGCCCAGCACCTGCTCAAGATAAGGCGTCACATAGCCGTAGAAAACGTAGACCGACCCCACGCCAAACAAAAAGATGAGCATGCCGGTGATGATGCTCGGCTCGCGTAGCAGCCCCGCCTGCTCGCGGAAGGTGGCGGGCTCATCGGTCTGACCGGAGCGCGGCATAAACGCCACAAGCGCTCCGCAGATCAAAACGGCAAAGGTCAGCGTGCTGTACATGGCCACGTGCCAATCGAGCGTGTCGGCCACAAACTTGCCGATCGAAGTGACAAAGACCATTGCCACGGAAAACGCACCATATACCACCGAGATGGCAAGTGAAGTTTGCTGCGGAGACAGCAGCTCGGGGATGTACGTCACGCCCACGGCGAGCAGCGCGCCCGAGACGGAGCCCAGGACAATGCGCGAGATAAACAGCACCTGGAAGTTGGGCGCCAACGCCATGACCAGGTTGCCGAGCACAAAGACGATGCTGTAGCACACGAGCAGCTGGTAGCGCCGGAAGCGTCCCGTGCTGAGCGCAAGCACCGGTGTGGCGATAGCGTAGACGAGCGCGAACACGCTAATAAGTTGGCCTGCGGTGGCAAGCGATACGCCGAGTTCCGTTGCCAAGTCGCTTTCGATGCCGATGACCACGAACTCGGAACAGCCGAGCGAAAAGCCTAACAACACGAGTAACGCTAGACAGAGCTTGGTGCGCGCAGGGGAGAGCGCGGCGGCGGTTGACTTGCTTTTAGGCGTGGTTGCGGCGATCAAGGTTGTCACTCCAATGTCGCATTAATAAGCGGGATTCAATCCCTGCAACTCTAACAGAATGTGACAAAGGGACAGTCCCTTTGTCACATTCGCGGCGTGGCTGCCGCCCAAACCGTCACAACATTCGATGAAAAGCTCGAAAACGAGGAAAAGCGTCGAATGTTGTGATGGTTTTCCTATCTGTGCCGGCGAGCCGCCGTGCCGTCTGGGGGTATAAAACTAGCAAGTGTATATTTGCGAGGCCTAAGGAGCGCCCCGTATGGATATCGATAACTTTGAATGGTGGTACAGCGAGGGTGAGGCTCCGGACGAGGAGTGGGACGAGCCTGCGCCGCGTGACGTGTCGATCGACGAGGACGAGACTGGCAACGACGTCGCCGCCGACTCGGACGCCGCCCTCGGCCCTGTCGATCCCCTGACCTTCGAACAGGCTTGGGCCCAGACCGAGGCAGACGAGGCCAAAGCCGATGCTACGGCCACGCTCGGCGAGCCAGCCGACATGTCGATCTCGCCGGCAAAGACCCCGCAGCCGCGCCACACCATCGACCCCGACAGCACGGCATCCTTCAGCATTCTCGACGTGCCCTCGCAGGGTGCCCAGGCGCTCGCGCCCACACGTCGCCCCAATCTGTCTCACGAGGAAGATACGGGACGTCGCTCGCCGCTCGGCCCCATCCTTATCGCCTTTATGGCCGGCGTTATCGCATGCTCGGTAATTGGTAGCGTTTGGAGCCATGTTGAACAACAGCGAAGAGACGCCGCCAAGGTCGAGATGTCTGTCGAGCAATCGCTCGGCCGCACGCGCTCGGTACATGTGTCGGTCGAGGTCAAGGACGGCGCGACGTGGGACACTGCGCGCGGCGACAGCCAGATGCTCGTCCATATTGTGGGTCGCACGCTCAAGGGGCAAGCGGTCGACGAGTACCAATACATCAATTCCGAAGGTGACGGTATCGAGCTCAAGCCTGGTGACTACGAGCTCACGGTCGATGAGCCGCCCGTCGCCACCGACGGTACGCGTTTCCGCGCCTCAAAGCGCATGGTTCCCGTGAGCTTTAACTCGCAGGCGCCCGATACGGTCGACACCACGCCGCAGGGCGGGTTCGACCTTTACGTGGATACCCAGTAGGCGTTTGCCGCTCATTCCGCTATGGCTACTCAATAATCGCCTGCCGTCCCGTCCCGCCGCCAAGAGTGGGACAATAGCCCTCGACACTATTGTTTATTTTTGGAGGAAGTAGCATGTCCACCGTCACTACCATCAAGCGCGGCGGCCTCACCGCGGCCATCGATTCCATGGGAGCCCAGCTCACGAGCCTTGCTCTCGACGGCAACGAGTATCTGTGGCAGGGCGACCCCGCCTTTTGGGGCAAGCATGCGCCCATCCTGTTCCCCATTGTGGGCTCGCTGCGCAACAACACGGCAACGTCTGCGGCCGGCACCTGCGAGATGCCGCGCCACGGCCTCGCGCGCATCGTCGAGCACAAGCTGGTCGAGGTCTCTGAGGACGGCTCCTCGGTAACGTACGAGATCACCGATACGCCCGAGTCGCTCAAGGCCTTTCCGTTTCACTTTAAGCTCAACATGACCTATGCCCTGACCGGCGACGCCACGCTTACCCAGACCTTTGCCGTTACGAACACCGGCGACGTGGACCTGCCGTTCTCGGTGGGTGGCCACCCCGCATTTAACGTGCCCGCCCCCGGTGCCGAGGACGAGGCGTTCGAGGATTACGAGCTGGCGTTTACCGAGGCCTGGACTAACGAGGCCCCCGTCATCACGCCCGATGGCCTTATGACGTTCGAGGGCAGCTACAAGGCCCCCGATAACTCGGACGTGCTGCCCATCACGCACCGCAGCTTCGATAACGACGCCATCATGTTCACCGATACCCCGGGCTCCACGCTCACGCTGCGCGGTTGCAAGTCGGGTCACGGCGTCAAGATCGACTTTGAGGGCTTTAAGTACATCGGCGTGTGGTCTGCCGCCAACGACGCCCCGTTTGTGGCGCTCGAGCCTTGGACCGGTCACACCACCATGGACACCGAGGACGACGTCTTTGAGCACAAGGTCAACACCATCGTCGTGGCCCCCGGCGCCACCGACGAGCGCTCCTTTAGCGTTACCCTGCTCTAGAGGTTCCGCCGTTCTAGCGAACGGCGGGCCGGTCGACGCTGCGCGCCACCCAGAGCGACAATCTGTCACTCAAAAGGCAAGGCATGACCAGAAGGTCTATGCCTTGCCTTTTTCATGCCAACTTGTTCGCTCTGGGCGGCGCTCGCTGGCATTGCCAAAACATCGACGTTCCCAATGACTACCGTGTGTCTATTAATATTTCGAGCTTGTGCTGCGCTGCTGGTCGCTGGCGTATATCCTGTTAAGTCGTCAGCATACGATTCAACAGGGAAGGCAGATTATGCATTCTCCCCATCAGCGCGACGCGCAGACCCAGCCGGTGTGCAGTCGTCGCATCTTCCTGGGTAGCGCCCTCGCTGCGAGCGCTTCCGTCGTCGCCGGCGCGCTTGCCGGCTGCCAGCGCCCGTCCACGCTCAAGGTGGTCCAGCCCACCACGGGCGGCGGTCGCGAAGACCTGTCCGATTCTGTGATCGGCAAGGACAAGATCCGCATCGGCATGGAGGCGGCCTACGCCCCATACAACTGGCAGGTCTCCGAGGCCAGCGAGTACACCATCCCCATCGACAACGTGCAGGGCGCTTACGCCGATGGCTACGATGTGCAGATCGCCAAGATCGTCTGCAAGGCCCTCGGCGGCGAGCCCGTTGCCGTCAAACAGAGCTTCTCGGGTCTCATCGATTCGCTCAACAACGGCCAGATCGACCTCATCATCGCCGGCATGAGCGCCACGCCCGAGCGCGAGGAGTCCGTCGGCTTTTCCGACCCGTACTTCATTGGCTACTTTGGCCTGTTCGTAAAAGAGGGCTCGCCCTACCAAAATGCGACCAAGCTCAGCGACTTTAGTGGCGCCACGGTGCTCGGCCAAAAGGACACCATGCTCGATACCGTCATCGATGAGATTCCGGGCGTTGTGCACAAAAACCCGGTCGACTCCGTCCCCACGGTGTTCTCGAACCTGCTGCAGGGCACCTGTGACGCCGTGACCTACAACACCGAGAACGAGAAGGGCTATATGGCCCAAAACCCGGGCATTGTCCCCATTCATTTTGCCGAGGGCGAGGGCTTTAAGCAGGAGGTCGCGGCAAACGTCGGCTGCCGCAAGGGATCGGACAAACTGCTTAAGCTCATCGACAAGACACTCAAGGGTGTCAGCCAGGAGGAGCGCGACCAAATGTGGGACGCGTGCCTCGACCGTCAGCCGGCATAGGGAGGCAGCATGAAAACCATCAATCGTCTGGCCTCCTTTATCAAGGCCGACCACCGTTATGTGTACCTGGGCACGAGCGTTATCGCGGCGCTCGGCCTGGCGTTTAGCCAGCGCAACCCCACGCCGCTGAGCTTCTTGGCGCCCACGGGTGTGTTCCAGGACTGCCTCTGGGCGATTCTGTGGGCTTGGATTGTCGTATCGGCGGCAGCGCTCGTCACCAAGCTCATGCATTGGAATGACTATCGCCAAAAGTCGCCGTTTGCATCCGAGCGTTGCCGCCGCGGCGCGCGCCTGGGCAGCTATGTCGTGGTTGCCATCGCGGCGATCTTCTTTATCGACCGTTGCGTCATGTCGTTTATCGACCTGGTGCAGGTGAGCATTGTCTCGGACTCCAATCCCAGCGACTTTCTGTCGAGCTTGGTCTACATGACCTACAAGAGCGGCGACTTCTTTATCCGCGGTATCGAGATCACCATCGCGCTTGCCACCTTCGGCACCGCCATCGCCTTTTTCCTGGCACTGCTCTTTGTGTTCCTGCGTATTCAGACGTTCGATCGCGTGGATAACGACCTGGTGCGCTTCTTTAAGAGCATCGGCCGCGGCTTTACGACCGTCTACTCCACCATCGTGCGCGGCACGCCCATGATGGTCCAGGGCCTGCTCATCTATTACGCGGGCTTCACCGTTTTGCGCGGCATGGGCTTCGAGACTGCCCAGGCCAACCAGATCTGGAGTACCTTCACCGCCGGCCTCGTCACCATCTCGCTCAACTCCACCGCCTATATGATGGAGGTCCTGCGCGGCGGCATCGAGTCGATCGATCCCGGTCAGGCCGAGGCGGCGCGCTCGCTGGGTCTGTCGCAGTGGCAGGCCATGCGCAAAGTTGTGTTTCCCCAGGGCATTAAAAACGCGATCCCGGCGCTCACCAACGAGCTCATCATCAACATCAAGGACTCGTCGGTGCTCTCGGTCATCGGCGTGTTCGACCTCATGTACGCCACCACTACCGTCGCCGGCGTGTACTACCGCCAGATGGAGGTCTACTGCGTGGCGCTTGTGGTCTACCTGATCCTGACGCTCGTGGCGAGCCGCCTGCTCGAGGCCTTTGGCAAAAAGCTCGGCGCCGAGGCCCCGGCAACGCTGCCCAGCTCCAACTAGGCTCAAGACGAGGAGAATCATCATGGCAGATACCGCCACTACCGGCGTTGCGGCCGCCGCACAGACAAATGAGCCGCTTATCCGCGTCGAGGGCCTGCGCAAGAGCTTCGGCTCGCTCGAGGTGCTCAAGGGCATCGACCTGTCCGTTAATCCCGGCGAGGTCGTCACCATCATCGGCGCCTCGGGTTCGGGTAAGTCGACCTTCCTGCGCTGCTTCAACCTGCTCGAGACCCCGGACGCGGGCCATATCTGGTTCCATGGCCAGGACCTCACGGCCGAGCGCTGCAACATCAACAAGCTTCGCGAGGACATCGGCATGGTGTTCCAGGGCTTTAACCTTTTCAACAACATGGATGTGCTCGACAACTGCACGCTCGCGCCCGTTACGCTCAAAAAGATGAGCAAGACCGAGGCCGAGAAAGTCGCGATGGAGCATCTGGCGAGCGTGGGGCTCGAAAAGATCGCGCACGCCGCCGTGGGCCGCCTGTCCGGTGGTCAAAAACAGCGCGTGGCCATCGCCCGTGCCCTGTGCATGAATCCGCAGATCATGCTGTTCGACGAGCCGACCTCCGCACTCGACCCCGAGATCGTGGGAGAGGTGCTCGAGGTCATGCGCAAGCTCGCTGCCGACGGCATGACCATGGTCGTCGTCACGCACGAGATGGCCTTTGCCCGCACGGTGTCCGACCGCGTGGTCTTTATGGACCAGGGCGTGGTGCTCGAGGATGCGGCACCGGCCGAGCTCTTCGGCAACCCCAAACACCAGCGCACCCGCGAGTTCCTCTCGCGCTATCTTGAGGACAAATAACCGATCGCAAACGCTTATGTGGCAGGGCCGCTCCGGTGGGGCGGCCCTCGTCACCACAATCGAAAGGATGTCATGGCCGAGGTTTGGCGCTTCTTTGCGCATGAGGATGATTTTGCCGATTTGGACGAAGCTGGCGCGAGCGAGCGCTTGGGTCGCGTGCTGTCGTTTCCGACCATCTCGAGCATGGATGCCGAGGCGGTGGACTGGCAACCGTTCGACGACCTGCGCGCCTATATGCAGCAGGCCTGGCCGCGCGTGTTTGCGGCGGGCGAGGTCGAGCTCATCGGCCATTCGCTGTTGGTGACGCTTGCCGGCTCCGACCCCGCTCTCAAGCCCGTTATGTTCATGGGCCACATGGACGTGGTCCCCGTGGTGCCGGGTACCGAGGCCGACTGGACGCACGCCCCCTTTAGCGGGCACGTGGACGATACCTACATCTGGGGTCGCGGCGCTGTCGACATGAAGGACCAGGTCGCAGGCATTCTCGAGGCAGTTGAGTATGCGCTGGCGCACGGCTGGGAGCACGAGCGCACGCTGCTCCTGGCCTTTGGCCAGGACGAGGAAACTACGCAGTGCGGCGCGGGGGCGATCGGTCGCGTGCTCGAGGAGCGCGGCATTGAGCTTGAGTACCTGATCGATGAGGGCGATTACCGCATCGCTCCGGCTGCCGAGTACAGCGCGGGCGAGGGTTGGCTCATGCACGCCGACCTGGCTGAGAAAGGTTATGCCGACATTGTTCTCAAGACAAAGAGCGCGGGTGGGCATTCTTCCAACCCCTACGGCGGCACGTCACTCGAGGTGCTGAGCCGCGCCATCGCCGCAATTTGCGATATCGAATGGCCGACGCGTGTGACCGACTTGCTTGCCGCCCAGCTCGTCGAGTTGGGGCTCTACACGGCCGATGAAATTGCCGCCAACAAGGACGCCATCGTGCGCGAGTGCCTCGCCAGCAAGAAGCTCTATCCGCTCGTGACCACCACTTGTGCACCGACCCAAATTGAGGGCGGTAGCACCGGTGCTAACGTGATGCCGCAGGATATGTGGGCAAACATTAACTTCCGCATGCTCGAGGGCACGTGCGTGGCCGATGTCGTTGCCCGTTGCCGCGACGCCGTTGCCACGGCGGGTCTTGCCGAGCGCGTGGAGGTCGAACTTGGCCCCGGCAGCTCCGAGCCCTCGCCGTCCCCGCGCATTGGTGGTCCCGGCCTCGAGGCGGTTCGCTCCATCGCCGCCCGCTATTTCCGTGATCCAAAGGGGACGGAGGAAAACGGATCATTCGAGCCAGTGGCAATTGTGCCCTCGACCGTGATTGGCGCGACCGACGCTGCCAACTACCAGCGCATTTGCTCTGAATGCATTCGTTTTTCGGCATTTGTGGTCGACGATGACGAGTGCGACCGCGGCGTCCACGGCACCAACGAGCGCATCACCCGCCGAGCCTACCTCCAGGGCATCCGTTTTCTCATCTCCCTGCTCCAAACGCTCTAGAATTCGACAAAGCGACAGTCCCTTTGTTAGCCGTTGGACGTTCTTAAACGACTAGTCGTAAAGGAACGTCCAACGGCTTCGTCCGCTCATTCCGTGCGGGTTATATGCAGGTTTGCCTGCGCACGCTATCATGTATGGGTTAGACCGCAACTATGTACCCCATACGCGAAGGGATGCGCATGTATCTGAAGATCGACATGTTCTAGCAGGGTTTACCCCCGCAGCGGCGCCCCGCGCCCCATCAATTCTGCCGATTTTCACCTTCACGCATATAAAGGAGTCCCGCCATGCGCGACAAGCTCGAAAAGATCATCAAGGCCTATGAGGAGCTCGAGAAAAAGCTTTCCGACCCGGCCGTTGCCTCCGACATCAAGGAGTTCACGCGTCTCAACAAGGAGTACGCGCACCAGTCCGACCTCATCGCCGCCTCGCGCGAGTACATCGGCGCGCTCGATGACATCGAGGCTGCCAAGGAAATGCTCCACGATACTACCGATGCCGATGAGAAGGAGATGCTCCAGATGGACATCTCCGAAAACGAGGCCAAGCTTCCCCAGCTCGAGGAAGACATTAAGTACATGCTCATCCCGAGCGACCCCAACGACGACAAGAACACCATCGTCGAGATTCGCTCCGCCGCCGGTGGCGACGAGGCGGCCATCTTCGCCGGCGACCTGTACAAGATGTATCAGCGCTTTTGCGAGTCGCGTGGCTGGAAGACCACCGTGCTCGATTCCAGCCCCAGCGAGGCCGGCGGCTTTAAGTCCATCGAGTTCAAGGTCGAGGGCGACCGCGTCTACTCCGTCATGAAGTTTGAGTCCGGCGTACACCGTGTCCAGCGCGTTCCCAAGACCGAGTCCCAGGGCCGTATCCAGACCTCCACGGCAACCGTCGCCGTGCTTCCCGAGGCCGAGGAGATCGACGTCCAGATCAACCAGTCTGACCTGCGCATCGACACTTACTGCGCTTCGGGCCCTGGCGGTCAGTGCGTTAACACCACCTACTCCGCCGTGCGCATCACCCACCTGCCCACCAACACCGTGGTGCAGTCGCAGGAGCAGCGCTCCCAGATTCAGAATCGCGAGGTCTGCATGCAGATGCTGCGCGCCCGTCTGTACGAGATGGAGCTCGAGAAGCAGCAGGCAGAGCTTGGTGCCGAGCGCCAGAGCCAGATCGGCCACGGCAACCGTTCCGAGAAGATCCGTACCTACAACCAGCCCCAGGACCGCGTGACCGATCACCGCATCGGTTTCAACTCCACCTACAATGGCGTCCTCCTGGGCGACCAGCTCGGCACCGTCATCGAGGCGCTCGCCGCCGCCGAGCGTGCCGAGAAGCTGGCACAGGCCGTTTAGGTTCCGCCGTTCTACCGAACGGCGGACCGGCCGACGCTGCGCGCCGCCCAGTGCGACAATTTGTCATTCAAAAGGCAAGGCATGACCAGAAGGTCTATGCCTTGCCTTTTTCATGCCAACTTGTTCGCTCTGGACGTCGCTCGCTGGCATTGCCAAAACATCGGCGTTTCCTTGGTTGTCAAATGATCCGTAGGGAGTCATTGGGCACATTGCTTTGAGATGTTATTCAATCGGTTCTGATGGCCTTTGAGCTGCTTGCCTGCTAAAAGCAATTAACGATATCTATCCGCTACCGAAAATAATGCTCAAAAAATCGTTCAAGAAGTCGCGGAGCGATTTTTGATGGGTCGTGCGTCAAGCGATGTGGCAAGTTCTTGGTTAGAGATTGGTCAGTTTTGGGGCAACCTTGCCAAAAGCTTGACGAATGCAAATTTAGACGTCAGCGAATGAACACTTTGAGCGAGCTCGGTGCAAAATTCTGGGCTGATTCTCGATAATCGCCTTCAATCGCCCCTTGCCAAGCGCTGGCCTCGCTTACAATCTGCTCCGACATTCGCGCGCCGTCCGGCGCTTAAGAGGGGAGGGCCCCATGGCAAACGAGATTTGGACCATCAAGCGTTGTCTCGAGTGGACCAAGGAGTACCTGGCCGAGCGCGGCGAGGAGCACCCCCGTCTTTCTGCCGAGTGGCTGCTGTGCGCCGCCACGGGCCTGGCGCGCATTGACCTATATATGCGTATGGACGAGACGCTTAACGCGGCCCAGCTCGAGACCATGCATGCGGCCGTTGTCCGCCGCGCTAAGGGCGAGCCGCTGCAATACATCACGGGCAGCACGCAGTTTCGCATGATCGACGTCGCGTGCGCCCCCGGTGTGCTCATTCCGCGCCCCGAGACCGAGATGCTCGTCGAGGAAGTCCTCAATTATCTGGATGCCGAGGTACTGAGCCCCGAGGCCGCTGCCCGTCAGCGTGTTGAGCTGCCTTGGAACGATGAGGTCGAGGAGGCACGCAAGGCCGAGGCCGCGCTGGCAGACGAACGGGCGACTGCCGAGCGCCGTGCCGCTAACCTGACGGCTGCCGATGAGGCGGCGCTAGGCGGCGACGTACTGGGCAGCCGTGCCTATGCCGAGGAACTGGCCGATCGCGAGGCCGAGGAAGCCGCCGCGCAGGCGGCAGAAGCCGAGACTGCGGAAGCCGCCGAGCCCGAGCTCGACGAATACGGCATCGCCAGCGAGGGTGCCGACCAGGAGACGGCTTCAGCTCAGGATGCCGCCGCGCCCGCTCCGGTCGAGCCCCGCACTGCCCGCGTTCTCGAGGTCGGCTGCGGCACGGGCTGCATTTCGCTCTCCCTTGCCTGGGAGCGCCGCGGCCATGTCACCTGCACCGCAACCGATATCGAGCCGCGCGCTATCGATCTGGCCACCAAAAACCGCGACGCGCTCGGCCTCACGGCAGATGAGGTTGCCTTCAGCCTCACCAACCTGGTGAGCTCCATTCCCCACGACGAGTGGGGCACCTTCGACGTGCTCGTCTCCAACCCACCCTACATCCCGACCGACGTCATGCGCTCGCTGCCGCACGAGGTCAAGGACTTTGAGCCCGATTTGGCTCTCGAGGGCGGTGCCGACGGTCTCGATATCTTCCGCCGTCTGCTCAACGCGGCACCCTATATGCTGCGCGCCGGCGGCCTGTTTGCTTGCGAGCTCTACGAGGGCGCCCTCGACGCCGCGGCCGAGCTCTGTCGCCAAGCGGGCCTTTCGGACGTGCGCATCGTCCGCGACCTCACCGATCGCCCCCGCATCGTCCGAGCCATCGTAACCGAGCCCAAGCAGCGCCAGTAATATTTATTAACTGGTTAGCAAAAATTATAAAGTAGTTTATAATTAGGACGGCTGAAAGAGGTCGGCCCATGCAACTTCCTACCTTTCGGGAAATCATTGCCCTACTCAAGCACGATGGATTCGCGAAGGTCGCGCAGGTCGGTAGTCATGCTAAGTATGTTTCTGGTGACCGCGTTGTCACCGTGAACGGCTCTGGTGGTGATCGACCAAAGAAGGGCGCGTGGGCAAGTATTCGTCGCCAAGCTGGATGGTAGTTGGAGGCAAAATGAGGCAGCGATTTACCTATGACTGCGTTCTCATAAAAGAAGACGATGGTTACTGCGCTAGCTTCCCGCAGATTCCCGGAGCCTTTGCCGATGGCGATACGCGCGAAGAAGCGATTGCCCATGCCACCGAGGCGCTGATGGCGTTTTTGGCCGATGACCTCAACAACGGTTTGACTCCGGCGGGGTACGAACGCTCGGCCGAGGTCGTGGCCCTTTCGGTCGAAATCGACCACGAGGACGCTCGGGAAGCGGCGTGCCGAACATTTAAAGACGCAGCGCTGGACCTCAAAGTCTCCGCTCCGCGGATTACCGCGCTGGTCAAAGCCGGAAAGCTCGATATTGAACTCGTCGACGGCCGTCGGATGATAACGATAGACAGCATCGAGCGCTACGCCGCCCAAGAACGCCACGCCGGCAGGCCAAAGAAGTTCGTCGCAGTCCAATAACCCCCTCACTTTCACCGACTACTAGAGCCGCTCACCAAACCAACATGCGCTCTGGGCAAATAGATTGAACGTTTCGTGCGAGAATGCCCCACAGTAAACAAACTTGCACCAGAGCGTAAGGGGCTGGCATACACATGCAGACGGTCTATCGGGTATACGAGGGAGCGCGGGAGCCGCATCGGCTTGCCGTCGAGCGTACGGCCGAGGTGCTCGGCTGTGGCGGTCTGGCCCTGATCCCGACCGAGACCGTCTATGGTGTCGCTGTGGCAGTTAACGCCTTTTCGGACGCCGTGCCTCAAGATACAAGCGAATTCCCATCGTGGCCGCGCGATCCGCAGGCCACCGTCAACGGTGCCGCGGTCCCCGCGCTCGGTACCGGCTATCGTCGTATCTTTACCCTCAAGCAGCGCGAGCTCACCCAAACGGTTGCCTGGCTGGTCGATGATGCCGAGGCGCTCGATCGCTATGGCGTGGATATTCCTAACGAGGCCCGCGTGCTCGCCCGACGATGCTGGCCGGGCGCCCTGACTATCGTGGTCAAGGCGGCCCCCTGCGTGCCGACCTTTATGCGCGCCGCCGACGACACGGTGGCGCTTCGCGCTTCGGCCTCGCCCGTGGTGCAAGCGCTCATCCGCGCCTGCGGCAGCCCTCTTGCCTGCACCAGCGCCAATACGCATGGCGCGCCCGCGCCGGCAAGTTTTGCCACGGTGGAGGAGCGCATCCTGGAGGGGGTCGATGTTGCCGTCGACGCCGGTGAGACCCCGTGTCGCGACGCCTCGACCATCGTGTCGTTCCAGCACGGCGGGCTCCAGATCCTGCGCCAAGGCGCACTTCCCGCATCAGAGATCGAACGGGTCCTGTCCGACCCGATGCAATAGAAAGGTGTAAGCGATGTCGTTGAATCTGGGCAGCCTGGGCATGGAAGATGCCTCGTTTAACTTTGGCGGTTCCTACATCATGGCGCTCGACTGCGGCACCACCTCGGTACTTGCGACCATCGTCGACGAGTACGGATGCATCGTCGCGCAGGCACGTCGCAGCGTCAAAACCAGCTTCCCACGTCCCGGTTGGGTAGAGCAAGACCCCATGGCGGTCCTTGCCAGCCAGATCGCCGTCATGATGGAAGTCCAGTTTAAGAGCGGTATCCACTCCGACCGCATTGCCGCCATCGGCATCTCCAACCAGCGCGAGACCACGGTGGTCTGGGACCGCGTGAGCGGTCAGCCGATCTATAACGCCATCGTATGGCAGTGCCGCCGTACCGCGCCGGCAATCGAGGCGTTGGTTGAACAGGGTTGCGAGGAGCTGGTGCGCTCCCGCACGGGACTCACGCTCGACCCGTATTTCTCGGCCTCCAAGGTACAGTGGATTCTCGACAACGTCGACGGCGCACGCGAGAGCGCGGCGGCGGGCGACCTCATGTTTGGCACCATCGACACCTGGCTCATCTACAACCTCACCGGCGGCCAGGTCTTTGCCACCGACTACACCAATGCCAGCCGCACGGCACTCTTTAATATCCATACGCTCGATTGGGACGACGACCTGCTGGCGCTCTTTGACGTTCCACGTTCCATGATGCCCGAGGTTCGCTGGAGCTCGGGTGACTACGGCCGCGTCGCGAGCGACATCATGACCAACATGCCGCCCATCATGGGTGTGGCGGGCGACCAGCAGGCGTCGCTGTTCGGTCACTGCTGCTTCCATCCCGGCCAGACCAAAAACACCTATGGCACGGGCTGCTTTATGCTCATGAACACCGGCGACGAGATCGTCGAATCCAAGAACGGTCTGGTCTCCACCATCGGTATCGCTGCGAACGGGAAGATCAGCTATGCGCTCGAGGGCTCCATCTTTGCTGCCGGTTCCACCATGAACTGGCTTCGCAACAACATGGGCATCATCTCGAGCGTGAGCGAGTCGGCACAACTCGCCGCTTCGATTAGCGACAACGAGGGCTGCTACTTCGTTCCCGCCTTTGCGGGTCTGGGCGCTCCCTGGTGGGACCCGCATGCCCGCGGTATCGTGTGCGGTCTGACCGGCGCCTCGAGCCGTGCGACCATCGTACGTGCCGCCTGCGAATCCATGGCATATCAGAGCTACGACGTGCTGCGCGCCATGGAGCAGGACGTGGGGCTTTCGATCGAGCGCCTGTCTGTCGATGGCGGTGCCTCGCGCAACGAGTTCATCATGCAATTCCAGGCCGACCTGCTGGATATTCCCGTGCTGCAATGCGAGACGGTGGAGACCACGGCAATCGGTGCCGCGTACTTGGCGGGTCTTGCCGTCGGCTATTGGGAAGACCTGGAAGAGCTGGAGCAAAATGCCCAGATCGTTAGGACCTTCCTTCCCCACATGTCCGCCGAGCGCCGCGAACAAAACCTTGCGGGCTGGTGTGATGCAGTCAGGCGCTCGCTCAGTACCGCACAGTAGGGCTGCGATGGGCTGCTCGATACAACAAACCGCTAAACTAATGCATGGCGTGCGGCGGCAACATTGCTGCGCGCCTTGTCAGCAAGGCCGTTTTGCGGCCGCAACGAAAGGGGCAATCAACCCATGACCGTCACCTACGATGCGTCCCGTGTGACGCTTGTCGATCACCCGCTCGTCCAGCACAAGCTGTCGATCCTGCGCGACAAAAACACCGGCACCAACCAGTTCCGTCAGCTCGTGCGCGAACTCGCGCTTTTTGACGGCTACGAGGCCATGCGCGACCTGCCTATGGAAGACGTCGAGGTCGAGACCCCTATCACCACCGCAACGTTTAAGCAGCTCGCCGGCAAGAAACTCGCCATCGTGCCCATCCTGCGTGCGGGCCTTGGCATGGTCGACGGCATCCTCGACCTGGTGCCCTCCGCTCGCGTGGGCCACATCGGCATGGAGCGCGACGAGGTCACCCACGAGCCGCACGAGTATTACTGCAAGATGCCCAAGGATATCGACCAGCGCATCTGCCTGGTCGTCGACCCCATGCTCGCCACGGGCGGTTCGGCCGAGATGGCCATCAGCTACCTGCGCGGGCGCGGTGTCAAGGACATCCGCATGCTGTGCATCGTCGCGGCCCCCGAGGGCCTCAAGTCGCTGACCGAGAAGGATCCCGATGTACATATCTATACCTGCGCCATCGACGACCATCTCAACGAGGCTGCCTACATCGTTCCCGGCCTCGGCGACGCCGGCGACCGCATCTACGGCACGCTCTAGTCGCTGGGCTAAACGGCCGCGGCTGCAAATACGAAGAAACGGTGCGCGCGGACGAACAAAAGGCGACCGCGCGCACTCCTGTTAACGGACGTTTTGCCCTGCAGGGTTCGAGAAAAACGTATTACCGTACCTGCGGCATAAAGAAGGTCTTAAGAAAACGAACAGGTGCGTATTAACCGATGCTTTTTCGGTTGTACTTTAGCGATTGGCTCGTACAATAGTCACCAATGTTTGGCGGGAACTGTTCTGTGAAGCGTTAAAAAGGAAAGTGAGGACGCCAGTGTTTCAGATAGCCGATCTGCTCGCTATCGTTGCAGGCGCCATCGCGGGCGCAATTGCCTTCCTTCCCTTTGTCTTTACGCTCAAGCCGGTTCTTGACGATAAACAGAATGCGGACATGCTCAAGGGCATGGTGAGTCTGGCGGTCTCGGCGATCGCGTTGCTTGTCTTTACCTTGGTTGTGTTTGCGTTGTTCGGAGAGGCATTTCGTATGTTCCTCCTGGGCGAGGCGATCGGCTTCGTGGCCTTTATGGCCGCCTGCGCGGTTCGCGTCGCCAAGGCGCTGCGAGATCCTCATGAGGTCGAAAGGTAAGTCGTGGAAATTTTTGAAAAGCTGCCTGATGAGATTAATCATCTGGTCAGCGAGTTCAGCTCCACCCCTGTCGTGGGCGATCTGAGCTGCGGCATCACGCAGTACTCGTTTTGGCTGATCGTCTCCACGATCGTGCTCCTGATCGTCCTGGCCGTGTTCAAGAAGAAGCAGACCCTGGTCCCCAAGGGCTTCTTCGTCAACGGTTTCGAGTACATCATCGAGTACGTCGAGAACGATATCGGCAAGGGCGTCGTGGGTGAGAACTGGAAGAAGCACTTCCCGTTCCTGTGCTCGCTTTTCCTGTTCATCCTGATCAATAACATGATCGGCCTGATCCCGGGAATGAAGCCCGGCACCGGTGCAATCGGCTCCACCGCCGCGCTCGCCATCTTCGCCTTCGTGTACTTCATCTACTACGGATGCAAGGCTCACGGCGTGATCGGCTACATCAAGAGCCTCGCCCCGCAGGGCGTGAGCTTCCCGATGAACGTGCTTGTGTGGGTCGTCGAGCTTTTTTCGACCTTCCTGCGCCTCATCACGCTTGCCGTCCGTCTGTTCTGCAACATGTTTGCAGGACACGTGGTCATGGGCTCGTTCGCCATCATGGCGAGCATGTTCATGCAGCCGTTGCTTCAGCAGGTTTCCGCGGCCCACGCCGTCGGCGCCCTGCCTTCGCTGGCCTGGCTTGCCATTCTCATCCTGATCTATGCGATCGAGCTTGTGGTCGGCGCCATCCAGGCCTACGTCTTCACGGTCCTTACCGCCGTGTATGTCTCCGAGGCAGAGGAGGTCGCGGAGGAGGAGTAGTCTTCCGTTCGCGCCTTAAAGGTAAGCAATTCGTTAAACCGCCGGTGCCCGTACCCATGGAGCCCGGCAGTTATAAAAAGGTTATCCTGCGTGAAATAAGACACGCACGACAAAGGAGGAATCGTGGGAGTTATCGGTTACGGTCTCGGTGTTATCGGCGCTGGTCTTGCTATCGGCCTGTCTGCTCTGGGTGCTACGGGTGCTATGGCCCGTCAGCCTGAGGTCCAGGGCCGCGTGTTCACCGTCTTCATCATGGGCTCCGCCTTCGGCGAGGCTCTGGCTCTGATCGGCTTCGTTGTCGCGCTGATCGTTAAATAGCACGGAGCGTCAAGTATGAATCTTTCATCCCAGAAGAGCGCGATCGCACTCTCCGCGTCCGCGGCCGCGCTGCTCATGCCGGTTTCCGCGTTCGCTGAGGACGGCGCTGCCGGTGCGGACATCCTCATCCCTAAGATGGCGGAGTTCATCCCGGCGCTTATCGCCTTCCTGATTATCTGGATCGTGCTGGCCAAGGTCGCCCTGCCGGGCATCATGAAAACCATGGAGGAGCGCGGCAAGAAGATCGAGGAGAGCCTCGACGAGGCCGAGAAGACCAAGCAGGAGGCTATCGCCAAGCGCGCTGAGTCCGACTCGATCGTCACCGACGCCCGTCGTCAGGCTGCCGACATCGTTCTCGAGGCCCGTAAGGACGCCGAGTCCGAGCGCGCCCGTATCATCGAGGCTGCTCACAAGGAGGCCGAGGAGATCATCGCCAAGGCCCATACGACCGTCGAGGACGAGCGCAAGTCCATTTACGCCGGTGCCGCGAGCTCCATCGCCGACCTGTCCGTTGCCGTCGCCACCAAGATCGTGGGCGAGGCACTCGAGGACGATGCCGAGCAGAAGAAGCTCATCGAGCGCTACATCCAGGAAGCAGGTAGCCTGAATGCCGACTAGCCGCTATCAGGACAAGGTGCTCGAGACCTACGCGCGCTCCCTTCTGGAAGCCGCTAAGGCCGAGAATCATGTGTTCGAGGACCTCGAGATGATCGAGCGCTTGGCTTCTGCCAGCCCCGAGATCATCGCCGTGCTCGACACCATGTCCAAGCGCGACCAGCTCGACCTTCTTCCCAAGGTGGCAGCTGCCTTTAAGTACGTTGCCGAGGAAGACGAGGATGTAGTGGGCGTGACCGTCACCACGGCGATCCCGCTCGACGACGAGCTGCGTCAAACCATCACTAAGAAATGCGAGCAGGACTTCGGCCGCAAGGTATTCCTTATCGAGCAGGTCGACCCGTCTATCGTGGGCGGCCTGGTGCTCGAGGCTCGCGGCGAGCGTCGTGACATTTCCGTCAAGACGCAGCTGCGCATCGCGCAGGAGACCCTCGCAAACTCTGCTAATTCGTACGGAGGTGAAGCCTAATGTCCGAAACCCTCAATGCCCAGGATATCGCCAAGAAACTGCAGGAGCAGCTCACGAGCCTCTCCGCGACGGTCGATACGCATGAGGTTTCAACGGTCGACGAGGTAGGCGACGGCATCGCGCGCGTCTCCGGCCTCAAGAGCGCCATGGCAGGCGAGCTTCTGGAGTTCAAGAGCTCCGATACCGGTGAGACCGTCTTCGGCCTTGCCCAGAACCTTGACCGTGACGAGGTCGGCGCCGTTCTGTTCGGTGCCGTCGACTCCATCAAGGAAGGCGACGAGTGCCGCACCACTGGCCGCATTATGGATATCCCCGTGAGCCGTGCCATGCTCGGCCGCGTCGTCAATCCGCTCGGCCAGCCCATCGACGGCCTGGGCGACATCGTCGCCACGCACCGTCGCCCCATCGAGTTCAAGGCTCCCGGCGTCATCGATCGTACCCCGGTGTGCGAGCCGGTTCAGACCGGTCTGCTCGCTATCGACTCCATGGTGCCTATTGGCCGCGGTCAGCGTGAGCTCATCATCGGCGACCGTAAGACCGGCAAGACCGCCATCGCCATCGACGCTATCCTCAACCAGCGCGGCAAGGGCATGGTCTGCATCTATGTCGCCATCGGCCAGAAGGCCTCCACGGTTGCCAACATCCGCGAGACCCTCGCTCAGCACGGTGCGCTCGACTACACCATCATCGTTTCGGCCACCGCTGCCGATTCCGCCCCTATGCAGTACATCGCGCCTATGGCCGGTGCCGCTATCGGCGAGTTCTTCATGTACAACGGCGAGGACGGCAAGCCCGCCAGCGAGACCAACCCTGGCGGCCACGTGCTCGTCATCTACGACGACCTGTCCAAGCAGGCTGTGGCCTACCGTCAGATGTCGCTGACGCTGCATCGTCCGCCCGGACGCGAGGCCTATCCTGGCGACATCTTCTACCTGCACTCTCGTCTGCTCGAGCGTGCCGTCAAGATGTCCAAGAAGAACGGTTACGGCTCCATGACGGCTCTTCCGATCATCGAGACCCAGGACGGCGACGTCTCGGCCTACATTCCGACCAACGTCATTTCCATTACCGATGGTCAGATCTACCTGCAGTCCGAGCTCTTCTTCCAGGGTCAGCGCCCGGCAGTCGACGTGGGCATCTCCGTGTCCCGCGTCGGTGGCGATGCGCAGACCAAGGCCATGAAGCAGGTCGCCGGCAACCTCCGTCTGGACCTCGCTTCGTACCAGGAGCTCGCCGGCTTTACGCAGTTCGGCTCCGACCTCGACGAGGCTACTCAGAAGCAGCTGACCCATGGTGCTCGCATGACCGAGCTCCTGAAGCAGCCGCGTTACAAGCCGTTTGAGGTTGGCGAGCAGATCGTTACGCTGTTCGCTGGCAACGAGGGCTTCCTGGATGACCTGGAGATCGCCGACGTGCTGCCCTTCCGTGCCGAGCTCATCGAGTACATGGACAATGGCTTTGGTTCGCTGCTCGACAAGGTTCGCGCCAAGAAGATCGATGATGACACCAAGGCTGAGCTCTTGCGCGTCATCGGCGACTTCAAACAGCAGTTCATGGCCAAGCACCATTCGGATGTTTCTGGATCAGAGGAGAACTAAGCCCCATGGCCAACCTTCGC
The DNA here is from genome assembly GCA_959606035.1 of uncultured Collinsella sp. GTDB lineage: Bacteria > Actinomycetota > Coriobacteriia > Coriobacteriales > Coriobacteriaceae > Collinsella. Next base: position 151,279 of record CAUHHB010000006.1, read on the forward strand.
GACATTAAGAAGCGAATCTCCTCGGTTACCACGACCAAGCAGATCACGCGCACGATGGAGATGGTCTCTACGGCCAAGATCCGTCGTGCCCTCGATCGCTCCAAGCAGGCCGAGCCCTATAAGGAGGCGCTGACCGACGTCATGTTGACGGTCGCCGGCGACGCCTCCTGTTCGGGCACCGATCCCATGCTGCAGAAGCATGAGAGCGTCAAGCATGGCCTGATTGTCGTTATTGCCTCGGACCGCGGCCTTGCCGGCGGTTTCAATACGACGGTGGAGCGCACGGCCGAAAAGCTCGCCGCTTCTTGGGCGAACGACGGCATCGAGTGCGAGATCATCGCGTGCGGGCGTAAGCCGGCCACGTATTTCCGTGACCGCGCAAACGTTGTCATGCACTTTGAGGGCAACTCCTCTGAGCCCGATTTCAATCAGGCCCGCATGATCTCCTCTCATATCTGCGATGCGTATCGTGCCGGTGAGCTTGACCGTGTCGAGCTTGTCTACCACCACGCCAAGAACCGCGTGGATCAGGAGCTTCGCGTCGAGCATCTGTTGCCGCTCGACCCCGAGATGATCGCTATGGCCCACGGTCCGCGTAAGAACGAGACCGACGCCCCTAAGCGCATCTCGTCCACGTTCGAGTTCGTGCCCTCTCCCGAGCATGTTCTCGGCAAGCTTGTGCCGTCTTATATCCTGACGGTCATCTACCAGGCCCTGATCGATTCGGCGGCTGCCGAGCAGGGTGCACGCCGCAAGGCCATGCACTCCGCGACGGAAAACGCCACCGCGATTATCTCGACCCTTACCCGCACGTATAGTCGCGTGCGCCAGGCTTCGATTACGACCGAGATTAACGAGATCGTCGGCGGAGCCTCAGCATTGGAGGAACAGTAATGGCTAATAACACCGTAAAGCTTGCGGTCGAGGAAGCCACCAAGAAGACGACTGCCGGTGATGGTCGCATCGTGCGTATCATCGGCCCTGTCGTCGACGTCAAGTTTGACGGCGCGGTGCCCCCGATCTACAACGCGCTCACGGTCGAGGCCGAGACCCCGATCGGTCATCTGAGCACGATCCTCGAGGTCGAGAGCCAGCTTCCGGGCGGCGTCGTCCGCACGGTCGCCATGTCCTCGACCGACGGCCTGCAGCGCGGCCTCATCGCCACCGATACCGGTGAGCCCATGAAGATGCCCGTTGGCCCCAAGACGCTCGGCCGCATTTGGAACGTCATGGGCAAGCCTGTCGACGGCAAGCCCATGCCTGAGGTGGAGGAGTTCTACCCCATCCACCATGCAGCGCCCCGCTTTGACGAGCTCACCACCAAGACCGAGATCTTCGAGACCGGCATCAAAGCTGTTGACCTGCTCGAGCCCTACATCCGTGGCGGCAAGACGGGCCTGTTCGGCGGCGCCGGCGTCGGCAAGACCGTTCTGATTCAGGAGCTCATCAACAACCTCGCCCAGGAGCACGGCGGCACCTCGGTGTTCACCGGCGTCGGCGAGCGTACCCGCGAGGGCACCGACCTGTTCCTCGAGATGAGCGAGTCTGGCGTTATCGACAAGACCTGCTTGGTCTATGGTCAGATGAACGAGCCGCCCGGAGCGCGTCTGCGCATCGGTCTGGCCGGCCTTACCACCGCTGAGTACTTCCGCGATCGCGGCCAGGACGTTCTGCTGTTCATCGACAACATCTTCCGCTTCTCCCAGGCAGGTTCCGAGGTTTCCGCACTGCTGGGCCGTATGCCGTCCGCCGTTGGTTACCAGCCCACGCTGGCAACCGAGATGGGCGACCTCCAGGAGCGTATTACCTCGACCAAGACGGGCTCCATTACCTCCGTCCAGGCTGTCTACGTCCCCGCAGACGACCTGACCGACCCGGCGCCTGCCACGACGTTTACGCACCTCGACGCCACCACGGTTCTTTCGCGTAGCATTTCGTCGCTTGGCCTGTTCCCGGCTATCGACCCGCTCGCATCTTCCTCCGACGCTCTCGATCCCTCGATCGTCGGCGAGGAGCACTACCGTGTCGCCGTCAAGGTCCAGGAGCTCCTGCAGGAGTACTCCGACCTTCAGGACATCATCGCCATTCTGGGTATGGACGAGCTGTCCGAGGAGCAGCGCCTTACGGTCAACCGTGCCCGTAAGATTCAGCAGTTCCTCTCGCAGTCCTTCCACGTCGCCGAGAAGTTCACCGGCAACCCCGGTGTCTACGTCCGCGTCGAGGATACCGTCCGCTCTTTCGCCGAGATTGTCGACGGCAAGGCCGATGACCTGCCCGAGCAGGCTTTCCGCTATGCTTCCACGATTGAGGACGTGCGCGAGCGCGCCCGCAAGATGGGGGAGAAGTAGGTTATGCGTATCCGCATCGTGTGCCCCGTGAGCTGCGCCTATGAGGGCGACGCTGCGTTTGTGTCGATTCCGTCCACGGATGGCGAGTTTGGCGTCCTGCCTGCTCACTCCAGCGAGATCTGCACGATCGACCGCGGTTACGTTCGCGTTTCCGATAAGGCCATGGGCACTGTCGACCACACGTTTGCCGTGGCCGGCGGCTATGCCCAGGTTGCGGACGATGTCGTGACCGTTCTCGCCGAGCGCGCTTGCGATTTGGCGACCGTCGATGCCGACAAGCTTAAAGCTGATATTCAAGGTTTTGAAGAGAAGCTGGGTAATTTGTCGGAGGATGATGCACGCCGCGCCTACCTCTATAATGAAATCGCATGGTGTAAGCTCAAGCTTGCCCAATAGTCAAACGATTTAGCGTTCGACCATTTGCGAACACATCATGCCCGGGATGGCCCAGCCACCCCGGGCATGCTTTTTGAAAGGGTAGACCTTGGATATTATCCGCGTTGAGGGTGGCCACGCCATCGGAGGCTCCGTGCCCGTCTCGGGCGCCAAGAACTCCGCGCTCAAACTCATGGCGGCAACGCTTCTGGCGCCGGGCAAGACGACGCTGCAGAACGTGCCCGATATTTCCGATGTCCACGTGATGGGCAAGGTGCTCAAGGGCATGGGCGCTACGATCGATGTTCTCGACGAGCACACGCTCGAGATTGATACCTCTCAGGTCGATTCATGGGAGGCCCCCTACGAGCTCGTTGCCAAGATGCGCGCTTCCACCGCCGTCATGGGGCCCCTGCTGGGCCGCTTCCATCGCGCCAAAATTGCCATGCCGGGCGGCTGCAACCTGGGTGCTCGTAAGATCGATATGCACATTCTTGGTCTTGAGGCCCTGGGCGTTGAGTTCGATACCGCCCACGGTTACATCAACGCTAATGCGCCCCAAGGTCTGCGCGGTACCACCGTCACGCTCGAGTTCGCCAGCGTCGGTGCGACCGAGAATCTCATCATGGCCTCTGTGCGCGCACAGGGCACCACGGTTATCGACAATGCCGCCCGCGAGCCCGAGATCGTCGATCTCGCTAACATGCTCAACGAGATGGGCGCCAAGATTGTTGGCGCCGGTACGCCCGTCGTGACTATCGAAGGCGTGGAAGAGCTCCATCCCGTTATCCATCGCGTGGTGGGCGACCGCATCGAGGCCGGTACCTTTATCGTCGCCGGTGCGTTGATGGCGGACGATCGCGGTGTCGATGTCACGGGCTTTTGCCCCATTCATTTGGGCATGGTGCTCAAGAAGATGGAGCTCATGGGTATCGACTGCGAGCGCGTCGAGGATGGCGTCCATGTGAACCGTGCCGAGCGTATCAAGCCGGTCGACATCCAGACGCTTCCGTTCCCCGGTTTCCCGACCGACATGCAGGCGCAGATTATGGTGCTCTCCGCCCTTGCCGACGGCAGTTCCGTTATTACCGAGAACATCTTCGAGAATCGCTTTATGTTTGCCTCTGAGCTGGTGCGCATGGGTGCCGACATTCGTATCGAGAGCCATCATGCCATGATTCATGGCGTCAAGGGCTTCTCGGGTGCACAGGTTACCTCGCCCGATCTGCGCGGCGGAGCGGCCCTCGTCGTAGCGGGCTTGATCGCCGACGGGACGACCGAGGTTTCGGCTATCCATCACATCAAGCGCGGCTACGAGCAGTTTGTCGAAAAGCTGCAGGCGCTCGGCGCGCATGTCGAGCATGCTACCGCCCCCGATCCCGTCATCTACTAATACAGGTTGCCTATGTTTAATAAAAAGCCCCTCGCAGATACCACCACCCGAAGACCCTCAACTGGTGCGCAGGCCAAGATCTACAGTCGCGATAACGTGGCTCGCTATTCCGAGCGCGCTCGCCAACGTCGTCGTAGCCACACGATTCGTCACGTCGCGCTCATTGTCGTGCTTGGCGTGCTGTTGAGTGCCACTACCGCTGCCGGCCTGTGGTTTGCCACCATTATGGGCAAGCTCGGCGATTCTAATGTCATTACCGACAATCTGCGTCGGGTTCTGGTTGACACCGATGAGGCAAAGGATCCGTTCTACGTGCTGCTTCTTGGTACCGACGGCCGTCCGGGCGAGGATACGTATCGTGCCGACTCGATTATCCTGGCACGCATCGACCCCACGCAAAAGCAGGCGACGCTCATTTCCGTTCCGCGCGACACCAAGGTCGAGTACAAGGGCGAGACCATGAAGATCAACGCTTGCCATACCGTTGGCGGCGCCGAGGCCATGGTCGAGGCGGTCAACGAGCTGTGCGGTGTTCAGATTTCCCACTATGCCGAGGTCAGCTTCGACGGTATGCAGGCGCTGATTGATTCGGTTGGCGGTATCGACATTAACGCAACCGATGATGTTGACGACCCCGAGCACCTGGATATTAAGATTACCGCTGGCCAGCAGCATATGGACGGTGCCACCGCCCTTACCTATGCCCGCTGCCGCTACACCTATGCCGACGGCGATTACACGCGCATGCGCCACCAGCGTCAGGTGCTTGGCGCCCTTGCCAACCAGATTCTCAATAACTTCGATGCCACGAAGATCTTTGGCCTGGTTAATTCGCTGTCCGATATGCTCGTAACCGATATGAGCGTTCAGGATATCGTGGCTACGGTCAACGCCATGCGCGGTATGGATGTCGACGGTATCTACTCGGCCAACCTGCCCTCGTACGCCGACGACAGCACCATGATCGACGGTGTGAGCTACGTCTTTGTCTACGAGGACGAGCTCAAGGAAATGATGGAGCGCGTCGATGCTGGCAAGGATCCCAAGGGTCCCAACACCATGGGTCTTTCCGACGGTTCCAGCTCTACGATCGGCGACCTCAGCAACAACACGTCTGACGATTACGCAAACGGTACCGCAACCTCATCGGTCAGCTCTGACGATTCCGATGACTCAAGCGATTCGAGCGATTCGGACTACTACGAAGAGCCCACCGGCGACGGCAACGGCTACGAAGCCAATTATTAGGGTTACGCGGGCTTACCAGCCCGCGTAACCAGTTGACGCTGCAAACCCGCCAGAGCGGCAATCTGCCTTTCAACTTCGGCGGCATGACCAGAAGGTCAATGCCGCCTCGTTTCAAGGCACCTTGCTCGCTCTGGCGGGTTTTCGCTGTCGTTGCCAAAACATCGGCGTTGCCTTGGTCCGGACTAGTCGTTGGGTAGTCATTGGGGACGTTCTTAAACGACTAGTCAAACAAGAACGTCCCCAATGACTACCCACAAAGCGAGAGTGGATCTCGTCATTTTGCGGCACTTGGGGACGTTCCTTTTCTGCCGGCAGTTAGGGACACTCCCTGTACAAAAACCGCCCCGTCCTCTGTAGAGGACGGGGCGGTTTGTCTTTTAGGCTTGAGCGGCCAGGCTTATGCAAAGCGGGCGACGAGCTCCTGGAGCACGTCGGTCATCTTGACGAGCGAACTGACCGGGACGAACTCGTTGACGCCGTGGTAGCAATAGCCGCCGGTGGAAAGGTTGGGGCAGGGCAGACCGCGGAACGACAGCTGAGCGCCGTCGGTGCCGCCACGAATCGGCAGCACTTGGGGCTCAACGCCGCAGGCAAGGTAGGCTTCCTTGGCAACATCAATAAGCTCGGGATAGTCACGAACGATCTCGGCCATATTTCGATACTGCTGCTTAATCTCGACCGTCACGCGCTCCTCACCCAGACGCTGGTTGAGCATCGAGGCGGCGGCATCAATAAGGTCGAGTTTCTGCTGGAACTTGGCGGCATCGTGATCACGGACGATATAGCGCGCCGTGGCGTGATCGACGGTCGCAGATACACCCTCAAGGTGATAAAAGCCCTCGTAGCCTTCCGTATACTCCGGGCGCTGCACGTAGGGGAGCAACGCGTTGAAGTCGCAGAACAGATTGCCTGCGTTGACCATACGGCCCTTGGCGTCGCCCGGGTGGATGGACTGGCCCTCAAAGCGGATGGTCGCCTCGGCGGCGTTAAAGCACTCCCACTCCAGCTCGCCGATGGGGCCGCCGTCGACCGTGTAGGCGTACTTGCAGCCAAAGGTATCGATATCCAACAGCTCGGCTCCGTGACCGATCTCCTCGTCAGGGCAGAAGCAAATGCCGAGTGCGGGATGGGGCAGAGAGGGGTCCTGAGCGATACGCGCGACAAGCGACATGATCTCGGCGACGCCTGCCTTGTCGTCCGCGCCCAGCAGCGTGGTGCCATCGCTGCAGACCAGGTCCTCACCCGCGAGGTCGTTCAGGGCGGGAAGCTTGGCGGTACTCATGGCAACGGGCTTACCGTCAACCGTGCCGCAGACCAGGTCGCCGCCTTCGTAGTGTACGATGTGCGGCTTCACGCCGGCGCCCGGTGCAACTTCGGTGGTGTCGAGATGGGCGATCAGGCCAAGGGCGGGCTTGTCCTCAGCGCCCGCACTTGCGGGGATATGCGCGCAGACATAGGCATGCTCGGTCACGTGGGCATCTTCCGCACCAAGCTCGCGCAGCTCTTCAGCCAGCACGTTGGCAAGGTCAAACTGAACGACGCTCGAGGGTACCTGGTCGCAGTTTGCATCCTCGGACTGCGTGTTGATCTGGACGTAGCGCAAAAAGCGCTCGAGGACATCGGGGTTCGTGGTGGTGTTTTCCATAAAGACCGCTCCAATCTTGGTCGTCGTGTGCAACAAGAACTCTAGCACGGTATGCCACGGCATACCGCGACGCTTGGATGGGGTAGAATCAGCCATTGAATGCAGAAGGGACGGAAGATCATGGATACGACAAATAGCTCGCGCGAACTACATCTGACGGTGGCGAACGAAGACTACTTGGAGTGCATGGTTCGCATTGAAAGCGAAGAGGGGGAAACCAACGGCGTGCGATCGGTCGACATCGCGCAGCGCCTTGGCGTCTCCAAGGCATCGGTCAATAAAGCGGTTTCGGCGCTCAAGGCATCCGAGCTTGTCGAGCAATCGCACTACGGCAAGGTAGTCCTGACCGATCGCGGCCGCGAGGTTGGCACGGCTATCTGGTACCGTCATCGCCTCGTCCGCACGTTTTTGGTTCAGGAGCTCGGTGTCGAATTTGAGCGAGCCGATTCCGAGGCCTGCATGATGGAGCATGCGCTATCCGAGGACACGATGAACCGCTGGCTCGCCTATCTCGAAAAGCAGGGAATCAGCGTCGAGGAATAGCGGGATATATATGGATACGAGTTATTACAATCGCTTTGGTGCCGAGGAACTTACGCGCCGCTTGTCGAGCGAGACCTTGTTGGCGCAGGGCCCCATGGGCAGTGTTCTGTTGAGTGAGTACGACGCCGCCGATATTCCACCGGCGTTTTGGAATCTGGCAGAGCCGCAGACCGTTTCTCGTATCCATCGCTTGTATGTCGCCGCCGGCGCGCAGGTACTCATTACCAATACCTTTCAGGCATCAAGCTATGCCCTCAAGCACGACCAGATTGCGCCGTCCGTGGCGGAGGTCAATCGCGGGGCCGTCGACGATGCCCGCCAGGCGCACCCTCAGCTGCTGCTGGGCTCGATGGGTCCGATCGGTATTGAGTGGTTTGCCGAGGACTCGGCCGAGTTTCGTGAGATCCGAGGCATTGCGCGCGAACAGGCGCACGCCTTGCTCAATGCTGGTGTTGACGGTCTGCTGATCGAGACGGTGACGTCTATCCGTAATTTGCAGCCCATGCTTGCCGGCGCCCGAGATGCCGCCGACGGCATGCCTGTTCTGGTGAGTTTTGTCGTTGACGATAAGGGCGACCTGTTGGGCGATGGCCTCAACATCGAGGCAGCCGTTTTGTACGCCGAAAAACACGGCGCAAACTCGGTTGGTGTTAATTGCTGTTCGCTTGCGGCCGCGAACGCGGCGGTGCCCAGGATGGTTGCATCGGCGACTACTCCCGTCACGGTGCGTCCCAACGTGGGCGATCCGGTCCAGACTCAGGATGGCCCCGTATGGCACGAGAACCCCGAAGCTTTCGCGCGCGCATGCATCGAATGGAGACATGCCGGTGCCGCAATGGTGGGCAGTTGCTGTGGAACCACGGCAATCACTACGGCAGCGATGGCCGAGGCGCTCGATATATAAAGGGCAAAACCGCTCCATACGGGGCGGTTTTTTTTATTGCCTGCATGTCCTCGGCAGCATTTGCCCAAATGGTGAATGCTGGTGCCGGCAGGTTGCCGAGCGTGTATCGCGGGTATACCTCATGCGTACCATGATCCAAACACTGTGAGGTGTCTGCGCGTGTGCGCGATAATTCATTTTGGAACTGACGGTTGGCGCGCTCGCGTCGATGAGGACTTCACTGCCGATAACGTTGCCCGTATCGCCGATGCCGTCGGCGAGTTGTGGCAAAAGACCAATCCGGGCAAAACGGTATATATAGGGTTCGACACTCGGCCCCTGGCGCGCGAGTTCGCTGAGCTTGCGGCGGGTGTGCTAGCAGCGCACGGGCTAGACGCCGTGCTCGCTTCGCGACCTGTTCCGACCCCTGCTCTTACGTGGGCGGCGGCTTATGACGGTGAGGCGTGCGGCGCGCTCATGGTGACGGGGTCCCATCATCCGCAGGGTTATCTGTGTCTCAAGATTCGCATGGGTGACGGCTCGACCGCCAACCAGGATGTCATCGAAGAGCTCGAAGAGACCATGGCTCCCGAGCCAATGGGGATCGAGGGGCAATATCGCACCGCGGATATCATTCCTGACTATATGCAAGCGGTGGCATCGTTTGTCGATGCCGAAGCCATCCGCGCCGCGCACCTGCGCGTGGTTGTTGACCCCATGGGCGGCGCAGCCCAGGGCTATCTAGCCGACTTGCTGCGCGAGCTTGGCGTTGAGGTGCACGAGATTCACGCCGGGCAGGCGCCTGACCAAGAGGATATCTGCCCCGACCCCGTTGAGCCGTGGGTGGACGCTTGCGAGCATACGGTTATCGAGGACGGAGCTTGCGCTGGCCTGGTGACCGACGGCGACGCCGACCGTATCGGCGCGGTTGACGAGCGCGGCAGATATATACATCCGCATCAGATCATGGCGCTCGTTTTGGGCGACTTGGTTCAATTTCGTAATTTGGAGGGGCGCGTCGTCGTCAATCTTTCGTGCTCGACGCTCGTGCGTCGCATTGCCGAGGCGCTTGGCTGCCGCGTGACCGTCAAACCAGTCGGTTTCAAATATATAGCGGCAGAGATGAAGAAGGGTGGCGTCCTCATAGGCGGCGAAGAAGCCGGTGGTATCGGCATCGCCGCGCATATGCCCGAGCGCGATGGAATCCTCGCCTGTCTGATTCTGTGTGAGCTTATGGCAAAGACGGACGCGCCTTTGGGCGTTCTGGTCGACCAACTCGAGGACAGTTTTGGTAAGACGAGTTACGGTCGACGCGATTTGCGCCTTGAGGCCGAAGATGCCGAAACGTTACGAACCCTGCTGCCGGGCGTAAACCCCAAGTCGATTTGTGGCAAGGTGCCGCAAAACGTTAGTCATATGGATGGCTTGCGTTTAGCATTCGAGGATGACACGTGGCTGCTGGTCCGTCCTAGCGGGACCGAACCAGTGGTGCGCGTCTACGCCGAGGGGTTCTCGGTGGAAGAGCGTGATGAGTTGCTCGATGCTGGCTGTGCTTTAGCTAGGGGAACGTATCCGCTTTAACCATGAGACTGCCTTATATAAAGAGATGCTCGGCGAGCGGTAGTTAACGGCTGGCAAACGTTAGTCGGATCCCAAATTGTGTAGGAAATGTGTACGCCCAGATTCCCGCCCCCGGCGCCCCTCCGGTCTGGCAATATATCTCCTTGCCGCGCGGC
>CAUHHB010000007.1:0-160639 GCA_959606035.1 uncultured Collinsella sp.
GGCGGGCGCTGTTCGGAAGAGCTCGATGGGTCATCTCGCTGGGTAAATATTTGTGCGTGATGGTATCGTTGTTGGGGCTTTTACTGATTACGGGATGTTGACTTTGGAGTTGTGGATGGTGTCCCAAATGGATTCTACGCTTGGTTTTATTACTGACCAGCTTAAGGCGCTGACTTCTATTGCCTCGCCTACGGGCTTTACTCGTGCGGCGACTGATTATCTGATGGAAACCCTGCGCGATATGGGCTTTGAGCCCGAGCGCTCCAATAAGGGCAATGTGCTGGTTGAGCTCGGCGGCGAGGGTGAGCCGCTCGTGTTGGCGAGCCATGTCGACACGCTTGGCGCCATGGTGCGATCCATTAAGGACAATGGCCGCCTGCGTCCGACGACGCTCGGTGGGCACCAGTGGTCCACGGCCGATGGCGAGAACTGCACCGTCTACACGCGTGGCGGCAAGGTCTACACAGGCGTGGTCCTCAATACCGAGCCTTCGGCGCATGTGGCCGATGAGCCGGTCAAGGCCATCGAGAAGAACATGGAGATCCTGCTCGACGAGAACGTTGACAGCAAGGACGATGTGCTCGAGCTGGGTATTCAGACTGGCGACATCATCGCTATGGATCCGCGCACCATGGTGACGGAGAGCGGCTACATTAAGAGTCGCTTCCTTGACGACAAGCTGTCGGCGTCGATTCTGCTGGGCTTGGCGCGTGCCGTCGCCGCTGGCGAGGTGACGCTCTCGCGCAAGGTGTCGCTGCTCTTTACCGTGTACGAGGAGGTCGGTCACGGCGGTGCCTTTGTGCCGGCCGACACGCGCGAGATGATCAGCGTGGACATGGGCTGCGTGGGCGACGACCTGGGCTGCACCGAGCGCATGGTTTCGATTTGCGCCAAGGATTCGGGTGGCCCCTACAACTACGATCTGGTGACCACGCTGTCCAATATCGCGCGCGAGCTTAAGCTCGATTACGCCATCGATGTGTACCCGCATTACGGTTCCGACGTCGAGGCCACGCTCTCGGCCGGCTACGACATTCGCCATGGTCTGATCGGCCCCGGCGTGTACGCGAGCCACAACTACGAGCGCAGCCACATCGACGGCGTGCGCAATACCTACGAGCTGGTTCGCGCCTACGTTCAGCGCTAGGGGAGCAGCTTGCGACTCGGCTGACCAATCGCTAAGGCCCGATTTCTCGGGCCTTTTTTCACTTTGGGTTGTTTAGTATTATGATGTCTGTAATCTATTAAATAAACGTGTAAATTACTTAACGAGGTGATGCGGTGTATGGACACGTCTGAGTACTTGTCTATGGGTGATGCTGCCCGCCTGTTGGGCGTTACGAAAGCCCGCATATCTCAACTTGCCGCATCGGGAACGCTTGTGTGCGATATTGTGGGCGGCCGGAAGTTGGTCGAGTACAATTCTGCGCTCGCCTATCAAAAGGTCCGCAAGCGAGGACGCCGTCCTGCGGCCGATGTGGGACGCAAGTTTACGCTGATGTCGGCCGACCATGAGGTCGCGCATGTCTCATTTGATCCGACGCGTGAGTTTCCCTTCGAAATCGCCGAGGTCCTCGATGCGCAACGAATGCCGTTTGGCACATGCTCGAGCTCTTCTCCTGCGGTGAATAAGCGGGAGCTCAACGCGTGGTGGGGGCATCGGTCGGTGCCCGATGTTCGCCCCGGGCTTATCTCGCGCTACCGCGAGCTGGGAATTGTCAACGGCGTTGAGGCGCCGGTTCAGTGCCTGGGCCTATCGCTTTCGGATTGCTATTGGCTGCGGCCGGCAGAATGCGACGGGCTCGAATGGCGAAACCTCAATTACTTCGAGAATGATTTTGAGCGATCGACGCCCGAGGGGCGTTCGGGTTGGCTGGAGGGCATCGGTCTTAAAAATCCGGATAACACGTCCGAGGGCGAGCTCCCTAAATCGTGGATGATCCGAAACGGCATTCGCGTTTTGGCTAAAGGGTGCGGGATGGACGATCAGCGTCCCATTAACGAGGCGGTTGCAACGGCTCTACATCGTCGTTTGCTTCCCAAGGGCGAGTTTGTTCCTTATACGGTTGAGCGGATGTTCGATGGCCCTGTGTGTCTGTGCGACGACTTTCTTGACGGCCGCGAGGAATATGTTCCGGCTTTTTACGTTAAGAACGCCCTTGGTGGCCAGCGAGGAAGCTCGACGTACGACCGGTACTGCCGCTTTCTTGGTAAGCATGGAGCAGACGAGGCCGCTGTGAGAAGGTCTATGTCGCAGATGATCGTTTGCGATGCCCTTTTGGCCAACAGCGACCGCCATTGGCGAAACTTCGGCATCATCCGTAATGTCGACACCCTGGAGATAAAACCTGCTCCGCTGTTCGATAGCGGCAACTGTCTGTGGTACAACGTACCAACTGCCGTGCTCGCAACTGGGGAGTTTGGGTTTTCCGCTAAGCCGTTTGGGCCCGACCCTTCCGTCCAGCTGGCGCTTGCGGATTCGCTCGATTGGTTCGATTCATCGCGGCTCAACGGATTTGTTGATGAGGCGATCGAGATTCTTTCGCAGAGCGAATGGGCCACGGCGGAGGGTCGACTCGAGGCCATCCGCCGCGGCCTCGAGCGTCGCATAATCGAGGTTGGTGCCGCTGTTGAGGTACTTCGACACGTGCAGCGATAAACCCGCGGCTACTTAAGTGCGCCGGTCACGGTGCCGCCGCCCAGGACGACGTCGCCGCGGTAGACGACGACGGCCTGGCCGGGGGCGATGGCTCGCTGTGGCTCGTCAAAAGCCAGCAGCATTTGTCCGTCGGCGCCACGTGTAAGGGTCGCCGCCTGGTCCTTTTGACGGTAGCGGTACTTGGTGCCCACGCGAATGCCGCCGGCATCCAGCTCGGCCTCCATGTGGTCGGCAGGGGCGCTCCAAATCCAGTCGTTGGCCGTGAGCGCCGTGGCCGTCAGGTCCTCTGCCTCGCCCAGATGTACGGTGTTGTTGACGGCGTCGACACCCGTCACATACACGGGATGCGCCATCGCGACGCCCAAGCCTTTGCGCTGGCCGATGGTGTAGCGCAGCGCGCCGTTGTGGCGCCCGACCACGCTGCCGTCGCGCCATACGATATCGCCCAGTGCAGCGGGATGTCCGCAGCGGCGCTCGATATAGCCCGCGTAGTCACCGTCTGGAATAAAGCAGATATCCTCGCTCTCGGCCTTCTGGGCGTTGGTAAAGCCCTGCTCGGCGGCTATGCGGCGCACGTCGCGCTCTTTGTCTAGGCCCGCCAGCGGAAAGATCGTGTGCGCCAGGCGCTCCTGCGTAAGCGAATACAAAAAGTAGCTTTGGTCCTTTTTGGGATCTTCGCCGCGGTGCAGCTGCCGGGTGCCGTCTGCCGCTTGGCTTGTTTTGGCGTAATGGCCCGTGGCGATGTAGTCGCAGCCCATATCCAGCGCCGCATCCAGCAACGCGCCAAACTTAATGTGGCGGTTGCAGATAATGCACGGATTGGGCGTCAGCCCCTCCTGGTAGGCGTTCACAAAGCGCTCGATTACGTTACGGTCGAAGGTTTGCTGCAAGTCGAGCACATGGTGGGGAATGCCTATGCGCTCGGCGACGGCCTCTGCGTCGGCGATGTCGCGGTCGACCTTACTCATGCCCGTGGCGGGGTCGGGTGCGGGGCAGGTGAGGCGCATGGTGGCGCCGACACATTCGTAGCCCTGGCTTTTGAGCAGATACGCGGTCACGCTGGAATCGACGCCGCCGCTCATGGCGACGAGCACGCGCTTGTTGTGCATGAGGAGGTTCTCCTTGGTGGCATGTGGCCAAAAAAGAAAAGCGGCGCGGGAGGCTGGTTCCGCGCCGCAGACATTGTAGCAAGTTCGGACGTCTCGTGGGGCATCCTGTTGGGATGAGCTCAGGCTGCCAGAAGAGAGGGGAGACCGGCGTGCCTTGGATTCGTTCTAAGAACGAGAAGCTCTAGTCCTGGAAGAGCGCCGTGGACAGGTAGCGCTCGCCGGTGTCGGCAAGTAGGGCCACGATGGTCTTGCCTTCGTTCTCGGGGCGCTTGGCCAGCTGCAGCGCGGCCCACACGGCGGCACCGGACGAAATGCCCACGAGCACGCCTTCCTTGTGGCCCACGGCGCGGCCGGTGGCAAAGGCGTCGTCGTTCTCGACGGGGATGATCTCGTCGTAGACCTGGGTGTCAAGGACGTCGGGCACAAAGCCGGCGCCGATGCCCTGGATCTTGTGCGGGCCGGCCTGGCCCTTGGAGAGCACCGGGGAGGTGGCGGGCTCGACGGCGACGACCTGAATCTCGGGGTTCTGCTCCTTGAGGAACTCGCCCACGCCGGTCACGGTGCCGCCGGTGCCGACGCCGGCGACGAAGATGTCGACCTTGCCGTCGGTGTCGTCCCAGATCTCGGGGCCGGTCGTGGCCTTGTGAATGGCCGGGTTCGCGGGGTTCACAAACTGGCCGGCGATGATGCTGTTGGGCGTCTCCTTCTGCAGCTCCTCCGCCTTGGCGATAGCGCCCTTCATGCCCTTGGAGCCGTCGGTGAGCACGAGCTGTGCGCCGTATGCCTGCATGAGCTTGCGGCGCTCGACGGACATGGTCTCGGGCATAGTGATGATCACCTTGTAGCCGCGGGCCGCCGCCACCGAGGCGATGCCGACGCCGGTGTTGCCGCTCGTGGGCTCGATGATGGTGTAGTCGCCACCGCGCACGAGCTTGCCGGCCTTCTCGGCCTCGTCAATCATGTTCTTGGCGACGCGGTCTTTGACGGACCCGGCGGGGTTGAAGTATTCCAATTTGACGAGCACACGGGCCTTGAGGTCCTCGTCGGCCTCGAAGTGGGTGAGCTCCAGAAGCGGGGTGTGGCCGATAAGCTGATCGATGGACGTGTAAACATTGCTCATGGTGAACCTCCAAAGTGTTCAAATGACTGGATACCGTGTGGTTTTACGGTGTGTGTGGCAGCGAAACCCACAAACCTTATAGGTTGTTCGTTTTGCTGTTGGCAAGCATAGTAGACAGTAAAGCCTAGTAACGCAATAGGAAATAGAAGATTATTACGAGTCGATTAACCATCTTGACGGGAATAGGTATTTTCAAAACCAATTTTCGGCTAGAATTTCTACGAATTAAAAGACCGAAAGGCAGCTATATATATGTTGGTTTCCACAAAGGGCAGATATGCCCTGCGCGTTATGGTCGACCTGGCCGAGCACCAGGCGACAGGCCGCATCCCGCTTAAAGAGATTGCGGCGCGTCAGGGTATTTCGGAGAAGTACCTCGAGATTATTCTGGCTACGCTCGTGCGCGCCAACATGCTCTCGGGCATGCGCGGCAAGGGCGGCGGCTATGTGCTCACGCGCCCGCCCGAGCAGTACACGGTGGGCGAGATCTTGCGCCTGACCGAGGGCAGCCTGGCGCCGGTCGCCTGCCTGGATGGCGACTGCAAGGGTTGTTCGCGCTCTGACGAGTGCCCCACGCTCGACGTGTGGAAGAACCTGGACAAGCTTATCAACGACTACCTCGACGGTGTGACGCTCGATCAACTTGTCGCTCCCAACGAAGGCTACGATTACGTCATCTAACCCACACCTGCCATTTGGGGACGGGGTGGAAATGGCAGATTCTCTCGCCCTTTGAGACTTGGCAAATAAGAAGGCCGCCCATTTTTGTGATGGGCGGCCTTCGTTTTGGGCTGTTGAGACGGGCGCGGCCGGAATGGCCGTTTTAGCCCTCGGCGATGCTGTCGAGGATGCTGCGCATGATGGACACCAGGATGCTGCCCATAAAGGCCGATCCAAAGCTGGCGATGGAGATACCCGCGCCCAGCAGATTGACCGACAGATAGCTGGCCAGCTCGAGCATAAAGCTGTTGACTACGAGCTGAAAAATACCCAGCGTAATGATCGTGAGCGGCAGCGAGATAACCGTCAGAAACGGCTTGACGAGCGAATCGACGATGTTCAGGAACAGTCCCACGAAGGCGAAACAGACCCAGGCCTCGGCAAAACCGAAGGGCTGGATGCCGGGGACGAGGAACGTGGCAATCGCGATGGCGATCGAGGTAAAGAGCCAGTTAAGCATAAAGCGCATGGTGTGAATCCTTTCTTGCGCAGGGTGCGTCGGTGTCGCGTGAAGCGGTTTGCTGCGGCGGCTTGGACGGCCGCTCGGGTGTGCCGCCTTGTTCGGCCGCCCATTGTCTCAGATATTCGTGGAGCTTACGTGCGCATTCGGTTTCAAAACGGCGTTCGTCCTGAAAAACGCGCCGCTGGCAGAGAGTCTTGTCGCTTTAGTTTGGTGGTGTGCTACACTGCTACGGGCAAAAGCCACAGGCGTTGCCCTATTGCATAGAACGGGCGAACGATGCCCGATGTCAGTATCAACTTCGATGCCTTATGGCGGGTTTGGCGGTGATCGATGAATATCGAGAACATGTTTGACAAGCCTGATGTCAAGCAGCTGGTCCACGCATTTAGTCTTTTGGATGACGAGAAGGATATCCAGGCGTTTTTGACCGATATCTGCACGCCGCGCGAGATCTGCGATCTTTCGCAACGTCTGCAGGTTGCGCGTTATCTGGATGAGGGCGAGCCTTATGTTGAGGTTCAGGCCCGCACCGGCGCTTCGTCCACTACGGTGAGCCGCGTGTCCAAGGCACTCAACGGCGAGTACGGCGGCTATCGCAAGATCCTCATCAAGCTGGAGGATGGCGAGTAGGCCAGCGGCAACAAACGAATTGCGCAGAACCGTCCCTTCGGGGGCGGTTTTTTGATCCTTTGGGGACGGAGGAAAACGGATCACTGGGTTAGACTGACCTCCTCGGTGATCCATTTTCCTCTGTCTCCAAGGGGTCAAATCTGTTGGCGTGGGGCAAATCTGTCCGCGCGGGCGGGTAGGATGGAAGCATTGAATATTGCGAACGGTTTGAGTGGAGGACCATGCCTGTTCGAATCTATACCACCAACGCCGGCGCGGATTTGAGCGATGCCGAGGCGGCGCTGCTTGCCGACCTTATTGCCCGCCACGGGCGTGCCGTGCTGCTGGCGCCAACGTTTGCCGAGCTCGACCTGTGCCGTCATGATGCGGCGGAAGCCGGCGTTTCGCTGGGTATTGACTACAAGACGCCTACATCGTGGCTTCGCTCGCTTTGGGAGCTTTTGGGCGACGGGCGCGGTTTCGTCGACAACCTGCAGCGCCAGATGCTGTTTTCGGACATGGTAGCGCGCCTCGACGACGCCGACCTGCAGCCGCTTTCGCGCAGCCAGGGCACGGTGCGTATGCTCGCGCGTATGGCTCGCGATGTGCTGCCGGGTGTGGCAGGGACAGGCACCGAGCGTTGCTGCGACAACGTTTGCAAGCCCAAGCCCAAAAGCGACGCCGAGGCTCGCGTGTTTGAACTTTTGTGCGCCTATGCGCGCGGTTTGGACCGTCGAGATATGGTCGAGCCCTGCGAGGCGGCTGACATTATGGCCGGCGCTTTGGCCGACAACCTGCCGGGGTGCGCCCGCGCCGTTTGCGTGCGCGGCGTCACGTCATTTACGTATAGCCTGCTCGAGCTGCTGTCTGCCGTGGCGAACAACGGGGGAGAGGTTGTCGTGCTGCTTGCCCGCGAGCAAGCGGCGATGCGCGAGGAGCTTGCCGCGGCATTTGATGTCCGCGGTGTGCTGTTTGAGATCGCGCCGCTGGGGGAGGGCGCCGCCGCGCCCCAGACTGCCTCCAAGTCCGCTGCTCAGCCTGCCTTTATTGAGGTCGCCGGCCCCCATGCCCGTGCCCATGCTTATGCGGACGTCATCGATAAGTTGGTGAAAGCGCACAAGGAGTCCAAGGACGATAAAGTTGCTGCAACACCCGCCGACCCCGTACGCGTGCTCGTTGTTTCTGCCCGGGCACCCCAGCTGTTCGGCGAGCTTGCCGCTCGTTTGGCGGCGCGCCACGTTGCTGCCGAGACGGCCGAGTTCACGGCGTTTTCCCAATCCATTGCGGGCAGGCAGTTCACGGCGCTCGCCAACCTGATCGAGCGTATGAAGGCCGCCGACGAAGGGGCAGCTTCTAAGACTGAGTGGTGGCCCGCTCCGGAGCTTACCGACTGGATTTACAGCCCGCTTTCGGGTGCCGACGCCGCCAGCGCCCGTACCTTCGATAAGAATATGCGTCTCTCGCGCAGCAAGACTACCGCGGGCGTTAAGAGCCTGCTGCAGAGCGTGCAGGGCCAGGTGAGGGGCGCGCGTAAAGCGGCGAGCGACGAGAACTGGTTTAAGAACGTGCCGTGCGTGATCTCGGACGTGTTCCAGGCGCTGTGGCGCGACAAACCCGTGACGGCGCTCAAGGCCATGCTTGCCGTTGCCGAGGCACTGCCCGATCGCGCACTTGGCGGTCTCGACGGTCAGGCCCGTCGCCAGGCGGAGGTGGCCCTGCTGCGCCACGTCATCGACATCCTTATGAATGGCGCCCGTGCGCTCGACGTGTCGCAGGCCGCGACCGTGCCCGTGCTCGATGACATTCGCACCAAGGTGGACAAGCGTAGCGCCGCCTACGATTACGAGACCTACGAGGTTGACCGTGCGTCACGCGCCCAGGTTCGCTTTGCTTCGCTTGCCGATGCGGCGGCCCTGCGCCCCGGCAGCTACGATGCCGTGCTGTTTGCCGATGTCGATCTGGACAGCTATCCGCTCTCGCACGAGGAGGGACCGCTGGCTACGCTGACGGCGAGCCTTGGTCGCGAGGGCGTGACGCTTGAGCCTGCGGCCCTGCTGCGCGTGCGCTTTGGCCGTGCGATGCAAGCGTCGCGTGGTCCGGTTGCGCTTGCCCGCGTGACGCACGATCGCCAGGCGCGCGAGTGCTACCCGGCTGCCGTGTGGACCGAGTTGCGGGCGCATGCCGAGGCCACTAACGATGCTAAGGCCGCTGACGCCGACAAGGCCGCTGACGCCGACAAGGCCGCTGACGACGCTAAGGCCGTTGGCGCCGACAAGGCGAAGTGTGTGGGTGAGGGCGATATCGTAAGGGACTTCGATCCCGCGGCAGGCGAAGGTCTTAGGCGCGAGCGCGTGACCTGCGAAGCTCCTCAGCATCTGAGCGATGAAGCCATTCCGTATCTGGTCCTGCGTCGTCGCGATGGCGAGGGCGAGGATGCGCCGCTGGTGCCGCGCCTGACGTCTGCCTCGCAGATCGAGGCCTATTCGACCTGCCCGCTGTGCTGGTTCGTCTCGTACCGCGTGAAGCCCCAGTCGATCGACGCTGGCTTTGGCAATATGGAGAAGGGCAACTTTGTCCACGACGTGCTGGAACACTTGCATGCCCGTCTGCCCCAGGAGGGCATGGAGCGCGTGACACCCATGAATCTGCCACGCGCGAAGGAGCTGCTGCGCGAGGTCTTTGACGAGACCTTGGCCGAGCATGCGGGCAAGCGCGGTACCGAGGGCCCGCTCGTGCCGCTCTCTCCAGTGGAGGAGCGCCAGGTGGCCGAGATTTTGCCGCAGCTGGAGGGCGTTCTTGCCTACGAGTCCGAGGCGCTCGCGCCCTTCGCGCCGCGCTACCTGGAGTTTGCGTTCAACGAGCTCCAGGTCGAGTATGCCGGCTGGCCGCTCGGCGGGCGCATCGACCGCGTGGATGTGGATGCCGAGAATCGCGCCGTGGTAATCGACTACAAGCATCGCACGGGCGTTGAGGAGTTTAAACTCGCCGACCCCACGGCGCGCGACGAGGAATCGGGCGAGGCCGCCATCGACGACCCGCGGTGGCTGCCGCCCCATACCCAGACGCTTATCTATGCGCAGGCCATGCGCCGGGCGCTGGATCTGGATGCCCGTGCGGCGCTCTATTTTTCGACCAAGGGCGGCAAACCGGCGCTGCGCGGCGCCGCGAGTGCCGAGCTGCTCGAGGAGGAGCGTGGTGACGGCCGCATCCCGGGGCTTAAGAAGGGCTTTCCCGGCGAGGGTGGCAGCATGGACTTCGACGCCCTGCTCGATCGCGTGGAGGCCGGCATCGCCGAGCGCCTGCACGAACTCGAGGCAGGCGACGTTGCCGCCGTCGACCCGACGTCGGCTCAGGCCGCGCATGCGCGCTGCTCGTATAACCACGAAGGAACGTTTGTAAGGAGGGACGTGTAGACCATGGATCTTTCGACTTTGATGCCGCAACAGCTGCAGATCGTCAAAACGCTCGACCGTCCGCTGTTTGTCTCGGCGGGTGCCGGTTCGGGCAAGACCTTTACCCTCACGCGCCGCATCGTCTACGCGCTCTCGCCCGAATCCGGTCCGTTTGTCGAGCATCTGGACCAGGTGCTCGCCATTACCTTTACCAAAGATGCCGCGGCCGAGATTCGCGACCGCGTGCGTCGCGCGCTTATCGAAGAGGGTATGGACGAGGAGGCCCTGACCGTCGACGACGCTTGGATCTCGACCATTCACGGTATGTGTTCGCGCATCCTGCGCGCGCATGCGTTGGAGCTGGGCATCGATCCCGAGTTCACGGTGCTTACCGATACCGATGAGCTTATGGATCAGGCTGTCGAGCATGTGCTGGGGCGCGCGACGGCGCCCGATGCCGCGCCTGAGCTCGCCGCCTCGCTTAAGGCCCTCTACGCTTGGTATCCCATGGCGGGCGAGGGCGGGCCGTTTGGCGCCGGTACCACCATCAAAGGTCTGGTGCGCGACCTGCTGGAGCTATCGAGCCAGCTGCCGGGCGGCATGGACGATGTGTGCGTGGCGCGCGGCCAGGCCGACACCTCTGCGCTTGCCGACGCCTATCGCGCGGCGTTGGGTGCGAGCAAGGCCGCGACCGAGAAAGCGCAGGTGGCACTCGATGCCATCGACGCGTTTGAGGCGAGCGGCAAAACCATGGAGGATGCAGCGCGACTCATGATGTCGTGCAGCATGCCTCGGGCGAGCAAGGCGTTTCCTAAGGAGCAGGTGGAGCTACTCAAGGCCGAGGCTGCCGATGCGTTTATCAATATCGTGCTGGCCTGCGGTGGTCCCGCGCTCGATGCGCTGGTGGGCCTGGCCCGTTCCGTGGAGGCTGAGTATCGCGCGCTGAAGGCCGGCCAGTCCGCGCTCGATAACAACGACCTACTGCGTATGGCGTACGAGGCGCTGCGCGACTACCCGGCTATTCGAGCGGCCTATGAGGGTCGCTTTAAGATGGTCATGATCGATGAGTTCCAGGATACCGACCAGATGCAGGTCGATTTGATCCGTTACCTGACGGGCGCGGGGGAGCGCGCACTGTGCACCGTAGGCGATGCGCAGCAGTCGATCTATCGCTTTCGTGGGGCAGAGGTCGAGGTGTTCCGTCGCCAGGAGCGCAAGGTGGGTTCGACGACGGCGCCCGAGACGGTCGCCACGTCCGATGCCCCCGCCGGCGAGCTCGTCAAGCTTGTACGCAACTTCCGCAGCCACGACGAGGTGCTGCGCTATGTGGCGCGCGTCTTTGACGGCGATGACGGCGGCCTGATGCAGGGCTTTTTGGATCTTGAGGCGAGCGACGGCCGCAAGGACACGCTGGTAGCGGACGCCTCGCGTCGTCAGGCGCTCTTTGTTGCCGGCGGCAGTACGCAGGAGCGCACACAGGCCAAGGCCCGCGCGATCGCCGAGCGCTTCCGTGCACTTGCCAATGCCGGTCAGCCCCAGGGCGGCATGGTGCTGCTGCTGGGCCGCATGACCAACGCCGACGTCTATGCCCAGGCTTTCCGCGATCAGGGGCTCGACTGCGTGATCGCGGGTGGATCTGTCTTTGCCCAAGCAGCCGAGGTGCAGACGGTGCGCGCCCTAGTCTGCGCGCTCGCCAACCCGGCCGATACGGCGCAGGGCCTTATGCCGCTGCTCGCCTCGCCGATGTTTGCGCTCGGCGCCCAGGAGTTCCTGGCGCTGGCGACCAAGCTCGATAGCGAGACGGGGGAGACCTCGCGCCGGAATATCGACGCGGGCATCATGAGCGATTTCGACGTGCCGGGTTTGCAAGACTTGCCGCTCGTGACGCGCGCCCGCGAGGTGCTGCGGTATGCGCTTCGTCGCGTGGGCCGCGATTCGTTCGCTGCCATCGCGCGCGACGTGGTCAACGCCTCCGGTTGGTTTGTGCGTCTGGCACAGCGTGGACCCGAGGGCAAGGCCATCGCCGCCAACGTGCTCAAGGCGCTCGACGCCGTGGCCGAGACGGAGGCCGAGTTCGGTAACTCGCCGCGCTCCATTGCGCTGGCCTTTGACCGCTTCCTGGCGGGCAAGGAGGCACCGGGCGCGCTCAACGAGGAGGGTGACGGCGCGGTACGCATCATGACGGTGCACGCCTCCAAGGGCCTGGAGTATCCGGTCGTGGCGGTCGCCGAGTGCTTTGGCGTGCGCAAGTCCTCGGGTGCGGCACAGATGGGTCGCGTCGAGGGCGGAGCGCAGGTCGTGGCACTGCCGGCACGCTTCGATGGCGTTAAGCTCGCCGACGGAACCTTTGTGAAGGGCGACGACGTTAAAAAGCAGTTTGAGCATGCGTTTAAGGGCAAGGGCACGTCGCTGTGGCTGCCGCCGGAGCTCATGGAGGACGTCTGTGCGACGGGTTCTCCCGCCGAGGCATTTGCTCGCCTGCGCAACGATGACCTGCAGCTTTCGCTCGAGGAGCGGGCCCGCTTGCTCTATGTTGCCATGACGCGTGCGCGCGAGCTGGTCATTCTGGCGATGGATGCCGGCGTGAGCCGTGGCAAGCTGTGCGCGCCGACCTTCGATGTCGAGACCGATCTGACCTATGACGTGCTGCGCCGTATTTTGCCGACCGACAGTCTGGACATGCCGCAGCTCGATAGCGACCGTTTGGTGTTCGACAACTCCAAGCCGGGCGACTACGAGCTTATCTCGCTGGCGGACTTTACGTTTGGCGAGCAGGCGTTTGAGGCCAACGCTTCACTGGATGCCGAGGGTAGGCTCGTTCGCGGTGATGCGGAGGCGGAGGGTGCCGATGCTGCCGCCGATCGCCCGGTCGCGCCCGGCCCCGCCGACCCCGAGCCCGATTCGTTTGAGCTCGTGTATCCCCAGACGGTGGGCGTGCGCATGGGCACCTGCTCGTATCCGGCGCGCGATTCGTACAGCTATTCGTCGATTGCCGCGGCGCTGCATGCCGAGGCCGAGGACCGTGTCGCCGAGGCGCGCGTGCCCATGGACGAGGCTGGCGATGATGCGGAGTCGGATGGTTCCGAGATGACGGATGCAGAAGTGGCCGCCGTTGAGCCCGCCGGCAATCCCATGGCGCTGGGCTCGGCGTTCCACGCTGCCTGCCAGTGGCTCATCGAGATGGGTGCCGATGCGCTGCCCGCTGAGCGTGCCGATGCGCTGGCGCGCCTGTGGTGCCTGACGCCGGGGCAGCGCGAACGCTTCGACGTTGCCCTGGATCGTTGGCTCAAGTCGGCTGTTCGTGCCGAGCTGCTTGCCTGGCCGTGTGTCCGTGCCGAGGTGCCGTTCTTTTCGCTGGGCTGTGAGGACAAGGACATTGCCCGCTACGGTGCATATGCCGAGGGCGCCATCGATGCTTTGGCGACGAACCCGGCGGATTCGTCATGCGCGCTGGTCATCGACTACAAGACGGGCGGCACGCCGGACGAGACGCCGGAACAGCTGCAGGAGAAGCACGCCCTGCAGGCGCGCGTCTACGCTGATGTTTTGCACAAGGCGGGCTTTGAGGCCGTGACCGTCAAGTTCGTCCGCGTGGAGCAAGTCGACCTCGCCAACCCGTGCGAGCCTCAGGTGGTCACCTACAGCCTCTAGCCCTCAATAACTTGCGGTGGAATACGGACTGTTTTGGCCAAAAAAGCCGCCAAACAGTCCGCATTTCACCGCAACGCATGGGAGAGCCTGGGGCGGTACAATGGCTCGAACGGTTCAAACGAATAAGGAGCCATCATGCAGCTCGCCAAAACGCTTAAGGTGACGCCGGAGGAGCTTTTTGACGCTCTGGCGGGGTCCATCATGCAGGATATCGAGAACGCCACGGGCAAGCGTCCCAGCCGCAACAAGCTCAACGGCTATAAGTACGAGAAGCGCGCCCAGTCCGCAAAAGGCAAGGCCAAGGGCATGGCGATCAAGGTTAAAATCAAGCACTTTGACTACCCGTGTCTCTATGGGGTCCGTTTTCAGTATGCGGCGGGCATCAATACTATGCGCTATGAGGCTGCACCTGCTGGCGATGGTGCCTGCGAGCTCACCTATACCGAGGATTTTCAGGGTGTGGGTGGCAACACGTCTGGCACGCGCGGCAAGCTCGGCCTCTTCTTCTATGAGCGCAAGCTCAAGAGCCACGCCAACCAGACGATTGATCAAATCGTCAAATACATCGAGGGTGAGCGCCGCGTAAAGGCTAATCCCGCCTTCGCCGTTGATACTGCCGAAAACGCTTCGGATGTATTCCATTGATACCCTGTGCAAAAGCTTTACCGCTCTTCACATCAACTGTGAACACTTCAGGCTTCGAGTCAGTAGCGAGCGGCCCGACAAAAGTAGTTGATGGAAGTGCCAAATGAATAAGAATGCCGCTACGCAACTGCACATCTATTCCGCCTTTTTCGTTCTCGCGGGATTTGTTTTAAATCGGGGAGTGTTTCTACTTTTCCTTGCGGAGAAAGGAATGTCTGTCACGGAAATCGCGCTTTATCAAGCCCTGTTTAACATTGCAACGGTCGTCCTCGAGCTGCCAACAGGGCTGATAGGCGATTTCTTTGGAAAGAAGTTTTTGATTCAAGTGGGCGTGCTGCTGCTTTTCTTCCATACGGCTGGCATGCTGTTGCTCTCAGGTCCCTTTCTTGTCTTGCTTTCCCTTGTTGAGGCACTCGCCTACTCCCTTCAATCGGGATCCGAACAAGCACTTTTATATGAAATTGCCCGGAATGCCGGTCAAGGAGAGCGTTTCCTCACCATCAACGCTCGGCTGCTTGCCGCGCAATCAATCGCTACGGGAATGGCGATTGTGCTCGGATCTTTCATTGCCCAAGTATCTTGGAGCGCCCTCTACGTATGTGTCTCCGTTTTCTATCTCCTGCAGCTTTTCCTTCTGTATCCCATTGAGAGGACGGAAGCGACCCGTTCTGAAAGCTCTGAAAAGGGAAGGTTTGACGCGGCCAAGATGTTCAGACGCGAAACCTGGCGTGTTGGAGAATCCGCTTTTGCGGTATTGCTTCTTCTAATCGGCACAAGCATGCTCGATGGATTCTATGGGAGTTATTACAACTTGAATCAGTTGGTATTCGACGCATTTGATGCTCCCGTCTCCATAATAGGAATCTTTTTCGGTGCATCCTATGCAGTAAATGCGACGGCCTACATTGCAGCAGATTTCTTCTCATTGCGTTTCGGGAAAAGAAATACCATGCTCGGCTCGATGCTAATCGAGGCTGGCCTTTTCATGATTCTTCCGTGGTTCGCTTCAAATCCGCTGTGTTTGTTTGGCCTTAGCATGGTGCTTTGTTTTCTCCCAGAAGTGGTGTACATCACTTCGGAAAACTTAATCCAAGACGCGATAGCGGACGATCTCCGCGCGACGATCCTTTCCGTCGCGTCTCTGGTAAGGGCTCTCTTTTCTGCAGTGTTTTTCTCCATATTTGGACATGTGTTGGGGTTATATCCCATTCAGATAGCGCTCGGTATTATTGGTGCAATCGCGATAGCAATTACCGCCGTTGTTTCATTAAAAATGGTTGGAATACAGGTCTCCAAGAATTGATATATCGATTGACGAGCTATCCGAAGCGTCGAGCCTTCTTGATGGACATGACTATTCGTCACAAATCATTCCGCGCATCGCCGGGGTTCCTGTAATACTCGATATATATGGATGCCCTCATTCCCCTTTTTGAAGGTCCCAAATTGACTACCCGTGTTGGTTTGGCTAGGTTCGGGTGCTATCCGCGCCGTGCGGTAAAATCGTTCAGTCAGAACACGAACCCGCATCGGAGCTCATCACATGGCATTCGTCCATCTGCACAATCACACTGTTTTCTCCATGCTCGACGGCGCAACCCGTATCCAGGATATGGTCAACCGTGCCGTTGAGCTTGGCATGCCCGCCGTGGCCATTACCGACCACGGCTATATGTATGGCGTGCCCGACCTAGCGCTGGCCTGTGACGCCGTTAACCACAATACGCCCGAGTATAAAACTTGGAGCCACGACAAGGCCTTCTTGGAAAAGGACCGCCGTGACGAGCTGGTGGAGCCCGATCCCGAGGCAAACCCGCGCGAGCATGCCCAGTATGTGAAGGACATGGCCATGTGGGACGAGAAGGGCAACATCGACGAGCTCAAGCCGCCTCTGGTCATCAAACCCATCTTTGGCTGCGAGGTCTACTTTACGCCGGACGAGACGCTCGCCCGCGACCATAAGCCCGAGCTTTACCATATGATCCTTTTGGCTAAGGACCAGGAGGGCTACGTCAACCTGATGCAGACGGTCTCCGAGGCCGCCGTGCAGGGCTTTTACTACAAGCCGCGCGTGACGCTCGACAATCTGCGCCGCCACGCCAAGGGCATGATCTGCACGAGCGCCTGCATCGCGGGCATCATCCCCAAGTACATCGACCGCGGTGACATGGAAGGCGCCATCAAGTGGGCCGAGACCTTCCGCGATACCTTTGACCCCGGCGACTTTTACATCGAGATCCAGGAACACGGCATCACCACCGACAACGGCCTGACCGATGAGCAGATGGACCGCACGCTCATCGACATCGCCAAACAGGTGGGCGTCAAGGTCATCGCCACCAACGACTTCCACTACCTGCGCCGCGAGGATGCGCCCGTGCAGGACGTCATCATGTGCATTGGCATGAACGCCAAGGTCGACGACCCCAACCGCATGCGCATGACCGGCTCAGAGTTTTACATGAAGACCGAGGAGGAGATGCGGGCGATGTTCCCGTATTGCCCCGAGGCCTGCGACAACACGCTTGAGATCGCCGACAAGTGCTATGTCGAGCTGGACTGGGACTCCATCATCCTGCCGCGCTTCCCGCTGCTCGATCCCGGCGAGACGCACGAGAGCCAGTTCCGCCGCGAGTGCGAGAAGGGCCTGCGCCAGCACTACGGCGACGACTGGGCTACGCGCGAGATCGGTGGCGTCAACATCAAAGAGCGCTTTGAGTACGAATACAAGGTCATCTGCGACAAGGGCTTTGCCGCCTACTTCCTCATCGTCGCCGAGTACGTGCAATGGGCCAAGGACAACGGCATCGGCGTCGGCCCCGGCCGTGGTTCTGCCGCCGGCGCTATCGTCGCCTACGCCATGAACATCACCGCGTTCGACCCGCTCGAGAACGGTCTGATGTTCGAGAGGTTCCTGTCCCCGCAGCGTACCGAGATGCCCGATATCGATATGGACTTCGACGATGAGCGGCGCCTCGAGGTCGTGGAGCACGTTCGCCAGCTCTACGGCCCCGAGAAGGTCACGCACGTCATCACCTACTCGACCATCAAGGCCAAGCAGGCCATCAACGACGCCGCGCGCGTCCTGGACTACCCGGTCTACATGGGCCAGCGTCTGTCCAAGATGGTCTCGAGCGACCCCAAGGTCAAGCTCAAGCAGGTGCTCGACAAACAACCCGGCAAAGAGGATCTGTTTAACCCCGATTTTGCCGAGGCCTATAAAAAGGACGACGACGCCCGCCGCATCATCGACACGGCGCTTTCGATTGAGGGCCTCACCCGTGGCGAGGGCGTGCACGCGTGTGCCGTTCTGATCTGCCGTGACCCCGTCAACGAGCACGTGCCCACTAAGCTCGATACCAAAGGCGGCGTCGAGATTACCCAGTACGAGGGTCATACCGTTGCCGACATGGGCCTGCTCAAGATGGACTTCTTGGGCCTGCGCACGCTGACGGTTATCTCCAAGGCCAAGGCAAACATCAAGAAGAACTTCGGCATCGACATCAAAGAGGAAGAGATTCCCTTTGACGATCCCGAGATCTTTAAGCTCATGGGTTCCGGCCACACCGCCGGCGTCTTCCAGGTCGAGTCCGCCGGCATGACGGCCACGATCAAGAACATGAAGCCCACCGAGTACAAACACGTCGTGGCATTGATCGCTCTGTACCGCCCGGGCCCGCTGGGCGCCGGCATGGTTTCGTCCTACATCAACCGTATGAACGGCAAGGAGCCGGCCGTCTCCTACGACGACCGCCTGGACGACATCCTGGGCGAAACCTACGGCACCATGGTTTACCAGGAGCAGGTTATGCTCATCTCCGTCGAGATGTGCGGCTTCTCCAAGGGCGAATCGGACTCGCGTATCCGTAAGCCCGTGGCTAAGAAGAAGATCAAGCTGCTCACGTCGACGGTGCTGCACTGGGAGGATGGCTCGGACGAGACCACCTACGACCACTGGATGAACGGCGCTATCAAGAACAACTACACGCGCGAGGTCGCCCAGAAGATTTGGGACGATGTTCTCGAGTTCGCATCCTACGCCTTCAACAAGTCGCACTCCGCCGGCTACGCCATTCTGGTTATGCAGACGGCGTGGCTCAAGGCGCATTATCCGCACGAGTACATGGCGGCCGTTCTGACGTCCTACACGGGCAAGACCGACAAGATCGTTCACTACGTCTCGGCATGCCGCCACGACGGCATCCCCGTGCTGTCGCCAGATGTCAACGAGTCCGGTACCGAGTTCACGGCTACCAAGGAAGGCGTGCGCTTTGGTCTGGCCGGCATCCGCGGCGTGGGCACCGGCGTGGCGCAGGCGATTATCGCCGAGCGCGAGGCGGGCGGCCCGTTTAAGACGCTGCACGACTTTGTCGAGCGCGTGGACTCGAGCCAGGCCAACCGTCGCGTAATCGAATCGCTGATCAAGGCAGGCGCCTTCGACTCCACGGGGTATCCGCGTCGCCAGATGATGCACTTTGTGGATAAGAACAACCCCGAGAACATCATCGATGCCGCGATAAAGCGCCAGAAGGACCGCGCGAGCGGCCAGACCTCGTTCTTCGATATGTTTGGCGACGTTGAGGGCTCGGGCTTCGAGGTGAGCGTGCCAGATCCGGACGGCCAGGAATGGGACCGCCACCTCAAGCTGAGCCAGGAGAAAGAGGTTCTGGGCATCTATGTTTCGGACCACCCGCTGCGCCCGTTTGAGTATGCACTAGCCAAGGCGCGCGACTTCTCGTTCTCGCAGATCGATACCGGCTACGAAGTTCAGAATCCTACGGGCGGCACCATCAACCAGGAGATTCCCGAGGGCAAGGCGCTGTGGTGGGCCGGTATGGTCTCGAGCGTGTCCAAGCGCGTGACCAAAAACGGCGACCCCATGGGCATCGTGCAGCTCGAGGACATGGAAGGAGAGGCCACCGTCGTGGTGTTCCCCAAGACCTACAAGGAGGCCGAGGGGTACCTGTACGGCGAGGTCGATCCCGAGACAGGCGCGCAGCTGTCCGACGCCTTTGTGCGCATCAAGGGCAAGCTCGAGCGCTCGGACCGCGGTGACCAGATCATCGCGCAGGAGATTGTGCCGCTGGAGCTCAACGAGGAGAATAACAAGCCCAAGGTGTTTGAGGTCATGGTGCCCAACAGCCGCTTTAGCCAGGGCAATATGGCGCGCCTGGCCACGGTGCTCACCGCTAACCCGGGTGGCGATCGCGTGGAGATCTTTATCGAGCAGGTGGACGGGCGCGTGCTGCGCGCCGAGGTGCCTGCCAAGGTCAACGCGCGCTCGATTCCGCTGCTGGCCGAGGCTAAGGCCATCGTGGGTAACCAAGGCCGCGTGACGGTGATCTAAGCTACCCCGGGTGAGATTGGAGGAAGTGATGGCGCAGGGGACGTTTGTGCAGGCGCTTCGCAAAGAGGCGGCGTTGAGCGGCACCTTTATGAAGGGGCGTTCGCTCATGCTTAACGGCGCCGTGCTGTCGATCGAGGACAGCGGCTCGCGCTTCTCCAAAAACGTGACGGTTGAGGGCTCGGTGCGCGGCTCGCGCGGCGACCTGTACAAGACGCACGTGGCGCTCGACATGGACGAGCACGAGGTTATCGACTACGACTGCGACTGCCCCGCCGCATACCGCTATCCCGGTATGTGTAAGCACGCTATTGCCACGGCGCTGGCGTATTTGGATGCCAGCGGCGCCGAGCCCGTCGAAGGTTTGCGCACGCCGGTTCGCACGTTTACGGCGCAGCCGAAACAGCCCGCGCGCGCCGCGTCCGCCGCGCCGGCCGTCAACCCCAACTTTCCCTTCCCGGCGCCCGTCCCCACGAGCCCGAGCCTTGTGGCGGCGCTTTCCGATCTTTCGGACGCGCGCATGGATGAGCTGGCGAGCATGCGCCGCAAGCTTGCCGGTGCCGTTGATCCCGACGCCCCCAAAGCGGCATTGGAGCCCTCGTTGGTGCCGTACTACAATCCGCTGTTCGCTGACCGCTTTAGCTGGGCGCTCGAGTTCCGCATTCGCTGTGGATCGGTCTCCTACGTGGTCAAGGACATCGACGGCATGGCCGATGCCTACGTGCGCGGCGGCACGTTCTCCTATGGCAAGAAGCTCACGTTTGTCCATTCACCTGAGGCCTTTGACGAAACATCGGCAAAGCTGCTCAACCTTGTTGTGACGACAGTTGCCTATCTCGATGACATCACAAGCTCGCGTTCGGCGTCGTACGACTTTGCCCGCAGCGGTTTTGTTGCCGAGCGTCAGTTGCCGCTGTCCGAGCATAGCATCGTATATGTGCTGGACCTGCTGCGCGGCCAGACCATCTCCTTTGAGCCCGCCTGGTCGCGGGGGATGACGACGCATCGCACCTACGACGTGGCGGTTGAGCTGTCTCCGCAAGGGGAGGACGAGGCATCCGCTAAGCGCCCACCGCTGCTTGCCGCCAAAATCGCGCCGGCGGCTGGTGGTAGCTATGACCTGCGCCTGCCCGCCGATATGTACTGCTTTGCGTCGGGCGATGCCGCCTACTTGGTTGACACGCGCCGCGCGCGCCGTACCGACGCTGCATTTGCTCAGCATGCCGCACCTTTTTTGTCGCGCTTGCTGCCGTGCCGCACGCCCGCCCATATTGCCGCCGAGCAGGTGGGTGAGTTCTGCCGTATGGCGCTGCCCATTTTGCGCGACTACACCGACCTCACCGCGCCCGCCGCGCTCGATACCGTGGCACCCGAGCCGAGCTTTGCTATGGCGATCGGTGTCGACGATGGGCTCGTGACCTGCATAATTACGGTTACCTACGGCGATTGGTCGGCGGATCTCTTTAGCCTGGGCGCTCCGGGCAGCCCCTTCGAAGAGCAGCGCCCCGGTGTGCCACCTCGCGACGAGGTGGCGGAGTTTCGCGTTATGGATACAGCGGCCCTGTACTTCGATTTCTACAAGGGCGGTCTGGCGTTTGAGGAGCGCGATGATGAGAGCCTGTTCTGTCTGCTGACCGAGGGTCTGTCCGCCCTGTCCGAGCTGGGTGAGGTCATGCTCAGTGACCGTCTGCGCCAGGTCTCGGTCCGCCCTGCGCCCAAGCTTTCGGTGCGTGCGACCGTCAAGAGTAACCTGCTCGACGTCGAGCTGGGCGCGAGCGGGCTTTCGGCCGCGGACCTTGCCGTCTATCTCGATTCGTACAAGCGCCACCAGACGTTTGCGCGCCTGACGTCCGGCGACATCGTGCGCCTGGATGAGGGAGCGCGCGCCGCGTTTGGCCTTGCCGAAGATCTGGGTGTCGATGCCGTCGACCTGCTCGACGGCGTGTCGCTTCCCGCGTCGAGCACCCTTTTTGTCGATAGCATGCTCGCGCGCACGCCGGCGCTCGAGGCCGATCGCGACGCCGCGTTCCGCCGCACCGTCGAGCGCCTGGACACGCTCGGCAAGATGGACTTTACGGTACCCGCCTCGCTCAAGGCAACGATGCGCGGCTACCAGGTCGACGGATACCAGTGGCTCGGCTCGCTCGAACACCTGGGCCTTGGCGGCATCTTGGCCGACGACATGGGCCTGGGCAAAACGCTCCAGATGATTGCGCATATTCTGGCGCGCGTGGAGGCGGGGGACACCAAGCCCACGCTCGTGGTATGCCCGGCCTCACTCGTGTACAACTGGACCGCCGAGCTGGAGCGCTTTGCCCCGTCGCTCGATGTGTGCGCCATCGTGGGCGCCAAAGCTCAACGTCGTGTACAGATTGCCGGCGTGGCCGAGCATAGCGTGGTTGTGACGTCGTATGATCTTATGCGGCGCGATATCGACGAGTACGTCGAGCAGGATTTTGCCCGCGTGGTGCTCGATGAGGCCCAGTACATTAAAAACCCGCTCACGCAGGTGGCGCGCGCCGCAAAGCGCCTGCCTGCCGGCGTGCGCTTTGCCCTGACGGGCACGCCCATCGAAAACCGCTTGTCCGAGCTTTGGAGCATCTTCGACTTTTTGATGCCGGGCCTTTTGGGGACGCGCGAGTCGTTTGCCAAGCGCTTTGAGAGCCCCGTCGAGCATGCCGAGGGCGATAGCGCCGCTCGCCTGCAGGCGCTCGTGTCGCCGTTTGTGCTGCGCCGTGTTAAGGAAGACGTGGTGGCCGACCTGCCCGAGAAGATCGAGGACACCGTCATGGCACAGCTTACCGGCGAGCAACGCAAGCTCTACCTGGCCAACCAGGACCGCATCGCCCAGCAGGTGCAGCACCGCGAGGCTGGGGAGTTTAAGAAGGACAAGCTCAAGGTGCTCGCCGAGCTCACCAAGCTGCGCCAGATCTGCTGCGACCCGCGTCTACACTACGAGGATTACAAGGCGGGGAGCGCCAAGCTCGATACGTGTATGGAGCTCGTGCACGGCGCACTCGACGGCGGGCATCGCATCCTGTTGTTCAGCCAGTTTACAGGTATGCTCGATATCATCGGTAAGCGCTTGGCCAAGGAGGACATCGCCTTCCTTAAGCTCACGGGCGCTTCGTCTAAGGAGAGCCGCGCCAAGATGGTCGCGCAGTTCCAAGCGGGCGAGGTTCCGGTCTTTTTGATTTCGCTCAAGGCGGGCGGCGTGGGCCTTAACCTGACGGCGGCCGACGTGGTCATCCACTACGACCCGTGGTGGAACGTGGCGGCGCAGGACCAAGCGACCGACCGCGCGCATCGTATTGGCCAGCAACATACCGTGACCGTGTACAAGCTCATCGCCAAGGACACGATCGAGGAGCGCATCATGCAGATGCAGGAGTCCAAACGCGACCTGGTCAACAGCGTGCTCGGCGGCGACGGCATCTCCTCGGCGCTGTTTACCCGCGAAGATGTTCTGGCGCTGCTGGGCGGCGACGGGCGCTAACCCGCTCGGGTGGGGCCGCCAGGGCGGATAGCGCACGCTGCCCCATCGTCCCCGCCCGTTATGTGTTCATTTGCAATGCCGTGGATGGTTTGTCTGCCTTTGGGCATAAGAACCATCAAGAACATTGGCACGTCAGCAAAGGAGAACATCATGGCGAAATTCTTTAAGGACCCCGACGGTAAGCTCATTGCCGCCCTTGGCAACGACGTTGCAACCCCTGCCGGTTGCACGGAACTGACCGCAAACACTGAGGACGCGGCGCACGAGAAGCACGTGCCTGTTGTCGAGACCGAGCGCGACGGTCACGTGATTCGCGCACGCGTTGGCTCGGTCGAGCACCCCAGCCTGCCCGAGCACTATATTGAGTGGATCGCCCTTGAGGCCGAGGGCCGCTTAGAGGTCCATTACCTTGAGCCCGGCATGAAGCCCGCGACGTTTTTTGCCGGCGGTTCCAAGACCGGTACCGTCTATGCCTACTGCAACCTGCACGGGCTGTGGTCCGCGACATTCTAGGAGCGCGCCCCCGCTCGGGGTATCATAGCTAGCATATGCACATGCGAGCGCCGACTGCATCATGCGGCCGGCGCTTTTACTACGATTTCGATGGTTTACGACGGAAAGGGCTGAGCCATGAAGCTCGCGCTTGCACAGATCGATATGCGCCTGGGTGATATTGAGGGCATTTGCGGCCGCATCGAGGACCAGGCTCGTCTGGCCCACGAGCGCGGGGCGCGCGTGCTGTGCGTTCCGGCTCCGCTCTTTATGGGCGCCATGCCCGGGGGCCTGGTGGGCACTGCCGACTTTGAGCACGACATGCTTGCCGGCTTGACTGGTGTCGCCGAGCGTATCCAGGAGCTTGACATGATTTGCATCGTGCCCGCGGCGGTTTCGTTTGAGGGCCAGCCGCTGCTCGACTACATGATGCTCAAGGACGGTCATGTGGTGCCGGCGCGTTCGAGCATTGCCCTGCAGCGTGGTGAGAACAACGACACGCGTTGGGCGCCGCCGGTGTTCGACGTGGACGGCGTGCGCATCGCCGTGATTTTTGACTTGGACCGCGAACTCGAGATGTTGCCGACCGGTGTTGACCTCATTGCGTATTTCCAATTCAACGCGTTTGACATGACCGACCGCGAGACTGCCGCCATTGCCGCCGTACGCAGCGGCGCCTACCGCAAGATCGCATCCAAGCGCAGCGTGTGGTTTGCCTGCATGGCGCCGGTCGGTGCCTATGACGAGTCGGTGTATACCGGCGGTTCGTTTGTGCTCGACGACTGTGGTCGCGTGGTGGCCCAGGCGCCGTGTTTTGAGGAGAGCCTGCTGGTTCAGGAGATTCAGCGCGGCGTGATGCTCGATGCCCTGGAAGATCACGAACTGCCCGAGTTCCGTTCCGAGGAGTGGCTGTGGCAGGCGCTGGTGCTCGCCGTGCGCGACAACGCCCGAGCCCACGGTGCGTCGCGTGCTGTGGTGGCACTCGAGGGCGACTTGCCGTCGTCCCTGCTGGCGGCGCTGACCGTCGACGCTCTGGGCCCGCGTAATGTGATTGGCCTGGTGCTGGGGCGCAACCGTATCTTTACGCCGGCGCAGGAAGAGGCCGAGGCTGCCCGCTGTGCCGCCGTCCGCGCCATCGCCGAGCGTCTGCACATTCGCACCGTCGAGCGCGATGCACCGGATGCGGCGCGTGTGCTCGATCGCGACGTGTCGGCGGGCGATGCCGAGCGTCTGCGCTCGCGCACGCTGGGCCTCATGCTGGAGGACACGGCGCTCGAGCTGGGTGCGATGGCGCTGAGCCCGCTGTCCAAAACCGAGTACGCGCTGGCGGCGCCGGCGCTTTGCGGCGGCTACCAGGGCGATTACGCGCCCTTTGGCGATGTGTACCTGTCGACGCTTGAGTTTGTGGCGCGTGTGCGCAACCGCACGTCTGCCGTGGTGCCCCAAGAGCTCGTGACGCTCAACGCGGTGGAAGATTGTATGGAGCGAGTGCTGGCGCAGGCGCTCTCGACGCTCGACGGTCCGGTCGATATGCTCGACCGCGCGGCACAGCTGCTCGGCGGGCTTGAGCCGGGTGAGGTCGATGGCGCGCTCGAGGCGCACGTGGACCGCAATCGATCTTTCGACGACATCCCGATGGCCGCTGGCAAGCCTGAGGCCTGCTCGCTGCTGCTGATGCTCGTGCGTCAGGGCGAGGCCGCCCGCCGCATGCTGCCGACGGCGTCGATCGTCTCAGCCCGTTCGTTTGTCGAGCGCGCCTGGCCGTACATGCTCGCGTGGTCCGACCTGGGGCTTAACGGCAAGGAGCGTATGACGGTCGATTCGCTGGCGCGCGCCGAGGTGCGCCGTTTTGCTGACGAGGATACGAGCGAGCGCGTGCGAAACGAGATGATGGGCGTGCTGGGCGAGCTACTGGGTATTTCGCCCGAGCAGATGGAGGAGCTGCGCTCCGAGGACGGCCAGCGCCGCCTGCACGAGGGTATGAAGAAGTTTGAGGGCGAGGTCCAGGACGCCATCGATAAGATGATGGGCGGCCAGGGTGGCCCGCAGGGTGGCCCGATGCCGCATCCGCCGGTTGATCCCCGACAGTTCCCCTTTTTCTCTCAAAATTAACTATGGGATAGGGGCAAGGTTACGCGGTTTTGCCAAACCGCGTAACGAGTCGACGCTGCGCGAGCCCCTGCCGGTCAATCTGCCGCTCAAACCGTCGCTTGCGTACAGAAGTACGCGGCGCTCCTCTTTCGCGACACCTTGCCACGGCAGGGACTCGCTCGCTGACTTATGCTCAACCTATGGTTCAACCTTGCTTGCTAGATACGGTCTCTGTTGTGTTATTCTAGAACAGACGTTCGTGAATGATGCTCGGGGCCTTGCCTTGTGCTGTATTTGTGACGAGGGGAGGTTGGCTTGGTCATTTTGGGTATCGACCCCGGTTTGGCCCATACGGGCTGGGGGATTATCGAGGAGCGACGTGGCGAGGTTCGCTGCCGTGCCTACGGTTGTATCGAGACCAGCGCGGGCAGCCCGCTCGCGGTGCGCCTGTCGCATATCGCCCATGACCTTAAGGATGTCGTCGAGCGTTATCGACCCGACACGGCTGCTGTCGAGAGCATCTACTTTGGCGCCAACGTTCGTTCGGCCATCCCCACGGCACATGCCCGCGGCGCTGCGCTTGTGGCGCTTTCGGAGTGCGCGCTCGAGATCGGCGAGTATACGCCTATGCAGATTAAGCAGGCTGTTGTGGGCACCGGCGCTGCGGACAAACGGCAGGTCGCGTATATGGTTCGTACGCTCACGCAGCTCGATCACGACCCGCATCCCGACCATGCCGCCGATGCCCTGGCCTGCGCCATCTGCCACGTTAACCTCAGCCGCACCCGCGCCCTCACCGGCGGCGAGTTCTATCAACAGAGAGGAACCGGATACTGATGATTTCCCAGCTCCATGGAACGCTTGTCGAGGCCACGATGAGCTCGGCCGTCGTCGACGTGTCGGGCGTTGGCTTTGAACTCGGCATCTCGGGCAGCACTGCGGCCACGTTGCCGACGCCCGGCGGCGAGGTCCGCCTCTACACGCGTATGCAGGTGCGCGAGGACGCCATGACACTTTTCGGTTTTTCCTCAAAGGATGAGCGCACGATGTTCGATCGGCTCGTGTCCGTCTCGGGTGTCGGTCCGCGCCTGGCGCTTGCCGTGCTCTCCACCTATACCGTAGGACAGCTGTATTCCCTGGTGATGGCCGAGGACGACAAGGGCATGGCCAAGGTGCCCGGCGTGGGCAAAAAGACCGCCCAGCGCCTCATCTTGGAGCTCAAGAGCACCTTTGCCAAGGACAAGGGCTTTGTGCCGGTCGATGCGATCCCCGGTCAGGTTGCGATGCCCGTGCCCGCCGCCGCTCCTTCGGCGATCGATGACGCCCGTGCGGCGCTCCTTTCCATGGGCTTTAGCCCGCAGGAGACCGAGGTTGCCCTGAGCGGGTATGATGGGCAGGATATGCGTGTCGAGGATCTGCTCGGCGCGGCGCTTAAGCGACTTGGAATGGATGCGTGATGTGGGAAGCCGATGACTCTCAGGACCTGTGGGCGACGCCCGGCAATTCGCCGGCGGCATCCATGGCGCACGGTGAGCGCATGGTGGGCTCGGAGCTGACGTCCGAAGACCTCGATGTCGACCGTACCCTGCGTCCCCAGCGCCTGGACGACTACTGCGGTCAGGAGCATATCAAGCAGAGTCTGCGCGTGCTTATCGAAGCGGCGCAGAGCCGTGGCGAGACGCTCGACCACGTGATCTTTTCGGGCCCTCCGGGTCTGGGCAAGACCACGCTGGCCACCGTTATCGCCAACGAGCTGGGCGCTCAGATCAAGACGACGAGCGGCCCGGCCATCGCGCGCACCGGCGACCTGGCGGCTATCCTTACCAACTTGCAGCCGGGTGACGTGCTGTTTATCGACGAGATCCACCGTCTTAATCGTTCGGTCGAGGAAGTCCTGTATCCCGCTATGGAGGACTTTGCGCTCGATATCGTGATCGGTAAAGGCCCGGCCGCACGTTCGATTCGCCTGGATATCCCTAAGTTTACGCTGGTGGCGGCAACGACCCGCTCGGGTATGCTGACCGGCCCGCTGCGCGACCGCTTTGGCATTTCGTATCGCCTGGACTACTACACGGTCGAGGAGCTCGCCCAGATCGTGACGCGCTCGGCAACCATTCTGGGCGTGACGATCGATCATCCGAGTGCGCTCGAGATCGGCTCACGTTCGCGTGGCACGCCGCGCTTGGCCAACCGTCTGCTCAAGCGTGTGCGCGACTATGCGCAGGTACGCGGCAACGGTCCTATTGAGCTTGACATTTGCCGTCAGGCACTCGAGTTCTTCGAGATTGATGAGCTTGGTCTGGACTGGATGGATATTCGCATTTTGGAGACACTCGCTAAGACGTTCTCCGGACGTGCCGTGGGCCTGACAACGCTTGCCAGCGCGGTGGGCGAGGACCCGGGAACGCTCGAGGATGTCTATGAGCCCTATCTGCTGCAGTGCGGCTTGATGATTCGCGCGCCCCAGGGCCGCCAGGCAACGCTTCGCACCTTTGAGCACTTGGGGATTGAACCTACCATTTAGGGCGCTTTGTTTTGGCGGGCTGTTAAGCTATCGCTGAGCATTGGATAAACATATCGCCATTCATCGGTTACGGGTGTTTTACTATTGCGCGCCCGTGCTATGCTGAATTGGTCTTTTTCTCATTCGGTAACGAAAGGACCGCCCATGCCTACTGACATCGAAATCGCACGTTCCGTCACACCGCTGCCCATTACCGAGGTGGCCAAGAACGCCGGTGTCGACGTAAAGCACCTGATTCCGTACGGCTTCGACAAGGCTAAGGTCGACTACTCTCTGCTTAATGAGCCAACTGATCACCAGGCCAAGCTCGTCCTCGTGACCGCCATCAACCCCACGCCTGCGGGCGAGGGTAAGACCACCACGACCATCGGTCTGGCCGATGGCCTGCGCCGTCGCGGCGTCAAGAGTGCTGTGGCCCTGCGTGAGCCTTCGCTCGGTCCCGTCTTTGGCGTCAAGGGCGGTGCCGCCGGCGGCGGCTGGGCGCAGGTCATCCCCATGGAGGACATCAACCTGCACTTTACCGGTGACTTCCATGCCATCGGTGCTGCCAACAACCTGCTGGCCGCCATGCTTGATAACCACATCCAGCAGGGCAACCAGCTCGGTATCGACGTTAAACGCATCACTTGGAAGCGCGTCGTCGATATGAACGACCGTCAGCTGCGCCACGTCATCGACGGTATTGGCGGTAAGGCCCAGGGCGTGCCGCGCGAGGACGGCTTCGATATCACCGTCGCCTCCGAGGTCATGGCAATCCTGTGCCTGTCTACGAGCATTAACGACCTCAAGGAGCGCCTGGGCGAGATCGTCGTCGGCTACAGCTTTGCCGGCGAGCCCGTCCGTGCCCGCGACCTTAAGGCCCAGGGTGCCATGGCCGCGTTGCTTAAGGACGCGCTCAAGCCCAACCTGGTGCAAACGCTCGAGGGCACGCCCGCGTTTGTCCACGGCGGTCCCTTCGCCAACATTGCCCACGGCTGCAACTCTATCATGGCCACGCGTATGGCGATGCGCTTTGGCGATGTCGCCATTACCGAGGCCGGCTTCGGTGCCGATCTGGGTGCCGAGAAGTTCCTCGACATCAAGTGCCGCATGACGGGCGTTCGCCCCAGCGCCGTCGTGATCGTCGCGACCGCTCGTGCGCTGAAGTACAACGGTGGCGTCGCCAAGGCCGACCTCAACGAGGAGAACCTCGAGGCACTCAAGGCCGGCATGCCCAACCTGCTGCGTCACGTCGACAACATCCAGAACGTTTATGGTCTGCCCTGTGTGGTCGCCATCAACCGCTTCCCGACGGACACCGAGGCTGAGCTTGCGCTCATCGAGTCCGAGTGCCAGAAGCTCGGCGTCAACGTTAAGCTTTCCGAGGTCTGGGCCAAGGGCGGCGAGGGCGCGCTCGAGCTTGCCGATGAGGTCATGCGTCTGATTGAGCAGCCGAGCGAGCTCAAGTTTGCCTATGAGGACGGCGCCGATGTCGCCGACGCTCTTGAGGCCATTGCCACCAAGGTCTACCGCGCCGATGGCGTTGACTTTACGCCGGCCGCCAAGCGCCAGCTCGCCGAGCTGCGCGAGAACGGCTTTGGCAACCTGCCGGTGTGCGTGGCCAAGACGCAGTACAGCTTTAGCGACAACGCCAAGGCCCTGGGCGCTCCCGAGAACTTCCGCATCACGGTGCGTGAGCTCAAGGTTTCCGCCGGTGCCCACTTTGTGGTCGCACTGACCGGCAGTGTTCTGACCATGCCGGGCCTGCCCAACGTCCCCGCGGCTGAGAACATCGACGTCGACAACGACGGCAACATCACCGGCCTGTTCTAAGTCTGCTGTCCATAGCTGCTAGCCCGCCCCGCCGTGCCCGCAAGGCCCGGCGTGGCTTTTTGATCCTTAGGCCCGCGCATGTCTTGTAGATACCGACGGGCTCTGCCCATCATAGGCTTTTGCGCGGGTAGAATGCATGGATAACTTGAGGCTCACGCGCGACGGAAAGGAATCGTTGCATGGATCAGGACAAGACAACCGTGATGGGCGGCTACGGTTCTGCGCAGGCTGGCGATAGCGCCGATGCGACCCGCGTTGTTCCCAACCCCGGTTATACCGACCCCGCCGCGACGCAGCCTTCTGCCGAGCCAACCCGGGTTATGGGCTATGGCGACACAGCGCGGGATTCTTATGCTGTATCTTCGCAAGGCCCCTATGGCAACGCAGCTCCGGACCCGTTTGATTACGCGCCGCAGGATTCTTATGCCGCCTCGACGCCGAATCCCTATGATGACCTGCCGCAAAATCCCATTCCGCAGCCTCAGCAGACGACGTATATGCCTCGCACGGCGCAGTCTCGCTACGAGTCGCGCGAGCCGTATCGCGAGTACCCCAAGTCGATTCCGCAATATGGCGAGGACGAGGAGAAGAAGCCGTCGCGTTCGTCGAGCGTGATCAAGAAGATCCTCATCGTGCTGGCGATCTTCTTTGCGCTGTCGGTTGTGTTTGCCATTGTGTCGGGCATGCTCAACAAGCGAGGGAGTTCAACGGCCGATACCGCTGCCGAGCAAACCGAGTCCGCCTCGTCTAGCACCGTCGATCTGAGCGATATCCCGGGGCAGTACTGGTCCAACGCCAAGAAACTTCTCAAGTCGCGCGGCGCCAATCTTTCGAATGCCGTGGTCCTGACTGATGATGGCTCAACGCCCGTCATCGATGCCAACTGGGTCGTTACTTCTGCTTACTATAACGACAGCGGCAACCTCGAAATTCAACTCACGCACAAGAATAGCTCGGGCAACTCGCCCGACGGCCAAAGCGGTACCGACAGCTCGAGTTCCAATACGCTGGAGGACTTGAGCAACAAGGCA
Organism: uncultured Collinsella sp.; assembly: GCA_959606035.1. Classification (GTDB taxonomy): domain Bacteria; phylum Actinomycetota; class Coriobacteriia; order Coriobacteriales; family Coriobacteriaceae; genus Collinsella. The sequence goes on from CAUHHB010000007.1 coordinate 31,159, forward strand.
CAGGAGTTGGGAGACAAGGCGCAAGAGCTGGGCGATACGGCACAAAACCTGGGCGACACCGCGCAGAACTTGGGCGACATGGCGACGGGTGCCTGGAATGCACTGCAAAACGGCATCTCGGGCGCGCAGGGAAACTAGCTGTTAAGCGGGCTACAGCTGTTCAGCCGACGGTCGGGCGAGCTAAAGCCCGAGTCAAACGTAACGACGCATGAGGCATTGGGTCGGCGCTCGTGCACGATGCGCGTGACGAGCTCCAGCAGCTCCTCGTCGGATATGTCAAAGCCGTCGGGGCGCACCAGGTCAAACGAAACGAACCCGTCGTGCTCGTGCAGGTCGTGGATGGAGAGCGCGGGGTCGATCTGCATAACGCCGCGCTTGACCCAGCCGCGCAAATCATCGCCGGTTGTCGCGATGGGGTCGCAGTGCAGCGTGATGCCAATGCCCATCTGGCGCTTGATGTCGTGCTCGATGGTGTCCAGGATCTCGTGGTGCTCAAATGCGTCGCCCTCGCCGGGCATCTCCACGTGAGCGCTGGCAAACTGACGACCGGGGCCGTAGTCGTGCACCATCAGGTCGTGTGTGCCCAAGACCTGCGGATAGGACATGATCTTGTTGCGGATTGCCTGGACGAGCTTGGGGTCGGGCGCTTGCCCCAGCAACGGGCTGATGGCGTCGCGCACTAGGCCCATGCCGCTGATGCAGATGAAGATGCCCACACCCACGCCTGCCCAGCCATCGAGGTCAAAGCCGGTCGTCTGCGAAATAAGCGCCGCCACCAAGACCGAGCCCGAGGTGATGACGTCGTTTTTGGAGTCCTGTGCTGTGGCAATGAGTGTTTCGGAATCGATACGGTTGCCCAGCGCGCGGTTGAATGCGGCCATCCAGAGCTTAACGAGCATGGATGTAGCCAGTGCCGCAAGGGAAACGAGCGTGTAAGCGGTGGGGGAAGGCTTGATGATCTTGGTGACCGACTCGAGGATCAGGTTGATGCCGACGGCGCAAACCAGGACGGCGACAAACAAGCCGGCGAGGTACTCGTAGCGGCCGTGGCCATAGGGGTGGCCTTCGTCTGCCGGGCGGCTGGCGAGGCGGAACCCGAGCAGGCTCACGATGTTGCTCGAGGCATCGGAGAGGTTGTTGAAGGCATCGGCGATAAGCGAGACGGAACCGGCGAGCAGGCCCGCGATGCCCTTGGCCAGGCACAGGGTGATGTTGAGGCCAATGCAAATGAGGCTTGCGGCAAAGCCCGCGTTGGTGCGGCAAGATGTATCGACCGGCTCGCCCTCGCTGCCGGGAACAAGTGTATGTACCAGCCGATTTACAAATAGCATAGCGGTCGTCCTCACAATCATGTTTAAGGGGATAGTGTAGCTCGCGCGGGGGCGCCGTGCACCGATGCTCAGAAAATGCAGCAATAGTCTGCCGGTGCTAACGAGCGAGCCTTCTCGTCTGCCTGGGTGGTCCATTTTGGGCCACATGGGTATGGGCATGTGACTGTTTGCTCGACATACTTAATGTCGACAGCCCCTGTGCAAAGGAGGACGTTTCCATGGACGAGATGTTTGCCATTAAATGTCAAAACTGCGGCGGCCCTATGTACTCGCATCAGGCTAAGCGCAGCTTTGAGTGCGCCTATTGCGGCACGGTCATCCCGTGGCAGGCCGATGCCGGGGAGCCCAAGAGCGCCCTTGGCATTCGCCATGCGCCGCTGACGGTTGTCGACGGTCTGCTCAAGCTCACGCATGTGTCGCAACTCGAGCGCCCGGAGGACCCGGACTGGTATTTCTTCAATGCGCACTGGCGCAATCAGTCGGTCCTGGAACATCTGCTGTGGGAGGATCGCGGCACGGCGCAGGAGTTCCAAGAGGCCACGCATGTGAGCATTCCTTGCCCCTTCTGCGGAGCGTCCTTTGAGGGCGAGTCAACGCAGCGTGTGTTTGAGTGCCCGTCCTGCGGCAACAAGATCGGCATTGCCGACCTGCTCAAGCCCGGTACGTTTAGCAAGCGTCTGACCATGGGCGTGGGTGCGGAGTATGTGCCGGAGCAGGGTATTCCCTGCGAAATCTCGCCGCAGCAGGCACGTGCCAACGCGCTGCAGCTGGTGCGCCGATATCCAGACGCCTTTGCCGGTCACGATGTGGAAGACGCGATTCAAAACGACATGATGCTCTTCTACTTCCCCATGGCGCTCGCGGACCTGCGCATGATGGCGTCCTTCCCGGGCAAGGGCCTGAGCAAGGAAACCCTGGTGTACTACGAGGTGCTCGACTGGGCATATCCCAGGGCAAACTACCTGGACGTTCGCCTTATGGGCATTCTGGAGCCGTGGGACTTTGCCAAGGTGGGGCCGTTTGACCCGGCTATGCAGGAAGGCGACTTCCGCGTTGTCTCCGTCGATGCGTCCACCAAGGACCAGGTGGTCATTGATAAGCTGGCGCTCGACATTGCCGGCAACGATGCCGAGGCGTTCTTGGGCCTCAATAAAAAGAGCATCCGTGCCTGGTCGCGCAAGGCCCGCAAGCACAAGGACGGCCTGATTATGGTACCGGTCTACTTTGTCGATCGCCCGGCGACGGACAGCTGCGATGGCGAGCAGGTGCGCATCGCCGTGAACGGCCAGACGGGTCGTGCGGCCGCGGTGGTGTTTAGCGACAAGCGCGAGACGCATATCGTGGCGCCGCTCAACCCGAGCCTGCATCTGTCCGGCGAGAGCACCGTGCACGCCACGCCCATCGAGGTCAAATACGTTAAGTCGCCGTTTCTGTACCAGATCGTGCGCCGTGGAGGCGGCGAGCAACCGCGCCAGGTTGCAGCCGCCGTCGAGGGTTCCTACCGAGAAGAAAAGCCCAAACGCAAGGGCTTGCTCGCTGCGATCTTTGGGAAGTAGGGAAGCGCAGCGCGGGACGGCTCACAGGCGTGCGGGCGTTTCGGTCGCAACGTGCTGCTACCCTTGCGTTTCGCCATTGGTCGCTTCGTTGATGGCGCGGTACTCGGCACTCAGCTCGCGCGCCAGCTCTTCCTTGCTTGGAAGATACGGCAGGTATTTGGCGGCAAACACTTGGTCGTTGTCTTCGGGCAGCGTGTACTCGACGATCGAATCGCTTTTGTCCGCGCAGAGCACGATGCCTATGGGCGGATTGTCGCCTTCGTTCATGAGCTCACGCGTGTAGTAGTTCACATACATTTGCATCTGGCCCAGGTCCTGATGCGTAAGGTCATCGGTCTTAAGGTCGATGAGCACGAAGCAGCGCATCAGATAGTTGTAAAAAACAAGGTCAATATAGAAATGGCGTCCATCAAAGGTGATGCGCTTTTGGCGCGCCTCGAAAGCGAAGCCACGGCCAAGCTCCAGCAGGAACTTCTGAAGATGCGTGATGAGCGCCTGCTCTAGATCGCTCTCGCGAAACGCAGTATCGTCCGAGAAACCTAAAAACTCCAGCACATATGGGTCGCGGATGATATCCTCGGGGCGACGAGCCGGGGCGCTCTTTTGGATTTCCTGGGTGACGGCCTCCTTGTTCTTGCTGGCAAGTAGGCGCTCTCGGAACATGGTGTTGATCTGGCGTTCGAGCTGACGCGTGCTCCAGCGAGAATCGGCGCATTCGTTCATGTACCAGGCGCGAGCATCAGGGTCAGGAATGCGCATCAACCTGCGGTAATGAGTCCAGCTCAATTCGCTACGCAGCGCGTCGCGAATTGGAAACGCAAGAAAGAACTGACGCATATTGCGAAGGTTTGCGATGCCAAAGCCTCTTCCGAAATCCGCGGTAAGCCTTCTGGAGAGGCCTGCAATCAATGCCTCTCCATATGCTGCGCGCTCCTCTCCGCCCTGCTCATCAACAATACTCTTGCCGATCTCCCAATATGCCTCAACCATCGCAAAGTTAACGGCGGTATAGGCCTTGTCGCGAGCGGCGTTGAGAATCGAGGAAACCTGCTTGTAAAAAACTTCTGGCACGATTGCCGATTCTCCACGGTTTACCAGTTCACCCATCACTGTCGCCCCACTTTCCTCTTGTGGAATGCATCTTTATCGCATTTAGTTTAAGGCCTCGCGCGGACACGAATTGCTATGTTGTCTGGCACCTTCGCATGGGAGCCTTGCGGTGACTAAAATGTGACCATAGAGGCAGTTTTAGCGAACCCCACGGGAGTGACACGCATGGATAACAACACCTTGCTGTTCCAGGACAAAGGGTCGGGCAGGTTTAAAGACGTCAAGATCTACCCTAACCGCATCGAGGTGCTCAAGGAGGGCACTTTCGGCGGCAAGCATACCGAGATTGTCTATCTTAAGAACATTACGGGTGTCAATAGAATCAAAGGCCCCGATGTTTTTCTGCGTAACAGGCTGTTGACTGCTTGCGTCTTTAGTCTGAGCAGCCGTGCGAAGGCCCAGGAGTTTGTGAACGCGCTGAGCTCGGTGATGTAGCCTATGGCGGCGTTCGGGCCAAGGTAAAAATCGGGGGCACAGAACGGTATCCTGCGCCCCCGATTGAGTCGATGTGTCTAAAAGGCCGGCTTGCCTATTCGCTACCGTCCCCAGCGTTTTCGCGGTCACTGGCAAGCATTGCTGCGCCGGCGACCGTCGTCGCCACGGCGGCGGCAGCGAGCCCGGCGGCAACGCCGGAGCCGTCACCCGTGTTGGCGAGCTTTCCGCCCGAGCCCTTGCTCTTGTTGCCCTTGCCGTTCTTGTCGGCGCTACCTGCGTTGGAGCCCGTGCCACCGTCGGTGCCGGCGCCGTTGCCGCCCGCGTTGCCCGAGGCTGCAACGGTAAAGCTTGCGGCTCCGTCGCTGGCGAGCGTGTAGTTCTGCGCCGCGTCGCCCAAGAGACCGTTCACGCGCACCCAGTACGTTCCTGCGGCAAATGTTTCGCCCTCGGCCATTGCCGTGCCCGGAGCGCCGTCCGCGTCGTGCACAAACTCGAGCTGGGCCGTGCAGGCATCGGTTTCGAGCTTGCCCTCGAGTGATGCCGCAATCTTGGCGCGCACGTCTTCGCCGGCCTTAAGGCCTTCGAGTCCCTCAAAATGGGGCGTCAGCGCGCGTGGATCGATATCGATAGGCACAAAGCCCTGCAGTCTTGTAACGGTCTCGTTGCCCAGGGCATCAACATCCACGTATTCAATGGCAAACGCATGGCCCGAAGTCGCCACGTTGAGTACGTTGCTGCTGTCGACAAGGCGGAAATGGCCCTCGCCAACGGTCTTGCCATCCTGGAGCGAGGCATCGCTCAGCGAGTCGCCGTACGTCATGCGCATGCGGGTCGGGAGGTAGTACGAAGCTGTCTGCTTGTGCTGTGTATCGTAATCGTAATTGCGCTGGTAGATGCTCCGGGCCAGCGCCGCATCAACAAAGTCGGATGCGATGATGCCAATGTGCTCGAGGTAATCTGACTTTGTATCCTCGATGCCGCTGGGATTGATGTACGGGCTCTTATACAGATGCTCGTTGACTACTCGTGCCGAGGTAAAAGGATTGCCTCCGTGCGACAAGCCCGTGCAGCTGGTGTAGTTGATAGACCAGCAACGCTCCTGGACTTGCACCTTGGCCCCGTCATCGTCCTCGACATCTACCTCGTTGCGCGTGCGCCCGGTCGTTTCCTTCAGCGCATTATCGACCCAGCTGAGCTTGTCGGTTCCCGTGAGTTTGTACTTGTCCTGGGCGTATACCTTGGTGCAATAGGGCTCTTTGTCGCCTGTTTCCCCCGCGGCTTCAAAGCCCCGCGCGTCTTGGACGAGACACATAGTGGTGCTGTCGGAGTGAGCCTTGATCTTGTCATCCCATTCGGTAAGGTCGAGGCCCCACGTATGGCCGCTTACACTGTTGCCGGCGAGCCTAAATCGACGCAGCAGAACGATCTTTCCGCGCACCTCGTGTAGCGTGGGAACGCGGCTCGATGTGTAGAACAGGTTGGGGTTATCGGCCATAACCTTGGCGAAGGCCGTCGTTATGCTTTCGTCGGTAGCCTCATCGTTGCCGCGCGATGCGAGCATGATGAGCGCTTCTGACGGGTTTTCGTTCAAAAACGTTTTGAAGTACCCGATGACATCGGAGAGATGCAGATAGTTCCCGTCTTTTTTGAGTAGGTAGAAAATCCCGTGGTCGATACCGGGGTCGTCGCCCTTTCCGAGTCGGATATCAAAATAGCGGATTCCCTCGAGCAACTGCGTGGGAATGTAATCCTGCTGGCATTTTACTTGCGAGGATTGGGGCTCAGTGTCGTTGTCCACGCTGCAGGTGCCCGAATCGTGCGTACCCGGGATGCTCAGCTCGTCGAGGAACTTGTTGTCGTCGACGTATTTCATCCAACATGGCCCATCGACGTAGCTGCTGTACGTGATCCAGTCGAGGCTGCTAACCGTGGCATCGTTCTTTTTCATGTCGTAACCGATAAGTTCGAGCTCCCACGGAATGCTCTTACTCTTATGGCAGATCTTATTGTTGTCCTGGTCTTTGCCGTTCGATTCTATTGCCAAGTACTTAATGTCTTTTTTCTCGGTTTCTTTCTCGACCGTGCGGTCTCGGATGATATAGGTTCCGTTTGATTGGCGCTCGAACGCAAAAGCGCGGCTGGGCTTGTTGTCATACTCGCCGCCCCATACGTGGATGACCTTTCCATCTTTGTCCGAGTCGTCGTCGACCGACCAAATGCTGTAGCCCGTCTTTTTATGCTCTTCGAAATTGAGCAAGGTGCGGATAGCATACCAGTTTGTATCGTCATTCTTGGTCGTTACGTTCTCAAGGATGAGCTTGCTGGACGTGCCGTCGTTAAACAGGTGGCAGACGTTGCCGCGAACGTTGCCGTCTTGGTTGACGCTCGCGGTGCGAAAATAGCCCGCGGGGCGAAGGCGAATGACGAAATTACCGAGGTGCTCCGCCGGTTTGGGCGTGTCGTCTGCAAATGCCGCTCGCAGGGGAATGCCCGGTGCCGCGGTTTCTGGCAGGCTTGCAAGCGGCGACAGCGCCGCAAGACCTAAGCCCAGCGTAAATGCTCGGCGGCTGATGGCATGGTGTTCGGTCATAACTCCTCCATTCGCAGCGTGCGGTTATGCGATAGTTTTGGTCACTATACTGCCCAGATGTTTAAAGATGCTGGTTTAATTGTCTGCGCGGCGCAATAAATCGGTGGGCGGACGTGTTGAGGTGTTTGTCGTTTTCGTACTGTTGCCACATTTGGGGCGGTTCCGGCGTCCGGCACCCTCGCGTTCGCCGGCTACCGGCATAAGAAAGGGAGGGCCGGTTTACCGGCCCTCCCTGGGTACGAAGCGCTGGGGCACCGCCGCTTGTTAGCGCTGCGCCCGTGTTTCCCGTTGCGCTCGCCAGTCGCTTAGCGCTTGATCTCGATATCGTCGAGCTTGACGTCCATGGCCTCAGTCTTGGCCTTGGCGATGTCATCGGCAAATTCCAGGGACTTCATCATGGCTTCGACGGCGTCCTTGTGCTCCTCGACGTTGTCGATGCGCACGTAGACGCTGCCGCCCTCAACGTCGGTGAAGTACTCAGTCGTTACGCCGCCCGAGTGCGTGAAGTAAGCACTGCGCCAGGTCTTGCCGTTGTATTTAACGGGGTCGCTCTCGGTCCATCCGGAGTTGGCCTTCCACTTTGCCTCGTAGTCGAACAGTTCGTCGGCGTTCTTATCGGGGTCGAAGATGGGTATGAAGCGGTCGCTCGCATGCTCGCTCTCGGTGAACTTAAACTGGGCCCTGTCGGCGGTGTCGCCGGCAACGTCGGTGATCTCGACGCCCTCGGGAACCTCGACCTTAAACCAAATGAAGTCGGTCCTCATATCCACGGCTGGCTTTTCTGCTCCGCCGCCACCGCCACTGCCGGTAGCGCCACCGCTGCCACCGCAGCCCACCAGGGCAACTGCGGCAAAGAGACTGATGCAGAGGGTGAGAATCGCAAAGGCCTTCTTTTTCATGGTCGTGTCCTCCTCGATCTGTAATCGCCCATGGATTACCTGTCTTTACTGTACGCGCGAGCGGCTCGTTCGGGTGGGTCATGTGTCCCATTCTGGGGGCAGGATTTGCGCCGACAAGTGGCAATATACGCGGGCACAAAAGAGGGGAGGGCCGATGTCGTCGGCCCTCCCCGGGTTGGGCGCCCGTTGTTTTAATGGAGCGCATGTGCGCGGGTGCGCATAGGCACGTGCGGGTGCCCCGTTACTTGATCTCGATGCTCGAAATCTCGACTTCGCGTGCCTCGTCAACTGCTTTCTTCATGTCGTCGGGGAACTCGATGGAGTTGAGGAGTGTCTCGGCTTCTTTCTTGTGCTGGTCGAAGTTCGAGATGAGGACGTAGGCGCTTCCCGGCTCAACGTCGGTAAAAAGCATGGTTGAGATGCCGCTGTTGTCCTCGTATGTTCCGACGAGCCACGTCCTGCCGTTATACTCGACGGACCCGCCATCCTTCCACTGGAACGTATCCCCCTTCTTTTCTGCCTGGTCGGCGTGGGACTCCTCGGCCGTCAGCGCTTTTTTCCAAACGGGGATAAAGCGATCGGCCGAGGCGTTCTCGTCTTCGGGGAAGGTGAGCTGAACCCTGTCGGCATTCTTGCCGGCGGAGTCGCTTACGCCGACACCCTCGGGCATCTCGACCTTAAACCAGATAAAGTCGGTCTTCTTGGCGACGGGGGCCTTTTCCTTGCTCTCGCTCTTGGCGGTGCTGCCGCCTCCGCCCGATGCGCTCCCGCCGCAGCCGACAAGGGCAAATGCGGCAAAGAGGGCGATGCAAAGGGAAAGAATCGATAGGGTCTTTTTCTTCATGGTGGCGTCCTCCTTGTCTGCCGATGACATCACGGCGCCGCATGCTGTTGGGGTACTGATTGCGCTGGCGGCGGATGTCTCTGTGTGCTGTGCGGCTTATGCCTCCGTTCATTGCTTGTGGCCGTTGCCCGGCCGTGCCCCAACGGGTTCCTTACTTATAGATATGCCCCAGCTTGTGCTGCCCGGGAGTCTCGAAACGTGGGCCATGTGTCCCATATTTGCGTTGGCATGGCCTATCGTTCGTCATAGAAATCCGCGATGGCCAGGTGCGCTGACGCCCATGTGCTTATGGGCTAGACTTAGCACCATTACGTGTTCGATGCGGTTGGTCGGCGGTTGCCGCCTGACCGATGTATATGACTTGAAGGTGCGTGCGTATGAGCCAAGAGATGATGGATAAAACCTGTCGAGAGTTTGCCGAGGCACTTGCCGCACGCGAGCCGGTTCCCGGCGGTGGCAGCGCGAGCGCCTTTGTGGGCGCGCTGGGCGCCTCGCTGTGCGGAATGGTTGCCCGCTACGGTGCGACCAATCCCGCGCTTGCTGATCGTGCGGATGACCTGACGCGTGCGTTTGCCCATGCTGATGGGCTGGCCCAGGAGCTTGTCGAGTTGGTTGCCGAGGACGTTCGTGCCTATGGGCAGGTGTCCGCGGCATACGGTATTCCGCGTGACGATCCGGCTCGAGCGACCGCGATTCAGGATGCGCTGCATGTGGCCGCTATGCCGCCGTATCGCATTATGGATGCCTGCGGGCGTGCACTGGCGCTGCTCGAGGACATGGCCGACAAGGGTTCGCGTCAGCTGCTGTCCGATGTGGCGTGCGGCGCCGTGTTCTGCCGTTCCGCTATGCAGGGCGCGAGCTTGACGCTCTTTGCGAACACCACGTCTATGAAGGATCGCGCTCGTGCTGAGGAACTCGAGACGGCGTGTGATGAGCTGCTGGATACGTGGCTGCCGCGCGCCGATGCGCTGGCGCGCCGCGCCGCCGACGCTGCAAGGAAGAGAGGATAGCCATGGCTGAACTGCTGAAGGGTGCTCCCGTTGCTCGCGCTTTGACTGAGGAACTTGCTGCTCGCTGCGCAGTCCTGCGCGAGCGGGGTGTTGTTCCGACGTTGGCTATCGTGCGTGTAGGCGAACGCGAGGACGACCTGTCCTACGAGCGCGGTGCGCTCAAGCGCTGCGAGAAGGTTGGCATTGAAGCTCGCCGCGTTTTGCTTCCCGCCGATGTTTCGCAGGACGAGCTGTTGGCGGCCATCGAGGACATCAATTCCGACCCCGCTGTTCATGGCTGCCTGATGTTCCGCCCGCTGCCCGCCGGCCTTGACGAGGACGCGGTTGCCTCGGCACTCGATCCCGCCAAGGACGTTGACTCCATGACGCCGGCTTCGCTGCTCACCACGCTTTCGGGGCGCGGCGAGGGTTTTGCCCCCTGCACAGCCGAAGCCGTGCTTGCTTTGCTGGATCATTACGGCGTTGAGCTGGATGGAGCTAAGGTTGCTGTGGTCGGTCGGTCTCTGGTGATTGGCCGTCCCGTTGCCGCCATGCTTACGGCTCGCAATGCCACTGTGACGACGTGCCATACGCATACGCATGACTTGGCCGCTGAGTGCCGTGCTGCCGACATTGTGGTTGCGGCCGTTGGACGCGCGCGTACGATTGGCGTGGATGCCGTTCGCGAGGACCAGACGATCATCGATGTTGGCATTAACTGGGATGAGGACGCTGGCAAGCTGGTGGGTGACGTCGATTTTGTTGCCGCGGAGCCGGTCGTTAACGCCATCACGCCCGTGCCGGGCGGTGTGGGCGCCGTGACGACGGCGATCCTCGCCAAACACGTGATCGAAGCGGCCGAGCGCGCATCGAAATAGGCGTTTTGGGCTGTTTGAGGGGTTAGTTCTATACCCCGTGGACAAAAAATGCCAAATATGAGTAGTGTTGCCAAGATACTCACATATATTTTAGGCTAATTTGGCTCTCTAACGATATTTATTATCGATAGAGAGCCTATTTTATTGGACCTATGAGGAATTACATCATCTAATTTTTGAACAAATGTAGACTTTCGACACCCATGCGTAGCAAAATTGCTGTTACTAAATTGGTGACAGTACTCATATTTGGCATTTTTTGACCACAGGGGTTGCCAGTGCCGTGGTTTCGCCCTTTTTACGCCGAAGCGATACACTGTTGCCGTTTGATTTCTTCGCTCAAGGAGGATGCGCATGCCGTGCACAACGATTTTGGTTGGTAAGAACGCGAGCTACGACGGGTCGACGTTGGTTGCCCGCAACGAGGACTCGTCCAACGGGGTGTTTGAGCCCAAGCGTATGCGCGTGGTGCATCCCGACGAGCAGCCGCGCGTCTACACGAGCGTCCTGAGTCACCTGACCGTTGAACTGCCCGATAACCCCATGCGCTACACGAGCGTCCCCGATGTTGTCCCGGGCCACGGCATCTGGGCCGAGGCCGGTTTCAACGAGCTCAATGTGGGCATGTCCGCAACCGAGACGCTCACCACCAACGAGCGCGTTCGCGGCGCCGACCCGCTCGTCGACTACGTGCCCGCCAAGGGCAACGAGGGCGAGGACGGCTATGTTCCGGCGCAGCCCGGCGGTCTGGGCGAGGAGGACATGGTGACCCTGGTCCTGCCGTATGCCAAGTCCGCTCGCGACGGCGTTCGTATCCTGGGTGATCTGCTCGAGCGTTATGGCACCTACGAGAACAACGGCATCGCCTTTAGCGACGTGGACGAGATCTGGTGGCTCGAGACCATCGGCGGTCACCACTGGATCGCCAAGCGCGTGCCTGACGACGCCTATGTGACCATGCCCAACCAGCTGGGTATCGACAGCTTTGACCTGGATGACGCCGAGGGCGCCCAGGCCGATCACATGTGCTCCGCCGACCTGCGCGCTTGGATGGCCGAGTGGCATCTGGACCTGACGCTGGGCGTCGAGGGCGACGGTCCGGCCGCGGTCTTCAACCCGCGCGAGGCCTTTGGCTCGCACAGCGACAGCGACCACGTCTACAACACGCCGCGCGCCTGGTATATGCAGCGCTGCCTTAACCCCAGCGATGTGTGGGACGGTCCCGAGGCCGACTACACGCCCGAGAGCGACGATATTCCCTGGAGCCGCGTGCCCGAGCGCAAGGTGACCATCGAGGACATTAAGTACGTGCTTTCGAGCCACTACCAGGGCACGGAGTACGACTGCTACGGCAGCAAGGGCACGCCCGCCACGCGTGGCGCTTATCGCCCCATCGGCATCAACCGCAACAGCCAGCTCGCCGTGTTGCAGCTGCGCCCCTATGCGCAGCCGGCCTACCGCGCCGTGCAGTGGATGGCCTTTGGCTCCAACTCGTTTAACGCGCTGGTTCCGCTGTACGCCAACGTCGAGACCATGCCCGAGTACTATGCCGACACGCAGGCTCGCGTGACGTCCGAGAACTTCTACTGGGCCAACCGCCTGATCGGCGCCCTGGCCGATGTCCGTTTCCACGAGTGCGGTCGCGCCGTCGAGGATTATCAGGAGAAGGTCGGTGGCATGGGCCACAAGCAGATCCATGACGTCGACGCTGTCGTAGCCGCGCTGCCCGAGGCCGAAGTGCCTGCCGAACTTGCACGCGCCAACGAGGCCTTTGCCGAGCGTGTTCGCGTGGAAACCGATGCTCTACTGGGCAAGGTGCTCTACACCACGAGCTGCGCCATGAAGAACTCTTTCGCGATGAACGACAACGTGAGGTAGGGATTTCCCGTCGATCGAATAGCGCTAAAACGCTTTGTCGCTTTCACTCGATCTTGGGTACAAGAACGCCAATGCAGTTGTTTATGATTGGAGACAACCATGGTTATGAAACTCGATCAGCTTGTTAACGGCGCCATCAACGTTGGCTTTGGCGCTGCCGCCGTTGCCGTCGAAGGCGGCAAAAAGGTCCTCGACGACCTTAATACCAAGGGCGAACAGGTCCGCAAGGACACCGCCACCCCCGATATCGCCCGCAGTGTGTCCGACATGTTTGAGCAGGCCGGTGGCACCATCTCCGATCTGACCGAGCGCTTGGGCATGCAGGGCGAGACCGCGGCCCAGCGCGTGCTCGACGAGCTCATCCTTGCCCGCGTCCGCGTTATGACCGCCCCCGAGCGCACGGCCTTCCTGGCCCATGTGCGCGACATCGTCGATTCGGTCGAGGACAACGTGACCTCGGTGCCCGTCGAGTCCGTTGAGCCCGACGATGCGAAGGATACCGAAGAGGCCGAGTAGCAGCGCAGATGGCAGATTCCACCACCGATTACAACAATCTAGATCCCTTGGGTGACGAGGCGGCGGTTGTCGATGAGGTCGATGCCGTCGTCTCGGGCGCTCGCAAGAAGCCGCGCGCTGTCGATATGGTCCCCGAGGAGCCCGACGCGATGGCGCCGGACGAGGAATACCAGCTCACGCCGGCGGGTCGCCGCGAGCGCATCGGACAGATTGTTCGCCTGGTCAAAAAGTACCGCGTGTGGGATAACCTCACGCCGGTTCGTTTGCGCCGCCTGCTCGAGGAACTCGGCCCCATGTTCGTCAAGATGGGGCAGATTCTGGCCAACCGGTCCGAGATTCTGCCGCAACGCTTTTGCGACGAGCTGCGTCGTCTGCGCTCCGACGTGGAGCCGGTGCCGTACGAGGTCGTACTCAGTTGTCTGGAAGAAGAATACGGCCTGCGCCTGGGGGAGATGTTCGATGCGATCGACCCCAATCCGCTTGGTAGCGCATCGCTTGCGCAGGTGCACCGCGCACGTCTGGTGACGGGCGAGGACGTGGCCGTCAAGGTGCAGCGCCCCGGTGCGCAGCAGGTTATGGCACAGGACATCGATATCATCCGCTCGGTGGTGCGTATCGTTTCCAAGTTCGTCAACACCGATCAATTCGTTGACCTGCACGGTGTAGTCGAGGAGTTGTGGACCTCATTTCGCGAGGAGACCAACTTTTTGGCCGAGGCCAAAAACCTCAACGACTTCTACGAGTTCCATAAGAGCGTTCATGGCGTGACGTGCCCTAAATCCTATCTGGACCTGTGCACCGAGCACGTGGTGGTTATGGACTACGTCGACGGCATTTCGATCGCCGATCCTGAACGCTTGGTGGCCGAGGGCTATGACTTGGAAAAGATCGGTGCCGCAATCGTCGAGGACTACTCGACGCAGGTGCTCGACGATGGCTTTTTCCATGCCGACCCGCATGCGGGAAACATCATCCTCAAGGATGGCATCGTCTACTTTATTGACCTGGGCATGGTCGGACGCATGTCGAGCCACGATCGCGGTATCGTAAAGGACATGATTTTCGCCGTGGCCGAGGGTGACGTGCCCAAGCTCAAGGATTCGCTCATGCGCTTCGCCGTGACGCGTGGCGATTCGGCTGAGCTCGATCATTCGGCCTTTTTGTCCGATTTGGACTTTATCGTTGCCGACTTTGCCGGGCTCGACCTTAAAGACCTGGATATCGGCGAGTTTTTGACCTCGCTGCTCAATCTGGCGCGCAAAAATGACGTTGAGCTGCCGAGCGTGGTGACGATGTTCGCCCGCGGCATGGTGACGCTCGAGGGCCTGTTGACCGAGTACATGCCCAACGTCAACATGATCCAGATCATCCAGACGCACATCAAAAACGAGAAGAGCACCTATGCCCGCATGCGTGATATGGGACGCGATCTGGCCGCGAGCAGCTATCGCGCGGCAAAAGGCTCGCTCGAGGCGGCCGAGTATTTGGGCTTGGCTTCGCGTATGCTCACGCGCGGCCAGCTTAAGGTGAACACGCAGATCATGAGCAGCGATAAGGCGCTGCGACAGCTGGGCGGAATTATCGACCGCATGTCGATGGCTATCGTGATCGCCGGTCTGTTTATCGGTTCGTCGGTGGTGTACTACGCGCGCATCGAGCCGGTTGTCCTCGGCATTCCGGTCATCGGCTTCTTTGGCTACGTGAGCGCGCTGGTGCTGGCGCTTATGCTGGGCCGCAATATCTGGCTCAACAGCCACGGCGGCAAGCACTAGAGGCTGCGACCGTCACCGCATTTTCCTATCGCAAACAATAGCTTTTACCTTGGGCTTCGCCTGCGTGCGAGGCTCTTTTGCGTGATACCATTTTGACGGTAATAATCGATGGCCTAGATGGTGGTGCGGAGACGCACGAATGCGCGGTTTTCCTGCGCGTTTGGGAGAATCGGGGTGCAAGTCCCCGGCTGTACCAGTAACCGTAATTCCTCTTGGCTCGGGATGTTCGCGTCGCAGATCGGACGACGTGCCCGAGTCGTTAAGGTTAAGTCGGATCGCCTCCCATCTTGCATGCGGCTGCGGCGTATGCCACCGGTGTGCATAGGGCTCTGGAGGGAAGGGGGACCCCGATGGGGGAACTCGAACGCAACATGCGCGATGACGTGGGGCGGCCTCAAGGCAACGCTCCAAGTACAGACAATGGGAGACAAATGGATATGTTTGTGGACGAGCACCAGCGCGTCTCGCATCGCCGTGGCGCGATTGCACGCGGTGTAGCCAAGCGCGGCCTGGTGGCATTCCTGGCCTTCGCAATGGCCTTTGGCACCACGCCGGCTCAGTTGTGGGCCGAGGGCGCCGAGGGCATTGCCGAGGCCGTGGCTCAGGCTGCGACGCCGGGCGAGGACGCAGCGCTTGCGGGCGGTACCGCTGAGCAGAGCGGCGCCGAGGTTTCGGATTCCGAGGGCGCGCCTGCAGGTAGTGCAGCCATAACGGAGGCAGCAACTGGCGACGAAGGCTCGGCGACGGGGGAGAGCCCTGCTACGAGCGAGCAGTCTTCGACGGCATCCGCTGGCCAAGCAGGATCTGCCGCCGCGGCTGCCGTTCAGACGGAGAACCCGACAGAAACTGGCGATGTCGCCAAGAAGCAAGTCGAGGTCTCGTTCTCGATTATCGGCACCGATGCCGACGGCAAGGCTCAGACCTGGGTGGCACCTACGCAGCTTAAGCTCGACGAGGGCTCGACGGCTGCGGACGCCTTCGTTAAGCTGCAGCAGAAGGTGGGCTTCAAGGCGAAATACGATCCGAACACGGCATACGGTTTCTACCTCGAAAGCATCACGTCCCCGAGCGATGGCCGCACGCTTGCCTTCGATCCGGCGACTTATGCCTACTGGCAGCTGTTTGTCGACGGCACGTCTTCCTCGGTTGGCGCGAGCGGCGTCAAGCTCACCCAGGGGCAGAAGATTGAGTTTGCCTATACGGCTGGTAGCTCGTCCCCTGTCGTTAAGGACCAGGTTGCCGCAAATGTGACCGTCATTGGTCGCGATGCCCAGGGCAAGACTCAGACTTGGGTCGATAACGCGCAGTATGTGGTGACGTCCGGCTCGAACGCACTTGACCTTACGAAGGTCGCGCTCGAGGCGAATGATATTGACGCCGTTGTTGCGGGCTCCTTCATTCTGAGCCTTAAGTACAACGGCGTTGAGCTGGGTACGCCGCTCGATTATTCGACCTCTTGGCAGCTGTTCATCAACGGCAAGTCGAGCGACTACACGGCGGACAATGTCACCATTCATGCCGGCGATACCGTTACGTGGTTCTACGGTGGCTGGGGCGACCAGTTGCCCTCTGATTCCGTCCATGCTTCCGTTCAGGTGCTTGGCAAGGACAAGGACGGCAAGCAGCAGGTGTGGGCCTCGACGGGCCAGACGAGTCTCAAGGCGGGCTCTACTGCCAAGGACCTGTTGGAGCAGACTGGTCTTGATCTCGTTACTAGTGAAGAGTCTTGGGGCTGGTACCTCAGCGGCATTAAATCGCCGCTTGACGGTAAGACCTATAAGTCTGATCCTGCGACCCGCAGTTATTGGCAATTCTATGTAAATGGCAAGTCCGCCACGGTCGGTGCCGGCAACTACGAACTCCAAGATGGTGACGCTGTCACCTTTATGTATGCTGGCGACAGCGATGCCCTTCCTGGTCAGGTTCTTGGGTCTGTCGATGTTATCGGTCCCGATGTCAACGGCAACAATACTTGCTGGGGCTCGGCAAGCAGTGTTTCTTTGCCCGAAGGCTCTACGGCCCAGAACCTTATTGAGGCGGTTCTGAAGGCCAAGGGCGTTACGTACAACGGCTCCCAGAGTGGTGAGTACTGGTTCCTCAATTCCATCAACTCGCCGTTTGATCACAAGCCGTATGCCTGGGATGCTGCGACCAATAAAAATTGGCACCTGTATATCAATGGAGAGCGCTCCTTACTCTGCGCCAACCAGATTACGCTCAAGAGCGGCGATAAGGTTACGCTTGCCTATACCACCGACGATTCGCCCATGCCCGATCCCGACAAGATTGTCGTGGACCCGAGTGCGACGACTCCTGATTGGGATGCCGAGTGGGCCGGCTACGGTAACAGCGGCAACGGTACGTCCGTTACGGACGCCAAGACGCCTGCGCAGGCCGCCGGTCTTAAGTGGGCCTTCGATTGGAAGGCCGAGTCTGGTCAGCAGTATGCCAACTGCAGCGAGCCTGTCATTGCTAACGGTTTTGTGTACATCGCGACCGAGAACGAGCTCATTAAGATCGATTCGTCCACTGGCAAAAAGGTTGCCTCTGCGCCGCTTGCCTCCAAGGTGAGCTATACCTCTCGTCCGATCTATACCAATGGCCTTATCATCGTTCCGCTCAACGGCGGTGCGGTCCAGGCGATTACTGCAGACAAGCTGATCTGCAAGTGGCTGACGCCTGGTTTGACGGACTTGACGCAGAGCTCCTGCACCGTCGTTTCGGACGGCGAGTACGTCTATGTAGGCTCGGTCGATATTTCGTATGACGAGAATTACAACGCGACCTACGGCAACGGCTCCTTTGCGCGCATTAAGATTGCCACGGGCGAAGTTTCTTGGCAGAACATCGACCCTGCCGAGGGCTATTACTGGACTGGTGCGGCTTTGACGGATAAGTATGCCATCGTTCCTACGAGCGCGGGTACGCTTAAGTGCATTGATAAGACGACGGGCGATGTCGTTTCGACCATGAAGCTCGGCGCTGTCGCAAATGCCGATTGCATTGCCGATCCGTCCAATGGTTCAACCTTCTATCAGATGACGCACGACGGAAAGCTCCATGTGATTTCGCTTTCGGCGATGGGCGTGTTGAGTGAACAGAAGACGGTTGATCTGGGCCTTACGAATAACATGAGCGCTCCGGCGGTGGCTGGCGAAAACTTGATTGTCGGCGGACAGACGGCTACTGGCTCTGCTCTGGTTCTCTATAACCTGAAGACGGGTAAGACCACGATGGTCGCTGCTGCCGACGGCAAGGCGCTGCCGGCTGGCCTCAACGGTATTGCTGCTACTCCGCTGGTGAGTGTTCAGGGCGGCAAGACCTATGTGTACTTCACTGTTAACAGCGCGGATAGCAAGGATTACGTCAACTACTCTGCTGGTGGTGGCGTGTATCGCTATACGCTCGGCGATGCAGAGGCGACGCAGATTTATGATGCGGCTGGCCATTACCAGTACTGTGACTCTCCGGTCATTGCCGATGCATCTGGCAACCTGTACTACATCAATGACTCGGGCACGCTGTTCAAGCTCGGGGCCGTTGAGTCTTGGACGGTTGCCTTTAATTCCAACGGCGGGTCTGCTTGCGACACTAAGTTTGTTGCTACGGCCGACGGCAAGCTGGTCAAGCCGGCCGATCCGACGCGCGATGGCTACACCTTCGCTGGTTGGTATACCGATGCGGCTTGCACGCAGGCGTATGACTTCAGTACGCCGGTGACGGCCGACCTGACGTTGTATGCCAAGTGGACCAAGAATGCCACCAACCCTGGCGGCAATGGCGGCGCTGGTTCCAACGGCGGTAGCGGTTCTGGTACCGGTACTGGTTCCGGCGCTGGCGCGGGTTCTGGCTCCGGCTCGAAGGGCGGCGCTATCGCCCCGGGTCATAAGCCGGCGACCAAGACGACGGTGTCGACCAAGACCGAGACCAAGGACAACAAGTCCGACAAGAAGGACTCCGATAAGTCCGATAAGAAGGACGAGAAGAAGTCTGACAAGAAGTCTGACAAGAAGGACAGCAAGTCCGACAAGAAGTCCGATTCCAAGTCCGATACGGGTGCTGCTTCCACGACCACTGCTAAGAAGTCCTCTAGTGCCTCCGAGCAGGAGGCTGGCACCAACCCGCTCGCCATTGTTGGCGTTGCCGCCGGCGTCATCGGTCTCGCCATCGTCGGCGTGTTCGTGTTCACCAAACGTCGGTAGGTGAGGGCTGTGTCCAATAAATCCAAGGACGCTGACCCCAAGCAACCAGATTCCTCGTTCATTCAGTTCGACGATACAAAGCAACAGGGCGCCGCTTCGGCGGCGTCCGCCCCTCGTCGCAAGGCGCTCCTTGGCGTTTTGACTGCCGCGTGCACCATTCTGATCGTCGTCTCGCTGGGCTTCGTCCATCCTTCCGAGAGCGGCGCCTGGTCCATCGACTGGATCATTCAGGCCGTGACGGGGGAGAGCGTCGTCACCAAGGACACCAAGGCGTCTGGCTCGACTATGGCTTCGGGCGAGGCCAGTTCCGAGGACTCCAAGTCATCGAATGATGCAAAAGACGAGTCCAAGGGTTCGAACGACGGCAAGGACGATTCCGAGTCTTCGGACAAGGAATCGGATAAAAGCTCGGATAGCAAGAAGTCCGATGGTCAGGACGGCAAGAAGTCTGGCGATAAATCCGCTGCCCAAAATACGGGAGTCGGCGATACTTCCAATGCGTCTGGCGGTGGCCAGTCGTCTGATGGAGCCTCATCCTCTAATGGTGGAAACGCCTCCTCGGGCGGCCAGAGCGGCTCGCAGGAGTCCAGCTACATAACAGTGACGGTTTCGGTCACATCGAGCGCTGTGGGCAATCCTGTGTCTTCTGGTGGCACCTTTACCTTTAACGAAGGCGCTACCGTCTACGATGCCCTGTGCGCGCTGGGCCTTTCTGTCAACGCACATGGCTCGTCGTACGGCACGTATGTCTCCGCGATTGGTGGTTTGGCGGAGAAACAGTACGGCGGTACGAGCGGCTGGATGTACTCCGTCAACGGCACAACGCCCATGACGGCCTGCAGCAACTACGTTCTCTCCAACGGCGACAACGTGGTCTGGTATTACGTTACAGGCTAGAGGCCTCGACATAGCGCGCCAGACGGGCGGTTCGGACAAACATCCGGGCCGCCCGTTTTCATGCGAATGGGACCGGGCCGCCCGGTCTCTCGGCAAACAAAAAACCGGTTGGAATGGGAATTCCAACCGGTTATACATTCAAGCAAATAGCGAATCGACTACGACCGTGCGCCCTCGAGGAAGAAGCGACGGCTGAAGTAGTTGTACCAGGTGACGAGGAATGTGGCGATGGCCTTCATGGCCTGGTAGCCGATGCTCAAAAACGTAACGCCCACAAACATGTATAGGTCGTTGAGGCCCAGGCCGATCACCGACAGGATGGTGAAGATCGTGAACTCGCGCTTGCGGCTCATGCCTTCGCGGTGGTCGAACACGTACTTCATGCTGAGCCAGTAGTTGACCACGACGGACGTGATAAACGAAACCGTGGTGCTCATCAAAAAGTCGAGGTGAAACAGCTCGACGAGCGCAATGAGCATGCCCCAGTCGATGCCAAAGGAGATAAGACCCACGACAGCAAACTTGAGGAACTGCTTGGTATGAGGTTGTGCCAGCGCCTTGCGCACGTAATCACATCCAATGCGTTGATGAATCGAGCAGGGGATACTTTAGATCTTTTGCAAGGGAAACGTAAGGTCTTTGCCAAGAACTATACGAACTCGTCAAATTTTCAAGAGCTAATCCGTAAACGTTGAAAATTTGCCCGTAAACGAGCGGCGCCCACGGACGATACTGCGCTGAGTGCGTGTCGTCCGTGGGCACCGTAATGCTGCGGGGGTGTCGAGCTACTTGGTCTCGTCGCCCTCCAGGAAGATCTTTCGGGTCACAAAGTTGTAGACCATGACAAGCGCGGTGGCGCAGATCTTGGCGATATTGGCCTCGAGCCCCAGACCGGCGTTGAGCGCCAGCACGATGCCGTCGTTGAGCACCAAACCGATCACGGACAGCACGACAAAGATGATGAACTCGCGGCGGCGGCTCATGCCTTCCTTGTGCGCAAACACGTACTTCATGCTTGCGAGGTAGTTAAAGATGAGTGAGATGATAAAGCCGCTGGTGTTGGCGATCAGGATGTTGAGGCCGAGACCGTAGTGGAGCAGATTCATAATGCCAAAGTCGATAACCGTGGCAATGACACCGACGACGCCAAATTTCATGATCTGCGCAAGGAGCTTTTGCATGGTACCTGCCTTAGGGTGGCGCGGGGACGCCGTGGGGATGATAAACTCAGCAAGTTTAGCCAATCCCCGCGGGTGGTGCTAGGCGCGCTCCTCGATAGCACCGTTTCTATATGCATCGAGCAGCTGACGCAGGTCTTGGATTTGGCTGCGGATCTTGGCGCCAGTATCGGTGTCGCTCACCATGCGGCGACGGTCCGCTTGGTCAAAACGGTTGGTCTCGCTTTCGATGTCCACGTTGCGCGTAAGTGCCTCGGCAACCGTCGTAAAGGCCCGGTGCGACTTGAGGCGGCAGCCGCGCGAGCTCGAGATGAGCGTATAGCCGGCGATACCCGTCTTGGGATGGTAAGCGCGGCAGAAGCCGCCATCGATGACCAGCAGCTTGCCCTCGGCGCGGATGGGCTGCTCACCCTTGGTGGTTTTAACGGGCGTGTGGCCGTTGATGATGTGTCCGGTCGGCGAACATGCCATGGGCGCGACGCCAAACTCGCGCATGATGTCATCGCAGACCGAGGGCGACTTGGTAAGCGTAAAGTACGGGTCCATCGGCTCGACCCAGGTGCTCCTATCGGCGATATAGGCGCGCTCAAAGGTACGCACTAAGCGTCCGCTGGCGGGTGAATTGAAGCCAATCCACAGGTACCACATCCAGTCGAGGGCGTCGCAGTCGCCCACGCGCCAGGCGCGGCGGGCGATGTGGTCGCAAAAATCGAGATAATCGCGGCCAGCGTGCCAGGTGCCCAGACAGTTCATGCTGCTAAAGGTGCCGTCTTCGTTGAGCGGAACGCAGCCATGGAACAGCAGGTTGCCGTTGGCGACCTTGTACATCGAGCCGTGGGAATAGAGGAAATCGATATGGCGATGCAGGTGATCGGCGGTGACAAACTCTGACACGAGCTTGTCGATGATGTGCTGCTCCTGAGACGTGAGCGTGTAGGGGTCCGCCGGGTCGACGGTGGGGAAGTCGTTGGTCGTGAGCGGCCACACGCTGCCGTCGGCGAGCGTGACTGTGCCGGTGTCGTGGTCGATCTTGTCGAGTAACAGGCGGTCGGTCATATCGAACTCGGGGTGGCGCTGGATAATCTGGCCCTCGAGCTTAAAGAGCAGCACGTTTATGGCCTTGATCAGCGGGGTGATGGACTCACCGGCGGTGTAGGTGGCATCGGCAAAGGCGACAAGCTCACGCAGCGAGATGCCGTAGTCGTTCTCCAGGATCTCGTAGTTGTCGTAGCGCAGGTTGTTGCGCAGCACCGTGGCGATGCAGGCGGGCTCACCGGCTGCAGCGCCCATCCACAGCAGGTCGTGGTTGCCCCACTGGATGTCGAGTGAATGGTAGGTGAGCAGTCGGTCCATAATCTTGGCCGCGCCGCCGCCGCGGTCGAAGATGTCGCCCACCAGGTGCAGGTGGTCGACGGCCAGGCGCTTGATGAGCGAGGCGAGCGACTCGATAAAGTCGTCGGCGCTGGCGGTCTCCAGGATGGACTCCACGATGCGCTCGTGATAGCGCACGCGATAGTTGTTCTCGTCCGGGTGCGTGTGCAACAACTCGTCGATGATGTAGGCGTAGTCGCGCGGGATGGCCTTACGCACCTTGGAGCGCGTGTAGCGGCTTGAAAGTGAGCGAGCGACCATGATGAGCTGGTCAAGCATCGTCTTGTACCAGGCTGGCGAGTCCTCGCGCCGGCTGCGGACCAGGTCGATCTTCTCGCGCGGGTAGTAGATGAGCGTGCACAGCTCGCCCTTTTCGTCAAAGGAGAGCGTGTCGCCAAAGATCTCGTCGACATGCTCGCGCACGACGCCCGAGCAGTTGTTGAGGATGTGCATAAAGGCTTCGTATTCGCCGTGCACGTCACTCATAAAATGCTCAGTGCCTTTGGGCAGGTTGAGAATGGCCGAGAGATTGATGATCTCGGTAAACGCGGATTGCTCGGTGGGAAATTGTCTCGACAGCAGACGCAGATACTTGAAGTCTTGCGGGTTGCGATCGAATGCGACCATGAAACACCTTCCGATATGGTTGGTAAAACTGATAAACAACGTCAAACGTTTATCAGTATGCGCCGCTTTTGTTTCGATTTTGCGCCAGCGGCTGAATTGTCGGCTGAACGGTTTGGTAAATCGATTTAGTTGAGGTAGATATGGCGGTTGGGTGGAGACGACAGAGGGTGTTTTCTCAGATATTTATGCGTGGGGCCGGTGGAGACGATGGTGGTAAAGATGTTCACTATTTTTGGTTCGATTTGGTAAATAGTGGACATATGTACCGCATGTAGGCTCACTGTGCGATAATTTGCGCAGCAATGAGTAAGGAGCCTCATATGAGTGATTTTGTCCTGACCTGTGAATCCGCCGCCGATCGAACCCGTGAGTTCTTTGCGTCGCGCAATATCCCTGTCGTGTGTTTTCATTACGAGATCGACGATGTTGTCTATACGGACGATCTGTATCAGTCGATTACGCCGGACGAGTTTTTTGCCCAGATTGCCGCGGGCGCCATGCCCAAGACGTCTCAGGTGAGCGTGGGTGAGTACGAGGAGTTTTGGGAGCCGTTTGTTGCCGAGGGTAAAGACGTGCTGCACCTGACGTTGTCGTCGGGTATTTCGGGCACGTATGGATCGGCCTGCGTCGCGGCGCAGATGCTCGCGGATCGCTATCCCCAGGGCGGCAAGGTGCGCGTCATCGATTCGCTGGGGGCGTCTTCGGGCTTTGGTCTGTTGCTGGAATATGCCGCCGACGTGCGCGATAGCGGGGCTTCACTCGACGAGACGGCTGCCTGGATCGAGGAGCACAAACTCAACCTGCACCACTGGTTCTTCTCGACCGATCTGTCGAGCTACCTGCGCGGCGGTCGCATTTCGGCCGCGAGCGCGATCATTGGCACGGCGCTTAAGATTTGCCCGCTTATGACGGTCGAT
This sequence comes from uncultured Collinsella sp., assembly GCA_959606035.1. Taxonomy (GTDB): domain Bacteria; phylum Actinomycetota; class Coriobacteriia; order Coriobacteriales; family Coriobacteriaceae; genus Collinsella. Next base: position 55,149 of record CAUHHB010000007.1, read on the forward strand.
TGCGAAGGTAAGCTGTCGCCACGTGAGAAAATTCGCACTAAGAAGCGCGCGATTTCCGAGATGGCTAAGACCATGATGGCACACGTACAGGGCGGTACGGATTATTCGGGTAAGTGCATCATGTCGCACTCGGCGTGCCGCGAGGATGCCGAGGCAGTTGCGGCGCTGATTGAGGAACAGGTTCCGCAGCTTAAAGGCAAGATTGAGATCAATGACATCGGTACTCTGATTGGCTCGCATACCGGACCTGGTACGGTGGCGCTCTTCTTTATGGGCGACAAGCGCGTGGATTAATTTGCCCCATCACGTTGCTGCATGATTGCTCAAACGAAAACGGCCCGTCTCACGTTTGTGGGGCGGGCCAAGATGTTTTGCTAGCGTTTCTTTCCGCGGAAGAAAAAGCCGTGCAGTGACGGCTTGAGGCCGCGGTTGGCGCGATGCTCCTCGACGCGCTCGTGGATCGAAGCGACGCGCTCGATGACTTCGTCGGGAATCGGCACATCGGGATTCATGTTCTCGACTTGGCTGACCTCGGCGGCGGCGACCTGGTCGATAATGGGCACGTCGTCGCGCGAGATGACAGGTGTGGCGTCTTCCTTCATCTTGCGATAACGCTGCATCATGTCGGTCTGTAGCTGCTGGGCCGAAGGCGGCGTCCAGATGATGGCGTTGGCGCCGGCGGCGATGGTCTCGCGAATGCTCTCGGGCGTCTTGCCGCCCGGCGCGATAAGCGGCAGGTTGGGATAGTGCTCGCGCAGCTCGCGTAGGACCTGGGGCGTGTTCTTGCCGGCGGCGATGTTGAGAATCTTGGCTCCAGCGCGCACCTTGGCGTGGGCATCGTCGTCGCAGCGAACGACCGTGGCGATGACGGGGATGTCGGCGATGTTGGTGATGTGCTCGACCATCTCGGCAGTAGCGGGGGAGTTGACCACGCAGCCCGCCGCGCCCTGCATCTCGGAGACGGCTGCCATCTGCACGGAGCGCTTACCGGTCGTAGTTCCGCCACCCACGCCTACAAAGACCGGGCACTCGGCGACGGTCAGCAGCGCTTGCGTAATGGCGGGCTGCGGCGTGAAAGGGTAGACCGCAAAGACGGCGTCGGCGTTGGAGTTGCGGATAACCGCGACATCGGTGGTGTAAATGAGCGACTTGATGCGTCGGCCAAAGAGCGTGAAGCCGCTGGCCTCCTCGATCTCGTCGGGCATGCGAAGGGCAGCCTTGCGCAGGCGTCCGTCGATGGGCAGGGGCTCCATAGGGAGCAGGCCGTTGGGCGTGACGGCTATTTGGGGCTCGGTGAACTCGTCTGCAAACTCGACCTCGGAAAAATCGACCGAGGCGAAGATGTCCTCGTGCACCTCGGCGGGCACATCGATGGGAGCTTGGTCGTTTGCCGCCGCAGGCGTGTCGAAGGAGCTGGTGCCGACGAAGGCGTCGACGCGCTCATTTAGATCGTTGAGGGTATCCATGGAGGCTCGATTCTATGTGATGATGGCCGGCGCGATGCAGCCGGAATTGCGAATGCTAAATCGTTTGACGAGTTGATTTTTCCCCGCCGCGCCATCCGTTAGACCGAAGGGCCGGCGAACGTGAAGGAGCTGTGGTGGCGGGTATCGAGGTGCTATCTTGAAAGCCCCGTTTAAAAGAGAGGTGACGCGGTATGGAATTGACAGCAATGTTTGGCTCGATCGGCCTGTGTGTGGCCGCAATCGTTGCCGCCGCGGTCATCTACTTTGTGGTCACGGCCATTAAGGGCAAAAGGGCCGAACGCAAGGAGCGCGCGACGCTTAAACAGCATCGCGACCAGCAGGGCAAACGCGCACAGAGATAGCTTGTTGAGTTTTGGATCCGTGCGCTAGCTGCGTTTTCGGATCAGGGCAATGTAGAAGCCCTCAAAGTCGCGGCTAGGCGGAATGGTGAGCGTGCCGGGCAGGCCGTTGACGATGGCCGATACCTGACCCGCGGCAATGGCTTCGGTCAGAGCGTTGGACTCGATGCGCGGCTCCTCACCAGCTTCCTGGGTGCGTCGTGCTTCACTTTCGCTTGGCGTGCCGTCGAGGGGGATGAGCTCGCAGTCCATATGCTTGTCGAGGGCCTCTTGCAGGGCGTCCTCGTTTTCCTGCGGCAAGATCGAACAAGTCGAATAGACGAGCGTGCCGCCCGGTTTGAGGGCCCCCATGGCGCGGTCCAGAAGTGCTCGCTGCGAGCGGGCGCACTTGCTCAGCAACTGCTCGGTGAGGCCGCGCAGGCTCTTCTCGTTGCCACTGATGACGGTGCCCGTGCCGGTGCAGGGAGCGTCGAGCAGGATGCGGTCAAAGCGGAAGAACTCGTCGAGCTCGCGTGCGTCGATGCGCATGACGGGCACGTTTTTGGCACCCTGGCGATGGAGGTTCGACTCGAGCTTTTCGGCGCGGGGAATGCTCATCTCACAGGCGGTGAGGTGCGCCTGTCCCTGGGTGAGGGCGGCGATCTGCGTCGTCTTGCCGCCGGGGGCTGCGCACATGTCCAGGATGTCCTCGCCTGCCTGGGCGCCCAGGACCAACGGCGGCATCATGGATGACAGGCTCTGCAGGTAGATTTTGCCGTCGCGGTAGATGTCGAGATCCCACAGATCTGAAACCTGGGCCTCGGGCAGGATGAAAGCGTCCGGGTACCAGGCGACGGTTTGGTGGGCGATGCCGGCTGCGTCGAGCGCGGCGGCGATGTCCTCGGCGGTCGCCTTGAGCGTGTTGGCGCGCAGCGTGACCGGGCGTGTGACCGCGGCGCCGAAGCCCTTGATCATGAGCTCGGCATCGGCGGGCGCATAGGCGCCGGCGACCGTGTCGACCATAAAGCGCGGCAGATCGGCGGCGGAGTGTTGGGCGGCAAGCTGGTCGGAAAGCTCGGTGGCGGCAAACTGCCTGAGCTTGAGCTCGGCCTTGACCTGCTTTTTCTGCTTACGACGACGCGGCTTGGACATCCGTCTTTCCTTCCCATTCCATTACATGTCGAGTGTTTTAGTACTGGCTCTCGTGCTTGCTGAAGAAGTCGAAGCGCGGGGGTAGCGGCTTCACGCGGTGCTCGCCGGGCTTCTCGCCCAGGCTCTCCACAAACTCATCCGTGGAGGCGAAGATGTTATCCCAGCTAAAGAAGGCGACCGGGTCAACGTCGAAGTACTCGCAGATGAGCTCGCAGCCGGCAGGGACGATGCCGTGCATGAGCACGGTCGCCACGCGCAGCTCGGTAAAGGCGTCGACGAGGGCCTGCGTCATTGCGGCGTTTGCCGGCTCGCCCTCGAGCTTGTTGGCGGCCTTAGAGGCGTCGCTCCAGCGCTTGTTGGCGGCACGCAGGTAGTCGTCGCACACGGCGAGCGCGCGGTGCGTCTCGAACTTGTACATGGCTTGCTCAAAGGCGAGAGCTGCCTGCTCGGCGGCTTCGACCACGGTGTCAGAAGCGGCACCGGCGGGGATGCAGCCGTTGCGGTAGGGGCTCTCGTCGCCCTCCTTGACGGCGACGCCGTAGAAGCAGCTGCGGGCCAGACGGTTGAACACGCCGGTCAAAAGGGCGCTCTCCTTAAGGGCCGGATCGATGACGCGCTTGTCGTCGCAGGCGCGCACCTCGTTGCCGTCCTTGTCCTTGCCAGTCACACGCGTGTCGTATGCCTTGGGGCTAAAGCTCACTGGCTTCTCGGACAGGCCGAGCGACAGCCAGTGAGCGCGCATCTGCTCGCAGGTGTAGTGGTTGAGCAGGTCGTCTGCCGGCGGGGGAGGCGTCTGCGAGGACGAGCTGGCCTTTTTGCCCATGTAGAGCAGGTGGTAGCAGGCGCTGACGGTGCTCTGCGTAAGGTCCCAACCCAGGGCCTCCCACATGGCGGTTTGCGCGATGCAGTAGAAATAGATGTTGTCCTGGCCAATGAACTGGTAGATCTGTGCGTCATCCGAGCACCACCAGTCGCGCCAGTCGAGCGAGCTGTGCTGGTAGGTGGGCGCGGGGACCTGCGTGGAATCGGCGGCGGGCTCGCCCATGAGGGCGGCATCCTGGGCGGCGACGCCCTCGGTCACGCCGGCGGCCTTGGCATCGCGTGCGAGCACGGTGCGCGTATAGCTGATGGGAGCCCACAGGCTCTCGGGCCAGCACCAGCAGGTGACGTCGGAGACGCCATCGACCTCGGGCACCGGAACGCCCCAGTCGATGTTGCCGGTGATGCGGAAGGGTACGAGCGCCTTGCCGCTGCGGAAGCGCACGCCGCCGTTGGCGAGCACCGCGTGGGCATCGTCGCGCTCCTTCCAGCTGGGGAAGGTGACGGTAAAGCTGCTCTTGTTGCCCTCGGGCTCCAGCACGGTGTGCTCGGGAAGCTGATCCTCGACGGCATCGAAGGCCTCGCGGAACTTGTTCTGGATGTAGAGCTGGGCCGGCAGCAGCCACTCTTCCATGGTCTTGGAGACCACGGAGCGAACCTGCGGGTTCTGGGCGAGCTTGGCGGTATAGGTTTTCATAAAGTCGAGGTAGGCCGGCAGGTCGAAGTAGAGGTTGTCGACCGGGCGCAGCTCGGGCACCTCGCCGGTGAGCTGGCTTTTGGGCGCGATGAGCTCCTCGGGCTCAAACTGGTGACCCAGGTCGCACTCGTCGGCATAAGCCTTCTCGGACTTGCAGCCCTGGATGGGGCAGCGGCCGATCACCTGGCGGCCGTTGAGGAACGTGCCGGCCTTGGCGTCGTAGAACTGCAGCGTGGAGCGCTTGGAGATGGTGCCCTGTTCGTGCAGACGCTCGATAATCTCGGCGGTCACCTCGTTGTGAATCTGCGCAGCCGGCTCAAGGCCCGAGCCGCCGTAGATATCGCAGCTGATGTTGTAGTTGTTGAGGGTCGCGGCCTGGCGGGAGTGATTGGACTCGACATACTCGGCGATGGACTTGTCGTAGCCCTCGTTCTCCTTGAGCTTGCGGTAGCTCTCCATGATGGGCGAGCCATAGCAGTCGGTGCCCGAGGTGAAGATGACGTTCTCGCGGCCCAGACGGTCGCGCAGGAAGCGGGCGAAGAAGTCGGCCGGGACAAAGACGCCACCGACGTGGCCAAAGTGAAGGCCCTTGTTGCCGTAGGGCTCGCCGGCGGTAACGATGGCGCGGCGAGGCCAGCTGGGACGGTCGTTCATGGAGTATTTGGATGCCATGGGACTCCTTCGCATATGGTGAGAGCGCGGCCGGGCGCAAGGCCTGGCGACGCGGTGGTCAATTCGTGCATATCGTTCGACATTATCGCACATGCGGACGGGTACGTGGCAGGGGCGCTATCCTAAGATGCTATGAATGAGATTTCCAACATACATGCGTTTGAAGACGAGGAATTTCTGCACGCTTGCTTCGTGTGGGGGATGGTCGTAGTCGGCGTGTTTGCCGTGTGCCTGGCGCCGGTGTTTATGCTGCTGGGCGGGCCTGCAGACTTGGATGCGGCTGACGCGGGCGGCTGGATGGCTGTCGTGGGCTGGATAGTCGGCTTGGCTGCGGTTTCTGCGGCGTCATTTGCCGTGCACGAGCTGGTGCACGGTGTGTTTTTTAAGCTGCTGGCGCCTGCGGGCGCGCAGGTGACCTTTGGGGCGAATCGCGAGACGGCGATGATCTATGCCTGCGCCGAGGGCGTTGTGTATTCGCGCCGGCGGTACATGGCGGTTTGCCTGGCACCGACGGCTGTTGTGACGACAACGCTTGCCCTGGGGTTTGCGTTTTCGGGCTATCCGCTGCTGTGCTATCTGGCGGCCGGCTTGCATTTGTCAGGCTGTGTGGGCGACTGGTATTACGTGCGGACCATTTTGCGCGACCGCCGCATTGTCGCCTGCGAGGACACGTCCTTCGGCGTGCGCTTTTTCGGGTGAGGAGATGTCGATGAAGCCGTTGTTGTTGCACGCCTGCTGTGCGCCGTGCTCTCTTGAGCCGGTCCGCCTGCTGCGCGAGGAAGGGTTTGAGCCCACAATCTGCTGGACCAACCCCAATATTCAGCCGCACGATGAATGGCAGCGGCGTTTGGACGAGCTGCGCCGGTGGTGTGCCGATGGCGACATCGAGCTTATCGAGGCGGGGGAGGACCGTGAGCGCTGGGAGGCCGGCGTGGCACCGCTGGGTGCCGATCGGCCCCGTCGCTGTCGTGCGTGCTATGCCCTGCGCTTGGCCGAGGCGTGCCGCGTGGCCCAGGAGCGTGGGTTTGAGTTTGTGGGTACGACGCTCGCCGTCTCGCCGTATCAGTTGTTCGAAACCTGCAATGATGTGTTGGAGCGTCTGGCTGCCGCCCGCGGTCTCACTCCGGTGATTCGCGATTTTCGTCCGTATTACCCCGAGGCGACACGCCGTTCGCGCGAGCTGGGCATGTATCGGCAGAACTACTGTGGTTGCCGCTTCTCGGCTGTCGAGGCGGCCATGGACCGCGCCCGCATCCGCGACGAGCGCAAAGCGTCCAAAAAGTAGTTCATTTGGGACGTCAGCCTGCTAGGATGTAGAGCGGACTTTAGCTATATAAGGAGTATCCGACGTGTCTATGCGTACCGATGATTTTGACTACAACCTTCCTGAGGAACTGATCGCCCAGGCTCCAGCCGAGCCGCGCGACTCCTGCCGCCTGCTGGTGGTGGATCGCAAGGGCTCCCAGGCGGGAACGCCGCTGGAGCACGGCGGTACCGTTGAGCACCGCATCTTCCGCGACATCATCGACTATATCGAGCCGGGCGACGTGCTCGTCATCAATCAGACGCGCGTGATGCCGGCCCGTCTGATCGGTCGTAAAACGGGATCGGGCGGCGTGGTCGAGACCCTGCTGCTCAAGCGCCGCGAGGACGTGGATCCGCTGGGCCATGTTTGGGAGTGCTTGGTCAAGCCGGGTAAGCGCCTGAAGCCCGGTGCTCAGATTGAGTATCGTGCGGGCGGCGCCCATGCGCCCGAGGGGGCTCCCGTGGTGCTGACGGCCGAGGTCATCGACTTTGTCACCGATAGCCGCGGCGGCCGCCTGGTGCGTTTTGAGCCGGCCGGTTGCAATGCCGCCGGCGAGCCGCGCACGCTCGACGAGGCCATCCATGCTGCCGGCCACGTGCCGCTGCCGCCCTACATTACCGATTACGAGGGCGATCCCGAGAAGTACCAGACCGTCTACGCCATGAAAGAGGAACACTCGGCTGCAGCTCCCACGGCGGGTCTGCACTTTACTTCCGAGCTCATGGCCGCTATCGAGGCCAAGGGTGCGAAGTTTGCCGCCGTCGAGCTCGAGGTGGGCATCGATACCTTCCGCTTGGTGGAGGAGGACGACCCCACGCAGCACGTCATGCACACCGAGCGCTACCACGTGTCGCAGGAAGTTGTCGACGCCGTGCATAAGGCGAAAGCCGAGGGTCATCGTGTGATCGCCGTCGGCACTACCGCGGTGCGCTCGCTCGAGAGCGCGTTTGACGCAGAAGCCCCGGTGTTCGATCCGGCCGTGACGGCGCGCTATTTTGAAGGCCGCGAGGACGGAGCCGACACGCTTGGCCGCGGTGACATCGTGGTGCGCGAGAACGCCACGACGCAGCTCTACCTCATGCCCGGCTCGACCTATCACGTGGTAGACGCGCTGATCACGAACTTCCACGTGCCGCGCTCCACGCTCATGATGCTCGTGAGCGCACTTGCCACCCGCGACCAGATCATGGATGCCTACGCTGCTGCTATCGAGGAGCGCTACCGCTTCTTCAGCTTTGGCGACGCCATGCTCATTTGTTAGTTACGCGGTTCTGCGAACCGCGTAACGGCTCGACGCTGCAAACCCGCCAGAGCGGCAATCTGCCTTTCAACTTCGGCGGCATGACCAGAAGGTCAATACCGCCTCGTTTCAAGGCACCTTGCTCGCTCTGGCGGGTTTTCGCTGACTTTGCCAAGGCATCGGCGTCGCCTTTGTTGGCACTTAGGGACGTTCCTTTTGTGCCGGCACTTGGGGACGGTCCTTATGTCAAGAGATTGGTGCAAGAGGGATAGGTTGCCTTGTGCCAATCTAAATAAGTTGCGGTGAGATAGTTCTTGAATTGGCCTTTTTGGGGCTAAACAGGAACTATCTCACCGCAACTGCGTTGAGCGTTTTTTGGCGGTTGGTTTACTTGCTTGCGAACAGCCAGACTAGGATGATCACCAGGATTGCGGCGACGATGCAGACGATGGCGCCGGTGAATTTGATGCGTGAGTCGCGGGTACGCTCGCGCACCGCGTCCTCGGTGGCCTCGAGCTGGGCGACTTCTCGCTCGGTCTCGGCGTGTTCGGCTTTGTCTCGGGCCAAGGATCCTGCAAGCGACTCAGTGATCTCTGGATGGTCATGTACCTCGGTCGCCTGCTCGATGATCGACTGTGCATGTGCGGCATCTGCTTGGGCGTTGGCGATGCTTTGCTCTTGGTCGCGGCGTGCCTTGTCCTCGTCGGCGATCTTCTCGCGCAGTTCGCGCTGGCGCGTCGTGGCGGCAGTTTTCGCCGTCTGCAGCTCGTCGCGCGCGGCATCGGCCTCAGTCGTCACGGCTTGGTGTGCGCGTTTGGCTTCGGCAATGGGGGCTTGAGCCTGCTCGACGGCCTGCTCGGCTGCGGCAAGCGAGTGCTCAAGGTCGGCGGTGATGCGCGGGACATCTTCTTCGGCTTTACGCAGGGCATCTGCCGTGTCGGAGATCTGCATCGAGAGCTCGCTGGTGCGCACCGTATAGCTGGCGGGATTTGCCGAGGGATTGCGTTGCAGCTCGGCATACTCATGACGCAGCGTCTCGAGCTGGGCGCGCGTGGCGTCGACGGTTTGTTGTGCGGCCGCAATGCCGGCGTCTCGCTCGGCCTTCACCTTGTCGCGGATACGCTTGGAATCCTCAAGACGTCGAACGAGGCGGTTGCCGGTCTCGCGCGAGCTCGCCTCGCGGGCCTCCACGGCGTCGAGCGCGGCCTTCAGGCGGAGCTCAGTCGCGTCATCCTCTGTCTTCATTTGTTCGAACTGACTCTTGAGCTCTGTCGCTTTGGCGGCGTGGGCATCACGGTCAATCTCGGCTGCCGCAGCGGTCTTTTGCGCTGTGGCGATCGCCTGACGCTGGTCGGCGACGATCTGGTCGTAGCGGCCTGCGATATCCTGGCGCGTCTCGAGTTCCTCGGTCTGATCGGTAATGCGCTGCTCAAGTTCGGCCAGGTGGGCGCGGGCATCGGCAAGTGCCTTTTTCGCGGCGTTCATCTCGCGCATGGCCGAGGCACCTTGGGCGATAAAGGTGCCCACGGCGTTCGCAGTGTTCGAGACAGCGGTCCCCAGATCGTGGCTCGCGGCGGGGTAGTGCGGGGCGGTCGGGCGAGCGGTGTCGGCAGCGTCCGCATCGTCAGCCTGCGGCGCGGCGATATTGCCGGTACCGCCCTCGACCACAGAAAAGCCTGCTGCGTGCGGATCGACCGCATCGGCGCCAATCGTGGGGTGCTCGAGCTGCAGAAACGAGGGCATGGTGCTGCCCTGGTCGGCAACCGGAGTCTCGCCGGGCACAAAGGTCGAGGCGGCCTCGGCAGCCTCCTCTTCCTCGGCGTCAACGTCGGCATCGGCGACAGCGTCCTTCATCGCTTTGACGGCATCCATCATGGAATCCATGACAGCATCGAGTTCTTCTTCCGAAGATACCTCGATGGGGCCTGCTGCTTGCTGGGCGGCGTCCTTTTCGGGGGCGTCGTCCTGAGCGGCCGAATCGTCGTTTTGCTCGTCGGCATCTTCGGCCGCAGGGATTTCCGTCGCAGCGCCGTTATCCAGAGTGGCGTCGTCGATGTCGGTATCATTGCAGGTCGCAGCGTCAGTATCTGCGGCGACGTCTGCTGAATCATCAATATGCTGTTGAGTCTGGGGGTCCAGCTCGTCTGTCATAGGCATGTGCTCCTCATCGTTGTTTGTCACCCTATGATAAAGTCTCGCGCCGACATCCCGCGCGCTGCAGCAAAGTTTCAAAACGTGTTCGATGGCTCGTGTCGATAGCAAAAACTCGGCCACTTTATCCAGTTTGTACTTGACAATCCCTTCGCCGAAAGACGTTATGCCGTTCGCCTACCGAGGCCTTTTCTATTCACTTGAACACGCTAAAGTTGCATGTCAGCTTTTGGCGCGTGAAGTTGGATGCGCGCAGTCGACGGGCGGGCCCGTCGCGATTTGAAAGGACTTTGTATGGGACTTTTCACTGGTAAGACCGTGATCGTCACCGGCGGCGGCAAGGCCACGCTCAAGGACGGCTCCGCTGGCTCCATCGGTTACGGCATCGATATCGCTTTTGCCAAGGAGGGCGCGAACCTCGTCATCACCGGCCGCAACGTTGCCAAGCTCGAGGCCGCCAAGGAGTCTCTCGAGGCTGAGTACGGCGTTAAGGTTCTTCCTGTTCAGGCCGATGTCTCCGCCGGTCAGGACAACGAGGCCGTCGTGCAGAACGTTATCGACAAGGCGATTGAGGAGTTCGGTCGCATCGACGCCGTCGTTAACAACGCTCAGGCCAGCGCCTCGGGCGTGACCATCGCCGACCACACCATGGATCAGTTTAACCTGGCCATTTACTCCGGTCTGTATGCCACCTATCTGTACATGCAGAAGGCCTATCCGCACCTGAAGGAGACCAAGGGCTCCGTGGTCAACTTTGCTTCGGGCGCCGGCCTGTTTGGCAACTACGGCCAGTGCAGCTATGCTGCCGCCAAGGAGGGCATCCGCGGCCTGACTCGCGTCGCCGCCAACGAGTGGGGCAAGGACGGCATCAACGTCAACATCGTTTGCCCGCTTGCTTGGACCGCCGCGCTCGAGAACTTCCAAGATGCCTATCCCGAGGCGTTCAAGGCCAACGTCCACATGCCGCCGGCAGGCCACTACGGCGACGTCGAGAAGGAAATCGGCCGCGTTGTCGTTCAGCTCTGCGGTCCCGACTTTAAGTATATGAACGGCGAGACCGTCACCCTCGAGGGTGGCATGGGCCAGCGTCCGTAGGGTTACGCCTCAGGTTCCGCCGTTCTAACGAACGGCGGACCAGCCGACGCTGCGCGGGCCGCATTTGGACAATCTGCCGTTCAATTTCAAGGGCGCGACCAGAAGGTCAGCGCCCTTTCATTTCACGGCACCTTGTCTCAAATGCGACCCGCTCGCTGTCTTTGCCATAATATCGGCGTTGCCGTGGCTGGTAAATAGCTCCACTCATCGGGAACGTACTTAAATAAGTGCCCGCAGAATGAAAGTGGATAATCTCCCGTTTTTGGGCTGTGCTTTGGGCAAAAGTGGGAGATTATCCACGCTCATCCGGTAAGCGTCCAAAAATCCACGCTCATTTGCCGTGTCCCTGCCGTATCCTCCTCGCGCCAGTTTCTGTCGAGTCGGTGCTTCTTGCGGGTTGCCCGTATAATGGTTTGCGTATGAACCGCAACCAAGGAGTTCCAGTTTATGGACCAGAACCTTTTTAAATTCGACCTGATTGCCGAGGATCCGACGACGCATGCGCGTGCCGGCGTGCTGCACACCCCGCACGGCGACATCGAGACGCCGATCTTTATGCCCGTGGGCACCAAGGCAAACGTCAAGGGCATCCCCACCGAGACCGTCAAACAGCTCGGCGCCCAGATCGTGCTTGCCAACACCTATCATCTGTCCATGCGTCCCGGCGAGGACACTATCGCCGAGCTGGGCGGCCTGCACAAGTTTATGAACTGGCACGGTCCTATCCTCACCGACTCGGGCGGTTTCCAGGTGTTCAGCCACAACGACGCCGTCAAGCTCACCGACGAGGGCGTGCGCTTTATCGTCAACGACTACGACGGCCGCCACGTGTTCTGGACGCCCGAGGACAACATGGAAATCGCCATGAAGCTCGGCTCCGACATCTGCATGCAGCTGGACCAGTGCCCGGGCTATCCCGCCACGCGCGCCTACGTTGAGCGCGCGGTGGAGCTGTCGAGCATGTGGGCCGAGCGCTGCTACAAGGCTCACACCCGCGATGACCAGGCGCTCTTTGGCATCGTCCAGGGCGGCATGCATCTGGATCTGCGCCTGCGCTCTCTGCGCCATCTGGAGGAGTGCGGCGACTTCCCCGGTTACGGCATCGGCGGCTACTCGGTGGGCGAGGACCACGAGACCATGTTCGAGACCCTGGTGCCGCTTGTGAGCGAGTACATGCCCAAGCACAAGCCGCGCTACCTGATGGGCGTCGGCAACCCGACGACGCTCGTGCGCGGCGTGGGCGTGGGCATCGATATGTTCGACTGCGTGCTGCCGACGCGCACCGGCCGCATGGGCACGGCATTCTCCAGTGAAGGTCGCCTTAACTTCCGCAACGCGCGTTTTGCGCACGACGACGGCCCCATCGACCCCACCTGCACCTGCCCGGTGTGCACGGGCGGCTACAGCCGCGCGCTCATTCGCCACATGGTCACGCAGAAGGAGATGCTCGGCGGCATCCTGCTTTCGATGCACAACATCTACTACCTGCTCAACCTTATGCAGCGTGCTCGCCAGGCCATTATCGAGGGTCGCTATGGTGCATTCGTGAGCGATTGGATGAATAGCCCTGCCGCGGTGGATTACTAAGAGCCGCGACCGCTGACCGATGCCTTGCAAGCGCATGATGCATCATGGGTACCATACCGAATAGTTGATGTTCGGGCGGGTGTTTGACGCATGGCGTCGACCCCGCCCGTTTCTTTTTTCGATAGGAGTATCCCATGATTAAGAATGAGAACGTCGAGGGCGAGCCGGCCTACGACGAGACGTACCGACGCGGCCCCGTGGTTATGCGCGGCCCCATGATTCCTAAGGACAACACCTACGCCAACCTGCTGGCGCCCGAGGGCTCGACCGACTGGCTGCACGCCGACCCCTGGCGCGTGCTGCGCATCCAGGCAGAGTTTGTCGATGGCTTTGGCGCGCTTGCCGAGCTTGGTCCTGCAGTGACCATCTTCGGCAGTGCCCGTACGCCCAAGACCGATCCGCTCTACAAGGCGGCGCGTACCGTCGGGCGCAAGATTGCCCAGCGCGGCGTGGCGGTCATCACCGGTGGCGGCCCCGGCATCATGGAAGCGGCCAACAGGGGAGCGGCGAGTGTCAACGGCAAGTCGGTTGGTTTGGGCATTGAGCTGCCGCACGAGCAGGGGCTCAACAAATACGTGAACCTTGGCATGGACTTCCGTTACTTCTTTGTGCGCAAGACCATGTTCGTCAAATACAGCTCGGGCGCCATCGTGTTTCCCGGTGGTTTTGGTACGCTCGACGAGATGTTCGAGGTGCTTACGCTGGTGCAGACGCACAAGGTTAAGCGCATGCCCCTCGTTTTGGTGGGCACCGAGTACTGGCAGGGCCTGTTCGACTGGCTCAACGGTCCGGTGATGGATGCCGGCATGATCAGCCCACTCGATCCAGACCTCGTCCACATCACCGACGACCTCAACGAGGCCGTCGACATCGCCCTGAGCGGACTGATGTAGAGCATTCGTGTCCACGCGACATGAATATGCATGGCAATCTGATGCTATCTAACATCACATTGCCATGCATATTGGGTATACTGATGCAAAAGACGAGAGCGAGGAGGTCGCAAATGCCTGCAGCAACAGTTAAGCCTACGACGGTTCGCATCGAAGAGGGGCTCAAGGAACAGGCGACTGAGTTCTTGGATTCGGTTGGCCTGAGTCTCAATTCGTATCTCAACCTTGCTGTTCGTCAGCTTGTAAATCAGCGAAAGATTCCTTTTGAGATTGTTGGTCGATCCGAAGTTCCCAATGAGGCAACGAGGCGTTCCATGGTGATTGCCGAGGCTCATGAGTTGGGGATTTTGCTGGACGATAGTCCGTCATTCAACAACGCTGATGAGCTTATGTCATTCCTCGATGAGGACTAGCGATGTTCGAGATTAAAGTCGAGGCTCAATTTAAGGCGGACTACAAACGAACGATGCGCATGCATCCGCAGTTAAAAACCGAGTTTAGGGCGGCGGTCGCAGAGCTTGCAGCTCGCGGCTCGCTTCCCGCGGAATATGGCGCCCATGAGCTTTCAAACCCGGGCGGAAACTACAACGGCCACATCGATTTCCATCTATCCGATGGCTTGGTCGATGTGGTCGTGCTCTACTTGCCGTATAAGACTAATCCTGTGATCCGACTGGTCAGAATGGGCTCGCATGAGGAACTGTTTCAGGGCCCGCAGGGCTGATTGCTCGCTTATGATTCGCAGGGGATAGGGATTGATTCGCGGCCGATTGGCCAAAAACGGCCCCTATTCCACCGTAACTGTTGGAGACGTCCCGTTCGTGGCTGCGACCTCCGGTTCTCCTCTTCGCTGGATTTCGCTTAAAAGCTCGGCTGCAACTTCGCTGCTTTTGAAACGGATGCTGCAGTCCTCTTTCTTAGGAAAGGCCAGTAATGGAATGGTTCCGTACCAGACGGTTTCCTCGTCAATTACTGACGCGCACAGGCGCCCTTCGTCTTTGATGGAATAGTCGACGTTTATCTCGGTAAAAATCGCTTTCACGTCATTGTGCGGAGTCGAGGCAATTAAAATCTCAAGGGCAATCCCACGGGCGGCGGCGCCTGTGAGTACGGCAGCGAGCTTTGCGAGGCATGCAGCGGATGCGTAGGGCGCGGCAATAAAAATGCTTTTCGTTGCGCGCGCGATGTCATCCGCTAAGGCCTCCACGGCCCTTGCCGGCCTAACGAGGATGTTTTGATCGGCCCGTTTGTTGTCATTTGCTGCAAAGACTTCATACCCTAGCTTTGCGTAGGTCTTGAGTCTCTTCTGGTACATACGCGCGAGCATGGGTATCGACAAATCAACATAGTCGAATATCTCAACCCGCTGCTTGCCCTCGTGACTTCTATGTAGTCTGCCTGCCTGCTGCGTTATGCTGCCGTCCCAAGATATCGGTGTGGCAATGAGCAGAGTGTCAAGGTAAGACAGGTCGAAACCCTCGCTCAGAAGGCTTTCGGTTGCGATGATAATTCGATGCTCATGCTCGAAGCCGGGAAGGCTGTTCAGTATTGCCTTTCTTTCTTTGGCGTCGATTTCTCCGGTTAAGAGTATAGGTTCGTGTCCGCGGCTTTGAAGCAGCCTACATAGCTCTTCGGCATGTTTTTTCCTTTTGGATAGCACAAGCGGATGTCGACCGTTTGACGCGGTCTCGAGGGCATCGTCGACAATCGCTTCGTTTCTCGCTGTGTGCGCACACAGGAGATCGAGAACTTGATTAAAGGACGCCCCTGGTTCGTAGGCGGGTAGTCGAACTCCGGTAAAACGCGGCCTAACAACGCGCTGAATTCCCTGTTGGATTGCTTGCGTTTTTGGATCAATGACATGGCGAAGCGGGCCGCAGAGCATTGAGAGTGCTCGCGTGAGTCCGTCCGAGCGTTCGGGCGTCGCGGAAAGGCCGTATACATATTTGGCTGGAGCGGACTTGAGGACGAGCTCAAGCTGTGGTGCGGCTGCATGGTGACATTCATCACAGATGATGAGGCCGTAATCACGAACGAACTCCTTGGCTATTGGTTCTCCGGTCTGGGGGTCCTTGCTGGACAAAGACTGGAATGAAGCAATGTCGATGAGATGGCTTATGGCGGTTTTGCCTCCTCCGATTTGGCCAATGAGCGGAGGCTGCCTTTTACTGATTCGTCCTTTTGGGGTTCGAACTGGCTTTCTGTTATCCGTAATGTCGATAAACCGTTCGAGCTGGGATTTCCATTGGGCAATGAGCGCAGTCTTGGGAACGATGACAAGCGTTGGAAGACCGATGGCAGCAATAAGATAGGCTCCAATGACGGTTTTCCCGAAACCCGTCGGCGCGGACATGATCCCGTCTTCACAGTTGAGCATCTGTTCGGCGGCAATTTGCTGTTCAGGGCGAAGAGCCCCTTTAAATGTCATCACAATTGGATTGCCCGACATGCGCTTGTCTGAATAGTGAGCAGAAGCGCCGGCTTCTTGAAGCAGCCGCTCGAGTTGTGCTTTACAGCCTCTGGGAATCGCAACGCAGCCATCTCTAAGTTCGCTGAGGTCTATGTACCGCGGTTTGCCGAATACCGATTGGTGCATTGATTGGGCACGGAAGAATTCCGGGTTGGCAAATGTTGCAAGCCTGCGAACCTCCATCTGGGCGGCCGGGCTCAGAGATTTTTCGGTTATGTAGAGCATATCGGCTTGCGTGACGGGTAGCGATGACGGGAAGTCCTGCGGCGCGAGCGGAAGCCGCTTTCGCGGCCTCTGAGAATGTGGCGCGGCGGTGTTTCCCGCCACTGCAGCTGATATTCCATGCGGTTTATTGTCGATGCTTTCGATCAGATTTTGCACCGTTGCATGTGGAATCAGCTGAATTTGCGAAAGGTAAAGCCATTGATCGGGAAAGGGCTCAAATTGCTCGTCAACAAATACACTGTTCCCTTTTCGCTGCGCTTTTCCTTGAAAAGGCAGTGCTATGAGATTTCCGAAGCCGCCCTCAGGAATGGTGGACTGCGCGGGCAGCATCCGGTCAAAAGCTTCAAAGGTGATTGTCTTGTTGAGCGCCGCCGCTTCGGTGATAAGGCTGCTTCCAAATTCTCGTGCGATCTTTGCGCTGGTGAGCTCTAGGAAGAAAAACCAGACATGTGCGCCGTTACCTGATCTCGATCGCTCGACTGCAGCATCGATTCCATGGTTTTTTGCGACAAGCCGAATGGCGTTTGTCGCTTCTTTCCAATCGGATCCGTCAAAGTCGATGACCAGGACTTTTGTGTTGCTGTCACTATCGAGAACGTATTGACCTATGACGTCTCGGAGCCTGTCGTCGTTGCCTTTGAAATGGGCGATGATCGTGGCATCGCTCAGCTCGGGGAAGATGCGGTTGCCGCATTCCGCGCATTTGGTTTTCTGACGATTTAGTTTGGGGCAAATGCCTGCCTTCCACTCATTTGCGCAGGCTGGTGTATAGCCGATTCCCCCGTCTTTTCTGCGGTACCCATGAGCGTAAACATCTTTGCGGCCAGTAAAGAGATTGCGAAAGAGTTCCAATTTGTCGCGCGCTGTGCTCGCACTGGTGACGATTCCCTCGACCTGTGCCCGTCTATCGAAAGATTCGCCAGCTTTCTCCCATTCTTCCAGTGTTGCGTAACGGATGTCTGGACCGTTGCCGCAGATGACGATTTGGCTGTGCGGCTCCGATACATGGGCGACGGTTTTCTTGAATTGGAATAGCGTGCCCCCGATGAGGGCGAATTGATGCGTGACGGTGCTCATGTAAATGCCGTTCTTGTCGGAGTTCATTGAAATGAGGGTACGTTATTTTGATTTTTAAGGGACTCGACTCTGATTTTGGTTCGGCGATAGCGGAGTACACCTCCGTGAGTGGTGTTTGGCTGGTGTCAAAATGTGCGGTAGCTGTTGCTGAATGGGTTTTGGCGGCCATGAGGTGGGCTGGAGGCGCAGGAAACTATCCTCGAATAGACCCTGTGGGCAAAAAATGGTAAATATGAGTACTGTGGTTTGAGCAGCAACATATCATCTGGAAAGTATTTAAGACCAATCGATTCGGATTGGATAGAATCAACCCTCTAAATATGACGATTCGGGACTTTATGACGCTCGGAATTGACAGAAGATGGCAAATTCAGCCAGATTGCGCTGTTACTAAACTGGTAACAGTACTCATATTTGCCATTTTTTGCCCAGAGGGTATCGCAAGGGGGTTGGACAAAGCATCGATCGCCGCCAATTTCTCGATTGGCTGGTTGGGCGGCAATGAAGTTGCGGCGTAATGGGAAGCGTTTCGCGGCCTTTTGGCTAAAACGGCCCCTTTTCCGCCGCGACTCCTAAAAAGACGCCGGCGCGCCTTGAGTTGCGGCGCGTCGGCGTGATGGCTTTGTTGTGGCTGGGTGTACTTCGGTTGTTCGACGGCTTTGGCATGTCCGATCTTGCCAGGCAAGCCTTGTTACCGTTTAACGTTTGCCCAGATAAAACCTGCCAAAATAAACCTGTCCCTAATTGGCAGGTTGGTAGCGGGGGCAGTAGCTGATGGCGATGGCATCGACGCCTACGTGGGTGGCGATGGTGCAGCCGATGGGGCCGGTGCCGGCGTCTACGTAGTCCTGGCCCGCGAGCGCCTCGTTGACAAGTTCCTGCTCCTCGGCGGCGCCGGTCGTGAGCACGCGCACGCTTGAGCCCGGGTGCTCGTCCAAAAACGCGAGGCAATCTGCCATGGTGTTGGCGACGATGCGCTTGGCGCCGCGGCCCTTTTTGCTCGCCTTGATCTCGCCCGACTGCCACTCCGGCGAAACGGCCAGGCGAATGTTGAGCATATGCGTGAGCTGGCCGGCGAGCTTGGGCGCGCGGCCGTTCTTAACGAGGTTCTCGAGCGTGCGGGGAATCAGCAGCAGGTGGGCGTCGGGCAGCGTCGCGCGGATCTGCGCCTCGGTTTCGTCCAGGCTGCGGCCATCTTCGCGCATGGCCCGCGCATACTCCACCAGCAGGCCCTCGGCGCCCGAGCCAGTGCGCGAATCGATGCAGCGCACGTCGAGCTCGTGCGTTTCGGCCGTCAGGCTGGCGTTGGCATAGCAGGCAGACCACTCGCTGCATAGCGAGATAAAGATGGCACTATCGTGGCCGTCGGCGCGCACGCGGTCAAAGAGTGCCTTGAACTCGCCGGCGCTCGGCTGCGAGGTGTGCGGCAACTGCTCGGAACCAGCCATGCGGGCGACGTATTCCTCGGCGGTAATCTGCACCTGGTCGAGCAGGTCCTCGCCCTCGATAATCACATGCAGTGGAATCACGTAAATGCCGAGCTCTTGAGCACGGGCGGGGGAGATGTCCGACGTGGAGTCGGTTATGATGGCAAAAGACATAATTGCACCTTTCGTTGGGGCGCTTTCGCGCCGCCTTCTGAGAGCAAAGTGCGACAAGTATAGTGGAGTTGCTCTACATTGCTAGGTTCAATTGTTGAATAGTCAACAGTTTGAAGTGTCGGTGTGGAAATCATCAACTGGGGAAGAGGGATGCCGATGGCGGCATTACAGCTATGCGAGCGGCCGATTGTGTTGTTCGATTTTGACGGCACGGTGGCAGATACGGGTCGGGCGGTGATGACCTCGACGCGCAAGACGCTGGCTGCGCGCGGGTTTTCGGAGGCACAGATGGGCGATTTGCGCCGTATGATCGGGCCGCCCCTGTGGAAAAGCTTTCACGACTTTTATGGCTT
Organism: uncultured Collinsella sp.; assembly: GCA_959606035.1. Lineage (GTDB taxonomy): Bacteria > Actinomycetota > Coriobacteriia > Coriobacteriales > Coriobacteriaceae > Collinsella. The sequence goes on from CAUHHB010000007.1 coordinate 74,291, forward strand.
CTCGCGCGAGGAGTCGCTGGTGGTGGCCGACGAGTACCGCGCCTTTTTTGATGAGCTGGGACCGGAAGAGTATCCCGTGTTCGACGGGATCCCCGAGTTGCTGGATGGGTTGGCCGCTCAGGGCAAGCGCATGGCCGTGGCGACGTCTCGCATGGAGGTGAAGTGCGTCGACATGGTACGTGAACTCGGGCTTTCTCAGTTTGAGGCGGTGGTTGGCATGAATCCGCCGCAGGGTCGCGAAATCAAGGCCGATTCGGTCCGCGACGCCCTGGCGGCGCTTGGCGCGATTGCCGATGAGGCCGTGATGATTGGCGACCGCTTTAACGATGTGGAGGGCGCGCACGCGATGGGCGTGCCGTGTATCGGCATCTATTCGGGCGCGGCGGCGCCGGGGGAGCACGAGGCCGCGGGCGCCGATGCGGTGGTGCACTCGGTGGCCGAGCTTGCTAAACTTTTCGCTATATAAGTATTTGATGTGAGGGGCGGCACACTTGCCCCTTACTGGTAAGGAGGTCGTCCATGAATCAGGTGGAGCAGAGCGTTACCGAGTACGTCGACGAGGTCTGGGAAGATGCCGTCGCCGATATCGAGCGGCTGGTGAGCTATCCGTCCGTGGCGGTTTCTGCCAATGCGGAACCCGATGCGCCGTTTGGCCGTCCGGTCCGTGATGCGCTCGATTGCGCGCTCGGCATCGCGCAAAAGCTCGGCTACCAGACGAGCGACGACGGGGGCTATGTGGGCATCGCCGACATTCCCGGCCGCGGTGACAAGCAGCTCGCGACCATTTGCCATGTGGACGTGGTGCCTGCCGGTCCTGGTTGGAACACTGACCCGTTTGCGATGGAGCGCCGCGAGGGCTGGCTGCTCGGCCGTGGCGTGATCGACGACAAGGGCCCGGCGGTGCTGTCGCTCTACGCCGGCGCTTATCTGCTCAAGCACGGCATTGTGCCGCGCTATACCTTCCGCGCGCTGCTGGGCTGCGATGAGGAAGTGGGCATGTCCGACGTTCATCACTATCTGGAGAACTACGCAGACCCCGACTTTCTATTTACGCCCGATGCCGAGTTCCCGGTCTGCAATGCCGAGAAGGGCCAGTTTGGGGCGACGTTTGTGAGCTCCAAGATCGACGGCGGCCGCATTGTGTTTTGGAGCGGCGCCGAGGCGAGCAACGCCATTCCGTCGCAGTCTATCTGCGAGCTCGCGATTGCCGCTGATGAGCTGCCGGCGCCGGTCGAGAACGCCGACCGCCTGGAGATTACGGCACTCGATAACGGGCATGCGCAGATTTTCGCCCACGGCATTGGCGGTCATGCCTCGATGCCCGAGGGAACGATCAATGCCGTCGGCCTGATCGTGGCGTATCTGCGCGAGGCCGAGGATGCGTTTGGTGCCCGCGGCGAGCGCCTGCTGACGCCTGCCGAGCACGAGTTTGTCAAGTTTTTGGCCTTTGTGCATGCGGACGCCTATGGCCGCGGCCTGGGTATCGACGCGACGAGTCCGGCGTTTGGCCCGCTCACCTGCAACCCCGGCGTCATCCGTGTGGTGGATGGCCATATCGAGCAGGTCATCGACGTGCGCTTCCCCGACAGCACGAGCGCCGATACCATCCGCGAGCAGCTCGAGCCGCTCGTGGGTCGCTTTGACGTGACGTATCGCTTGGGTCATGCAAAGGTGCCGTTCTCGGTGTCTGCCGATGATCCGGCCGTGAAGGCGCTTATCGATACCTATAACGAGTTTACGGGCAAGCATGCCGAGCCTTTTGCCATGGGCGGCGGCACGTACGCGCGCAACTTTGCCCGCGCCGTCTCGTTTGGCCCCGAGGAGACCGGTCTGGAGCTGCCCGCGTGGGGCGGCCAGATGCACGGCCCCAACGAGTGCGCCAACGAGGAGCAGCTCAAGCAGGCGCTCAAGATTTATATTGTGGCAATCCTGCGCTTGAATGAGCTGGAGCTGTAGGGCTTCCCCAGGCACCCGACCTTGCCCCTCAAACCGTCGCTTGCGTACCAAAGTACGCGGCGCTCCTCTTTCGGGGCAATCTCGGGCACCTGGAAAACCCCTATATCCTGCTTGGATACAAACTTGAATTACGAGCCCGGTGCTTTTGCCCGGGCTTTTTCTGTTGCGGTGGGATAGTCGTTGGCGACACTCCTCCGGTGTAAAAGGCGGGCCATGCTTGGCGGCGGGTTTGTTATTCGTTTGTAAAGCCGAGTCGCGCTTGCGGTAAGGGTCTATCAAATGACCGTAAGAAACCGCAGCTGGCGCGGGCGCTGCCCGATCGAGGTCGTATCTTTCCAAACAGCAAAGCGGGCAGGGTGCCCGCGAGTCGCATGTACGAAAGGAAGATCATGCTCGATCAGGCTTATTCTCGTCGTCAGTTCCTCGGCCTCGCTGGTGGTTTTGCCAGCATCGTCGGTCTCGGTCTCGTTGGCTGCGGCGGCTCCGGCGCATCCGACGCCGCCGACAAGGGTAGCGCCGCTGCTGCCGAGTCCGTCTCCGGCGAGGTGACCTACGACGGTGCCTCTTCGTTCCAGGCTCTCGTCGAGGCCGCTGCCGAGAAGTTCATGGATGCCAACCCGGACGTCTCCGTCTCCGGCTCGGGTAACGGTTCGGGCAAGGGCCTGACCGCTGTTGCCGCCGGCACCGTCACCATCGGCAACTCCGACGTCTTCGCCGAGACCAAGCTCGAGGCCGACCAGGTCAAGAACCTCGTCGACCACGAGGTCGCCGTCGTGGGCATGGGTCCCGTCGTCTCCAAGAACGTGACAGTCGACGACCTGACCCTCGAGCAGCTCAAGGGCATCTTCTCCGGCCAGATCACCAACTGGAAGGAGGTCGGCGGCGACGACGCCAAGATCGTCGTTCTCAACCGCAAGGCCGGCTCCGGCACCCGCGCCACCTTCGAGGCCGCCGTCTTTGGCGACGAGGCCGTCGACTTTAAGGGCGACGCCGAGCTCGACAAGTCCGGCGATGTCCAGACTCAGATGGGCAGCACCGACAACGCCATCTCCTACCTTGACTTCTCGCACTTCGATGACTCCAAGTTCAACGCCATCATGGTCGAGGGCGTCGAGCCCAAGAGCACAAACGTCACCGACGACTCCTTCAAGATCTGGGCGACCGAGCACATGTACTGTGCTAAGGACGCCGACGAGGCCACCAAGGCCTTCCTGGAGTTCATGCTTTCCGACGACGTCCAGGGCAAGCTCGTCGAGGAGCAGGGCTTTATTCCCGTTTCTGCCATGAAGGTCGTCAAGGACGCCAGTGGCAAGGTCTCCGCTAAATAAGTAATCGCCCCCGGAAAGGTTTGCAATGGCAAAACAGCTGCCAAAGCGCGAGCTTGAGAACGTGGGCCTGGGCGTCACGGGTGCGTGCGTAGCGCTCGTGACGCTTGTCGTTGCCGCGCTCATCTTTATGGTCGCCCAAAAGGGCCTCTCGGCTTTTTTCAAGGACGGCGTCTCGATCATCGAGTTTTTTATCGGTACCAAGTGGGACCTGGCCAACACGGCCGAAAACGGCCTGCCCTACACTGGCGCCCTGCCCCTGATCGTCACCTCGTTTGCGGTCATGGTGCTCTCCACGCTCATCGCACTGCCCATCGCCATCGGCTCTGCCATCTTTGCGGTCGAGATTCAGCCTAAGTTTGGCTCCAAGGTTTTTCAGCCGCTCATTGAGCTTTTGACCGGTATTCCCTCGGTCGTCTTTGGCCTGATCGGTTTTCACGTGGTCGTCGGCCTTATGAAGAGCGTTTTCCACGTGAGCACGGGTCTGGGTATCTTGCCCGGCGCTATCGTGCTGGCCGTCATGATTCTGCCGACGATGACCACGCTTTCGGTCGATGGCCTGCGCGCCGTGCCCGATAGCTACCGCCAGGGTTCGCTCGCGCTGGGCTACACCCGCTGGCAGACCATCTGGCACGTGGTGCTCAAGTCCGCCATGCCCTCGCTCATGACCGCAGTCATCCTTGGCATGACCCGCGCCTTTGGCGAGACGCTCGCCGTGCGCATGGTCATTGGCGGCATCGAGGCCATGCCGACGTCGCTGCTGTCGCCGGCGTCTACCATCACCACCACGCTCACCACGTCCATGGCGGTCTATGCCGAGGGCTCGGCCCAGGACGACATCCTGTGGGCGCTCGGTCTTCTGCTGATGGGCATGAGCCTCATCTTTATCCTGATCATCCATCTCATTGGCCGCAAGGGGGCGAAGGCTCGTGGCTAGCACGCGCATCCATATCGACGAGGCGAGACTCGGGCGTGTCCAAAGGCAAGACCGTATCGCCACGGGCGTGCTGACGGCGATTGTCGCCATCGTCATGCTTATCGTCGTCTCCATGGTGGCCTACATCCTGTTCGAGGGTATCTCGACGCTGTTCCAGCCGGGCTTTCTCACACAGCCCGCACGCGCCAACGGAACGCAGGGCGGCGTGCTCTACCAGCTGTTCGACTCGTTCTATCTGCTGCTGATTACCCTGATCATCTCGGTGCCCATCAGCCTGGGCGGCGCGGTCTTCCTAGTTGAATACGCGCCCGACGGTCCCATTCGCGACATCGCCTCGACCGCCATCGAGACGTTGTCTTCGCTGCCCTCCATCGTCGTCGGCATGTTCGGCTTTCTGGTGTTCTCGGTGCAGCTGGGCTGGAAGTACTCCATCATCTCCGGCGCCGTCGCGCTCACCATGTTCAACATCCCCATCCTGGTGCGCGTGATTCAGCAGGCGCTCGAGGACGTGCCGCAGGCCCAGCGCGATGCGTGCCTGGCCATGGGCCTCACTCGCTGGGAGGCCACACTGCACATCCTGATTCCCGAGGCCATGCCCGCCATCGTGACCGGCATCGTGCTTTCGGCCGGCCGCGTGTTTGGCGAGGCCGCGGCGCTGCTCTTTACCTCGGGCATGAGCTCGCCGGTCCGCCTCAACTTCTTGAGCTTTAACCTGTCGAGCCCCACCTGCGCCTGGAACGTGTTCCGTCCCGGCGAGTCGCTGGCCGTGCACATCTACAAGATCTATGGCGAGGGCAGCCCCGAGGCCCAGCAGATCGTCTGGGGCACCGCGGCACTGCTGATGATTTGCGTGCTGCTGTTTAACGTAGTCGCCCGTATCGTGGGCAAGCAACTGGCAAGGAAGATGACGGCCGAATGAGCGATATGAATGCAACGCCCGCAACCGAGGCGGCCACGTCCGACACCCCCCAGGACTTTCTGTCGAGCGTGGGGGAGAGCGAGAGGCGCGTGCGCGTGAGCGGCAAGGCCGTGAGCGACGAGGTCGTGCTCTCCGCCAAGGACGTCAACGTGTACTATGGCGACCACCATGCGCTGCACAATACGTCGCTCGACTTCCACAAGGGTGAGATCACGGCGCTCATCGGGCCTTCGGGCTGCGGCAAGTCGACCTTCTTGCGTAGCCTCAACCTGATGAATCGCGAGATTCGCCGCTGTCGCGTGGAGGGCGAGATCAACTACCGCGGGCGCAACGTGAACACCAAGACCGAGAACACGTACGAGCTGCGTCGCTCCATCGGCATGGTGTTCCAGCAGCCCAACCCCTTCCGCAAGTCCATTCGCGACAACATCACCTTTGCGCCCAAGCGCCACGGCATCACCGACCGTGACGAGCTCGACCGCATGGTCGAGGAAAGTCTGCGCGGTGCCGCGCTGTGGGACGAGGTCAAAGACAAGCTCGACAAGAGCGCCTACGCGCTTTCGGGCGGTCAGCAGCAGCGTCTGTGCATTGCGCGCACGCTGGCGCTCAACCCCGACGTGATCCTGTTCGACGAGCCCTGCTCGGCGCTCGACCCCATCTCGACGTTGGCGATCGAGGACCTGATGTCGTCGATCGTTGCCGACCGTGCCATCGTCATCGTGACGCACAACATGGAGCAGGCGTCGCGCGTGTCCAACCGCACGGCGTTCTTCTACATGGGCGATATGGTCGAGTACGACGAGACCGACGAGATTTTCCAACGGCCCAAGGATAAGCGGCTGAATGATTACCTCACCGGCATGTTCTCCTAGTCCGGGACATGCTTGAGGCCCGCGGCGGCCACGGTTGTCGCGGGACTGATTGGAGAGGCGGGTCATCTCTTTTGCGAGATGGCCCGCCTTTTTGCTCTGCGACCGAAACGACCACCACAAAGGGGACAGGCACCTTCGTGGTGGTTTGGGGTGGGGCTCGCTGCTATCATGGACAACGTTGAATTTCTACGAAGGAGCAGGGCATATGGCGATTCTTTTGGGATGCGATTCCATCAGCCTAGAGTTTCCCACCAAGCATATTTTCGATAGCGTGACGCTCGGCGTGGGCGAGGGCGACCGCATTGGTATTGTCGGTAAAAACGGCGACGGCAAGTCGACGCTGCTGAGCGTGCTCGCCGGCACGCTGGAACCCGACGACGGACGCGTGACGCACCGCCGCGGCACCACGATCGGACTGCTCGGCCAAAAGGACAACCTGGTCGATACCGACACCGTGCATCATGCCGTCGTGGGCGACGCGCCCGAGTATGAGTGGGCGTCGAGTCCGCGTACGCGCCAGATTCTGGCCGGCCTCATCAGCGATGTGCCCTGGGAAGGCACAGTGGGCGAGCTTTCGGGCGGTCAGCGCCGTCGCGTGGACCTTGCGCGCCTGCTGATCGGCAACTACGACGTGCTCATGCTCGACGAGCCCACCAACCACCTGGACATGCGTACCATCAACTGGCTTGCGCGTCACTTAAAGGCCCGCTGGCAGCGCGGTCAGGGCGCCATGCTCGTGGTCACGCATGACCGCTGGTTCTTGGACGAGGTCTGCACCAGCATGTGGGAGGTCCACGACGGCCAAGTCGACCCCTTCGAGGGCGGCTACTCGGCCTACATCCTGCAGCGCGTGGAGCGCGATCGCATGGCCGCGGTTACCGAGGAGCGCCGTCGCAACATGGCGCGCAAGGAGCTCGCGTGGCTGAGCCGCGGCGCCCAGGCGCGTTCCACCAAGCCCAAGTTTCGCGTGGATGCCGCTCGCGAGCTGATTGCCGACGTGCCGCCTGTGCGCGACGAGCTGGAGCTCAAGCGCCTGGCGGTGAGCCGTCTGGGCAAGCAGGTTATCGACGTGGTCGACGTGGACGCCGGCTATGCGGATACCGACGGCGCGCCCAAGCAGGTGCTCTCCGACGTGACCTGGCTCATTGGTGCGGGCGACCGCTATGGTCTTTTGGGCGAGAACGGCGCCGGCAAGTCGACGCTGCTCGACGTGATCCAGGGCAAGATCGCGCCCCTGCGCGGTCGCGTGAAGATTGGCCAGACGGTGCGCTTTGGCGTGCTGTCGCAGCAGCTCGAAGAGCTCGAGCCCTACATGGGCGACACGATCCGCGAGGTGCTCAGCAACTATAAGAAGTACTACGTCATCGACGGCAAGGAGACTTCGCCCGAGAAGCTCTGCGAGCGTCTGGGCTTTACGACGCAGCAGCTCTGGAGCCGCATCGGCGATCTTTCGGGCGGCCAGCGCCGTCGCCTGTCGCTGCTGCTGACAATCCTGGACGAGCCCAACGTGCTCATCCTGGACGAGCCCGGCAACGACCTCGATACCGACATGCTGGCGATTGTCGAGGATCTGCTCGACGGCTGGCCTGGCACGCTGATCCTAGTGACGCACGACCGTTTCCTCATGGAGCGCGTGACCGACCAGCAGTGGGCGCTGCTCGACGGCCACCTGACGCATATGCCCGGCGGCGTGGATCAGTACCTGCGCCTGTGCAACGCCACCGCCGAGGGCGAGCCCGTGGGCGCGCCGAGCGCCAAGACCGGCACGTTCGACACCGGCGCCGCAGCGGTTGCGGCCGAAAAGCCCAAGACGAGCGGGCAGCCCAATGGCCTTTCCAACGCCGAACGCCAGAAGCTTCGCCGCGAGGTGAGTTCGCTCGAGCGCAAGATGGAGACGCAGCGCGCTCGCGTGGAGGAGGCCGAGGCCGCCATGGCCCAGGTCGATCCCACCAACTACACGGCGCTGGGCGAGCAGCAGGCAAAGATCGACGAGGCCCACGCCGCCATGGACGAGCTGGAGATGGCGTGGCTCGAGGCGAGCGAAAAGCTCGAGGGCGAGGAGTAGACGAGGATGATCGGGGCCGCGTTTTTCGATATCGACGGCACGCTGCTGAGCTTTAAGACCCACCGGATTCCGGCGTCGGCGCAGCAGGTGCTCGACAGCTTTCACGAGCAGGGGATTGCGTGCGTGATCGCTACGGGCCGTCCGACCTACCAGATGCCGGACTGGCTGTTCGACCTTGGCTGGGATGCGTACATTACGCTTTCGGGTCAGCATTGCTTTGATGCCAGTGGTGTTTACCGCAGCTGCCCGATCGATCCGGACGATGTTGCGGTGATCGTGGACCAGGTGGCTCAGGGGCGCTACGACTCGCTGTGCATGCAGGGCGAGAACTCGTTTGTGAACCGCCTGTCCGAGCGCGTGGTGGCGGCCGGCAACAACGCGGGAATCGTCTACCACGAGGAGCCGTTTGACCACGCCTTCGACGCGCCGGTCTACCAGTTTTGCGCGTTTGTGGATCCGGCCGACGAGCATATCGTGACCGATGCGGTGTCGCATTCGCTCACGACGCGCTGGTGCGATCTGTTCTGCGACATTATCCCTGCCAACGGCGGCAAGGATCTGGGCGTTGCGGCGACGCTGGAGCGCCTGGGCGTCGACGTGAGCGAAGCGATTGCCTTTGGCGATGGCGAGAACGACCTGTCGATGTTTGGAGCCGTGGGCACCAGTGTTGCCATGGGCAACGCGCAGGATACTGTGAAGGCCGCAGCGACCTACGTAACGACCGCCGTAGACGACGACGGCATCTACAACGCCGCAAAGCACTTCGGGCTGGTGTAGCTGCGGATTCGGCACTTGGGGACGTTCCTTTTCTGCCGGCAGTTGGGGACACTCCTTGCGGGGCGTCCCCATTTTGTTTTCGTCCCGCATGTTTTGTGAAACACGGCTAACTTTTAGGCAAAGTAGTAAGACATGGGCAACTTTTGCGGTAAAGTAAATCAAGCAAAAGTATCCAAAGGCTAACTAGAAGCCATCGCGAAAGGCGGCCCATGGCCCTGCGTGAATCCGGAGAAGACTATCTCGAATCGATCTACGTTCTATCGGAACGTCAGGGCATCGTGCGCTCGATCGACGTTGCCGAATACTTGGGCGTAACCAAAGCAAGCGTCTCTAAAGCCATGGCGGCCTTGGAGAGCACCGGCTACGTGGAGATGGGCAAACGCGACGTGCATCTGACGGAACGCGGTCTTGAGGTTGCCCGTCAAATGTGGGAGCGCCACTGCTTTTTTGTAGGTCTGCTAGAGGACGCAGGCGTAACGCCCGAGGTCGCGTCGCAAGAGGGCTGCCACATGGAGCACTGCCTGAGCGAGGAGAGCTTCGAGAAGCTAAGATCGATGCTGAGACGGGAAGATGTAGCGGGTCCAACAACAGAAGCCTAACTGACCCACAGTAGCGCGGAGTTCACGCAAAGCGCGAACCAGCGACCGGGACCAGCGGCCCTTTCGGCCAAGTCCATTTCAGCAAAGGAACCCCGCCAGCAAGCGATGCCCAAGAACCGCCAGCTGTGTCAATGCAGGCCGGGGCCGGGCTTGGTTTTGAAAACACTCCGCAGCGCGAGGCCCGCCTTTCCGTTGCTCCGCAGGAGCAAGAAAGACGGGCCTCATGCGCGAGGACGTTTTCAAAACCAAGCCCGGCCCCGGCCGGAGGGACCACGAGCGCTACAGGTTCTTGACACCCATCGCGCGCATGGCGTTCAGGATGGCGATGATCGCCACGCCTACGTCGCCAAAGACGGCAAGCCACATATTGGCGATACCCAGCGCTGCCAGCACAAGGATCAGCAGCTTAATGCCCAGCGCAAAGATTATGTTCTGCCAAACAATCGACATGGTCTTGCGCGCCACGCGGATCGCGCGGGAAATGTTGGACGGCTTGTCGTCCATCAGCACCACGTCGGCGGCCTCGATCGCGGCGTCGGAGCCCATGGCGCCCATGGCAATGCCCACATCGGCGCGCGTAAGCACAGGAGCGTCGTTGATACCGTCGCCGACAAAGGCGAGCTTGCCCTTGCCACTTTCGGCCGCGAGTAGCGCCTCAACGCGCTCGACCTTGTCGCCCGGCAGGAGCTGCGCGTGGAACTCGTCGAGACCGAGTTGCTTGGCCACAGACGCTGCAACCTCCTCGCGGTCGCCCGTGAGCATGACGGTGCGGTTGATACCGGCGGCATGCAGGTCGCGAATCGTTTGCTCCGCATCGGCCTTAACGGTGTCTGCAATCACGATGTGGCCGGCGTACGCGCCGTCAACGAGCACGTGGAGGATCGTGCCGACAACCTCACAGTCCGGTGCTTCAACGCCGGCCGCGGCGAGCATCTTGGCGTTGCCAACGACGACGTGCTTGCCGTCGATGGTTGCCGTCACGCCGTGGCCCGCGTCGTTGGCGGAGTCGCTCACGCGCTTGGGGTCGACCTCGCCCTGGTAGGCGTCGCGCACGGACTGCGCGATGGGGTGATCGAAGAACGACTCAGCAAGGGCTGCGACTTCGAGCAGCGACTGCTCGGTATAGCCAGCCTCGGGGTGCACCGCGACGACTGAGAACGTGCCGTTGGTGAGGGTGCCCGTTTTGTCGAAGACGATGGTGTCCACGTCGGCGAGCGTCTCGAGGTAGTTGGAGCCCTTGATGAGAACGCCCAGCTTGGACGCGCCGCCGATGCCGCCAAAGAAACTCAACGGTACGCTGATCACGAGGGCGCACGGGCAGCTGACGACCAGGAAGGTCAGGCCGCGCAGGATCCAATCGGACCAAGCGCCAGTCACCAGGCCGCCGCCAAGCGCGAGCACCGCGGCAGCGCCAGTGACGGCGGGGGTGTAGACGCGGGCAAAGCGCGTGATGAAGTTCTCGGTGCGCGCCTTCTTTTCGCTGGCATTCTCCACGAGCTCCAGAACACGCGCGACGGTTGACTCGCCAAAGGGCTTGGTGGTGCGCACGTGGATGAGGCCCGTCATGTTGATGCAGCCGCTGATGATATCGTCGCCGGTCTTGGCGGGGCGGGGGACTGACTCGCCCGTGAGCGCGGCGGTGTCGAGCTGGGTTTCGCCCTCGACGATGACGCCGTCGATAGGCACGCGCTCGCCGGGCTTGACCACGATCACGGTGCCGACGGCGATGTCATCGGGAAAGACCTGTTCGAGTGTGCCGTCGGCTTGCTCGACGTTAGCGTAGTCGGGCGCGATGTCCATCATGGCACTGATCGACTTGCGGCTCTTGCCCACGGCGTATGCCTGGAACAACTCGCCGACCTGGTAGAACAGCATGACGGCGGCGCCTTCGGCCATGTGCGGGTCGGTGTCGGGGAAGAGCACCATGGCAAACGCGCCGATGGTCGCGACGGCCATGAGGAAGCTCTCGTCGAAGGCCTTGCCGCGGCGGATGTTATTGAATGCCTTTTGCAGTACGTCGTAGCCGGCAATCAAAAACGGCACGAGGAACAGCGCGAAGCTGGCGTAGATGTTGCCGGGCTCCCCAAATGCGATAGTGAGGGCGCCGAGCTCGTCGAGGGCATAAACAACGGCAAAAATGCCCAGTGCTACCAGGATGCGGTTGCGCTTGTGCTCAAGGGACTCTTTCTTCTTGCGCTTCTTCTTTTTCTTTTTGGGGTCGGCGGCTGCCATGATTCAAACCTCCCATTTGAGTGTATGAACACTTGCTCATATAATTTCGCGAGCAAAGGCCGCGGCAAGCGCGGCCTTACAGGTCAACGTGTGCGCGGGTTAGAGAATGATCTCGCAGTCCGGCTCGGCGTCGGCGGTGAACTCAACGACGCGGTCCAGGACCTCGTCGAACTCGGCGTCGTCGGCCTCGAGCGTCAGCTTCTGGGTCATAAAGTTGACCGAAACGGACTTGACGCCATCGAGCTTAGCCAGCTCGTCCTGAAGTTCACGCGCGCAGTTGGCGCAATCGATCTCGTCGAGCTTAAACTGCTTTTTCATGGTGGGTTCCTTTCCCTGTGTTAGCGGTCTGGGTGCCGGCCGCGCTGATACCGTGGTTGATTGCTATTCGCAGATATGGCTCATGCCCTGGTTGAGCATGGTGTAGACATGATCGTCGGCGAGCGAGTAGAGAATGTTGCGGCCGTCGCGGCGGAACTTGACCAGGTGCGACTGCTTAAGCGTGCGCAGCTGGTGCGACACCGCAGACTGCGAGGTCGCGGTCGCTTCGGCGATGTCAGCCACGCAGAGCTCGCGACCCATGAGGGCATAGAGAATCTTGATGCGTGTGGTGTCGCTGAAGACCTTGAACAGGTCGGCCAGGTCGTACAACAGCTCCTCGTCGGGAAGGTCCTCGGGCGAGCAGCTGGTGGGAATCACGGGCTCGGTGGCCTCGATGTCGGGTTTCGTTTCATCAACGCGGATGCTCATTGCAATATCCTTTCATATGAACATGCGCTCATATAACTTACTTCCGATTATATGAGCGCATGTTCATATGTCAATACAATTTACGTTAACTTCGATGACTGCTTGCCGCCTCTGCGATTTTCTGCGGGTTGGGAGACATCGACGCAATGCTCGCCAACATATTTCGAGATGTTCGGCCAGCATGCTAAGAAAGCCACCTTGAGAAGCATTAGGACTGTTCATATTTGTACTTTATCGTGTTAAATACAGCGAGAATCAGTTCTTCCTCTACGGGAGTTCCTGCAGAATCAGTTTTATCTAAAGTTATATTGAGCATTGCTGCAGCCAATCTGGCACATCGGTGGCCGAATAAGTCGAAAAATGTAGGTGGACATCCGCAGAGATCGCCTTTAGAAGAGCGAATTCTCAATTAGATCAATAATCGTGTCGTCTTCCGTGCGGTTTTCATCGATTTTTGCGAACATGTCGCATTCCCAAGGCCCATTGATTTCCTCAGCAAGGGCCCCGACGTGTTGCATGTCGTCGGGTTCTGGCACATCGTTGATGCTCGGGTCATCAGCTTGCGGATATTGGCTTGCAATTTCGCGCTTGGCGGCCTCTTCTTCTTTGAGTGTCTCCAGGACGCGGCGACCGTATTCGAAGTAGCGCCGCAAGACAAATTGACGAAGAGTTTCTTGCAGGATGGCGAAGTTATCCGGGAGTCGACCGGGCCATATCTTCTCGCGAATGCGAATCGCTTCCATGACCCGCCTAAAAGCGGACTGCTTGAAAAACGAATGACGACTAACTGTGATAACGGCATATCCCATGTTTCGCAGCGTGTTTCGGCGTTCCTCGTCAATTGATTGCTGTTCGGGCTCGTCGTGGTAAAAGCCGTTGTATTCGATATCGGTCATCGAATTTTCGAGCAGCGCGTCGAGGTAGAAAACCGTCCGTCGCGTTAGGGCGGCGTATCTTTTGGGGACTGGGATCGGATAGTCCGTTTTGATAACGCGTATGGCTAAGCCACCCATTGACTTGGGCATTGTCAGCATCATGACAAACGCCGTTTCGAGTGGGGAGCGACAGCCTTCGCGTACATAAGAAAGTGCCTTAAGTGCTTTATTAGATCCACGATACCCCGATGCCTCTGAAAAGAAGGCTCTGAGCTCTTCAACGCTGGTTAGGGCTGGGCGCTCGCGATATTGAGTTTCGTCGGACGTTCCAAGCGCGTAGGAGCCGCAGATTTCAAAGTAATACTCAACGAGCTCCGAAAGGTTGAGGTCGGCTGCTGCTTCTAACGCGCACAGCTTGATATCGACGATGTAGACGTTCGGCTCGAGTTCTAGGTAGCTTTCTGCATCAAACGTATAGCGCGTGCAGTGGCAGATGCAGCCCTTGCGGTGCCTTTTGGCATTATTGGAAAACGTCAGCACATGGATGCTTTCAGAATCGACATTCTTTCTGTTGAGCCATGCTCGCGCCGCTTCCAGGTTGGACGTGGTCGGCGCAGACACCTTGATCTTTTCCATAGATATGGGATCGGTCGCGTGGCTTGCGAGCGAGTTGACTGTTTGGTATACAGCGCGTGCCGTGGTATGTGACAGAACGATTCCCATACGCGCATGATGGCATAGCGGACGCCATATACGCTCGAAACTTCGGGCAACGGTATTGGGGCGCGGCTTATCTTCTGCGAACGGTGGGTTTTTGAGCTGTCGTATTGAGGGGGGGGCAGCTTCGGCTGGGGAGGTTTCTGTCGGCTGCCCCATTTTGGTGAACTTTAGTTGCGGATTCGTAGCTTCTAAGCGTTTTTGCCGACCGCTCAGATGCCTCACCAACATAATTTGAGTTATTCGGCCTTATCCTATACGAATGGTGCGATCGCAACGTCCTATTCGAATTGATTCAGGTAGATTTATAGGGCTTGGTTGCGAAATTGGGGCGACTATAGCGCTCGATTGCGGTTCAAGGGGCCTTGACTAGTGGTTCAGCTGGCCGAACAACTCGAAAAATGTAGGTGGGCCAACCTGCCGACTATGTGAAGCACGCGAATTTGCTCGTTTTGATGCAAACTAGGGTGCAGCCATAAGACTGCGCCCTAGTTTACTGCGTGCCGGTGCGTCCAGACGGATTGCACTGTGCCTGGCAGGCGCTCCCGCAGATGGATCGGTTATTTCGCAAACAGGTTCTTGAGGTTGAACTCGGCCTGTACCGTGCGGAGCATGAGGTCGGTGTCGTCCAAGCCCAGGTGCTGCTCGTTGGCGTCGGCGGCGAGGGTTCCACGGCGGCGCGCCCAGTTCTCGAGCGCGGCTGGGGCGGACTCGCGGGGGAGCGAGCGCACGTCGGCGTCCAGGCTGCGGCAGATCTGGCGCGAGTCGATGACGATGATCTTGCCGGCGCGGCGTGCCTCGGCGTAGCCGTCCAGGTGGATCTTGAACCAGCTGTCCTCAAAGGCGGCGTTGTGTGCCATGTACGGGTACTTCTTCATAAGCTTGAGCAGCTGCTTTTGCAGCTCTTTGTTCTCGCGGAACGGCTTTTTGCCGTCGATGTCGTCCCAGGTGATGTGGTGGATATTCGACAACGGCACATCCTCGCCGCGGTAGATGTCGGGCAGGCCGCAGTAGTGTGCCTCGGCGTCATGCGGGACGGCGTCGCTGGTGAGCTCCATGATCTCCCAGCCCACGTTGATGATATAGCCGCGCTCGGGTGCACGGCCGGTGGTCTCGATGTCGATACCGAGCACGGTGCCCTGGATGGGCTTGCGGGCGTAGGCCACGCCGAGCGCGTCGCGGTCGCCGCGGATTTCGCGCATAACGGACGCGGCGGTGCGCTTTTGCATCTTGCCGATGGCGGCGCAGGTGTCGGCATCGGACAGGCCGCGCGAGAGCGTCGCGGGCGTCACGTTGCGCAGACGCGCCTCGCCAATCTGGTCGCACAGGTCGCGGTTGCGGTCGGCCAGGTCGCGCACGGTGGCAAAGTCGAAGCCGGGGTCGCCCTCGGCGGTAAAGTACTCGGTCTCGAGCACCTTGAGGGCCTCCTCGCCCTTCTGGCGCTCGGACTCCATGGCGCTGTGGTCGCCGTAGATAAACATGGGGATAAACGGCTGGCGCTCGTATTCGAGTGCTTGCGATACGTTCATATGCTACTCCTTGGACGGGCCGCGTTGTGCGGCTCGAGGTTACTGAGTTATGGCGAGATGATAGTTTACCATAGGCAACTATTGGCACCGCGCCCGGGACAACTACAATACCCTAGTTGACCGCTAGGACTTTTACAATGCTGCCGAAAGACACGAAAGGTTCCATCCGTCATGGATTTACTGATTGATATTCTGCTCGACGCCGGCAAGGACACGCTGTCGCTGGTGCCGTTTTTGTTGGTGACGTATCTTGCTCTCGAGACACTTGAGCACGTTGCGGGCGACCGCGTCAACGGCGCTATCAAGCGCGCCGGCGCTGCGGGTCCCGTGGTTGGCTCGCTGCTGGGCATGGTGCCGCAGTGCGGATTTTCGGCCATGGCAGCAACGCTGTACGCCGGCCGTGTCGTGACCTTGGGCACGTTGGTGGCGGTGTTCCTTTCGACCTCCGATGAGATGCTGCCGCTGTTGCTTGCCGAGCAGGTTCCCGTGCAGACTATGGCGATGCTTTTGGCTTCGAAAGCGCTGATCGCACTGGTCACGGGTTTTATCGTGGACGCTGCCATTCGCGGCCTGCGCCGTAACGCCCGCGCGCACGCGGCGATTCGCCGTACCGTGCTGGGAACCGCGGCCAACCCGGCCCACGTGAACTGCGCGCACGACGACCACAGCGGCGGTGACATCATCGACGAGGTGGCCGAGGCAGGCGTGAGCGCCGACCACATCCACGAGCTGTGCGAGCGCGACCATTGCGGTTGTGATGAAGACGAGGACGAGCACGAACACGGACATGGCCACGATCACGGTCATGAGGGCGAACATGAACACCATGATGGTCACGGTCACTCTCACTCCCACGAAGGGACGCCTGTCCTGTCGATCATCCGCAGTGCGATCTCGCACACCGTGCAGGTCTCGGTATTCATTTTTCTGGTGACGCTGATTCTGGTCGCCGTGCTCGAGACGTTCGGCGAGTCCGCGATCGAGCAGTTCCTGCGCGGCAACGAGACACTCGCTGTCCTGGGTTCGGCGCTTGTCGGGCTGATTCCCAATTGCTCGGCGAGCGTGGTCATTACACAGCTGTATCTGGAAGGCGCGCTGCAACTGGCGCCGATGCTCGCCGGCACGCTCATTTCCGCCGGCGTGGGTTATCTGGTGCTGTTCCGCACCAACCGCAGCGCCCGCGAAAATGCCGTGTTCCTGATCATGATGTACGTCATCGGCGCTGGCTGGGGCCTCATCCTCTCCGCCGTTGGCCTCTAAGTAGGCCTAAAAAATGGGCTTCAAATAGCCATGCTCAGCGCCTGCGCAATGCGGCGACGCATGGCATTTTGAAGCCCGTTTTTTGTTGAGCCATGGATTCCGAGCGCTCACACCGCTCAAAACAAAAAGGTAGATTTTAGGCATGTCTCAAAAATCTACCTTGGTTAGTGCAGCAACTCGGTGAGGTTGCGTTTAAAGCGGGCGCGGTCTTCGCTGGTAAATGCTGCCGGACCGCGAGTGCGTCCGCCGGCGCGGCGTACCTTCTTTTCCTCGTGGCGAATAAACAGCTGCATGTCGATAGTCGCCTTGTCGTACACGCGCCCGCGCACACCGATGGCGGCGGCATCGCGCCCGAGCACCATGCTCGCCAAGCCAATGTCCTGCGTCACGACCACGTCGCCCGCCTGCAGGCGTTCGACAATGGCAAAGTCGGCGCTGTCGGCGCCCACGCTCACGTCGAGCGTCGTGACCCAAAAGCCGCGTCGCGCGTGCTCGGCATCGCGCGGGTCGTCGCGGCGAATGTGTCGTTCCAGGTTTTGCGTGCTGTTGCCGGCGATAACAACGGCGACGCCCGCCCGCCGCGCGCAGTCAATCGACTCGCGCGTGACCGGGCAGGCGTCGGCATCAATAAAGAGCGTTCGCGGCATCTAGTGCACCAGTTTGCCAAATTGAATGGCGCGAACAATGAGCGTTACGCCAAACACCAGCAGCGCGGCGCCACTAAAGATGACAAGCATCTTGGCCGACCACAGCGGATAGATAAACACGAACATGCCGGCGATGATGGAGAGTGCACCGCTCAGGATGGCAAGGGCGCGGTTGGACGAAAGCTCGGACTCCAGAATGGACATGACACCTTCGACAATCCAGCCAAAGCCGGCCACGATAACCACCATCGTGGTGAGTGTCGCGGTCGAGAAGGCCTGGTTGCGCAGGATTATGACGCCGCCCAGGATAATGAGTAGGTTGGAGATGATGCTCGTCACGCGCCAGCCAGTGGGCAGCAGCGGCTCAAAAATGGCAGTGAACAGCCTGATGGCAGCGGTGATTACAAAGTAAAAACCCAGGACGGTCGTCAAAAAGACGAGGGACTTGGCGGGTGCAAAAAGCAGCGCGATGCCAGCAATGAGCGCCACGACGCCCGTGATGGCGTAGATCCAGCGCACGGCCTTGACGGCTTTGCCCGCCATACTTTTCTCGTCAAATCCAAACTGGCTCGATTTTTGGTCATCGTTCCTAAAGATACCCATAACGTCTCCTTTCCGTGCGGCGTAAGCCTTGATCGTTACAACCAGTATCGCTTAAAGGCGCTGGCGTATGGGTCGGGGAGGGCGAAACGTAACCCAAAGGTCCCGAATTGTTTCCGTTGTTCCCCACGTCGCGGTTTTCTATTCAACAGGTGTAGAACATTGCAGCCCTGTTCGTTATTGCCTGCGTTTTAGGTTAGATTTTCCTAAGGACAATTGGCTTGTATTGGGGGTCCCTATGAACGAAGCAGTTCCCGCGGCGCCGGTAAGCGCAGAATCGATGGCAAAGCAGGGCCGCGAAAAGCTCGGCTTGGACGCGTTTGATGCGTTGGTTCGTCGCGCCCGCACGTGCCGTCGCTTTGACGAGTCCATGCGCGTGCCGCGCGAGTTTTTGCTCGAGCTGGCGGAACTGGCGCACCTGACCCCGTGTGGTGCCAATGCTCAGCGTCTGCGTTTTCACGTGGTGAGCGGTGCCGAGGATTGCGCGCGTGTATTTGACGAGCTCGCATGGGCCGGCGCACTTAAGGACTGGCCGGGTCCTGCCGAGGGTGAGCGCCCGACCGGCTATATCGCGATTCTGGCCGAGCGCGCCGTTCCGGGCAAGCCTGCCGCTCCCATTACCGAGGTCGACACGGGCATTGCCGCGCAGACGATGATGCTCGCCGCCCGCAGCGCCACGCCCGAGGTGGCAGCCTGCATGTTCAAGGCCTTTACGCCCCGCGCGATCGAAGCCATGGGGCTCAATAACGACAAGTATGAGCTCAAGCTGATCATGGCGTTTGGCGTTCCGGCCGAGACACAGGTGATCGATGCGATCGATTCCAACCCCGACGGCTCCATCAATTATTGGCGCGACGAGGCGCAGGTGCACCACGTACCCAAGCGTCCGCTTGCCGACGTGCTGCTGTAGTTGTGCGTCGTTGCGGTGCAATCCGGCGGCAAAATCACCACAAAGGCTCCTGTCCCCTTTGTGGTGGTACGAGGGGAGGGTGTGTGGCAGATCTGTATTTGGTGCGGCATGGGCAGACTGAGCTCAATGTGCAGAGCATTTTGCAGGGCTGGCACGATTCGCCGCTTACGGCGCGTGGGCGCGAGCAGGCGCTGACGGCGCGTACGGCGTTTGCGGCGCGTGGCGTGGCCTTTGATCATGTGTATTCCTCGCCGTTGGGCCGGGCGCGGCATACGGCCGAGCTTATCGTTGGCGAGGGCCGTTCCATTGAGCTGGTCGATGACCTGCGTGAGTGGCATTTTGGCTCGCTGGAGGGCACATCAAATCGCGAGATGCCGCCGCAGCCCTGGGGCGATTATCCGGTGGCCTTTGGCGGCGAGTCGGAAGTGCAGCTTCAGTCGCGCATGGTCGCGGCGCTGTCCCGCATCATGGCCAGGCCGCAGCACGACTGCGTGCTGGCGGTTTCCCATGGCTCAGCCTGCCAGGAGTTTCTTGAGTATGTGACTGGCGGGGGAGAGCTGCCCGACAACGGTGCCGTGCTTCATTTTGGCTATTGCGACGGGGCGTTTTCGCTCTTGGGCTGGTAACGAACGAAAGGACCCCTATGAATAAAGATCTGTATCTGGTCCGTCATGGACAGACGATATTCAACCTTAAGCGTATCATTCAGGGGTGGAGTGATTCGCCGCTTACGCAGTTGGGTTGCGACCAGGCGGCGCGCGCCGGCATGTTTTTACGTGCGCGCGGCATTGAGCCCGATCATGCCTACACCTCCACGCTTCATCGCACCGAGCAGACTATCGCCAACTTGTGGCCGGGCTTGGCGTACGAGCGCCTGGACGGCCTGCGTGAGTGGTTCTTTGGCGACTTTGAGGCCGAGCGCGTGATGCTCATGCCCGAGCGCCCGTGGCGCGATTTCTATCGTCAATTTGGCGGCGAGGGCCAGATCCAGGTGCGCGAGCGCATGGTGGCGACGCTGACCGAACTCATGCAGCGTCCGGACCATACGTGTGTGCTCGCGGTAAGCCATGGCTCGGCTATCAAGGAGTTTATGGATCACGTGAAGGGTGCGGCGGCCGACGAGCGCGATCGCGTGCCGGGCAACTGCTCGGTGCTGCACTTTGCGTTTGACGACGAATCCGACACGTTTGAGTTGGTCGAAGTCTTTACGCAGGAGGATTACGCGCGCGAGCTGGGGCTTGAACCGCTTGTAGCGGCAGTAGGCCCGCAGCGCGGGTAGCGCTGGCGTTGCGGCGCGGTTTGCCGGCGAAATTGTTTGATGCGAAAGGGGCGGGGATGCATGCACGGGCATTGCATCCCCGCCCCTTGTTTGTTTGGATGCTGGGTTTTCCAGCTTCGCGTTTGAGTCCGCTAGAACCGTGAGATCTGGTGAGTGAGCAGACCCGTCGGAACCTGCGGCGCGCCGCCGCTGACCTGCGCGGCGGGGAAGAGCGCAGCTACGGCAAAGTTGAACGGCTCTTTGCCGGTGTGCGTTCCGGCGGCACGGGCCTCATCGGCCAGAATCTGCGATGCCCCAGCCAGTGCGGCGGCATAGGCGGAGTCACCGGCGAACACGGGGTCGGGTGCCTGATCGAGCATGGCACGGATGGCAGCAACGGCGTCCTCGCGCTTGACCTCCCACACACGGTGCGTAATGCCGGCGGGGTCGGTGACGGCATAGAGCGACGCGCCTTCTTTGGCGGCGCCGAGGATGATATCCATGACGGGCGAGGCTTCGTAGGCGAGCGTTACAGGGCGAGGCTGCACCTTAAGCTCGGCGATTGCGCGGGCGGCTGCGGCCGCATCTGCGGAGGACGCGTTGTCGTCCGTCAGTACACCAACCGGGCAAATTGCCACAACGCCCGTCACGCGTCCCAGCTCTCCCGAACACTCGTACACGTAATACGCCGCGCCTGGATCCTTGAGCATTAGGCCGTCAGCAATGGCGCCGCGCAGGGCGTCGTTGCCGCTCAGGATACCGCCCATCGCAGGCAGCGCCTCGAGCACGCGGTCCTGAGCTGGGCGGATGCAGGGAAACGGAAGTGCTTTCATGGGCGGTCCTAACGCGCGAGTCGGTTTGTTCGCGGCTTATTATGCCCCAACTTGGCCGCTTGCGTCCCAGAGCGTGTTATCGGCAAGCGCGATGAGCACGTTTTGGCAGCGAACGATATCGGCATGGGGCACATACTCGTTGGGCTTGTGCGCGAGCGCCAACGAGCCGGGGCCGTAGCTCATACAATTGCGGTTGCCTGTCTTGCCGGCAATGACGGCAGTGTCGGTGTAGCCGGTAAAGAAGCCGACGGTCGTGTCCGTGCCCGTCACATCGTCTGCTGTGCACTTGAGCGCAGCTAGAAGGGGAGAGGCCGGATCGCGCTCGATGGCGGGGCGGTCGCCTGTCGCGGTATAGCTTCCATGGCAGCCTGGGACCGCGGCTTCGGCGGCGACAATGGCCTGCTCTACCATGCGCGTCGCGGCGGCCGTATCGGTCGGCGGGGTCAGGCGCATATCGACCCAGACCTTAGCGTGGTCGGGCACGACATAGGGACGGTAGCCACCCTCGATCTGTCCAAACGTGATGGTCGATGGCCCCAGCTCCTCATGTAAAGGCAGCGTCGCAAACGTGCGACGAAGCGAGCACACGACCTCGGCTATGGCGGCGACGGCGTCGGCGCCCTTCCAAGGCTGGCTTGCATGAGCCGTGACGCCGGCCATCTCGATCTCGAACCACGTGCGACCCTTGTGCGCCACCTGGATCTGCCCGTCGGTGGGCTCGGTGTCCAGCACCCATTCGCGCGAGCCGACCCAGCCAGCATCGATCGCGGCCTCTGAGCCGCGCATGAAGTCTTCCTCGTCGACCGAGCAGATGAGCGAAAAGCCGCGGCGTGGCAGCGCGCCATCCGCCGCCACGCGCTCGAGCGTATGGACCAGTGCGGCAATGGCGCAGGCCAGGCCACCCTTCATATCGCAGGCACCGCGGCCATAGAGTTTATCGTCGCGCACAACCGCCCCAAGCGGTTCGATGTCTGCGTCCCAGCCATCGCCCAAGGTGACGGTATCCATGTGGCAGATATAGATCAGCCGCGGCTCGTCGCTTTGGCCCGGCACGGTGACTTTAAGGTTGCGGCGCCCGGGCAGCACTTCGAGCTCCTCAATCTGCACGGCATCGAGCGCAGAACTATCAAGTTGTGCCAGCTGCTGCTCAATGAGCCTCTTAATGAAGCGCTCAATTTCATCCTCATACGCGCCCGGGTCTGAGCTGTCGATCCGCACGAGCTCCTGCGCAAGCCGCCAGGCAAAATCCTCATCAACCATATGCAACCTCACAATCAGTTTGCTTTCCAAACCGATTGTAAGCCTCCTGAGAGATCCGCGACGTGGGCGTGGCAGTATTTACCGTTCGCAGGCCGAGCCAGCGCGTTTGCCGTCCGAGCGGGTTCACAAGCGACGCAGCGGGTACGTACCCTTCATGGACGACATGCTGTGCGACATATCTGCCTTTCGGTATCACCGGATACCTCCACAGGTCTTGGCAATAATGCCGGACCTGCCCGATTCTGCGGACGATCCGCGCAGGGAGCACCTATGTGAGCATCCGCTCGTCACGCATTTCCTGGGCACCCCGTTACACGTGTTGGCGCAGGGCAGCTGCGGACGTAAGGGCGATCGCATTGTCAGGCATGTTTGGAACGGGGAGAGGCCGTTTGATTCCATGCGACAGACAGAGTTTGGCCTCGATGTCGCGTCCCCGCTCTTTACCCTGCTGACCCTGGCTTCCTCGGTCTCAAACGAGCGTTTAATCATGTGCATGTATGAGATGTGCGGCACCTTTGCCGTGTGCAAGATTGCGCCTCAGGTAAAGTCGGCACTTGAGCAGGCATATGGGAGCCGATGGAGTGACGCACGGTCGGGCTGGGAAAACGTAAAGGATGTCTCGGGGAATCCAACGGACTTGTGGAAACGACCTCCCTTGATCGAGCTCTCTGAGCTTACAGAGTTCGTCGATAAGGTCCGGGGGCTCCGCGGCGCTAAATCGTTCATACGAGCCGCGAAATGCATTACGGGGGTGGCGGCATCGCCGCTCGAGGTCCAGGCTTCGATGCTGTTTGGCCTTACGAGGTTGCGCGGCGGCGAAGGGCTGCGCCTTACCAATAACGTCGAGATTCGCTTGACGCACAGCGCCCGCCTGATTTCGGGGCTTGATAGGCGCTATGCCGATATCCTGCTGGCAAATAAGGACGGCAGCCGAGAGTGTCTGGTTGAATGCCAGGGTAAAGCCATTCACGGATCCATTGAATCCAAGATTTCGGACTCCGATCGAACGACGGCGCTGCAAGCGATGAGATACCCCGTCATTCTGATGACCTATGGTCAGCTGGCCGACTCCGATGCCTTCCGCGTGGTGATGGAGCTCATCATGTCCTATCTCGATGTGCCGCTGAAAGACAAGACGCCGCGACAGCAGGAGCTCGAACGGCGGCTTCGTGAGGAGATTTTTATCGATTGGGCAGGAATGTAGCCGCGCGGGTGGAAAACGGTCGCGCGGACTAGAGTTTTGGTCACAAAAAGACTTATATTTCGCCTTGGAGGGGCCTTAAAAATGCTATCTAGAATAAGTTGTTTCGGAAAATGGACAGTCAACTTACATTCGGCACATAGAGATCGATTTTTACCTACTAAAGTCCCTGATAAAGCTGTTTATCAAAGCGGGTGTGCTTAGCGACTTGAGCCTCACTATCGATTATCTGAAAAAACTTGTTCTGGGTATCATTTTAAAGTCGTCCGGAGCAACAAAATCGGCCCCCGTTTCGTGAAAACGGGGGCCGAATGGGCTTCGTGGTCTGTCTGGCAGGATTGGCGCCGGCGCTATTTAATCACGCGCACACGATACATCGACGGAATTTGCTTAAGTGCCTCGATCGTGCTGCCGTCCAGGTGCTCATCGGTGTCGAACATGGTGTAGGCGTTCTCGCCAGCGGACTCGTTGGTCATGCGCTGCACGTTGGCGTTGTCCTTGGCGAGAATGGCCGTGATCTGGCCGATCATGTTGGGCACGTTGGCATGCAGGCAGGCAATGCGGCTTGCGGCGCGCGCCTTGCCCATGCTGCAGGCGGGGTAGTTGACGCTGTGCGCGATGTTGCCGTTTTCCAGGTAATCCTTGAGCTCGCTGATGGCCATGTCGGCGCAGTTGGCCTCGGCCTCGCCGGTGCCGGCGCCCGAATGCGTGGTGATAAACGTGTTGGGCATCTTGACGGTCTTGGGCGTGGCAAAGTCGCAGCTAAACCAGCTGAGCTTGCCCGCGCGCAGGGCGGCGTCGACGGCGTCCTCGTCAATGATGGTCTCGCGCGCGTAGTTGATGAGCACGGCGTCCGGGGCCAGCAGGTCGATCTGCTCGGTGCTGATCATGCCGATGGTATCGGCCTTGCTGGGCACGTGCACGGTGAGGTAGTCGCAGCCGCGGCAGAGGTCCTCGAGCGTGCCCACGCGCTGCACCTCACGACTCAGCACCCATGCGTGCTCGACGGAAATGAACGGGTCGTAGCCGTAGACGTCCATGCCCAGATCGACACAGGCGTTGGCGACCTTGGAGCCCACGTTGCCCAGACCGATGACACCGATGCGCTTGCCCTTGAGCTCGCGGCCCACAAAGGCCTTCTTGGCCTTTTCGGCATCGACCTGAATCTCGGGGTCGTCGGCGTTGTTGCGCACCCAGTTCATCGACTGCACGACGCCGCGGCTCGAAAGCACCAGCATGCCCAGGACGAGCTCCTTGACGGCGTTGCTGTTGGCACCGGGGGAGTTAAAGACGACGACGCCCTTCTTGGCGTACTCCTCGACGGGGATGTTGTTGACGCCGGCGCCGCAGCGGGCGATGGCGCGGATGCCCTCGGGCAGCTCGTAGCCGTGCAGGTCGGTGGAGCGCATCAGGATGGCGTCGGCCTCCTCGGCGGTGCCCACAAACTCGTAGCCCTCGCCAAACTCGACTTTGCCGTCTTTGGTGATGTCGTCGATAGTCTTAATCTTACGCATGGAAAAACTCCTTAGCAGGTTTTGATCTAAACAGGGTGGTTTGAGATGGCTGGTCGGCCCGCGCGTTGCGGGCTAGTTAGATCGCGGACTCAAACTATGCTGCGCTTCGAAGTCCTTCATGTACGAGGCAAGTGCCTGCACGTCTTCCATGGTTACGGCGTTGTAGACGCTGGCGCGCATGCCGCCCACCAGGCGATGGCCCTTGACGTTTTGAATCTGGTGCTTGGCCGCGCCTGCGACAAAGGCCGCGTCGAGCTCGGCGTCGCCGGTGCGGAAGGTGACGTTGGCGATGGAGCGGCTGTCGGCCTGCGTGGCGCCATGGAACAGCTCGCTGTGCTCGAGCAGGTCATAGAGCAGGTTGGCTTTGGCCCAGTTGCGCTCGGCCATGGTTGCGAGCCCGCCGGTCTGCTCCACCCAATGGAACACCTTGCCGCATACGTAGATGCCAAAGGTGTTAGGCGTGTTGAGCATGGAGCCCTTGGCGGTCTGGGTCTTAAGGTCCATGTACTGCGGCGTCTGCGCAAAGGCGGGGCCATCTGCGATGAGATCGTCGCGCACGATGACCACGGTCACGCCCGCGGCGCCGGCGTTTTTCTGAGCGCCGGCGTAGATGAGTCCGTAGCGCTCGACGTCGAGCGGCTGCGACAAAAAGCAGCTCGAGACATCGGCGACCAGCGGCACGTCGCCGCAATCGGGCAGCTCGTGGAACATGGTGCCGAAGATGGTGTTGTTCTGGCAGATGTAGACGTAGTCGAGCCCGCCGTCCGCGGCCTCGGCGGCAATGCGCGCGTTGATGTCGGCCATGGCGGGAATGCGGTCGAAATTGGCGTCCTCGGAGCTCGCGAGCAGCACGGCCTCGCCGTACTTGGCGGCTTCCTTGTACGCCTTGTTGGCGAAGTTGCCGGTCACGACGTAGCCGGCGCGGCCGCGGCGCATGAGGTTCATCGGGATGCCCGCAAACTGCAGCGTGGCGCCGCCCTGCAAAAACAGAACACGGTAGTTATCGGGGATGCTCAGCAGGCGGCGCAGGGTTGCCTCGGCGTCGTCGATGATCTGCTGGTACATGCTAGATCGATGGCTCATCTCGAGCACGGACATGCCGCAACCGTGGTAGTCCATCATCTCGTCGGCGATCTCGGCGAGCACGCTGGTAGGCAGCGCGGCCGGGCCAGCTGAGAAGTTGTGCACACGTGCCATCTTCTAGTTCCCCTCGTAGTCGTTTGAACGTTCGGGATACTTTAGCACAGTGCAGCGTCAGGCGCGACCGCATCACGGTAAAACTCGAGTGCGCCGCTATGATTTACAGGATGGTTACATGGGGGAGGGGTGCTTTACTTCTCGGGCAAATCCAAATCTGCGAGCGAAGGCATGAGGTTCTCTAGGCGCTTGATTTCTTCGTCGCAAATTAGCTAACCCCTGGTCACTACGACGCGAGCGTGGCGATGACGGCTTCGTCGCCGGCGTATATTAGGGTGTCGCCGTCGGGGATGATGGTTTGGCCGTCGCGCTTGAGCATCACCACGATAAACGGGTGCTTGCCCTGCGGCACGTCGCGCAGGCGCTGACCGGCCAGGCGACCGTGGGGCGTCACGGTGACCTCGCGCAGCGTAACCTCGGCACGCTCTTCGAACGTTGGGGCTGCCATCACCAGAAGGTCGCCTTCCTCGATGACGGTATCGCCGTTGGGCAGTACCGGGTGCGCCCCGTCGCGCAGCACCAAGACCACGAGCATGTCCGTCGCGCTGCCAATATCGGCGAGCGAGCGCCCGGCAAACGGATGGCCAGCGCCCACCTTGAGCTTTACAAACGACATGCCGTCCTCGTCGTGGTAGTCGTTAAAGGTGCGGCGCACGTCGCCGGCCGCATCGATCATATCGAGTTTCTTCGCCACCGCCGGCAGTAGCGAACCCTGCACCACAATGCTCGATACGGCAATCACAAACACCAGGTCAAATAGGTCGTGTCCGCCGGGAACGCCGGCCACCACAGCAAAGAGGCTAAAGACGACCGAAGCCGCGCCGCGCAAGCCCGCCCAGCTTACGAGCGCAACCTGGCGAGGGCTCGTCTTAAAGGGCGCCAGCAGCAGACCGACGGCGATGGGGCGGCTCGCAAAGAGCATAAACGCCATGAGCGCCAGGCCGGGTAGCAGCATTTGCGGCAGGCGCGCGGGCGTGACGAGCAGGCCGAGCAAGAAGAAGATCGTCATCTCGGCCATCTCGGTAAGGGTGTCAAAGAAGTGCGCCATCTCGACCTTGCCGGTGATGTCGCTCGCGCCCAGCACAATGCCTGCCAGGTATACGGCCAAAAAGCCGTTGCCGCCCAGGTAGCTCGGCAGTGCGTAGGCGACGATCGCCACGGCGAACAAAAAGATAGTCTGCGCGCCCTCGGCCGTTGCGTGTGCGCGCTCAATCAGGCGGCTGGATATCCAGCCGATGGCAAGGCCCAGCCCCACGCCCAGGATGATCTGCTTGGCCAGCAGCACGGGAATGTCGATGTTGCCACCCGCCGCGAGGGTGGCGAGTACCGCGGTGAGCATGTAGGCGACGGGGTCGTTGGAGCCCGATTCGACCTCGAGCAGCGAGTCGGTGCCGCCCTTTAGCGACAGGTTGTGCTCGCGCAGCACGCTAAAGACGCTCGCCGCGTCGGTCGACGCCACGACCGAGCCCAGCAGCAGGCCGCCGATCCAGTCGAAGCCCAGTGCGAAGTGTGCGAACACGCCAGTGATGCCGGCGGTGGCGATAACGCCGAGCGTGCTCAGCAGCACAGCGGGCGCGGCGACGGGTTTGGCACGGTCGATGTTGGTGTTAAAGCCGCCGTAGAACATGATGAACAGCAGCGCCGTGCTGCAGACGGTTTCGGTGAGCGCGTAGTCGCTAAAGTCGATGTGCGCCGGACCGTTGACGCCGAGCAGCATGCCGAGCGCAATAAAGATGAGGAGGGTGGGGAAGGGGAGTTTTTTGCCGACGGGTTTGATGGTCAGGCACAAAATGATGACGAGGCCGATAAAGAGAAGTATCTGGTTCATGGATAGTGTCCGCTCCTGGGTGGTTGGCGTGGCACGGTCAGTTGTCTGCGGTTATTTGTACCCAAAGGTGGTGGGTTTATGGGGGCGGATTACGGGCGTGCGCGATATCGTCATAGACGGCTGCCGTCTTTGCCTCTGCTCGGAAACCCTTTCCAGCTTTATTGCAACGGAGTACAATGGGTAACGTTTAAGTTCAACTTGAAGTTTTAGTTGCGGCGCCGGGCTTAGACCGCAATGCAAGGAGAGGCGTACCATGGCGATCTATGTGACATCTGATGCTCACGGGCACGTGCGTGCGCTTGACGAGGCCCTGTCTAAGATCTCGTTGACGTCCGACGACACGCTGTACGTGCTGGGCGACATGATCGATCGCGGGCCCGATCCGGTCGGCGTTATTAAGCTCGTGCGCTCGCTGCCCAACGCCCACGTGCTCAAGGGCAATCACGAGCAGATCATGCTCGATGCCATCATTGGCCAGGACCCGCTCGATGCCGAGACCTGGGATATCAACGGTGGCTGGACGACGAGCGAGCAGCTCAACGACATGGAATTTGAGGCATACGAGGAGCTCGTGCGATGGATGGCCGCGCTGCCGCTCTACGCGGTGGCCGAGACCGAGGAGCGCCCGTACCTGCTGGTGCATGCCGGCATCCAGACCGAGGCGGCGCGCGCGTTTTTGCTTGAGCATGGTGTCGATTGCGGTGACGGCAGGGGAGCGGTCGATGCCGATAGCGAGCTGCTGCGGCAAATGCTCGCCGTGCAGTCGTCCGATGACCTGCTGTGGATTCGTCACGGCTATTGGGATGCGCCGACGGGACTGCTTTCTGCCGAGGGCGAGGGCCCGGTCGTGGTGAGCGGCCACACGCCCACGGTGTCGCTTGGGCGCTATTGCGAGGTTGGCGGCCTGGCGGGGCTCGATGAGGAGTCGGGCCGCGGGCAGATTGTGCGCCTGGGTGGCGAGGATACCGCCGGCGTGCCCGATCGCATCGACATCGACTGCGCCGCCGCCACCGGCTCCGAGTTCGGTCGCGTGGGCATCCTGCGGCTCGATGATGGGGCGGAGTTCTACGCGAACATCAACCCGGGCGAATAATCGGTGCAAGTGGTAGCTAATTTGGGACGGGGCTTTTTTGACTACTCTTGCCCTTCTGCCCGCTAATTGATTTCTCTGGGACGGGGATTAAATAATCATTTGGCTGCCCGCTGGCTAAGTGAGTAGACTTTTTTGGAAATGCCGAGCACCCAACATATTTGCCTCAATAAAACCGCAGGTCACAGACTTGTGCTCTGTCGGTGTGGTCAGGGATTCGGTAAAAATCTACTCACTTAGTTTTACGTAATGCATATTGTCTTCAACGAGACCCCAGCCGGGGCGATTCCATCGCAAATTCCGGTGACCGGGGCAGCTAATTAGGCGCCGTAGGGGTTGCGGTCGCGCTCGATGCGCTGGCGGATGTGGGCGTACTCGATTATCAGCAGCACCAGGAGTAGGGCCATGATGGCTAGGTAGCTCACCACGGCGCCCATCAGACCCAGCAGCTTAATCAGGATCACCGGCAGCACCACGCTTACGGCGAAGCAGATCAGGTAGATCTTGGTGACATCGCCGGCGTGGCGCAACACCGTGATGATGGCGTAGATAAAGTCGATTGCCGCGGTGACGCCGCCGGCGACAACCATTAGCAGTGCCAGCGTGCGGTAGCGCTCAAAGTTGAGGCCGTACATAAAGCTCATGATGGGGATGCCGGGGCCTGCCATAAATGCGGCGCACGCTCCGGTAATGACCACGATCAGTGCCATAACGGCAACAATAATCAAGTCAAAGCGGCGACGCTTGCGCGGATTCGCCCAAATGCTCGACAGACGTAGGAGCTGCGGTTTATAGATAAATCCAATGCTCAACAAAATAGCCTGCGCTGGAAAGAACAGTGCATTAAAGTACAGCTGGTATTTGTAGGCCAGTGTGCCTTCCATCACGAACTTGGGCATGCTCTCGATGAGGTTGAACAGGAACAGCGCACCAAAGAGCGGGGCGCACTGGATAAACAGGTGACCAGCCTCGCGCAGACTCATACGGCGTGATTTTTCGGTTTCGAGCAGGGCGAGCGGGGCGGTGACCAGCACGAGCGAGGCAATCGCGGCGATGCCCATGGCCATGGCGGCGATGGGCATGCTGCGCGTGAGGAACAGTGCCACGCTAAAGACCGCGATGACGCCGACGGATCGTAGCGTTTGGCTCATGCCGGCCAGGTAGAGTTTGTCGGCCTGCTGCAGGCGGCCCTCGTACACGTCGGCAATGCCGTCGATCACCTTATACAGGTAGACGCCCAGGCCGATTGTGGCCATCTGCGCATCGTAGCCGCGGGCGCTGCTGTATACCAGGCCGCATGCCAGCGCGAGCGCTCCGCAGATCCAGCGGTTGAGCTGGTAAGAGGCAAAGGACGTCTTTTCGTCGATGTCCGAGACCTGGAAATTGCGCACGCCGTAGTTGCACGCGATCATGATGAGCGTGCCGGTGACAAAGGCGATGGAGAATTTGCCAGCCTCCTCGGCGCCCACGAGCTGTGTGGACACGATGGTGAGCAACGGAAACACCATGCCCCACACGGCGGTGCCCAGGGTATTCCAAAGGTAGTCGCGACGGGTGGCGTGATCTTCGTACTCGGCTTCTTGCGTGGAGAAGCCGCCGCCGTAGACGGCTCCGAGCAGGCGGTTCCACCAGGCATTGACCATGCGGTGGATGGGGCCGGGCTGGCGATCGCGCTCGCGGCGACGGCGTGTGGCCTGGCTGCTGTCGGGACCGCCGGCGTTACGCTGGCTTAGCTCTTGGATTCGTGCGAGCTCCTCGGCGGTGTGCGATGCGGGGAACAGGCCGTTCTCGATGCGTCCGCCCTGCCCGTGCGCCCCGTCCGATACAGTGGGGTCGGCGACGCCATTGCGGCGGGCGATGGCGCGGCGAATGCTATCGAGGGGCGTGATGCTCAAAGCGGAGTCCTTTCTATTGCTACGCTCTAGTATAGACGCGACGGTGTTCGTTCGTGTTTTTGAACAGGTTGTTCGATAATTTCGGCGGCGCCATTCAGTAGACGGCATTTGGGGACGTTCCTTATGTGCCGGCACTTTGAGAACGTCCCTAAGTGCCGGCATCCGGGGTCGCTCCTTGGTTGTTGCCTGTTCAAGAGTGTCTCTAACGACTAGGCCGCTTGCCTGCGATTTTTGACCGTTGGGCGGGCGCTTCGCCGTTGCCGCAAAAACGTTTTTGCATATCGGGTACAACGGGCTTTACGTGAGTAAAGTGCGCGCCGCGTCCACGTGTCGCGCTTTTAAAGGAGGCCCCATGCCTGGTGTTACCCCTGCAGAAGTTCTGTCCAACTTTGGTATTGCGCTGGTCGAAGATCCCGCCGAGAATCAACCCCGTCTGCTGGTCGATCTACCCGCCGCGGAGCTCGTCGAGCACGCTATCCGCCGCGAAGAAGGCCGCATGGCATCCAACGGCGCGCTGGTGATCGAGACGGGGGAGCGTACCGGCCGTTCGCCCAACGACCGCTTTATCGTCGACACGCCCGACGTGCACGACAAGATCGCCTGGGGCGCCGTCAACCGCCCGCTTTCTGCCGAGAGCTACGAGGCCATCAAGGCCGGTATCGTCAACTACCTCAACGAGCGCGATGTGTTCGTCACTCGCGGTATGGCCGGTGCCGATCGCAACCACACGCGCCGACTGCTCGTCGCCTGCGAGCGCGCCAGCCAGGCACTCTTTATCAAGCAGATGCTCGCCCGCCCGCTCGCCCGCGAAATCGCGCGCACCGGCGAGCCCGACTTCTGCGTGCTCGCGGCGCCCGGTTTCCAGTGCGATCCTGCCATCAAGGGCCTCAACTCCAGCGCCGCCGTGGTCATCAACTTCCAGGAGCGCGTGATTCTGGTCGCGGGTACCGGCTACTCCGGCGAGATCAAAAAGTCCATCTTCAGCGTCATGAATTACCTGCTGCCCGTCGAGGACGACGTGCTGCCCATGCATTGCTCGGCCAGTATGGATCCCGTCACGCACGAGACCGCGGTGTTCTTTGGCCTGTCGGGCACCGGCAAGACCACGCTTTCGGCCAACCCCACGCGGCTGCTGATCGGCGACGACGAGCACGGTTGGTCCGACATGGGCATCTTCAACATCGAGGGTGGCTGCTACGCCAAATGCGAGGGCCTGGACGCGTTCCACGAGCCTGAGATCTTCAACGCCGTCCGCTTTGGCGCGATCTGCGAAAACGTGGTGCTCGACGAGAGCCGCAAGCCCAACTACGATGACGTCTCGGTCACGCACAACACGCGCGTGGCCTACCCTGTGGAGCACATTCCCAACGCGTGGACCAAGGGCATGGGCACCACTCCGAGCGTCGTGCTGTTTTTGACCTGCGACGCCTTTGGCGTGCTGCCGCCCATCTCGCGCCTGACGGCCGACGCCGCCATGTATCACTTTGTGACGGGCTTTACGGCCAAGATCCCCGGCACCGAGGTCGGCGTCACCGAGCCCACGCCCACGTTCTCTTCGCTGTTTGGCGAGCCGTTTATGCCGCTCGACCCCATGGTCTATGCCAAGATGCTCGGTGAGCGCATCGCCGACGGCCGCACGCGTGTGTACCTGGTCAACACCGGCTGGATTGGCGGCGGCTACGGCGTGGGCCATCGCATCGAGCTTGCCTACACGCGCGCCCTGGTGGCCCGCGCCCTCGACGGTACCATCGAGGACAGCGAATTCGTGCATGACGATATCTTTAACGTTGACATTCCCACCACGTGCCACGGCGTGCCCGACGGCATCCTGGTGCCGCGCCAGTACTGGCAGAGCACCGCGCGCTACGACGAGGCGGCGCACAACTTGGCCGTGATGTTCGAGGAGAACTTCGAGAAGAAGTACTCGCACCTGCCCGAGTCCGTGAAGGCCGCCGGTCCGCACGCTCAGGTGCACGCCGACGCCCGTCATCGCGGCCGCGGCCTGTTGGGACTCCGACACTAGCGTCGCCGCGAGTCCATATCCGCCACAAAGGGGACAGGCACCTTTGTGGCGGTTTTGCTTGGGCGAATGACTCGGGTTACAATACGCCTGACATATCGCCCCCTTCTCCGGATGGGGGCAGCGTAAGCGCTCTTGTGGCGGCACCGTAGGACTTTGAAGGTGGCCGTCGTAAGGGCGCTTTTTGTTTAGGCACCCGGGCTCGGGCGCATGCTATGAAGGGAGAGCACATGAAGAGCTTTATTGCCGAGGATTCGTTTTGGGAGCTATTTCCGCAGGCGGCTGTCGGTGTTGTGGTCGTAAAGGGCATGAAGCCCGCGGCTCAGATTCCTCAAGAGGACGTGGACGCGATTGCGGCGTTGCTCGACCGCGCCAATATCGACGCGGAGCGTCATCTGACCAGCGATACTATCAGCGAGAACGCACCGGTCAAGGCATGGCGCGAGGCTTATCGGCTGTTCAAGACCAAAAAGGGCGCGCGTTGCTCAATTGAGAACCTGCTCAAGCGCGTGCTCAAGGGCAAACCGGTGGGCCACATTACGCCCGCGGTGGACATCTACAACACGGTGTCGCTGACCTACGCGCTGCCCGTTGGCGGCGAGGACCTGCATGCGATTGAGGGGGGTCTTTGCTTGAAGGTGACTGACGGCGGCGATGCGTTCCTGCCACTTGGCGAGGAAACGGATGACCCGACGCTGCCCGGCGAGCTCGCCTACATCGATGATGCGGGCGCCGTATGCCGCTGCTGGAACTGGCGCGATGGCGTTCGCACGGCGCTGTCCGACGATTCGGCCGATGCATTCCTGGCGATTGAGTGCGTGGAGCCCGAGCGGATGGGGGATTGCCAGGCTGCCGTTGATCGTCTCGCCGAGTTGCTCGAGCGCTATCTGGGAGCGACGGTTGTCGTTAAGACGCTTGTGACCCGCGACAATCCCTGCGTGGGGCTGTAGCGAAGTCTGCGGATCAAACTCGATGCCCCAAACCACCACAAAGGTGCCTGTCCCCTTTGTGGTGGTTTTTATGTTGATGGGTTAACAAATGGGATATTAGGGTATGGGTGTTGCCTCGTGCGGCTAAGATGTTTACCCGTTAGCATCATGTAAGCGAAAGGCGGTCGTCTCCCATGCAGCAGAACGACGAGACACGTTTCGAGGACTTTGTCGGACTGATCAGCGGGCTCTACAAGGAGATCCAGCGCATTAAGACATCCGAGGGCGCAAGGCTGGGCCTCAAGGGCTCCGACGTTATGTGCCTGTACTATCTTGAGCGCAGCAAGGACGGCCTGACTGGCGCTGACCTGGCTCGCATGGCAGGCGTGACCCGTGCCGCCGTCTCGCGCACGCTCGCGCATCTGGAGGAGGGCGGCTACGTCGAGGTCGACGACTCGGGTGATGCGGCCGTTAAGTATCGTGCCCCGGTGCGCCTGACCGCTCTGGGCGGCGAGAGCATGAGCGAGGCGGACCGCATCATTCGCGAGGTGCTCGACACCACCGGTAAGGCTATGGGTGTGGAGCAGCGCGAGCAGATGTATGCGTCGCTGCGTACGATTCTCAACACCCTGCGTGAGATCTAAGGCCGCCAAGGCATTTGCTTCCCATTAAAAACTGCATAGTCCCGTTTGAGCGCGTATGCCGTGCCGGGGCATTGCTGTCAAAATTCCCCGCGCGGGACCTGCGCAAGAAAGGATTCGTTATGTCCGTCCGCATTATTACCGATTCCGCAAGCGATATGTCGCCGGCGGAGCACCCCGCTCTGCGCGTTCTGCCGCTGTCCGTCACCTTTGGCACCGATGTGTATATGGATGGCGTCGACATCGATCACCAGCGCTTTTACGAGATGCTTGTGGAGCGCGATGAGCTGCCCAAGACCGGTCAGGTCAACCCGTACGCCTTTTCGCAGGCGATTGCCGAAGCGCGTGAGGCCGGCGATGAGGCCGTGATTATTACCGTGGGCGCCAAGCTCTCGGGCACCAACCAGAGTGCTCGTACGGCACTTGCCGAGGCGCCGGGCGGCGACATGTTCGTCGTGGACAGCAATAACGTTACCCTGGGTGAGCGCGTGCTGGTCGAGTATGCCCTGCGCCTAGTGGACGAGGGCCAGGGCGCGGCCCAGATCGCGGCGGCTGTCGAGGCCGTCCGTGACCGCGTGGTGGTTATTGGTCTGCTCGAGACGCTGGAGTACCTGGTGCGCGGCGGTCGCCTGTCTGCTGCTGCCGGTGCCGTGGGTACGCTGCTCAACGTAAAGCCTGTTGTGGCTGCCGAGGACGGTCTGATCGTGCAGCTGGGCAAGGCGCGCGGTTCCAAGAACGGACGTAACCTGCTCAACCAGAAGGTCGAAAAGGCGGGCGGCATCGACTTTTCCATGCCGCTGGCGCTCGGCTATACGGGCCTTTCGGATGCGGTGCTCAAGAAATACATCGAGGACAGCGCCGCGCTGTGGGCCGGCCATGCCGAGAGCGAGCTGCCCATCCACACCATCGGCGCCACCATCGGCACCCACGTGGGCCCCGGCGCCGTAGCAGTAGCCTTCTTCCGCCCCGCCAACTAACCAACCTGCCATAAACCACCACAAAGGGCAGGCACCTTTGTGGTGGTTTATGCTATTCCGGGTGGAAGGGAGTGAGCAATGGTGTCTGAGGGCTTTTTTGAGCGGGTGTACGAGGTGGTCGAGCAGATTCCCGAGGGGATGGTCGCCACGTATGGTCAGGTGGCGCTGCTTGCTGGACGTCCACGAAGTGCGCGGTACGTGGGGTATGCCCTGCATGGCAATCCGCGTCCCGGCGAGATTCCCTGTCACCGCGTGGTGTTTGCCGATGGCCGCATATGCGATGGTTTTGCTTTTGGCGGTCCCGATGCTCAACGTGAGCTTTTGCTAGGGGAGGGTGTGGCGTTTAAGGACGACATGCACGTCGACTTGGCCGCCTGTCGCTGGCCTGCAGGGCTCTAGCGGCTCTGCCGTGGCTTAAACCACCACAAAGGTGCCTATCCCCTTTGTGGTGGTTTTGGCAGGTTTACCGAGGTTAACTTATGGAGAAGGTATGGCGGCGCGGTTTGTCGCAGCAAAGTAAACCACGGTGAACTATATTGTTTTCAGCAACGGAGCAGGCAATAGGCGATGAAAAAGCCTGCCCTGTTGAGTTTGATTCGCATTCCTCCCCTCTGTGCGATTCAACGGTGTACTTCGGGAACAGGCCCGCTGGCAACTATCTGCCAGCGGGCCTGTTCCTGTTTCGGTGAGGATTCAGCCTCACCGTCTATGTTGTGCGAAGGCGCTTTGCCTAGTACACCATGCCCATGGCGTCCTGAACCTCGGCCAGGGTCTGCTCGGCAATCTCGTTGGCGCGACGGTTGCCCTCGTGCAGCACGTCCTTCACATAGTCCAGATCGTTCTCATAGCGCTGACGACGCTCGCGGATCGGCGCGAAGTACTCGTTGACGGCCTCGGTCACGTACTTCTTGAGCTGGCCGGAGCCGCCCATGCCAATCTCCTCGGCAATCTCGACCTCGGAACGGCCGGTGCAGATGGCGGCGGTTGAAAGCAGGCCGGACACGCCGGGGCGATTCTCGGGATCGAACGTGATCATGCGCTCGGAGTCGGTCTGGCTCTTCTTGATGCGCTTGGCCGTCTCCTCGGCGGTCATCGAGATGTTAATGGCGTTGCCGTAGCTCTTGCTCATCTTGCGCCCGTCCAGGCCGGGCAGCAGCGGGCTCTCGGACAGCAGCGCGTCGACCTCGGGGAACACCTTGCCGTAACGGTTGTTAAAGCGGCGGGCGATGGTGCGGGTGAGCTCGATGTGCGGCAGCTGGTCGCGACCGACGGGCACCACATTGCCCTTGCAGAACAGGATGTCGCAGGCCTGGTGCACCGGGTAGGTGAGCAGAAGGCCGGTGAGCTCGTGGCCCGAGGCCTCCATCTCGGCCTTGACCGTGGGGTTGCGCGCCAGCTCGGCCTCGGAGACCAGCGACAGGAACGGCAGCATGAGCTGGTTTGCGGCGGGTACGGCGGAGTGCGCGTAGATCATGGTCTTGTCGGGGTCGATGCCGCAGGCAAGGTAGTCCATGACCATGTTGTACACGTTGTCCTGGATGTGCTCGGTCGTATCGCGGTCAGTGATGACTTGGTAGTCGGCGATGAGCACGTTGGTCTTGGCGCCCATGTTCTGCAGCTCAACACGGCCCTTGAGGGTGCCGAAGTAGTGACCCAGGTGCAGACGGCCGGTGGGGCGGTCGCCGGTGAGCATGGTGAACTTCTCGGGCGTTTTGGCCAGGCCCTCGCGAATGGCGTTGCTCTTTTGCAGCGCGACTTCGTAGCTGTTCTCGTTTGGCATGATTGCTCCTAACGTATGTTCATGGGTCAAGATGATAACGCGTTTATTGGAGGGTCGGGGCGTAAGTACGCGAGGGGCGGGAGAGCGGCGGCATGTGCGATGGGCGCGGCGTGGCTGCGCGTTTGGCCGGCGGCGCCTGGGCGCAGCCTCGGCAGCTTACCCTAGCGCCTGTGGTGGCGCTCCTCCCTGCGTTCTTCTGCCGCCTGCTCCTCCTGCTTAAAGGCGGGATCGTCGGGGGTGACGAGCTCGTCCTCGTGCGTGCGCTTGTTGTAATGGTGGCGCAGCACGGGCTCAAACAGGTGCAGGTGCTTGGCAAAGGCCGCCGAGCCAATGGCGAGTACGGTAAAGATGAGCACGCGCATGGGCACCTCGACCTGGTTAATCGCGGCGGCGCCGGCCGAAAGCATGATGCACCAGGCGTAGATGAGGAGCACTGCCTGCTTTTGGTTGTAGCCCTCTTGGATCAGGCGGTGGTGGATGTGGCCCTTGTCGGCCTGCCCGATGCTAATGTGGGCGCGCTTGCGGCGCACAATGGCGCTAAACGTGTCGATGATGGGCACGCCGGCAACGATGAGCGGGATGATAAGCGAGGTGAGCGCGGCGGTGCGGCTCACGTTGAGCAGCGAGATGGAGCCCAGTGCAAAGCCCAGAAGCAACGACCCCGAGTCGCCCAAGAAGATGCTTGCGGGGTTGAAGTTGTAGCGCAAAAAGGCCAGGCAAGCGCCAAAGAGCGCAATGGAGAGCGCGGCGGCGTCGATGCGGCCCGAGAGAACGGCCATCGAAAACATGGTGAACGACGCGATGCCGCAGATGCCCGTGGCCAAGCCGTCGAGGCCGTCGATGAGGTTAATGATGTTGGTGAATGCCACCAGATAGATCACGGTGATGGGGTAGGCGAGCCATCCGAGCATGATCTCGCCGGGGGCAAACGGGTTGACGATGACGCCGATCCGCAGGCCGCCGATACAGGCGATAAGCGCGGCGAGGACCTGTCCGGCTAGCTTTTGCTTAGGCTTGAGCTGGAAGACGTCGTCGATAGCGCCGGTCGCAAAGATGACGGTAAAAGAAAGCGCAAGTATGGGGTAGCTGATGTGCAGACGGGGGTGGGGCACCAAAACGGGCGGCCAACCCAGGTACCAGGTGCCTAGGATTTGCACAATACAGGCAACGACCAGGCCCAAAAACACCGCCGTTCCGCCCAAACGCGGGATGGGCTTGGTGTTGATGCGGCGCTTAGAAGGATAGTCGACGGCGTCGAGCTTAATTGCCAAGCGCTTGACCAGGGGCACCGTGAGGAAGGTCGTGATAAAGGCCGCCGCTGCCACGCATAGATACGGTATGTAGCTCGGGGATGAAGCCATGAATCTAAAAACCGCCAAGCGTCGAAGGAAAAGGTCAAAGGTTGCTAAGCGCAAAGGGCATAGCCGAACCATGATACTCGACCAAGGGGGGTGCATGGAATTGCACGCAGCGATAATCACGCGCTTACCAGATATTGGGATGTTGTCGATGGATTGTCGGGATACCGGCGGGGATCCATATGGGCTGTAATGGTGGTTTTCGGCAAATAAAAACCACCCCCCACGTTACGAAAATGAACCCACCTAAAACAGGTGGGTGCCCTCATCGACTGTTCCAGCGTCCTTAACAACGAAGGATACCTGTACTAGGTACGACTGTGTGGGCTCCCTAAATAAACGCGACGGTTCACCCAGTTGCTCCGCGGGGGGCGGAATACCTACATCATAAAGCGGCACTTTATCGATTCCAGTCTTGACATTACAAAAATCGTGTCGGACGATTACGGCGCCTTGGGCTCGAGCCGTCTGTGCGGTTGGTCCCTTTACGTTTGAGCTGCTGAATCGTTGTTTTGGAGCATGTTTTTATGCCGACGCCGTTGACCGAACTTTTTTCGCCCGCCTGCCATTTGTGTCCGCGCCGTTGCGGTGCGGTGCGCGACGAGGGTGCGCACGGCGTATGCGGTGCCGATGACACGCTCAAGGTGGCCCGCGCGGCGCTTCATATGTGGGAGGAGCCGCCTATCTCGGGCGAGGCCGGTTCGGGCACGATCTTCTTTAGCGGCTGCTCGCTCAAATGTATCTATTGCCAGAACCACGAGATCTCGACGGGCAATTTTGGGCTTGAGATTTCGCCCGAGCGCCTGGTCGAGATTATGCTGGAGCTGCAGGACCAAGGTGCCAATAACATCAATCTGGTGACGGCGACGCATTATGCTCACCTGCTGCCGGCCGCGATTGCTGCAGCTCGGGAGCGCGGACTGGTCATCCCAATTGTCTACAACACGAGTGGTTACGAGCGCGCGAGTGCCGTGGCAGCGCTGGGCGACCTGGTCGACGTGTGGCTTACGGACTTTAAATATGCCGATGCCGGGCTTGCGCAGTCGCTTTCTCATATTAAGGACTACCCGCGCGTGGCCGTGTCGGGTCTGGCCCAGATGGCGCGCGAGATTGAGCGCCGCGGGGGAGAGCTGGTAGACAAGGACGGGCTCATGAGGCGCGGCATAATCGTGCGTCATCTGGTGCTGCCGGGGCATGCGGACGATTCGTGCCGCGTGTTGGACCTGGTGTGGCAGACGGTGGGCGACGTGCCGATCTCGGTCATGAACCAGTACACGCCCAATGCCCTCATGTGCGAACAAGGCGGCGACCTGGCGCGCGCCGTGACGCGCGAGGAGTACGAGCAGGTGCTCGACCATGCCGACGACCTGGGCTTTACGACGATGTTTTGGCAAGAAGGCGGAGCGGTAGACGAGAGCTTCACCCCGGCGTTCGACACCACCGGCGTCCTCACCAGCGCAAAGTAGTGCGCTCGCCGATGATTTTTCTGGGACGGGGATTAAAAAATCATCGAGAGGATCGCCTGCTCGAAAAGTTGTCAAAATAGCCGCGTCCCAAAAAGACTGGGTATTGGGCGTTGACAGTTGGCGAGCCGTAGGTAAAATATCAACTTGTCTTGGGGACGTAGCTCAGTTGGGAGAGCGCTGCCGTCGCATGGCAGAGGCCGAGGGTTCGACTCCCTTCGTCTCCACCCTTGGATTTGATAAGCCGCTGACATTGTGTCGGCGGCTTTTTTTAAAAGAAAGGGCTGTACCATGGCCAAGCTTGAGTCCCAACCACTGTCTGCCGAGGAACGCGCCGAGTTGGAAGAGCTCCGCGCCGAGAAAGCTCGTCGCGAGGCCCAGGAAGAGGCACGCCGCGAGCGTGAGGAGCTGGCCGCCCTGCGTGCCGAGCGTGCGAAGGCCGAGGAGGCCGCCGCGAACGTCGCCCCCGCGCCCAAGCCCGCCGCCGCGAAGCCCGCGCCCACCGCGCCTAAACCTCAGCCTAAAAAGGTCGCTCGTTCCAAGTCCGTCGAGCCCAAGCCGAGCCGTGACGAGATGACCTTTGCCAAGCGCATGGTTACCTCCAAGGAGCCTACGGGCGAGAACGAGATCCCTGGCATGGCGCCGGCTCAAAAAATCATCATTGTCCTTGCCCTCATCGCGTTTGTCATCTTTATGGGCTACACGATCCTGACCAGCATGGGCCTGCTCTAGCCCATTCGCGCTGGGTGCCATGCCCGAACACTCTGCCCTTTTCCAACCCTCAACCTCTGCACAACGCATCCGAAAGGTCGCCCCATGGCTTTGACCGACATCTCGCATCCCACCGACATTGCAATGCTCACCGATCTGTACGAGCTCACTATGGCCCAGGGCCTGTGGGAGAGCGGCAAGGCCAATGAGCAGGGTTGTTTTACCGCGTTTTACCGCGACCATCCTTTTGGCAGCGCCTATGCCGTCATGTGCGGCACCGCCGAACTGCCCGAGCTGGTCGAGAATCTGCGCTTTACGCCCGAGGATATCGACTACCTCGCCTCGCTCCAGGCCCCGGCCGGCGGCGCGATGTTCAAGCCTGGATTCCTCGACTACCTGCGCGATTTTCGTGCGCATGTAAACATCGACGCCGTCCCCGAGGGCGAGCTCGTCTTTCCGCGCGAACCCATGGTGCGCGTCACCGGCCCCGCGCTTGAATGCCAGCTGCTCGAAACGGCGCTGCTCAACATTGTCGGCTTCCAGACGCTTGTCGCCACCAAGACGGCGCGCGTGGTGCTGGCGGCGGACGGCCGTCCCGTTGCCGAGTTTGGCCTGCGCCGCGCTCAGGGTCCCGATGGCGGCTTGGCCGTCGCGCGCGCGAGCTACGTTGCCGGCTGCTCCTCTACGTCCAATGTGCTCGCCGGCCGCCGCTACGGTATTCCCGTCTTTGGCACGCATGCGCACAGCTGGGTGATGAGCTTCGATTCCGAGCTCGAGGCCTTCCGCGCCTTTGCCAAGTCGAGCCCCAAGAACTGTACGCTGCTCATCGACACCTATGACGTGCGCGAGGGCTGTGAACATGCCATTACGGTTGCCAAGGAGATGGAAGCGGTGGGCGAGCGCCTGTCGGCCATTCGCATCGACTCCGGCGACCTCGCCAAGCTCTCCAAGTATGTGCGCGGCCGTTTTGATGCCGAGGACCTGCCCTATGTGGGGATTTCGGTTTCCAACGATCTGGATGAGTACACGATTCAGTCGCTGCTCGACCAGGGCGCGCCCATCGACAGCTTTGGCGTGGGTACCAAGCTTGCGACCTGTTACGACCAGCCGGCGCTGGGCGGCGTGTACAAGCTTTCCGCCCGCCGTGCGAGCGAGGCAGATCCATGGACGCCGGTTGTCAAGCTCTCCGAGCAGCCCTACAAGCGCACGATCCCGGGTGTGCAACGCGTGCGCCGTTATTACGACGGCTTTGGCGGCCCGGTCTGCGACATGATCTACGACGAGGACCATCTGGCGGGGGAGGGCGCCGCGCGCGGCAATACCCTCGTAGCCGTGAACGATGCCGCCCTGGTGACCGACGTGTCCGAACTTGAGTATCGCGAGCTGTTGGTGCCGATCGTGCGCGATGGCAGTGCGGTGGCTCCGCGTGAGAGCATCCAGGACGCGCGCGAGCGCTGTGCTTGGGCGCTCGATCATCTGGACGCAGCTTTCAAGCGCTTCCTGTACCCGCAGACCTATGTGGTGGGCATGGAGCAGGGCCTGGCTCAGGTGC
This sequence comes from uncultured Collinsella sp., assembly GCA_959606035.1. GTDB lineage: Bacteria > Actinomycetota > Coriobacteriia > Coriobacteriales > Coriobacteriaceae > Collinsella. Next base: position 116,765 of record CAUHHB010000007.1, read on the forward strand.
GCGACGAGCTCGTGCGTAAGAACATGGCCGCGGCTTCTGCCTTTCCCTGGGCTCACTAATTCCTTGGGCGGTAGGGGCGAGTCACGCTCCCTTGGCCGCCAGCTCGGCCGTTCGCTGAACAGTTGATTGGTTTGACGTATGACGACTTCTTATAAAACGATGGTGGTAAAGATCGGTTCGTCCACGGTGGTGGGCGCCGACGGCAAGGTCAACCGCGCCTTTATCGGCGGACTTGCCGACCAGGCCGCAGCGCTGCGCGAGCTTGGCTGGCGCCTGGTCGTGGTGAGCTCGGGCGCTATCGCCTGTGGCTATCCCGTGTTGGGCTTCGACCGCAAGCCGGTCGGCGACCTGCCGAGCCTGCAGGCCTGTGCCTCGGCTGGTCAGTGCATCATCTCGTCGGCCTACGACGAGGAGTTTCATGCGCGTGACCTGCTCACCTCGCTCGTACTGCTCACGCGCCACGACACGGCCCGTCGCACGTCCTACCTGCATGCGCGCGACGCCCTGTTGCGCCTCGTGGAGCTTGGCGTGGTGCCGGTCGTCAACGAGAACGATACCGTTACCGTCGATGAGATCAAGTTTGGCGACAACGACACACTGGCGGCGCTTGTGAGCTGCCTGGTTTCTGCCGATCTGTGCGTGACGCTCTCGGACATCGATGGCCTTTATACTGCCAATCCGCATGAGGACCCCACGGCCGAGTTTGTTCCTGTCGTGCATAAGATCGATGCCAAGATTATCGCCTCGGCGGGCGATTCTTCGACCTCGGTGGGCACGGGCGGCATGATCACCAAGATTCGCGCGAGCCGCATCCTGATGACGGCGGGCATTCAGAGCGTGATTTGCTCGGGTGAGGAGCCCGATGCACTCGTGCGCCTCGCCCGCGGCGAGAGCGTGGGCACGCTGTTCGATCCGCCGGCGGAGCGCCTGGACATTGCGCCGCGCAAGCTGTGGATCGCGCTGGGTGACAAGGCACATGGCTCGGTGACGGTCGATGATGGTGCTGCGAAGGCGCTGGTAAGCCGTGGCTCTTCCTTGCTTACGGTGGGTATTCACGAGGTCGATGGCGTGTTTTCCGAGGGCGATGTGCTCGACGTGTGCGACCCGAGCGGTATGGTCGTCGCCCGCGGTATCGCCGAGGCCGATTCGGACGTGCTGGAGCTTGCCGCCGGCCGCCGCCAGGACCAGATCGCCAGCAACCGCCTGCTCGCAGACCTGGCCGAGAAGCCCGCGATCCATAGGGACAACTTGATAGTGTTTGCATAAAGAGAGGCAGCGCTGTGGCTCGTTTTGCCAGCAGTGCTGCCTCTCCTTTTCCGGCACTTGGGGACGTTCCTTTTGTGCCGGCAGACGGGGACACTCCTTTGCTAGAAGATCTGGCGCAGGTTTCCGCGGTTGAGGGCTTCGTCGAAGAGGTGCTTGAACACCACGCTGCCGTGCAGGCCATCGTGTTCAAACTCGTTCGTCACCCAGGCATGCGAGTTGTCCACGCGGCTGAGCGTATCGAGCTGCAGGCCCGAGTCCACGTACATGTCATCGAAGTACACCGCGGCCTGGAGCGGCACCTCGTTGCAGGCCAGGCGCTGCGGGTCGTAGATCTTGTCCCAGCTGGTGTCCTCCATCAGCAGATCCATCGCGGGCTTGAAGGGCTTGAGCTCGGGCATCTGCTCGAACATCCACGGGAACATGGCCTCGCCGGTAAACATGAGCGGGCGCGCGAGGGTGTCGAACTCGGCGCGGTGTGCCTTCTCTTCAGCTGCGGCCCAGCCAATGGGCATAGTGTCACCGTCGGCGTATATGAACTCCTGCAGCGTCCAGTACAGCGGATTCGTGCGCGTGTTGGTACGCTCGAAGGCGCGCATCAAAAAGCTGTCGGATACCGAGAAGCCGCAGCTCAGTGTACCGTTGCCTGTAACAAACGCGTGATCGATAATCCAATGCATGCGCTCAAAGCTCGGCTTCATGCCAAAGTCGCTGCCCATGAGCTGTAGGCGCTCGACCGTCATCGGCGAGCCGTCGAGCAACACGGGCTTTTGCTCCTCGAGGGCATCTGCCAGGGCCGCCACGCGCTCGACGTCGGCGGGGTAGCGGTCGTAATACTGCTGCGTCTTGGCTGCCATGCGTGGGAAGGTGTGCGCGTAGACCTCGCTGGCGCTCGCCGGCACGTGCGGAATGCCGCCGCAGGTAAAGCTTGCCGCCACGCCCTCGGGGAAGAGCGACAGATAGCTCAACGTCAAAAAGCCGCCGTAGCTCTGCCCCAGTGTGACCCAGGGCTTGCCGCCAAAGCCCACCAGGCGCAGGTACTCAAAATCGCGCACGATGGAGCTGGCAAGATGGCGCTTGAGGAAATCCGCCTGCGAGCGTGCTGTATCGGCGCCGGCGGCCGTTGCGCGATCACCCAGTGCCTTGATCGTGCGTCCGTCCACGCAGCTACTGCGTCCGGTGCCGCGCTGGTCGGGAAGGACCACGCGGAAGTGCTTGACGGCCTCCTCGATCCAGCCGTCGCTTGTGGGCGACAGCGGACGCGGGCTCTCGCCGCCGGGGCCGCCCTGCAAAAACAGGAGCAGTGGCAGATCGTCGTTGATGCGGTCGGGCGCGCAAACCACACGGTAGAAGAGCTTGATGCTCTCGGGCGCGCCGGCGATGGGCGCCGGCATAGCGCCGCGGCGCATGGTGCTGCCGACGGCCAGGAGCATCGGCTCCAGGCCGCGCCAGTCAAGGGGGACGTCGATGCTGTGGTCCTCGACGTAAAGGCCGGGGACGTGGTACGAAGTGATGAGGGCCATGTGAGTCTTCCGTTCGTTGCGGTGTTTCGGGTTGACCAATTCTACCGCCGCGGGCGAGGCCATGCGCAAATCGGCTACCATGGTTGCAAACTTCTAGGAGAAAGGGCCGCCCATGTCGGTCGATATAGCCACGTATGTCCACGATCTTGCCGTTGCCGCCAAGGCAGCGTCGGCCTCGCTTGCCACGGCGAGCGATGAACAGCGCCAGGAGGCCGTGCGCGCCATGGCCGCAGCGCTGCGCAACGGTGTCGACTCCATCGTCGCCGCCAACGAGCTCGATATGTCCGCCGCGCGCGATGCGGGTACCTCGGCCGGACTGCTCGATCGTCTGCTGCTGACGCCTGAGCGCGTCGAGGGCATGGCCGCCGGCCTGGAAAAGCTCGCCGAGCTGCCCGATCCCGTAGGCCGCGTGCTCGACCACCGCGTGCTTGCAAGCGGCGTGGACCTGACCCGTGTGAGTGTGCCGCTGGGCCTGGTCGCCATGGTTTACGAGGCGCGTCCCAACGTGACGGCCGACGCCGCGGGCATCTGCATCCGTACCGGCAACGCCTGTATTCTGCGCGGCGGCTCGCTGGCCTATCACTCGTGTGCCATGATTTCTGAGCTGCTGGCCGATGCGCTCGAGGCCAAGGGCTTCCCGCGCGAGGCCGTGTCGATGATCGAGTCCACCGACCGCGAGGCCACTGGCGAGCTCATGAAGCTCCGCGGTATTGTCGACGTACTCATTCCGCGCGGCGGTGCAGGCCTGATCCAGCGCTGCGTGCGCGAGTCGCTTGTGCCGGTGATCGAGACGGGCACGGGCAACTGCCACATCTACGTGCATGAATCCGCCGACTTCGATAAAGCGCTCAATATTATCGTCAACGCTAAGACGCAGCGCGTGGGCGTGTGCAATGCCGCCGAGTCGCTGCTGGTCGACTATGCTGTGGCCAATGTGTTTTTGCCTGCGGTTGTTGCCGTGCTGCACGACCACGGCGTGCTCATTCACGGCGACGAGGCCACGTGCGCCGCGTGCGCCGATGCCGGGCTTGCCGAGGGCGATGACTACGTTGCCGCGACTGAGGAGGACTGGGGTCGCGAGTACCTGGCGCTCGAGATGAGCGTGAAGGTCGTGGCAAACGAGGACGAGGCCATCGCACACATCAATCGCTACGGCACGATGCACTCCGAGGCCATCGTTGCCGAGGACACGGATGCTTGCGAGCGCTTCCTGGACGCGGTCGATGCCTCGGCCGTGTACGCCAACGCCAGCACGCGCTTTACCGACGGCGGCGAGTTTGGCCTGGGCGCCGAGATTGGCATCTCGACCCAAAAGCTCCACGCCCGCGGCCCCTTTGCCGCCGAGGCCCTCACTACCTACAAATACAAGCTCCGCGGCACCGGCCAGGTCCGTCCCTAAACCTGTTGCAAACGAAAAACCACCACAAAGGCGCCTGTCCCCTTTGCGGTGGTTATAGGTGGCGTGGGCGGTTAGGCCTGGAAGGTGTCGCGATCGGGAGCGAAGGATTGCATGGCCGCGATGGTACGGTCGAAGAGCTCGGGAAGCTCCCAGCCCAGCATCTCGGCGCCCTGCGAAATCACGTCACGCGAGCAGCCGGCGGCAAAGCGCTTGTCCTTGAACTTCTTCTTGAGCGACTTGGTCGTAAAGTCCATGACGCTCTTGCTCGGGCGCATGACGACGGCGGCTCCGATCAGGCCGGTGAGCTCGTCGCAGGCGAACAGTATCTTTTCCATCTGCAGTTCGGGCTTGGGCAGCGAGGTGTTGAAATCGGACGTGTGCGTCTGGATGGCGCGAATGAGCTCGGGAGAGGCGCCCTCGCCCTCGAGGATCTCGGCCGCATAGATGGTGTGGTTCATGGGGTCATCCTCATGCTCCTCCCAATCCAGGTCGTGCAGCAGGCCGACGATGCCCCAAAACTCCTCGTTCTCGGGGTCGAACTCGCGCGCAAAGTAGCGCATGGTGCCCTCGACCGTTTCGCCATGGGTGATGTGGAACGGGTCCTTGTTGTGCTCGTTGAGCAGTTCGAACGCACGGTCGCGGGTGATTCCGGCGGTAAGTGGCTCTGCCATAAGAGGCTCCTTGTGCTCGTAGGTATCGCTAAGAATGAATACTACTAGAACGACTAGAACGAAAAAACCACCACAAAGGTGCCTGTCCCCTTTGTGGTGGTTTTTGGCGCGGATGGGTTAGTTGAGGGCGGCTTGGGCTAGGCGGGCTTCGGCGTCCTCTTCGGTGACGCCCAGGGCCACGGCGAACTCCTCAATGGAGCGGCGCTTGGCCTCCTTGAGTACGCGCATGTAGTAAGAGCTGGGCTTTTTATCAGCTTCCTCGGCCTGGCGAATGCGGTGCATCATGGTCTTTGCCACGCGGACCGTCTCGGGCGCGCCCAGCTTGAGCTGCTGCTTAAAGTGCGTCTCCTCAAGCGAGCTGTTACGCTCGGTAAAGGTGTCGCACTCCAGCTCGTCATAGTGGCTCAGCAGGTGCTCGGCATCTTGCTGGGAGATGGCGGCATGCAAACGATCGGCCTGCGCCACGGGGTACATGAGGATCGTCTGCGCATGTCCCTGCTTGGTCTCGAGCAACAGCATGGGCTGCGGCGTGTCGTCCCTAAAACCGACGACGGTGCAGACTCCCTGACCCGGATGAATGACGTGTTGACCGATTGAGAACATGCTACCTCCAACTTATACGAATTTACGTATGTCTAGAATAACACGCTGACGTGCGCAAACCCTTACTTTATGCAGGAAAAGCACACAATTCTGATAGGTAAGAGTATTCGATAACAGACGCAGCTCATTCACACCTTTATGCATTTTCAACGCCTGCATAATCTGCAGGCAGACCGGCATCTTTGAGTGACTCCATGCAAGCTGTAGTCATTTTTGTGCATATGCAATATCTATTAGCTTTACCCTGCGACAGTGCCCGTCGCTTGTGATAGAGTGCTACAAACTCTGGCTTTTGCCCTACGAGTGACCAAGAGCTCGGGGGCTTTAACACAAGGAGGATCTATGCCCGAGAAGATTGAAGAGCTGGTACGCGCTGCGCTTGCAGCGGCCCAGGAGGCCGGCGACCTTTCCGCATTTGAACTTGACGATTGCGCTATCGAGCGACCGGCTGATACTTCTCATGGCGAGTGGACCTCCACCATGGCTCTGAAGTCCGCCAAGCTGGCTCACTGCGCCCCGCGCAAGATCGCCGAGGCCGTCGTTGCCCATATGCCCGAGGACCCCGCGATCGAGAAGGTCGAGATCGCCGGCCCCGGTTTCATCAACTTCTACCTCTCCGTCGCCGTCAAGAACGCCATCTTTGGCGAGGCCCGCGAGAAGGGTATGGACTTTGCTAAGTCCAACGTCGGCGGCGGCCTGAAGACCCAGGTCGAGTTCGTTTCCGCCAACCCCGTCGGCCCCATGCACATCGGCCACGGCCGCTGGGCCGCGCTGGGCGATTCGCTCTGCCGCGTTATGGACCACGCCGGCTATGAGATCCAGCGTGAGTTCTACATCAATGACCACGGCTCTCAGATGAACACCTTCGGCAACTCCATCAGCACGCGCTATATGCAGCTTGCCGACATCATCGCCAAGCAGGGCGTTGATATCGACGAGGCTCACAAGCTGCTGATCGCCGACCGTGACGCCTTTGTTGCCGACGAGAACGACGAGCACCCCGAGACCCATCCGTATCAGGACAACTTTGCCGAGACCTTGGGCAAGGACTCTTACGGCGGCGACTACATCATCGACGAGGCCGCCGAGTTCTGGCGCACCGACGGCGATAAGTGGGTCAACGCCGATCCTCAGGAGCGCATGGAGAGCTTCCGCGAGCGCGGCTATGTAAAGATGGTCAATAACATGCGCGACCTCTGCCACGCCGTCAACTGCGACTTCGATCGTTGGTACTCCGAGCGCTCGCTGTATGTGAAGGACACCGAGGGCGAGACCGCCGGCACCTCCGCCGTCGACCGCGCTTTTGAGAAGCTCGACAAGATGGGCTACCTCTACACCAAGGACGGCGCCCTGTGGTTCCGCTCCACCGATCTGGGCGACGACAAGGACCGCGTCCTGATCAAGTCCGACGGCGAGTACACCTACTTCGCCTCCGACGTCGCCTATCACTGGGATAAGTTCCAGCGCGTCGATCACGTCATCGACATCTGGGGCGCCGACCACCACGGTTACATCGAGCGCGTACGCTGCGTCTGCGACGCTCTGGGTTACCCCGGCAAGTTTGAGGTTCTGCTGGGCCAGCTCGTCAACCTGCTGCGTAACGGCAAGCCCGTCCGTATGTCCAAGCGCAAGGGCACCATGGTGACCCTGCAGGAGCTCGTCGACGAGGTCGGCTCCGATGCCGCTCGCTACACGCTCATCTCCAAGAGCTCCAACCAGATGGTCGACTTCGACATCGAGGCCGTTAAGAAGCGCGACAACTCCAACCCGGTCTATTACGTGCAGTATGCTCACGCCCGCGTGTGCTCCATCCTGCGCCGTGCCGCCGACGTTACCGCCGAGCAGGCCGACGAGATGGGCATGAAGGCCGTTGCCGCCAAGGCCATCGGTGAGAACGTCGATTACTCGCTGCTGACCGACCCGACCGAGCTCGCCCTTTCGCGCAAGCTCAACGAGCTCACCGACCTGATCGCCAGCTGTGCTCGCGATCGCGCTCCGTTCCGTCTGACCCACTTTGCCGAGGAGCTCGCCGGCGACTTCCACAGCTTCTACGCTGCCTGCCAGGTTCTGCCGAGCGAGGGCCGTCCCGTCGACCCCGAGCTTTCGCGCGCCCGTCTGGCAGCTTGCGACGCTGTCCGCGTGACGCTCGCCCTGGTGCTTACCCTCGTTGGCGTTTCCGCGCCCGAGCAGATGTAATCTGCGGGTCATTTGACCGTGTAGGTTTGGTTTAACTGAGCCCTATAAGCCCGATCTCCTACGGAGGTCGGGCTTTTTTCGCAAACGCCGACGTATTGATGAATTTGGAACTGCTGGAAATACGAAACCATGCCGGTTTACTACGATGAATTGAGGAATTCTAACCACGCCGGCTTTTTGCTAAAAAGTGCAAGGCATCTACCTGCGGTTTTAGTTCAACAAGTTTCGGAGTGGTCGTGGTTGAGCGATTCATCGTAGTAAACCGCCATAGTTTTGGCGGAGGCAGTCAGATTTGTGGGTGGCAAACAAAGAGTGTCCCTTTTGACTAGTCGTTTAAGAACGTCCCCAATGACTAAGTTGCAGGTGGCGGCGGTTGTGTTACACTAACGCTGCGTAGTTGACGCAATCATCTCGATACAGATCAATGATGTCCGTCGTTTTGAACGGAACTAGACTGTTTAGCCGCCCTGAAGGTTTATGCAGGGAGCATGTGATCACAGGGCTTGAAAAGAAAGTTGAGCAAACACTGTGTCTGATCAACAGCAAGAAAACGAAATAACGACGACGCAGGCCGCTCCCGCTGCACCGGTTGCGTCGGACCAGGTCGCGGCGCCCGCGCAAGCCTCGGCTCCTGAGACGCCTAAGGCTGCTTCGACGCCTATGCCTGTAGCGGCTGAGAAGGCCGTGCCTGCAACTGGTGAGGAGGCTGCTCCGGCAAAGCCCAAGCGCATGCGCCGCACGGCCAAGCCTGCCGCTGACGGCGAGGAGGTCACCAAGCCAAAGCGCCGTACCACGCGCACGACGCGCGCCAAGCTCACCGTTGCAGCTGACTCCTCGGCGCCGATTTCCGATGAGGTCGCGCAGGCACGTGCGTTGGCGCAGATTAGCGAGGCTCAGGTGGTGCGCGCCCGCCGTCGTGCTGCCGAGCGCGAGGCCGCGGCTCTGACCGAGCTTGCAGCTCCGTCTGTGCCCGAGACGCCTGCCGCCACCGAGACTCCTGTCGCCGACCAGCCGACCGAGAAGCCGGTACTGCGCACACGCCGTCGCACGGCTGCTAAGGCCGAGCAGGTTGCTGAACAGGTAACCCCCGAGCTCACTGAGGCTTCGGTCCGTTCCGCGGCAGGGGAGGGCACATCGCCTGTTGAGCCCGCTGCGCCTGTCGAGGCCAGCGAAGTTCCCGTTGTCGATCCGGCTTTGCGCCCGCACCGTCGCGGTCGCAAGCCCAAGGCCTTTGTCGAGGCCGAGAAGGCCGCAGCCGCAGCCGCCGCCGCTCGGGATGCTGCGGCGACCGCCAAGTCCTCAACTGCTGCCGATGAACCCGTCCAGGATGCTACGACTTCCGAGGCCGTTTCTGCCGATGCCGAGCCCGCCGACGTCCGTCCCGGTCGCAGCCGTCGCACTGCTGCTAAGCGCACATCCAAGGCTAAGGCTGCCAAGAAGGGTGCGTCCGAGGATTCCGCCGAGACGACCGCCGATGCATCGACTGATGCCGTCGAGCCCCAGGACGTCGAACAGCCTGCATCCGAGAAGCCCAAGCGCGGTCGCAAGAAGTCCGTTAAGGCCAAGGCCGCCGAGCAGCATGCTGATGTCGAAGCGCAGGTCGATTCCGGCGCCGAGGCCAATGACGCCGCTGCGGCCAATGTTGACACCACCGCAACCGATGGTGCCGCCCCCGCCGAGGGCGAAGACGGCGCTCGCCCCAACCGTCGCCAGCACAAGCGCAACGAGGAGCGCAACGAGCGCAAGGACGAGCGCAACAACGACCGTCGCAACCGCCAGCGCGATCGCAAGCAACGCAACAAGGAGCGTAATGCCGCTCCCACCGAGCCCACGCTTTCGCGCGAGGAGCTCGCTGCCATGAAGGTCGCCGAACTTCGCGAGAAGGCCAAGGAGTTCGAGATCGAGACGACCGGCAAGAAGAAAGCCGAGCTCGTCGAGGAGATCTACGTCACCGCCGCGAAGGCCGAGGGCTTCCGCGACATCAAGGGCATTCTGCAGATTCGCCCGGACAGCTCCGGCATCATCCACGCCCATGGCTACATGAAGTCCAACGACGACGCCTTCGTGCCCGCCTACCTCATCCGCTCCGCGCGCCTGCGCACGGGCGACGTCATCGAGGGCTCGCTGCGTCCTTCGCGCGGCGGCGACAAGCGCGCCGGCCTCGCCAAAATCACGACCGTCAACGGTCTGGACCCCGAGCAGATTCGCAACCGCCCCAAGTTCGGCGACCTTACCCCGGTCTATCCCAATGAGCCGCTGCGCATGGAGCACGGCAAGGATTCCATCACCGGTCGCGCCATCGACATCGTGTCGCCGATTGGCAAGGGCCAGCGCGGCCTGATCGTGTCCCCGCCCAAGGCCGGCAAGACCACGATCCTCAAGAAGATCTGCCAGTCCATCTCGATTAACAACCCCGAGGTGCACCTCATCTGCCTGCTCGTCGACGAGCGCCCCGAAGAGGTCACCGATATGCAGCGTTCCATCAAGGGTGAGGTTGTGGCGTCGACCTTCGATATGCCTGCCGACAACCACACTCGCGTGGCAGAGCTCGTCATCGAGCGCGCCAAGCGCATCGTAGAGCTGGGTGGCGACGTCGTGGTGGTGCTCGACTCCATCACGCGCCTCGCCCGCGCCTACAACTTGGCGGCGCCCGCCTCAGGCCGCATCCTTTCGGGCGGCGTCGATTCGGCGGCACTGTATCCGCCCAAGCGCTTCCTGGGTGCAGCCCGCAATATCGAGAACGGCGGCTCGCTCACCATCCTGGCCTCTGCCCTCATCGACACCGGTTCCAAGATGGACGAGGTCATTTTCGAGGAGTTCAAGGGCACCGGCAACATGGAGCTTAAGCTCGACCGCGACCTGGCCGACCGCCGCATCTTCCCGGCTATCGACCCCGTTGCCTCCGGTACGCGTAACGAGGACCTGTTGGTCGACGAGCAGATGCGCCCGTTTGTCTTTGGTCTGCGTCGCATTCTTGCCGGCATGAACAACACCGAGCGCGCGGCCGCATCGTTTATCAAGGGTCTTAAGGGCACCAACACCAACCAGGAGTTCCTGGTGCGTTCGGCCAAAAAACACAGCGACTACGAGCAGACGTTCTAGGTTGTCATCCACGCGCAGCGATAGTCATCAATGCGATAAAGGGTCGGGGCTTTGAGCCTCGGCCCTTTTCCATAGCGCCGCTCCGCGCTTATTTTTGACCGTAAGACCGACGAGCAGCAGGTTTCCCGTTTCAATCCGACATCGTCGCTTGCAATCGACAGGGCGGTTTCGCATAATAGCTTTTAAGCTTCGCGACGGAAAACGCAGATGAAACGAACCATATACCGTTGCTTTGGGGCATAGCCCCGCTTCATCTTCTCTCGCGCAGCCAACTGAATGATGCGATTTGGGTGCTGGAAGATGGGGAGAGCTCATGGCTTCTTCTGATGCAACACAACGAGCAGTCCTTGCCGGACTTTCGTGCGGGATCGGCCTTGCCGCTCCCGTGGTTATGTATGCCGCGACGCTGCCGTTTTCGTCGGTGAACGAGACGGTCGTGGCGGGTGCGGTTCCCTTCGCCGTGGGCGCGGTGGCGGGCGTGGGCATCTATGCCGCCTCGCTGGGTATCTCCGAGTACCGTGCGCAGCGTGAAGAGCGTCTGTTCCAGCCCGATGCCATGGGCGGTGCCGCCAATCTCAATCAGCATCAAAGCGAGTTCAAGACCGCCTCGATTCCAGCTCAGCAGCAGGATGCGACTCCATATGCTGCCGCTTCTGCTTCTCAGGCTCAATCGGAGCAGTCTACCTCGGCATTCCTTTCCGGCCTGACTGGTGCGTTCCAGCGCCGTCATGCCGATGATGGTGTCCCTACCATCGCTCGAGCCGCAGATGCCATGGACGAGGCCGAGGCTTGGTCCATGATCGACAGTATGCTCGACGACGATTCGCCGGTGAGCTGCGACCCTGCGCGCTCGCGCGACGTCTATCAAGTCGCCATCGACGAGCTCACCAACGGCGGGCAGACCGGCTCCTTCAATCGCGACGACATCGCCGCCGCGGCACGCGCCGTGTCTGGCTCCCAGGCCGCCCCTGCGGGCAGCACGGCGGCTTTTGTGGCACTCGTTGCCAACGCGGCAGCCAATAACGCCTGCAGCGCCACCTCGGCGGACGTGAACGCTTCTGCCGATAATTCGTACGTTGATGAAGCCATGACCGCGGACGAGGAGGCCGTTGCCGCCCGCCGTGCCGCCGAAAGCTCGCTTTGGGGCGCTCCTGCCCAGCAGCAGGCGGCTGAGGCTGCGCCGTACAATGCAAACCTCGCCAGCATGCCTATCATCTCCGGTGCCGCGGGCATCGATCTCGATGACCTCGATGAGCCTGCAGCCATCACCGCATCGATTGATGCCCAAGATCGCATCGACACCGGCGACCTTCCGGACGCCTCGCTCGAGGTTGATGTCCCCATGGCCGATTACTCGGGCCACGAGGGTATGTGGGCCGCCGCCACCGCGATTCTGGATGAGATTGACGAGCCTGCTCCTGTTTCAGCCCCCGCTCCCGTCGCTGCCCCTCAGCCTGCTGCCCCCGCCTATGTCGGCCGTCACAGCGCTGTGTTCCCCGAGGATACTGCCCGTATCTCGCGTGAGAGCATCGAGCGGGCCGAGGCTATTGCCGCCGGCATTATGGAAAATCGTCGTCACGAGCGCGTCAATCAGATCCTCGAGGAAGAGATCGAGCGTCTTCAGTCCTCTACCGCCAAGCGTACGGGCCGTGCTTATCTGAGCGTTATCGAGGGCGGTACCGCCAGCTTCGCGCCGCTCCGTGCGGAGGCATAACTTCTGCATGGTTAAGATCAATCGAAAATGGGCGGTCGTAACCTGCCTGATGGCGCTCTTGATCTGGGGCAATTCGCTGGTTCCCGGCTCGGGGTCGGGCTCACTGAGCCTAACGGTCATGGAAGCTATCCGCGGTTTCCTGCACGGCGTGGGACTTCCATATGAATGGGTGACCAACTTTGTTGTTCGTAAGTGCGCGCATTTTACCGAGTATTTGGTGCTCGGCATCCTGGCAACGCACGCCTTTGATTTTGAGGGCCGACGCACCTTTGACGTGCTGCTGCCCACGGCAGTGTTCCTGCTGCTGATTCCCTCGATCGACGAGACGATTCAGCTCTTTGTGCCGGGACGCGCCGGCATGATCACTGATGTGATGATCGACTGCTGTGGAGCGGCAACGGGCGTTGTGCTCCGATATCTCTTACGGTCGCTGATGTGCGCCAAAAAGGCCGCCTAAGGACGCATTGTTTGGTCCTAGGCGGCCTTTTTTATTGGAGGGCTTATATGAGGTGTGGCGGCGTCGTTCCATAGGTCGGATTTGCCGGGTGCGCCACGCCCTGTGGGTGCGTCTGTTACTGAAGCGCCTGTGCGCCTAGGGCCAGGCAGCCCATGATGCCCTGCTTGCCCTCGAGGCTGTTGTTGACGATGTAGGTATCGATGTCGTTGACCTCGGGCGTGACGATATAGCCGTTGAGCATCTCGGCGCACTTCTTGCGCGCGAGCGGCACGATGGGGGTGTGGTCGGCCACGCCGCCGCCGATGACGATCTTCTGCGGCGCATAGCACAGGATGAAGGTCATGAGCGCCTGCGCCAGATAGCCGGCGAGCAGATCCATGGCCTCCGGGTCATCGGCCATGTCTCCGGCGCTCTTGCCATCCCAGCGCCTTTTAACGCCGGGGCCGGCGATGAGGCCCTCGAGGCAGTTGTCGTGGAAGGGGCAGGCGCTGTGCTCGCCAATGGTGTCGCGCGGGTCGCGCGTGACCAGGATGTGACCGGCCTCGGGGTGCATTTAGTGCCGGGCCGTCCTTACCCGCGCGGTTTGATTTTATCACGCAGGAACTTGAGGTTCTCAAGCGCCGCGTTGAGCGTTTCGTCACGCTTGGCAAAGTGGAAACGGATCAGGTGGTTGACGGGCTCGCGGAAGAAGCTTGAGCCCGGCACGGCGCCCACGCCCACCTTAGACGCGAGATCCTCGCAGAAGTCGAGGTCGCTGTCGTAGCCAAACTCCGAGATGTCCATCATCACGTAGTAGGCGCCTTGCGGCACGTTGTGCTCAAGACCGATGCTATCGAGGCCCTGGCAGAACAGGTCGCGCTTGGCGGTGTAGAGGTCGAGGACCTCATCATAATAGCTATCGTCGAAATTGAGGGCGGTGACGACGGCCTCCTGCAGGGGAGCGGCGGCGCCCACCGTGAGGAAGTCGTGGACCTTCTTGATGCGCTCGGTAATCTCGGCCGGAGCGATGGTGTAGCCCAGGCGCCAACCGGTGATGGAGTAGGTCTTGGACAGTGAGCTGCAGCTGATGGTGCGCTCGAACATGCCGGGCAGCGTGGCCATATAGACATGCTCGTGGGGCGCATAGACGATGTGCTCGTAGACCTCGTCGGTGATGCAGTAGGCGTCGTACTTTTTGCACAGGTCGGCAATAAAAGTGAGCTCCTCGCGCGTAAAGACCTTGCCGCAGGGGTTGGACGGGTTGCACAGGACGATGGCCTTGGGGTCGTTGTCGCGGAAGGCCGCCTCGAGGACCTCGCGATCGAAGTCGAATGTGGGCGGGTTGAGCGGCACATAGATGGGCTCAGCGCCCGAAAGAATCGTGTCGGCGCCGTAGTTCTCGTAGAACGGCGAGAAGATGACGACCTTGTCGCCGGGGTTCGTAACCGTCATCATGGCGGCCATCATGGCCTCGGTAGAGCCGCATGTGACTACGATGTTCTCGTTGGGGTTGATCGGCATGCCCATAAAGTGCTCCTGCTTGGCGGCGAGCGCCTCGCGCATGGCCTGGGAGCCCCAAGTGATGGAGTACTGGTGATAGAGCGGCTTGGGGTCGGTAGCGATGGCGCTGAGGCTCTCGAGCAGCTGCGCCGGAGGATCGAAATCGGGGAAGCCCTGCGAGAGGTTGACGGCACCGTACTTATTGGAGATGCGCGTCATGCGGCGGATGACCGAATCGGTAAATGCTGCCGTGCGATTGGAGAGCTCTTTCATGCTTGTCCTTTCGAGCATTTGCAGTGGGGCAAGTTTACTCCTATGAAACCGGTGGGAATTGCTCGAAACGCGCTCGAAAAACTCTTTTCAAAATTCTTGAAAATTGGGGCTTGCATCGCGTGGCTTTCCTTGCAATAATAGTCGAGCGCGAAGCGCACAGGACACGGTGGGTGTAGCTCAGTTGGCTAGAGCGACGGGTTGTGGTCCCGTAGGTCGAGGGTTCGAGTCCCTTTACCCACCCCAGTTCTTGCTTCGTGTTGATATCGGGTCGTTAGCTCAGTTGGTAGAGCAGGGGACTCTTAATCCCAAGGTCCAGGGTTCGACCCCCTGACGGCCCACCACACGATATCTCCTCTAAAGTCCGCCACAACGGACTTTAGCTTTGGGTCGTTAGCTCAGTTGGTAGAGCAGGGGACTCTTAATCCCAAGGTCCAGGGTTCGACCCCCTGACGGCCCACCAAAGCATGTTAAAGCGACTGGCTTCGGCTGGTCGCTTTTTTGTTGACCTCACATGGGGTCGAACCCGAAAGGGCGCAGACACATTAAAAGTCGAGCCTGCCCTGGGGGTCGGTGAATCCGTCTGTACCCTCCTTGAGCTTTTTCTCGTCTGCTTTCACGCGACGTTCGAGCTTCTTTGTATCTTCGGCAGGCGGTAGGTTCTCGGGTACAATTCCGCGGTCGATGAGGCTGCCACGCACGCTTGTGTTGTTCTCGACGTGCTCTTGCTTGATCTGGTCCAGACCGTACAGGTCGTGTTCCTCGGCGTTGAAGGCCGTCATCGAGTTCGTAAGGTCCTTTGCTTTGATGAGAACATCGGCTAGCCTGTCCGCCAATGCCGAGCTCTTGGATACGCCGAGCTGTTGCTTCATTTCCGCCGTGCTTCTGCCGCCGAATAACGCTTCATCGCCCTTCGACTTGATGATCGCGAATCCTTTGGAGTCCACGCCGCGTTTGAACGCAATACCCGAGAGCTGTTTCTCTGAATCAGATAGCGAGTGGCGCGCCTGCAAGCGCTGAATCTCTGCGAAGCGCTGCTCTATGAGCTCTTGGCGGCGCGTCTGCACGGCGAAGTACGCCTGTGCGAGCGCGATTTCTTGCTTGTTTGAATCTCCGTTCTGGGCGATTAAATAGCATGCATAGCGCGTAAGTTTGTAGTCTTTAACCGCGCGAGCGGCGACACCGGCAGTTACCATTTTCGTGGTGTCACGAAAATGGGAATCAACTGGAGTTTTGTTTGTTTCGCACGAGACTTTTGCCCTCTTAACAACTTCGGCAAAGTTCTCCCATCGAGTGTACCCCATGGGTTCCATTAAATCGCGTGCGAGCCAATACTCAACGCCGTCTTCCACATTGGCGTAGCTATCAAGTTTGACACGCCACTTCTCGATATCTCTACTGTCCATATCTCCTCCTCGCTGGCCTATTGTCTATGCGGGCTTTGCCCGCTCTGTATTCAGAATTAGGATACGCTGCCGTGCGGACACGAATGGGCCCCGTGCCACTTCGAGTTCACGGGGGCCATAGATATCGATTAGTTGTGTTTTGCTTTAGATAGGTGTCCAGTTTAATTCGCTCGATAGTGCGATCCGAGACTTTCGGTTCGCTTGCGCATGGCTTTGACCATTTCCTGTGCTAGTTGAATCTGCGATTGCAGGCGGGCGAGGGCTGCGATTTCGCTGTCATTGGCGTGTGGCTTGCTCAGCGCTGTTGCGTCGTCTTGCAGGCTTTCAAGCTGTTGCAGGGCCTTGGATAGACCCGCTTCGGTCCTGTTGATCATGCAGTAGGTACTCATTGTGCGTTTGAGGCAGCGGGTCAGGCGCTCGGCGTCTGCTGTAGCTATGCCATGCTGGGGGAGGGCGATATCCATCGGTGCGGCCGCCTCAGGAGCGTCCAGCGCTGCTTGGGCTGCCGATGCGCCCGCAATGCGCCCGAACACGATGCCATTGGCACTCGACAAGCCGCCGATGCGGTCGGCGCCGTGCATGCCGCCTGTTGCCTCACCGCAGGCGTAGAGGCCCTCAACGCCTGCGTACGCGGTCTTGTCGATTTTGATACCGCCGTTGGCGGCGTGGGCATACATCGCCACGCGCATCTCGTCGGTCGGCGCGATGCCGTGCTCGTCTTGCAGCCAGGTGGCAAAGGTCTGCACAAACTCGGGGATGTCCTCGCGGGGGAAGTCGTAGTGGAGCGCCAGGCCCTCTGCACCTGCCTGATCTATGACGAGGTCGATGGCGCGGGAGGCCAAGCGCGAGGTGAAAGGACCATATCCAGAGCGCTGCTCAAGCAGATCGTTTAGCTTGCCGTCGGCAATATCGACCGGCTGGTCTACATGTACGTAGCGCCAGGTTTTCTCGTTGAAGACCAGGTTGCGCTTGGGCTCGATGAAGCCGGGCATCATCTGCATGAATTCTATATTAGTAAGCGATGCGCCGTGCGCCAGTGCGATGGCCTGCGAGGAGCTGAGCACATCAGCCGACGTAAGGCTGCGCTCGAACAGGCCGCCTGTGCCACCGGCTGCGATGATCGTGGCCTTGGCAGCAAAGGGCACGATTCGATTTTCGGTAAGGTCGTAGAGCACGGTTCCGGTGATTCTGCCGTTCGTGTTCTCAACAAGGTCGATAAGCTCATGGCGGGGGAGCAGGCGAATGCCGAGCGACTCGATCCGGGTCGTCAGAGCGTCCTCAAGGGGCTTACGGGTGAGGCCGCGCCACATGCGCGTCTTGTGGTCAAAACAGGGGATAAATTGCTTTTGCTGGGCGCTCTCAGCGCTTTGCGGACGCTGGAGCTCAACGCCTAGGTCTTGCTCGAGCCATTCAATTGCTTGGGGAATGCTGTGGACAAACGTCTGGACAAGCTCGGGGTCGGCGACGCCGCCACCAACGGTCTGGATGGTATCGATGAGGTCTTGTTCGTCGTCTTCGTTAACGGGTCCGATAAGCCCCAAGCCCCAGGTTCCGGGGAAGAAACTCGATCCACTCATAGTCTTGCCGGCGCTTGCCACAGCGACGGTTGCACCCGTGCGCGCCGCTTCGATGGCGGCGCAAAGGCCCGCAATGCCAGATCCAATTACCAGTACATCAGTCGATTCCATCGGATTCCTTTCTCGTCCGGCGCATTGTCGCACGGGTGATCGGTAATGGGGCCGCAAAGACTCGGCAAATCGGTAAAGGGCACATATGACAGGTGGGCGTCATGGACGCTCTGACGTTTCATCTCGTCACATCTCGTATTTCGCCCCAACTGATATATCGGCATTCGCTACCCTGCGATAGCGCAAACAAAAAGAGCCGCTACCTCGAAAGGTAGCGGCTCTAAAGCTCAACTATATGAGCATCGCGCGGGCGCGATTAGGCCTTGAGGGCCTCCTCGACGGCGACAGCGCAGGCGACGGTGGCACCGACCATGGGGTTGTTGCCCATGCCGATGAGACCCATCATGTCGACGTGCGCAGGCACGGAGGAAGAACCGGCGAACTGGGCGTCGGAGTGCATACGGCCCATGGTGTCGGTCATGCCGTAAGAGGCAGGGCCGGCGCCCATGTTGTCCGGGTGCAGGGTACGGCCAGTGCCGCCACCGGAAGCGACGGAGAAGTACTTCTTGCCAGCCTCGATGCGCTCCTTCTTGTAGGTGCCAGCGACGGGGTGCTGGAAGCGCGTGGGGTTGGTGGAGTTACCGGTGATCGAGATGTCGACGTTCTCGTGCCACATGATGGCAACGCCCTCGCGGACGTCGTCGGAGCCGTAGCAGTTAACGGCAGCGCGGGGACCATCGGAGTAGGGGATGGTCTCGACGACCTTGAGCTCGCCCGTGTAGTAGTCGAACTGGGTCTTCACATAGGTGAAGCCGTTGATGCGGGCGATGATCTGAGCAGCGTCCTTGCCCAGACCGTTCAGGATAACGCGCAGCGGCTTCTTGCGAGCCTTGTTGGCGTTCAGAGCCAGACCGATAGCGCCCTCAGCGGCAGCGAAGGACTCGTGGCCGGCCAGGAAGGCGAAGCACTCGGTGTCGTCGGAGAGCAGCATAGCGCCCAGGTTGCCGTGGCCCAGACCGACCTTGCGGTCCTCGGCGACGGAGCCGGGAACGGTGAAGGCCTGGATGCCCTCGCCGATGATGGCGGCAGCCTCAGAAGCGGACTTGGCGCCACGCTTGACAGCGAGAGCGCAACCGAGGGTGTAGGCCCACTCGGCGTTCTGGAAGGCGATGGACTGGGTGTTGTTGACGATCTCACGCGGGTTGAAGCCCTTGTCGGTGCAGATCTGCAGAGCTTCCTCGAGGGAGGCGATGCCGTTGTCGGCGAGGCACTTGTTGATCTTGTCAGCGCGGCGCTCGTAACCTTCGAACGTAACAGTCATAGTTATTTCCCTCCCTTTCTACTCGTGAACCGGGAACACGCTGGCGACGGAGTGAGTCTCCTCGTCGGTGCGCGGGTCGATGTACTTGGCAGCGTTCTCCCACTGACCATAGTGGCCCATAGCGCCAGCGATGGCCTCCTCGGGGGTCTTGCCGGCCTTGACGGCGTCGGTGAACTTGCCGAGGTTCAGGAACTCGAATGCGATGATCTCGTTCTTGTCGTTGAGAGCCATGCGGGTGACGTAGCCCTGAGCGAGCTCGAGGTAACGAGCGCCCTTGGCCTTGGTGCCGAACATGGTGCCGACCTGAGAGCGAAGGCCCTTGCCGAGGTCGTCGAGGGAGGCGCCCACGGGCAGGCCGCCCTCGGAGAACGCGGTCTGGCTGCGGCCGTAAACGATCTGCAGGAAGATCTCGCGCATAGCAACGTTGATGGCGTCGCAGACGAGGTCGGTGTTGAGGGCCTCGAGGATGGTCTTACCGGGAAGAATCTCGGAAGCCATGGCGGCAGAGTGGGTCATGCCCGAGCAGCCGATGGTCTCAACGAGGGCCTCCTCGATGATGCCGTCCTTGACGTTCAGCGTGAGCTTGCAGGCGCCCTGCTGGGGTGCGCACCAACCCACACCGTGCGTAAGACCGGAGATGTCGGTAATCTCCTTAGCCTGGACCCACTTGCCCTCCTCGGGGATGGGTGCGGGGCCGTGGTATGCACCCTTGGCAACGGGGCACATGTTCTCCACTTCCTGTGAGTACTGCATGCCTCTCCTCTCTATCGTGTTGGCGTCCCGTCTGGGGGTCGTGGCTGGCGATTGCCGGGCGACCCTTCGAAAGGGACATGACATGCAGCCCCTATAATACCGCGAAATGCACGGAATATTCGGCGAACGGCTCAGTTTTCGTAGCGAGAAGTCCGGAAGTTTTAATTGAAACGGTTTAACTATATGTTCTGTGGTCGCGAACTTCCGTAGAGGGGGTTCGTCTTGGGCAAGCTTTTGGTCAGCTCTTGTATGCGTTGCGGGGTCTGACCTGTTGCAACGGTGCCGTTCGCCGCCCGTTTACTGCCTTTGGCCGCGCGAGTGTATTGTTTTGCGTGAATGTTTTGATGGCACGCTTCAATCGTGCTGTATTGGATGGCAATCAGATCCCGGCGAAGGGAGCGCCATGCAGCGCGTTTGGAGAACGGTTACCGGCTTTTACCATGTCTGTGCCCGCGGTGTGGGCAAGCAGCTCATCTTTGAGGGCGATGAAGACCGGTGGGAGTTTTTGGAGCTGATGCGCGAGTGCTGCCGCGAGGCGGGCGTGACGGTTATCGCCTGGTGCCTTATGGGCAATCACGTGCATCTGGTGCTTGCAGATTACGAGGACGCGATGAGCGCGGCGATGCACCGGCTGCTTTTGACGTACGCGCGGCGGTTCAATAAACGCACGGGGCGCACGGGCCATCTGTTCCAGAACCGTTTTGACCGGCGCTCGCTCGATACCGACCGTTATCTGATGGCTGCCATTCGCTATGTTCACGCTAATCCGCAGGAGGCGGGTATCGCCCTGATCGAGCGTTATCCCTGGAGCAGCTTTGCCGAGTATCTGAGAGCGTATGACAACGATACGACGAGGGGATTTTCGGACCCTTCTTGTGTGCTTGAGCTCTTTGAGTCTGCCAAGGGGTTTCTGGATTATTCTCTGTCGATGCCCGATGGTTCCGATCCAGTGATTCACGATATGGATGAGACAGAGTGGGAGCGGCGTGCGTTTGCCGACAAGATGGCGAAGCGCCTGGGCGTGCCGCTCAACGAACTCAAGACCGTAGCGCCCTCGCGGCGAGATGGAATCATTTTCGCCCTGCACAATGTCGGCTACACGGTGCGCGAGATCGAACGGTATACGGGAATCAGCAAGAGTACCGTCTCTCGTATCGTGCGCGCTTATGCGCGGGTGAATGCTCAGGCTGAGGGCTCGGAATAGAAAATGGCCGAACCACTCTTGTCAAGCGATTCGGCCATTAAAATTCTTAAGATTTGGGACAAATACTACTGATTATTTTGTCCCGTGAGCATGCCGTCGAGGGTGCGCCAGGCGAGCTCGGCGCACTTGACGCGGGCGGGCATGTGCGAGATGTCCTGAAGCTGGGCAGCCTCGTCCAAGTCTTCCAGGTCTTCCTCGGAGAGCTGCTCGCCGCGGATCATAGCCAGGAATAGCCCGGCCAGGCGGCGTGCCTCCTCTACGGTCTCGCCGGTGATGAGGTCGGCCATGATATCGGCGCTGGCTTGGCTGATGGCGCAACCGTGACCGGTAAAGGAGGCCTCCTCGATCACGTTGTTCTCGACACGCAGCTGCAAGGTGAGCTCGTCGCCGCAGCTGGGGTTGATACCGTCGTGCTTGTGTGTGGGCGCGTCCATCTCGTACTTGTAGTCGGGGTGCGAGTTGTGCTCCATAAACGTGGTGGAGGTGTACAGATTACCCATTGAACGTGCTCCAAACGTGATGCAGGCCGGCGATGAACTTGTCGATGTCGGCCTTGTCGTTGTAGAAGGCCACGCTGGCGCGGCAGCAGGCGAGGTTCTCGACGCCCAGCCAGGTGAGCAGCGGCTGCGCGCAGTGGTGACCGGCGCGGATGCAAACGCCGTCCATGTCCATGATGCTCGCGACATCGTGCGGGTGGATACCCTTAACGTTAAAGCTGACGACGCCATGGTGGTTATCCCAATAGATGGAGCCGATGATCTGGACAAAGTCGAGCTGCATGAGCTCGCCCATCAGGTAGTGGACGAGTGCCTGCTCGCGTGCCTGGATGTTTTCGTAGCCTACCGTGTTGACCAGGTAGTCAAGCGCCGCGCCCGTGGCGAAGATGCCGGCGGCGTCCTGCGTTCCGGCCTCGAACTTCTCGGGGACGGGCGCCCAGACCGCATCCTGCTCGGTGACCGAGTCGATCATCTCGCCACCGGTTAAGATGGGCGGCATGGCGTTGAGCAGGTCCATCTTGCCCCAAAGAACGCCGATGCCCATGGGACCCATGGCCTTATGGGCGCTAAAGGCAAAGAAGTCGGCTCCCAAGTCGGCCACATCGACCGGCATGTGCGGCAGCGACTGCGCGCCGTCGACGACCAGATAGCCGCCGTACTTGTGTACGAGCTTGCCGAGGTTCTTGACCGGGTTCTCAACGCCCAGGACGTTAGAGACCTGGCCCACGGCCAATATCTTGGTCTTGGGGCCCACCTTGGACAGAACCTCCTCGGTGGTGAGTTGACCGGTCTTGGTGGGGTAGAGGTAGACGAGCTTGGCGCCGGTCTCGCGGCAGACCTGCTGCCACGGAATCAGGTTGGAGTGGTGCTCCATGATGGTGATGACGACCTCGTCGCCGGGCTCCAACACCGTGGGTGCAAAGCTCTTGGCGACCAGGTTGAGCGACTCACTCGTGTTGCGGGTGAAGACGACCTCGTTGGCCTGGGGGGCGCCGATGAGGTCGGCGATCTGCTGGCGCACCTTCGCGATGGCCTCGGTGGCCTCGACGGACAGCGAGTACAGGCCGCGCAGGGGGTTGGCGTTCATGCGCTGGTAGAAGTCGCGCTCGGCGTCGAGCACGCAGGCAGGGCGCTGCGCGGTGGCAGCGCTATCGAGGAAGGCGATCTCGGGGTGTTGCTGGAACAGCGGGAACTGGCCCTTGTAGGGGTTTGTCTCGATGTCCACGGTGGGCCAGCCGCGCGAAGCCTCGTCGCTGGCGTCGAGCACCATAGGCTCCGGTGCGGTGCAGGTATCGCATTTAACGTGCTCGGTGTCGATCATGCGAGCTCCTCTTCAAAGTTATCGATCAGGTTGTTGCCCAGGCGGACGACGGCGGCGCGGGTGCGCTCGTCGGTGGCGGAAAGCGCGGCGTCCTCCAGCTTGGCGCGGATGAACAGGTCCTCGGCGGCGCTTTGGTCAAGGCCGCGGCAGGCGAGGTAGAACAGCTGCTCGTCGCGGACGTGGCCGATGGTAGCGCCGTGGTTGCCGGCGACGTCGTCCTCGTCGCAGAGGATGACGGGGACGGTCTTGTTGTCGACGCCCTTGTTGGCCAGCAGCACGGTTTCGCGTTCGGTGCCGACGGCACCCTTGCAGCCGTGCACGAGGTCGATGGTGCCGCGGTAGACCTTCTTGGACGTGCCGGTCAGCACGCCGTTGGCGTCGATCTCGCACTCGGTCTTGCGACCGCGGTGGCGCAGCTCGTAGTTAAAGTCGCGCACCTGCTCGCGGGCGCCCAGGTAATCGGTATCGATGGTCACCTTGGCGGTATCGCCCAGCAGGTCGCCGGCAAGGCCGGTGGCGCTGGCGCCGGCACCCAGGACAGTGTGCTGCACGTTGACGCGCGCGCCCTCGTCTAGGAACAGGCCGGTGTCGTCGAGTGCGATCCAGCTGTCGTCGAGTGTCTGCGTGCAGGTCACGTTGACGGTGGCGTACTCGTGGGCGCACACACGCAGCACGGAGCCCACGACGCCCTCGCCGGCAACGGGGGAGTCCAGGGCTAGGGCGAGGTCGAGCGTTGCCTGCGGGCGGGCGACGACGTCGATGGCGGCAATCGCAGCCGCTGCGTCGACGCCACTCACGCGCACGGTAACGGCGGCGTGCTGGTAGGCGGGAACATCGATGACGATGCGCTTGGTGGCGTGCTCGGTCAGATACGCATAGGCAGCCTCGCCCATGCCGGTCTCGAAGGCCTCGGCAGGGGAGAGCTCCTCCTCGAGCTTGATGGCGCCGGCCTGGTAGACAGAGGTGGCGGGCACGTCGAGCTCGGTCTCGGGCGTGATGCGGGCACGGTCGGCAGCGTCGCCGGGGGCGGAGGCGCGGCGCTCGGGGAAGCGCTCGGCCATGGCGTTCATGGCGGTGCCAAACGCGTCGGCAGCGCCGGCAAACTGCTCGTCCAAGCCTTCGACCTCAACGGCCTCGGCGGGAGCGGCGGCAAGCTCGTCCGAAAGCTCAAGCTTGGTCTGGTTCATCTTGAGCCAGCCCCAAGTGGCAGCCGGCATCGCGTTGACCTGCTCGAGTGTGGTAGCAGCGGCGTTGGTTTCCTGTTTCATTATCCGATCGCTCCTTCCATCTCGAGCTTGATCAGGTTGTTCATCTCGACGGCGTACTCCAGCGGCAGCTCCTTGGAGACCGGGTTGGCAAAGCCGTTGACGATCATGGTGCGGGCCTCTTCCTCCGAGATGCCGCGGCTCATCAGGTAGAACACCTTGTCGTCGCCGATGCGGCCGATGGTGGCCTCGTGGCCGATGTCGACGTTCTTGGCGCGGATGTCCATGGCGGGGATGGTGTCGGAGCGGCTCTGGTCGTCGAGCATGAGCGACTGGCAGCTCACGGTTGCCTTGGAACCCTCGGCCTTGGGCGTGGCCACGATGGAGCTGCGGAAGGTCTGAATGCCGCCGCTCTTGGAGATGCCCTTGGTCTCGACGGTTGCCGAGGTCTCGGGGGCGTTGAGCACGACCTTACAACCGGTATCGAGGTTCTGCCCGGCGCCGGCAAAGGTGATGCCGGTAAAGCTCGACCGGGCGCGGCGGCCGTTGAGCACACTCATGGGGTAGAGGTAGCCCACGTGGCTGCCGAAGGAGCCACTGATCCACTCTATGTCGCCATCCTCGTCCACGCGCGCACGCTTGGTGTTGAGGTTGTACATGTTTTTGGACCAGTTCTCGATGGTCGAGTAGCGCAGGTGCGCACGCTTGCCCACAAAGAGCTCGACGGCGCCGGCGTGGAGGTTGGCAACGTTGTACTTGGGCGCGGAGCAACCCTCGATGAAGTGCAGGTCGGCGTCGTCCTCGACGATGATGAGCGTGTGCTCAAACTGGCCGGCGCCCTTGGCGTTAAGGCGGAAGTAGCTCTGCAGCGGGAAGTCCAACTTGGTGCCCTTGGGCACGTAGACAAACGAGCCGCCCGACCATACGGCGCCGTGCAGGGCCGCAAACTTGTGGTCGGTGGGCGGGATGAGCGTCATAAACTTCTCGTGGATGAGCGGCTCCCACTGCGGGTCGTGCAGGGCCTCCTCGATGCCGGAATAGACGATACCCATCTTGGACGCGGTGTCCTGCATGTTGTGGTAGACCAGCTCGGAGTCGTACTGCGCGCCGACGCCCGCCAGGTAGCTGCGCTCGGCCTCGGGGATGCCCAGGCGCTCAAAGGTGTTCTTGATGTCGTCGGGCACCGACTCCCAGTCGTGCTTTTGGTCGGTGTTGGGCTTGACGTAGGTGACGATGTTGTCCATGTCCAGGCCCTCGATGGAGGGGCCCCACGTCGGATCGGGGAAGCGGTTGAAGATCTCGAGGGACTTGAGGCGCAGGTCGAGCATCCACTGCGGTTCGTCCTTCTTGGCGCTGATCTCGCGCACGATGTCGGGCGTGATGCCGGCGTCGAGGCGCTCGAATCCCTCCTCGCCATAGGTGAAGTCGTAGAGGCTGCGGTCGATGTCCGCGACCTCGGTGCGGTTCTTGGTCATTACGTCGCCCCTTTACGCCTGCTGCTCGGCAGCGGCGGCCTCGGCCTGGGCGCGCTGCTCGGCGGCCTCGCGCTCAAAGGTCTCAAAGCCGTTCTTGTCGATCCAGGGGATGAGCGAGGCGTCGTCCTCGCGCACGATGTGACCCTTGACCATAACGTGGACGCGGTCGACATCCAAGTGCTCCAGGATGCGCGTGTTGTGCGTGATGATGAGCATGGAGCCGTCGCAGCTCTTGCGGTAGGCGTCCATGCCGTGGCTGACGGTGGAAAGCGCGTCGACGTCCAGGCCGGAGTCGGTCTCGTCTAGGATGGCGAGCTTGGGCTGCAGCAGCAGAAGCTGGAGCATCTCGACCTTCTTTTTCTCGCCGCCCGAGAAGCCCACGCCCAGCTCACGGTTGAGGTAGGAGGTATCCATGTTAAGCTCGGCCGCGAGCTCCTTGACGCGACGTCGGAACTCCTTGCCCTTCATCTCCAGGCCGGGGCGGCCGGCGATGCTGGCACGCAAAAAGCTCGACAGCGGCACGCCCGGGATCTCGACCGGGGCCTGGAAGCTCAGAAACAGGCCGGCGCGCGAACGCTTGTCGGTGGTGAGCTCGGTGATGTCCTGGCCGTCAAAGACGATACGTCCGTCGTTGACCGTGTAGACGGGGTCGCCCATGACCAGGTGGCCGAGGGTGGACTTGCCGGCGCCGTTGGGGCCCATCAGCACGTGGGTCTCGCCGGCGGCGACGTTGAGGTTGACGTTGTGGATGATGGTCTTCTCGTCCACGGAGGCGGTCAGACCTTCGATGGAAAGCAGCGGATTTGCGCTCATGCTGTCCCTCTCTGTATATGGTGTACTCATAGGTGTGCTAAACCCTAGGAATCTTCTCGGAATAAAGTTACTATGGGTTCGGCGTTAGTCAAGGGAAAACCCGACTAATCCACTCGACTTTTCAAATTCTGGGACAAAATAACCTGTTGTGTTTGTCCCACTTACTTAAGATTTGGGACAAACAAACTTGGTTATGTTGTCCCAGATGCAATGGGAGGGTAGGTATGCTCATTTCTTCCAAGGGCCGCTATGCCCTCCGGCTGATGATCTATATCGCGGCGCTGGGCGACGCCGAGGGCAAGATTGCCCTGCGCGAGGTCGCCGACCGCGAACATATCTCGCAAAAGTATTTGGAGCAGCTGGTTCGTCCGCTTATGAAGGCGGGCCTGCTTAAGAGCGTGCGCGGCAAGGGCGGCGGCTACATGATGGCCAAGGATCCCTCCGAGGTGCGTGCTGGCGACATCCTGCGCGCCGTCGAGGGCAGCACGGCTCCGGTGGCGTGCGATGGCATCGACAACAGCTGCGCCCGCAGCGATCTTTGCTCGACCGTCAAATTCTGGCGCGGTCTGGACGACGTGATCGAAAAGTACGTCGACGGCGTGACGTTGGCCGACCTTGCTGCCGTCCCCGAGATTAACTTCGACATCAAACTGTAGGTTGAGCGCAATTCCTTAAGATTTCGCGGAGGGTTGTTGCCGTTTACCGAGGGGTTGTTGTGCAACAACGGGCGAGCTGCAATACTTATTTTTATCTTTGCAAACTGCACTTTAACTACACCAATGCAGGGAGGATCTTATGCAGCCCAAGCATTCTGCGATTGTCGCGGGCCTGACGCTGGCGCTTTCGTTTGGCGCCGTTTCCGCGCCGGCACCCGCCGCTGCCGAGGAGCCCACGCCGGGCGTTGCCTCGGATGCGACCGATATCGATAAGGGTCTCTATACCCAGCAGTCCTTTTCGGGCGTGCTGAGGTCGGTCCAGGGCGTTTCGTTTGTTAACGTGACTCCCGAGATGAAGTACTTCACCAAATATGAGAGTCACGGCAACTATAACCAGGGCTTTTCGTACGGTGACGGTTATAACGCGCTGGGTTATTACCAGTTCGACCGTCGTTGGTCGCTCATTCCGTTTATGAAGCAGGCCTACAACTACGATTCTGCTAAGTACAGCATGCTCAAGGACGCGATCGATCGCGGCGGTGAGATTTCTAACGCGAACAACCCCATGTATGCGAACGGACAGCTCACCGAGCTGGGCCGCATTGCGCAAGAGGCCTTCCTGGGTGCGTATAACACCGATCCGGCTGAGTTCTCTGCTCTGCAGGATGCATACGCGTACAACTCGTACTATGCGGTGACGGAGTCGTGGCTTAAGAACGCTTTGGGCATTGACATTTCCGGGCGCGCCGATTGCGTCAAGGGCATGGTGTGGAGCATCACCAACATGTGCGGCACCGGTGGCTGCCAGGACTTTTTCCGTTGGGCGAATCTTTCCAGCAGCATGACCGACCGCGAGTTTGTGACGGCGCTGTCTGATAGCGTGGTCAATAACGTTGCGAAGAAGTACTCGAGCCAGCCCCAGTACCACGAGGGCTGGAAGAACCGCTATCGCAACGAGCTCAAGGACTGCTTGGTCTATATCGCCGAGGACGAGGCTGCCGCGGCAACGCCTGTGGAGCCTGAACCCACGCCGGCGCCCTCGCCGACGCCTGATTCGAATGACGACTCGAGCGACGATGCCAACGATGACAGGATGGATTCGCCCTCGACCGATGCTGACGGTGATGGCTCTGCTGGTGGCACTACCAACAACGGCTCTACCTCGAACGGCTCCGTTTCGAACGGCTCTGCTGCGGGCGATTCGTCTTCAAGCTCTGCAGGCAATACGGACAGCGACGCTTCTGGTTCGACCGGCGCTGGCACCTCTAACTCATCCACCGGCTCGAGCGATTCGTCCGTTGGCACCGGCTCTAACAACGGCTCCGGCTCTGACGCAACCCCTGGTTCCGATGCTTCCAAGGATGACTCGAATAAGGCGCCGGACGTTCCCGTTGCTTCGCCGGACAAGAAGCCTTCTTTCTCCGAGCAGCTTGGTTCTACGCTGGGCTCTTCGCTGATGGCTGGCGTCAATAACGGCTCGACCCAGAACAAGGGCAACTCTGATCAGGTTTCCACGGAAAAGATCGAAGCCGCAAAGGGCGACTCCAAGGACAAGGCTTCCGAGAAGACCGAATCCGATAAGGGTTCTAGCTCTGAGGAGAAGAGCGACAAGTCCGAACAGAAGAAGGACGAGGATAAGAAGTCTGAATCTGAGGAGAAGGACAAGAGCAAGGCCGAGGGCGAAAAGAAACAGTCCGAAGACGACGACAAGAGCGGTGCTGACAACCAGGTCCAAGAGCAAAATGACTCCAAAACGGTGACCACCACGACCACGACGACTACAACTACCAAGTCCTCGGGCGGCAACATGCCCAAGACGGGCGATCTGATTGTGATGGCGAGCCTTGCCAGTGCAAGCTTGGCCACACTGGGCGCTACGTCTATCGTAAGTGGTAAGCATAAGCTCGATCAGCAGAAGAAGGCTTCTGGGGAGGACGGCTTGGAGGAGTAATCTTCCAGATCGTTTTCTATAAGAGTTTGGGACGGGGTCCGGTGCGGCGGCATCGGGCCCCTTTTTTGTTGTGCAACGATTTGTTATGCCCCCTCGGGGGTCTGTTGCTACCGTTGCCCGAAATGTTTGCATGTCGATATTATTGCGCTCTACCCGCTCGCTACAATGGGCATCGTGCTGCGTTAGAAGGAGAGTTTACGGTGTCTGAACAGGTGAATTGTGGTTTTACTCATGCGTTTGGTGCACGGTTGCTCAATCATGCGGATAGCGCAGCTCTACCGGTTGATGCACACGACTTTTCCGATGCAATCAATCGGTGTTTACTCGTCGATAAGACTATGTTTATTGCCGATATATTGGACAGTGAAGCACCTGTTGCGTTTTGCTGTCGGCCCAAGGGTTTTGGCAAGAGCATGAATTTATCGATGCTCAAGTGCTATTTGGAACGACCTGATCACCGGCTGCTGGATCGAAGCCTGTTCGCTGGTACCCAGATTTGGCAGGCGGGCGGCGGTCGCTATCGTGATGAGTACGCGAGTTATCCGGTCATCATGCTCGACTTTACAACTGCCGCTGCGAGGCGCGACGCCGATGCTGCGGCGGCTATTCGCAGCGCTGTCGCGAACGAGTGCGCCCGATTGCTGCCGCTGCTTGCCGCACCTGATCTGTCAAGACGTGAGGTCCGTCTTATCGAGAGGGCGGCGCGTGGGGTGGCCAGCGATAAGGAGATCGATGCGGCGCTTGGCGTGCTTATCAAGCTGCTCCAGGCAGCTTTCGATGAGCAGGTTGTTCTTCTGATAGACGACTACGACGCGGTATGTCCAAAGCGTTTGGACGCTAAGGACGACGGTAGCGTGGATTCCCTAGAGTCGCTCAGCCGAATGTTGTTCGACACCATTGCCGATGCCGGCGACTCGTTGCGATTGACGTGTCTGATGTGCGAACGCCCCGGTCATGCCGAGTTTGCGTTGTCCCAACGTGGGGTTTCCTATCGGTCGGCGACAGCGTTGTCGAGTTGGTGTGATCGATGGTTCGGTTTTTCGGACGACGAAGTCCAAGTGCTGTTGGATTGCATCGGTCGCAACGGCTGTCTGGATGACGCGCGTGAGTGGCTCGAGGGCTATCTGTTTGGTGGTTTTTATTGCTCGAGCCCGGAGCGCGTGGTGGACTACGCACATCGCGATTGCGTCGCGCCCGTTCGGGCGGATCTGTATTGTTACGCCGACCGTCTGGGCGCATGCGTCGGCGACTGGAATCTCATTCGCCTGTCCACATTGTTCGATTTGGTTGAGCCGCATGGGTTTATTGAGGCGCCAGTGCATATGCATGCCGAGGAGGTCGATGCCGCCAAGCCCGAAGATATCTGGACTGCGCTGTATCTGTCTGGATTCCTTACGACGGATATGACGGGGCATTCGGAGGACGGCGCGTGCCTTCGTTCCCTGCGTCTGCCTAATAACGAAGTGCGTCAGGCGCTCCGTCTTGTAATTCTGGAATGGTTTGAGTGCGCCGTTGAGGACGTTGGAGTTATCGACTCGTTCCATGACGGGCTGTGTCGAGGAGACGAGGACACTGTAAAGCAAGCTTTGAGCTGTGCTATCGGCGATCTGGGCATCGATGTGGGCCAATCAGATATGCCGACAGCCTATCATCTGGCGCTTCAGGGGCTCTGCTTTGGACTGCCCGGCTATTGCAATCCCAGCTCCAAGCGAAGTGGCGTCTCGGATCGCTGGGATATCCAGGTGATTCCCACCGGTCGGGTGTTTGACGTGGCCGACACGCTCGGCATGCTTGATGAGCGACCGCTCATTACGGTCAACATGTTGTACGACCCTGGCGTCGATGCCCTGGGCCTGGAACTGTTGGCGGTTCAGGCGCTACTCGACATAGAGCGCGACGGCATCGATGATATCCGCGTGCCGCGCCCCGCCGTCGGGCGCATGCGTTGGGGCTTTGGCTTTGACGGTCAGCGTGTGTCCGTGGTGTGTCAACGACTGTAGCGGCGGGCGAAAGCCCTTTACTACTCGGCGTCCTTCAGGGGCGGCATGGGCTTCCAGTTGGGATCCTTAACGATCTTGCGGGCGTCCTTCATGCCGCGGCGCAGCGCCGGAATGCCGGTCTTAAAGCATTTGTCGACTGCTGCCAGACGAATGAACTCCTTGCAGAAGGTCGCGGCATTGCCCAGACGGAACAGCACGGGGTGGTAGTCGCCGTAGATCTGCATGTAGCGTGCCAGATAACCGCGGTTGCGCATGATGTAGTAGCGGTTGGTGTCGCTCGTGGAGTTGAGCTGTCGTTTGCCGGCGATGTCCCAGTTGGAGACGGCGCGGGCACGCTTGAGCACCACGTCGGCAACAACGGCGGCGGGGAAGTGCTGGCTGGCTACGTAGCCGTAGCAGGCATCGTCGCCGTAGATAAAGAAGCGCGCGTCGGGCAGGCCGATCTTGTCGACCACGCGGCGCGAGAACATGCCGCCCTCAAAGCACAGTTGGTTCATGGTGCGGTAGCCCTCGGGCCCCAAGTCCCATTTGGCGATGGGGTTAGGGATGCCGAGCGAAAGGATGAGCTGGTACTGCCAAAAGAAAGCGCCGCCGTCAAAGTCCAGGCGCGAACCCTGGATGACATCGTAGCGGTCGGTCCACTTGGCAAGACGCTCGATGCCTTCGGGGATGACGAGCACGTCGTCGTCCATCACCCAGAACCACTGGGCGCCCAGGTCGTAAGCGCATTTAGTGCCAGCGGAGAAGCCGCCCGCACCGCCGCCGTTTTCGAGCTGCGGGGCGTAGATGACACGGTCGGTGCCGCCCTGCGCGTCGGGCTGCTCGGTGTCGATGCCCCACAGGTTGGCCAGACGCTCGTTGAATGCGGTGCACATGGCCTCGGTCTCGCGCGAATTCTCGTTATCGACAATCACGATGCGCCAGGGCGTTGCCGTGAGCTCGGTCATGGAGTCGAACAAGTTGGCCAGGAGTTCCTGGCGCTTGTACGTAACGACAACGATGGCGAGCTTATCGATGGGGGCGGGAAGGGTTGAAGTCATGGGGCAATATATCCTTTCACGCGCGGCGGGCGAGCGCTGCGCGGAAGCTATCGAATACGTCCTTGGGACTGTCCTATTGTAAAGGCTCGCCGCACCTTGACGGCAAGCTTTGAATAAAACGCAGGAACCTGCCACGGGTGTAGCGGCTTTGGCGTCTGACGGCAGCGTGTCTATTGCCGCTTGAGCTAGCGAGCGATAAGGCTTCTAGCTGCATCGATGATGAGAAGCGCCAGAGCAAAGACGATGCTAATGACGGTACCCGTGACGATACATATAGCTGCCGGGCTGTTTTGGCTGACCAGTATGTTTGCGAGCAGGGTGTTGAAGACGGGACGCCACAGGCTACTGGTGAGCGACTGCATCACATAGAAACCGAGCGTGGCGGTCGATAAGGTGACGATGACACCTGCAGTCCGCGGATTGCCTGAGGCACTGCGTCGGGTTGCCGCAAAGAGCAGGGAGGCGGCAGCGAGGGCAAACGAGATCAACGAGGTTGATTTGTAGGAGAGGGTTGTCATGGCCGTGAGGTTGCCGGTGAAGGAGAGCACTCCTTCTAGGATGGTGGCGATCGCCAAAACCGCTTCGAGCGAGCGCATACCCAAGGTGCCCACCTTGTCCGAATCCATGGCATCGGTAACGTCGCGGAGCGGCCCGCCGATCAAAAACGCGATTACGTACGTGGCAGCGCTCATGAGTTTCTGGAGCCAAGAAAACTCGCCGGCGTTTGTCGTACTCATAGCGGCTAAATACCCGTTAACAACAAATGCGAGGATGCCAACGGCGATGACCGTCGTCGTGGAGCTCTTCTGGGAGACTCGACTCTTAGCCAGTCCAAACCATGGCGCCATGAAGACCGTTGCGGCATAGACCCAGATAAACTCAAGGCCTAGCGTGTACCAGTAGTGCGTGTTGAGGGTAACATCGGGAATGGGGGAGACGACCGTGGACCACGCGAGTGTCACGAGGCAGTAAAACGCAGTGGGCATAACGACCTTGCCAAGGCGCTGCGCCGTCCGTTGCATTTGCGACTTCCACGTTGTCCCACCGTCCCAAGCACGTGCGGCCGAAGCGATGAGAAAATAGCCCGAGATCATAAAGAAGACCTCGTTGGCCCAGCAGCCCAGCAAGTTAATAAAACCGAGCACGCCGGAATAGGGGAAGGCGGCAAGCGGCGCGTATTCCGGCAAGCCGACGCAGGTCGCTTGGAAGGTCCACTGAAACGTGTGGAATACCGCGATGCCGGCGACCGCGATTAAGCGCAGCGCTTCGATGGATATATTGCGTGCGGCTTTGGGCTGCATGGCGTCCTTTCGTAGGTTGGGCTCCATAGATTATATAAACGCCCGCTGGCGCGCTGACCCTTTGATACCATGAAACGACAGGTATTTCCTAAGGAGCACATTTGTCTACTAACGCCTCTGGCAGCCCTGTTCTGTCGCTGCTTATCCCCATTTACAATGTTCAGCGCTACCTGCGCGAGTGTCTCGATTCCGCCCTGGCGCAGACGCTCAAGGATATTGAGATCATCTGCATTAACGACGGGTCGACCGACAACTCGCCGGCGATTATCCGCGAGTATATGGAGCGCGATGGGCGCGTCAAGATGATCGACAAGGCCAACAGCGGCTACGGCGACTCGATGAACCACGGTCTGGAGATGGCGCGTGGCAAGTACGTTGGCATCTTGGAGTCCGATGACTTTATGGCGCCCGACGCACTCGAAAAGCTTGTCTCGGCCGCCGATAGCAATAATGCCGACTTTGCGAAGGCGAACTTTGATTTCTACTGGTCTAAGCCCGAGGAGCGCCGTTCGCTGCACGAGATGTTTAGACCTCAGGATTGCGGCAAGCCGGTGCACCCGAGCGATACGACGCAGTTCTTTAAGCAAAAGCCATCGATTTGGTCGGCCGTGTACCGTCGCGATTTTCTTGAGCGCAACGGCATTAAGTTCCTGCCGACTCCGGGGGCATCCTTTCAGGACACGTCATTCGCCTTTAAGGTGATCGCGTGCGCCGATAAGGCTGTTTACCTGCATGATGCCGTGTTGTCGTATCGCCAGGACAACGAGAATTCCTCGGTCAATTCTTCGGCTAAGGTCTTTTGCGTCAATACCGAGTATGCCGAGATTGAGCGTTGGATTCGAGAGGATTATGCCCGCGACCACGCAAGTGATGACGTCGCGCGCATGCTCAAGTTCAACCAACTCATTAAGTACGATTCGTATATGTGGAACTACGTGCGCTTGGCGCCTAAGTTCTATAAGGAGTTCCTGGTTCAGATGGCCAAGGAGTTCCAAGCGGCCTTGGACGCGGGGGAGTTTTCGCTTGACGATCTCAAGCCGTGGAAGCGCGCAAATCTCGCTGCCATCCTCAAAGATCCTGAGGGCTGGGTTGACGAGCATCCGAGTTTTGCGACGGATGGTGCCTTGGGGCGTGCTAAGTATTACGCCTCGGTTGGAGGCCCAGGCGTGGTTGCTGCCTTCCTCATCGAATCGCTGAGGGGGTAGGTCGACATGGGAGAGACTTTGACCCCCAAAGCGACCATTGTCGTCCCCGTTTACAACTCTGCGCGCTCCATTCAGCGATGCCTCGATTCGCTGTTGGCTCAGTCCGAGCGCTCGATTCAGGTTGTCTGCGTCAACGACGGTTCGACTGATGATTCGTTGAACGTGTTGCGCCAGGTCGCGCAGGCCGACGATCGCGTACTGGTGATTGACCAGGAAAATGCGGGTGTCTCGTGTGCTCGAAATGCCGGTATCGATGCCGCCGAGGGCGAGACCGTCTTTTTTGTGGACGCCGACGATTATATCGATGCCCAGACGGTCGAGCGCGTACTGCATGCCATGGAGTCTGCAGATGCCGAGGCCGCCGTTTTTGGCGGCGTCTGTGAACCAGCCGATGCTGCCCCCAAACGCGTCCATCAACTCATGAGCCCCAAAGCCGGTACCTTCGACGCCCGTGATCCCCAACTTCTGTTCCATTCGAATGCGCAGCCCTATGCCTGCCGCGTGGCTTTTTCGCGCGAGCTGCTCAATCGCGAAGGCATTCGCTTCGCCCCCGGTTTGGCTTTGGGCGAGGACGTCGTCTTCCAATTTGCGGCTTATGCGCTTGCCCGCAAGACCGTCGTCATGCCGGACAAGTTCTACCACTACGTGATGGAGAGCGAATCGGCGACGCACGAGTTCAACAGTGCCGAGGCTCGCGCCAAAAAGCTTGACGCCCACATGAGAATGCTCGAGGAGGTCTTGGAGGGCTGGGCGGCCTACGGTCTTTTGGACCTGTGCCCCGGCGAGCTGATCACCTGGTTCCTGGACCTCATTGTGTTCGACCTGGCGCGCTTGGATGCCGATGACTTCCATCGCGTGGCGGCTCGCGTCAACATGGACCTCACGACGTTTTTGGGAACGGAGTGGGCGGATATGCCTGCTAAGGGCGCCGTTCGCCGTGTTGCCCACAAGCTCGTTGCGGCGACCTCGGGCGTTTCGATGGCAGATGCCGCGCTGTTCTATCTTTCGACTCGCGGTCTCAAAGCCTGCCTGGAGCGTTTTATCTAATTCCAAGCGCTGCCGCCCGCCGCAACTCGGCTGCTAAAATAACCCTGTTACACGCTATTCAACAGGAGGTTCTCTTGCAGAACTCTGATACCCCTAAAGTTTCGCTTCTTGTTCCCATCTGCAATGTTGAGCGCTACCTGCGTGAGTGCCTCGATTCCGCCGTGGCGCAGACGCTCAAGGACATCGAGATCATCTGCATCAACGACGGCTCCACCGATAGCTCGCCAGATATCATCCGCGAGTACATGGAGCGCGACCCCCGTGTAAAGATGATCGACAAGGCCAACAGCGGCTACGGCGACTCGATGAACCGCGGCCTGGAGATGGCGCGCGGCGAGTACGTGGGCATCCTTGAGTCCGACGACTTTATGTTTGAGGATTCACTCCAAAAGCTGGTCGCCAAGGCCGATGCCGAGCATGCCGATGTGGTAAAGGGCGACTTTTACCTGTATTGGTCCACGCCCAGCGAGCGGCGTGAGCTGTTTGGGATCATCGACGAGCATATGACGGGCGCCGCGTATCGCCCCGTCGATCGCCCGGGCATCTTCTACCGCAAACCTTCCATTTGGTCGGCTATCTACCGGCGCGAGTTCCTCAACGACAATCAGATTCGGTTTCTTCCCACGCCAGGTGCTTCGTATCAGGATGCGGGTTTTAACTTTAAGGTCTGGGCATGCGCCGAGCGTGCTGCGTTTATCGCGGACCCCATTTTGTGCTATCGCCAAGATAACGAGAAGAGCTCCGTTAATTCTCCTAACAAGGTGTTTTGCGTGTGCGACGAATATACCGAGATGCAGCGCTTTTTGGATGAACGCCCCGAGCTTAAGGCTCAGCTTCAGGGTATTTTAATGCGCATGAAGGTCGATACGTACCGTTGGAATGATGAGCGCCTGGTCGATGAATTGCGCGAGCAGTTTTGGGAGAAGGCATCTCCCGAGCTCAAGGCCGATTGGGATGCCGGTCGCTTTGACCTGTCTCTCTTCGACCCGCGTGGCGAGACCGACTTGCGACTGATGGTCAAGTCGCCCCGCGCCTATATCGATTCGCGCTTTGATTTTAAGAAGCCGGGCAAGCTCAATACGTTTAAACACTACTTTAAGATCGGCGGCCTGCCGCTGGTCTGGCGCGTGCTGACGTATCAGCGCGCCTACGGCGACAACCCGCACCCCGATGACGTTCCGGTCGCACAGTAGGAGCACTTGACTATGGCTACCCCCAAGATTTCCGTTGTCGTTCCTATCTATAACGTGGAGGAGTGCCTGGCCTGGTGCCTGGACTCCCTGCTTGCGCAGGACATGCCCGATTGGGAAGGCGTGCTGGTCAACGATGGCTCGCCGGACGGTTCGCGCGATATTGCGGCTGCCTATTGCGAAAAGGACGCGCGCTTTACGCTGGTCGATAAGCCCAACGGCGGCCTGTCGAGCGCCCGCAATGCGGGTATCGCTGCGTCCACGGCGCCTATTGTTGCTTTTTTGGATTCCGACGACCGCTTTACGCCCGATGCATGCCGCGTGATCGTCGATGCCTTTGAACGCGAGGATTGCGACGTGTTGACCTTTGGCGCGAATCCGTATCCGCTGGAGGCGGGGTATCCGTGGCTTAACTATGTGCTGAGCCCGCGCGATGTGTCGTTTGAAGGCTATAGCTCTGACCTGCTGTTTAAGGAAGCGTCTCGCCCCTTTGCATGGCGCACCGCCTGCAAGCGTGAGTTTTTGCTGGGCAACGGGATCGTGTTTGACGAAACCGTTAAGTATGGCGAGGACCAGGTCTTCGATTTTGCCGTGTACGGTCGTTCGCGTAAGACCGCGCTTATCTCGAACAAGCTGTATGACTACCGCGTGGCGCGCAAGGGCTCGCTTATGGACACCATGCGCTATGACGACGAGACGCGACTGCTGGAGCACGTGAAGATTTACTCCGCGGTGCTGACTGACTGGCAACGCGACGGTCTCGATGTCCAGTATGCCGATGACCTGGCGTACTTCCTATGCGATCTGGTGCTGTACGATGCGCTCAGGTTGCTGGGTTCGGACTGCGGCAAGGTGTTTGCCGCCGTTGCCGCGGCGCTTGCCGGTTCTGCCGTGGGCAGCGATGCTGCGCTCGCACAATGCGCTCCTTCTGTTGCCGCTATGGTGCGTGCGGCGCTTACCAGCAAGGCCCCCAATGCCCGTGAGTGCAAAAAGCTCATGTTTGATTACGACGTCTTGAGGTTTGGACGCCTGGGTGCCTGCAAACGTATGGCAGCGAACGCCCTGGGAAAGCGAGAAGTGTAGATGAGTATCAAGCGTTTGGCACTTTGCCGCAGTCAGGGCCGTCTGTTTGTGCTGCTTCGTTTTGCCGGTCAGGATGTCGCCGCGCTTATTGAACGGGAGGGTTCTCAAGCGTTTGCCCATGCGACGACGAGCGGTTCTTGTGTGCCGTCGCTGGTGCTCCCGGTCGATCATGGCCGTGTGCTGGCGCTTTGCCCTTCCGTTTCCGATTACGAGCGCGAGCTCGCCGTCTTGGTGCTTCCCTTTTTGGACGGCTCTACGATTGACGTCGCATTTGCGTCCGATGGCCAAAAGCTTGGCTCCATTCGCCCCGATAGCCGCGTGGCCAAGCTGGAATCCAAGGTTAACTACAAAGCAAAGCCTGCGCTGTGCGCGCTTATCCGCGATGCGCAGCGTGGCGAATGCTGCGGTCGCTACGAGATCGATGCCATTCGCTATTTGCCGGCAGACGCCGGCGCGGTGTGGCGCTATGAGGTTACCTGGGCGGGAGACCCCCAGTGCACCCCTGAGTTCCAGATCTTCGATACACATATGAACGCCATCGATGTTACCGTGCATGTTTTTGAATCGCAGGTTGACGTGCCGCAGCAGAACGGATGCCGCGTCAATAAAACGTATCTGAGCGTAGAGATGCCTCAGGATATACGGGATTTTGTCGCGATTGCGGCTGATCCCACGGGCCTAATCCAGAGCGGGTTTTGCGCCATGGATGGTCGCCTGTACAACGGCATGGTCGACGACAGCTGGAACCGCATGAAGGACGCGCGTGCAGACGATGCAGCTTATCGACGTTGGTTTGAACAGCATCGCGCAAAGCCGGGCGATTTGGTGTGCCAGCGTGTCGCTTCGGCGGCCTTTGCCTATAGGCCGCTCGTGAGCATTGTGGTGCCGTGCTACAAGACTGATCGGGTCTACCTGCGCGAGCTGCTGGACTCGGTGCTAGCCCAGAGCTATGACAACTGGGAATTGCTGCTCATGGATGCCTCGCCCGAATGGGACGCGGTGGCCACTCTTGCGGCAGACGCCAACGACGAGCGCGTTCGCCGCATCGAGCTTTCCGGCAACGGCGGCATTGTGCTCAACACCAGCGCAGGTATCGAGCAAGCGACAGGCGACTACATCGCGTTCTTGGACCACGATGACATCCTGGAACCGGACGCATTGTTCCACTATGTTTCTGCGCTGAACAAGGCTGCCGAGGGAGAGCGTCCCCAGGTCCTGTTCTGCGACGAGGACATGTTCCAGAAAACGGGGGAGTGGGGCCAGCCGGTCTTTAAGACGCGACTCAACGTCGACCTGCTCTATAGCCATAACTGCGTGACGCATTTCCTGATGGTGGAGAAGGCGCTCATCGACCGTATTGGCATGTCGCCGGAAGACGTCGCGGGCGCCCAGGATTACGACCTGACGCTCCGCTGCCTTGCGGCGGGCGCGCGGTTTGAGCATGTCGCGCACGTGCTGTATCACTGGCGCGTGCATCCGGGATCGACCGCTGACGGTTCTGCCGATAGCAAGCCGTATGCTATTGAAGCCGGGCGCCTTGCGCTTCAGCGCCACTTTAACGCGCTGGGCGTTCGTGGAACAGTCGAGGAGACCGAGACGCCGTTTGTCTATCGCATGCGCTATGCGCTACCAGAGCCTGCGCCGCTGGTGAGTATTGTGATTCCCACCAAGGACCACGTTGAGACGCTCGACGCCTGCGTGATGTCGATCGCCCAGAAGGCAACGTATGCCAACTACGAGATCGTCTTGGTGGAGAACAACAGCGAAGACCCGAAGACGTTTGCGTATTACGAAGTCCTGCCGGAGCGCGTGGCTGCAGCATCCGAAGGCAAGGGCATCGCGCGCGTTGTGTACTGGCCGGGCGAGTTCAATTACTCCCAGATCATCAACTTTGGCGTTGAGCATGCCAAGGGCGATTACCTGCTGCTGCTCAACAACGATACCGAGGTCATAAGCCCTGACTTTATCGAAGAGATGATGGGCTATCTGCAGCGTCCCGATGCGGGCGTGGCGGGCGCCAAACTCTACTTTGCCGATCATCTGGTGCAGCATGCCGGCATTTTGGTTGGCGTGCGTGGCGCACTTGCCCATGCCAACCAGGACTTCTCGGCAAGGCGTGAGGGCTACTATGAGCGCGCAGTTCGCCCGAGCAATTTTAGCGCCGTGACGGGTGCCTGTCAGATGGTGCGACGCGACGTATTTGAGCAAGTCGGAGGCTATACCGAGGAACTCGCCGTCGGTTTTAACGACGCTGACTTTTGCCTTCGCGTGTGGGAGGCCGGCTACCGCACCATCTTTACGCCCTATGCCGAGCTGTATCACTACGAGTTCACGTCTCGCGGTAGGGAAGAGGCCAACGAGGAAAAGATGTGTCGCTGGAAGCGCGAGCAAGCACTGTTCATGCAGCGCTGGCCGGAGTTTTTCTTGACGGGCGATCCGTGGTTGGGGCCGAATCTTAGCAGTGAGAGCGAGTATTTCTCAATCTAGCGCGAAGTGATTCCGAGTTTGGGTAGCGATTCAGCAATCGTGTTGAGCTCATGTTGCTGTAGGTAGGCGGGATTGAGAGCTTCTTTTCTATAGGCTAGGTAGCTATCTCTGGTCAGTTCCCTTAGCTGTTTAGTAAAGAACTGTTCCCAACTGAAGAACTTCTCGCAGTCGATGAAATCGGCAGGATGAAGGAGCATATCTTGCGTTTCGACATCATTGAAGAGTCCCGATCTCAGCACAAGCCATTCAAACGATTCCGGCAAAAAGAGCTCGATCTCCTTAAATCTTCTGAGCGAATAGACATAGGGCATCTCGGGCCCAAAAGCGGCCCCATCTGCAATTACGAGCAATTTTTGGGCTGGGGAGCTCAGGGCGGTTTCGTATATGTTTGATTTGCCACCGGCACTTACGCAGCGAATTTTACTTTTGGCGCACAGGACTTTAAAGAACTCATAGCCGGCATTGCTGTCTTCTTCGATGACTTCTTCTGGCTGATCTCCATCGTAGAGCTCGTCTCCGTAAATGCGGTAGGTAGAAGTGTACGTGCGTGTGTAGACAGGATATTTTGTTGTGGCCCTGTTGGTGTTTTTGAGGCCATAGATCTCATCCACGCTATAGGGGAGCTGGGCAATTCGTCCCTCGCAACGATGACGTAGTAGTTGGAACTGTGTCGAGCTGCATGCTGGAATGCATGGCTCCTTACGAGTTTTTGCGTATCGTCCACAAACACGATGCTGTTATCGATGCGGCCGAGTTGCGCTTCCCAATCTATGCCGCCGATGACGCGGCAGGGGGCTGCGCAATTAACGATTATCCCGCTTTGGGCTCCTAGGTTTTCGTATGCACGGAGGCTGTCCAACAGGGTAGTTTTGCCTGTTGCGCTTTTGCCTTGGATGATGGTGAGGTTTCGGCGAATGGTGAGTTTGACCTGAACTTTATTGGTCCTTACGGTCAGCTGATATTCCCCTCTCATGCTCGAGCCTCCCTCAGACATTTTGCCGAGATAAGGATAAGCTCATCCATGGTATGAACAATCTGTCCGGAATTGATGACACGGGCTGTAAAACGCGCTTTGCCAAAATCCATCATATGGTAGAGGTTGATGGTGATGTCATGTTTGGAGGCGATGCGCAAGATCCAATAGGCGCAATTATCTCCGCAGGTTGAGGCGTTGTAGAGGTTTTGAGGCATAAAGAGCATCAGTAGAAGTGTTTTGGTGCCCGTTGATAGTTTCTCTGGCGGAATAACGCCAAGCACCTTGGTGTCAATTGCGTTTGCGCCAAGAACAGTGCCACTATCAATAGATTTGATAATGCGCTGTGACAGGGGATCTTGCAGCCAAGAGGGAGAATAGCTGTAATCAAAGAATGTTGACGTGTCATAAATCACATCGTCTCTGTCGCCGTAGTGAATGCTGAGCATTGTTCCTCCATGGTTGCCTGTTGCGACTACTTTACCATGTTGGGGTCGATTTCCCTCAAGCTGTGGATAATGGGTCAATCAACATGTCTGTTAGAACGAACCTATGACTTTTACGGGTGTAACAACTTTCTATCCTGCGGTAATTGCCTGTCTCAATATGTTGGATTTAGCGGATCGAAAAAACGATATTCCGCGATAAGCTTATACATGTTTATATAAACCGATAATTCTCGATATAACTTACGACAGGAATATAAAGACGCGATTTGACATGAAACGACAGATTGAAATGCTTGAGACTCTTAAGAAGCCTTTCGTACGGGAGTATTTTTGCTAATGTCGAGAAATGCATTGTGATGTTGATTACAACGCTGTAGCTGGAGGTAGACATGGCAATACTTCGAACTTCATGGCTAAACGAGCCCCTGCCGCAACAGGTTCTGGAAGACTCTAATTGGATGCGTATAGTTCATTTTTTCCTGATTGAGTCTCCCTGCCCTGGTCAGAGTAATCGTAAAAATAATGAGATTGATAAATGGGCGCCCGCCCCTTGGGTAGGGATTCGAAGCTTAAAGACTTCTCTAAATCAAGCTATATTTAGTCGCAGGGATGTCGATGTGATGCTTACGGTAAGAAGTAAGAAAGAATTAGAGGGCACCTGCAAAAAGCTAAACTTAGACGAGTATTTTTACGAAAATGTTGATGATCAGCGCATGGCGTTTGTGAAAGTTAATTCGAAGGGCAATACGAGCAAATACATGAGTTTGTTTTATCACATAAGAAATGCTCTCGCGCATGGTCGTTTTGCATTTAAAACCGACACACTAGAGCGTTTTGTGTTTATTTTTGAGGATGGAACCGTTACATCCGATGGTAAGGAATTTGATTTGACAGCGCGAGGCGTCATTAGGCTTAATTCATTGGTCTTGGCGATTAATACCATACAAAAGGGACCTGGAAAAACGGTTGACATCGAAGAGAAAATCCTCGCAGCAATTAGCGATGGCATTAATACAAAGCGAAAAAATAAAGATGAACTTGGTATTACGGATAATGACTGGTCTACATATAGTCAAGTACTTAAAAAAGAAGGAAAAATAGAATGCAGCCAGCATAAATGGTCAATTTGCAGCGGGGGCTAAACTGCCAATGGGTCGAACCCGTCGCCCCCTCCGCGGCCATTTCCTGGAGCGTCGCATCTATAATCTCCTGTAGGTCATCTTGTCTCTTGTTCACCTCAATGGCTCTCCTGACGCCGGTGTTGGCACCAACGGTGTAGCGGCAGCGGGGAGGCACGGCAGCCATCGTTCGGTGACCGGGATTGGTTAAAAGCGTTTGACTATTAGTGCCTAGATCGCCCGGCGCTAATAGCGCATGCTAACCTCCAGTCCCGACCATCCCGCAGTCCAACTTTCTGTTCGTAGCCCCACCAGAGTCAAACTTCTCAGAGAGAGGTTATTCAGGCACCACAGAGGGGCTACGTGCAGTTTGCCGTGCCGGACCTAGATATCCTATCTGCGAGAGAATGCCGAGGAGATTCTCGAACGGTTCTAGGTCGAGGCTTAATTAGGTTTTGATTTTACTTGGGGGCATTATGGCAAAAATACGAGATTCCCGTATCGAATTACTTCGCATTGTCCTTATGTGGACGGTAATGGCTCATCATTTTGTTGTTCACAACGCTGATTCCGTTTCCGTATTTCCTGGTTCGTTTACTAGGTTTTCTACAATATCTTTTTCTATCCAATTGGAAGAACTGCGGTCGGCTGCTTTGTTGCCATAACAATCTGGTTTGTTGCGGGGAAAGCTGGATACTCCATTAAACAAGCTGTTAAACAGATAGCTTCAATCGAAGGCACGGTTCTCTTTTATAGTATTGTGCTGGGTTTTTTCTTCATGCTTCGCGGCGATATTCAAGTAAGTCCAACCAATTTGATAGATATTTTTGCACCAACTCTTACTGGTTCTAGTTGGTGGTTTGTAACCGTCTATGCTTGGCTTGTATTTTTGCTGCCCTTTTTAATTCCGGCTTTGCATGTGTTGGACCAGAAACTACATCTTTATCTATCAATCTTTCTGGTCTTCGCCTTTGGATTCCTGCGTTATGTGCCGCTCTTTTGGATTCCCATCGACGGGCTAGGTGACGCATAATTTCTTTCGCAAATTGACAACCGCATAGCGGAACACGGCCCG
>CAUHHB010000008.1:0-142624 GCA_959606035.1 uncultured Collinsella sp.
CAAGGCGGGGCCGAGGCCGCCTCGATCAATTTGCGAAAGAATCTTGACGGTACCTGTCGCGACGTATCTTATTCCAGGTGGCTCAGTATCAGCGTGAGAATCGCACCAAAGTGTACTTACGATTC
Source organism: uncultured Collinsella sp. (assembly GCA_959606035.1). GTDB lineage: Bacteria > Actinomycetota > Coriobacteriia > Coriobacteriales > Coriobacteriaceae > Collinsella. The sequence goes on from CAUHHB010000008.1 coordinate 126, forward strand.
TCGTGTCCCACGGACAACATGAGCTGAGCATTGAGGTTCCACCCTTTGCTGCAACTACACGGGGTTGGACGGCAATGAATATGCCGGGCCGCATACCACGCGCAGCGGGGGTCCATGTCCCAGTATGTTGCCTACAGCAGCCTCGATGTCCACGCACACATCATCTCTGCCTTCGCGTTCAATCCATTTGCCGGAGAGTGCGAGGGTTGCCAGGCCGTAGAATTCGAGCCGAACAAATGAAATGCGGTATCAGCGCATAGGATTAAACTGACGATTGCTTTGCACTGAGAATACGCTTGGAAAGCCGCTATGGGTGGCGGCCCGGGTTAAATAGAGAAGCCCGTCCGATCACTTTCATGTGGCGAACGGTCGGGCTTCTTATTCCACTTGCCAATGCTCGGCTCATATTGGAAGAAAGCTACGCTAATGTTTGCGTGACACTCCTATTTTCTCCGAAGAAAGAGTCGGATAATGAAGAATAGAATTAAAAAAGGTGCCAGATATAACGCAAGTATAAAGGCTAATCCAACGAGACCTTGCAATAATGGCATAACTCCTCCCAGACACGAGATTTTGGTATTTGTTCCCATCTTATTCTGAATTGGACCAAATAGTTCCTAGCCACAAAACTACTCGTCAACTGGATCGCACCAATCTGCTGGCAAAACACAGCTTGATTCTTTATCGACATAGCACCAATCCGCAACAGGGCACTCGGCGATGTCGTAAAAAATGCATACATCAACTCCAAGACAACAAGGCTCAACGGGAGGATGTTCATTTGAACCAACAGGATGAATATGCTTCACGACTACCTCCCTTTGAGTGCAGAAAAACCTCAATATTGTGTATAACAAACCAAGATGTCTAGTTCACCATATTTCTAGAATGGTTTCGGCGAACGTAGCAATAAGCTTCGCAGACGGTAATCAGAAGAACGAACACCTCCACAATGGTGACAGCAATGCGCTGAACCGCTTATTCCGATACAGTAGCTTCTCGTTGATTTTTCTCCTGCGAAGATGAGTGGCGGGAAATAAGGTCAAAAGCCATCTCGTAGCACATTTTTCTATATTCACATGATGCAGGGTGTAGACTCTTGGGCAAGTAGCCGTGCTCGCCTGCAGCCTCCCAGCTACAGCCCCCACCACAGAAAGACCGAGCCCAACAGTCCGTACAGTCAATTCTTTTTTCGACACCCTGACTCCAGTTTTCAATATACCTAGTTTCGTCAATTCCGGTGACGATGTTGCCCATTTTGAATCGCATCATCCCGACAAACCTGTGACAGGGGTATACGTCCCCTTCGGGAGTCACGGAAATAAAACGCCTGCCAGCCCCGCATCCGACAAAGGCGATCCTGTTGCTCATAATCAAATCAACTGCAGTTTTCAATGTTCTAAACAAGGGCTTTTCCCCTTGATCAATCTGTTTGAGATATTGATCCGCCAAATCTATTAGGCCCGCCCTGATTTTGTTTAATGAGTGTTCGTCGAGTTTGATATTCTCATCGAATGAGCTCACGGGCGAGAAGTAAATCCTTCTGAAGCCCATCTCTTTAAACTGAAGATAGTCTTCAACAAGGTTACAGTTATTATTTGTTAAGGTCGCTCTTGCGCCGAAGGGGAACGACTCGGAAAAACGACGAACGTTTTTGTCGATATCGGAGAAAGAGCCGCCTCCCGTCTTGTACGGGCGCGATGCATCGTGCTTGCATCCTGTACCATCGAGACTAATCAGAACAGAAAACCCGTGCTCCTTGAAAGAATTCACAGCAGTGTCATTCAAAAGCGTTCCGTTGGTCGTAATAGAATAGGTAAAGTTTCTATTGGGGTATATTCTTTTTGAATAGTCGACCGTTTTCCATATCAGCGGCTCGTTAATCATGGGTTCCCCACCAAAAAAGACGATCGCAAGCGTTTCGTTTTCCGATGAACTTGCGACGAGGTAGTCGACCGCCTTGAAGGCTATCTCGTCTGTCATCAGCAGAGGAGACGTTCCATAATCTCCTTTACCGGCAAAACAGTAACTACAACCAAGGTTGCATGCATGTGAAACGTTGAGTTCGATGGATCTAAGTTTTCGAGGCGTGTCTTTTGTTAAGAAAGTCCGCTCAGACAATCGTTGATACTCATCAATGTCGTCTTCAAGTTCTGCTATGGTCGTTTGGTCGTAGCCTTTCGCAGCAAGTGACTTTGTTAGCAACTTCGAGTTGACCGTTCTTCCCGATGCTTCAAATATGCGAAGCGCATCTTCTGATGCTTGGTCAACCTGAAAGCAATTGCGAGTGACCTCATCGAAGCAGTAACGACGATCACTTACTGAGAAAAAAATGCATACGTTCCTCAATTTCATGCTGGACTGGCACTAACCTTGTTTATTGTTGCGCAGCTATAAAAAACCACCAGCGGGGATTCGGTGTGCGGCCCAATCGGACTCCCAAAAGGTTCTATTTGAGACTGGCAAGCTTTGTGTTGTTGGCACTTCGACAGCGCTCTTTATTCCAACATGGAGCCTCGCAGTTTGAGTCGACTTGCCTCTGGAAGGTCCGATCTCAACTTGATTTAGGATGAAAACAGATTACAGGCGCGCTCCTCTAGAAAGAAAGGAAACCAATCGCCGCCTTTCACCAGGAAAGTTTTTATAGCCCACCTCGAGCAAAATGAAAGATGCGAGAGCGATTGGGGAACAACGCGAATCTCCCCTTTTGGGTGGGAGCGAGCCTTCAGCCACCGGCGAACGACTCGCCCTGGTCAGAATCTGGAAGTGGTGCCGGGCCGCTTGGGCCTCCCCGGTGACTTCGTGGGGCTTACCTGCCTGACGTCGAGGAGTACATCCGCAAGATTCGTTCCCTATGCCGTTTGCTCTCACGCCCGCCTTGGTTCCAAGTCGGGCGAGCACGAGGTCGCGCCGGCGCATCCGCTGGGACTGCTGCGCGTGCAAAACGGCTACGCGGTGAGCGTCCCGCGCTGGATTCAGCCGAGTGAGGAAGGCGTCGAGATCGGCGCGCTGGCAACGGGGGAGGGCGGCATCACCGATGTGGGCGATGACGTTTCGGCTCGCCATGCCCACGTGTGGTGCGATGACCAAAATGTCTGGTACGTTGAGGACCTGTCGTCCACCAACGGAACCGTGGTGGTAAACGACGCGACGAACGTCTGCACCCAGGTCGAGCCCGGCCGCTCCGCCCAGCTCAACCCCGGTGACGAGCTCAAGCTCGGAGAATCCACAACCTACGCCATCCTCCTCGGCGCCCTCTGACTCATCTCCTAAATAAGTTGCGGTGAAATAGGGGCTGTTTAAGGCTACGGCCGGCAAAAACAGTTCCTATTTCACCGCAGCTGCCATTTGGTCCCTCGGTGACGGAAGGATCAATTTTGCCCTTGATGGTCACCCAAGGTAAACCTTTACCGCCCGCCTATATTTGCCGAAATTACACTTGACGGCGGGGTACAATAAACCCGCATGCGGATTTCCGTTGCGGGCGCTTCCCATCGCCGGGGCGTGCCCGGGAGCATCCGGCATGCGGCCTTTGCGGCGCTCGGTCATGTGCAAGACGGGTAGCTGGGCTTGTGGAGCGCGTGCAGCCCTCCTCGCCTCGGCATGCCTTCTCTCCACGCCATGTACCTGCTGCTGAGCCTGCCTGCCAGATGATTGGAAGCAACAGCGAAAATCCCATCACGCCAACATCCCGGCGATCGCCGGGGCCTGTATACCTATATGAGAGGAGAGGGGTATATGGCGCGTAAGTTTAAGTCTATGGACGGCAACGAGGCGGCCGCATATGTTTCGTATGCGTACACCGAGGTAGCGGGAATCTATCCCATTACGCCGTCCAGCCCGATGGCCGACCATGTCGACCAGTGGGCGGCCCAGGGTCGCAAGAATATCTTCGGCACCCCGGTCAAGGTCGTCGAGATGGAGTCCGAGGCAGGTGCAGCCGGTACCGTTCACGGTTCGCTGGGCGCCGGTGCTCTGACCACCACCTACACGGCTTCTCAGGGTCTGCTCCTGATGATCCCGAACATGTACAAGATCGCGGGCGAGCAGCTCCCGGGCGTCTTCCACGTCTCCGCGCGTTGCGTCGCTTCCCACGCCCTGAACATCTTTGGCGATCACTCCGACGTCATGGCCTGCCGCCAGACCGGTTTCGCCATGCTCGCCGAGGGCAACGTCCAGGAGGTCATGGACCTCTCGCCGGTGGCTCACCTTGCCGCCATCGAGGGTAAGACCCCGTTCCTTAACTTCTTCGACGGCTTCCGCACCAGCCACGAGATCCAGAAGGTCGCCATGTGGGACTACAAGGATCTGGCCGAGATGTGCGACATGGACGCCGTCCAGGCTTTCCGCGATCACGCGCTCAACCCTGAGCACCCGCACACCCGCGGCAGCCACGAGAACGGCGACATCTTCTTCCAGAACCGCGAGGCCTGCAACAGGGTCTACGACGAGCTTCCCGCCGTCGTCGAGGGCTACATGAAGAAGATCAACGAGAAGCTCGGCACCGATTACGGCCTGTTCAACTACTACGGCGCTCCCGATGCCGATCGCGTCGTCGTGTGCATGGGTTCCTTCTGCGACGTGCTCGAGGAAGTCATCGACTACCTCAACGCTCACGGCGAGAAGGTCGGCCTGGTCAAGGTTCGCCTGTTCCGTCCGTTCTCCATCAAGCACTTTGTCGACGTTCTCCCCGAGACCGTCAAGAAGATTGCCGTCATGGACCGCACCAAGGAGCCGGGTTCCATCGGCGAACCGCTCTACCAGGACGTCGTTTCCGCTCTCTACGAGGCCGGCAAGACGGGCATCAAGGTTGTCGGCGGCCGTTACGGCCTGGGCAGCAAGGACACGCCTCCCGCGTCCGCGTTCGCTGTCTTCGAGGAGCTTAAGAAGGACGAGCCCAAGCGTGAGTTCACCATCGGCATTGTCGATGACGTGACCAACCTGAGCCTGCCCGAGGCCGAGGATGCGCCCAACACCGCAGCCCCCGGCACCATCGAGTGCAAGTTCTGGGGTCTGGGTGGCGACGGTACCGTCGGTGCCAACAAGAACTCGATCAAGATCATCGGCGACCACACCGACAAGTACGTTCAGGCCTACTTCCAGTACGACTCCAAGAAGACCGGCGGTGTCACCGTCTCGCACCTGCGCTTTGGTGATTCCCCGATCCGCTCGCCGTACTACGTGACCAAGGCCGACTTTGTCGCTTGTCACAACCCCAGCTACATCGTCAAGGGCTTCAAGATGGTCCGCGACGTCAAGCCGGGCGGCACCTTCCTGGTCAACTGCCAGTGGAGCGACGAGGAGTTCGCCGAGCACATGCCCGCCGTGGCTAAGCGCTACATCGCGAACAACAACGTCAACGTCTACCTGATCGACGCTATCGACCTGGCTGCCAAGGTCGGCATGGGCAAGCGCACCAACACGGTGCTCCAGTCCGCCTTCTTCGCGCTGGCCAAGGTCCTGCCCGCCGAGGACGCCCTGCAGTACATGAAGGACGCGGCTACCAAGTCCTACATGAAGAAGGGCCAGGCCATCGTCGACGCCAACCACAAGGCTATCGATGCCGGCGCTACCGCCTTCCGTAAGTTCGAGGTTCCGGCCGACTGGGCAACTGCCGAGGATGCCGCTCCCGTCGAGCTCTCCGAGGAGACCAAGTCCGCCATCGCCCAGCAGGTCAAGAACCTGCTCGAGCCCATCGATCGCATGGATGGTGACAGCCTGCCTGTTTCCGCCTTTGCCGATTGCGCCGACGGCCAGTTTGAGCTGGGCGCCTCCGCATACGAGAAGCGCGGCGTCGCCGTGGTCGTTCCTCACTGGGACGAGACCAAGTGCATCCAGTGTAACCAGTGCGCTTATGTGTGCCCGCATGCCACCATCCGTCCGTTCGCGATGACCGAGGACGAGGCTGCCGCCGCGCCCGAGGCTACCCGCACGCTCGACGCTATGGGCCCCAAGGCCAAGGGCATGAAGTTCACCATGGCCGTGTCCCCGCTCGACTGCATGGGCTGCACCAACTGCGTCAAGGTTTGCCCCAAGGGCGCCCTCGAGATGGTTCCCACCGAGCAGGAGATGGACCAGCAGCCCGTTTGGGACTACATGGTCGAGAACGTCTCCGAGAAGAAGGAACTCATCGCGGCCAACGTCAAGGGCAGCCAGTTTAAGCAGCCCTATCTGGAGTTCTCTGGCTCCTGCGCCGGCTGCGCCGAGACCGCCTATGCACGTCTGGTGACCCAGGTCGCCGGCGACCGCATGTTCATCTCCAACGCCACCGGCTGCTCCTCCATTTGGGGCAACCCCGCTGCCACCGCTCCGTATTGCAAGGACAAGGACGGTCACGGCCCGGCGTGGAACAACTCCCTGTTCGAGGACAATGCCGAGCACGGTCTGGGCATGGCCGTTGGCTATGAGGCCGTTCAGAAGAAGCTGATCGCTGCTACGCAGGAGATTATCGCCGCTGACGGTCCGTCCAACGAGCTCAAGGCCGCCGGTCAGGCTTGGATCGACTCCGTCAACGACGCCGAGGCCTCCAAGACCGCTGCCGCTGCCTACGTCGCCGAGCTCGAGAAGTGCGGCTGCGACGCTTCCAAGGCGATCCTCGCCGACAAGGCTTACCTCACCAAGAAGTCCTTCTGGATCTTCGGTGGCGACGGTTGGGCCTACGACATCGGCTTCGGTGGCCTGGACCACGTCCTGGCTTCCGGCCACAACGTCAACGTCTTCGTCTTCGATACCGAGGTCTACTCCAACACCGGCGGTCAGGCCTCCAAGGCTTCGAACCTGGGCCAGGTTGCTCAGTTCGCCGCTGCCGGCAAGGTGACCAAGAAGAAGTCCCTGGCCGAGATCGCTATGAGCTATGGCTACGTCTACGTGGCGCAGGTCGCCATGGGCGCCAACCCGGCTCAGACCCTCAAGGCCATCCACGAGGCCGAGGCCTACGACGGCCCGTCCCTCATCATCGGCTACAGCCCCTGCGAGATGCACTCCATCAAGAAGGGCGGCATGCAGAACTGCCAGGCCGAGATGAAGAAGGCTGTCGAGTGCGGTTACTGGAACCTCTTCCGCTTCAACCCCGAGGCCGCTGCCGGCAAGAAGTTCTCGCTCGATTCCAAGGAGCCCGCGGGCGGTTATCAGGAGTTCCTGATGAACGAGGCCCGTTACGCTTCGCTGACGCGTTCCTTCCCCGAGCGCGCCGAGGAGCTCTTCAAGGAGAACGAGCAGGCCGCCATGGACCGCTATCAGCACCTGCTGAAGCTCAAGACGGTGTACAACGAGGCCTAGGTCTCCCACCGCAGGATCTGAGGGCTAACCTTCGCGGACGTCCTCGGACATGAAAGAACCCCCGCTGCGCACTACGTGCGGCGGGGGTTCTTTCGTCCTGCGGAGTGTCCGCGAAGGTTAGACCTCAGATCCTGCTACGACTACGTCCTCGGATTGTGGGGCTGAACGAGGGGCGTGGTTGGTGGGGCCTTTTATCCCGGTCGCTGTTTCGCGGCTTTGCCGCGAAACCACGCGCTGCTTTGGGCATAGAGGGGGACCTGGTTGCGGACTCAGATGACCTAGAGAGATATGGGTGCAAACGAGAAATCGTTGTTGGGGTCGTCCTTTTCCATAAACTCATCGAGACAGAATGTCATATAGATTGGAACGTAAAGGATCTTGCCCTCTTTGCAAAGGTTTTCGTGGCTCAGCACAACGGCCTCGGGAATTTTGTACTCGCCCACACTCATCAAACGGTCGAGGGCTGCATGTGCTCGAACTTTCTTGCCCGATTTGACTTCGATTGGGACAACATGCCCGCGGGCACCTTCGATTACAAAGTCGACTTCACCGACCTCACGCGTTTGGTAGTACCACGTATCTGCTCCGAGGGCAACGAGTTCCTGTGCGACCACGTTCTCATAGAGGCCGCCGAGGTTGGGGGTTTTCATGTCAAGGTAGACGGCGCGTGCCGTGCTGCCGGGATACCGCGATGCGAGCATACCTGTATCGGACTCGTATAGTTTAAAGGCCGTCGTTTTCTCCGTCCTCTTGAGAGGACTTCGTGCCTCCGTCACCTGGGGGACCATCAATCCAACGCCTGCGTTCACCAGCCATAGGAAATCCTGCTCGTATTTTTGAAGACGAGCTCCCTCGCCTAGAGACGAGACGATAAAGCGATGGGACTCCGCCTCAAGCTGAACGGGAATTTGCTCGAAAATGGAGCGAACGTTAAACGCTCGAGTCGATGCATATTTAGAGATATCGCTTTTGTACTGATCGACTAGCTGAATTTGAAGCTCACGCGTTCTCACGAGCGAATAGCCCGAATCGATATAGTTCTGAACGACCTCCGGCATGCCGCCGCAAACGATATAGGCTCTAAAGTTTTTGAGCATCGCCTCATGAATATAGTTTTCGACGGGACGTCTCTCGACAAGGCGGCTGCGAATATCTGCAAGCACATTTTCGCTGACGCTGTTTGCCCAACAAAACTCTTCAAAATCCATCGGCCGCATAACAATGTGCTCGACATACCCTACCGGAAAAGAAGAGATCCCCTTAAACTCAGTCCCAAGCATAGACCCCGAGAAGACATAGCTAAAGCGTCCGTCCTCGACCAGCGCCTTCATAAGTGTAACGATCTGCGGATACTCCTGAATCTCATCGACAAAGATAAGCGTATCTCCCTCAACAAGCGGTGCATCCGCAAGAAGGGCCACACGGTTGATGAAGTCAATGGAGTTCTTAGCGCCAACAAGTACGTCTCTTGCCTCGGCATCAAGTAGCAGATTGACCTCATAATACGAAGCGTAGTTGCTCTTTCCAAACGCGCGAATCGCATAGCTCTTGCCAATCTGACGCGCACCGGTAACAAGCAGGGCCTTATGGGAGTTATTCTTCCAGCTCAAAAGCCTATCAGTGACTTTGCGGCGTAGCATTAAAACACCTCATTGACAAAAATTGGCAAATAGATTTGCCCATAATCATACAAAAATTGACAAATAGATTTGACCCAAATCATACAAAAATTGGGAAATAGCAAAGCTCACTTAGGCCTCAAAGCCAGCGAGCCAGCACGGTACTTTGCGAAAAGGCTGGCGGCGCCGTTGTTGAGGGTGGCCAGGTTGACAGTGGCGCCGTTAGCGTTCTCGGCTGCTTGGGCGCGCAGGAGCGAAAGGGCGTCGGCAGCGTTCATGCAGAAGCCGACGGTAAAGTTCCATACTGCGAACTCGCAGTCGCTTGCCGCGGGGTGAAGCGCGATCGGCTATCCCTTATGTTGGATGAAAAGCCCCATGTTTTTGCAGGGGTGCATACTCGTCAAATTAATGTATAGAATCGCGTATAGTGCGAGTAAGATATTGCGCTGTCCGTTTTGTGTTTAGCAAAGATATAGTTTGCATAATCTGGTCTAATCCCTGCTCTATTTAAATAAAGTTGCACGTAAATGGCGTAGATGTGCCTGAACTGGGCTTCTTTACGCTGAGCGGGTAAAATCGACCGTTCGCCGCTTAGGTATTTTCAAAATGAATAAAATGAGCGATAAAGAGAATATAAACCTTAATAAACTCGCGTATCGCACGGACGCGGGTTATTAATGGGTTGTAGGCCTTTTACAGAAAGGATTCCAGCAATGTCTAAGCCTCTTGGCAAGCCCGATCGTATTGTCGTCGCCCTCGGCGGCAACGCCCTCGGCAACAACCCCGTCGAGCAGATCGAGGCCGTGAGCAACACCGCCCACGCGCTCCTCGGCCTCATCGAGCAGGGCAACGAGATCATCATCACCCACGGCAACGGCCCGCAGGTCGGCATGATCCAGAACGCCTTCGCCGCCGCCCACGACGCCATCGGCACCCCCGAGATGCCGCTGCCCGAGTGCGGCGCCATGTCCCAGGGCTACATCGGCTACCACCTGCAGCAGGGCATCGGCCGCGAGATGCACAAGCGCTATAAGCGTTGGCACGCCGCCACCGTCGTCACCCAGATCGAGTGCGACCCGGACGATCCCGCGTTCAAGAACCCGACCAAGCCGATCGGCCCCTTCTACACCGAGGAGCAGGCCAAGGAGTTCATGGCCGAGGATCCCTCCAAGGTCTTCGTCGAGGACTCCGGCCGCGGCTGGCGTCGCGTCGTCGCCTCCCCCGATCCCAAGAAGATCGTCGAGGCCGACTCCATCCTCAACCTGCTCGACAACGAGTTCATCGTCATCGCCTGCGGTGGCGGCGGCATCCCCGTCGTCCGCGACTACGAGAACAAGGGTTGCTACAAGGGCGTTCCCGCCGTTATCGACAAGGACCTGGGCGGCGAGCTGCTGGCCGAGGACTGCGACGCCGACGTCCTGTTCCTGCTGACCGCCGTCGAGCATGTCGCCATCAACTTTGGCAAGCCCAACCAGGAGGAGCTCGAGGACCTCACCGCCGACGAGGCCGAGCGCCTGGCCGACGAGGGCCAGTTCGGCAAGGGTTCCATGGAGCCCAAGGTCCGCGCCGCCATCAAGTTCGCCCGCTCCCGCAAGGGCCGCACCTGCATCATCGGCGCCCTGGACAAGGCCGCCGAGACCATGGCCGGCCTCTCCGGTACCCGCATCCACGAGTAGTCTCTACTCTGTTGCCTCTCTCGTGGGCGCCAGGCAAAGCGCCCACAAACTAGCCTCTCTTCATGAGCCCCGCGGTCCGCTCCGACTGCGGGGCTTTTGCTGTTGAGGTGACTGTTCATGGGTGGTCATTGGGGACAGACTTAAATGAGTGGTCGCCCAATGACTACTCATTTAAGTCTGTCCCCAATGACAAGATCCGATCCAATTAGATGCTCAGGTCATGGGATGCCTGAAACCAGACGATGACTCCGAGAATCCTGATTCGGCGTTTGTCCAGCACAATATCCGGTTCCGATGTGCGATATGAGTAGGATGACAGCATCACTGTGTTCGTGCCGGTGCTATACCGCCGTATGACCACTCTGGAATTATCGGACAAGGCGAGGACGGAGCATCCGTTCCAGGGCTTCAGGTTGGGGTCCACTAGGAGAAAGGATCCCATCGGATAGCATTTGGACATGGCAGATGTGTCCATTTGAACAAAGAAACACCCACGATGTTTTTTGAATACGGATGAGGGGAGCGCCGTTGTTCCGGTCTGCTTAAGTCCTGTTCTGCCTCCATTCATCTGGATTTTAAATACATCGCAAAGGGAGTCAGTAGCAGTTTCCTTGGAATTCGGCTTCCGTCCTCCGTGGTCGAGCTTTGCGGCAAGCCCTGCGGTTTCAGATGTGAGGTCGTCGAGCTGCAGGTTAAATTTCGATACTATCTTGAGCAACGTTGAGCGGCGGATTGTATAGCGGTCCTTTTCCCAGCGGCATACCGTTTCTTTGGAGACGCCGATGAGTGCCGCGAACTCCTCCTGCGTGAGCTGGTCGCGCTTGCGAAGCGCCTTTATGTTTTGACCCGTTCCCATGTTATGAAGTGCGGACGAGGGGGAGGCAGAGGCAGTTGGGGCCGCCAAAGCCGTTTGTCAGCTCAAAGATAGAGATGGGAATAAGGTCAATACCGGCCTGCTCCAGCGCTTTGTTGGTTTCGGCGTTTTCTTCGTATACGCAGACCTTGCCTGGCTCCAAACAAAGGGTGCTTGTGGCATTGTTGGTCCTTTCGACCTCTGCTGCTCCGGGATTTGAGCCACCGCAAAGGATAAACTGCAACGAACTTGAACCTAGGGCTAATCGCAACGCTTCTTTCAGTCCGCCTGCGACATGACACGCACGGGTTGTCCCTTCCGATCTGCCCCGCGTAATGCGGTAGACTCGCGCTTGGTCGAGAAGCTCCCGAGCAACGAGGAATGTCTCGTAGTCAACGCGAGTGAAATATGTGTCGAGATGAATGCAGAGGTCATCGTAGGGGACCTGAATGGCCCATACGGACTCAATAGTCGAGTTCTCATCCCACAGCAAGTTATTTGCTAAAGTGTCTATCGCCGCCGGCTCGGTTCGTTGCGAGATTCCAACGGCTATGTTTTCGCTGTTGAGGTTGTGCAGGTCGCCGCCTTCAATGTGGTAAGTCGATTCATGCTTGAAGAACTGAGGGGTCTCGCGGAAATCTGGGTGATAGGTAAAAATCGTTTTGTAGGCGATAACCTCACGGTTGCGCTCTGGCCAGTACATGTGGTTGAGCGTAACGCCTTCGCCGATGACGCTCGCCGGATCGCGTGTGAACCACATGGTGTTAAGGGGGCTTACGAGAAGATCGTCAGGTGAGTATGCGTCTGCCGTCAGTTTCGTGAGGCTGAACACCTCTTTATCTGTGTTGAAGACCTGGGAGTAGCGGATGCCGTTGACTGCTGCTTGAGCAAGGGCGCGGGAGCCTTCGATGCGCTCGAGATACTCGCGAATGGCAGACTCGAGCTCAATGCCCCGCGCGCCGCATTCTGAAATGTAGCTATCGATAAAAGAGCGACGCGCTTGCTCTGTCGCATCAAGGGCTTCGGTAAGAAGGTTTTCAAGATAGAGAATCTCTACCCCTTCGTGCTCGAGCATCGCCGAGTAAGCATGATGCTCCCTAAGGGCTTTATCAAGATCGAATGAGCTGCTAGACGGACGCAACGTAAAGACCCGATTGAACTGCCCGTCGGGGTAGTTGCGCGTTTCGGGGCCGGGACAGTGCAGAAGCACCTTTTTTAGCTTTCCTATTTCATTTTGAACATGCAATGCGGACATGTGACCTCGCTTTGGCGGTGAGTATTTATTGCTTCCATAGTGGCACATTACGAGTTTGATTAAATTAACATCATATCTGTCACAGGTGAATGGCACGAACCGGCTTAGTAATTGATGTTAAACATCAATTTAGATAGCAAATTGACAAATTACATCAATCTGAAATCCGTTTACGGGTTGATGCGCTTCGTTGGCGGGCGAAGAGACGGAAGGGTGTTTTGCGCGATGACACAATGGCTTTGCCGGCAACGAAAAACCCCTGAATTAAGGAGGAGAGATGGCAGAGACAGAAAAGAAGCGCACTCCTCGAGTCCCGCACGTGTACACCATCATTCTCGTCTTGATGGCCGTATTTGCCGTTCTGACCTGGGTCGTGCCTTCGGGTTCGTTTGAGCGCCAGGAGGTTAACGGTCGCGAGGTAACGGTCTCGGGCACCTATGAGCCTGTCGATAAGGTCTATACGGACGAGGACGGCAACGAGGTCGATCTTCGCCAAGGCATCTTCGAAGTACTTGAGGCCCCTGCGATCGGCATCCAGCAAGCGGTCGAGGTCGTTGCATTCATTATGATCGTGGGAGGTTCCTTCCAGGTCATCACGGCGACCGGAGCCATCACGAGCGGCGTCGCCCGAGTGGTGAAGAAGTTCAAGAGCAAGGACGTCCTCATCATTCCGATCCTAATGGTGCTTTTTGCCTTGGGCGGCAGCACCTTTGGTATGGCAGAGGAGACGCTTCCGTTCTTTGCGATTCTTATGCCGATCATGATGGCCATGGGCTTCGACTCAATTACAGCGTTCATGACGGTGTTTGTGGGTGCCCGTATCGGATACATCGCATCTACCGTCAATCCGTTCAACGTCCTGATTTCCCAGGGCATCCTCGGTATCCAGGGCAACCCCCAGCTTTGGTTGCGTACTATTGCCCTTGCCGTGCTCACGGCGGTTGCCGTCGCATGGGTTGTAATGTATGCCCTCAAGGTTAAGAAAAACCCCGAAGCGTCCCCCGCTTTCCACGATGATATCGAGAAACGCAAAGAGTTTGGCGCGGATGAGAACCTCCTCGATAGCGAGTTCACCGCTAAGCAAAAAGCCGTCATGGTTATTTTCGTGCTTGGACTTGGCGCTATCATTTGGGGCCTGGTAGCCCAGGGCTGGTACATGAACGAAATCTCTGCGATTTTCTTGGCCATGGCCCTTCTTTCTGGTGTTGTTTCCGGGATGAATGAGAAGGAGATCGCTGGCGAGTTCGTTAAGGGAATTGCAGATTTCGCGTTCTCTGCCATCGTTGTTGGACTTGCCCGCGGAATCCTCGTAATCGCCAATGACGGCCTCATCATCGATACGATTCTCAATACGCTCGCCACGGCTCTCACTGGAGTTCCAGCCGTTATCTTTACGAGCATCCTCTATGTCGTGGATAACCTTCTGTCGATCCTCGTTCCGAGCTCTTCGGGTATCGCTGCTCTTACGATTCCAATTTTTGGCCCGCTTGTTGAGCTGATGGGCTTAAACCCCGAGGCTGCAGTTACGGGTCTTTCCATGGGCAGCGCGGCCATGTCTCTCATTTCGCCAACAAGCGCGATGCTCGTTGCCGGTCTTGGCGTCTGCAAGATTCCGCTTGGCCAGTGGTGGAAGGTTGCTTGGAAATTCTTCCTGGTCGTGAGCGTTATCTGCATGGCATTCACTGCGGTTTCGGGCCTTATCCCCTTGCCGTAAAAGCAAAACCTTACATACAGTTGTAAGAAAGAAGGATAGAGATGAACAAAGGACTGAACGTTCATAGCGAGATTGGCGCCCTTAAGAAGGTGTGCGTCCATCGCCCCGGTATGGATCTTGTAAACATGAAGGCGGAGGATTTCGACCGCGTTTGGATTCACGACGCGTTCTATCTGGACTATGCCCAGAAAGAGCACGATCAGTTTACCGACCTTCTTCGCGGCGCTGGCGCCGAGGTCGTCTATATGGAAGACCTGGTTGCCGAGACGTTTGATAAGGTCGAGGGCGCGCGTGCGGAGTTCATGGGAAAGTTCATGAACGAGTCGGGTATCAAGAACGCCGCTCTTCGCCAGGCGGTTGTCGAGAAGCTCGATTCCATCAAGGACAACAAGGAATTTGTCCTCACAGCTATGGGCGGACTGTATGTGCGCGACCTCGAGATCCCGCATGTCGGCGGCTCTCTTGCCAGCCTGGACGGCGACGAGCTGAAGGGCGACGATATGGTGCTGTTCCCCATGCCGGCCTCGTATTTCTCCCGTGACCCTCTGGCTGTCGTGGGCAAGGGCGCTACCATGAACCGCATGTACTGGAATCAGCGCAATCGCGAGGTAATCTTCTACGAAACGGTGCTGCGTAACCATCCTGATTACGCTGGTAGCCCCATTTGGTATGACCACAACAGCGAGTGGCATATCGAGGGCGGCGATATCCTCAACATCAACGCCAAGACGCTCGCCATCGGTATTTCCGAGCGCACCCAGACTGCAGCCATCGATGAGCTCGCCAAGAATATGTTCTGGGGTTCCGATGAGGCCGAGATCGAGAACATCTATGCCATCAAGATTCCGCACGGCTATGCCTACATGCACCTCGACACCGTCTGCACGCAGGTCGATCGCGATAAGTTCACGGTCTATCCCGGCATCTACCAGACGCTTCGTGCCTACCGCCTGACCAAGGGCGATTCGGAGGGGGAGGTGCATATCGAGGAACTCGAGGGCACCCTGCAGCATATCCTCGAGCTTGCGACGGGTGTGGACCATATCACCATGATTGAGTGCGGTGGTGGCGATCCGATCGAGGCTTCCCGTGAGCAGTGGAACGATGGTTCCAACACTCTTGCGGTCGCACCGGGCAAGGTCTGCGTGTATGAGCGCAACGTTGTAACCAACGATGCTCTTTACAAGGCTGGCGTCGAGCTGCTCGTCGCTCCCTCCGAGGAGCTTTCTCGCGGTCGCGGCGGCCCGCGTTGCATGACCATGCCGTTCTGGCGTGAGGAAATCTAGTCAGCGTTAGCGTATCTGGGCGGCGCGTGTGGTCTGCGCCGCCCATCCCTCCTTGTGTGTTCCAACAACCGAAAGGACTCAAATCATGGCTCTTAATCTTTCTGGTCGAAGCGTTCTTACCCTGCTTGACTTTACGTCCGAGGAAATCGAGTACATGCTCGACCTCTCAAAGAACTTCAAGGATATGAAGCGCGCCGGTTATCCGCACCGCTTTCTCGAGGGCAAGAACATTGTCCTGCTGTTTGAGAAGACCTCAACGCGCACGCGCTGTGCCTTCGAGGTCGGCGGTATGGACCTGGGTATGGGCGTGACCTACCTCGACCCCGGCTCGTCGCAGATGGGCAAGAAAGAGTCCATCGAGGATACCGCCCGCGTGCTCGGTCGCATGTATGACGGTATTGAGTATCGCGGCTCCGACCAGTCGATCGTCGAGGAGCTTGCCGCCAAGGCTGGCGTTCCCGTCTGGAACGGTCTGACCAACGAGTACCATCCCACCCAGGCCCTTGCCGACATTCTTACCATGCGTGAGGAGTTTGGCGACACGCGCGGCATGAAGCTCACCTATATGGGCAAGGAGCAGGGCAACGTCAGCGACTCCCTGATGGTTATCTGCGCCAAGCTCGGCATTAACTTCTGCTCCTGCGGACCCAAGGGCGATGTCGAGGGCGCCACGCACTTCGATCCCGAGCTTCTTGAGCGCTGCCAGGAGATCGCCGCTCAGAATGGCTGCACGATCCAGCTCACTGAGGATATCGACGAGGGCGTCAAGGATGCAGACGTGATCTATACGGACGTTTGGGTCGGTATGGGCCAGGCTGAGGAGCTGTGGAAGAGCCGAATCGATCTTCTCTCTCCCTATCGAGTAACGCCCGAGGTCATGGCCAAGGCAAACCCCGGCGCCATCTTTATGCACTGCCTGCCGAGCTTCCACGATACGCAGACCACCATCGGCGCCGAGATTGCCGAGAAGTTCGGCGTGACCGAGATGGAGGTTTCCGACGAGGTCTTTGAGAGCGCGCAGTCTCGCGTGTTCCAGGAGGCCGAGAACCGCATGCATACCATTAAGGCCATGATGTACGCGACGCTTCGCTAGTAGCTGGGAAGTGAACGAACACTATGAGTAAACCGTACGGAAAGCCCGATCGTATTGTCGTCGCCCTCGGCGGCAACGCCCTCGGCAACAACCCCGTCGAGCAGATCGAGGCCGTGAGCAACACCGCCCACGCGCTCCTCGGCCTCATCGAGCAGGGCAACGAGATCATCATCACCCACGGCAACGGCCCGCAGGTCGGCATGATCCAGAACGCCTTCGCCGCCGCCCACGACGCCATCGGCACCCCCGAGATGCCGCTGCCCGAGTGCGGCGCCATGTCCCAGGGCTACATCGGCTACCACCTGCAGCAGGGCATCGGCCGCGAGATGCACAAGCGCTATAAGCGTTGGCACGCCGCCACCGTCGTCACCCAGATCGAGTGCGACCCGGACGATCCCGCGTTCAAGAACCCGACCAAGCCGATCGGCCCCTTCTACACCGAGGAGCAGGCCAAGGAGTTCATGGCCGAGGATCCCTCCAAGGTCTTCGTCGAGGACTCCGGCCGCGGCTGGCGTCGCGTCGTCGCCTCCCCCGATCCCAAGAAGATCGTCGAGGCCGACTCCATCCTCAACCTGCTCGACAACGAGTTCATCGTCATCGCCTGCGGTGGCGGCGGCATCCCCGTCGTCCGCGACTACGAGAACAAGGGTTGCTACAAGGGCGTTCCCGCCGTTATCGACAAGGACCTGGGCGGCGAGCTGCTGGCCGAGGACTGCGACGCCGACGTCCTGTTCCTGCTGACCGCCGTCGAGCATGTCGCCATCAACTTTGGCAAGCCCAACCAGGAGGAGCTCGAGGACCTCACCGCCGACGAGGCCGAGCGCCTGGCCGACGAGGGCCAGTTCGGCAAGGGTTCCATGGAGCCCAAGGTCCGCGCCGCCATCAAGTTCGCCCGCTCCCGCAAGGGCCGCACCTGCATCATCGGCGCCCTGGACAAGGCCGCCGAGACCATGGCCGGCCTCTCCGGTACCCGCATCCACGAGTAGTCCCTACTCTGTTGCCTCTCTCGTGGGCGCCAGGCAAAGCGCCCACAGACTAGCCTCTCTTCATGAGCCCCGCAGTCCGCTCCGACTGCGGGGCTTTTGCTATCGGTAGTCATTGGGGACAGACTTAAATGAGTAGCACCAATCAACTGCGGAAAGTGCATCTCACAATGAGCGTCCAAAATGGGGCACAGTTTCCCCGGGGCCCTCAACCGGAAAATACATCCCGGAATTTGCCCGAAAAATGGCCCCCAGTTTCCCAAACAGGCCGCTAACGGAAAGCGCATCCCGCTATCGAACTTCAAAGCGGGGTGCGCTTTCCGTGCCAGCAGTTCCGGGCATCCAGAGACCACTCATTTAAGTCTGTCCCCAGTGACTAGTAGTAGGCCCACATGGCTTCGACTTCGTTGAGGACCTCTACGACGCCCCAGCGTCGGGCGCTGCGGCTGGCCGAGTTGGGATCGAAGACTTCAATCTGGTCGGCGTCGTCAATACCGTAAAGCACAATGTAGTGGCCCACGTTGGTAAAGGTGCCCGGCCGAACGGCGGCGATGACGGGCGCTCCCGAACGCAGCACCTGAGTCATCGAGTCGCGATCGTTATGAAGCTCCGTTCCGTTAAGGCCCAGCTGCCATGCGCCGCGCGTCATAAATGACCATTCGGTGGCGCCGGTGGGGGCATAGTTGCCCGCCTCGGAAAGGGCGCACATGTCGACCGGTGTCATATCGGTGCGGCCGGTCTTAAAGATATAGACCATGGTGAGGCAAGTGGGACCGCAAGCGTTTTCGCGAATAGTGCCACCGGCATAGGGCGGCTCCGACCACGCAGGGTCGATCTGATAGATATGGGGCATCGTGCCGGCTTGCCATTGCGAGCGCGGAGTCGAAAAGGCGAAAGAATAACCGGGCGCGACGGGGGCCTTGAGCAGCTTGTCCTCGGCGGTGGGCTCGAGACCGGCCGAGCCGTGGGACATACAGGAGCTCATAAGCACAAAGACCAGACAGATGAGGATAGAGCACAGTGCGAGGCAAAGCCGACGAGCCGGCAGGGCGGGGGCATTCACGTACGATGTCGAGCGGTAGGGCTTGCCGTCGCGTCCGCCTTGGGGATGCGAAAAGAAGCGGTTGATATGGATGCCGGGCTGACGTGCGCCGTTGCGGCGCAGTTGCGGAACCTCGGCTTGGCGCTGTCGAGTGCGCGCGCCCAAGCGGCTATCTTGCTGTGCGCTTGTGCCCGTGCTCGGACGGCCGCTCTGCCGTGTTCTGTTTGTCTGCTGCCGAGACGAAGGCCCGGGTTGCTCTTGAGGGCGTTGCGGATTGCTGCTCGTGGCACTTCTGGGCATCGGCGTGGTGCGGCCAGCAAGGCGAACGCTTTGTCGCCGTTGATCACCGTCGTTGTATCCGTATGCCATTCGTACCGCCTTGTCTCATGTATAACCTGTCTATCCTACAAAAAGGATGTGCAACAAATGGGTCCGAGCGTCAAAAGCTCGGTAAACGGTACGAAAGGCGCAAAACACACGGCCTCAAAAACATTTCTATATGCGTCCAATGAGCGTACGCCCGTCGGACGGGCGACAACAATGAGCGGCAAACCGTGCCGTTCGTCCCAAAAACGGCGCCACTCATATGCGAGTTCTGCCTTCGGTCGAGCCATAAGCGGTAGCGCGACGCCGAGGCCGTATCTTAAAGCCACGAAATAAAAGTGCGCGGCAAAACAGACCGCGCAAGGGGTGACGCCAAAGAGGCGTCAATAAGGAAAGGAGGGGAACAATGGCGGACAAGAACGCAGAAGTTGCAGTCGAAGGTAACGGTGGCATGAAGAAAACGCTTTCGCTCTGGAACTTCTTCACCATCGGTTTCGGTGCCATCATCGGTACCGGCTGGGTTCTGCAGGTCGGCGACTGGATGGTCGTGGGCGGCGGTCCCGTTCCCGCTATGATCGCATTCCTCTTGGGCGCGATCTTCCTCGTGCCCGTCGGAGCTGTTTTCGGTGAGCTCACGGCTGCTATCCCCATTTCGGGCGGCATCGTCGAGTATGTCGATCGTAGCTTTGGCCGTACGATGAGCTACATCACTGGCTGGCTCCTGGCCCTGGGCAACGGCATCCTGTGCCCGTGGGAGGCCATCGCCATCTCGACCCTCGTGTCCGAGATGTTCGGCAGCCTGCCCGGCCTTGAGTGGCTGCGCGCCGTCAAGCTCTACACCATCCTGGGCGCCGACGTTTACCTGTTCCCGACGTTGATCGCGCTCGGCTTTGCAGCCTACGTCATCTTCCTCAACTTCCGCGGTGCCAGCTCGGCCGCCAAGCTCCAGGCCTTCCTGACCAAGGCCCTGCTCTGCGGCATGCTGCTTGCCATGGGCGTCTCGCTGTTCACCGGTTCGCCGGAACACGCCATGCCCGTGTTCTCCCAGGTCACCGGTGCTGGCGGCGGCAAGCCCGCTACCGAGGGCACCAGCCTGTTCGCCGGTATCGTTTCGGTCCTGGTTTTGACCCCGTTCTTCTACGCCGGCTTCGATACCATTCCTCAGCAGGCTGAGGAAGCAGCCGAGGGCCTCAACTGGAACAAGTTCGGCAAGATCATCTCCCTGGCCCTGCTGGCCGCCGGCGGCTTCTACATGGTCTGCATCTACTCGTTCGGCACCATCCTCGACTGGCATGAGTTTGTTAAGAGCCCGGTTCCCGCGCTTGCCTGCCTCAAGGGCATCAACATGCTCCTGTACCTGGCCATGCTCGTCATCGCCACGCTTGGACCCATGGGCCCGATGAACTCCTTCTACGGCGCTACGAGCCGCATCATGCTCGCCATGGGCCGCAAGGGCCAGCTGCCCGAGAAGTTCGCCGAGGTCGATCCCAAGTCCGGCGCTCCCAAGCTCGCCTGCGCCGTTCTGGGCGTCATCACCGTCATCGGTCCGTTCCTGGGCAAGAACATGCTCATCCCTCTGACCAACGTGTCGGCTCTCGCCTTCATCTTCTCCTGCGGCATGGTCGCCCTCGCTTGCCTGCGCATGCGCTTCACCGAGCCCGACCTGCCTCGTCCCTACGAGGTGCCCGGCGGCAAGTTTGGCATCAGCCTCGCTGTCGCTGCCTGCGCCGTCATCATTGGCCTGCTCGTGGTCCCGTTCTCTCCCGCCTCCCTCAACATGGTGGAGTGGAGCATCGTGATCGGCTGGCTGGCCGTTGGCCTGGCCCTCATGGCCTTCACCAATTCCCGCAAAAAATAACGCCTAGCCGGGGCGGATCGGGTGCGCGGACCCCTCTCTTCCGCGCACCGAACCCGGCACCACTTGGGTAGCTTTGTGAGGCCATAACCCAACATGGCCTCGCCCACTATATGGATCCATAAGGAGGAACCATGTCCACTAAGTACGCAATCGTTGGCGGTAAGCTCATCGACGGTACCGGTGCCGAGCCGGTCGAGAACTCCCTCGTTCTCGTCGACGACAACGGCAAGATCGAGTATGCCGGTGCTATGCAGGACCTTCCCGAGGGCGTTGAGGTTATCGACGCCACCGGCAAGACCGTCCTTCCCGGCCTGATCGACACCCACCTGCACTTCTCGGGCAACCTGACCGACGATGACACCGACTGGGTCATGCAGCCGCTCCTCGAGAAGCAGGCCGTCGCCGTCAAGCAGGCCTACGACTGCCTCACCCACGGCCTCACCACCGTCTGCGAGATCGGCCGCTTTGGTATCCAGATTCGCGACTGCATCGACAAGGGCGTCTTCAAGGGCCCGCGCGTTCTGGCCACCGGACTCGGCTTCTGCCGTGTTGCCGGCCACGGTGACTCCCACCACTGCACCCAGGAGCTCAACAAGGAATCCCATCCCTGGGGCGACCAGGTCGATGGTCCTTGGGATCTGCGCAAGGCCGTCCGTCGTCGCCTGCGCGAGAACCCCGATGCCATAAAGATCTGGGCTACCGGTGGCGGCATCTGGCGTTGGGATTCCGGTCGCGACCAGCACTATTGCTCCGAGGAGATCCAGGCCGTGGTCGAAGAGGCAAAGATGGTCGGCATCCCCGTGTGGAGTCACTGCTACAACAACCACGCCGCCGCCTACGACTCCGTTCGCTTTGGCTGCGAGCAGCTGATTCACGGCTTCGATATCGATGAGCGCACCATGGACCTCATGGCCGAGCAGGGCACCTTCTTCACCCCGACGATCGCCTTCCTGCCCACCTGGTACGCCACCTATCCGCCCGTCTACGTCCCCGAGCTGCACGACAAGTACGAGGGCACCCTGGTCGAGAAGGAGCTGCAGCGCAACTACGACTGCCTGCGCGAGGCCAAGAAGCGCGGCGTCGTCATGACGATCGGCTCCGACTCCTTCTCCTTCGTCACCCCGTACGGCACCTGCTCCATCGAGGAGATGTACGAGTTCGTCGACAAGATCGGCTTCACTCCGGTCGAGACCATCACCTGCGCCACCCTCAACGGTGCCAAGATGTGCCACATCGAGGACGAGACCGGTTCCATCGAGGCCGGCAAGTGCGCCGACCTGCTGGTTGTCAACGGTGACGTCGCCGCCGACATCCACGTGCTCAACACCGACAACATGGACGTCATCATGAAGGACGGCTGGATCGTCGAGGCTGGCACCTTTGGCGAGGCCAACAAATACAGCGCCTAAGATACCGTTTGTCGATGGCTGGATGTAAAACACAGTTTTTGATTGCATAATGCAATGGAGAGGGTCGCTTGCGGCCCTCTCCATTGCTATGGGTGCTAAGGACAAGAGGGGATGACGGTGGATTTAAACAGGCTGATTCTGGGCAAGAGCTACAACTCTACCAAGGTCTTTCGTACGGCCCAGCATGTGGTTCAGGCCATCCTGCTCGGTATTGTCGTTCCGGCGCTTATCCTGCTGCTTATCTGGGATTTAACCGATAATCCCAATCCCGTTCCGGGCGTTGTCGTTATTGCCGGTCTGGTCATGCTGTGCTTCTTTTTCTCGTATGTCTTTGTGGTCCCCGACGACCTCACATCGAGCGCAACCGACCGTACGCTCGCCATCGCATCAAAAATATTCGCCTACACGTCGCGCGGCCTTACGCCCGAAGCGGCCCTGGGCGCCTCTAAAATTATCCTGTCCGAGACCATCGCCTCTGCCATCTGCTTTACCGATGGCAAACAGGTGTTGGCAAGCTGGGGCGAGGACTCGGCAAAGTGCCCTGCCGGCACCCCGGTTGTGCTCAAGACCACGCTCAACGTGATCGAGTCCGGCGAGCAGAGTGTATTTTCGCGCGACGCCTCCAATGAGACGGGCGGCTATTTTCCCCGCCTGCGCGCCGGCATTGTCGCGCCGCTTACCGTGCGCGGGCATTGCGTGGGTACGCTCGAGCTGTACTATCCCCGCCTGAGCAGCATCGATATGCGCCAGACGGCGTTGGCCTCGGGTTTTGCCGATCTCATCTCCACGCAGCTCGCCAGCTTTGAGCTCGAGCGCCAGGACGAGCTCACAGCCCGCGTGGAGCTGCGCGCCCTGCAGTCGCAGGTCGACCCGCATTTTCTATTCAATACCATTAGCACGATTGTGTCGCTCGTTCGAACCGAGCCCGACAAGGCACGATCGCTGCTGATCGACTTCTCCAACTACTATCGTCAGACGCTTTCTGACTCCGATACACTCACCACGCTCGAGCACGAGGTGGAACAGGGCACCCGTTATATCAATCTTATGCAGGCCCGGTATGGTGATGGCCGTCTGCGCGTTTCGGTCGACATCGACTTTGAGGTGCGCGACAGCCTGGTGCCGCCGTTTATCTTGCAGCCGCTGCTCGAAAACTGCATCAAGCATGCGCAGCGCGAGACCGAGCCGCTTTCTATTCGTGTTAGGGCTTTTGAGACCGATGACGGCTTGGAGATCATCGTCGAAGATGACGGCATCGGTATGAGCGAAGAAGTCTGCGCGCATCTGTTTGAGCAGCATCGCCGAGAGGAGCCCGAGAGCATTACCGCCGACGGATCCATCAAGCGAGGTTGCGGCCTGGCGCTCTTCAACGTGCTTCAGCGCATCCATTTCTTTTACGGAGAAGATTCCGGCATGCGCGTGAAGTCCCAGGAAGGCGTGGGAACACAGGTCATCGTTGAATTGAACGGCGAGCCGCATGAACCGGCGCCGTTGACGGTGTAGCACGCGGTTGGATTGAGAAAAAAGAGGGGAAGCACATATGTCCGAAGGCTGGAACATCTTGGTGGTTGATGACGAGCCTCCAATTAGGGCTGAGCTACGCTATCTGTTGGAAAAGGATGCACGTGTGGGACAGATTGCCGAGGCGGGCAATGTCACCGAGGCCGTGGAGTCGATTCTGTCGAACAAGCCCGACGTGCTGTTTTTGGATATCACGATGCCCGGCCGCTCGGGAATCGAGCTTGCCGAGACGCTGCAGAACCTAAAAACGCCGCCGGTCGTGGTGTTTGTGACGGCATTTGCCGAGTATGCGGCCGATGCCTATAACCTTGATGCGGTCGACTATGTCGTCAAGCCGGTCGAGGACGCACGCCTGTCAAAGGCACTCGACAAGATCGAGGCAGCCTTGGGTGCCCGTCGTGTTATCCACGCTCCGCGCCAGCCTTTGCGTCTGACGGTGGACCGCGGGGGCAAAAAGGTGTTCATTCCCGCCGCAGACGTCTGCTACTTTGAGGCGCGCGCCGATTTTTGCAACGCCATCTGCGCCGAGGGAACCTACCTGATCAATGAGTCGATCTCTTCGCTCGAGCGTCGCTTGGGCTCCGAGGGCTTTATTCGCGTTCATCGCAGCTATCTGGTCAATTTGGAAGACGTGCACAATGTTGAGATTGGCTCCACGGGGTTGATGGAGCTCAGGCTCGACCGCGTGAGCTCGACGGTGCCGGTGTCCCGTCGTCGTGCCGCCGAGGTCAAGTCGCACCTGGGGCTTGCGTAAGAGGCTTGCGTGTCGTCGTTTACCATCGCAGGTTTGGTATGGGCGCGCGGTGGGCATAATGGGTGGCATCGAATGAAATCGAAAGGATCATTATGCCCGCGCTTATCACCCATCATCTGTTTGGCGAGGAAAGCATCGACCGTCTTCCGCAGGGCGTCATCACGTCCGATGAAGAGCGCATTGCCTTTATCTTGGGCAACCAAGGCCCCGACCCGTTTTTCTTTCACATTCTGACACCGCGTGTTTCCGACTGCACGCTGCTGGCGCAGGTCATGCATCGGTCGCGCATGTCTCGCCAGTTCGCGTGCCTGCGCGATGGCGTGTCGCATCTGCTGCCGCGCGACGCCAGCTTGGGTCGTGCCTTTGCGCTGGGCCTGCTGTCTCATTACGTGCTCGACCGCAACGCTCACCCCTTTGTCTATGAGCAACAGTTTGGCATCGTGGAGTCCGATTCAGAGCTTGAGGATTCGAGCAGTCAGGTCCATGCCGTGATCGAGAGCGACCTGGATGTACTGATGCTGCAGCTTAAACGCGATGGCGCTACGGTCGACGATTACCCGCCGGCGGGCGAGATCGTCACCACCGATCGCATCAATCGCGTGGCCGGCGTGCTGATGAGCTATGTTGCCGGACGCGTGTACGGCATTGACATTCCGGCGGGGGAGTACGGTGCTGCCGTTGCCAATATGCAGCGACTTTACCGCGCGATTGAGCCGGCCGGCTCCGCAAAGACGCGCGCGATCTCGCTGGTTGAGGGCTTGGTGCACGACTACTCGCTGCTCGACGGCCTTGCGCACCGCGTGACGACCGAGCTGCCCGAGCGTACCGGCAACCTGGGCCACTTGGCATGGAAGAACCCCTTTACCGATGAAGTCTCGACCGAGAGCTTCCCCGAGGTCTTTGACCGCGCGCTGCTCGATTACGAGTGCACGGTTGCCCGCTTTATCGAGACCGGCGATATGGAAGCCGTGACCAACCATGTCAATTACAGCGGTCGCGTGCTCAATGCCGATGAGGAGTTCGACCGCGAGGAATAGGGCTCATGCGTGCCCCTTTGCCGAATCCTTACCGGTGCTTCTGGACAATTGGGGTACGATGAACTAACTGCATATCGGGCAAATACGAAGGGTCCCTGTCCATGAAATACACCAAGCTCGAGCGTAACTGGGTTATGTACGATGTGGGCAATTCGGCCCTCGTGCTGCTCAATACCTCGGTGGTGCCCATTTACTTTAACGCCATCAATACCGGCGCTTCCTCGGCCGACCTGGTGGTCGCTTGGGGCAATGCGCAGACGATCGCCTCGCTGGTCATCGCCATGCTCATGCCCATTCTGGGCGCACTTGCCGACTACGCCGGCAACAAGATCAAGTTCTTCTTGGGCTTCTTCCTCACGGGCCTGGTGCTTTGCCTGGCGCAGGCTATCCCAATGTCCGCCATGGCATTTTTGACCGTGTACGTGCTGTGCACCATCGGCCTTAACTCTTCTATGACGTTCTACGACGCCATGCTGCCTGACATTACCACCGACGAGCGCATGGACGCCGTGTCCAGCTCGGGTTATGCCTGGGGCTACATCGGTTCCACCGTGCCGTTCGTCATCTGCCTGGCGCTCATCATGGGTGGCCCCGCTCTTGGCATCCCCACCATGCTGGCAACGCGTCTGTCGTTTATCATCACTGGTGCCTGGTGGCTCATCTTTACCCTGCCGCTCATTCGCACCTATAAGCAAAAGTACGGTCGCGAGCGTGGTCCCGAGGACACCATCGGCCACATCGTGGGCGGTGTGTTCTCCGAGGTCGGACACACCATGCGCGAGATCGCCCACAACAAGACCGTACTGGTCTACATGATCGCGTTCTTCTTCTACATCGACGGTGTGCACACGGTTATTTCCATGGCAACCAGCTACGGATCGGCTCTGGGCATCGACTCGACCCAACTGGTGCTGGCTCTGCTCGTTACGCAGTTTGTGGCCTTCCCGTCCGCCATCATCTACGGTAAGCTCGCCGGCCGCGTGGGCACGCTCAACATGATCATGGTGGCCGTCGCCGCCTATATGGGCATCGTGCTCTTTGCCGCGTTTTTCTTAAAGACCGCCTTTGAGTTTTGGGTGCTCGCTATTTTGGTCGGCCTGTTCCAGGGCGGCGTGCAGGCGCTCAGCCGTAGCTATTTTGGCCGCATTATCCCCAAGGAAAAGTCCAACGAGTACTATGGCTTCTTTGACATCTTTGGTCGTTACGCAAGCGTTATGGGCACCTTTCTGGTGTCGGTCGTTACCTCGCTGACCGGCAACCCGTCGCTGGGCGTCCTTTCCATTGGCGTGCTGCTGGTCGTTGGCTTTGTGCTGCTGGTCCGTCTGTCCCGCATGTCTCAGACGGCAGAGCAGGCCGCATAGGAACCTGCCGGTAATTGCGTCCGCCGCGATACTCTTTTGGGGTTATCCGCAATAAACATTCTGACTTTCGAACAATGATTAGCCCAAGTGGGTATGATGGAGTCAGCTAGGTCGCGGGGCGTCGCCTGTGTTTGGCGGCGTCCCGTTTTTGTGTTGCAGGGAGGGTAAGGCATGAACGCCACGGTCGTGATTCCAACGTATTGGGCGGGCGATGACGCTCGCGCAAACGCTCCTGGCACCTATGACCATTCGACACGACTCAACGCCGACAATCCCGAACTCGACCGCTGCCTGGCCTCGCTTGAGCAGGTACGTGACATCCCGCGCATCATCCTTTTGGTGGTCTGTCCCGTTTCTGCCACAGCCGATGTGTCGCTGCGCGTGCACGAGATTGTCGACGCGCATCCCACGCTCAAGGTCACCGTTGTCACCAACACCCAGGCCTCGCGCATCGCAGACCGGGTTGCTCAGATCGCACCCAAGGGTTCGGGCGAGTGCGTGAGTCTGCGAGGCTACGGCGCCATCCGCAACATGGGGCTAGCCTGTGCCGCTGTGCTGGGGCATGACGCGGTTATCTTTTTGGATGACGATGAGACTGTCATCGACGCCGACTTTATGAAGCGCGCGACCTATGCGCTGGGCCAGCAGACGCGTCAGGGCCTGCCGATTTTGGTCAAGAGCGGTTACTTTTACGATCGCGACGGATCCCCGCTGGCGCCCACGGACAAGGTGGGCATCTGCCATCGTTGGTGGACCAAGCGCATCGAGTTCAACCGTTGGATGAAAAAGGCGCTCTCGGGCACCCGCATCTCGCGCTCCAACTACGTGTGCGGCGGCCTGATGGCCCTGCACGCCCGCGCCTTTACGCGTGTGGCCTTTGATCCGTTTATCACCCGTGGCGAGGATCTGGATTACCTCTTTAACATGCGCATGTTTGGCTATGACGTGTGGTTTGACAACGAGTGGGCCGTTCGTCACCTGCCGCCCGAGTCCGAGAAGCGCTCACCGCGCTTTATGCAGGATGTATACCGTTGGTACTACGAACGGGCCAAGTTGACATTCGCCGCGCATCAAAAGGAGCTCATTCCCGTTACGGCGGCATCGCTCATGCCCTACCCGGGCCCGTGGATTTCGCGCGAGCTCGACGACCGCGTGCGCAAGACCGCTATGGTCCGCAGCGTGTTTACCCGCGAGCATGAGGGCTACCTGCGCATCTGGCGCCATGGTATCGACGAGGCAAAAGCCTATGCGCGCCAAAACGCTGCAAGCTACCTGCGTTTCCAGAGCTTTTGGCCCAAGATTATGGACGGTCTCTGGCGTGACGCACAACTGACCAGCATCCTGGAGGGGACTGAATGATCGACCGCCGCGCCCAGCGCGATAGTTCAATATCAATCTTTCGCATCATTGCCGTTGCCTGCGCCATTTGCGTGCTGATGTACTTTATTTTTGCCCTGGTGACCGGTATCGAGCCGATCGCCACGGTGATTGCCTGTGCGCTGCTGTGCATCTTTCTGTGCATCTTTATCTTTTTGACGCTCAATCCCGATTCGGTGCGCTCCCAGTACACCGAGGAGACGCTCTCGGTGGCCTCGGCCATGCTCGAGGACATTAAGGGCGGTCTGACGCAGGAGTCGGCGCGTTTGGTGTGCCGGCGTATTTTGCCCGAGACGCGCGCCATGACGGTGGCCATCACCGACGAGGAGAACGTGCTTGCCTGCGCGGGCGAGTTTGAGGAAAAACTGCTGCCCGATACTCCCATCCACACGCTTGCCACACGCTACGTTATCGAACATGGCATCGTGCAGTCGTTCAACCGTATGGTGGATGTCGTGGGCTCGGACGGCTCGCACAACCAAGTCCCCGCCGGCATTATCGCCCCCATCAAGGTGGGCGATCGTACCGTCGGTACGCTCAAGTTCTACTACAAGACCCCGCGCGCCGTCGACCGTACCCAGTATGCGCTTGCCTCGGGCTTTGCCGAGATCTTGTCCACGCAGCTCGCCATCCACGAGCTCGAGGTGCAAAAGGAACTCACGGCGCGCGCCGAGGTGCGTGCGCTGCAGGCGCAGATTAACCCGCACTTCCTGTTCAACACGCTGAACACCATTGCATCGTTTACGCGCACCGACCCGCTGCGGGCCCGCGAACTGCTTCGTGAGTTCTCATCGTTCTATCGTGCTACACTCGACAACTCGGGATCGCTTATTCCGGTCTCGCGCGAGGTCGCACAGACCAAGCGCTACCTTACCTTTGAGAAGGCCCGCTTTGGCGAGGACCGCGTGCTTGCGACGTTCGATGTGTCCGAGGACGTGGAAGATACGCTGGTGCCGGCGTTCGTGATCCAGCCGATTGTCGAGAACGCCGTACGTCATGGTATGGGCGATGACGACGCCCTGAGGATCGACGTGACCGTTCACCAAGACGGCGAGGATGCAATCTTGATTGCCGTGGCCGATGATGGCGTGGGCATGGATGAGGGTACCGCCGCCAGACTGTTTGACGAGCGCTCTGCCCGTCCCGACGCCAGCTCTCCCCAGGGTGGCGGCGCCGGTGTGGCCATGCACAATATTTCGGAGCGCATCCATCGCTTTTATGGGCCGCACTCCTATACGCGTGTCGAATCGGCGCCGGGCAAGGGCACCAAAGTGCTCCTTCATCTTGATTTGTCAGAGAGCATCTTTGACATTCAAGAGTAAAATAAAAGGCTACGGGCTCAACGTCATGCGACGGATGCCCGGCGTAGTTAGTTGACGAAAGGTTTTATCCCTATGCTGCGTGCGATGATTGTGGATGATGAGGCGCCGGCTCGCTCGGAGCTTCGCTTCCTGCTCGAGCAAACGGGCAAGATCGGCACGATCACGGAGGCGTCGAGCGTCCGCTCCGCCATCGAGATGCTTATGGAAAGTCGCGTGGATGTCGTGTTTCTCGATATCTCGATGCCCGGTGCCTCGGGCCTGCAACTTGCCGAGGCGCTGCATAAGCTCAAAAATCCGCCGGCGATCGTGTTTGTGACTGCGTATAGCGACCATGCGGTCGAGGCATTCGACGTGGATGCCGTCGATTATCTGATGAAGCCGGTCGAGGAAGCTCGCTTGGATCGCGCGATCGAGAAGGTCATGCAACGCGCCAAGCCGGTTACGGACAGCAAGGTGACCATCGAGCGTATCCCGGTGGAAAAGGGCGGCCGCAAGGTGCTCATTCCCGTGGACGACATTCGCTTTATCATGGCCAAGGACGATTACTCCTGCATCTATACCGTCGATGATCGCTTTTTGTCGACGACCTCGCTGGCGCAGTTTGAGGCCAAGCTCTGCGACTTTGGCTTCTTCCGTGTTCACCGCCGCTATATCGTCAACTTGGCGTGCGTTACGGACGTCGAGACGGTGCCCTCGGGCGCCATCCAGCTGGGCATTACGGGCGTCGACGAACGCGTGCCGGTTTCGCGCCGCCGCGTCGTGCCGCTCAAGAAGGCTCTGAGTCTCTAGCACACTGGCCCCGCAGCCCTGTAGACCCATCGTCTGCGGAGCCGTGGGGCCTTTTTTGTATGTATCTGCCGAATCGTTTTTTGCGGAAGGGATCCCATGAACAGTGCAAGCGCCAAGCGTATTGACATCATCTCGGACACCCACGGCTATCTTTCGCCTGCGCTCTTGGATGAGCTTGAAGGCGCAGACCTGATTATCCACGCCGGCGACCTCACGTCAGAGATGGACTACGAGCACCTATGCACCATCGCCCCCGTGCGGGCCGTATTGGGCAACAACGATTACTACCGCGACTACGGCCCCGACGTAGACCGTCTTGCGCTCTTTACCTACGAAGGCCTCAAATTCGCCGTAGCCCACTACCGCGAAGACCTTCCGGTGGGATCCGTAGACGTAGCCATCAACGGCCACACCCACGTAACCAAAGAAGCCCAAGTGGGCCGCTGCCTAGTCCTCAACCCGGGCAGCGCCAGCTACCCAAGGGGCAGCCGAGGCCCCACCATGGCCAGAATGCTCGTCAAAGACGGCAAGATCATAAGCACCAAGTTTATTGACTTGGACTAACCGCAACAAAAACGGGGGATGCAGATGCGTCCCCCGTTTCCATTTGAGCCAAAGGCAGAGCTTCAGCAAGATCCTTAGACAAACCCCGCCGCGGAGAACGGGGCCGCCGAGCCGCGAAGCGGCGAGGAACAACAACGACTCGAACAAAGTGACGACAGGGAGGGTCTCCGGGGCTGGGGGCGGGGGTTAAGTTTGTCGCGAGTTCCGCACGCAAAGGAAAGCACTTAATGTGCTTTCCGTCTTGCGCAGGACTGTAGAGCAGCAAACTTAACCCCCGCCCCCAGCCCCGGAGACCCTCCCGGAGGGACCGAAAAATTTTTTCAAAAAAGTTGTTGCGCGCCGGACAGACTTCTGTGTATACTAATCCCCGCAGCGCACGCGAGCGGAAACAAACGCGAACGCCTGCCTGGGGAGTTAGCTCAGTTTGGTTAGAGCGCCGGCCTGTCACGTCGGAGGTCGCGGGTTCGAGCCCCGTACTTCCCGCCAACGCAATTAAAGCCACGTCTTCGGACGTGGCTTTTTGCGTTTGATGCACTTTGTTTCGATAGAACGATCGCCCTGGCGCATCTTCGCCCAGAATCCCCGCCCCTTCGGGAACGCAAGTAAAATCCAATAAGCATATCTGTCTAAACAGCAGCTTTGTTGCGCAACACCTGTTCAACGAAGCAGGGGGTTAGGTTATACTAAATTGCACTGTGGGCCGCATCTGATGCATTTCGCTCCAAGCGCGGCATTCAGTGGATATCCGATTTACCATTTGGATGTCCTGCGGTCATTTAGCGTCTCGACACAAGCTCGGCCCCGGAGCTCGTTCGAGCTGTTCGTATTCCTTGAAAGGGGAAAAATGGACATATCGAGGAAGACTGATTACGCCCTTCGTATGTTGGCGATGCTTGCCGAGGATCCGGAGCGTTTGCTTTCTGTTCGCACCGCTGCCGAAGAGGTCAATGTCCCGTATTCGTTTGCCCGCTCGATTCAGCACGGTTTGGTTCAGGCCGGTATTGTGGAGAGCCTGCGTGGCGTCCACGGTGGCATGCGTCTCAAGGTCAGTCCGGACGACGTTACCATTCGTCAGGTCGTCGAGGCCGTTCAGGGCCCTATGGTTATGAATGATTGCACCGCACCCGATGGCGACTGTGCGCGCATGGGCACGTGCTGCTATCATTCCCTGTGGGCCGGAGCTCAAGCATTGATGCGCGACTACCTCGATTCCGTTTCGCTCGGCGACATCGTCGCTCACCGCCAGTTCCCGGCCGTCGATCCCAAGTTCGCCGACCGCGAAGCGTTTCCCGAGTACGCCACCTGTGCGTATACATGCCGGGAGGAATAGCGCCGCATAAGGAGCATAGATATGATTCAGGACCCCTTTCGTTCGATGATTCGTTCGGAAGGGGTCCTGCGTTATCGCGACCTTCCGTGGCGCCGCACGCGCGATCCGTACATCATTTGGCTTTCCGAGGTCATGTTGCAGCAAACACAGGTGCCACGCGTGGAGACGCGTATGCCGGCGTGGCTCGATCGCTTTCCGACCGTGCAGGCGCTTGCCCAAGCCGCGCCTTCCGATGTTTTGGACGCTTGGCAGGGCATGGGCTACAACCGACGCGCTCTGGCGCTCCACAAGGCCGCTCAGCGCGTTGTGGAGGACTGGGACGGTGAGTTTCCGCGTGAGACGCGTGACTTGGTCGCTCTGCCTGGTATTGGCCCGGCAACGGCGCAAGGTATCCGGTCGTTCGCGTTTGACCTTCCAGGCGTGTATCTGGAGACCAACGTGCGCACGGTCTTTCTGCATCACTTCTTTCCCGATGTACCGGCTGTTCCCGACCGCGAGCTGGTGCCGCTGATTCAGGCGGCCTGTCCGGCGGTCCCCGGTGCGGCGACCGACGAGATCGCTCCCTTTGCCGTGCCGCTCGATGATGCCGACACGCCGCGCGCGTGGTATTACGCGTTGCTGGACTACGGCGCATATCTAAAAAAGACGTTGCCCAATCCGTCCAGGCGCTCGGCGGGCTATAGCCGTCAATCAAAGTTTGAGGGCTCACGTCGCCAAAAGCGCGCGCATATCGTGCGCATGTTGCTGGCAGCGCGCGATGGCCAACCGGCGGGGATTACGCTTGCTGATGCCGTGGTGGGCGTTAACGATATGGAAGCGGCGGCTGGGCGCGGGCCGGTCGAGCGCGAGCTTGTCGCGGGCATTCTGGCCGACCTGGAGCGTGAGGGCTTTTGCCGAGCCGAGGGCGATCGCTGGCTGAGCATTTAGCCCGTGGAAATCTGAAGAACAGGATTGTAAGGTTTAGATTTCCGACATGAGGGCATCCTAAAGACGAGGCCGCTCGAAGCCTACGGGCGGCATGCGTTGAAGGGAAGTACACCTATGGATTTTGAGAATTCCCAAACCAAGAAGAACCTCGAGACCGCTTTTGCCGGTGAGTCCCAGGCACACACCAAGTATCGCTACTATGCCTCCAAGGCAAAGAAGGACGGCTACGTTCAGATCTCGAACATCTTTGCCGAGACGGCTGGCAACGAGTCCGAGCACGCCAAACTGTGGTTTAAGTATCTGCACGATGGCGCCGTCCCCGATACCCTGGACAATCTGCGCGATGCCGCCGCGGGTGAGAACTACGAGTGGACCACGATGTACGACGAGTTTGCCAAGACCGCCGAGGAAGAGGGCTTTGCCGAGATTGCCGCAAAGTTCCGTGGTGTCGCCGCCGTCGAGAAGGCCCACGAGGAGCGCTACAACAAGCTCGTCGAGCGCATCGAGTCGGGCGAGGTGTTTGAGCGTGAGGGCGTAAAGGTGTGGAAGTGCCTGAACTGCGGGCACCTGCACGTTGGTGCCGAGGCGCCTGAGGTGTGCCCGGTTTGTAACCACCCGAAGGCGTACTTTGAGGAGCAGGTGGTGAACTACTAGCGCTTGGCGCTGGCTGCTGCGGAGCGCAGGGCGGGAGGCCGGATCGCCTTCCCTCCCCGCTCACGGCTCCGCAGGGTCGCGTTGAGGGAAGGCGATCCGGCCTCCCGCCCTGCGCTCCGGCTTCGGGTCGTCGCGTGCTCGTTACTGAAAAGCTGATTAGAAGTTTGTGTGCCGCCCCTTTTGGGGCGGCACGTTTTTGTGTGGGGTCCCTGTCCCCACAATTTTCGTCAAGCTTTTGGTTAGATTTTGGTCAGTTGGCGTAAGGGTGGAAGGCCAAAAGATTGTTGGCGAAAAAAGCTCAGAGAAAGTGCTGGTAGGGGAGTTGTTGAGGTTTTCGACAGCTTTTGTCAACAAGAAACTTTGCGGCTATTGCTACGGATTGCGTTGTCGCGGTCATGGCGGTGCGGGATGCTGGGCGTAAGCGTCGAATGCTCCGATTTTGGAGGCCAGCATGGATTTGTTTCTTGAGACTCCGCAGCAACAAGCTGAGCGCATGCTGCGTCAGCAGCAACGACTCATGGAGATGCAAATGCAAGGGGCGGCAGTCCAGCCCTTTGCGCAAAATGTCGTGCCCGCTGCTGTACCTGCAGCTGTGCCCGGGTGTGAATCGGCACCAGAGGCCTATTCCGTACAGCAAGATTCATATGCGCAGGAGCTCGCGTTCGACAAGCGTCGTGCGCGTCGTCGCCGCGTGGGCCAGCGCCTGCGCACCTTGGCGATGATCGTGCTCATCCCGCTGGGGCTTGCGGCCATCTTTCTGGCGTCGTATGCCCTCACGTGCATCCTCAACGGCGCATCGCCCAACGAGGTGCTCCAGCATCTAGCGGCCCTAGGCCAGCGCTTAGGTGACGTCATAACAACCATCCGCGCCGGCTGGGAGAGCTAGCGTTTTAGCGTCCGCGGCTCTAAGAGAAATTTGTCTGCAAGGCAGTGAGTGATCCGTGTGTGTGGCGGGGTAAGATTGATCGCGGTTTTGATTGATGATCGATTGGGTTTGTTGGGCGGAGTTTATGTCTGCAATTGATATTGCACTTATTGTGATTGCTTTGGTGGCGGTGGGGGTCGCTGCGGCCTGTGCCCTGCAGCTCAAGGGCCTTCGTGCCGAGTTGCGGGAGCGTGGCGACAGTAGCGCGGAAACGCTGGCAGCACTCGAGCAGGCCAACAACGCGCTCGATGCCCTGAACGTCGCGCTGGCCGAAACACGCCGCACGGCCAATGCCATCGCGCAGCAGCAGACGACCGATGCGGCCGTGGAGCAGCAACGTTACCTGGCCATCGCACGCGAGTTCTCGCAAGCTGGTGACCGGATGGATGACCTGCGCCGTGAGACGGCCCAACAGCTCGGCGCCAATCGCGAGGGCATCGAGCATCGCCTGGACAAGGTGCGCGAGACGGTCGATGCTCAGCTGGGCGCCATCCGCAAAGACAACAACGTGCAGCTCGATCAGATGCGCGCGACGGTGGACGAGAAGCTCTCTCGCACGCTCAACGACCGCCTGTCTGCATCGTTTAAGCAGGTGAGCGACCAGCTCGAGGCCGTGTACAAGGGCCTGGGCGACATGCAATCTATCGCCACTGGCGTGGGCGACCTTAAGCGCGTGCTGGGTAACGTCAAGGCGCGCGGCATTTTGGGCGAGGTGCAGCTGGGCGCGATCCTGGCGGACATTCTCACGCCCGACCAGTATCTGGAAAACGTCGCCACCAAGCCCGGCGCCTCGGAGCGCGTTGAGTTTGCCGTCAAGCTGCCGGTAGACGAGGGAGACCCCGTGCTGCTGCCAATCGACTCCAAATTCCCGGGCGATGCGTATGAGCATCTGCTCGACGCCCAGGAGTCGGGCGACGCGGAGGCCGTCGCCGCCGCGCGCAAGACGCTCGACACCATGGTGAAGCGCGAGGCAAAGGACATCTGCGAAAAGTACCTGAGCGTGCCCGCGACCACCAACTTTGGCATTCTGTTCGTTCCGTTTGAGGGCCTGTACGCCGAGGTCGTCACGCGCCCTGGGCTTATCGAGACCCTGGGCCGCGACTATCACGTCAACGTTGCCGGCCCCAGCACCATGGCGGCCATCCTCAACAGCCTGCAGATGAGCTACCAGACGTTTAGGCTGCAAAAGCGCACCGACGACGTGCTACGCGTGCTTTCCGCCGTCAAAGCCGAACTACCGCGCTATCAGGCGGCGCTGCGTCGCGCCCAGCAGCAGATCGAGACTGCGGGCAAAACGGTCGAGGGCATCATCACCACGCGTACCAACGTCATGGAGCGCAAGCTCAAGGATATCGACGCGCTGGAAGACGCCAAGGAGGCCGACGAGGTCTTGGGGCTCACGTCCGCGGGCCTGCTCGCAGACCAAGAAGACGAGGACTAGCGGCACTTGACGGCGGGGCGCCTGCGCAGGCGCAGGGCGCGGGTGCTTTTCGCATCGCACTTGCCTAAAGCGCACTTTAATGTGCAACAATGGCCTTTCGCCCTATCAGACGCGAAAGGAAGCCCATGTCTCAGAGAAGCACCAGCCCGCTCAAACGCTCGACCGTGCGCCGCACGCTGCAGCGTTTTTGGGATGTCACGCGCACGCAGCCGCTGATCGTCTTTCTCTCGGTGTTCTCGTCGGCGGGTTACATCTTTTTGCTCACGTTTGCCAACACCTACGTTATGGCCCTCATCGTCGATCGTGTCCAGGCCGGCCCCGTAGCGGGCGACCAGGTGTTTGAGGTCTTCGGTCCCTACATTTTGGCGCTCGTGCTCGTCAACCTGGTGGGCCAGATCCTCTCCAAGCTGCAGGACTACACCGTCTACAAGCTCGAGATCGCGGGCAACTATCACCTGGCGCGCCTGTGCTTCGACACGCTCTCCAATCAATCCATGACATTCCACACCAGCCGCTTTGGCGGATCGCTTGTGAGCCAGACGAGCCGTTTTATGAGCGGCTACACGGGTCTGGTCGACGTGACGGTGTATTCGCTCATTCCCACCATCACCTCGGTTGTCTGCACGGTGACGGCGCTCGCTCCGGTGGTGCCCACATTTACCGTGATCCTGGTGGGCATCATGGTCGTCTACATCGCGTTTGTCTGGCTTATGTACAAGCGCATCATGCCGCTTTCGGCCGCGACGTCCGCCGCACAAAACAAGCTCTCGGGTGTGCTGTCCGACGCGGTCACGAACATCTTGGCCGTCAAGACCTGCGGGCGAGAGGACTTTGAACGCGATCTGTTCGACACCGCCGATCGTGCCGCGCGCGATGCCGAAACGGTCTCGATGCACGCCATGATGCAGCGCAACTTTACGACCTCGGGCCTTATCGTCATCACCATGGCCGTGGTGAGTGTGTTCGTGGCGGGCGGCAACGCGTGGTTTGGCATCTCGGCCGGCTCGCTCGTCATGATCTTTACCTACACCTATAACCTCACCATGCGCCTGAACTACGTGAGTTCCATGATGCAGCGCATTAACCGCGCGCTGGGTGACGCCGCCGAGATGACGCGCGTGCTGGACGAGCCGCGTTTGGTGGCAGACGACCCGGACGCCTCTGAGCTCAAAGTGACCGAGGGCGCGATTGATTTTGAGCACCTGAGCTTTGCGTACCGTGACGCTGCGGCGGGCGATAGCGTGTTCGACGACCTGACGCTCCATGTGCCGGCGGGCCAGCGCGTGGGCCTGGTGGGTAAATCGGGCTCGGGCAAGACGACGCTCACCAAGCTGCTGCTGCGCCTGGACGATGTTCAGGGCGGCCGCGTACTCGTGGACGGTCAGGATGTCTCGCGCTGCACACAGCAGAGCCTGCGCCGCCAGGTTGCCTACGTGCCGCAGGAGGCGCTGCTGTTCCACCGCTCCATTCGCGAGAATATCGCCTACGGCCGCCCCGACGCCACCGACGAGCAAATTCGTGAGGCGGCGCGCCTGGCCAATGCCCTGGAGTTTATCGACCGCCTGCCCCATGGCTTTGACACCATGGTGGGCGAGCGCGGCGTCAAGCTTTCGGGCGGCCAGCGCCAGCGCGTGGCCATTGCCCGTGCCATCCTCACCGACGCGCCGATTCTGGTACTCGACGAGGCGACGTCTGCCCTCGATAGCGAGTCCGAGGCGTTGGTGCAGGAAGCTCTCGAGAACCTGATGCGCGGCCGCACCTCCATTGTGGTGGCGCATCGCCTGTCCACCGTGGCGGCGCTCGACCGCATCGTGGTACTGGCGGATGGCGAGATCGTCGAGGACGGCACGCATGTGCAGCTCGTCGAGGCGGGCGGCGAGTACGCGAGCCTGTGGAGCCGTCAGACCGGCGCATTCTTGGAGGCGTAAACGTCTCGGACGTGGGACAATTGTGCCCATAAGTTTATTGTGCCGTTGAGCCGAGGAGTCGTTATGCCACGCGAGACCAATGCCGCCAAGCGCGAGCGCGCCATCGAGGTGTGTGAGCGCCTCAACCGTCGCTATGGCCCGGTCGAGTGCTTTTTGGACCACGAGAATCCCTTCCGCCTGCTGATCGCGGTGCTGCTTTCGGCGCAAACGACCGATGCGCAGGTCAACAAAGTGACGCCGCGGCTGTTTGCCCAGTGGCCCACGCCCGAGGCCATGGCCGGGGCGAGCGTAGCTGACGTGGCAGACACCATCAAGTCGCTCGGCTTCTACAAGAGCAAAGCCAAGCATGCCGTCGAGGCCGCGCAGATGATCGTCGCCGACTATGACGGCGAGGTGCCGGCCGACATGAAGGAACTCGTGAAGCTGCCGGGCGTGGGACGCAAGACGGCGAACATCGTGCTCAACGTGGGGTATGGCATCGTGGAGGGTATTGCGGTGGACACGCACGTCAACCGCATTGCGCACCGCCTGATGCTGAGTCCCAAGACGCATGCCAAGGAACCGCTCAAGACCGAGCAGGATCTGCTCAAGATTTTGCCGCACGAGTATTGGGAGTCGGTCAACCATCAGTGGATCACCTTTGGCCGCGAGATCTGCGACGCCCGCAAACCCAAGTGTGACGAGTGTCCGCTGGCAGATTTGTGCCCCAGCGTGCGCGTTTTGGGGTAGCTGCCCGGTGCGCGCCGGCGCGTCCGCCCCATGCGTTACCATGACAAACAATAGTTTTGATGTACGACCCGCCGAGCCTGCCCCGGCGGGCTTTTGGCGTTGCGATGCCGGAGGACCACATGCTCATTCACCGTATAGCCGCGCAGCTCTACACTGCCGAGGCACTGCAGACCGTCGAGGCCGGACTCGATGCCGGCGAGGACGTGACGCTGGCCGTGTCGCAGTCGGGCCGCACGCTCATGGCGGCAGCTCAGTTTGCGCGCCGTCCGCGTCCCACGGTCTACATCGTGAGCGGCGAGGACGCGGCCGATCGCGCCGCGCGCAGCCTGGCCGCCTATGTGGGTCTGGCGCATGTGTGCCGCTTTCCCGAGCGCAAAGACTATCCATGGCGTGAGCAGGCGCCCGACGACGCCGTGGTGGCCCAACGCTGCGAGGCTTTAGGGCGCATCGTGCGCGGCGATAACTGCATCATGGTCGCCTCGGCCCGCGCGCTACTGCGTTGCGTGCCGCCGGTCGAGAGCCGCTATTGGGAGTCCACCACCTTTGCGGTGGGCGAGGAGATTCCCTTCGACGAGGTGCCGCAGCGCCTGGTGGGCATGGGCTACACCAATGCAGGTGCCGCCGACGCGCCCGGCCTGTTCCGTGTACACGGCGATACCGTCGAGGTGTTCCCCGCGCAGGAAAAAGCACCCGTGCGCATTGAGTTCTTTGGCGACGAGATCGACCGCATCCGCCGCATGGTGAGCTCTACGGGTCAAACCATCGGCAACGAGGACAGCATCGAGATCTTCCCGTGCCGCGAGCTGGCGCTCACCGACGAGGCCGTCCACAACATGCATGTGGCGCTCTATCGCGCCAGCCAGAGCGATAGCAAGCTGGCGGCGCTGCTCGAGATGGTGGACGCGCGCATCGTCACGCCCGAGCTCGACCGCTTTTTGCCGGTGATGTACGGCCAGACCGTGAGCCCGTTGGCGCACGTGAGCGGCAAGGCACTTGTGGTCCTGTCCGAGCCGCGCTCGCTGTTCGATGACTGCCTGCGCGCCTACGAGGATATCGAGGCCCGTGCCGGCGAGGCGGGGATTGACCGTCTGGACGGCCTGTACGTGCGTGCCCAACAGCTCGACTTTGGTGCTCAGCAGCGCCTGAACTACGTGAGCCTGATTCGTGCCGGCGGTGCGGTTACAGCCGAGCTCAAGATTGAGCAGCCGGCCATTGCGGGCTCGGACAATCGCTTTATGACGCGCATCCAGGAGGTCGTGGGCAAGCGCTATGCCTGCGTGTTTGCCATTCCCGACCGCGGTGCGCGCGAGTCGATGGAGCTCACCTTTGGCGACGAGGGCATCACCTTTGAGGAGTCGCTGACGGCCGCCCCCGAAAACGCCGGCGTTATCGGCGACCGCGTGCGCGTGGCGGCGGCGGATTCTGACGACCGTGCTGCTCGTCAGGCGGCCCATGCTTCGATTCGCGAGCGCCATGCCGACGCGCTCAACGCCCGCTCGCTCGAGGCGGGCGCGGCCCAGGCTGCCGCTGGTGCCGCCGTGCCCACCATCTCGCGCGGACGCGTGACCTTTGTGGATGCCGCTCTACCGCAGGGCGTGGTGGTGCCCGATGCCAATCTGGCCGTGTTCTCGATCACCGACCTCAACGCCCGCATGGACGCCAACCGCGCGCGCAGCCGCCGCAAGGTCGACATTACGCAGATCACCTTCCCCTTTAAGCCGGGCGACTACGTGGTGCACGCAACGCATGGCATCGCGCTCTTTAGCGAGATCGCGCGCCAGGAAGTGGGCGGCAAGGAGCGCGACTACTTCTTGCTGGAATACGCCGACGGCGACAAACTCTATGTGCCGCTCGAGCAGGTCGACCGCATCACGCGCTATGTTGGCCCCGACGGCGATAAACCGCGCTTGACCAGGCTCAACACCGCCGACTGGACGCGTGCCACCAACAAGGCGCGCAAGAATGCCAAAAAGCTGGCGTTTGACCTGGTCGACCTGTATACGCGCCGCTCTTCGATTACCGGTATCGCCTGTCCGCCCGATACGCCCGAGCAGATTGAGATGGAGGAGAGCTTCCCCTACGACGAGACGCGCGACCAGCTGGAGGCTATTGCCGACATTAAGGCGGACATGGAGGCACCCAAGCCCATGGACCGCCTGCTGTGCGGCGACGTGGGCTTTGGCAAGACCGAGGTCGCCCTGCGCGCAGCGTTTAAGTGCGTGGACTCCGGTCGCCAGGTCATGGTGCTCTGCCCCACGACCATTCTGGCCCAGCAGCACTACGAGACGTTCTTTGAACGCTTTGCCCCGTTTGGCCTTGAGGTCGAGGTGCTCAGCCGCTTTCGCACGCCGGCGCAGCAAAAGCGCGCACTCAAGGCGTTTGCCGAGGGCACGATTGATGTGCTCATCGGCACGCATCGCCTGCTTTCGGCCGATGTGAACCCCAAGAACCTGGGCCTGGTGATCATCGACGAGGAGCAGCGCTTTGGCGTGCAGCACAAGGAGCAGCTCAAGAACCTGCGCGAGCAGATCGACGTGCTCACGCTTTCGGCCACGCCCATCCCGCGTACCATGCAGATGGCCACGAGCGGCGTGCGCGATATGAGCCTGATTACCACGCCGCCGACTGGGCGCCGCCCCGTGA
Organism: uncultured Collinsella sp.; assembly: GCA_959606035.1. Classification (GTDB taxonomy): domain Bacteria; phylum Actinomycetota; class Coriobacteriia; order Coriobacteriales; family Coriobacteriaceae; genus Collinsella. The sequence goes on from CAUHHB010000008.1 coordinate 41,818, forward strand.
TCGTGCACGTGGGGGAGTACGACCCCGACGTGGTGAGCGCGGCGATTCGCCTGGAGGTGGGTCGCGGCGGACAGGTGTACTACGTGTCCAACCGCGTCAAGACCATCGATGACGCTGTGGCACGCGTGCACGAGGCCGCGCCCGAGGCGCGCGTGGGCGTGGCGCACGGCAAGATGAGCCCGCGCGAGGTCGAGGACGTGATGATCGAGTTCGCGACCAAAAAGATCGATGTGCTCATCGCCACGACCATCGTGGAGAGCGGCATCGACAACGCGACCGCCAACACGCTCATCATCGAGGACTCGCAGCGCCTGGGTCTGGCACAGCTCTACCAGCTCAAGGGCCGTGTTGGCCGCTCGGCCACGCAGGCATACGCGTACTTTATGTTCCCGGGTGAGCTGCCGCTCACCGAGGAGGCCACGGCGCGTCTGACCGCACTTTCCGAGTTCCAGGACCTGGGCAGCGGCATGCGCATCGCCATGCGCGACCTGGAGATCCGCGGCGCCGGTTCGCTGATGGGTGCCGAGCAGCACGGCAACCTGTCGAGCGTGGGCTTTGACCTGTTTACGCAGATGTTGGGCCAGGCCGTGGCCGAGGCGCGCGGCGATGACGATGCCGGCGTGGAGGCGGCGAGCGTGGGCATCAACCTGCCGGCCGACTACTTCTTGTCCGAGGCGTACATGCCGGCGGTGGACCAGCGCGTGCTCGTGTACCGCAAGCTCGCGGCGGCTGAGGACCTGGAGAGTGTCGACGAGGTGCAGGAGGAGACCGAGGCCGCGCATGGTGAGCTGCCGCTGGCGGGACTCAACCTGTTCAACCGCGCGCGCATCCGCATTCGCGGCGAGCGCCTGGGGCTCGAGAGCGTCACGCTCAGCGGTGGGCGCATTACCTTCCTGGGGGTTGACGTTCCCAAGAAGGTAGCCTTTGAGTTCAAGAATCGCTATGGCGCGGTGAACTTCCCCAAGAGCCGCAAGCTGTCGGTGCCCTACAAGGCGGGCGCCGGTGCGGGCAGCGGCCTGGGCCGAGGTCTCGACGCCAACGACGGCACCGGCCCGGTGGCGGCCGCGCTCATGCTACTGCAGCAGCTGGGTGCGAGCGACGACGACTAATTGGGTCGACGCTGCAAACGCCCCATTTGGGCAATCTGACCCCATCGAAAGGAAAGCATGTTCGGATACATCTATAAGAAAGATGTCGCCATGATCGCGGTTGTCCTGTGCCTTTGTCTGGGCGTGGGCAGTTTCTTCGATTATCAGATCTCGAGCGCGCTGTTCAATATCGGCAGCATGTACGGTCGCTTTATCGAGGCCGCTGGCGAGCTGCCGTTTGAGCTGACGGCGAGCGTCGCGGGCGTTATGCTCGTGCGTTCGGCACGCCCCGATTCCAAGACGAGCAAGTGGCTTGCCGCGCTGGGCGTTCTGGTCAACGTGGGCCTGACCGGCTACGAGATCGTTTCGTCCCTGAGGGTTGGCGGCAAACTCATCGCGGCTCAGTTGGTGCTGACGTTTGTGCTGGTCATCGTCGCCAACCTTATCGTCTATCGCCTCACGCGCGCGACCGACCCCGACGAGCTCACACGCTGGGCGCTGATGGTGCTGGCCGTGTGGGCCGCTCAAGCCATCATCCTCAACGTCATTGTTAAGCCGCTGTGGTCGCGCCCACGCATGCGTGTGATCGAGGTCACGCCGGGGCTCAATTTTCAGCCGTGGTGGGTGATCGGCAATCCCGACAAGTGGACCTATATTGCCGCCGGTGTAGTCAAGGATGGCTTTAAGTCGTTTGCGAGTGGACACACGGCGCACGCGGCGATTGGCCTTATGCTCGCCGGGCTTCCCGTGGCGGCCTTTAAGGAAAAGCCGTCGCGCCGCCGCGCGGTCTTTTGGGTCGCCGCTGTGGTTGCGGCGTTCGTCGCCTTTGGTCGTATCGTGATCGGTGCGCACTTTTTGAGTGACGTGAGCTGCGGCTTTGCCCTGGTGCTGGCGCTTGAGTGCCTTGCCGCGCGCATTGCCTATCCGAGCGGCGTACAATAGCGGCACCTGAATCATCGGGCTCGTGCCCGGCTAGAGAGGATTACCATGCTCGCGTTTAACAACGACTATTCCCACGGCGCACATCCGGCAGTGCTGCAGGCGCTCGTCGACACTAATATGGAGCCGCAGCCCGGCTACGGCACCGATGCACACACCGAGCGTGCCAAGCGGCTCATCCGTGAGGCCTGTCAGGCTCCCGATGCCGACGTATTTTTCCTGGTGGGCGGCACACAGGCCAACGCGACGGTGATTGACATGCTGCTTGCGCCCTACGAGGGCGTCGTTGCTGCCGAGACTGGCCACGTCGCCTGCCACGAGGCAGGCGCCATCGAGTTTGGCGGCCACAAGGTGCTCACCATCCCCGGCTACGAGGGCAAGATGCACGCCGAGGACCTCGAGAACTATATCCAGGTGTTCTACGAAAACGAGAGCTACGAGCACACGGTGTTCCCGGGTGCCGTGTACGTGAGCCTATCGACCGAGTACGGCACGCTGTACTCCAAGGCCGAGCTCGCGGCGATTCACGCAGTGTGCCAGAAGCGCGAGATTCCGCTGTTTGTGGATGGCGCCCGCCTGGCCTATGCGCTGGCGTCCGATGAGTGCGATATTACCCTGCCCGAGCTGGCACAGCTGTGCGACGTGTTCTACATCGGCGGCACCAAGTGCGGTGCGCTCTGCGGCGAGGCCGTGGTGTTCTGCGGCATGCACGCTCCGGCGCATCCCATTCCGCGTATTAAACAGCATGGCGCGCTGCTTGCCAAGGGCCGCCTGACGGGCGTGCAGTTCGAGGCTCTTTTTACCGATGGCCTGTATTTTGAGATTGGTCGCCAGGCGATTGAGACCGCTCAGGCGCTGCGCCGCGTGCTGCACGAGCGCGGTTACCAGTTCTTCTTGGAGACGCCGACCAACCAGCAGTTTGTGATTCTGCCCAACGAGGACATGGCGCGCATTCGCGAGCATGCCATGATTGAGTACTGGGAAAAGTACGACGAGACCCGCACGGTGGTGCGCTTTTGCACCAGCTGGGCCACGACGCAGGAGGACATCGACGCGCTGGCGGCTGTCCTGTAGCTTGATGTAATGACGAGGGGCCGCCTTGCGCCTGGGTTTGGCGCAAGGCGGCCTTTGCTTTTGAGAGGGGCTGTATGGCCAAGATGTCCGAGCCGACGATTCGCCTGGCGACGCCCGATGATGCGCCGGCATTGCTTGCCATTTATGAGCCGTATGTGCTCAAGACGGCGATTACCTGCGAATACGAGGTGCCGAGCGTCGAGGAATTTGCCGGGCGCATTGCGCGTACACTCAAGCGCTATCCGTATTTGGTGATGGAGTTGGACGGGCGTCCGGTGGGTTATGCCTACGTGAGCCCGCTCAACAGCCGCGAGGCATACGACTGGTCGGTCGAGACGTCGATCTACCTGGCGCGCGATGTGCGCCATGGTGGGCTGGGCCGCAAACTGCACGATGCGCTCAAGCAATGCCTGGTCGCGATGGGTATCACCAACATGTGTGCGCTCATCGCCGTACCGCACGACAAAGACGGCGAGTACCTGACGCACAACAGCCAGGACTTCCATGCCCATATGGGGTATCGCCTGGTGGGTGCCTTCGACCGCTGCGCCCAAAAGTTCGGCCGCTGGTACGACATGTGCTGGATGGAGCTGGTCCTAGCCGAGCGCGTTCCCAACCAACCCAAACCAACCTGGTTCCCCGACCTCCCCAAACCTGCCATTTAGGGACAGGTTTTTGGCTGTCTTGCGGTATCAAATTGCCGCAAGAAGCGCCGCGTTCGTACGCTTTTTTGACTCGAATCGTCCCGTCGAGACACCTTGCGAGCTAAGTGAGTAGACTTTTTGGCGCAAGGCGAGCACAAAGCGTATCTGCTTTAGTAAAACCGCAGGTCACGGAGGTGGCTGTTTTGGGTGTGCTTGGCAGGTCGCGAAAAGTCTACTCACTTAGGTTTACGGTGCTGGATATTCTGGGCAGGAACAGTTGAGCTTGGGCGGCGCGTGTTGCCAGGCGATGTTGGCATTTGCGCCATGCCGGCTTGAGATTTAATAAAAACCGCAGGTAAAACGTTTATTAGGTACATTTTGCCTCGTTTGGTGCGCTAGCCGATGGGCTCGGTGTATTTGGCGCGGTCGGTACGTTGGATGCGCTTGGAGACATGGAGCGGGCGACCGTCGGTGTCGCAGACGTAGTCGGTGATCAGGATCAGCGCCTGCCCGCGCTCGACGTTGAGCAAAAACGCCTCGTTTTGCGAGGCATAGCACACCTCAAAGGTCTTATGCCCCTGCGCCGGCGCACGATGGAACTCCTGGCGCAGCGTGGCGTAGAGCGAACCGTTGATATCGCGATCGATGAGCGACCCAAAGCTTGGCGGCAAATAGGTGGTCTCCAGGCACAGTGGCGCATCGTCCAGGTAACGCAGGCGGACAAGTTTGACAAGCTTGCTGCCCACGCTAGCGTCAAAGAACTTGGCCACGCTGCCCATTGCTTTGGCAAAGCCCGAGTCCACCGTGCGCGTGGTGGGCTTCATACCCTGGCCTTCGACCTGCTTGGTATAGCTCGAAAACACCAGGTTGTTCTCGTGGAGCGCCGGCGTGTCAGCCACAAAGGCGCCGCGTCCGCGCTCGGTGCGAACCAGGCCCTCGTCAACAAGCACCTTAAGCGCGTGACGCACAGTGCTGCGCGACAGGCCCGATTCGCCCATGAGCTCCATCTCGGACGGCAGCTTGTCTCCGCACGCGTAGATGCCGGCGGCGATGCGGTCACGCAGCGTACCCGCCAGACGCTCGTATTGGGCCAAGTTCTTTTTCGACGAAGTGCTCATGCGAACAACCTGTATCTAACCTGTATGCTTACTGAACCAAGCATGTATCCAACATGACAACAAAACCGCTGATAATGGATTGCCGAAAACTTTACCAGCAAAATATCTAAGACAAATATAGCATACAACTAGTCGACATAACCAAAACATGTATGTAACTTGTATGCCATCAAGAGCATCAAACGAGAAGAAAGGCTGATGCACGATGACTACTCAGGAACAGGTTAAGGATGTCGTCTCCCAGGTTTTGGCTGACAAGGCAGACAAGGGCGGCATCAAGCGCGTTGTGTGGATCGGCGCCGGCGGATCTAACGGTGGTAACTATCCTGCCCAGTACTTTATGGAGCACGAGGCCACGCAGGTCGTGAGCTCCAGCTACACCAGCAACGAGTTTGTGCACGCCACCCCGGCCTACGTCAACGAGAACACCCTGGCCGTCGTCGTGTCCATGCGCGGCACCAAGGAGACCATCGTCGCCGCCCAGGTCGCCAAGGACCACGGCGCCAGCACCATCGCCATCTATGTTGACGAGTCCGGCCTCACCGAGGTCTGCGACTACAAGATCCAGTACGACAGCTTGGCCGTTGACGAGTCTTGCATGGGCCGCACCAACTCCGCCGTCGTGACCATGATCGCCATGGAGCTCACGCAGCAGACCGAGGGCTATGCCGAGTACGAGACCGCTATGGCCGCGTTCGACTTGGTCGACCCCATCTATCGCAAGGCCGTCGAGTACACCCGTCCGCTCGCTGCTAAGTGGGCCGAGCAGAACGCCGACAAGCCCTGCATCAACGTCATGGCCCAGGGGCCGCTCTTTGGTGCCGCCTACGTCTTTAGCATCTGCAACGTGCAGGAGATGCTGCAGATCGACTCCTGCACCATCAACACCTGCGACTTCTTCCACGGCCCCTTCGAGATTCTGGACAAGCGCACCTCGCTGTTCCAGCTCATCAGCGTCGGCCGCAGCCGCTGCAATGACGAGCGCGGCATCCGCTTCGTCAACCAGTACGGTGGCGAGCGCGTCTATCAGCTCGACGCCAAGGAGCTCGGCCTCAACGACATCAAGGACAGCGTGAGCGAGTACTTCAACCACCTGATCTTTGCCCCGATTCTCAACAACGTGTACATGCGCGCTCTCTCTGCTGTTACCCACAAGGACTACATGACGCGCCGCTACATGTGGAAGCTGGACTACTAGTTACGCCGTTCTACCGAACGGCGTAACGGCTCGACGCTGCGCGCCCGGCATTTGGCCAATCTGCCGTTCAATTTCAAAGGCGCGACCAGAAGGTCAGCGCCTTTTCATTTCACGGCACCTTGGCTCAAATGACGGGCGCTCGCTGACGTTGCCAAAACGTCGGCGTCGTCGTGTTTGTTAAGGGGTTGGTGCATTGGGGCCAGGTTCATATGCACCAAGTTGGTGCATATGAACCTGGCCTCTTTGCACTAATGGGTTGTAGCGGAAAAGCAGATTTTCCCGTCTGCCGATTTGTGCCTTGAAAAATGTATATAACGACTATAACGTAGTGTGAAACATATTGGAAACAATACCGAGGAGGCTGCGTTGAAGAAAAGCAATCTGGGCTATGTGCTGGTGCTGATCGCCGCGCTTATGTGGGGCAGCATCGGAATCTTTGTAAACGGCATCTCGGCCATGGGCGTTACGTCCCAGAGTATGGCTGCCTTTCGCTTGTTGGTCGGAGCGCTTATCTTGGCGCCGGTCCTGATGTTTATGGGCTGCCGTTCGGGTGAGGGGTCTACCGTGGCTCAGGGTCCGCTGGCCCTGTTCAAGGCAAGCCCTAAAGAGCTTGTTTCCTGCGCGCTTGTCGGTATCGTCGGTTTGGCCGCCGCCAACACTTGCTATTACGAGTGTATGGGCGAGGTGGGCATGTCCACGGCCTCGGTGCTGCTCTATACCTCGCCGGTGTTTGGCGTCGTGCTCGGCCGCGTGCTTTATCGCGAGGACGTGACCCCCAACAAGCTCGTTGCCATCGCTTTTAACATAGGGGGCTGTGTACTTGCAGTAACTAATGGCGACCTTTCCGGTTTCCATTTTTCGGTTTGGGGCGTCACGTCGGGCGTGATTGCAGGCTTTTGTGGGGCGTCGCTCGCGGTGTTTAGCCGGATAGCAACCAAGACGGTCCACCCGCTGGCTGTCACGTTTTGGGGCCTTGTTTTTGGCGGTGCGGTTATGGCGGCTATCGCGGCTCCGTGGCCGGATGTCGCCGCGGCAATGTCGCCACAGCTGCTGCTGCTGTTCCTTGGCTTTGGACTCATCCCCACAGCCGTGGCTTACATCTTATATATGCAGGGTCTGTCCATGGGGCTCGAGACATCGAAAGTTCCCGTCGTAATGTCTTTCGAGACGGTCGTCACCGTACTGGTGGGCATTGGTGTCTATGCCGAGTCCGCCGGCGCGATCAAGGTCCTGGGTATTGTGCTGGTGCTCATGTCCATCCTGATTATGAACACCGACTTCTCCAAGCTGCGCAACAGTGTATTTGTCGGTCATGTCGCTGAGAGCATGACCTTTAAGCCCAACGCGTGGTGGACGGAGAAATCGCAGGACATGGATCTCTTCCGCGAGCGCACCGGCATCGCGCTGGAGCCCACCGTGCAGGAAAGCCCCTGGTACTTCGTGCGATAGGGGATTGCGCACAGGGTCCGACTTGGGGTTATCCCGCCAGTGCCGGCCTGCCCAGCCCCAACGTTTCAAGTACGTTAAACCCGTCAACGGTCGATTTTCACCCGCGAACGGTCTTTATACTAATTAGCAATATCCGCAACGTATAAGACGTTATAATGACCATAACGAAAAGGAGGAGGCAAGATGAATCAGATCATTCTCGCATCTCATGGCGGCCTGGCCGCAGGCGCCAAAGACACGCTCGAGATGGTTCTCGGCGACGTGTCGAACGTCCACGTCGTGTCGCTTGCTCGTGACGACAAGGAGCCCATCACCAACAAGGTGGACGCCATGATCGCCACGTTCAACGCGGACGACACCGTCTATGTGCTGACCGATATGCTCGGCAGCTCGGTCAACAACAGCATGGTCGAGCTTTCCCGCAACGGTGCGGCATTCACGGTGATCAGCGGTTTCAACATTCCGCTGGCACTGACGCTCGCTATGAGCCCCGCCCCCGTCAAGGGTGCCGAGCTCGCGGCCCTCATCAACGAGGCCCGCACCGGTCTGACCAACCCCAACGCACCGGTCGAGGCTGCCGCGGCTCCCGCCAAGAAGGCTAAGGCGCCCCGTCACAGCTCCGGTCCCGCCAAGATCGTCCTCGCACGTCTTGACTACCGTCTGCTGCACGGTCAGGTCGTCTTTACCTGGACCACCAAGGTTCAGGCCGAGCGCATCATCGTCGTCGACAACGCTGCCGCCAACGATGACATCAAGAAGGGCGCTCTTAAGCTGGCCAAGCCCCAGGGCGTGCGCCTGAACGTCTTCACCGTCGAGCGTGCCCTCGCCAAGATGGACAAGCTTAACACCCTCGGTGAGCGCGTCATGTTCGTCTTTGGCAACACGGCCGAGATGCTGCAGTTCTGTCAGGGCTACAAGCTCGACGCCATCAACCTGGGCGCCACCGCCAACCACGACGGTGCCGATCAGGTCGGCGGCAAGGACAGCTCCGTCTTCTTCGACGCCACCCAGAAGGCCGACGTCAACCAGCTGCTCGACATGGGCATCAAGCTCTACGTCCAGCAGACCCCCACGTATCAGAGCGTCGACATCGACGCCAAGCTGTAATCAACCAGGCATTTGCCTGACTGAAAGGAGAAGGGTATGAATACGTTCATCAGTGCGGTGCTCGTCGGCCTCGTCGGCGTGTTCTGCATGTGGGACTCCCGCCTGCTCGGTCGTCTTAACTTCGAGCAGCCCCTCGTTGGCGCTACGCTCGTCGGTCTGCTGCTGGGCGATGTGCCCACCGGCCTTGCCGTCGGTGCCGCCGTCGAACTCGTGTCCATGGGCCTGGTGCAGGTCGGTGCCGCCGTTCCGCCCGATATGGTCCTGGGCGGCATCGTGGCCGCTGCCTTCGCGTGCCTGACCGATGCTTCCGCCGAGACCGCCATGACGATCGCCATCCCGGTCGCCGTCCTGGGTCAGCTCCTCGGCATCGTGTTCCGTTCCATCATCGCCGCCCTCACCCATGTGGCAGATAGCGCGATCGATAACGGAAAGTTCAAGACCGCCTACCGTATGCACATCTGCGCTGGCTCCGGTCTGTACGCCGTCATGTACTTCCTGCCGATCTTCCTGGCCGTCTTTGTCGGTACCGACCTGGTCCAGGCCATCGTCAACATGGTTCCCGAGTGGCTGTCCACTGGTCTGAACGTTTCGACCAAGATCATGACCGCCTACGGCTTGGCCCTGCTGCTCACCATGATGATCAAGAAGGGTATGACTCCGTTCCTGTTCATCGGTTTCCTGCTCGCCGCTTACCTCAACCTGTCCGTCATCGCGGTCGCTCTGATCGGTGTGTGCCTGGCTGTCGTCTTCATGGGCTTCAAGTTCAACGGTTCCCATGCAGCCGCCGGTGTCGATTCCGACTACGATCCGCTCGAAGACGACGAAGACTAAGGAGGAACACACTATGGCAACCGCAACCAAGGACGTGTCCCTGAACAAGAAGGTCAGCCAGTTCTTCTGGCGCTCCTGGGCCATCCAGGCCTCTTGGAACTACGAGCGTCAGATGAACATGGGCTTCCTCTACGGCATGGTCCCCACGCTCGATCGCCTCTATCCGGACGAGTCCGACCCCAAGCAGCTCGCTGCTAAGAAAGAGGCTTACCACCGTCACATGGCGTTCTACAACTGCACCCCGCAGACGAGCGCTTTTGTCCTAGGCCTCGCCGCCTCCATGGAGGAGGAGTACGCCAAGGATCCCGAGAACTTCGATCCCGATTCGATTAACGCGGTCAAGACCTCCCTCATGGGCCCGCTTTCCGGCATCGGTGACTCTTTCTTCCAGGGCACCATCCGCGTTATCGCCTTTGGCCTGGGCGTTCAGCTGGCTCAGCAGGGCTCCATCATGGGTCCGATCCTGGCCATGCTCATCTCCATTGTGCCCTCCGTGCTGATCACGTGGTTCGCTGCCAAGATCGGCTACCAGGGTGGCCACGAGTACCTGAGCAAGCTCCAGGGCGGCGACCTCATGGAGAAGCTCATGTATGTCTGCGGCATCGTGGGTCTTATGTCCGTGGGCGGCATGATCGCTACGCTGATCGGCGCCACCACCCCGCTGCAGTTCGCTGAGGGCACCGTCGTTATCCAGGACATCCTGGACGGCATGATGCCTCAGATGATCTCCCTTGGCCTCACCGGCCTTATGTACTGGCTCATCAAGAAGAACGTCAACACCGGTTGGCTTCTCGTGATCGCCATCGTGGGCGGCATCGCCCTCTCCGCGGCCGGCATCCTGGCCTAGTCGCGACCAAGCGTCTAACCGCTTTCCCCCGGGGGCCTGCCTGGCATCCCATACCCCAGGCAGGCTTCCATCCCTAAATGTGTCAAAGGGACAGCTCCTTTGTCACATCCTCAACGGGCCGGCGACTCGGTCCAAATCACGGTAACCCTGCGTGCGTCCGGCAAAGTGGCGCCGCAATAATCGAAAGGAATGTGTCAGATGTACGAGATCGACCTTAACCTCCCTAAGCAGATCGTCGCTGACGTCCTGTCCAACCACGAGATCCACAGCGTCGCCTTCGTCGGCTGCGGTGCCTCCATGTCCGACCTTTACCCTGCCAAGTACTTCCTGGCCAACAACACGGACAAGCTGAACGTTCAGATCTTCACCGCTAACGAGTTCAACTACGACACGCCTTCCTGGGTCAACGAGCACACCTTCGTGATCACCTGCTCCCTCGGTGGCTCCACGCCCGAGACCGTCGAGGCCAACAAGACCGCCAAGAAGCACAACTGCCCGGTCGTCTCCCTCACCAACAAGGCTGGCTCCGCTCTGACCGTCGATGCCGACCACGTCATCGTTCACGGCTTCCACGCCAACTACGCTGCCAAGTGCGAGAAGCCCGGCTATGCCATCGCTCTTGCTCTCGAGATCCTTCAGCAGACTGAGGGCTATGACCACTACGAGGACATGATCACCGGCCTCACCAACGTCTTCGATCTCTGCGAGAACGCCGCTCAGCACTGCAAGAAGCTCGCCAAGAAGTTCGCCGAGGACTTCAAGGACGACAAGATGATCTACTTCATGGCTTCCGGTGCCTCCGAGAAGATGGCTTATTCTCACGCCGCCTTCCTGTTCACCGAGATGCAGTGGATCGACGCAGCCGCCTACAACACCGGCGAGTACTTCCACGGCCCGTTCGAGGTTTCCACCGAGGGTAAGCCCTACGTCTTCTTCATGTCCGATGGCGCCACCCGTCCGATGGACGCCCGCGCCCTCACCTTCCTTGAGCGCATGGGCGCCAAGGTCGCTCTGATCGACTCCAAGGACTACGGCCTGGCTGACGCCGTGCCCGCGAGCGTCGTCACCTACTTCAACCCGCTGCTGCACCTCGCCGTTATGCGCGAGTACGGCAACCAGATCGCCGAGGCCCGTCAGCACCCGCTGACCATGCGTCGCTACATGTGGAAGCTTTCCTACTAATCACAAGTAAGTAGACCTTACGGGTTGATTGAGAGGGGATGGGGTTTGCGCCCCGTCCCCTTTTTTGCTCTGGGGAGGGTGCGTCTGTCGCTCCATAAAACCCCAGATAAAACCTACCAAAATAAACCTGTCCCTTTTTGGCAGGTGGGAGGAGATGCGTATGATCAAGGCAGTGCTGTTTGACATGGACGGCGTGCTGGTCGATACCGAGTGGTTCTACAACCGCCGTCGCGTGGCGTTTATGGAAGAGAAGGGGTTCCACTTTGACGAGATCCCCGATCTTTCGGGGTCTAACGAGCCTGCCATTTGGAAGTCGCTGGTGCCCGACGATATTGAGCTGCGCGAGCGCCTGCGCGTGGAGTACAAGCAAGTCTACAGCCCGGACCACCCCGTTCCGTATGCCGAGCTGCTCAACGAGCAGACGGAGCCGGTGATGCGTGAGCTGCGCGAGCGCGGCGTGAAGTGCGCCATCGCGAGCTCGTCCTATCGCGAGTTGATCGACGAGCTGGTGGAGATTGCCGGCATCGCCGGCGTGCTGGACTACACCATCAGCGGCCACGAGTGCAGCGCGTTTAAGCCCGACCCCGAGATCTACCTGCGTGCCATGGAGGCACTGGGGGTGGAGCCTGCCGAGTGCCTGGTTATCGAGGACTCGCCGTTGGGTATCGAGGCCGGCAAGCGCTCCGGCGCCCGAGTCCTGGCGCTGCGTCCGCACGAGGGCGTCAACCTGGACCAGTCTGCCGCCGACGTTGTCATCGACAATCTGGCCGACATTTTGGCCGCTCTGTAACGTCAATTCACCGCAAGAAGCACTGGTTCACGCGTCATTTGCGGTGGACTGGCTCAATTTGGTTTCGATTTTGATCCGCTTGACTTCGATTCGGGCTAAGTGAGTAGGCTTTTTGGCGCAGGCCGAGCACAAAGCGTATCTGCCTTAGCAAAACCGCAGGTCGCAGAGGTGGCTATTTTTGGGTGTGCTCGGCAGATCGCAAAAAGTCTACTCACTTAGATTTTTGCCCTTTGGTCGTAGGAGTTGCTGGTCCCGTTTTGGTTGTCGAGAGAGGGTGAATTGAGGCGCCCTCTGTCGCTCCATGTTACAATCGCCGACATGCCCCACAACTACATCTGCCTTCGAAGGGAGCCTACGTGGCGAACGCCATCGACCAGCTCGCGGACCGCGTGCTCGTGCTCGGCCGCCTCACCATCGTCCGCCGCGCCATCACCGCCGTGGCGGTCACAATTTCCGCCGTTCTCCAGACATTCCTGATCCAGGCGTTCATTCAACCCGCCGACCTGCTTCCGAGCGGCCTCACCGGCGTCGCGGTCCTGCTCGATCGTGTTACCTCGCTGGGCGGCGTTCACATCGACATCTCGCTCGGCATGCTCGCGCTCAACATCCCCGTGGCGCTCCTGTGCTGGAGCGGCATTAGCAAGCGCTTCGTCATCTTCTCGATGATGCAGGTCATGCTCTCGTCGCTGTTCCTCAACATCTTTCATTTCGCCCCGTTTTTGGGCGACAAGATCATGCTCATCATTTTTGGCGGAGTGGTCTCGGGTCTGGGCGCTGCCATCGCGCTTAAGTCCGGCGCATCTACCGGCGGCACCGACTTTATCGCGCTGTGGGTTTCCAACCACACAGGCAAGACCATCTGGGGCGTCATTTTTGGTTTCAACTGCTTTATCCTGGCGATCTTTGGCTTTATGTTTGGCTGGGACAAGGCGGCATATTCCATCGTGTTCCAGTTTATTTCGACCAAGACCATCGACAGTTTCTATCGTCGCTACGATCGCGTGACGCTGCAGATCACGACGCGTAAGGCAGACGAGGTCATGACTGCCTACGTAAACCATTTTCAGCATGGCATTAGCTGCGCCGAGGTCGTCGGCGGATACAGCCGTGAAAAGATGTACTTGCTGCACACCGTTGTCTCGACCTACGAGAGCCAAGACATTATCAAACTGGTGTGTGACGTTGATTCCGGCGCCGTGATCAACGTGTTCCACACGCTCAACTTTGTGGGCGGCTGGTGGGGCGGTCATGTCGACGAGCCCATGCCCACGGCCGTTCCCGATCCCGACAAGCCCGCACGCATGGCCAGCAGGCAGGCGCGCCTCAGCGAGCAGGACAGTCTGCAACAGGACGACGGCAAGTAAGGTTTTGCTGTATGTGGTGTATCGTTTTATCCAACTGAGGTAACATATAAAAAGACGTTATATACGTATTAGTTATTTTGATATTTCGATAAGAGTGATTAGATATGCCTGCGCCCAAAAATGCACCGCTTTACCAGCAGATTTATGACGAAATCAAGGATGCGATCGAGAAAGGTGTTTATGCACCCAAGGAGCGTATTCCGTCCGAGCTTGAACTAGCCGAGCAGTACGAGGTGAGCCGTATTACGGTGCGCCGCGCTGTCGAGGAGCTGTGCTCCGATGGTTACCTGGTTAAGCAGCAGGGCCGCGGCACCTTTGTCTCCACGCCGCACATCAACCGCCAGTTTCACGCCTCGACGCTGCAGACGTTTACCGCGCTGTGTGCCGGCAACGGCATGAAGGCCGGTGCGCACGTGATCGATCGCCAGATCGTTCCGGCGCGCCAAAACGAGATGGAGTTCTTTGGCCTGCAGAAGGATGCGCTGCTGCTGCATATCAAGCGCGTGCGTACGGCCGACGGCGAGCCCATCTTTGAGGAGAACATCTTTGTGCCGTTTGACGCCTACCGTGAGCTGTTGACGGCCGATCTTGAGAACAAGTCGATTTTTGCCGAGGTCGAGCGTGTTGGCGGAACGCCGATTGTCTCGGTTGGCTACCGTACGGTCGAGGCCGTTCGAGCTAACGCCGAGCAGGCGGCCGAGCTGGGCATTGCTCCGCACGATCCGCTGCTCAACCTGCGTGCCGGCTTTACCGGTCCCGATGACGAGCCGGTTTTGATGGGTAAGCAGTACTACGTGGGATCGCGCTACGTTATGGTCATGTAAGTTACGCGGTTTTACCAAACCGCGTAACGGCTCGACGCTGCAAACGCCCCTAAGCGGCAATCTGACGTTCAATCGTCGGTCGCGTACCCAAAGTACGCTTCCCTCCTCTTTCACGTCACCTTGCTCGCTTAGGGGCGTTTTCGCTGACTTATGCTCAACTGGCGATGTTTCCGCGCTTATCAAGATAGTCATTGGGGACGTTCTTAAACGACTAGTCATTCAAGAACGTCCCCAATGACTACCCGCAGAATGAGCGTGGCCGGCAGCCGTACGACGCTGGTCCGCATAGCGGCGTATAATCGGCGGCAGATGACTTGGACGTTAGGAAACCATGATCGATAGCATGCAGCAGATGGCGCTCGACACGCTCGGCGCCTATTTTGGCTACACCTCGTTTCGCCCGGGGCAGGACCGTATGGTCGATGCGATCCTTGCCGGCTGCGACGCGCTGGGCGTTATGCCCACGGGCGCCGGCAAGTCCATTTGCTACCAGGTGCCCGCGCTCATGCTTCCCGGCATCACCTTTGTGGTGAGTCCGTTGCTGTCGCTTATGGAGGACCAGACCCGCGCGCTGCTCGCGGCGGGTGCGCGCCCCAGTTATCTCAACTCCAGCCTTACTCCGGCCCAGCAAAACACCGTGCTCAAGCGGGCGCGCGAGGGCCGCTACCAGCTTATGTACGTGGCGCCCGAGCGCTTGCTCGAGCCACGCTTTTTGGCCTTTGCGCAGGAGGCCGCGGCGGACGGCGGCATTGGCGTGCCGCTCGTGGCCATTGACGAGGCCCACTGCGTGAGCCAATGGGGCCAGGATTTCCGTCCCGCCTACCTGCAGATTCGTGAGTTCATCGATTCCCTGCCGCAGCGCCCCATCGTGGCGGCCTTTACCGCTACGGCGACTGAGCGTGTGCGCGCGGACATTCAGCAGATGCTCGGCCTGCAAAATCCCGCGACGGTGGTGACGGGCTTCGATCGCAAGAACCTCTACTTTGGCTGCGAGGAGATGGGCGACAAGGCCAAGGCAGCGTGGGTGCGCGACTATGTGATTGCGCATTCGGGCGAGAGCGGCATCGTGTATTGCTCGACCCGCAAGACGGTCGATGCGCTGGCAGGCGAGCTTGCCGAGGCGCTGGGCCCCAGCGGCATTCGCGTTGGCCGCTACCATGCCGGCATGGGCAATGACGCCCGCCGCCAAAGCCAGCGTGCCTTTATTGACGACGATCTTCAGGTGATGGTTGCCACCAACGCCTTTGGCATGGGCATCGACAAGCCCAACGTGCGCTACGTGATCCACAACAATGTGCCCGAGAGCATCGAGGCCTACTACCAGGAGGCGGGCCGCGCCGGCCGCGATGGCGATCCGGCCAGCTGCCACTTACTGTGGAACGGCAACGATTTTCGCATGCGCCGCTTTTTAATCGACCGCGGCGATGCGGCCGACGAGGCGCTCGACGACGAGCAACGCGCGTGGGCGCTCCAAAATCGATATCGTCTGCTCAGCCAGATGGAGGGCTACTGCAATACCACCGGCTGCCTGCGCGAATATATGCTGCGCTACTTTGGCGACGAGGCCGCGGCCGAGCATGCTGCTGCGGCTGGTGCGGGCGCCACCGCCACGGACGACGCCGAGGGCTGCGGCAACTGCAGCAATTGCCTCACGCAGTTCGAGGTCGAGGACGTCACCGATATGGCCCGTGCTGCCGTGCGCTATGTGGCCACGCGACCCATGCGCTTTGGCAAGTCGCTGATCGCTGATGTGCTCCACGGCGGCAATACCGAGCGCATTCGCCAGATGCATCTGGACGAGGACCGCGGCTACGGTGAGCTGTCGAGCGAATCGGTCGGGCGCATCAAGGACATCATCGGTCAGCTGTGCGGCCGCGGTTATTTGGCAACCTCGCAGGGGCAGTACCCGGTCGTTGGGCTGGGCCCGCGTGCCGTCGAGGTCGAGGATGAGGCGTTCGCCTTTACCGTTAAGCGTCGCGCGTCCAAGCGCAAGGCCTCGGCCCGCGCCCGCCGTGCGGTGGATCTGCTGCGCGAGGAGGCCGAGCTGGATCAGCGCCCGCGTGTGGGCGACGATGCCGAGCTATTCGAGCGCCTGCGCGCCCTGCGCAAGGAGATCGCGGCCGAGCTGGAGATGGCGCCGTACATGGTCTTTTCCGACAAGGCCCTGCGCGGCCTGTGCCGCCTGCGCCCGCAAACGCGCGACGAGCTTATCCAGGTCAACGGCATCGGCGAGAAAAAGGCCGATGCCTTTGGCGAGCAGTTTATGGCGGCGATTGAAGAGTTTGAGTCCGAGCATGCGCGGGATGGAGCGTAACGATGGCAACCGACGATAAAACCGACCGCGCTGGCGTATCCGCCGTACCGCTGTACCAGCAGGTCATGGACGACCTGAAGGGCGAGATCGCACGCGGCGTGTATGCGGCCGGCTCGCGCATTCCTTCCGAGATGGAGCTCGCGAAGTCTTACGGCGTGGGACGCATCACCGTGCGCCGCGCCATCGAGGAGCTGTCGCGCGCGGGATATCTCAACCGACAGCAGGGGAGGGGCACCTTTGTGTGCGCTCCCAAGCTCAAGCGCAAGATTGTCCAGAAAGGCGACGTCCAGAGCTTTACTGAGGGTTGTGCCGCCAACGACATGGTGGCCGGAGCGCGCCTGGTGTCGCGTACGGTGGTCGCGGCGACGCGCGAGGATGCGGCGTTCTTTGGCGTGGAGCCCGGCTGCGAGCTCATCGTGGTCGAGCGCGTGCGCACGGCCGACGGCATCCCCGTCATGCTCGAGAACAACGCCTTTGTGCTGGCCGACCATCCCTACCTGCAGACGCTTGCCGACGAGGACCTCGCCGATAACTCGATCTTTGCGCTCGTCGCCGAGCATTCGGGCCGCGCGCCGCTCAAGTCCGACCCCTGTACCGTGGAGATTGCGCTTGCCGATGCCCAGGCGGCCCCGCTGCTGGAGGTGCCGGTCGGCGAACCGCTCTTCTATATGGAGGCGTACTTTACCGATGCGGACGAGCGGCCCTTGCTGCTCGGACGCCAAAAGATCGTGGGCTCGCGCTACGTGTTCGACATCTAACGTCCACAGATAGAACAACATAGAACAAGTTTGGCGAAATGGCTTCACGAGCGTCGTTGTGCGTGCTATAAATAGAACAATATAGAACGACCGCAGGTACGAGCCATCGTCGTTCAAAACCGCCACAAAAGGAGGGGCATCACCATGAACGCACACGATCTGATTCAGGAAATTATCGAGCGCAAGGGTAAGATCGAGAACGTCTTTTGGATCGCCTGCGGCGGTTCGATGATCGACCTGATGCCGGCCAACGAGCTGCTCAAGCGCGAGGCCACCACGTTTGCCTCGACGGTCTACACGGCACGCGAGTTTTGCCTGATGGCGCCCAAGAGCCTGGGGCCGAAGTCGCTCGTCGTCGCCTGCAGCCACAGCGGCAATACGCAGGAGGTTGTCGATGCCTGCGAGATGGCGCTCGCCGCCGGCGCCGAGGTCGTGACTATGACCGACTACGCGGGCTCCAAGATCGACAACGGCAAGTGGACCACCTGGGTCTATCCGTGGGGCAAGGGCGAGTCGCAGGCCGAGGTCCCGCAGGGCATTGGCGTGCTAATGGCTGCCGAGCTGCTCGACCAGCAGGAGGGCTACGAGGCGCTCGCCGACATCTACGCCGGCCTTAAGCAGATGGACGCGCTGCTGCCCGCCGCCCGCGAGAAGGTCAACGCCGAGCTGGGCGATCACTTTGCCGAGCTCTGCCAGCAGCACAAGTTCTTCTATATCCTGGGATCCGGCCCCAACTTTAGCCAGACCTACGCTATGGCCATCTGTTCGCTCATGGAGATGCAGTGGCAGCACTGCTGCTACATCCATTCCGGCGAGTACTTCCACGGTCCCTTCGAGGCCACCGAGCCCGGCGTGTTCTACTTTGTGCAGCTCGGATCGGGCGAGTGTCGCCCCATGGAGGAGCGCGCGCTGGCGTTCCTCAACACGCACACCGACACGATCATGGTGCTCGACGCACTCGAGTACGGCGTGGGCGACGTGCCTGCCAGCGTGCGTTCGTACCTGGAGCCAATCTTCTTCTACGCGATGAGCTGCGAGCTGCGCGCAGCCCGCGGTAAGGCGTTCGACCACAGCCCCGAGATTCGTCGCTACATGGGCATCGAGCAGTACTAGGTACCGGGAATTATCTTTTTTGACGGGGTCTGCGCTGCGCGCGGGCCCCTTTTTGCGTTGTGGCGGCCGGATTCGTGTCTGCGCGAAAACGAAGTCTAATACTTTTCTGCGAAGTGAACGACCTATTTTGGACCCCCGAAGCATCGACATTTTTTGGCGCCAAAACCGCAGGAAAAACTCGACGAAATCGCAGGAAACGACGTCTGAAAAGTGTCGATGCTTCGGGGGTCCGATTTTGCTCGTTCACATCGCGGAAAAGTATTCACCTTCGATTCGCAAGGGCACTGCGTGAGTCAAAAAAGCGGGCCGCGCCGGGGATTTCCGGCGCGGCCCGCTTAGTATCGCGCTTAGATTCGCAAGGTTGCGGCAGCCAGCGGCCTACTTTGCGTCGTAGGCCTCGGCGTCCCACCAGTCGAGTTGGGCGATATTGTCGCGGATGTGCTGGCAGCTCTTGTGGAAGCCCTCGAGCTCGTACTCGGACAGGTCCAGCGTGTAGACCTCCTCGACGCCCTCGGCGCCGATCACGCACGGCAGGGAGGTGAAGATGCCCTCCTCGCCATACTGGCCGGTCATAAGCGTGGAGGCCGAAAGCACGGCGTGCTCGTTGTGCAGCACGGCGGCGCAGACGCGTGCGGCGGAGTTGGCGACGGCGTACTCGGTGCACTGCTTGCCCTGGTAGGTTACGTAGCCGCCCTTGCGCGCGAGCTCCTCGATCTCCATGTGGTCGAAGGCATACTTGTCGGGGTTCTCGGCCTGAAGCTCGTTGAGGCTCTTGCCGGCGATGGTTGCGGCCTTAAAGGCGGCCAGCTGGCTAAAGCCGTGCTCGCCGATCATGTAGGCGTCGATAGACT
The DNA here is from genome assembly GCA_959606035.1 of uncultured Collinsella sp. Classification (GTDB taxonomy): domain Bacteria; phylum Actinomycetota; class Coriobacteriia; order Coriobacteriales; family Coriobacteriaceae; genus Collinsella. The sequence continues at coordinate 61,309 of CAUHHB010000008.1, forward strand.
TGGGGCTCACACCGACCTTCTTGGAGATCTCGGTGCGCAGGCGGGCGGAGTCCAGGCCGCAGCCCGAGCCTATGATCTTTTTGGGATCGTAGCCGGTCAGGTGCCACAGCTCGGTGCACACGACGTCGCAGGGGTTGGAGATGCTCACGAAGATGCCGTCAAAGCCGGCGTTAACGATGCGCTTGGCAAAGGTACGGGCGGCGTCGGTGGTAAAGAACAGTTCGCCGTCGCGGTTGCCGGCGGCCAGCGCGACCTTGCCGGCGGCGTTGACGATGACGTCGCAGCAGGCCAGCTCCTCGTAGTGGTCGTAGCAGTTGACGATCTTGGTGTTGTACGGGACAAACGAAAGGGAGTCGCGCAGGTCTTGGACCTCGGACGTCACCTTGGCCTCGTTGATATCGCACAGGTACAGCTCGTCGGCAATGCCCTGCATGAGCAGGCTGTTGGCGACATGTGCTCCTACGTGGCCCTGGCCGACCACACCGATCTTACGCGTCTGGTACATATATGTATCCTTCCGGCCGAGTTTCTCGCGTCGAACCATTGTAGCGTCCTGCTGCCACTTTGCTAGGCTAAAGTGCCGTAGATTTTTGGGACATGCCTTAATCTCTACTTTTGGAGTGATTTGGGCCGCTGACGGCATCGCTGGGCGATGTGCTCGCGCGGATGGGGCCGGTCGTTGTACCATAGCTGCAACTGACTCGTAAGGAGCATCCATGCCCATTCGCATCCCCGACGCCCTCCCTGCAGCCGCGCAGCTCGAGAGCGAGAACATCTTTGTCATGACCGAGTATCGCGCGCTGCACCAGGACATCCGTCCGCTGCGCGTGCTCATCCTCAACCTCATGCCCACCAAAATCGCCACCGAGACGCAAATCATGCGCAAGCTCTCCAACACGCCGCTGCAGGTGGAGGTGGACCTGCTGCGCACCAAAACGCACGAAGCCACGCACGTAAGCGCCGGCCACTTGGAGACGTTCTACCGCACGTTCGACGACATCCGCGACATCCACTACGACGGCTTGATCATCACAGGCGCGCCGGTGGAGCAGATGCCGTTCGAAGAGGTCGACTACTGGCCCGAGCTCTGCCAGATCATGGACTGGTCCACCACGCATGTGCACTCTACGCTGCATATTTGCTGGGGCGCACAGGCCGGTCTGTACCATCATTACGGTATCCAGAAGCACGACCTGCCGGCAAAGGCGAGCGGCGTGTTCGAGCATTATCTGGTGAAGCCACAAAGCCCGCTGGTCCGCGGCTTTGACGACCGCTTCTATGCCGTGCATTCGCGCAACACCGAGGTGCGCCGCGAGGACGTGGAGTCCGAGCCGCAGCTTGAAGTCGTGGCCGTGTCCGACGAGGTAGGCCTGTACATTGTCAAGTCGACCGACAGCCGTCGCTTCTTTGTCTTTGGCCATCCCGAGTACGATACCGACACGTTGCGTCTGGAGTACGAGCGCGACGTTAAGCGCGGCCTCAACCCTCAGGTGCCGGCGCATTACTTCCCGAACGACGACCCCACCGCCGAGCCGCGTAACGTCTGGCGCAGCCAGGCTCAGCTGTTCTACACCAATTGGCTCAACTACTACGTCTACCAGACCACACCCTACGACCTGGCCCGCGCCGGCGAAGAGCACTAGGCCTGTCGGGAGGTGCGCCAGCCGTTAGGCGCTGATGATGTGGGGTAGCGGCAGGTCGTGGACATCGGTGGGAACGTGATCGACACGCTGCTCGTCAAAGGCGATACCGACGATTTGGCATGCGGGCGAGAGCATGGGCAGGTAGCGGTCGTAGCAGCCGCCGCCGTAGCCCAGGCGCGCGCCGGCGTGGTCGAAGGCTACGAGCGGCACGACGATCATGTTGAGAGCCTCGGCAGGCACAATGGGGAAGCGGACGCTGTCGATGTCCGTGGCCGCAAAGGTACGCGTGGGGTGGGCGATAAACGGGGCCGCGGCCGCGTCTCCAGCCGCGACTGCCCGCATGCACATGCGCTGGCCACAAGCTGCGGCGTCTGTTGCCGAGAGCATGCACGGATAGGCCACGCGCCAGCCGCGTTTGGCGGCAGCCGCGGCAAACGCGGCTGGGTCGACTTCGGAACCCATCGCGGCATAGACGGCAACGGTGTGCGGCGCCGCGGCATCCAAGCGGCCTAGCAGCTCAACCAGCCGCGCACAGATATCAGCAGACTTCGCCGCCCGCAAGTCCAAATCAAGAGCATCGCGCCGAGCAATCACCGCCCGCCGCAACTCAGCCTTGTCCATCCCGGCTTCCTCTCCCAAACCTACCAAAAAGGGACAGGTTTATTTTGGCAGGTTTTATCTGGGCAAATGTCGAAACCACCACAAAGGTGCCTGTCCCCTTTGTGGTGGTTTTGGCCCATGCGTTAACGCTATAACGCCGCGGCGATTGCTTCGGTCACAAACTTATTGAGTGACTCGCCCTTCTTTGCCGCCGCCAGTGCTGCCTGCTTGTGAAGCTCGGAGCCTGTTCTCACATTGAACGAGCCCTTAAAAGCCCGCTCTGGTTCCTTGCCCTTTTCGGCACAAAACTCAAGGTAATCGTCGACGGCGTCGTGGAAGCATTGCTCCACTTCTTCAGCCGTGGAGCCTTCAAATACAATTGCGTCCCTAATGCCGGCGACCATACCTGTTAGTACATGCTGCTCGGCATCGAACTCGACTGGGGCGAAATAGCCCTTGTATGCCAAAACGTTACTCATGACTGCCTCCGACATCCTGCAGAAATCGAACGATGTTTCGAATTGTCCCCGCTGTCAATTCGTCAGATGGATGAGGCGCGTGCATCACGAACATCCTGCCATCTGAGGGCCTGTAGAAGCGAATGCGCGATCCGGATGTCTTGCCTTTGCTGTCCATTTCAAAGCCATATGAGGCCATGACTTTTAAAAAATCGGCATACCGATACGTCGAAGGGCAGCTAAACAGTTGGGCGATGAGTTTATCGGCTCGAGTCATCCCGCCTCACATTCTGCAACTATATTCTAGTTGCAATTTAGATCCGATACAATCACCCATACTATAGAACATGTGTACGTATAGAACAAGTGTTCGAACCACTACAAAGGGGCCTGTCCCCTTTGTAGTGGTTTTGCTTGCTGTGGTTAGCCCATCAGGTCGACTACGTTAAAGCCGGCGTTGCTCTTGGCGATGACGTCTCGGCCGCCAAAGACGCAGGTGGGCGACTCGGCTGCGATGCGCGTTACGTCGGTGCCGAGCGAGCGCAGCTCACCGGGCGTGGCGGCGAGCATCTGGGCGCGACGCTCCTCGCGCGCATGCGGATCGAGCCCGGCCAGGTAGGTCGTGTTGCGGCGCTTGGTGAGCGCATAGGGCTTCACCGGCGCGTCCATGCCGCTCACGCAGCTCACGATAAAGCCCTCAAAGGCGGCCTCGTCGGGCTCAAAGCGGCCAAGCCATGCGCCTGCACGCTCCACGCGCTCAATCGAAGGGTCGATCGCCGGGTCGCGGTAGGTGTAGAACGCCGTCTGGCGCTCGCCGGCTGCGCGGAATCCGCAGCCGTATGCACCGCCCTTCACGCGAATCTCGTTCCACAGGTAATCGTAGGAGAGCGCGTTGGCAGCCACGGCCCAAGCGCCTGTCACGTCAAGCCTCAAGCGACGCGGATCGCACGCACGCGCGGCAAAGCAGATGTCGCTGGGGATCACGAAAGCCTCGTGGCGGTCGCACGGCGCCGGCACCGCGAGCGCGTCGCGGCCGGCACCGTCGCCCGCACCCAGCCCCAGGTCGCCCGCGGCATCCCAGTACGTGTCAAAGTCCTCGTCGCTGCCGGTAAAGCTCGCCATGCAGCCATCGGCCACAAAGATACGCTCCGCCAGCTCGGCAAGCTTGGTACGCAGCCCGTTCACGCGCTCGTCAAAGTGCTCGAGCAAATCGCGCAGGAACAGGTAGAAGTCTACGCCCGAAAGCTGCTCGCGCACCACGGCCGAAGGCGAGCTGTAGCTCATCGCGCGACCGAGCGCCGCCGAGTGGCCGTTGTTGATAAAGCCCTGCTCAAGCCCAATGCGAATCTGCGTGAGCACGTCGCGCACGCGGTCGGCGTCGGCATCGAGCAACAGCGTGCTCGACCACACCTCGCGCGGCAGGCTTGCCAGCGCATCGATTTTCTCGGACAGGGCACCGGCGCTCACCAGCAGGTAGGGGCGCACGCCGTCCACGTCGGGCTGGGTCATGACCTCGGTCGTAAAGCTCAAAAAGCCGAGCTTGCCAGCGAGCAAGTTGTCGAGTTCCTCGGCCGAGTGCTCGCGCGTGGGCAGCTGCTTAAGCAGGCGGCAGAGCAGTGTCACATAGGGCAGGTCCTCAAACGCGACGCAGCTCAGGTCGAAATACTGCATGGCGTAGGCCAAACGGTTGGTGGGGATGTCGTGGCGCAGGCAGGGGATGGGCGTGGTCGTGTCTACGACCAGCGGCGGCTCGGGGCGCGCCTCGCCAATGTCGGACACGCGCAGGCGCGGCAGCGTGGCCTTGGCCTCGGGCGTGTCTTCTGCCTCCTGCGCGGCACGCAGCGCGGCCGTGCGCTCGACCACGTCGGCCAGCTCGGCATCGGTCATGGCGTCGCGCTTGGCGGTGAGCTCGGCGGCCTCGGCACCCTCCGAACCCTCGTCGGCGTCCACCGGCACCAGCTCGACCAGTGCCATGTGATCGTTCTGCAGCACCAGCTCGCGCAGCAGGTCCTCAAAATAGCTGCCGTCCAGCTCGCTACGCAGCTCCTCGTACACCGGGCCGTACTTGAGTGCCAGCGTCGCGGCGTCGTCATCGTAGAGCCAGGTGCTCAGCGCGTCGCACGCAATGGCCACGCCGTCGGCGATGCCGTAGTCGCGCTGGCGCAGATCGTACTCGTTGCTGCTGATGATGGCTTCCAGGCGCTCGCGCGGAACGCCGTGCTCGCACAGGTCGCGACAGGCGTCCTGGAACACGCAGCGCAGCTCGCGCGCCACGCCGGGCTGCGCGTTTTGCAGCATGATGAGCTCGTAGGGCTGCAGGCTCTCGGCCGCGGTGTAGCTCACTACGTTGCCGCCCAGGCCGGCGGCCAGAATGGCCTTCTTAACCGGCGCTTCGTTGGAGCCCAGCAGCGCCTCGAACAGGATGTCCGCCGCGATCGTGCGCTTGCGGTCGAGCGCGCTGCCCAGAACAAGGCCCAGGCCCACCAGGGCGTTCTCGGGCGTAGTGGCCATCTCGACGCGCTTATACTCGCAGGTCACAGGCTCCTGCACGTCTAGCGGATTGGGTGCCAGCGCGGACGGGTCCTCGCCGGCGGCAACGGCGGCGTCCATGCGGCGGCTCGCGGCGCTCGGCTGCGACAGATAACGCTCGCCCAAAAACGCCAGCGCGCGGTCCACATCCAGGTCTCCATAGAGCGTGATGTAGGAGTTGGAGGGGTTGTAGTGGCGCGCGTGCGTATCCAGGAACTGCTCGTAGGTGAGCGCGGGAATCGCGCGCGGGTCGCCGCCGCTCTCGTGCGCATAGGCGGTGTCGGGATAGAGCGCGGCGTTGACGGCGTCGTCCAGCACGCTCATGGGATCGGACAGTGCGCCCTTCATCTCGTTGAACACCACGCCGTTATAGCGCAGCGTGCCCTCGCGCAGGCTCGCGGAGCTGTCGCCGCCCTCGCCCTCGGCGCCCTTCGGCAGATCCAGTTCGTAGTGCCAGCCCTCCTGCTCAAAAATGGTGGGCTTGGTATAGATGGCCGGGTTGAACACCGCGTCTAGGTACACGTCCATCAAGTTGTACAGGTCCTGCTCGTTGGTAGTGGCAACGGGGTAGATGGTCTTGTCGGGGTAGGTCATGGCGTTGAGGAACGTCTGCATGGAGCTCTTGATCAGGTCGACAAACGGCTCCTTGACGGGAAACTTGGCCGATCCGCACAGCACCGAGTGCTCAAGAATATGGAACACGCCGGTGGAATCGGCCGGCGGCGTCTTAAAGCCAATGGCAAAGGCCTTGTTTTCGTCATCGCACGCCAGGTACAGCAGACGAGCGCCCGAGGCGGTGTGGCGCAGCACGTAGGCGTCCGAGTCAAGCTCGGGAACGGTCTCGCAGCGCTCGACGGCAAAGCCGTGGCAGGTGGCGCCGGGCACCAGCAGCGCGGCAGCAGCGGCGCGCGGGTCGGTTGAGGTAGTGGACATATGCAGTCTCCTTTGACGCCCCAACGGGGGCGAATCGAGTCGAATCTCCGAGAGTATACCCATATGGGGCCGCGGCTCTGCGACGAACTGAAGACGATGCCAGCGGATTGGACAAAGGCCCCGCGCGTTCACCGCACGAGCGTGGAAACTTGGACGCCTATCGAATGAGAGTGGATTTTCGGACGGAATCAGCCTCAAAACGCCCAAAAACCGTCCAAATATCCACCCTCATTTCCCGACCGTCCAAAATCCACGCTCATCCGCCGCCCGCACATCTCTCATATCTCATTCGTCTCTAATACGAGAGATAACAGAAAGATGAGAGATAAATATGAGAGATAACAATGCTGCAAAGAGACAGACAACCATGGTATTGTCTCAATATAGATTGTTTTACCAGCGAAAACATGTTTAAATGAAACAGATGACAGACATCTTATCTTTCATCTCTCACTCCTCTCTAATATGAGAGATAACAGAAAGATGAGAGATAATTACGAGAGATAACTGAGAGACGAAGGAAATCTATTCGCGGCATTCTTCGCAGAACCGAGCGAAAGGACGTGCAGATGAACGAAAACGAACTGACCGGTCTGCTCGAGTCTTTAAGGCGCATGGGCTCGGACGATCTTAACGTTGAGGTCAAGGAGAGCGCCACGACGCTTTCCCGCGACGTATGGGAAACGGTCAGCGCTTTCGCAAACACCGCCGGCGGCATCATCGTACTCGGAGTGAGCGAGCGCGCGGGTTTTGTCCCAGTTGCAAACTTTGAGACCGAGAAAGTGCTCAACCAATTCGTGGCGGGCATGGGCGATGCTGGCGGTCGCGGAAAGCTGGCCAATCCGCCCAAATACACCATTGAGCGCGTGGAGCTCCAGGGCACCGTGGTTCTAGTCATCGCGATTGAGGAGCTTGACCCGTCGAGCAAGCCTTGCTATGTCATGGAGCGGGGCGCTCAAGGTGGCAGCTACAAACGCATCGATGACAAAGATGTCCCGCTTTCGTCGACCGAGGTTTTGGCACTGTCGTCATATGAACGGACGAGTCCTAGCGATCGCGATGCGGTGCCCGGCACGAGTGTGGGCGATCTCGACGAGTCGCTGGTCGACCGCACGATAGAGCGTGCCTATTCGTTGACGCCTCGAGCGATGCGCGGTGCGGCGGACAAGAAGACAAAGATGGAGCGTCTGAATTTCCTCGACTTCCAGGGCAATGTTACCAAGGCCGGCCTCCTTGCCGCGGGCGTTTACCCTCAGCAGTTCTATCCCAAGCTCTTCATTGATGTGGCTGTCCGCGTGGGAACTCAAAAGGGAGCTGCGGGGCCACTAAGGTTTATGGACCGCACAATCTGTGAGGGAACGTTGGGCGAGATGATCTCGGATGCTGTCGCGGCCGTCGCCAAGAATTTGCGGCGAACCTCGACCGTCCAAGGCGTCTCGCGTGTCGACTCGCTGGAGATTCCCGAGGAGGTTCTGCGCGAGGCAATCGCCAACGCCGTAATCCATCGAGAATACGGGGATCGGTTCTGTGGACAATCGATTGCCGTCGACGTCTTTGACGATCGTGTCGAGGTGACGAATCCTGGCGGCCTTTACGGGGGGAAGACTCGCGAGAACTTGTTTGACGGCAGCTCCCGATGCCGTAACGCGACGCTCGTGAAACTCATGTCGATTGTCCCGCTGCCGGATGGCGCAGGTTCGCCGGCTGAGGGCAATGGCTCGGGCATCCCGATGATGATCGATGCCATGCGCGCGCATGGTCTGGCCGAGCCCCTGTTCTGCCCGGGGTTCGATCGGTTCAAGGTCGTACTTTACCGTCCAAAGATCGAGCCGGTCGATCATGGCGGGGACTTGATTATGACGGCACTCAAGCGCTACGGCGAATTGGGGACGCGCGAACTGGCGGAGCGCACGGGACTCACGGTTTCCCAGGTTAGGGCACGCGTCAATGCGCTCATTGAGCAGGGTGAGCTTGAGCCGACGGCGCCGTCGACAAGCCGCAACCGCAAATATAGACTGTCAGAGCGCGTGGAATAAATGCGTTAGTGGACGAGGCGACCCAATAATCGACCCTCGATTGGCGCCCACTAAGGTAAAGCGGTTGTTGCCCAGTCGACGGTGATGCTAAAGACTCGGCTTACGCCGGCATGGCCCCGAACCCGTCCATCAGGAACAGCCTGAGAACCAGCTTGATGACATTTCCCGGTTTGACTTCAGCCGTGCCAAAGACGTGGCGCTCGGCGAGCTCGCTGCAGTATGCGTAGATATCGCGGATAAGGTCCGCGCCCGAAAGCGTAAACATGTAGCCTGCGTCCGAAAGCGCATTGGGTGCGGCGGGCAACTTGGTCATGCGACAAAAGGTCAACAGGTCGGGCGCCATAGCGTCTTGGTAGCCAAGATGGCCGCTGTCTTCTTGTGCGGCGAGTTCCAGCTGGCGTACTCGATCCAGCGCCGCTGCCAGCACAAAGCTCGGTGTGGGCGCATTGACGTCTTCCGTGTTCGCCACGAGTTTGCCCGCCGCCTGTGTGACAAGCCAGGCGACCTCGCGCTGGCAACGCACGGCCTTGCGCGTAACCGGCTTGATGGACGAAGAAGAAACGCTCCCCTTAGGCGGATTCGAAGCAGCCATAAGACCCTCCCATGAACAATCCGGTCCAACAAGCCCGGATGAAACACGTGCTACATCAGTATACAGGGGAGTGGGGTAGCGGGGTACAAGCGCGCCAGCGGCAAACCGAGAGCATCAACAATGTGCCTCCGCTCTATTTGGACGATGGTACGTGGGTCATTAAGTACTCGGTTCAAGCGCCGGGTACCGTTGGTTTTCGAGACCAGAATTACAACCGTAAAATGCTCAACTGCATGGAATGTGACGTCCCAGTCGGAGTCATATTTGCAACCGAGGTGGGCTATAAGGTGCTCGGCCTTGCGTTTGTTGAGCGGTTCGAGCCCGAAAACGGATGGTTTGTTCTGCACGGTCCTGTTCATAAAGGCGGACCGGACCCTCGTTTTGCGCCCGACATGAGTTATCTGAAGCACATACCCGTCGATATTGAGTTTGCCGGACAGGGTGCGACCGACGATGAAATTTGGCTTTGGCGGTCTTTTACGATCGTGCTGTTTGATCGGATCGCGTGGCGATGCAATCTCGCACACGCCTGCCGGTGCATGCTCTTCCTGATTTGTATAGCGAGAGGGGAGCGAACGTGAGCTGGCGAGGCGATATTGCGATGGGGAAGTACGGAAAACTGCCGTGCGCCCTTATAGACAACAAAATGTTTCCGAGCGTAGAAGTTGATTGCGGGTCGTTTGTCGTCGCCTGTCCTTGCTGCGGCTCGCAAATACCGTGCCTCGACATTCGGTTCATCGATGCGTGCGACAGACTTAGCGACGAAGTGAGAAAACGGACAGGCGTTCATATGCCGGTGTATCAGGAGAAATGCCCTGTTTGTGGCCTCGATATCGTGTACGACGCCGGCGACGAGGGATAGGTGATGCGGAGGAGCTGGCTGTGAAGGCATCTCTGTCCCTATAAATAAATCCCCTCACCGAGCTGCTTGTGGAACTTGGCGTGATGGTCGCGTGCCCAGGTAAAGAGCGCCTGGTCAAAGTCGGTGCGCGTGGCCGGGACGCCAAAGACGCCGGCAACTTCGACGCGTACAAACTCCAGTGCCGGCAGCTTGTTGATGGCAGTGAGGGCAAACGGGGACGAGGGCTCCTCGAACAGATAGCGGCTGCCTTGCAGCGCGTCGCAAATGGTGCACGTGTTGCCGAGCGACGGGGCTTTGGAGGCTCGCGCGCCTACGGGCTTGTAGCCGCAGCGCTTATGAAGGTAGTCGCGGATCTCGCCCGGCACGCAGCCAAGAGCGGGCACGATGGCGAGTGCGTTGGCGTTGGCCGTGTCGATGGCAATGTGCCCGGCTTCGTTGGGCGCGTGCGCGATGGCGATGCTCTCGTCGTTATCGGTTCGATAGGGAATGCCGAAGGCCGCGACCGAGGTCTCTTTGTGACACTTCCAGCACTCGCGCTTGCCCAGTACTAGATATATATACGGCGCTGAGGGGTCGGATCGGTCAACACCGGGCAGCCACTCGGCAAAGGGCTCGGGGTTGACGCCGCTGGGTACATACCAGATCTTCTTGGTCCGGTCCCATTTGGCGCCCAGCGCTTTGGCTTCTTCTTTGTGCGAAAAGGGGACATCGAGCTCGGTGCGCATGGCGGCTCCTTGGTGCTGCAGGTGCGAGTGGCTCAAGGATACCGCAGGGCGCAGACATCGCGGCGTTTTGTTGAGAAGTTGCGGCGCGGACTGCTTGGTTACGCCGTTAGATAAATTGGCAAGTAGATGGTCGGCTTTTGACCAGTTGGGCGGTTGGAGCAGCTTGCGGCGCAGTTTTGTGCCTGGCTATTGTTGATGTTGGGGTATTGAATATATTTGGCTGCCATTCGTCAGGTGAATTGTTGTTACGTTGCGATGACGGTTGGAACTGCCAGCGGATTTAGCGACAAAAAACAAAACAGCCCAGAGTACATAGCCTCTGAGCTGCGAACATTTGGTGGGCGTTAGAAGATTTGAACTTCTGACCTCTTCCGTGTCAGGGAAGCGCTCTCCCCCTGAGCTAAACGCCCGATCAAGGGTGCGCAAGCGCGCAAGGGATAATATAACGGAGCCTGAACTCGGTGGCAAGAACATTTTTAAAAATCGCTTACATTGTGGAATTCGGGGGCTTTGTCATATCCATTTCAAAAGAGCCTGCTGCCGCGATTTGACTGTCGCATAATGCAAGGCCATTGCGGTATCGAGCTATGGAAAGACGTCTGCGGAATTGTCCTACCGATAAGCGGACAAGCCTCCAGCTGGTGCCTTCGCCGTGGTAAGGTAAGCCGAATTGTTTCCAGGCTGCTTCGAGGGAATGGAATGAGCAAAGAGCGTGTCGAGCAGGTCGAAGGCGCAGGGGCTTCGGTGCCGATGACCGATATATCGAACATTGATGTGCCCGAGGGCACCGATGAGCTCAGCCGTAGCACCCGCCGCGCTTGGCGCGAGCGCCTGAACAGCGCTTCGACGCGCAAGATGATCACGGGCGTCTTGGCTACGCTGGTGGGCGGTTCGTTTTGGGGCTTCTCGGGCACCAGCGCGAGCTTTCTGTTCGATACCTACCACGTCGACACCTTGTGGCTTATGAGCGTGCGTCAGATTCTCGCCGGTCTACTCTTTATGGCCGTGGTTGTTACGCGCGACCGCGAGCGCCTGATTAAGCTCTGGACCACACCCGCCGATCGCAAGCAGCTGCTGCTCTTTACCGCCTTTGGTCTGCTGTTCAACCAGTTTTGTTATCTTTCGGCCGTGCGCCTGACCAATGCCGGAACCGCGACGGTGCTCCAATGCCTGCAACTGGTCATCATTATGGGCTACACCTGCGTGATCGACCATCGCATGCCTCGCGTGCGTGAGGCCGTTGGCATTGGGTTGGCCCTGGGCGGCACCTTTTTAATCGCTACCGGCGGCGACCCTACCAGTCTGAGCATATCGCCGCTTGGCCTGGTCGCAGGCCTTATGTGTGCGGTCAGCGCCACGTGTATGGCGGTGATTCCCGCCAAGATCCTGCCCGAATACGGCAGCCCCATCGTCACGGGCTCGGCAATGCTCACGGCGGGCGTGGTCTCGTGCGTCTTCGTGCAGCCTTGGGCGCATATGCCGGCACTCGACGCTGCCGGCGTCGAGGCGCTCGCGGTATTCGTGGTTATCGGCTCGTTTTTTGCTTACATGTTCTACATGCAGGGCGTTAAGGAGATTGGCTCGGTGCGCGCGAGCCTCCTTGGAACCATGGAGCCGGTTTCGGCCACCATCACCAGCGCCCTTATGCTGGGAACGGTGTTTTTGCCCACCGACCTGGCGGGCTTTGCCATGATTATCGCGATGGTGTTTTTGACGGTGTAGCTGGCGCCAAGACGGAAAAGGCGTTGTGCCACATTTTCGCCAATTGATGTCCGTGTCTGGAGTTTAGCTGTCGATGCTCAAAATGCCATAAACTAGCAACGTTATGGACTTTTTCATTGCGACTCAATTGCGAGGATTTCTTTATGGCTGGTAATCACTTTAAGGGCAGCGATAGCGGCCGTCCTGCAGTTCCGCCGCGTCCGAACGGGGCTGGTAAGGCCGGCACGCCGGGCGGCGCTGGGCAGGGCGGTTCCGGTAAGCGCGTGTCCCCGGGCGAGACGGCGATGTTTACCGCTCTGTACGAGCAGTCTCAAAAGGCAAAAAAGACCGGCCGTGCAAGAGGGAATGTCTTTGCGGGCGGTGCAACCTCCACGTCGCAGCCGAGCGGGGCCCCTTCGATACCTGCGAACAACGCAGGTGCTGCCAACGCCGCGAATACCGCCGGCAACGTTAATGCCGGCAAGGCCGCCAACAATACTCCCTCTGCCGGTGGCGCGGGGCTTACGGGTAACCTTGGCACGATTTACACCGGCGCCTCCGAGACTGGCACGTTCGCCCGCCTGGATGATAGCGGTGCCGAGTTTGCGGGCTCGGGTTCCAAGGAAGATTATTACGATTTTGGCTTGAACTACGGTAGCGACGCTTCGTCGAGTTCGACCTCTGACGGTCTGGTCCGTCATCGCCATCGCAAGGGCGAGCGCAAAAAGCGTCACACTGGCGCCATTATTGCCGCTGTAGTCGCGGTGCTTCTCGTTGCGCTTGGCGCAAGCGGCTTTATGCTGCTTAACTCGGCAAAGACCGTAAAGAGCGAAGCGAAGGAGGCTGTCGAGATCGTCGGTGGCCTTAAGGACAAGGTCACGTCGGGCGATTTTTCGACGCTGCCTGACGACGCGAAGAAGATTGATGAGCTCTTCGACATCATGAAGGCGGAGACCTCGAGCCCGCTGTGGACGGCGGCTTCGTTTATCCCGGTGTATGGCGGCGACATCAATGCTGCACGCACCATGATCGACGCCCTGTCCGATGTCTCGAGCAATGCGCTGGTTCCCATGGCCGATAACCTTTCGCAGGCCACGCCCGGCAAGTTGTTCCAGGATGGGACTATCAACGTGTCCGCGCTGCAGGCGGTCGCCGATTCGCTCTCCGATAGCTCGAAGGTGTTCAAGAGCGCCAACGAGAAGATCCAGGGCATTGGCGATACTCATATTTCCCAGGTGACCGAGCTGGTCGATAAGGCCAAGGACGGCTTTGCCACCCTCAACGGCGCGGTTGACGCGGCGGAGAAGGTCGCCCCCGTCCTTCCCCAGATGCTCGGCGCCAACGGCCAGACGCGCAACTACCTTGTGTACGCCATGAACAACGTCGAGATTCGTGCCTGCGGCGGCTTTGGCGGTTCGCAGGGCCTGATTTCGGTCACCGACGGCCAGATGTCGATTGGCGAGTTTGTTCCCCGCATTGGACTCAGCGAGGATGAGGCAGTCGAGAGCGTCGACGAAGAGGATGAGGCGCTGTTCGGCAACCACAGTAACCTGTACAACTCGGGCAATACCTATTCGCCTGATTGGCCCCGCAACTCGCAGCGTGTCGCAGCCCTGTGGAAATCTCAATATGGCCTGGACGTTGACGGCGTCGTGGGTATCGACCCGGTGTTCCTGCAGTATCTGCTGGGCCTGGTCGGTAACGTGTCGCTGCCCGACGGAACGGTTGTCGACGGCACCAACGCCGCAAAGGTCCTCATGCACGATGTGTACTGGAACTATCCGGTCGAGGAGTCGGACGGCATCTTTGCATCCGTCGCCAGCGCTGCCTTCGACAAGATCCTTGGCGGTATCGGCGATGTCGATGTTACGAAGCTTGTCAGCGCCGTTGAGCGCGGTGCCGAAGAGGGCCGCCTGATCGCGTGGATGAAAAACGATGACGAGCAGAACGCTATCAAGGAGATGAACATCGACGCCTCGCTGCCCGATCCGGATGACCCGAGTGAAGATCCCGTTGCTGGTGTCTACTTTAACAACCTGAGCTTCTCCAAGCTCGACTGGTACCTGAATGCCGATACGCAGATTGGCCAGGGCATCAAGAACGGTGACGGCACATGCTCGTATCGCATCACCGTTACCCTGACGAACATCATGACGCAGGAGGAGGCCGGCAAGCTGCCCGACTACGTCGCGGCGAGCGCGCCCGATGCCGCGCGCGACGACGAGCGTCTGAATGTCTCGTTGTTTGCCCCGACGGGCGGCAACATTACTGATCTGACCGTCGAGGGCACCCAGTTTGGTCTTGGCGCCGCTACGTGGCATGGAATCCCCTTCTATTCGGGCACCGTTGACCTGCATGCTGGCGAGACGACGACGATCACATATACGCTGACCACGTCAGCCGAGGCGGGGGACAAGCCGCTTACGCTGCGTCAGACTCCTACATGCCAGGCGGCTCGCGACAGCGCGTCGGCGTAGGGTTTTTCTGGTAGCGCAGATAATCGAGTACCATTTTGGGGCGGACAGGCAATCTGTTCGCCCCTATTTTGTAAGGAGAGCGCATGAAGTACTTTGGCACCGACGGCTTTCGCGGTGAGGCTAACGTTGGGCTGACGGTAGAGCACGCTTATAAGATTGGCCGTTTTGTGGGCTGGTATTACGGCGCCAACCGCGAGCGCAAGGCGCGCGTCATCGTGGGTAAGGACACGCGTCGCTCGAGTTATATGTTCGAGGCGGCGCTGGTGAGTGGCCTGGTCGCGAGCGGTGCGGACGCCTATATGCTGCACGTGATCCCCACGCCGGGCGTAGCACATCAGACCGTGGAAGGCTGCTTCGATTGCGGCATCATGATCAGTGCGAGCCACAACCCGTTTTGCGATAACGGCATTAAGCTCGTCAATAGCGACGGTTTTAAGATGGACGAGGACGTACTGGAGCTCATCGAGGACTACGTCGATGGCAAGAGCGAGGTGCCGCTGGCCACGGGCAACCACATCGGCGCCACGGTGGACTACATGCAGGGCCGCAACCGCTACATTGCCTCGCTCATCGCCAGCGCGAACTTTTCGCTGCAGGGCGTCAAGATCGGCATCGACTGCGCCAACGGCTCGGCGTCCTCGGTGGCCAAGCCGGTGTTCGACGCGCTGGGCGCCGACGTGCGCGTGATCAATGCCGCGCCTGATGGTTTTAACATCAACGTCGACTGCGGCTCCACGCATATGGAGCGTCTGCAGCGCCACGTGGTGGAGCAGGGCTTGGACGTGGGCTTTGCCTATGACGGCGATGCCGACCGCTGCCTGGCCGTGGACGAGCGCGGCCGCGTGGTCGATGGCGACCAGATCCTGTACGTGTGCGGCGTGTACCTGAACAAGCACGGTCGCCTTTCGGGCGGTACCGTGGTTCCGACGATTGCCAGCAACTTTGGCCTGATCAAGTCGTTGGAGCTTGCCGGCCTAAGTGCCGTGACCAGCGGTGTGGGCGACCGTCACGTGTATGCCAAGATGCGCGAGGGCGGTTACAGCCTAGGCGGCGAGCAGACGGGCCATACGATCTTTGGCGATATCGAGCGCACGGGCGACGGCATTATGACCTCGCTGCGCGTGATGGAAGTGATCCGCGCCGAGCGCGAGACGCTCTCGCAGCTCACGGCTCCGTGCAAGCTGCTACCGCAGGCGCGGGTGGCCGTGCGCGTGGCGGACAAGGACGCCGCGCTCGAGAACATGGGCGTGCAGAACGCCATCGCCGAGGCCGAGGCTGCGCTGGCAGGCGAGGGCCGCGTGCTCGTGCGCAAGAGCGGAACCGAGTCGGTTATCCGCGTGCTGGCCGAGGCGCCCGACCAAGCATCCGCCGATGCCGCCATGAAGCGCATCGCCAACGCACTCGAGGCTCTGTAGTTACGCGGCTTTACCAAACCGCGTAACTGCTCGACGCTGCAAACGCCCCTAAGCGGCAATCTGACGTTCAATTTCAAGGGCGCGACCAGAAGGTCAGCGCCCTTTCATTTCACGTCACCTTGCTCGCTTAGGGTCGTTTTCGCTGACGTTGCCAAGACATTGGCGTCAACATGGTTGGCGTTGGCGATGGCGTGCTGGTCAATCCTTACAGCTCGTACAGCGTGGTGAACTTGTCCTGCAGGTAGCTGCAGTAGTAGCGGGCGTCAAAATCCATGCCGCAGGCACCCTTGATGAGTTCCGGCGCGTCCTTGGCGCGGCCCCACTGCCAAATGTGCTCGCCCAGCCACGCGCGGACGGGTGCCAAGTCGCCGCTCGCGCAGGCACCGGTAAGGTCGACGCCGTCGCGGCACATGGCCGGCACAAACATGGCATCGTAGGCGCTACCCAGCGCATACGTGGGGAAGTAGCCAAACGAACCGCCGCTCCAATGCGTATCCTGCAGGCAGCCGTGCGTGTCGTCGGGAACTGGAATGCCCAGGTACTCGTCCATAAAGCGATTCCAAAGCGCGGGGATGTCCTTGGCCGTAGCCTCGCCGGCAAACAGCATGCGCTCGATCTGGTAGCGCACCATAATATGCAGCGGATAGGTGAGCTCGTCGGCCTCGGTGCGGATCAACGACGGCTGCGCGATGTTCACGGCGCGGTAGAGCGTGTCTTCGTCGACGTCGCCGTAGACCTCGGGCGCGTGACGACGCAGCACCTCGAGCAGCGGGCCCATAAAGGCGCGGCTGCGACCCACGGTGTTCTCGAAAAAGCGGCTCTGGCTCTCGTGGATGCCCATGGAGGTGCCGCCCTCCAGGCACGTGCGCGCATAGGCGGGATTGACGCCCAGCTCGTACATGGTGTGCCCCGCCTCGTGGATGATGCTGTAGACGTTGGAGATGCAGTCGTCCTCGTAGATGTGCGTCGCGATGCGCGCATCGCCCACGGCAAAGCCCTCGCTAAACGGATGCTCGGTAAAGGCAAGCGCGGTGTCGTCCAGGTCCAGGCCGACAAGCTTCATAAGGTCGAAGCTCATGGCGCGCTGGGCAGCCTCGGGCACGTGGGCGTGCAAAAAGTCGGCAGCCGGCTGCTGGCCGCGCTCGCCGATGGCGTGCACGAGCGGCACGACCGTGGCCTTGACCTCGTCGCAAAACGCGTCGAAGCTCTTGGCGGAAAGGCCGCGCTCGTACTGGTCGAGCCAAACGTCGTATGGATCGCGCTTGGGGTCCATGAGCTCGGCCTGATGCTTAAGTTGGGCGACGATTCTATCCACATAGGTCTCAAAGCTCGCCCAGTCGTTGGCTGCCTTGGCCTTGTGCCACACGGCGTCCGCCTCGCAGGTGAGCCTGGTCCAGGCCTCGGCTTCTTCGGTGGGGATGGCACTGGCCTCACGTTGATCGCGGCCGAGCACACGGATCTCGTCGAGCAGCTGAGGGTCGTCGATTTTGCCGCCGGCGACGGTCTCGCGCGCTAACGAGCGTACGAGCTCAACGGACTTCTCGCTGGTCAGCAGCTTGTGATGCTCGCCGGCAAGCGTGCCCATGGCGTCGGCACGCGCTGCTGCGCCGTTGGCAGGAGCAATCGTCGCTCCATCGAACTCGGCAATCTTGAGCAGGTACTCGCGAGTCCACAGCTTGCCTTCGAGCTTGCGGAGCTTCTTGATGCTCTTGCCCGCCTTGGCCTTCTTATCGAGTTTCTTTCCCATACCTATATCCTTGATCTCGCAGGTCGAGCGCCACGGGTGGGCGTGCGGCCAGTTTGCACAGCTACCTGCCTTGTACCCAGTGCGAACAAAACGGAACGCGGCGATGCACACGCAGAATGTGTTATCCTATAGCCCAATGCGTTGACGGAGAGGGTTTTGCCCGCCGCGTCGCCGGCAAGAGAGGGAAGGTCATGGGCTGCGAGCCTTCCTGTGGTGACAAGGGCCAAGCGTTCACTCCCGAGCAGCGACCTCAACGGGCACGCGGCCAGCGGCGGCGAAGCCCCAGTAGGGAAGCCGTGAGCCTCGCGACAAGGGGTACAGAGTGGGCGCGGCGGGCCAGACATCCGCCGGGTCAAACAAGGTGGTACCGCGGAATTCAACCGTCCTTGGGCAATGCACATGCCCGAGGGCGGTTTTTTGTTACCGAACCGGGCCGCGTTTTCACAACGCCAGACGGTGGCAGCCGCCTCGGCAAACGGAGAGCGCGAGAGACGAAAGGGAAGACATGAGTCTGATTGATGATCTGGTCAAACTCGAGGAAGAGGCCAAGGAGCTCGTCGCAGGCGCCGACGACGCAGCCAAGCTCGAGGCTGCGCGCGTTGAGCTGCTCGGCCGCAAGGGCCGCATCACCGGCCTGATGCGCATGATGGGCAAGCTCGCCCCCGAGGATCGTCCCGTGATGGGCAAGCGCGCCAACGAGATGCGCCAGCTGATTGAGGGCATGCTCGACGAGCGCAACACCGAGATGAAGGCCGCCGCCCTCAAGCGCGCACTGGAGCACGACGCCGTCGACATCACGCTGCCGGGCATCCGTCCGCAGATCGGCCACCAGCACCTGATCAAGCAAATCATCGAGGAGGCCGAGGACATCTTCTGCGGCATCGGCTACACCGTCGAGTCCGGTCCCATGGTCGACACCTCCTACTACAACTTCACCGCGCTCAACGCCCCTATGGATCACCCGAGCCGCTCGGCCCGCGATACCTTCTACGTGGTCGACAATAACCCCGGCAGCGTCGCGCACCCCGAGGCCCACGCCCACGGCGAGTCCGACGTGCTGCTGCGCACCCAGACCTCGGGCGTGCAGATCCACACCATGGAGTCGCAAAAGCCGCCCATCTACATGATTTGCCCGGGCACCGTCTACCGTCCCGACACGGCCGATGCCTGCCACCTTCCGCAGTTCAACCAGATCGAGGGTCTGGTCGTCGACGAGGGCATTACCTTTGGCGACCTTAAGGGCACGCTCGACTACTTTGTTAAGTGCATGTTTGGCGAGGACCGCAAGACGCGCTATCGCCCGCACTTCTTCCCCTTCACCGAGCCCAGCTGCGAGGTGGACGTGAGCTGCCACGTGTGCGGCGGCAAGGGCTGCAACTTCTGCAAGCACAGCGGCTGGATCGAGATCTTGGGCTGCGGCATGGTCGACCCCAACGTCCTGATCAACTGCGGCATCGATCGCGAGAAGTACACCGGCTTCGCCTTTGGCATTGGCGCCGAGCGCGTCGCGGCCCTGCGCTACGACCTGCCGGACCTCAGAACGCTCATGACGGGCGATATGCGCTTCTTGAACCAATTTTAAGTTGACCTGTCCCGGCGGCTTCCCGAGCCACCGCACCTTGCCTTTCAATCGTCGGTTGCGTACCTAAGTACGCGGCCCTCCTCTTTCAAGGCAATCTGCGGCACCTCGGAAACCCGTCTCCGTAGCTGGAGTTTTCCGTCTGTTTATTGCAGGCGTTACAGATGAAAGGAGACCAGTTAGATGCGCGTTTCTTACGACTGGCTCAAGACCATGATCGATATTCCGGAGGATCCCAAGACCCTTTCGGACGAATATATCCGTACCGGCACCGAGGTCGAGGCGATCGACACCGTGGGCGAGTCCTTCGACCACGTGGTGACCGCCAAGGTGCTCACCAAGACCCCGCACCCCGATAGCGACCACATGTATGTGTGCTCGGTCGATGTGGGCGACAAGAACCTCGATGCCGACGGCAATCCCGCTCCGCTGCAGATCGTCTGCGGCGCGCAGAACTTCGAGGCCGGCGACCACATCGTCACGGCCATGATCGGCGCTGTCCTGCCCGGCGACGTCAAGATCAAGAAGAGCAAGCTTCGCGGCGTCGTGTCCATGGGCATGAACTGCTCTGCGCGCGAGCTCGGCCTGGGTGGCGACCACTCCGGCATCATGATTCTGCCCGAGGACACGCCCTGCGGTATGCCGTTTGCCGAGTACGTGGGCTCGAGTGATACTGTGCTCGACTGCGAGATCACGCCCAACCGTCCCGATTGCCTGTCCATGATCGGCATGGCCCGCGAGACCGGCGCCATCTTCGACCGCGATTTCCACGTTGAGCTGCCCGCCATCAAGGCGGAGACCGGCCGCGCGACCGACGACGAGCTTTCCGTCGAGATCGCCGACGAGGGCCTGTGCGACCGCTACGTCGCCCGCATCGTGCGTAACGTGAAGGTCGGCCCGTCGCCCGACTGGATGGTCAAGCGCCTCAACGCCCTGGGCGTGCGCCCGCACAACAACATCGTCGACATCACCAACTACGTGATGATGCTCACCGGTCAGCCGCTGCATGCCTTTGACCTGTCTACCTTTGCCGAGCGCGACGGCCACCGCCGCGTGGTGGTTCGCGCCGCCCAGCAGGACGAGAAGTTTACGACGCTCGATGGCGAGGAGCGCGTGCTCGACGCCGGCATGGGCCTCATCACCGACGGCGAGCGCCCCGTGGCGCTGGCCGGCGTTATGGGCGGCATGGATTCCGAGATCGAGGACGACACCGTCGACGTGATGGTCGAGAGCGCCTGCTTTAACGCCGGCCGCACCTCGCACACCAGCCGCGATCTGTCGCTGATCTCCGACGCCTCCATTCGCTTTGAGCGCCAGGTTGACGAGACTGGCTGCGTGGATGTCGCCAACGTTACCTGCGCGCTCATCGAGGAGATCGCCGGCGGCGAGGTTGCTCCCGGCTATGTCGATGTTTTCCCCGCGCCCAAGACCATCGACAGCATCAAGCTGCGCCTGGCCCGCGTGCATGCCATCTGCGGTGCCGACATCGAGCCCGATTTTATCGAGCGTTCGCTTACCCGTCTGGGCTGCACCGTCGAGCGCGACGGCGAGGACTTTATGGTTACCCCGCCGAGCTTCCGTCCCGACCTGCCGCGCGAGATTGACCTGATCGAGGAGGTCCTGCGCCTATGGGGCATGGGCCGTGTGACGGCGGCCATCCCGGCTGCCAAGAACCACATCGGCGGCCTGACCCGCGAGCAGAAGCTCACCCGCAAGGTCGGCGAGATCCTGCGCGCCTGCGGCCTCAACGAGACCACGACCTTTGGCTTTGCCGCCCCGGGCGACCTGGAGAAGATCGGCATGCCCACCGAGGGTCGCGGCTGCCCCGTGGTGCTCATGAACCCGCTGGTGGCCGAGCAGACCGAGATGCGTCGTTCGCTGCTGCCGGGCCTGCTGCAGTCCGTGGCCTACAACGAGGCGCACGGTACGCCCAACGTGCACCTGTACGAGGTCGGCAGCCTGTTCCACGGTCGCGAGAACGCCAGCCTGCCCAAGGAGACCAAGTCCGTCGCGGGTGTGCTCTCGGGCCAGTGGAGCGAGCAGTCTTGGAACATGAAGTACCGTAAACTGCGTTTCTTCTTTGGCAAGGGTATCGTCGAGGAGCTGCTCGCCCAGCTGCGCATCGAGAAGGTTCGCTTCCGTCCCGTCGAGGGCGAGGGCTATGCCTTTTTGCAGCCGGGTCGTGCGGCCGAGGTTCTGTCCGGCGGCACCGTGCTGGGTTGGGTCGGCGAGATCCACCCCGAGGCGCGCGAGGCCTGCGGCATCGACGAGGTTGTCGTTGCCTTTGAGCTTGACCTGGACAAGCTGATCAAGGGTGCCCGCAACCAGGAGAACTACCGCGAGTTCTCGCAGTACCCGGCCGTTGAGCACGACCTTGCCATTGTGGTCGACAATGCCGTGACCTGCGAGGATCTTGAGCGCCGTATTACCAGCGCCGGCGGCAAGCTGCTCGAGGGCGTGCGCCTGTTCGATGTCTACCGCGATCCGGTTCGTATCGGCAAGGGCAAGAAGTCCATGGCCTTTGCGCTCACGTATCGCTCGGACGACCACACGCTTACTAGCGAAGAGGTCGAGAAGGCGCACCAGAAGATCGTCACCAAGGTGTGCAAGGGCGTAAACGGCGAAGTCCGCTCGTAATCTTTGCTGTTCGGAACCCGCCCCCTGCGGGGTTTTCACGGCAACGTCCTCGCCACTTCGCGGCTGCGGGATGTTGCCTTAGAAAACCCCTCTCGGGGGCGGGTTCCTGCGTTAACCTTGTTGCGAGCGGATCGCACCTTCTTCCGGGTGACCGGAAAGTTGGGAGTGCATGGGCCCTTTATTGGGCGGTGCGTGGACCTGGGCTAATAACGTACGTATTGCAAGGGCGTGCTGCGTTGTGGGCGGTGCGCCTTTTTGTTAGTATGCAGAGTCGGTGTTACGGATTGTTGGAAACGTAACACACAACGTTCTGATTGAGAGGGCTCATGCATATTCCCGATAATTATCTGTCCCCGCAGACCGATGCCGTTATGGCGGTGGCGATGGTGCCCGTATGGGTTCACTGCATCAAAAAGGTGCGCGCCACGCTCGATCGCGAGCATATGGCGTTCCTGGGCATCTGCGCCGCATTCTCCTTCTTGCTCATGATGTTCAACGTTCCGCTGCCCGGCGGTACCACTGGTCACGCCGTCGGCGGCGCACTCATCGCGCTGCTGCTGGGCCCCGAGGCCGCGGCTATCGCTGTCTCGGTCGCTCTGGCGCTGCAGGCGCTGCTGTTTGGCGACGGCGGCGTTCTGTCGTTTGGCGCCAACTGCTTTAACATGGCCTTTGTGCTGCCGTTTGTCGCTGCTATCGTGTTCCGTGCGCTCAACAGCCGTCTGCACGACAAGAGCTGGGGCACCTCGGTTTCTGCCATCGTGAGCGGTTGGGTCGGCCTGTGCCTGGCGGCCCTGTGCGCGGCAATCGAGTTTGGTATTCAGCCGATGCTCTTCACCAACGCTTCGGGCGCCCCTCTGTACTGCCCCTTCCCGCTGTCCGTGGCTATTCCGGCCATGTTGATCCCGCATATGCTGGTTGCCGGCGTGATCGAGGGCGTGGCGACGGCCGCCATCTACGGCTTCATTAAGAAGACGGCGCCGAGCATTATCGTCGGCCCCGAAGCCGCCGATGGCCAGCTTGCCGCCGATGGTACCGCCAAGAAGACTTCCCTGATTCCCACGCTCATTCTGGTCGCCGTGCTTGTCGTGGCTACGCCGCTCGGCTTGCTCGCCACCGGTGACGCCTGGGGTGAGTGGGACGCCGAGGGCGCCGCGACCGCCGTTCAGGAGGCTGGCGACGACAGCCTGCAGGCTTCGGTCGGCCTCGACACCCCGACCTTTGCCGACGCCCTGCCCACGGGCGATTATCTGCAGGCCTATTCCGAGGAGCAGGGCCTTGGCTTTGCCGGCCAGGCTGCGATGTATATTCTTTCGGGCGTGATTGGCGTGGCGGTGCTCACCATCACATTCCGCCTGGTCTCGCTGACGGTCAAGGAAAGCGGTGCTCATGGCAATAGCCGAGCTGCCTAGTTGGCTTGCGGCCGAGGAGCGATATGAGCCCGTGGGGGCTCGGCATCGTGTGATGCAAAAGAATGTCCTGCACCTGGCGAGCCTGCTTGAGCGGGTTCGCCTGGGTGGAGGCGCGCACGAGGGCGGGTCGATGGTCGACCGCGCCCTTTCTTGCGTTTCGGCTCCGGTGCGCCTGGTGGGGATGTTCGTTTGCGTTCTGTGCGTGTGCCTGACACAGAGCCCGCTTTACCTCATGTTGATGGCGGCTATCGCGCTGGTGCTCGTTGCCGTGCGCCCCGTACGCGGGCTGCGGGCAACCTTTGTGCCGGCACTTGGCGCTGCGGGGCTCGCGGTGGTTTTGGCACTGCCCGCCCTGCTGCTGGGCGCGTCTGCCACGGGCGCCATGCTCAAGATTGCGCTCAAGACGTTCATTAATGTGTCGCTTGTGCTGGGCGTTTCATGGACGCTTACCTGGAGCCGCATGTCGGCGGCGCTCAAGACGCTGCATCTGCCCGACGAGGTCATCTTTACCTTTGATATGGCACTCAAGCATATCGAGGTGCTGGGACGCACAGCGCACGATCTGTGCGAATCGGTCATGCTGCGCAGCGTTGGCCGTACGCCTGAGGGATTTTCGCGTACCGATTCGATCGCGGGTATCATGGGCATGACCTTTATCAAGGCGATGGAATGCAGCCACGCGATGGACGAGGCTATGCTTTGCCGCGGCTTTGCCGGTGCGTATCCGGCGCCCGCACGGAGCGGACTGAGCTGGCGCGATGCGGTTTATGCGGTCGCCGTGGCGCTGTTTGCGGTGCTGTGCGCTGTGCTGTAGTGCGGACGGCGGGCTGTTGATGTGAATAGGGAAGGGCGACGTTTTGACGATTGATATGAATAATGCGGCGGGCACGAACGGTGCGGGCGCCGAGGTCGCGCCGCTCATCGAGCTACGCGACGTGGTGTTTTCCTATGCGGGGCATACGGTTGTCGATGGTGTGTCGCTGCAGGTCGATCGTGGCGAGCTCGTTGCCCTGCTTGGCCCGAATGGCTGCGGCAAGACGACGATCATGCGCCTTATTAACGGTCTTGAACTCGCGGACGCAGGGGCATACCTGTTTGACGGGCACGTGATC
Source organism: uncultured Collinsella sp. (assembly GCA_959606035.1). Classification (GTDB taxonomy): domain Bacteria; phylum Actinomycetota; class Coriobacteriia; order Coriobacteriales; family Coriobacteriaceae; genus Collinsella. The sequence goes on from CAUHHB010000008.1 coordinate 85,764, forward strand.
GATGCAACATTTCTAAAGGATTCCGTGGCTTCCCAGCGCTTTCACCAGCGCGTAGGCTTCGTGTTTCAAAATGCCGATGCCCAGCTGTTTTGCGCCACGGTAGGCGAGGAGGTCGCGTTTGGTCCGGCTCAAATGGGGCTGTCGACAGACGAGCTCAAGTGCCGCGTTCGCGATGCCATGGAGCTGTTCCAGGTTGCCGACCTGGCCGATGCCTCTCCCTATCAGCTATCGGGCGGGCAAAAAAAGCGTGTGGCGCTGGCGGCCGTCGTGTCGATGAACCCCGATATCCTGGTGCTCGACGAGCCTACCAACGGACTCGATGAGGATTCGTGCGACATCGTGGTCAGCTTTTTGCTGGCTTATGTTGCTGCCGGCAAGACGGTCTTAATGAGCACACACCATCAGGATTTGGTACGACGCCTGGGTGCCCGCGCCATCTATATCGACCGATATCATCACGTGGTCGAGGCGTCCGTGCCATCGTATGGAACCGAGAGCGCCGCCGCGGAATAGTTGCTGCGTAGGGTATGTATGGCCGCCTGTGCGACTCTGCCGTGATGGTATAGTTAACCAGGTTTTATGGGGGTGGCTATGCCAAGCTGGAACATTCATATCGCTCAAACGGAGCGCTTGCTGGCACGTGCTAGCGTGCTTGCCGATAGCGTGCGCGACCGCAATGCCTTTTTGTTTGGCTGCGTGATTCCGGATATCTTCGTGGGCTATATGGTCCCTGGCATCGCCGATCCCATTCCGTATCGCATTACGCACTTTGCAAAGCCCGAGCCTATCCCTAAGCCGCGCGAGCACGAGTTCTGGGATACCTATGTGGCGCCGCTGCTTAAAGGCGCACCCGCGGGCGAACCTGCTGAGGCTACCTCGATTGTCGAGGAGCGCGAGCGACTGAACCGCGTGCACTATCCTCAGCGCTACAGGGATGCCGAGCCGGTTGTCGGTCCCGGCGCCTGTGAGTTCTCGCTTGCGTCCGAAGATGTGGCGCAGTCGCTGCTCGATTTAACGCTGGGCGTCTGGTCGCATCTGGTGGCCGACACGGTATGGAACACGCGTGTGAACCAGTATCTGGAAGCACACGGCGGCAAGCCGTGCGAGGAATTCCGCATTAAAAAGCAGGGCGATTTTGACTGGTTTGGCAAGACGCTGGGCATCGTTTCCATTCCGCGTGCGACCGATCGCCTCTATACCGCTGCGACGCGTTTTGGGCAGTATCCCATCCATAAAGAATATGTGCTCAAGACTATCGGCGTCATGCACGAGATTGTACGCGAAAACCCCGGCGAGCCCGATCATCCGCCGTATCGCCTGCTAACCGAGGAGTTTTTCGATGCAACGTTTACCGAGGTCATCGAGCTGACCGAGGCGGGATTTGCGGCTCGCGTTGCTGCTTCTGACGTTCCCGCAGTCCCCCTGATCGCTAGCTGCTAGCCGGCCGGCTTAACGGTGAACAGTTCATTCCAATTGACCAACGGCTCCCGTCGCAGGGCGTCTTCGGTGGTGCGCTCGGCATCGGAGAGGCTTGCGACTGAACACAAATCGATGATGCGGCATACGAAGAAGGTCTAAAAAGGGCCCGGAAGGCAAAGCCTTCCGGGCCCTTTTGCAATGCAAGCGTGCTTGCAAGTGCGATTTAGCGCACCTGAGCGACGTAAGCGACGTTGGTCGAGGAGACCTTGTCCTCGAGCTGAACACTCATGCGGGGATCGCCGGCGGTAGCGACGGTCAGATCGCCGGCCTCGACGTAGCCGAGCTCCTTAGCGGTCTCGATCGCCTTGACGATCGTGCCGTTGACGGTGCCCTGGGTAATCTCGGCCTGGTGCGGGATAACGCCCCAGTACATGATCATCTGCTGGACGGCCCACTCGTGGCGGGAGAACGCGCAGATCGGCATGTTGGGACGGAAGTGCGAGATCAGGCGTGCGGTACGACCGGTGGTCGTCGGCACGGTGATGCACTTGGCGCCAACGGTGGTGGCCATGTTCACAGCGGACATACCCACAACGTTGTTGACGACGCGGGTGCCGTGAGCGTCGGCCGGAACCTCGAGCGGAGCGTGGGCCGGGAGGTACTTTTCGGTCTCGAGAGCGATGCTGGCCTGCATCTTGACGGCCTCGACCGGGTACTTACCGGCAGCGGACTCGCCAGAGAGCATAACGGCGTCGGTGCCGTCGTAGATGGCGTTAGCAACGTCGGCAACCTCGGCGCGCGTCGGGCGCGGGTTCTGCTGCATGGAGTCGAGCATCTGCGTAGCAGTGATGACGGGCTTGTAGGCCGCGTTGCACTTGGCGATGATCTCCTTCTGGATGTGGGGAACGAGCTCGGGCTTGATCTCGATGCCCAGGTCGCCACGGGCGACCATGATGCCGTCGGAAGCCTCGAGGATCTCGTCGAAGTTCTCGACGCCCAGGGCGCACTCGATCTTCGGGAAGATCGTCACGTGCTCGCCGCCGTTCTCGCGGCAAAGCTTGCGGATGCCACGGACGGACTCGCCGTCACGGATGAAGGAAGCGGCGATGTAGTCGATGTTCTCGGTCAGGCCAAAGAGGATGTCCTGACGATCGCGCTCGGTGATGGCGGGCAGCGAGATGTTGACGTTGGGCATGTTGACGCCCTTGCGCTCGCCGATCAGGCCGTCATTCTTGACGACGCAGGTCATGTCCTGGCCGTCGACGGACTCGACCTCGAGGGCAACCAGGCCGTCATCGATCAGGATGAGGGAGCCCTTCTCGACCTCGGAGGGCAGAGCCAGGTAGTCGAGGGAGATGTGCTCAGCGGTGCCGTGGAAATCCTCGGACGTAGGCTGAGCGGTGACGACGATCTTATCGCCGGTCTTGACGGCAACCTTCTTGCCGTCGACCAGAAGGCCGGTGCGGACCTCGGGGCCCTTGGTGTCGAGCAGGATGCCGACAGGCAGACCGAGCTCCTTGGAAATACGGCGGACGCGCTCGATGCGACCGTGGTGCTCGTCGTAGGAGCCGTGCGAGAAGTTAAAACGGGCGACGTTCATGCCCGCCTTGATCATCTCGCGGATGGTCTCGTCGCTATCGCAGGCGGGACCCATGGTGCATACAATCTTAGTGCGCTTGTACATTCAGACCTCCATCTGACATCGTCTTGCGCTGATAGATAAACCATAAGAAATAAAACCGAGATGATTATAACGAAATGCCGACCGAATACCCCAAAAAATCGACCGTATGCCGAAATGGAAGTTCATTTTTTGCGGGAAAAACGGTATATGAAAAATCTTTACCAACCACTCCAACCGCTGCTATCTGGGCGATATGTCAGTTTGGCGATGTGCCGAAGAAAAAACGTTTTACCAATGTTGAGCATCACACGGTCTGCACCGTTGCGTGCGGACCATATTTCCAAACCGATTGTTTTGGCTAGACGCGTCGCTTTGGGGTACCATAGCTCCACTATCAACTGCCGCTCAGCACGGCAGCCTTGATGAGCCCTTGCCCTTCTCCTGGGAATTATGATCGGGCATCAATCTGCTGAGTGGCCCGAATCCCAGGAGGGGACTCTATATGCAAAAGGAATACCTGTCCGCCGCGGCGGAGGTGCTCAGCGACCAAGGTGTCGATGAGAACCTCGGCCTGAGCAACGACGAGGCGTCGTCGCGCCTCGCCAAGACAGGCCCTAACAAGCTCGAGGAAGCTGAGAAGACGCCGCTGTGGAAGCGTTTCTTTGAACAGATGGCTGACCCTATGGTCATCATGCTGATCGTTGCCGCCGTCATCAGTGCGCTCACGGGCATGGTCAAGGGCGAGCCCGACTTTGCCGATGTTGCCATCATCATGTTCGTCGTTATCGTCAACTCGGTGCTGGGCGTGGTCCAGGAAGCCAAGAGCGAGGAGGCCCTCGAGGCCCTGCAGGAGATGAGTGCGGCGCAGTCCAAGGTGCTACGCGACGGCAAGCTCGTGCACCTGCCGAGCGCCGAGCTCGTGCCCGGCGACGTGATCATGCTCGAGGCGGGCGACTCCGTTCCGGCCGACTGCCGCGTGCTCGAGAGCGCCACGATGAAGATCGAAGAGGCCGCGCTCACCGGCGAGTCCGTGCCCGTCGAGAAGCATGCCAACGTGATCGAGCTCGCCGCCGGCACCGACGACGTGCCGCTCGGCGACCGTAAGAACATGTGCTATATGGGCTCCACCGTCGTGTACGGCCGTGGTCGCGCCGTCGTGGTCGGCACCGGCATGAACACCGAGATGGGCAAGATCGCCGGCGCCCTGGCCGAGGCCAAGGAAGAGCTCACGCCGCTGCAGGTGAAGCTCGCCGAGCTCAGCCGCATCCTCACCATCATGGTGATCGTCATCTGCGTCGTCATCTTTGGCGTTGACATCCTCCGCCACGGCGTGGGCAACGTCCTTACCGATCCGACTGCCCTGCTCGACACCTTTATGGTTGCCGTCTCGCTCGCCGTCGCCGCCATCCCCGAGGGCCTTGTTGCCGTCGTGACCATCGTCCTTTCGCTTGGCGTGACCAAGATGGCCAAGCGCCAGGCGATTATCCGCAAGCTCTCTGCTGTCGAGACCCTTGGCTGCACACAGACCATCTGCTCCGACAAGACCGGCACCCTTACCCAGAATAAGATGACCGTCGTCAAGCACGAGCTCGCTGCGCCCAAGGAGAAGTTCCTGGCAGGTATGGCGCTGTGCTCCGATGCTCAGTGGGACGAGGAGCTGGGCGAGGCCGTGGGCGAGCCGACTGAGTGCGCGCTCGTCAACGATGCCGGCAAAGCTGGTCTCACTGGCCTGACTGCCGAGCATCCGCGCGTGGGCGAGGCCCCGTTTGACTCGGGCCGTAAGATGATGTCCGTGGTCGTCGAGACCCTGGACGGCGAGTATGAGCAGTACACCAAGGGCGCGCCCGACGTGGTGATCGGCCTGTGCACCCACATCTACGAGGGCGATAAGGTCGTCCCGCTGACCGAGGAGCGTCGTTCCGAGCTCGTGGCCGCCAACAAGGCCATGGCCGACGAGGCCCTGCGCGTGCTGGCGCTGGCAAGCCGCACTTACACCGAGGTCCCGAGCGACTGCAGTCCCGCTGCGCTCGAGCATGACCTGGTCTTCTGCGGCCTGTCCGGCATGATCGACCCTGTCCGCCCCGAGGTCGCCGACGCCATCCGCGAGGCCCACGATGCCGGTATTCGCACTGTCATGATTACGGGCGACCACATTGACACCGCCGTGGCCATCGCCAAGCAGCTGGGCATCGTCGCCGATCGCAGCCAGGCCATTACCGGTGCCGACCTCGACCGCATGAGCGACGAGGAGCTCGACGCGCACATCGAGGACTACGGCGTGTACGCCCGCGTCCAGCCCGAGCATAAGACCCGCATCGTCGAGGCTTGGAAGTCGCGCGACCAGATTGTGGCCATGACGGGCGACGGCGTCAACGACGCCCCGTCCATTAAGCGCGCCGACATCGGCGTTGGCATGGGCATCACCGGCACTGATGTCACCAAGAACGTCGCCGACATGGTGCTCGCCGACGACAACTTCGCCACCATCATCGGCGCCTGCGAAGAGGGCCGTCGCATCTACGACAACATCCGCAAGGTCATCCAGTTCCTGCTCTCGGCCAACCTTGCCGAGGTGTTCTCGGTGTTTATCGCCACGCTCATCGGCTTTACCATCTTCCAGCCGGTGCAGCTGCTGTGGGTGAACCTGGTTACCGACTGCTTCCCCGCGCTTGCGCTGGGCATGGAGGATGCCGAGGGCGACATCATGAAGCGCAAGCCGCGCAACGCCAAGGACGGTGTCTTTGCCGGACATATGGGTCTGGACTGCGTGGTCCAGGGCCTAATCATCACCGCGCTGGTGCTGGCGAGCTTCTTTGTGGGCGTGTACTTTGACATGGGCTACATCCACATCGCCGATATGATCGCCGGCAATGCCGACGAGGAAGGCGTGATGATGGCGTTCATCACGCTCAACATGGTCGAGATCTTCCACTGCTTTAACATGCGCAGCCGTCGCACGTCGCTGTTTAAGATGAAGAAGCAGAACAAGTGGCTGTGGGCTTCCGCCGCGCTGGCACTGGTGCTGACGGTGATCGTGACCGTGCAGCCGACGCTTGCCGAGATGTTCTTTGGCCCCGTGACGCTTGAGCTCAAGGGCGTTGTCGCTGCCCTGGGCCTGGCCTTCCTGATCATCCCGCTGATGGAGATCTACAAGGCGATCATGCGCGCGGTCGAGAAGGAGTAAGTTAACCTGTCCGGGCCCGCCCCTGCGTGTTTTCTTCTTCGCTGGTCCTCGCGCTTCGCGCTGCGGGATCGCTCAGAAGAAAACACTCCCAGGGTGGGCCCTACGGTATCCTTACTGGCTTTTCTCCCGCGCGGATGAAAAAGGGCTGAGGGAAAGAAGGTGAGCGGCCGAGCAATTGCTCGGCCGCTCGTTTTGAATAAAGGATGTGCCCTTTGGAAACCCCTCTCGGCGGGCGGGCCCTGCGGTGACGTTGCTGACTTTTCTCCCGTGTGGATGATAAAGGCTGAGGGAAAGTGTGTGAGTCGGTCGAGCATTTGCTCGACCGACTCTTTTTTGTGGGAAAATACCTGCTCAGTTGTGATTTTTGGTGCTGGGAGGCGTTTGTGGCTAAGGCTAAGGCTAAGGCGAAGAAAAAGACGACGGGGGCGCGGGCTAAGCGTGATCGTCGTCGGAAGCTCGCGACCGAACCCCCTGCATCTGCTGAGGAGTTGCTGGCGAGTGTACCGGGGCTTGACGCGCTGCAGGATGTTCCGGCGTTTGATGACCTGCCGGTCGATGAAGCTCAGCAGGCTGCCTTTGATGATTTCTGCGCACATGCCGAGGAGCCCGAGCAGATGCAGCTTGGCGCCGTGGTGCGCCTGGACCGCGGGTTTCCGCTGGTGGCGACTGCCGATGACACGTTTCGTGCCGAGCATGCCGTGGGGTTTGCCAAGTCGCGCGGCGAGGATGAGGTCCTGCTGCCTGCCGTGGGCGACCGTGTGGCGGTGCGCCGCGCTCCCGGGCACGATATGGGCGTGATTGAGTGCGTGCTGCCGCGCCGTACGAGTTTTGAGCGCTGGCGCGGACGCGCTCGCGGTGAGCGTCAGGTGCTCTGCTCCAACGTGGATAGCGTGCTGATCGTGCAGGCGCTCGGTGCCGGCGAGGTGCTGCTCGACCGCGTGGCGCGCTCGCTGGTGTTGGCGCTCGACTGCGATGCCGAACCGGTGGTGGTACTCACCAAAGCTGACCGCTGCGATGCCGGGGAGCTCGAGCGCGATCTAGACCGCGTGCGCCGCCTGGTGGGTCCGGACGTGCGCGTGATCGTGACGTCCTCTGCCGAGGGCCGCGGCCTGGACGAGGTCCGTGCCTGCGTGCCTGCCGGGAGCTGCGCCATGATTCTGGGCGAGTCGGGTGCCGGCAAGTCGACGCTGCTCAATGCGCTGCTGGGCCACGATACGTTGGCGACCGGCGGTGTGCGCGAACGCGACGACCAGGGCCGTCACACTACCGTCGCGCGCGTGATGGTAGCGCTGCCGGGCGACGCCGGCGTGATCGCCGATGCCCCGGGCCTGCGCAGCTTACCGCTCGTGGGTCACGAGCGGGGTCTGGCGCGCGCCTTCCCCGAGATTGTCGAGGCATCGCGCGCGTGCCGGTTTGGCGATTGCACGCATACCCATGAGCCGGGTTGCGCCGTTCGCGAGGCCGAGGACGCCGGGCAGATCGACAGTCTGCGTTTGGAAACGTTCCAAAACCTGGCGTCATCCATGCGCGTGAGTGCTCAAATGCTCGATCCCGATGTCCATCTGTAATTGATTTTTCCTATGACTGCCGTCTCCCAACTGTTCGGGAGACGGCTTTTTTGCTGCGGAAAAGCCTCGAAACATGCAGTTTGCTGACGTGCTGACCAAAACCTTGCCACGAGCTTGACGGGCTGGTCAGCTTTTGGTCAGCGATTGGTTTGACATCGAAAACCAAGATTGCGATTGCGCCGCTTTGCACTCTGACCGCCCAGACAATGGTGGTACGGGCATTCGCCCGGCACTGCCATGAGAGGAGCGGCCGTGAACAAGAGCAAGCGCATCGCCATCAGTCTGGTCGCGGGCGTGCTCGCTGCTCTGCTCTGCATGGTTTACGGCTCATCGATCCGCTCACAAGCCGAACAGGTCCAGGCTGAGACCTTGGCCAAGTACGGTGGCGATCGCGTCGAGGTATGCGTCGCGGCGCGCGATATCGATGTGGGCGAGACCCTCGATGAGACCAATGTCATAACCCAGGAGTGGCTGACGAGTCTGCTGCCGCGTGACGCGGCGACCGAGCTGCGCCAGGTGCGCGGCGACGTGACGACTTCGCGTATTCCCAAAAACGCCGTGATCTGCAATGTCTACACCAAGGTCGAGAGCCGCAAGCTCGAGGTGCCTAAGGGCAAGGTCGCCGTTTCGGTGGCGGTCGATGCCGAGCACTCGGTCGGCGGTGCCACGGGCGTGGGCAGCTACGTGGACGTGTACGTGCAAAAGGACGGCGTGACCGATCGGCTGTGCGGCGCGCACGTGATCGATACCAGTGAGGATTCCGGTGCCACGCGCGAGGGCAAGATCGAATGGGTGACGCTGGCGGCTGACCCCGAAGACGTCAAGGAACTGCTGGGAGCCTCGGGCAAGGGAACGGTCAGCTTGACGATTCCCGCCACGGCGCGCGGCAAAAAGAGCGGAGGCGACGAGTGATGAAGGCGATCTGGCTTGCGTGCTGCGCGTGCGGCGATTACGGGCTGTTGCAGCGGGAAGTCGAGGGCCGTGATGCGGGTGCACAGGTGCTTCGCGTGGGTGACCTGGACGGGCTGGTTTCCATGGCGCGGGCGTTTCCGTCGCGCCGCGGGGCTGCCATCATCGCGGCGTCTCTGTTTGATACCGAAGATGTGCGCAAGACTGTTGCGCGCCTGACGGCCGAAGGCCGCGTGAGTCGCGTGGTCGTGTTGATAGAAGCGCTCGATCCGTCGGATATCGAGGGGCTGTTTCGCGCGGGGGCGACCGAGGTCATCGCTGCACACAGTATATGCGGCAACGGGCGCGCGGGCGAGGGAGCGGTTGATTCCGATCGGCGCATGACGATTGAGCCCGATGCTTTTGTTGATAGGGAACCCGGGGCGCCTCGCGCTACAAGAGGCCCGCGTGTTGATGATTATGGAAAAGCGGAAGCCGAGCATGGTCGGCGCCCCCGGAACCCCCTTGTATACGATGACGCTGGAGGGCCGGCGCAGCATGCTGGCGACTCCCCGGCAGTAGATATGGGATACGTGCACGGCGTGAATCTGGCGGATGAACTCGACGAAGTTGAGGGCCTTGCCGGGTGCGGCGAGTTGTCGCTGATGCAGCATGAGCAGATTGCGCAGAACGAGCCTGCCTCGCAGACCGAACAAGCAGCCATGCCGGCTTGGACGCAGCACGTGGTTGCGGCGGGGGAGACGGGGGCGCTGCCACCGACGCCCGCCCCGCCGCCTCCGATGCCGCCGGCAGACGCTACCGCTCCGCCGCATCGAGCTCCAGTCATCTGCGCTATTTCGGGTTCGGGCGGTTGCGGCAAGTCGACGATCGTTGCCACCATGGCACACACATCGTCGCTGTTGGGCTTGCGTGCCGCCGTGCTCGACCTGGACCTGATGTTTGGAAACCTTTACGACTTGTTAGGCGTCGATGCTCCGCGCGATATGGCGGCACTTATCGAGCCGTCGGCGGCGGGCATGCTCACCGAGCCGGATATCGTAGCCGCTTCGATGCGCGTGGCGCCGGGCGTTACGCTCTGGGGTCCCGTCGCGGCGCCCGAGCAAGCCGAGCTCATGGCACGTCCGGTGGAGCTACTGCTTGATGTTCTGCGTCGCGAATCCGACGTGGTCTTTATCGATACCTCGGTCTTTTGGGGCGACGCCGTGGCGGCTGCGGTGGCGGCGAGCGACCGTTGCCTGGTCGTTGGCGATGCGGCGGTGTCGTCCGCGGCATCGGCATCGCGCGTCATTGAACTGGCAGGTCGAGTAGGTGTGCCGCGCACGCGCATGAGCGCCGTGTTCAACCGGTTCGGTGCGCGCGGGGCAGACGAGGACGTCGCCATGCGCTTTGAGATTGCCTGTGCGTTAAGCTCCAAGATTCGTATCGCCGATGGCGGGCAGGATCTCGCCGCGCTCATGGCGTTTGGGCGCGCTGACGAGGCAGTGGGGCAGACCAGCGCTTTTGCGACTAGCGTGCGCGAGGCCACGCGCGAGATGCTCGTGGAACTGGGGTGCGCCGTCGGCCCTTGGAGCGATATGGTCGCCGACCGTGCAACGCGCACCGAACGCCCGCGTATCCGCCTTCCCTGGTCGCGCGAGGGTGATCAGCGATGAGCCTGCAAACGAGGATTAAGGCTGCCGGCGCTGCGGCGGCGGCAGCGCCTGTAGATGCGGGGCGTCGCCGCGCCGTGAAACGACGCACCAAGCGCGCCGTGATGGACCGCATGGGTTACGACGAAGTGGCGCGTATCAGCGCCTATATCGACCCGGCACTTGCCCGCTCGGAATTGCGTCCTGCGGTGGAGGCGGCGCTCAATGTTGAGGAGCCGACCGATCTCGCGACGCCCGAGCGCGAGACCATCATCGACGAGATTTTGGATGACGTGGTGGGCCTGGGGCCGTTGCAGCCGCTCATCGAGGACGACACCGTTACCGAGATCATGATCAACGGCTGCCGCTCGGCTTTCTTTGAACGCGGCGGCGTCTTGTACCCCATCGAGCATGCGTTTGAGGATGATGAGCAGATCCGTGTGCTTATCGACCGCATCATCTCGCCACTTGGCCGCCGTATCGACGAGCGCAGCCCCATCGTCAACGCCCGCCTCAAAACGGGTTATCGCGTCAACGCGGTGATTCCGCCTGTGGCGATTGACGGACCGATTCTCACCATCCGAAAGTTCTCGGACCGTATCTGCTCGCTGGACGAGCTCGTGGGGTTGGGGTCGCTGCCGCTTTGGTATGCGCAGCTGCTGTCGTGCGCGGTGTCGCTGCGACAGGACCTGGCGGTTGCGGGAGGCACGGGATCTGGTAAGACCACCCTGCTCAACGCGTTGTCATGTGAGATTTCCACCGGCGAGCGCATCGTGACGATCGAGGACTCTGCCGAGCTCAAGTTTGCGCATCATCCGCACGTGGTGCGCCTAGAGGCGCGCGAGGCTTCAATTGAGGGTGAGGGCGCGGTGACGATCCGCGACCTGGTGACTAATGCCCTGCGCATGCGCCCCGACCGCATCGTGGTGGGCGAGGTGCGCGGTGCCGAGTGCTGCGACATGTTGCAGGCCATGAACACGGGCCACGACGGGTCGCTCACCACGCTTCATGCGGGTTCAGAACAGGAGACCGTGGTGCGTCTGACGTTGCTTGCACGTTATGGCATCGATCTGCCGAGCGAGCTCATCGAGGAGCAGATTGCCATGGCACTCGACGGTATCGTGATGTCCGAGCGCCACGCCGATGGCAGGCGCTTCGTCTCCTCGTATTCGGGGGTGCGACGTGCCGCATCGGGCGGCGTAGAGCTCGAGCGCTATGTGACGTTCGATGCCGCCGAGCGCACCTGGACGCTTGACCGCGAGCCGCCGTTTATCGCAGAAGGCCTGCGGTCGGGGACGCTCACACAAGAGGAGGTGGACGAATGGAGATCACTGTGTCCCTCGTCGTAGGGGGCTTGGCAGGGCTTTCTGTCGCGACGGCGTGCGGGGCGGAACCTCGTGTGCCGCAGGTACCGCCGGCGGAGCTGGCACGTCAGGCGCTCGAGACGGTGGCAGAGAAGCTGCCGCGTGAGCTGGTGGAAAACGATCTGCTGAAAAAGATCGCCCGTTCGTGGGCATCGCTGGCTCCGGCGCATCGCCTTGGCCTCGTGATCGAAGATGCTTCGGGACGTTTGGCGTTTCTGCTGCTATCGAGCGGTGTCTGCTGCGTTTTACTAACGATGGTGTCGTTATCGCCCCTCGGATTTGCCTTGGGACTTGTTGCTCCGTTTGCCGTTGGTGCCGCTCGGGATGGCTTTGAGAGCCGGCGCGAGCAACACGATGCAGAAGAGGCAATGCCCGAGGCGTTTACCGCACTTTCCATGTCGCTTGCCTCGGGACATTCGCTGGCCCAGGGCATGCGCTTTGTGGGCGCTCATGCGCAAGAGCCAGTGCATACCGAGTTTTTGCGGGTGGCGGCGGCGATCGATTGCGGCATCTCGGCGACCGACGCGCTCGATGACTTGCTCGTGCGTATCGACGCCCCCGGTCTTTCGCTTGTGACCTTGGCGCTTAAGGTGTCTCAGCGCACCGGCGCTCCGCTTGCCGACTTACTGTCCGAGGCGTCGAGCATGGTGGGGGAGCGCATTGAGCTCAAGCGCCGCCTGGATGTTAAGACGTCGCAGGCTCGCATGTCTGCGCATATGGTCGCGGCGATGCCGGCGGGCATGTGCGCGGTGTTGGCGCTGCTTTCGGCAGATTTTCGTCGCGGTCTTGCGACGCCTGCCGGCGCGGGCGCTGTGGTGCTGGGTCTTGCCCTCAACGCCGTTGCCCTGGTGGTTATCCGGCGCATTATGCGGGTGGAGCTATGAGCGCCCCGGTTGCAATTGCGGCTTGCCTGTGCGCCCTGAGTGTATTTGTCGCGACGGGTTTGGATCGGGCGGATGCACGCAAGATCGCAGGGGCCTGCAAGCGCGAGGCGGTGCTGGTCGCTGCCGCGGGTCGCTCGGTGGTCGATGCTCTGACCGCGCGAGTGAAGGGCGCGGTTGGAGCGGGCGGCCCGGCGCGAGTGTCGCTCGGCGAAGTGTCCGAGATGATCGATGTTGTGCGCTTGGGTCTTTCGGCCGGTCTTTCGTTTGATGCGGCGCTTGAGATTTTCTGCGCCAACCGCCGGTCAGTGCTGGCTCTTCGCCTTGAGCGCGCCTGCATGGCGTGGCAGGTGGGCGTGGGCACGCGTGAGGACGAGTTGTTGGCCGCCGCGCGCGACCTGGACGTGCGAGCGCTCGAGACCTTTGCCATCACGGTGGGGCAGGCGCTCGCCCTGGGTTCCCCACTTGCCGAGACACTGGCCGCTCAAAGTCGCGAGATCCGTGCGGCTCATCGCGCCGCGGTCGAGCGCGAGATCGAGCGTGCGCCCGTCAAGCTGCTGATTCCCACCGGCACGCTCATCTTGCCGGCGTTGCTTCTGTCCATATTGGGCCCGCTGCTGGGAGCAGGCGGGATGACGTAGGGAGGAATACATGAACACGATGACTGACGCTGCTGGCAAGGTCCAGGGCTGGGCGTTTTGCCGGGCGGCACATGTTCGTCAGCGCGCCAAGGAACTATTGCAGGAGGAGAGTGCACAGGGTACCACCGAGTATGCCATCTTGGTCGGCGTGCTCGTGGTGATCGCGATTATCGCCATCGTCGCATTTAAGGGCAAGGTCCAAGATCTATGGAACGCTATCAGCGAGGGCATCAACAGCCTGTAGAGGGCGAGCGCCCCATCGGGGTGCTGCTGGTGTTTGCTTGCCTGACCGTGGCGATAGCGACGGTGCTTTGGGGGCTTAACGCCGCGCGGCAGCAGCGTCCTGGGACCGCCTCCGATTTGGGCTCAGATTCGGCGGCGGCGTCTCAAAAAGATGAGATGCGAGATGCGGACGATTCGGATGTCGCTGTCACGGCGCAAAACTTTCTGCGGACGCTCGACAAGCGGTCTGGCACTGCGACGGATTCGCCTGAGGGCAACGCGATTGCGGTCCGACTTGCATGGTCCGAGGACCGACCGATGACCGAAGCGGCGGCGGATATGCTGCGTGCCTATCGCGAGGTACCCACGGCGCAACTTGCTCTGAGCGGCTATCTCGACATCAAGGGAAACGTGTGGGGCGCCATCGTGCGCGACGGACGCGGCTGGGTCGATATGGTGACAATTGCCGCGGATGCTGGCGATGCTTCGTGTCGTCTGCGCGCCGTGCGCCTGAGCCCGCAGGCAACGGACTCAAAGGAGGGATCGTGAAATGCATGATGTCCTGCGTGAGGAATCTGCCCAGGCGACGGTCGAATACGCCATCGTCACGGTGGCGCTGTTATCGATCGTGCTGGCGATCGCGGGGCTTTGGCGTGCCGGCACCGATGGGCGCTTGGCGGCGCTGGTTGAGCGGGCGGCATCCCATGGCGTTGCCTCGACGTCGGTTATCGACGCCGCTGCGGCCGCTAAGGACATCGCGTTGTATTGATGCCGCGCGCGAGGACCGGGCGCAGTCTACGGTCGAGGCCGCTTTTTTGCTGCCGACGTTTCTGACACTCATCCTTCTCGCGCTGCAACCGGTGTGCCTGCTCTATACGCGCGCGGTCATGGAGTCTGCCGCCGCCGAGACCGCGCGGCTCATGACCACGACGACGGCGGAGGACGACGATCTTAAGGAGTTCGCCCGCCGCCGACTTGCCGCAGTGCCCAACGTTTCGATCTTTCATGCCGGCGGGCCGTTGTCGTGGGATATCGAGCTTGGCCGGGCCGGTGCGGGTGGCGTCTCGTCCGTGTCCGTTTCCGGCGAGGTCAAGCCGTTGCCTGTGATCGGTGCGCTTGCGCAGGCTATGGGTGGTACCGCCGAGGGCGGCTACGTTGAGCTCAAGGTCGATGTCTCGTATCAATCGCGTCCCGAATGGCTGGAGGGAGATTATGATTCGTGGATTGCTGCATGGGATTAAGCGTTTCTGGTCTAGACGCGTTTTGACGCACCGTCCGAGCTGCCATCGCAAGCGAGGCGGCTTTATGGGTCGAGCCGGTGTCGATCTGTTTATCGAAGACGGCGCCTATACCACGCTTTCTTCTGCCGTGGTCATCCTAGTGGTGCTCACGCTGCTGTTTTCGTCGACGGCGGCGATATGGAGCATGTCGCGCGCGGGGGACACCCAGGTGGCTGCCGATAGCGGCGCGCTGGCGGGTGCCAACGTAGTGTCGTCCTATCACACGGCTGCCACGGTGGTTGATGCGAGCATCTTGAGTCTGGGGCTGGCGGGGTTTGCCACGATCGGGACGGGCCTGGTCGCCATCCTCATCCCGGGTGCCGAGCCGGTTGCCGGCAATATGGTCGACACCGGGATTGAGATCATTAAAACGCGCAACAAGTTTGCCAAAAGCGCATCGGAAGGCTTACAGAAAATCGAGACGGCCCTGCCGTATCTGATCGCCGCGCGTGCCACGCAGGCGGTGTCGGTGCAGGATACCGATAGTGTGACCTATACCGGTACGGCGCTTGCCGTGCCCAGGACATCCGAGTCTGACTTCGCTGCGCTCAAAGGATCAGAGATCTCGACCGATACCATTAAAGACACATCAGATGATTTAGAGGGTGCGGCCGAGGAGCTGCGGAAGGCTTCTGAGGACACGGCGAAGGCTAAAGAGCGTGCTTGGCTGGCGGATTGTGGTGGGTCTGACAAGGGCTCGGTCGGCAGCTGTTCTTGCATGTGGGAGCGTGCGAAAAGCCTAACGGATCTCTCCGGTGTTCAAAATCCGCATTACTCATCGAGCGTTACGTGGGAGCCCCAGGTTGCCCTTGATCGCGCGAAGGACTACTACCATTGGCGTCTGACAAATGAGAAGCCCCACGGCTCGAGTGTCGAGATGAAGGCAGAGTCTGCGGCGCGTAAGGCGTTTTATACCTATGCGAGCGCGGAGGTCGATCGGGCACATATAACCGAGAACGGAGACAGGGTTTCCTCCTATATTCCGCTGCTGCCGCGCAACTCTGATGAGGTTCGGGCGACGGAGCTCTATACCGATGCGGTGTGGCCGACGAGCGTGAACGATGACAAGGCGTATCTGCATTACGGGACGACCTGCCCTAACTATAAGAAAGGGACGCCGAGCGGATTTGCTTCGGTTGCCGATTACGATGGACAGGATAAATGCAGCAAATGCCATTTTGGCGTTTCGTCGCTTGGTGCTGTTGCGGCGCCTTCAACCTCTATCGAAAACGGCTTCGAATATCACTTCGACGAGTTCAAAAAGGCCTTGGAGGAATACGTCAAATGTCGGAACAAAGAGCTTGAGCTCATGCGTCAGACCGAGGATGAGGCCGACCGTGCGAGCAATGCGTTTGACCAGGCCATCAAAGCGCTTTCGGGCGAGCGTCCGCGTATCGCCCCACCTGGCCGCAACGGCGTAGTCGCCTTTGCAGTTTCGGGTGATATTGCCAGCCCCGATCAACTTAACTCTTCGTTTAACACGGCGGTTGAGCTTGGCAGTCGCGGTGCCATCTCTGCCGCGGTGCTGGCGCCCGATGAGGCGACGGCGCAAAACAACGTGCTTTCGCGATTTTTCTCAACATTGAAGGAACGCTCGGGTGGCGTTGCCGGCGTACTCGACGGCGTCATGGATGTTTGGGGACGGCTGCTCGTAGGATACGGTGATATCCAAGGTTCGGCCGACGAACTTATGGACGAGATGATTAAAGGCCTAGGAGGGGGCAGCGGCGCGTTGGGCTCCATCGCATCATGGCTCGGCGATACCGTTTCGGCGTCCGTGGCGGCGTTGGGTCTGGAACCGTGCGACTTGCGCCTGCGAAAGCCAGTGCTGACCGATTCCGCCAACGTCATTAAGAGCCCGGGGTCTGACATTGCCGGTCTCTCTCAAGCGCAAGACAAGCTGCGAAGTATTCCGTTGGGCGTGACCGATCCCAAGGCGCTTTGCGAGGCGTTGGAATATCAAGTCGAACGCACCATCAGCGGTACGGTGCTCACACTTGCGGAGATTCCTCTGCCCGGCGGCGGCTCCATCCCGCTTACCGTCGATGT
This sequence comes from uncultured Collinsella sp., assembly GCA_959606035.1. Lineage (GTDB taxonomy): Bacteria > Actinomycetota > Coriobacteriia > Coriobacteriales > Coriobacteriaceae > Collinsella. The sequence goes on from CAUHHB010000008.1 coordinate 102,533, forward strand.
CGCCACGCTGGTTGGCGCTCTGGGCGGTGGGTCGTAATGAGTATCCGCATGCGTCTGCGCGAGGAGCGCGCCCAAGCGACGGTGGAGATGGCAGTGGTTACGCCCGTTTTGCTGGTGCTGGCACTCATCGTATACAACGTCATGATCTTTGCCAGCGCTGTCGCGCGCTTCGACCGCGTGGTGCCCGACATCGTGTTGGCGCACGCCGTGGCGTCGGAGGGGGAGGGCGACGAAAGCTCTGCCGATGCCTCGGCGACGGTTCAGACTCAAATTCTGAATGCCATGAAAGGCTATGACTTGCAGATCGAAGTGTCGAGCGAGCAAGGCGCGGAGGCATCGGATGGTGGCCTGCTCTCCCTATCCGGTACGTTTAGGACCTACACCTGCACCATGCACTATGAGCCGTGGCCGACTTCTCTCAGCATCGCTGGCGTTCCGCTGGGGGCGCCGACAACGTTGTCGCACGAGCGCGCGGTGACGGTCGATCCATGGCGCCCGGGGGTGGTCATGTGACCGCGGTCTCGTCCTACATCGCCTACGCGCGGGCACTCAATAGGCTGGGTTGGACGCCGGCCGAGTTTGCGGTGGCGGAGTCGTTTGTCATGCGCCTGCGCGGCATGCTGGGACGGCGTCCGGTTGCCGCCAACGGCCTGCCGCTCGTCATGGCGTTTCCACGCTGCTCTTCGGTCCACACGTGTTTTATGGCCTATCCCATCGACATCGCCTTCATCGATCGCGACGGCAATATCCTCGCGCGCTACGAAAACGTATGTCCCTGGCGTATGTGTTCCTACCCCGGCGCCTGGGCCGCACTAGAACGCTCTTCAATCATTGTTTCGACCCCTGCTCTCCAACGCGTGCCGACTTAAGAATTGGCGACAGCGGACTTTCGTCATACGAAATTGGGTAAGTTTGGCAGGAGATTGAACAGGCTCGGCAAAGGGGTCGATGATGGGCAAGACGTATACGGCCGCTAATGGTCAGGTTGTAACGGATGAAATGATTGACGCGTGGTGTGAGTCGTACGAGCGCGGAGAGTTTCCGGATGGCGAACACACCGTTGGTGGGATCGTGCTTGGACGGCCCCCGCTCTCAGGTGAGGGGACGGCAACGCTGTCGGTCAAGATTCCTCTGGGAATGAAGGAGGCCATTCGTCGACGGGCGGCTGCCGAGGGGATGACGCCAAGTGAGTTTGCCCGTGCGGCTCTGAGCGAAAAACTTCTTGCTGCCGGCTGATGCCTCTGACGTGCCGATTTAAAGAACCGAGGCTGTGCTCAAAAACTTTTTTAAAATTCTCGGTTGACCGGAACGCGTCCTTGGTTATACTAATCAAGCCTTGAAACAAGGCACACCTCAAATGGCTGGGTAGCTCAGTTGGTAGAGCAGAGGACTGAAAATCCTCGTGTCAGGGGTTCGATTCCCTTCCCCGCCACCTTGAATTGACTAGGACCTCTGCAAAGGGGTCCTTTTCTTTTATGTAGCCCTCGCACGGAATCGAACCCCGTGAGGGCGCGGAGCTGAGTAAACGCGTAAGCGTTTGCCAGCGCAGCTCGCAAGGCGCGTAAGCGCCGCAGCGGTCCGTCCGCGCAGCGCGCGGACGCGATTCCCTTCCCCGCCACCTTGAATTGACTAGGACCTCTGCAAAGGGGTCCTTTTCTTTTATGTAGGGTTCTGCGGAAACTGCGTCCCAGAATAAGGGCTCAGAACGGGACACACTTTCCGGTGCCTGCCTCCGGCGCGCGTACACACCTCGTCGCACCATTCCGAGTCCGTCTGCTCCCAGACATTCCTCCCACTTTCGCGTCACTTTGCAGACCGTTCGGTCGCCTGTCCGCACACGCGGGTATACTCAAAACGATACTTATCCTACGCAATACGATGCGGGTTCGACCTGCATGATCCGAAGGGGGCAGTGATGGAGAGGATACTCGGCGTTAATCTCTCTGGCTGGTTTATTCCCGAGCCTTGGGTGACCCCGTCGCTGTACGCGGCGACCGGTGCATCCAACGCGGCCGAGCTACAGGAGGCCATGGGTAGCGCCGCCTATAACGAGCGCATGCGCCGCCATTACGAGACGTTTGTGAGCGAGGACGATTTTCGCCGCATGGCGCAGATTGGCCTCAATGCCGTGCGTCTGCCGGTGCCCTGGTATGCCTTTGGCTCACAGGGGTCCGATGCGTCCTACATCTCGGTTGTCGACTACATTGACCGTGCAATTGAGTGGGCTGCCAAGTACGACATCCGCGTGCTGCTCGATCTGGCAACCGTGCCCGGTGGCCAGGGCGATTCCAACGATTCGCCCACCACGCCGGAGGCTGTCGCCGAGTGGCATTCGTCCACCAACGGCCGTCATGTCGCACTCGACGTGCTCGAGCGCTTGGCCGATCGCTATGGCGAGGCCGAGAGCCTGCTGGGCATTGAGCTGCTGGACACGCCGCAGATGAGCGTTCGCAAGAGCCTCTTCACCATGACGGATGGCATTCCGGCCCACTACCTGCGCAATTTCTATCGCGATGCCTACGAGCTCGTTCGTTCGTATATGCCCGAGGATAAGATCGTCGTCTTCTCGTCGTCGGGGCATCCCAGCGAGTGGAAGCATTTTATGCGCGGCGCCAAGTACAAGAACGTCTACATGGACCTTCACCTGTACCATTACCGCGACGAGTATGCGCTCGACATCACGAGCCCTCGCGGGCTGACGACGGCGATTTCGCGTAACAAGCGCGAGCTTAAAGAAGCGATTTCGACTGGGTTCCCCGTGCTGGTGGGCGAATGGTCGGGCGCGGCGATCTTTGCCAACTCGTCGGTTACGCCCGAGGGCCGCAATGCCTACGAGCGCGTGTTTATCGCCAACCAGCTGGCTTCGTTTGCGCCGGCTGCCGGTTGGTTCTTCCAAACGTGGAAGACCGAAAAGCGCATTGCAGCATGGGACGCCCGCGCGGCGCTCGGTACGCTCGAGCGCGGCATGATTGAATAGGTTGATATGACGCAAAACAGCGCCCATACGGGCAAACTCTATGTGGTCGGCACGCCCATCGGCAACCTGGGTGACCTGTCCCCGCGCGTTGGCGAGGCCTTTGCCGCTGCCGATGTCATCTGCTGCGAAGACACGCGTGTGACGTCAAAGCTGCTGATGCACCTGGGCATTTCCAAGCCGCTTGTCCGTTGCGACGAGAATGTGATCGCTAGCCGCGCTGCCGGCCTGGTCGACCGTCTGCTGGCGGGGGAGACCCTCGCCTTTGCCTCGGACGCCGGCATGCCGAGCGTGTCCGATCCCGGCCAGGCGCTGATCGAGGCGGCGCGTGAGGCCGATGTGCCCGTCGAAGTTATTCCTGGGCCCTCTGCTTGCGTCACGGCGCTTGTTTCGTCCGGCATTCCCTGCGAGCATTTTTTCTTCGAGGGCTTTTTGGGCCGAAAGCACGGCGACCGTGTGCGCCGTTTGCAGCGCCTTGCCGTGGTGCCCGGCGCACTCATCTTCTACGAGTCTCCACATCGCATCGTGGCGACGCTCGAGGCCGTGGCGGAGGTCTTTCCCCAGCGTGAGGTTGCCGTCTGCCGCGAGCTCACCAAGCTGCACGAGGAGGTCTTGCGCGGGCCCGCTGACCAGCTTGCCGAGGAGCTGCGTGCTCGCGGCGAGGTAAAGGGCGAGATTGCGCTGGTCATCGCGCCACCGAGCGAGGATGAGGAGGCCGGTATCGCGCCGGTTGGCGCCGCGGTAGCGGATCCCGACGAGGCCCTGCGCGAGGATATCCGCGCCGCGCTCGAGGAGGGGGAGCCCGCGTCTGCGGTGGCCAAGCGCCTGTCTCAGAAGTATTCGCGCCGCAAGCGCGATGTCTATGCCATGGTGCTCGATATGCAATAGATGGAGGATATCCAGCCCTTGCGCTAGAATCATCCTCTGTATGCAACGTTTTTCTGGAGGACAAACCCCATGGATCAAAGCAAGCCTTCGTTCTTTATCACGACGCCCATCTACTACGTCAACGCCGATCCGCACCTGGGCACGGCTTATTCCACCATCATCGCCGACGTTCAGGCTCGCTATCGCCGTTCCGCCGGCTATAACGTCAAGTTCCTGACCGGCATGGACGAGCACGGCGAGAAGGTCGCCGAGGCCGCAGCCAAGCATGGCATGACGCCGCAGGAGTGGACCGATAGCCAGGCCCCGCACTTCAAGGAGCTTTGGAGCAAGCTCGAGATTTCCAACGACGACTTCATCCGCACCACCGAGCCGCGCCAGCATCATGCCGTGCAGTATCTGTGGGAGCGCATGAAGGAGTCCGGTTACCTGTATAAGGGCAGCTACGACGGTTGGTATTGCGTGCCTGACGAGACCTACTTCACTGATACGCAGGTCCAGAAGGGCGACGAGGAGTACGGCAGCGTCGGCCAGCATCTATGCCCCGACTGCCACCGTCCGCTTGAGCGCGTGCAGGAGGAGTCCTACTTCTTTAAGCTTTCCGCCTTCCAGGACAAGCTTCTCAAGCTCTATGACGAGCACCCCGACTTTGTCGAGCCTGCGTTCCGCATGAACGAGGTACGTAGCTTTGTCGAGGGCGGCCTTAACGACCTTTCCGTGAGCCGCACGAGCTTTGACTGGGGCATTCAGGTCCCGTTTGACGAGGGTCACGTGACCTACGTGTGGTTCGATGCGCTGCTCAACTATATGACGGCCGTCGGCTACGGTGTCGACACCGACGAGGCGCGTGCCGAGCTGGCCTATCGCTGGCCCGCGCAGTTCCACATCGTGGGTAAGGACATCATCCGCTTCCACTGCGTCATTTGGCCCGCCATGCTCATGGCCATCGGCGAGGCCCTGCCCGAGCACGTCTTTGCCCACGGCTTCCTGACCGTGCGCAATGCCGAGACCGGCAAGGCCGAGAAGATGTCCAAGAGCCGCGGTAACGCCATCGCTCCGCAGGACGTTATCGACATGCTGGGCGTTGAGGGCTATCGCTATTACTTTATGACCGACGTGGTCCCCGGCACCGACGGCGCCATCAGCTTCGATCGCATGGAGCAGGTCTACAACGCCGATCTGGCCAACAGCTGGGGCAACCTCATTTCGCGCTCGCTCAACATGAGCGCAAAGTACTTTGACGGCTGCGCCCCGGCTAAACCGGCGTCTGCCGACGCGTTCGATAACCCGCTGGCAAAGATTGCCGACGGTTTGGTCGAGCGCTACATGGCCAAGATGGACATGCTCGATTACGGCGGAGCCAAGGATGAGGTCATGGAGCTCATCCATGCCGCCAACCACTACATCGAGGACTCCGAGCCCTGGGCGCTTGCCAAGGACGAGGCCAAGGCTGACGAGCTGGCATTTGTGATTTACAACCTGCTCGAGGCCATCCGCATCGCCGCCCACCTGCTGATGCCGCTCATGCCTCAGACTTCTGTCGAGGCTCTGCGCCGCCTGTCCTGTGAGGGCGAGGCCGCGAGCGACGACCTCAAGGGCATTTGCGCTTGGGGCCTGCTTGCTGGTGGTCAGCCCGTCGAGAAGGGCGATCCGCTGTTCCCGCGTCTGGCGTAGAGACCGCGCGAGCGCCATATCGGCAATTTGCTGTTTAGCTGTAAGGGCATGGCCGCCACGGTCCATGCCCTTTTGTTTCAAGACGCCGCCATCATGCTAAGGAGGCAACCATGACAACTTCGCCTTTGGCAAACCCCACGGCCACCAGGGAGCTGCTGGAGGAGTTTGGCCTTGCGACCAAGCATCGCCTGGGCCAGAACTTTCTAATCGACAATCATGTGATCGAGCGTATCTGCGAGCTTGCCGAGCTTGCAGGTGACGAGCGCGTACTCGAGGTGGGTCCGGGTTGTGGAACGTTGACACTTGCGTTACTGCAGGAAGCGGCGTGCGTTACGTCCATTGAGGCCGATCCCGAGCTTGAGCCGGTGCTCGATGCCCACGCCGCCGACTATGCCAACTTCCGCTTTATCATGGGCGATGCGCTCAAGGTGACGCCGGAGCAGATTGAGCAGGCCGCCGGTGGTGAACCCACGGTGTTTGTCGCGAATCTGCCCTATAACGTGGCGGCGACGATCATTCTTCAGTTCTTCCAGACGATGCCCGCGCTTAAGCGCGCTGTCGTCATGGTGCAAAAGGAGGTTGCCGATCGCATTGCCGCAGTGCCGGGCAACAAGACCTATGGCGGCTATACGGCAAAGCTCGGCCTGTATGCGCAGGTGACGGGTCGCTTTGAGGTGCCGCCGCGTTGCTTTATGCCGGCGCCGCACGTGGACTCGGCCGTCGTGCGTATCGACCGTGTTGACGGTGTGGTGCCCGAAGAACTCGATCGCGAATTTGTGGCCTGCGTGATTGACGCTGCATTTGCTCAGCGTCGCAAGACCATCCGCAATTCCATGAGCGCCAACGGTTTTGCCAAGGACGTGCTCGATGCCGCCTTTGAGGCTTGCGGTATCGCACCCACCACGCGCGCCGAGACGCTTGATGTTGCCGACTTTGTCCGTCTGGCCCAGGAGCTAATCCATGATGCCTAATGCCGAACGCGTGACGTTTACCAAGAAAAAGAAGACAGTTGCTTGTCCCGTGCCCTTGGCACCGCTTGCTGACACGCATGCGCATCTGCTTTCGTTTTGGGGCAAAGAAGTGCCCGAGACACTCGTGCGCGCCAAAGCCGCGGGCATCGACCTGTTGGTGACGGTCTTCGATCCCATTGCCGATAAGCGCAGCGTGACGGACTATAGCGACTGGCTGACGCGCGAGATTCTGCCGATGCAGGATATCCCGCAGATCAAGTATCTTGCCGGCGTGCATCCGTATGGCGCGCCGGACTATACCGACGACGTTCACGCACAGGTCGTTGCCGCACTCGATGACCCCTTATGCGCCGGTATTGGCGAAATCGGCCTGGACTACCACATGGACTATGATGACGATATCGCGCCGGCACCTCATAACGTGCAGATTGACTGCATGGCGCGCCAGCTCGAGCTTGCCGCGTGCCGTAACGTGCCGGTGGAGTTGCACCTGCGGCACGAGGACTCGGATGGGGAGCGCACCTCGCATATGGATGCGTACAACGTGCTTCGTGAGGTGGGCGTGCCCCAGGCCGGTTGTGTGCTGCACTGCTTTGGCGAGGACCGCGCCACGATGGAGCGCTTTGTGAAGCTGGGCTGCTATATCGCCTATGGTGGTGCGGCCACCTTTAAGCGCAACGACGACGTGCGCGAGGCATTTGCGGCGACCCCGCTCGACCGCATTTTGTTCGAGACGGATTGCCCGTATATGGCTCCGGAGCCCATCCGCGGTCTTGAATGCGAGCCCGCAATGATCTCCATTACGGCAAACGCGCTGGTTAACGACCGTGTCGATCGCACTGGTGAGGACGCCGAAACAATCGCGCAAGCCGCTTGGGAAAATGCCTGCAAACTTTTTCAAAAATAGTTCTTGCGTTCGCGATGGCGCTCCGTTATTCTAATTCCTGCACGCGGGCGTGGCGGAATTGGCAGACGCGTACGGTTCAGGTCCGTATGGGGGCAACCCCATGAAGGTTCAAGTCCTTTCGCCCGCACCATTGATTGAAAGAGCTCCCAGCAATGGGGGCTTTTTTGTTATGTGCCCATCGCAGGGACTTGAACCTGTGAAGGAGCGAGCGTCAAGAAAACGCGGAGCGTTTTTAGCGAGCTGGCGAGTCCGCCGGCAGGCGGGCGAAGCCGGTGCGGATCCGCGCAGCGGATAGGCGGACGTCCTTTCGCCCGCACCATGGATTGAAAGAGCTCCCAGCAATGGGAGCTCTTTTTGTTGTGCACGATCTCCTTGGACGGGTATCCTAGTACCAACGTGTGCCTATCAGAGGAGAGACCATGCTGTTTTCCGGTATCATCGCCGCCCTTACCAGCCTTTTGATTCCCATCATCATCCTGTTGCTGCTGCTCCCCAACGCCTGTTATGTCGTTGAACAGCAGCACGCCGTAATCATCGAGCGCTTGGGTAAGTTCAACCGTATCGTCAACGCGGGCTTCCACGTGAAGGTGCCCGTGATCGACCGCAAGGCCGCCACGGTGAGCCTGCGCACCATGAAAAACGGTTTTGGCATCGACGTTAAGACCCAGGACAACGTGACCATCGGTCTTGAGGTCTCCGCTCAGTACCACGTGAGCTACGACATGGGCGCCGGCCCGGCAGATTCGGGCATCTACAAGAGCTACTACATGCTGCAGGAGCCCGTCGACCAGATGCGCGACTTCATCACCGACGCCCTGCGCTCCTCCATCCCCGTCTACACACTCGATGAGGTCTTTGCCAAGAAGGATGACATCGCCAAGGATGTCAACGCTACCGTTTCCGAGCAGATGGCCGCCTACGGCTTCACCCTCGTGTCGACGCTCATCACCAAAATCGCACTGCCGACCGAGGTTGAGAACTCCATGAACGACATCAACGCTGCCCAGCGCAAGCGCGCTGCCGCGCAGGAGCTCGCCGAGGCCGACCGCATCAAGCGCGTCACCGAGGCGACCGCCGAGGCCGAGGCTATGGAAAAGGCGGGCGAGGGCATCGCCAACCAGCGCAAGGCCATCGCGCTGGGTATCAAAGATTCGCTCGAGATCATCCAGGAGACGGGTGTCGGCAATGACGAGGCCAACCAACTGTTCATGTTTACGCAGTGGTCCGAGATGATGACGGAGTTCGCTCGCACGGGTAAAACCTCGACGGTCGTGCTGCCGAGCGACTTTTCGCAGTCGGCCTCGATGTTCGAGCAGATGCTGGCCGCCGGCAAAGTTCAAAACGATTCGAAGGAGTAGACGCGCGTGAAATACACCGTCGTTTGCGTCGGTAAGCTCAAGGAGCGCTTTTGGAAGGACGCGTGCGCTGAGTACACCAAGCGCCTAGGTGCCTATGCCAAGGTGGATATCCGCGAGGTGGCCGATATCGACCCGGCTAAGGCGGGCGGCGTGGATGCCGCGCGCGACAAGGAGGGGGCGGCGATTCTTGCCGCCTTGCCATCTCGAGCGCATGTGATCCTGCTGGCTATCGAGGGCAAGGAGCGCTCGAGCGAGGAGTTTTCGGCGAGGCTCGACGATCTTATGCTGCGAGGCAGCAGCGACATTGCCTTTGTAATCGGCGGTTCGGACGGCGTGAGCGATGACGTGCGCGCACGAGCCGACGAGATGCTCAGCTTTGGACGCATTACCTTGCCGCATAACCTGGCGCGTGTGGTGCTGCTGGAGCAGATTTACCGTGCCTGCAAGATCAGTCGTGGCGAGCCGTATCACAAATAGGTCGGCAATACGAAACAATGGCGTGGGACAATACCTTTCGTTTTGAGGAATGTGTCTGAAAGGACTATGCGATATGAAGATTGGATTTGTCGGTTTTGGCAATATGGCGAGCGCTATGGCCGATGGCTGGATCGCTGCCGGTGTAGCTGCGAGCGACATGTGCGCCTGCGCGGGTCGCTACGACGCACTGGTTGAGCGCTGCGAGGCGCGCGGCATGGTCGCCTGCCACGATGCCGCCGAGGTTGTCGCCGCATCCGATATCGTGGTCGCTGCGGTCAAACCGTACATGATCGAGAAGGTATTCGCCCCGCTCAAGGATGCTCTTGCCAAAAAGGTCGTTCTGTCGGTTGCCTGGACCTGGGACAGTGCCAAGTGGGAGCAGGTCCTGCCGGGCGTCGCGCATATCTCGACGGTGCCCAACACGCCGGTTTCGGTGGGCGAGGGCGTCATCGCCTGCGAGAAGGCTTCGACGCTTAACGACGAGCAGCGTGCTGTGGTGCTCGACCTGCTCGGTAAGCTTGGCGCTGTCGTCGAGCTCGACACAAGCCTGCTGTTTGTGGGCGGCACGGTGGGTGGTTGCGCTCCGGCGTTTGTCGCCATGGCAATCGAGGCCCTGGGCGATGCGGCGGTCAAGCACGGTATCCCGCGTGCGGATGCTTATCGCATTGTGAGCCAGATGGTGCTGGGTACGGCAAAGCTGCAGCTTGCAACTGGCCAGCATCCTGCGGCGATGAAGGATGCCGTATGCTCGCCCGGTGGTGCCACCATCAAGGGCGTCGTTGCGCTCGAGGACGCCGGCATGCGCAGCGCCCTGGTCAAGGCAATCGACGCAACCCTCCAGTAAAACCGACCAAAAAAGGGACAGGTTTATGTTGGCAGGTTTTTCCTGCGGTTTTGTCCTTTTAGCGAAAAGTGCCCCGCAACTGGCTCAATTCCAGTTGCGAGGCACTTGCGTTTGCCCAGATAAAACCGACCAAAATAAACCTGTCCCTTTTTGGCAGGTTAGTCCCAGAAGCTGTCTTCTTCGTCCTCGGACTTGGGGCCGCGGTCGACATACATCTTATGGGTGCGCTTCTCCATTACAAAGGCAATAATCGCAAACAGCAGGATGCCGCCGGCGAAAAGGATGGCAAAACCGGTGCGGGTGCCAAACAAAAAGGAAAAAACTGCGTCCATTGGGTGCCTTCTTGCGTAGTTGAGTTGGGTCGTAAACGCTCATAAGTATATACTTGCCCATACATGTACAAGGTTGCAACCTAAATGGAATGTATATCGCCGGAGGATCTAATGCTTGATATCAAGTTTGTTCGCGAGAACCCCGATGCCATCGATGTCGCCATGGCTAACCGCCAGACGTCTTGGGATCGCGAAAAGTTCTTTGAGCTCGACGACGAGCGTCGTGCCGTCATCACCGAGGTCGAGGAACTTCAAGCCACGCGCAATGCCGAGTCCAAGAAGATCGGCGCCCTGATGAAGGAGGGCAAGAAGGACGAGGCCGAGGCCGCCAAAGAGGCCGTGCGCGCCGTCAACGAGAAAATTGACGGTCTGGCCGAGCGCCGCACCGCCCTCGAGCAGGAGCAGTACGACTTCATGGCTCACCTGCCCAACATTCCTTGCGAGGCCACGCCGTACGGCAAGGACGAGGACGAGAACATCGAACGCCGTCGTTGGGGCACCCCGCGCGAGTTCGACTTCGACTTTAAGCCGCACTGGGATCTGGGCACCGATCTCGACATCCTTGACTTCGAGCGCGGCAACAAGCTCTCCGGCAGCCGCTTCACCGTTCTCGGTGGCGCCGGCGCCCGTCTTGAGCGCGCCCTCATCAACTTCTTCCTCGATACGCACACCAGCCGTGGTTTTAAGGAGTGGTGGCCGCCCATCGTCGTCAAGCGTCAGACCATGTTCGGCACGGGCCAGCTGCCCAAGTTCGAGGACGACGCCTATCACGTCTCGGGCGACAACTTCCTGATCCCCACCGCCGAGGTCGTGCTCACCAACCTGCACGCCGGTGAGGTCCTCGACGCCGATACCCTGCCGCGCCGCTACACCGCCTTCACCCCCTGCTTCCGCGAGGAGGCCGGCTCCGCTGGTCGCGATACCCGCGGCATCATTCGCCAGCACGAGTTCGACAAGGTCGAGATGGTCAAGTTTGCCAAGCCGGAGGAGTCCGACAAGGAGCTCGAGAGCATGACCGCCGAGGCCGAGTTCCTGCTGCAGCAGCTGGGTCTTCCGTATCGCGTGATTAGCCTGTGCACCGGCGACCTGGGCTTCTCTGCCCGTCAGACCTACGACGTCGAGGTCTGGCTGCCGAGCTACAACGCCTACAAGGAGATCAGCTCCTGCTCCAACTGCGGTGACTTCCAGGCCCGTCGCGCCAACATCAAGTATCGCGACCCCGAGAACTTCAAGGGTTCGCGCTATCTGCACACCCTCAACGGTTCCGGTCTGCCGGCTGGCCGTACCATGGCAGCCATTCTGGAGAACTACCAGAACGCTGACGGCACCATCACGATCCCCGAGGTTCTGCGTCCCTACATGGGCGGCCTCGAGAAGATCGAGCCGGTCGCGTAGATTGGCTGCATAAGCGATTTGCTAGGGCACTCCTTTTTGGGGTGCCCTTTTTGTGTGCGGCCATACCATGCTGTGCGGACAGCTCAATAGAAAACACACGAACAACTGTTCTGTATACAGCCATCTACCTGCTATGCTTTTGCTAAATAAGAGCGAGAGAAAGGGGACGCGATGGAGCTGTTTGATGATCGGGTGGTTTTGTTTGAGAGCGACGAGGGCGGGGAGTACCTGCTTGTGACGTGTGAGCCGTCTGGCATGGGTGGCCTGGTGGTTCGACAGACGAGCGAGGGGCCGTTGACGCAATGGTGCTACGAGGAGTCGCCTCATGTGGTTGAGACGTTTGTGGCGCACGAGGGGCTTGTGGCCCTAGAGCATTTCTATGGGGTCCAGACATCTAATCAGGTTGCTCGCATGTTGAGCATCTCGTTTGCCGATTATGATTGTGCCCAGCGGGTGAGATCGCTCCTGAGGGAACTTGATGCTAGGTTTGACGTGATCGAAAAGCCAATCGATCGTACGGGGAATGGCGGTATATGCGGAGCAGCATGACAAGACTGCGTTCCACAAAAAAGTTTGAAATTGTGCTTGACTCCAATAAGCTAAAGTGGTTTTATATGTCTTGCGCTGCGGCGTTACCTCAGCTGGATAGAGGGTCTGACTACGAATCAGAACGTCATAGGTTCGAATCCTATACGCCGCACCAATTGAAATTGAAAGCCTCCGGCAACGGGGGCTTTTCTTTTATGCCGCCACCGCATGGATTCGAACCTCGGTCGAGGCGCGAGCGTCAAGAAAACGCGGAGCGTTTTTAGCGAGCGGGCGAGTCCGCCGGCAGGCGGGCGAAGCCGGTGCGGATCCGCGCAGCGGATGCGCGGAATCCTATACGCCGCACCAATTGAAATTGAAAGCCTCCGGCAACGGGGGCTTTTCTTTTAGGTGGACGCCGCATGGATTCGAACCTCGGTCGAGGCACGAACAACTTAATTATCACTCCATAAAATTTTTTCTAATTGTCGCTTGACCCATCGGGGGCTCGCGTGCATAATAATCCGTGCGTTGCGGCGTTACCTCAGCTGGATAGAGGGTCTGACTACGAATCAGAACGTCATAGGTTCGAATCCTATACGCCGCACCAACTGAACTTTAAAGCCTCCGGTAACGGAGGCTTTTCTTATATGTCGACATACTTGAGGAGTTGCTTTCGCCGTGTTTGAAAGTATCGAGTCGATCGACTGCATCAAATGAGTAAAAATCAAATTCGATAACTTTTTTTGAAAAAATGCTTGACCATTATTCAGTCCCTGTGCATAATAATCAACAAGTCGCGGCGTTACCTCAGCTGGATAGAGGGTCTGACTACGAATCAGAACGTCATAGGTTCGAATCCTATACGCCGCACCAATTGAAATTGAAAGCCTCCGGCAACGGGGGCTTTTCTTTTATGCCGCCACCGCATGGATTCGAACCTCGGTCGAGGCGCGAGCGTCAAGAAAACGCGGAGCGTTTTTAGCGAGCGGGCGAGTCCGCCGGCAGGCGGGCGAAGCCGGTGCGGATCCGCGCAGCGGATGCGCGGAATCCTATACGCCGCACCATTTGAGATTAAAGCTCCCGGCAACGGGGGCTTTTCTTTTACGTAAACACCGCATGGATTCGAACCTCGGTCGAGGCGCGGGCGTAAAGAAAACGCGGAGCGTTTTTAGCCCGCGGGCGAGCACGCCGGCAGGCGGGCGAAGCCGGTGCGGATCCGCGCAGCGGATGCGCGGAATCCTATACGCCGCACCATTTGAGATTAAAGCTCCCGGCAACGGGGGCTTTTCTTTTGCGCCAGCTTGAGTGCTTCCGTCCAAAGGGACGATTTCCTGTCGACTCGTGTAAGATTCCGAGTAGATGTCGCGACTTATTCGCGACCACTCCTTCTTCAAGCGACCGATCAGGGTGATATTCCGTGGCAGAGCGTCCGACATACAAGCTCAGGTTTCTCGATCCCAAGAAGCGCTTTCCGGCGATGCCCGAGCAGCCTGCGGGACGCTCATATGGCGTGGTCTGGAAACTCTTTGGCGAGGATCAGCATGAATCTTGTTATGTCGTCGAATTCGTTGGCAAAAGCCATGTGTCGCTTTTGGGCTACGTAAGCGTTTCGGGTGAGGTGTACAAGGTGGACCGCCCCGTCAGCGAGGCTCCGCTGCCCAACGATCCCGACATGGAACTGGTCCTTGACGAGTCGGACTCCGGTATTGGTGAGATTATGGTGAGGGGAGCAAACGGCACGATGCGCGCGTGCGCGCGAACCGTCGGCTCTCCCGAAGGTCCCATGCGCGAACAGTCCGATCACGAGACATGGAATTCGACCCGCTCCCTTCCTTACGGTGAGTTCATGGCATCGATGTTCCTGCGCTACGTGATATTCGCTGACTCCGAAAATACCATTGCGAGCACGGCGGACGCCGACGGACTCGACGAGGGTATGCAAAACGTTGTCGACAAGATCAAGCTCGTAAAGTTGCCCGAGCCGGTCGAGGTGTTTTTGGGCTTTAACACGACACCGCTACCTGACGCTATCGAGACGCTGCTCTACCGCGTTGACCATGCCGAGAATCCGAGCGGTATCGAGCGCTATGCCGCCGCCCTTATGAGTGAAATTGACTTGCCTCGCTTGCGCACCATCGCCGCTAAGTCCGAGATGAGCCTGGCTCGCATCGATCGCTCAAAGCTTTTCTATCTCAATTTTGATCGCAGCCTGCTGGACCGGGACGAGATTGACATGCTGCTTGCCATCGAGTGCCGTCTTAACCGCCTCTCCGGCATCCTTGAGCACATCGGGGCCGGATTGGTCCCTGCGGCATCCTCGCCGAGCCTTGAGGGCTGCGCGCTCTTTGATGCGTGGCATATCGCCAAGACGACCAACGATGTTCCCCGACTGCTTGATAAGGCCTCGAGCGATAACCCGTGGGGCAAACCGGGTACGGTGGCTTGCCAGCCGGGCGGTGAGTGGGATGTGCGTACCCGCTTCGCGCGTATTGTCGAGGCACTTAACGTGGTCACGCGGCTCGACTATACCTATCGGGCCAACGTTGCCGAAGGGATCATGCTCGTTCGGTTTGGGCAGTCTGTCGTTGATGCCATGCCGCAACGTGAATACGACGCTCAAGATGACGCCTGGCGCGAGTTGGACGAGGACGCGCGTGCGATCTGGGCCGCGGAGCACGATGCGCGCGTGGCACTCACGCTTGCGGCAGCGTGTTTTGCCGCGGGCACCTGCATCACGCGCTGCTATGTGCAGATTGCTGCTCCCGACAGTGAGCAGGGCGAGCGCGTTGTTGCAACGTATTTCTTTGGGCGCGCGGCCTATCTGGCCGATTGCGTGCCTGTCGCCAAGGATCTTGAGAGCATGGACATGGACGATATGCCGTGCAAGCGTGTGCTTGAGGCATATGAGTCAACCGCTCCGGAGACGATTGAACCTGCGGAGGTTCATGCTCGTCCGCGTGATGACCATCGCATGCTGCCGCCGGCGCTGCGCGATCTGCTGCTTGCCGATACGGCTGACGAGCTGGAGGTCATGGAAGAGGACGACGACCCATACGTGGCCCGTGTTGTTGAATTGCGCGAGCAGGCAAAAGTCGACCGTACAGGTGCTTTTGAAGGCTTTTCCCGTCTTGTTGAGGAGTTGGAGGCTAAGTGCGCCGTCGCCGAGCTTTTGGCGACAGGTCCGGTTCAAACGCAGTTTTGCGATAACCAGCTGGTGCGCATGGTGCTACCGGTGTTGGAAGAAGACCGCTCTGTGCGAATCCTTCGTGCGCCCGATGCGCTGTACTTTGCCCAGCACGAGATCTGCAGCTTTTACGCCGAGCAAGAGGACTTTGAACGAGCACTGCCCGAGGTGCGCCATCTTTACGATCTGGCGCGCTCGTCCATGCAGTCGCACTTTGCGCTCATCAACGTGCTTGCGCGTCTGGAGCGCTTTGACGAGATTATCGAGGTGGCGCGCCACGGCCTACGTATTGCCAGCGATCGTTCTGCAATCGGCTACCTGTTCTATCGCTTGGCGTTTGCCTATTGGAATTGCGATCAGCTCGACCTGGCGCTGGCTTGTTACCGTCTGGTGCCGCGCGGCGAGGAGTCGGGCAGCAGCGCGCTGGAAGAAATGCAGGGCCTTATGAACGAGATGGGCGTCAGCGGGCCTCCGACGTTCGAGGAAGCGGTCGAGACCATCCACAAGGCTGGACTAGAGCTGCCGCCAGTGTCCGCCGTGACGAATCAGCTGGCAGATGCCGCTGTGCAACTGGTCGACAACGGTTTCTTTTTCCTGGCGCGCGGTTGTATCTTCCAAATGTGGCGCACCATGGGCAACGACGAGCTCGGCTCCCTCAACCGCTCGCTGGGGTAGGCGAAGCTTTCAAGAAGGAAAGGCTGCTAGGCAATTAGAAAATTTCCTCTTGCTCATCCTTGGCTGTTTGGTTACTATAGAACGGCTGTTACGGAGAGCTGACCGAGAGGCCGAAGGTGCTCGCCTGCTAAGCGAGTATGCCCCAAAAGGGCATCTGGGGTTCGAATCCCCAGCTCTCCGCCAGTATGAATTGAAAGAAGGGTCCCATTTGGGGCCCTTTTTATTATCAAGAATGGCGGCTGGGGATTCGAACCCTCAAAAAAGGAGGCATCCTTTCGGACGCCTCCTTTCAGTGGACTTATTATTCTTGCGCCCTACACCTCGGGCGCCTTGGCGACGGTCTCGCTTTCTGCCGTGAGTGGGCGGTTGTCGATGCGACGGCCCAAGCGATCGAGCTTCACGAGCAGCCATTCAATGGGATTCGGCCCTGCGCCTTCCTCGTCGGCAACCAGGTCCATGACGGCGATCTTGGTGCCATCCTGCTTGAGCGTAACGCTGCCCACCTTGTCGCCCACATGCACCGTGCCCGAAAGATCGTCGTAGCTAACCTTTTCGGTCACCTCGCCGGCAAGGGAAAACACGGTCGCTTGCGCCGTAGGATCGGCGAGCGTGGCGTCGATCGTCTTATCCGTCCAGTCGGTTTGGCCAATGCGCGCCATAAGCGGGTTGCCGTTGGCGGTCTTTTCCTGCGTGTTGGCGATTGCGACCGTCACCTTGTGACCGTAGTACCAATTGGCAAGGGTTGCGGTATCGGTAAAGCGCTGGTCGGTGGTGGTGGAGTTCAAAACGACGGTGTAGATCTCGTCGCCATCGCGGTTGTAGGCACCCGTAAAGCAATAGCCTGCATCATCGGTGGTGCCGGTCTTGCCACCGATGTTGCCATCTTGGCCTAGCAAATAGTTATGCGTGTCCATGGAATGCGAATGGTCGGTGCCGTCGGCGCCCGTGACCTCGATCCAGGAATCCTCGCTCGCTACGACCTCGCGGATCGTGTCGTTTTTCATGGCCTCTTGCATCATCAGCGCTACGTCGTGTGCGGTTGAGTGCATATCGCCAGCCCACTCATCAAAGTCCAGACCATGCGGGTTTTCAAAAAGCGTGCCGGTGCAACCGAGCTTCTTAGCGCGCTCGTTCATGGCTTTCACAAATGTTGCCTCGGCGTCTTTGGTCTTAGGGTCGATCTTCTTGCCCACATATTCGGCGAGCACGATGGCGGCGTCGTTGCCCGAGGGAATCATCAGGCCGCGCAGTGCCTGCTCCACGGTGAGCTCGTCGCCTTCGAGTAGGCCGGCTGTTGAATTGCCCACGGTGGCTGCGGCGTTGCTCACCGTGACCTTCTCGTCCATCTTGCAATTCTCGACGGTTAGGATTGCGGTCATGACCTTGGTGATCGAGGCAATCTTGACCTGCTCATCGGCGCCGCGGGCATAGTAGACGGTGCCGTCTTTGCCCATGACGAGGGCATTGGTCGCATCGATATCGGGCAGGTTTTCGGCCGTGATGCCGCGCGCATCGGCGGTTTTGCCGCAAACATTGTCGGTCGTGAGCACTTGGGCGCCGGCGACGGTGGGCGCGCCAGCGGCAAGGGCGATAGCGCAGACAAAGCCGGCGGCAAGCTGGGCTGAGCGCTTTGCAAAAGAGGTGAGGGACTTCACGGATTTCGCTTTCGACGGGATGGTCTCTTCTGGAACTAGAGTATATCGTTTGCCGGCGTCGGCGATCATCGCGTGCGTGCGTGGCCCACATCCGCGCCCGAACGGGCACAAGGGTGCTTAAGGCCGACTTAATCACCCACGCTTGTTGTGTGTGGCGTGCGTCGCCTCGGGCATAATGGAGCGCGAGAGGAGCACGCATGAACGAGCGCATTTTGGTAGTTGATGACGAGAAGGCCATCGCCGACTTGGTTGGTATCTACCTTACAAAAGAGGGCTTTGATGTCCAGATTGCCTATAGCGGGGCCGATGCTGCCAAGGCAATCCTGGAGCAGGAGTTCGATCTGGCACTGTTGGATGTCATGCTGCCCGATATCGATGGCTTTGAGCTACTGCGTACGATCCGTTCCAGCCATACCTATCCCGTGATCATGCTGACGGCGCGCGATGCCCAGCAAGACAAGATCGAGGGCCTTTCGCTTGGCGCGGACGATTACGTGGTTAAGCCGTTCCGTCCGCTGGAGCTCATCGCGCGCGTGCATGCTCAGCTTCGTCGCTACACCAGCTACGGTAGCCGCGCGCAGGTGGCCGAGTCGCCGACCATCCAGCTCGACGGCCTGGAGATCAACCGCGATGCTCGTTCCGTAATGGTGGACGGTGCGCCGGTGCGCCTCACGCCCATCGAGTATTCCATCTTGCTGTATCTGGTCGAGCATCGCGGCAGTGTGGTGGCCGTGGAGGATCTGTTCCGCGCGGTGTGGAACGAGGATTTTATGCCCGGCTCCAACAATACGGTGATGGTGCACATTCGCCACCTGCGCGAAAAGATCGGTGACGACGCTCAAAAGCCGCGCTTTATCAAAAACGTCTGGGGCGTCGGCTACATAATCGAATAACGCCTTTAATGGTGGGGAAGTGGATATGACAAAAGACGATAGGCAGGCATTCGAGGTGCCCGATCGACTCTTTGAATACGTGAGGTCGGTCGTCGACAACCGCGCGCTTGCAACGGTGCTGCTCTTTTTGCTGAGCCTGCTGCTGATTGGCATCGATAACATCGCTGGAATCTTGGCGGTGCTGCTTGTCGGCTTTTTGCTGATCGATCGATTCGAAATCGTGCGCCGTTGCGTGGTGATTGGCGGTGCCGCGTGGGCCATGACGTTGGCGATTGGCGCCATGGCGCTCGGCGGCATCGAAGGGCCGGTGCTGTTCGATGCCGGCTTTGTATTCAACATGCTTGGCTTTGTGCTGGCGCTTGCCGTGTGCGTGCTGTTCTTTTGCGGCCGCGCCCTGTACTACCATGGCTACGAGCAGGGCGAGCAGCATGCCGATTGTGTGCTGGCCGCTCGTATTCAAGATCGCCTGATCGATCACCCCGACACCTGGGATAACATCGACGTCGACTTCTTGGAGGTCGAGGGCGCCCTTAACCGCGTGCGTGACCGTGAGCGCAAGGTGCAGCAAGCTCTGCGTGACGAGTCGCATCGCAAGGACGATTTGGTCACGTACTTGGCACATGACCTACGCACCCCGCTTGCCAGTGTGGTGGGCTATCTTTCGCTGCTGCAAGAGGCTCCTGAGCTGCCGGTTGAGCAGCGCACACGTTTTACGGGCGTGGCGCTCGACAAGGCGCACCGGCTCGATGCGCTCATCGAAGAGTTCTTCGATATCACGCGCTTTGACTTCCACGATATCGTGCTCACGCGCGGCTATGTTGATCTGGGGTTGCTGCTGGCTCAGGTGGCTGACGAGTTCTATCCCATCCTCAACGAGCAGCATAAGGAAGCCCAAGTTGATATTCGCGAGGACCTGACGGTGCTCGTGGATGGCGACAAGATGGCCCGCGTGTTCAACAACATCATGAAAAACGCCGTCGCCTATAGCTATGAGGGTTCGACTATCACGATTGAGGCCAGGCGCCAAGACGATGGCGGCGTGCGCGTGCGCTTTATCAATCAGGGCGATCCTATCCCTGCGGCTAAGCTCAAGGTGATCTTTGAGAAGTTCTATCGCCTGGATGCGGCGCGTGCGACCAATCGCGGTGGTGCCGGTTTGGGCCTTGCTATTGCCAAGGAGATCATCGCGGCACACGGCGGTACCGTTGCATGTGAATCGACGCCCGAACACACGATATTCACCATCGGGCTGCCCGCCGCATAGCCTGCGTGCCCTTACAAACACTTGACAATGTGCTCACGTGCGTATGAGCCGCGATTCCTACTATCGATACTGCTGAATTGATATCGATATGGAGGTGTGCGGTATGAAGGCTGCTGCGGCTGTGGAGCCCACGGAGCTTGAAGAACTCATGGAAGCGCAGGCCGAGGCCGCGCATGAGCGCGAGGTTGGGGATGCGACTCGCCCCACGGCAGAGGATCTTGCCGCCTCGCCGACGCGCATCGATGTCGAGGGCCTCGACCTGTTCTATGGCGACCACCATGCGCTCAAGGACGTGAATATCAAGATCCGCGACAAGCAGATCACCTCGTTCATCGGGCCTTCGGGCTGCGGAAAGTCCACGTTGCTGCGCTGCTTTAACCGCATGAACGACGGCATCAAGGATTGCCGCATCGAGGGCAAGATCGCGCTCGATGGTCAAGATATCCTGGGCGATTACGACATCTGCCGTTTGCGCCAGCGCGTGGGCATGGTGTTCCAGCGCCCCAACCCGTTTCCCATGAGCATCTACGACAACGTCGCCTACGGTCCGCGCGGTATGGGTGTGCGCGACCGCGTCATGCTCGATGAGCTGGTCGAGGACTCCCTTCGTCGCGCTGCGCTATGGGATGAGGTCAAGGACAAGCTCATGGAGTCGGGCCTGGGTCTTTCGGGTGGACAGCAGCAGCGCCTGTGCATCGCCCGCGCACTTGCCGTGCAGCCCGACATTCTGCTGATGGACGAGCCGACCTCGGCACTCGACCCTGTGTCGACGTTGGTGGTGGAGCAGCTGGCCTGCGAGCTCAAGGAGACCTGCACGCTGGTGGTCGTGACGCACAACATGCAGCAGGCCGCGCGTATTTCCGATTCGGTTGCGTTCTTTTTGCTGGGTGAGCTGGTGGAGCACGCGCCCACCGCGCAACTCTTCAAGAATCCGTCCGATCCGCGCACCGCGGATTATTTGACGGGGCGTTTTGGCTGACGCTGTCTTTTGCAGGTGCCTTTAGGGTTAAGATGCGGTCATATCGGCCGCAAAGGGGTTCAACATGATCTATTACGTCGAGGACGATGACAACATCAGGGATTTGACAGTCTACGCGCTGCGCAAGCAGGGAATCGAGGCCGAGGGCTTTTCGTGCGACGGCGAGTTTAAGGCCGCCGTGGCGCGACGGGTACCCGATGCCGTCCTGCTCGACATCATGCTGCCCGATACCGATGGTTTGGCGATTATGCGTCGCCTGCGCGCCGACCGCCTGACGGCGACGGTGCCCATCATGATGCTTACTGCCAAGGACACCGAGCTCGACAAGGTGATGGCGCTCGATGGCGGTGCCGACGATTACCTGACTAAGCCGTTTTCGCTCATGGAGCTTGCGAGCCGTTGCCGCGCACTGCTGCGTCGCGGCGGCATGGTCAAGCAGGCGAGCGATGTGCTCAGTGTGGGCGACATCGTGCTCTCGCCCAGCCATCGCGAGGTGACCGTTGCCGGCGAGCCGCTTAAGCTCACCCTGCGCGAGTTCGACCTGCTTGAGTATCTCATGCGCAAGCCCGGCGTGGTCTTTACCCGCGAGTCGTTGCTGCAGAGCGTGTGGGGCTGGGACTTCGACGGCGGTTCGCGCACCGTTGACGTGCACGTGCAGACGCTTCGCCAAAAACTGGGCGAGCATGCCAGCGCCATCGAGACCGTGCGCGGCGTGGGCTACCGCTTGGCCGAGCCTTCTGCCGGTGATGGCGCCGAAGGCGACGACACCGCGGCCACCGCATCGGAGGAGTAACCCGTGGTCTTCGCCCCCCAGGGAAAACATACGCTGTCGCACCGCGTTTTTGTGACGATCTTTGTCTGCGCCATGGCGGTTATCGTGGCGTTTACGGTGCTGGGTGCGTTCTTTGTGCAAAACACTTTGGCGGATGCCACGAGTGCCAATCTGGCGCAGGAAACCGAGCTCATTGCTGCCGCCCTCGACGAGCAGCAGGAGCCCATTCCGTTCTTGCGAAGCCTCGATCGCGAGGATCTTCGTATCACGCTGATCAATAAGGACGGATCTGTTGCCTACGACAACGAGGCGTCGCCTTCCACACTGCCCAACCATGGCGATCGCCCCGAGGTCATCGAGGCCTTTGAGAGTGGTTCGGGTTCCGCGGAGCGCGCAAGCTCTACACTCGACGAGATTATGCTGTATCGCGCCGTCACCCTTGATAACGGCCAGGTCGTTCGCTTGGCGCAGGCCCAGCCTGGCGTTGCGGCGATTTTGCTGTCGATGCTGGCGCCGATGCTGCTTATCGCAGCAGCGGGTGCAGTACTCTCGTTTTTTATGGCGCGCCGTGAGTCCCGTGCCATCATCGCGCCGTTACAAGAGGTGGATTTGGATCACCCACGCCGTAGCTATGAGCACGCCTATGCCGAGATGGTTCCCATGCTTGAGCGCATCGAGTCGCAGCGCCAGGAACTCAAGCGCCAAATGGCGGTGCTAGCGGACAACGACCGTATGCGCCGCGAGTTCACGGCGAATATCACCCATGAGCTCAAGACGCCGCTTACGGCGATTTCGGGCTATGCCGAGCTCATCGCAAATGGCATGGTCGAGGGCGAGGACGACCTGCGCAACTTTGGCGGTCGCATCTATCGTGAGGCGGGCCGCTTGGCAGCGCTTGTCAACGACATCCTTACGCTGTCTAACTTGGACGAGGCCGAACGTGCGACTGAAGGCGAGGCAGTGCCCATTGGTTCCACGGAGCCTATTGAGCTCTCGCGTGCGATCTACGCGGTTGAGCAGCGTCTTGAACAGGTCGCCCGTCAGGCGAATGTGACGATAAGTCATGAGACCAAGCCTGTGGTCATCGAAGGCGTGTCGCGCTTGGTCGACGAGCTCATCTATAATCTGGCAAGCAACGCCATCCGCTACAATCGGCCCGGAGGTACGGTTACGCTGCAGTGCGGCACCAACGACGAAGGCCATCCGTTCCTCGCTGTCGCCGACACGGGAATCGGTATCGCGCCTGAAGAACAGGGCAAGGTATTTGAGCGGTTCTATCGCGTGGACAAGAGTAGGTCCAAGGCACGCGGCGGAACCGGCCTGGGGCTTGCCATTGTCAAGCATGCGGCCCTGTATCATCACGCCACGCTCGATCTATCGAGCGAGTTGGGCGTGGGAACCACCATTACGGTGACGTTTCCCATACAGCAGGACGAGCCATTCGCATAGCGATACAACATAGATATTGATATAGACGCCGCATTTGACTTTCGGGTGCGGCGTTGTTGTGCAATTTTACGATTGCTTCCGACATTTTTACAGGAGAGCCTGTTTCTTATGTATAGAGTTTGGTCTCGGTAAAAAGATGCGATAACATACGGACAGTTTTGTCAATCCGAACTGGGGAAATGAAAGGCAAGCTGCATGACCCTTCTCGAACTGTTCCAGCTGCTGAAGAAGCACCTCAAGCTGGTCATCACCCTTCCGGTGGTCTGCGCGATCGCCATGGGCATCGTGTCCTTCGTTGCGATGGACAACACCTACACCGCGACGACGAGCATGTACATTCTCGCCAAGACCGACGATAGCGGTCAGATGAGCTACAACGATCTCTCGGCGAGCCAGATGCTTTCCAACGATATCGCCACGCTGCTTGATAGCGATAGCGTCAAGAGCGGCGCCGCCAAAGAACTGGGCCTCACCGATTTGGATGACTACAAGGTGTCTGTTTCCTCCGAGACCACCACGCGTGTCATTACGCTTTCGGTTACCGGCACCGATGCCAAGGAGACGGCTGAGGTCGCAAAGGCCATGGCCAGCTCGGTGAGTACGGTCGCTCAGAACGTCGGCGCTGCCCAGAGCATCAACGTTATCGACGAGGCTAAGACCCCCGAAGCCCCCAGTGGCCCCAAGCGCACGCTGTATATTGCCGTCGCGTTCCTCGCCGGTATCTTTATCGCAGTTGCCTATGTCGTTTTGGCAGACATGCTCAACACCCGCATCCGCGGTGCCGAAGAGGCGGAAGAGCTCCTGGGTATTCCCGTTGTTGGCCGAATTCCGGCTATGAAAGGTGGTAAATAGGCATGGCTAAGGCAAAGAACACCGACAAGCTCGTTGTACAGAATGCCGCCAAGACCCTTCTGGCCAACATCCGCTTTGCGAGCGTGGACGACCCCATTCGCACCATCACCGTTACTTCCTCGATTCCCAACGAGGGCAAGTCTACGGTTTCCATTAACCTTGCTCAGGCAATCGCCACGAGCGGCAAGAGTGTCCTGCTGGTCGAGGCTGATATGCGTCGCAGGTCCCTTGCCGATATGCTCGGCGTCCGCTCCCGCGGCGGACTCTATGCGGTCCTTTCCGAGCAGATCTCCATTGACCAGGCAATTGTCGAGACGGGTCAGAAGAACTTCTACTTCCTCGATGCCGAGCCGCACATTCCCAATCCTGCCGACATCATCGTCTCCCATCGCTTTGCCAAGCTGGTAAAGGCACTGTCCGCCAAGTTCCAGTACGTCATCTTCGATGCTCCCCCGGTCGGCACCTTCATCGATGCTGCCGAGATTGCCAGCCTGACCGACGGCGCGCTGTTCGTGGTGCGCGAGAACTTTACCAAGCGCGAAGAGGCGCTCAACGCCATCGGTCAGCTTAAGAAGTCCGAGAAGGTCAAGCTCATCGGTACCGTCATGAATTACTGTGAGACCGAGACCAGCGAGTACTACTATTCTTACTACACCAAGGACGGTAAGAAGGTTAAGAAGGGCTCCGACAATCAGGGGACTTCCAAAAAGGGCATCTTCACCAACCGAGCAAACGTTTAGTTGATTAAGGCTGGCCTATGCGTGACATTCATTGCCATATCTTGCCGGGTGTAGACGACGGCGCCGCCGATCTCGATGAGAGCTTGGCGATGCTCGAGGCTGCCAAGCGGGCCGGTGTAACCAGAATCGTTTGCACTCCTCACTGCCGTGATCCCTATTTTGATTACGACAAGATGTGGGATGCCTTTGAGCTGCTGCGTGATAACGCTGACGGTTTTCCGCTCCAGATGGGCTTCGAGGTCAACCATCGAAAGCTCGTTGAGCTTGGTATCGATGCCGCGGAGCACCTGCATTTCGATGGGACCAACGAGTTTCTGCTCGAGCTTTCGACGCATGCCGATGCGTATGCGTTTAGAGAGTACGAGAACACGATTTACGATTTGCAGTGCCGTGGCTACCAGGTGATCATCGCTCATCCTGAGCGCTATCGTGCGGTTCAAAAGGATGTAAGCGTGGCGGAGCGCCTGGTCGATATGGGCTGCAAGCTGCAGGCTTCGGCGGACTTTATTGCCGGCGGTCGCTTTGGTCGCGAGAAAAAGCCGGCACAGCGCCTGTTCGATCAGAACCTGTACAGCTTCATCGCGAGCGATGCCCATAACGTGGGTCATTACGATTGCCTGGCGAAGGCTCGCGCGAAGTTTAGCGTGCGCGGAGCTCATTTTCGCTAAAATCCGTCCCTAACGTTCGCATTGAATGAAAGGGCAGCATGGATATCCAACTTAAGACGGGATGCTTTGATGACGCGGCGTTGGTGCGCCGCGTCGTTTTTATGGACGAGCAGGGCTACGAGAACGAGTTTGACGCTATCGACGAGGATCCGAACTGCATTCATGTGACGCTCTATGTAGACGGCGAGCTTGCCGGTTGCTCGCGCGTGTTTCCCGAAGAGCTTGAGCGTGCGGCTGACGCGGAGGCTCCGGTGTCGCCGGCGTGCGACTTGGACGAAGGCGTCGCGGCGGGGGAGACCTACATTATGGGGCGCGTGGCTGTGCTGCCGAGCATGCGCCGTCGCGGTCTGGCGAGCAAGATTGTCGAGGCCAGTGATACGTGCGCGCGTGATGCCGGCGCCAAGCTCATTAAGCTGCATGCGCAGGAATACGTGCTGCCGCTCTATGCCAAGGCGGGCTACACGCAGATTGCCCCGGTGGACTACGAAGACGAGGGCCAGCCCCATGCTTGGATGGCCAAGCGCGTAGATGGCAGATAGGGACGTTCATTTCCTGCCGGCAGTCGGGGACACTCCTTGGCAATTGGCGTATCAGAGCGTTTGGACATACAGTTTTTCGATTCCGTATGTATATATGCGCGCTAATGGGTTATAAAATCTAAGTCTGGACATAGCAGGTCTGCGATGCGGCTCGGGCAACCGGGCCGTTTTTGCGGACGGGGGTAGCGCGAAAGGACTGCACATGCGTCAATTTAAGACCGAGAGCAAAAAACTGCTCGACCTCATGATCAACTCCATCTACACCAATAAGGAAATCTTCCTGCGCGAGCTTATCTCTAATGCGAGTGACGCCGTCGACAAGCTCAACTTTAAGAGCCTGCAGGACCCGAGTGTCAAGCTCGACCAGGGCGACCTGGCTATTCGCGTCTCTTTTGATAAAGACGCCCGCACCATTACCATCTCGGATAACGGCATTGGCATGACCGCCGAGGAGCTCGAGCGCAATCTGGGCACCATCGCCCATTCCGGCTCCGAGGAGTTTAAGACCGAGAACGCCGAGCAACAGGGCTCCGATGTCGACATCATCGGCCAGTTTGGCGTGGGCTTCTACTCCGCCTTTATGGTCGCCAGCCACGTGAAGGTCGTCAGCCGCGCTTATGGCGAGGACACCGCCCACGTTTGGGAGTCCGACGGTCTTGAGGGCTACACCATCGAGGATGGCGAGCGTGCTGAGCACGGTACCGATGTCATCCTGACGCTGCGCGAGAACGAGAAGCTCGACGCCGACGGCGAGGCCGAGACCTACGATCGCTTCCTGACCGAGTGGGGTCTCAAGAGCCTGATTCAGCAGTACAGCAACTATGTGCGCTACCCGATTCAGATGATGGTGAGCAAGAGCCGCCAGAAACCCAAGCCCGAGGACGCCGGCGACGACTACAAGCCCGAGTACGAGGACTACCAGGAGCTCGAGACCATCAACTCCATGACGCCGATTTGGAAAAAGCGCAGCTCCGACGTTGAGCAGAAGGATTACAACGAGTTCTACAAGTCCACGTTCCACGACTTTGACGATCCCGCGCGCACTATCAGCTTCCATGCCGAGGGTACGCTTGAGTACGATGCGCTGCTGTTTGTGCCGGGCCGCGCCCCGTTCGATCTGTACAGCAAGGACTACGAGAAGGGCCTGGCGCTCTACAGCTCCAACGTGCTGATTATGGAGAAGTGCGACGACCTGCTGCCCGACTACTACAACTTTGTCCGCGGCGTCGTGGATTCTGCCGACGTGTCGCTCAACATCTCGCGTGAGACGCTGCAGCAGAACCGTCAGCTCAAGGCCATCGCCAAGCGCGTGGAGAAGAAGATTACCGCCGATCTTGAGGATATGCGCGACAACGACCGCGAGGCCTACGAGAAGTTCTTTGAGAACTTTGGCCGCGGTCTTAAGTACGGCATCTACTCGAGCTATGGCATGAAGGCCGATGAGCTCGCCGACCTGCTACTGTTCTGGTCTGCCAAGGAGCAGAAGATGATTACCCTGGCCGAGTATGCCAAGGGCATGCCCGGGGATCAGAAGGCCATCTACTACGCCGCCGGCGACTCGCGTGAGCGCTTGGCCAAGATGCCCGTGGTAAAGGGTGTGCTCGACCGCGGCTATGACGTGCTGTTGCTGACGCAGGATGTGGATGAGTTCACGTTCCAGGCTATGCGTGAGTACGTTGCCGCCGATATGCCTAAGATCTACGAGGACGACGCCGCCCGCGAGGCTGCCGAGAAGGCCGTTGCCGACGGTGCCGAGCCCGAGGTCGAGGATCGTCACCTGGAGCTCAAGAACGTCGCGACTGGCGATCTTGATCTGGCGACCGAGGACGAGAAGAGGGAGGCCGAGGACGCCACCAAGGAAAACGAGGACCTCTTTAGCGCTATGAAGGAGGCGCTCGGTGACAAGGTCGAGAAAGTTGCCGTCTCCGCGCGCCTGACCGATGCCCCCGCTTGCATCACCACCGAGGGTCCGCTTTCGCTCGAGATGGAGAAGGTGCTCCAGAAGGGACCCGAGGGCGCGCCCGACGGCATGCCCAAGAGCCAGCGCGTGCTCGAACTCAACGCCAAGCACCCGGTCTTTGACAAGCTTGTCGCTGCCCAGAAGGCAGGTGACGCCGACAAGATCAAGCAGTACTCCGGCCTGCTCTACGATCAGGCCCTGCTGGTCGAGGGTATCCTCCCCGAGGACCCCGTTGCCTTCGCGGCGGCTGTCTGCGAGCTGATGTAACTAGGGGGTTACGCGGTTCTACGAACCGCGTAACCACTCGACGCTGCAAGCCCGCCAGAGCGGCAATCTGCCTTTCAACTTCGGCGGCATGACCAGAAGGTCAATGCCGCCTCGTTTCAAGGCACCTTGCTCGCTCTGGCGGGCTTTCGCTGTCTGCGCCAAAACATCGGCGTTGTTATGGGTAGTCGTTGGGGACGTTCTTAAATGACTAGTCGTTGGGGAATGTGGCACTTGGGGACGTTCCTTTTCTGCCGGCAGTTTGGGACATTCCTTGCACCATTAGTCGTTGGGGACGTTCTTGTTTGACTGGTCGTTTAAGAACGCCCCCGATGACTATTCGGATTGTTAATTTGTGCGGGTTGTGGTTTTGCGACCTGCTGAAATTTGAGATACTGTACAACTGTACGTTAACTAATCTTCGTAGTATATTGCTACCCGCAAAACTCAATACCATTGTGCTTCGAGACGCTAAAGCGCCTACGTACAATGGTTGTTGATAGTACGATTTGATTCAACGACAGGATGGATGGTCCAAGCGTGAGTCTCGGCAGCAAACTATCCGATGCAAAGGTCTCCTTTGCGATATTCAAGCGCGACATTAAGCGACTGCTTGTGAACCCCGTCGCCTTGGTGGTTACCCTGGGCGTGTGCGTTATCCCCTCGCTGTATGCCTGGTACAACATCGTGGCTAACTGGGATCCATATGGAAACACCCAGGGCATTAAAATCGCTATCGCCAACAACGATCAGGGCACCCAGAACGACCTAGTGGGCGAGCTCAATGCGGGCGATAAGGTGGTCGACCAGCTCAAGGAAAACGATCGGCTGGGCTGGACCTTCGTCGACTCGGCTGCCGATGCCAAAGAGGGCGTCGAGAGCGGGGAATACTACGCGGCGATTGTAATCCCCAAGAACTTCTCCGACAATCTCGTCTCGATGCTCGATGGCAATTACCATCAGCCTAAGCTGACCTATTACGTCAACGAGAAAAAGAGCGCCATTGCGCCCAAGGTTACCGATACCGGTGCCAACACCATCGAGGAGCAGATCAACTCGGAGTTTGTCTCCACGGTGGGCGAGACCGTAGCGGGCATCGCCAAGGATGCCGGCATCGATTTAAAGGACAAGGCAACCCAGACTCAGGACTCGCTGACAAGTTCGGTGTCCGAGGCATCCGACACCTTGGGTGAGGTGCGCGATTCGATTGGCGATATGAATGCCGCCATCGATAAGACGAGTGGCGCTATCGCCTCGGCTGATGCGGCGCTTGCCGGCTTGCAAGGTCAGGCACCGTCGCTGACGCAGGCAATCTCCCAGGGCAACGACCTGCTGGGCGAGGCTCGCGCCACGGCGGGCAACTCTATCACCTCGCTCTCCAAGGCACTCTCGGAAGGTAGCCTTGCACTCACCAAGACGTCAGCCTCCGCGAACGCTGCGATTGGCAAGCTAACGGGTACGGTCACATCTACGACCACCCGCATCGACAACTCGCTCGAGTCTCTCCAGGCGACGATCGATCACAATAAGGCCGTTATCGGGCACTTGGAGATTCTCGTTAATGACACGTCGACAGGTTCCGAGGAAATTGACGCGCGCATTGTATCGACCATCGATTCGCTTCGCGAGCAAAACCAGAAGCTGCAGAGCATCAAGGATGGCCTTTCTGCACAGTCGAGCGCCATGGCAAACGACGCTACGGCAATCTCGAACGCGAGCAACGCACTCAACGCGGCAATTCAGACCGGTACGGCTAGCCTCGGTCAGGCTCAGACCGATCTGGGTCAGAACGCACTTCCGAAGGCTTCGAGCGCGCTTGACTCCTTTGCCGCCGTTTCGGGCGATTTGACCGGCATTGTGTCGGGTATGACCCCCACGATAGCGAGCGCGCGCGGCACGCTGGCGCAGCTCGACGCCACGCTCAAGCAGGCAAAGACCACACTGTCCCAAACCGACGCCTCCCTTGCCAAGGTTCAGGACAAGCTCGCGACCGCCGCCAATGACATTGCGGCGCTGCAGACCTCTGAGTCTATGGGCGAGTTAGCCGACCTCATGGACGTCGACGTCAATGACGTGGCAGATTTCATGGCATCTCCGGTTGAGCTGACGTCCAAGTCAATCTATCCGGTCAAGAGCTTTGGCTCGGGCATCGCGCCCTTCTACACCAATCTGGCGCTGTGGGTAGGCGGCTATGTGCTCATCGCTATCTATAAACTCGAGGTCGACCGCGAGGGCATCGGTAGCTTTACGGCGCGTCAGGGCTACTTTGGCCGCTGGCTGCTGCTGGTGATCCTGGGCGCGTTCCAGGCCATTATCGTTACGGTGGGCGACCTGGTCATTGGCGTTCAGTGCGTCAATCCGCTGCTCTTTGTACTGGGCGGCATCGCTATTTCGTTCACCTACGTCAACATCATCTATGCGCTGTCCACCACGTTTAAGCATATCGGTAAAGCCATTGGCGTCATCCTCGTCATTGTGCAGATCCCCGGCTCGTCGGGCATGTATCCCATCGAGATGATGCCCGGCTTCTTCCAATGGCTGCATCCGCTGCTGCCCTTCACTTATGGCATCAACCTGCTGCGCGAGACCGTCGGTGGCATGTATTCGTTCAACTACCTGTTCAACCTGTGCATCCTGGGCGTGTTCCTTGCCATCGCGCTCTTTATCGGTCTGCAGCTGCGCCCGTTGCTGCTCAACCTCAATCTGCTCTTTGATAAGCAGCTTTCCACGACGGGCCTCATGATCTGCGAGTCCAACGACCTACCGCGCCAGCGCTATTCGCTGCGCACGGCCATGCGCGTCATGCTCGATTCGGATTCGTACCGTCGCGAGCTGCTCGATCATGCCGTGGCGTTTGAGCATCGCTACCCGTACTACATCAAGGGCGGTTTTGCCGCCGTGGTAGGCGTGCAGGTTCTGCTCTTTGTGCTTTCGACGGTGCTCGATATCGACAATAACGGCAAGATCATCCTGCTCGTTATCTGGATTATCTCGGTCATTGCCATCTGCGGCTGGCTCATCAACATCGAGTACATCCGTGCAAGCCTCAACACCCAGATGCGCATCTCGGCGCTTTCGGACGAGGACTTGCGCCGCGAGATGCGCGAGCACACGGCTGCCATCCCTGCCGCCCGTCGTATGTTTGGTCTCAACGCCAGCGAGCGGGGCACCAAGGACAGCGAACAGCCCACGAGCCGTCTGCCGCATATTGGTGCGCATCGTAAGGCTCAAGATGCCGACGGCGCTGACAACGTAAACGGAAACGACGGGGACACCACCCTGTTTGGCAAGCACTCTAAAGGAGGTGAGGCATAAATGAAAAACATCCTGCACCTGTTTAAGCGTGATGTCCAAAACGTGTCTCGCTCCGTGATCGGCATGGTCGTCGTGATGGGCCTGATCATCGTTCCGTGTCTCTATGCATGGTTTAACATCGCCGGCAGCTGGGATCCCTACGGCAATACCGGCAACCTTAAGATTGCAGTGGTCAACACCGACGAGGGTTACGAGAGCGATCTGATTCCCGTCGAGGTCAACGTGGGCGAAAACGTAACCGCCACTCTGCGCGGCAACGAGAACTTTGACTGGGTCGTTCTCAACGACCGCGATAAGGCGATTGAGGGCGTTAAGTCGGGCGCGTACTACGCTGCCGTCGTTATCCCTAAGACGTTTAGCGCCGACATGATGACGCTCTTTTCGACCGACGTGAAGCACGCCGATATCGAGTTCTACGAGAACCAGAAGGCCAACGCCATCGCGCAGATCGTGACCGAGAAAGGCTCGAGCGCCGTCCAGAGTCAGGTCAACGAGACCTTTACCGAAACCATTACGAGCATCGGTCTTAAAACCGTGTCCAGCCTGCTCGACTATATGAGCACCGACCAGGTGAGCAACTTTATCGCCAATCTTTCCTCTGCGCTGGGCGATTCGGTCCAGGACCTGCAGGACATTCAGACCAGCGCAACGTCGCTGGCGGGCGTTTTGAGCTCCACGTCCGATTCGCTGACGTCGGCGGGCGGTATGCTCAAGCAGACGGGCACCGTCGATGAGTCGACGAAGCAGCTGATGGAGCATGCCAAGAGCGGTGTGAGCGATTCCGAGGAAGCGCTCAAGGCAGCCAACGACGCCATCAACACCGCGATCGACGGAAGCGCGGGCTCATTCGACAACGTGTCCACCGAGCTTGCGAAGGCATTCGATGCCGCGAATCAGCATGTTTACCTTACGGTGTCTCAGCTCAACGAAGCCGCAGCGGCGCTCAATACGCGTGCTGACGATATCGATGCGATGGCCGATCAGCTCCGCAACCTTGCCGACCAGGTGAGTGATGACAAGCTCAAAGACGGTCTCGAGTCCGCTGCGACGTCGCTGGGCAGAATTGCCGTGGAGTACCGCAACAATGCGAAGGACCTGACGGCGACCGCAAAGTCCCTTTCGGACGGCATGGCGGAGGTCAACAACTCGCGTGCCGAGGTCGACCAGGCCATCGCCGATGCCAAGGCGGGTATCTCGGGAGCCAAGTCCGACTACGATTCCACGTTCTCGGTTAAGGCCAAGGAGCTCAAGAAGACCATTTCGGGCGTTCTGGATTCCCTGAACGGTATCTCGGGTGACTTGGATAGCGCTGTGAGCGGTCTGACCGACGCATCCGGTTCGCTGGCAAAGGGCCTCTCCAAGGCTGCAAAGCTGGTCAACAAGGCTTCTGATCAGCTGGGTGAGGCATCGGACAAGATCAGCGCCTTTAAGGACGAGCTCGATGGCGCCCTGATGTCGGACGACCTTGCCACGATCAAGACGATGATCGGCAACGATCCCGAGGGTTTGGCCGTGTCGCTTTCCGGCCCCGTCGCGCTCGACCGCAAGCCGGTCTATCCGATCCGCAATTACGGTTCGGCCATGGCGCCGTTCTATACGATCCTGTCGCTGTGGGTCGGCTCGATCGTGCTGGCGGCCATGATGAAGGTATCGGTTGACGATGAGCTCATCAACGAGCTGATCCCCGTGCGCCTGCACGAGATCTACCTGGGCCGCTACCTGTTCTTTGGAGGTCTGGCCCTGCTGCAGGCGACACTCGTGTGCGCGGGCGACATCCTGTTCTTTGGCATCCAATGCGACAACCCGCTGCAGTTTGTGCTGGCGGGCTGGGTCGCGAGTCTCGTGTTCTCCAATATCGTCTACACGCTCACGGTTTCGTTTGGCGATATCGGCAAGGCGCTCGCTGTCGTGCTGTTGGTCATGCAGGTCGGCGGTTCAGGCGGTACGTTCCCCATCGAGATGACCGGCCCCGTGTTCCAGGCGATCTACCCGTTCCTGCCGTTTACCCACGGCATCAACGCCATGCACGCTGCCATGGCCGGTGCCTACCATATGGAGTACTGGATTGAGCTGGGCATTCTGGCGAGCTACCTGATTCCGTCGCTGGCCCTTGGCGTCGTCTTCCGCCGCCCGGTCATCAAAGCCAACGACTGGATCATCGAAAAGCTGGAGTCGACTAAGTTGATCTAGTTCAGCCAGGTAAACGCCGTCGGAACATCGAGATC
Organism: uncultured Collinsella sp.; assembly: GCA_959606035.1. GTDB lineage: Bacteria > Actinomycetota > Coriobacteriia > Coriobacteriales > Coriobacteriaceae > Collinsella. The sequence goes on from CAUHHB010000008.1 coordinate 136,312, forward strand.
TTCCAGTTTGATACTTTATTATGCTGGATTGCGATGCAACACCGGTTGTTGCTACAGTAGCGGGGCGTGCCGGGGGTCCGGCGCGTCCCGTTTTTATTTGACCATGAGGCGGCACGCAGCCATACGCGTGCGGACACCACGCCCAGATTGAGTGTGAGGATGTTCCATGGCCCAATACGCTGCCAACGAAATCGAAAACTTGCCCGATAGCCCAGTAGCCCGTGAGGATTTGGGCGCGGGCGGTATTCCCCGGGGCGCCGGCGCACGCTCTCCGCTGTTCTGGAAGGTTCTGCTCCTTTCGGTGGCGGTCATCTGGGGCTACTCCTTTACCACTATGAAGGACGCACTCGGCACCATTCCGGTGTTCGCGCTGCTCTATGTACGTTTTCTGCCCGCAGCGTTGGTCATGTTTGCCGTCTTCCACAAGCGCATCATCGCGCACCTCAACGCTCGCAACCTGATCGTTGGCCTGAGTATGGGCGTGCTCATGTGGGCGGCCTATGCGTTGCAGACGGTCGGTCTGGCACATACTACGGCGGGCAAGAATGCTTTTTTGACGGGCACGTATTGCATCCTTGTGCCGTTCGCGAGCTATTTCCTGAGCGGCGAAAAGCTCACGCGCTACAACTTGGGTGCCGCGCTGCTGTGCCTAGCGGGCATTGGCCTCGTCGCACTCGATAGCGTTGAATTCAACATTGGTGACGTCATTACGCTGGCGGGTGCGGCCTTTTTCGCCATCCAGATGGCGGTGACTGCCAAGTACGGTCGCAAAATGGACATCAACGTCATCACGTTTTGGATGTTTGTGGGCAACGGCGTGCTGAGCCTGGCAACGTCGCTGCTATTCGAGACCCAAGCGCCTCTGTCCGTGTGGACGCCGAGCTTTATCAGTGCGATGGCGTTTCTCTCGGTGGGCTGCACATGCGCGGCTCTGCTCATCCAAAACGTCGGCCTGGCGCATGTCCCGGCCTCGACGGGCTCGCTGCTCCTTTCGATGGAGTCGCCTTCGGGTGTGCTGTTCTCGGTGCTGCTGATGGGGGAGGCGCTCACCTCGCGCCTGCTCGCCGGCTTTGCGCTCATCTTCCTGTCGATTATCTTGAGCGAGACTCACTTCGATTTTTTGCGTCGAAAGCCGCGCCCGCAATTGTAAACAACTTGTTGCGCCGCCCTCCCGGGGCGGCATTTTTTATGCCTCGCCCTTAAAGTAGTACCTTGCACTTTACGCTATCAAAGTGCTTGCTGCAAAAACGATACTGGAGGGCATCTATGGCACCAGCTTTGTCCGATCTTCAACCGCAATCAGCGCCCAAGGCCACCGCAGCGGCGCAGACCGCTATCGGTGACGGTCTCGTTGCAGAAGCTCAGGCTTTTGCAGACGAGCTCGCTGCGTGGCGACACGATCTCCACCAGATGCCCGAGCTGGGTAATAGCCTCCCACAGACCTCTGCGTATATCCAAGCGCGCCTGACTGAGATGGACATCCCATTTGCCACGCTCGTTGATGGTTCCTGCGTTGTGGGCCTTGTCGGCGCCGGTGCCGCCGCGGCCCAAGGCAATGGCGTCTGCACGGACGAGCAGGCCGGTACGGTCATCATGCTCCGTGGCGACATGGATGCCCTGCCCGTTGCCGAAGAGTCAGGTGAGCCTTTCGCCTCTACGAACGGCTGCATGCACGCATGCGGACACGATATGCACGCAACGGCGTTGCTTGGAGCGGCGCGCCTGCTCAAGGCCCGCGAGTCCGCGCTTGTTGATGCCAACGCCACGGTTAAGCTGCTGTTCCAGCCGGGCGAGGAAACCTTTGAGGGTGCCCGCGCCGCCATCGCCGACGGTCTGCTGCAGAACCCGCGCCCCCAGGTCGCCTTTGCCATGCATGTCAATAGCCAGTCGCCGCTTGGCCTGGTGCTCTACGGCAGCCCGGCGCTCTCGGGCGTGTACGGTTTTCGCATCACGCTTCAGGGCAAGGGCGGCCATGGCTCGAGCCCCGAGATCTGCATCGACCCCATCACGGCCGGCGTCCATGTGCATCTGGCGCTTCAGGAGCTCATCTCCCGCGAGGTGCCGGCGGCCAAGGAGGTCGCGCTTACCGTTGGCAAGTTCGCCGGCGGTCAGGCCGCAAATGTCATCCCCGACACTTGTGTGCTCGAGGGAACGCTGCGTGGCTTCGACGTCGAGCTCATGGAGCGCCTCAAGACCCGCATCGCGGAGGTCGTCAAAGGCGTTGCCACGACCTATCGTACGCCGGCGACTATCGAGACACTCTCGGATGTTCCCCCGCTCGTACTCGACGACGGCATGACGCAGGCGTCGCTTGGCTACGTGGGCGCGGTGCTGCCCAAGTCCGCCTTCCTGCCGCTGTTCCACGCCATGGCGAGCGAGGACTTCGCGTTGATCTCGAGCGAGATCCCGAGCGCGTACTTTACCGTGGGCGCTGCTGTGACTGATACGGACGAGCATTTTGCTCAGCATCATCCCAAGGCACGTTTTAGCGATGCCGAGCTTCCCCTTGGCGCCGCGGCTTATGCCGCCGTCGCTTTGGGCTACATCGCCGACCACCGGTAGCACCCAATCTTGCTACTCGTTTGCTTAAAAAGGAACAGTATGTCTCAGCAACGTAAGTTCTTCCCCGGCTGGCTCGTGGTGGCCTCCGGCTTTGTGATCATGGCCACGTGCTACACCATTTTCGTCAACTGCATGAGCCTGTTCCAGCCGTTGATCGTCAGCGACCTGGGCATTTCCCTTGCGCAGTACACCATCTCCAACGCCCACTATCGCTGCGTCTAAGCAGTTTGGCATGGCCGACCTGGGTAAGGTCACGGGCACCATTACCTCGCTCGAGATGGTTGGCGGCACGGTGGGCGCCATCGTCTCGGGAATACTGTTCGATGCCACGGGCTCCTTTACGAGCACATGGATCGTGTGTCTGGCGTGCTCGGTGGCAATGCTGGTGTTCCTGCTGGCGTCTGAGCCCATCGCGGCTAAGCTGCGCGCGAGCGTGGCGGGGGAGTAGGGACGACGTCGCTCGTAGCTCTTTGCCCCGTTTTGTCCGTGGCTGCCTTGGAAGCCGAATGGATGCTCGTACCGTCATTCGGTTTCCCATGTAGCCACGGGCTCAAGAGATGACCCGAAGTCTTTCCGTCCAACGGATTTTGTGATCCGAAGAGGCGGAAGGATTGCAGATTGCACACCGCGGCGGCGCATCTGGCCGAACGAGTCCCCATACCCTCGTTCGGTCAGATGCACCGCCGCTGTTTGTGTTTGTGCCGTATAATGACCACTACCTATGACGCGATACAAAAGAAAGGTGTTTGCCCATGCAGGCACAGAAGGCGGAGGGAACCCGCGACCTTATCGGCGCTGAGATGCGCGCTTGGCAAAAGATGCAGCAGATCGCTGCCGGCGTGTTCGAGCCGTTTGGCTTTAAGCCCATCGAGACGCCCGCCATCGAGCAGGTGGACGTGTTTGTCCACGGCATCGGCCAGTCGACCGACGTCGTGCGCAAGGAGATGTTCCGCGTGTTTAGCGGCGCCAACCTGGAGCGCGTCTTTACCGAGGGCACCGATACCAAGCTCAAGCCCAAGCAGCGCCTGGCGCTTCGTCCCGAGGGCACGGCTGGCGTGGTGCGCGCCGTCGTGGAGAACAACTTGGTGCCCCAGGGCTCCACGCCGTTTAAGGCTTACTACGCCGAGGCCATGTTCCGTGGCGAGCGTCCCCAGAAGGGTCGCCTGCGCCAGTTCCACCAGGTGGGCATCGAGTGGCTCGGTGCTCCCGATCCGGCGGCAGACGCCGAGTGCATCATTATGCTCATGGAGTTTTACAAGCGCCTGGGCTTCGATCTGTCCAAGCTCCGTCTGCTCATTAACTCGATGGGCGATGCCCAATGCCGTCCGGCCTATCGCGAGCAGGTTAAGCAGTTCATTCTCGACCATGCCGATGAGATGTGCGACGAGTGCCGCGAGCGCGCCGAGCTTAACCCGCTGCGCGCCTTCGACTGCAAGAACGACCACTGCCGCGAGATCATGGCCGACGCCCCGCTGATGGGCGACAACCTGTGCGATGAGTGCCGCGAGCACTACGAGCAGGTCAAGCGCTATCTGGACGCCGCCGGTATCGAGTACGTCGAGGATCCCACCCTGGTGCGCGGCCTGGACTACTACACCCGTACCGTCTTTGAGGTCGAGGCTCCCGGCGCCGGTGTCGGCTCCATCGGTGGCGGCGGTCGCTATGACGGCTTGGTCGAGCTCGAGGGCGGCAAGCCCACGGCCGGCGTCGGCTTCGCCGTCGGTTTTGAGCGCGCCCTGCTGGCCCTGCAGGCCTTTGGCAGCGACCTGGGCGCCGATGAGACCCCGTGCGTCTACGTTGCCAACGCCGGCAAGGATCTGCGTCAGAACGTCTTTGCCATTACGCAGCAGCTTCGCGCCGCAGGGATCGTGACCGAGGCAGACTACCAGGGTCGTTCGCTCAAGGCCCAGTTTAAGCAGGCCGACAAGGTGGGCGCCAAGCTCATCCTGGTCCTGGGTGGCGACGAGCTTGCCGCCGGCAAGGTCAAGGTGCGCGACATGCAGAGTCACGACGAGGTTCTCGTCGATTTGGCCAACGTGGTCGAGGCGGTTCGCGAGCGCCTGTAGCGCATGTTTTTTGAGCTGCGGGGCTGCTAACGTGCCCTGCTCATGGAGAGCGATTGTTACGGGGGTGTTTCGCTTTTATGCGGAATGCCCCCGTTTGCGTATGCCGTCCACCGAGAAATACGACCATTTGGGGCAAAAACCCTTGCAATGCAGAAAATACTTTTGTGTGGTAAAGCGCAATCAGCTCCGAAAGTTTTTGCCGAGTGCCTATAATGGATACCGCATGTTACGTGCATAGAAGGAGGAATGGGAGGAAACGTGGCTGAGAACCTAAGCAACCAGTCTGTACCCGAAGCCGCGGCGCGCGTCGCTGCCGTGGTCAACCGCCTCGTTAACCGAATCGGCTCGAATGCCGAGTCCAAGGAGCGTCTCGCCGAGATCGAGATCCCCGAGGAGCTGCGCGACAATCTGGCGCTGTTCTTGCGCCTGGAGCGCCGTGTGCTTAGCGAGTATGATCCCGAGATCGCGGACCTGTTCGACAAGATTTTGACAGCCGAGATTGTGGCCAATGCCGGCAACCCCGGTAGCCGTGCCGCTGACGAGGCCGTCGACGAGCAGGGCGTGCCCACCGCCGACGAGCCCACCGCCGTGGCATTTCGTGAAGTCGTCGATCTGATCGATAGTCTGCCGCTCGATAAGCAGCAGGTTATCGTCCGCGCCTTTACGAGCTTCTTCCACCTGGCAAACCTGTCTGAGGAGAACTACCGTGTGGCGCAGCTGCGCGAGCGTGAGGCCGGTGCGTCGACCGATACCGAGGTCGATCCCGCCAACGAGCTCACCGTCGCCTATCACCAGCTGGTGAATGAGCTGGGCGTCGAGGGCGCCAACGAGCTGCTCGGCAAGCTTGAGTTCCACCCCGTCTTTACCGCGCATCCCACTGAGGCCCGTCGTAAGGCCGTCGAGGGCAAGATTCGCCGTATCTCCAACCTGCTGGAGGAGCGTCCGCGTCTGGGTGGCTCCGACCTGGTGGAGAACGAGCGCCATATGCTGCAGGAGATCGACGCCCTGGTGCGTACGAGCCCCATCGCGCTCAAGAAGCCCACGCCGGTCGAGGAAGCCGATACCATCATCGACATCTTCGATAACACGCTGTTCGACGTTATCCCTGTCATCTATCGTCGTTTTGACGACTGGGTGCTGGGCGACAAGGCCGGCACCGTGCCGCCGCTGTGCCCGGCGTTCTTCCATCCCGGCAGCTGGATCGGTTCCGACCGCGACGGTAACCCTAACGTCACCGCCAAGGTGAGCCGTGAGGTCGCCGCCAAGTACTTCACCCACATGGTGCTCAAGCTCGAGGACAAGTGCCGCCGCATTGGCCGCAACCTTACGCTCGAGGCCACCTACAGCAAGCCGTCTGCCGAGCTCATCAACCTGTGGAACCATCAGGTCGAGATGAGTACCCAGTACACGGCTCGCGCCGAGCTGATTTCCGAGCACGAGCCGCATCGCGCCGTCATGCTCGTCATGGCCGACCGTCTGAACGCCACCGTGCGCCGTATCACCGACACCATGTACCACAGCGCCGATGAGTTCCTGGAGGACTTGCGCGTCGTCCAGCGCTCGCTGGCTGCCTGCGGTGCCGTCCGTGCTGCCTACGGCCCGGTCCAGACCATCATCTGGCAGGTTGAGTCCTTCGGCTTCCACATGGTCGAGATGGAGTTCCGTCAGCACTCCGTGGTGCACGC
>CAUHHB010000009.1:0-107625 GCA_959606035.1 uncultured Collinsella sp.
CGGGCCGTGTTCCGCTATGCGGTTGTCAATTTGCGAAAGAAATTATGCGTCACCACGAGGCCTTTGTTCTTTGCGGGCAGATCAGTGTTTTCCGACTCCAATTTCTGTACACCTCATTTCTTGATTGATTTTGCAAGTTGATATGCAAGAGAGCCCAATGCCGGAATCAATGCCGATGAAGCGGGGATTAGGGCGGCGGTGAGAGCGGTTGCTCCAACTATGGCGCTCTGCTTAGTAGCTGCCTCTTGTTGTGTCCCCTTCTCATCCCCTTCTTTAAGGGCATTTTGCATCTTCTCTAGTTTGGGTGCTACTGGTTGGTCAACGAATAGCTGAATTATTTTTGCCAGATCCTCGTTTCCGCTGACGGCGATTTCGTTGTTGAATACCGCCCTGATGGCGAGATAGTGCATCTTCGTCATCTGCGTTTTACCCGTCTCAAGGCTGCTGACGGTTTGCTTTGTTATGCCTAGTTCGTTCGCAAGCCGTTCGCCACTCCAGCCCGCCGCCTTGCGAATGGTTGACAGGTGAGCTTGGAGCCTGCTGACTAGTTCATCATCCGTTGAAGTCATTTCTGCCTCACATATAGTAAAGAATCCTTATTACTGTCAGATATTATATACCCAGTCAGAAATTTAGCAATTACTAAGTGAGTCTTAGTTTATTCGGTTGGCTCCTGAATCTCCTCAGTTTTAAACTGAATTGAAAACGATACCGACGCCGGCGTCTTGTTCTCATGTTTTAAAGGTATGGGCAGGTATTGTTCGACAGACGATGGCCTCGATGCCGATTTCATGCATCCCCTCAGGGGTCATCCGTCCAGGAACCTGTTTTCCATCGTTGCGTGGTCAGCGAGACGTGCAAGGAGCACATCGACCGTATGGGCGGCTGTTATTTCTGCACAGTTGAGAGGGCATCTTGGAAGACGTGTCCATGGCGATTTTGGGAGACGCTAACCGCTTGGATTATAGTGGACGGTCGGTCTTAGAGGCCTATGGGTGGGAGATGTTGTTTCACTTGCCAACGACCGGCCGGGGTCTGGCTTAACCGACGTGGAACGTGATTGCACCATCTGGTAGCAAGTCGAGTTGCAGATGAGTACACCCGATCGTGTGGAATAAGGCTTCAGGAGCGCTCCGCCTGTTTACACCCCCGCAATCCCGCGCGCGGCACTCAGCAGCTCATACTCCCTCTGGCTCCACTGGTGCAGCTTGGCAGCCTCGACGGCATCACGACACAAGTCCAAAAACACCTCGGCGCCCTCGCAGAAGCACTCACGGGCAAAGTCACCCGAGCCGCTTGCGACGCACGAGCCGTCGGCAAAGAGCTTCCAGCTGGACGACTCGCGCGAGTCGTCTCCGAGCAGCTTGATCTGTAGCACGTGCGGGTCGCCGGCAACGCAGAGCTCTTCCTCGAGCACCTGCACGGTAAAGCGCATCTGGTGGGAGAGGCTGCTCTTGACCATGGCCGAGGCATAGCCGTTCGGCTTGTCCAGAAGATGCATTCGTTTTGGCTTGGCTACCAGGTTGTGGAAGTTGCGCTCACTGCGCACGGAGAAATTGTCCATACGGACTCCTTTCATCGATGTTGGCAGGGCCACCGTGCCTCTTGGCCGGTTGGCGTCGGGATCGTGGAGCCAACTCTCTACCCCGACTCTGGATAAAACGCGCCCGCTCCTTGCTGGCACGATGGAGTCTATCAGCGCGCGCGGACACAAATCAAGCGCCGCCTGCGAAATGATGTGCAGACGGCGCTTGATTTCGCCGGCTGCTGTTAGGCTTAAATCCGAAAAAGTGTCGAAATATCCCGTGTAAAAGTACGGAAAAGTGTCGTAATACACACTTCAAAATCTCGAAAAAGTGTCGAAATGAGCATCTAGCAACCACGGAAAAGTGTATCCTAGTGCTAAAACAGCACGTAATAAGGGGTGCGCTTATGCTACAGAGAAAAGCGAAAGCACAGTTTGAATCTTGGCTTGCCTCGTCGCCTAACAAGGCTCTTTTGGTCAAGGGCGCCCGACAGGTAGGAAAGTCATATTTGGTCAACGTCTTTGCAAATGAATCGTTCGAAAATGTCGTGACGTTCGACCTTATCGCCGACGCGTCCGTGCGCGATTCGTTTTTGGCGGCGAAAAGTGCGGATGATCTGCTTATGCGTATGTCTATTGCTGCAACGCAGCCGATGGTTGCGAACAAGACCGTTGTGGTTATCGACGAGGTGCAGCGATGCCCCAACGTGGTGACGTTTATCAAATATCTGGTCCAGCGCGGCGACTTTCGATACATCCTTACCGGATCGCTCCTTGGCGTTGAGCTCGAGGGCATCGATTCCCTGCCGGTGGGGTATGTCGAGCAGGTCCAGATGTACCCGCTCGACTTTGAGGAGTTTTGCTGGGCAAATGGCGTTGGTGCCAGCGTGTTTGACATGCTCAGGGGCTGTCTAAAGAATGAGGGGGAGCTTCCCGGCTATCTGTATGACCGCTTGCTCGATCTGTTCCATCAGTATGTGGTGGTGGGAGGCATGCCCGACGCGGTCAATTCCTTCTTGGCGACGCGCAATGTCGACGAGGTTCGAAACATCCACCGCGATCTTCACGCCCTGTATCGCGATGACATCGCAAAGTACGCTCCGCCCGAGCTGCGCTTGGTTATTCGCGATATCTATGATCTGATTCCCAGCGAGGCCGGTTCCAAAAACAAGCGATTCAAACTGTCATCGATTAACGGTGTCAAACGTTTTTCGCAGGTGACAGATCATTTCCTCTGGCTATCGGAGGCGGGTGTCGCGCTTCCTGTGTATAACGTAACGGCGCCCGTGGCACCCCTTTTATTGGGGGAGCAACGAAATCTGTTTAAGCTGTTTTACTTGGACACCGGAATGCTTATGTCGTCGTATTCCAAAAGGGTCGCCCAAGGCGTTTTTGATGGGGAGGCAGAAGGCCCCTTTGGCATGAATATGGGGGCGGCATTCGAGGGCTTCGTTGCCCAAGAGCTCAAAGCCCACGGATTTAGATTGCGCTACTTTACGTCCAAAAAGGTCGGTGAGCTCGATTTTGTGGAAGAGACGTTCGATGGGGAAGTGCTCGCCATCGAGGTCAAATCGGGCAAGAGTTTTAAGTCCCACGCGGCGCTCGATAACGCACTGGCAACGAAGGGCTACGGAATCGATCGCGCCCTGGTACTTGCGGAATGTAATCTTCACCGCGATGGTGACGTGCTGTATCTGCCCATCTTTATGGCAGGGCTTTTGGAGCCGTAACGTGCCGCCGACTCTTCCGACCCTCCCTTAGCCCTCGCTACTCGTCGTCCCCGTCGTTGGGGTCGCCCTTGAGGGTGTTGATGTCCAGATACTCGTTATCGTCCTCTTTTTGCTGGGTCTCCGACTCCGCTTGGGTGGGGCCGGAGAACAGCCGGAATCCCTCAAACGCAATGACACCGAGCAGGGCAATGACAATGGCGATAAAGGCAACCTTGACTGCCTGCGGAAATTCCGAGAAACGCAGCGCCTTTTCCTCGGCGTAATAATCGGCGAAGCGTTCTTCGCCTGTGCTTTTGGTATACACCGGCGCGGACGCGGCCTCCGGGTCATATTCCGGTGCAGGCGTGGCAGCGTACGGATCGTTGAGATAATCGCTCGATGCGGTGCCATAATCCTCGGTCTCGATGCGACCGTTGCCAGCATAGCCATCGGAATAATCGGAAAATGCCGTACCGCTCTCATAGTCCGCGGCACTCGTGTTGGCGGCAAAAAGCGGGTTAACTGGAACGTCGAGCGCCGGCATGCCGGTAGAGGTCTCATCCAGATCGGTTGCAGCCCAGGAATCGTAGGCAACCTGATGGGCAACGGGCTCATCGAGCCTTGTGACCGGAGGCTTGCGTGCCGCAGGAACAGGCAACTGCTGGGCGCTGTACATAACGGTGCTGTCGGCCGATTTGCCCTGCGTCGCTGCAGCGAGAAATGCCGCCGTTTCGGACGGGTCGCTTGCGGGGCGGGGAGCGGGCGTGGTCGCCGAAGTGAGTGCGGGCGTCGAAACAGGCGACTGCGCAGGAGTCGGCGCAGATGCGGGCTTAGGCGCAAGTGCGGGATTGAGGCTTGACGGACGAGCCCCGCCGCCCATGAGTTCGTCGGCGGTCCACGGGCGATCATTCATCACGTCGTCAAGGCTCAGCGAAAACAGGTCGTCTTCACCCTCATCGAACATGCGGTGCACATGTCCACCAATTGCCGGAATCAATCCGCGACCGGTGCATGATGCCTTGCTCAACGCCATTCTGTTCCACCCTTTCGAAATACTAATGACATCGATTATATGGAACTTTCCAAGCGGCTCGGTCTTGGATTCATGCTTTCCAGAACTCGCGCCCAAAAGGGGAGGGGCAATCCAGGTGAGTGCCTACTTGTCGCCTGCTGCCGCCTTGGCCTCATTGAGGTAGCTATAGAAGCTGTATTTGGAGATGCCAAAGAACTCGCAGGCGCGCTCGCTCGACTTGGAAATGAGGAAGGCGCCGCGACGGTCGAGGTAGCCGATGGCACGAATGCGCTCGTCTTTGGTCATGAGCGCCGCGGGCTTGCCCACAAACTGCTCGCACTCGTGCAGCAGGTCCTCGAGCAGGTCGCCGATGTTCTTGGTAATGGGCTCGGGCTCGGTGTAGCCCGTGCCGCCGGTGCCGGTAAAGGCATCGAGCGAGCGCTCAAAAGCCTTCATGAGCGTAATGTCAAAGTTGATGCCCAAAATGCCGACGGGCTTGCCCTCGTCGTTGCGGATAAAGATGGTCGAGGACTTGAGCAGCTTGCCGTCGGTGGTTTTGGTGAGGTACGGCTCGCGGTCGTGCACGTCGGTGGTGCCCTCGTGCATGGACTCAAACACAATATGGCTGGGGCCGTCACCCAGTTTGCGCCCGCTGACGTGGCCGTTTTCGATCACCACGATGGAGTGGTCCACGTCCTCGGTCTCCAGATCGTGGACGACGACTTCGCAGTTGGGGCCAAATTGGAGCGCCAGGCCGTGTGCAAGGCGCTTGTAGAACTCAATCTGTGCGGGGGTCATGGGTGCCTTCCTAAAAATTAGTTTGGGCTCACTGTGCCATAAACCCCACTTGTTCGCAAATAACGAAATCGTCGCTGTGTTATGTGACCGTTCGGCGGCGAAAAGGTACCGATTACGGCAACAAACAATTTGTTAGGTTTTCCAATCAAAAAGTGTGATAGAACAGTGCTAACAAACTTTTTGTTTGGCATCCACATAAAAGTTCAGCCGTGTGAATGGGATCGGGCTGAAACGCGTATGCGGGGGCCGGCAAGAGAGAACTTAAGGAGTTCACCGTATGGCCGATAAGATCCAGTGGGCGGGCAACACGATGCCCAAGAGCGATGACAAGCACTTGGGAATCATGAGCCTCGACCACGTGAAGAAGGCCCGCGCCTTCCACCAGTCGTTCCCCCAGTACACCGTTACTCCGCTTGCCCGCCTGGACGGCCAGGCCGCGCGCCTGGGCCTGTCCAACCTGTGCGTTAAGGACGAGAGCTATCGCTTTGGCCTCAACGCCTTTAAGGTCCTGGGCGGCTCGTTTGCCATGGCCAACTATATTGCCGACGAGACCGGCAAGGACGTTGCCGACTGCACCTTCGATTACCTGACCTCCGATCAGCTGGCCGAGGACTTTGGCCAGGCTACCTTCTTTACCGCCACCGATGGCAACCATGGCCGCGGCGTGGCGTGGGCTGCCAACAAGCTGGGCCAGAAGGCCGTCGTGCACATGCCCAAGGGTTCTACCAAGCCCCGCTTCGATAACATCGCCGCCGAGGGCGCCACGGTGACCATCGAAGAGGTCAACTACGACGAGTGCGTGCGCATGGCCGCCGCCGAGGCCGACGCCTGCGAGCGCGGCGTCATCGTTCAGGACACCGCCTGGGAGGGCTACGAGAAAATCCCGTCTTGGATCATGGAGGGCTACGGCACCATGGCTTCCGAGGCTGCCGAGCAGCTGCGCGAGATGGCCATCAACCGCCCGACGCACGTCTTTGTCCAGGCTGGCGTAGGCTCGCTCGCCGGCGCCGTGGTGGGCTACTTCACCAACCTGTATCCCGATAACCCGCCCACCTTCGTCGTGGTCGAGTGCGCACCTGCCGCCTGCCTGTACAAGGGCGCTGCCGCCGGCGACGGCGATCCGCGCATCGTGGACGGCGACATGCCCTCCATCATGGCCGGCCTGTGCTGCGGCGAGCCCAACATTCTGGGCTGGGATATCCTGCGCAACCACACCACCGCCTTCGTGTCCTGCCCCGACTGGGTCACCGCTCGCGGCATGCGCACCCTGGGCGCTCCCGAGAAGGGCGACCCGCGCGTCATCTCCGGCGAGTCCGGCGCAGTGACCACCGGCCTGGTCGAGACCCTCATGCTCGATCCCGAGTACGCCGAGCTCAAGGAGCTCATCGGCCTGGACAAGACGAGCTCCGTGCTCTGCTTCTCCACCGAGGGCGACACCGATCCGGATCAGTACCGTCGCATCGTCTGGGAAGGCGAGTATCCGACCTGCTAGCAGACTGACCTGTCCGGAGGCAGCCGGAGGACTTTACTCCCTGCTCGGACAGTCCTGCTCGCACGGAGAGCACATTAAGTGCTCTCCGGCTCGTGCGGAACTCGCGACGGAGCAAAGTCCTCCGTCCGCCTCCTATGGTTACTTGCTTGCCGGGTGCTCAACCTCACGCTGCTTGGCACAAGTGATCTATCTGAAATATCTACCTGTAGGTAAACCCTTGTAGAAAGGTTGACTGTTATGGCTAAAGAACTCGATTTCGACGCTATCAAGGCTGCTGCTGAGTCCCATCGTGCTGATATGACGCGTTTTCTTCGCGCAATGATTAGCCACCCCTCTGAGTCTTGCGAGGAGGGCGAGGTTGTCGCTTGCATCAAGGCCGAGATGGAGAGCCTTGGCTATGACGAGGTTAAGGTCGACGGCCTGGGCAACGTCATGGGCTTTATGGGTGAGGGCGACAAGATCATCGCCATCGACTCCCACATCGACACCGTCGGTATCGGCAACATCGAGAACTGGGACGCCGATCCCTATGAGGGCTACGAGACCGACGAGATCATCTACGGCCGCGGCGGCTCCGACCAGGAGGGTGGCATGGCTTCTGCTACCTACGCTGCCAAGATGATGAAGGACATGGGCCTCATCCCCGAGGGCTACAAGATCATGGTCGTCGGCACCGTCCAGGAAGAGGACTGCGACGGCATGTGCTGGCAGTACATCTACAACAAGGACGGCATTAAGCCCGAGTTTGTCATTTCCACCGAGCCCACCGACGGCGGCATCTATCGCGGTCACCGCGGCCGCATGGAGATCCGCGTCGACGTTCACGGCACCTCCTGCCACGGTTCCGCTCCCGACCGCGGCGACAACGCCATCTACAAGATGGCCGACATCATCGCCGACGTCCGCGCCCTCAACAACAACGGCTGCGACGAGTCGACCGACATCAAGGGCCTCGTCAAGATGCTCGACCCTAAGTACAACCCCGAGCACTTCGAGGACGCCCGCTTCCTGGGCCGCGGCACCTGCACCGTCAGCCAGATCTTCTACACCAGCCCCAGCCGCTGCGCTGTCGCTGACTCCTGCGCCATCTCCATCGACCGTCGTATGACCGCCGGTGAGACCTGGGAGTCTTGCCTGGACGAGATCCGCAACCTGCCGGCCGCCAAGAAGTACGGCGACGACGTGAAGGTCTCCATGTACATGTACGACCGTCCGTCCTGGACCGGCGAGGTTTACGAGACCGAGGCTTACTTCCCCACGTGGATCAACAAGGAGACCGCTCCGCACGTCAAGGCCCTCGTCGACGCCCACAAGGCCATGTTCGGTGACGAGCGCATCGGCTGCGAGCCCAGCATGGACAAGCGCACCGGTCGTCCGCTGTGCGACAAGTGGACCTTCTCCACGAACTGCGTTTCCATCCAGGGCCGCTATGGCATCCCCTGCGTCGGCTTTGGCCCGGGTGCCGAGTCTCAGGCTCACGCTCCCAACGAGGTCACCTACAAGGACGACCTGGTCACCGCTGCCGCCATGTATGTGGCTGCCCTGAACCTCTACGATCCGAGCCAGGCCGATGGCGACGCCACCGTGTTCCGCGCCGGTCTGACCAACAACAAGATCGATTAGTCCCATTCCTCGATCTTGTTGAGCCGGGGACAGCTCGTGTCCCCGGCACCCCCTGTTGACTTGGGGCCCGCGGTCGTTATCTCCCATGCTTCCTCAACGGTAGCGGGTCCTCGTCATAGTGCTCTGCATGTTCTAGCCACACGCGCATGCCGGAGCACATCTACTCATTGCAATCGTTTCATCTTTGGAAAGGATATTTACATGGACGCCAAGTTTACCGAGCTCGTCGAGCAGCTGAACGGCCTCGATTTTAAGGGCATGTACGGCAGCGACTTCCTGCACACCTGGGACAAGACCACCGATGAGCTCAAGGCGCTCTACATCGTCGCCGACGCCCTGCGCGAGCTGCGCGAGAACAACGTTTCGTCCAAGATCTTCGATTCGGGTCTGGCCGTCTCCCTGTTCCGTGACAACTCCACCCGTACGCGCTTCTCCTTCTCTAAGGCAGCCAACCTGCTCGGTCTTGAGCTGCAGGACCTGGACGAGAAGAAGTCCCAGATCGCTCACGGCGAGACCGTCCGCGAGACCGCTACCATGATCTCCTTCATGGCTGACGTCATCGGCATCCGCGACGACATGTACATCGGCAAGGGCGACGCCTACATGGCCGAGGTCTCCGAGTCTGTCCAGCAGGCTTACGAGGATGGCGTTCTGGATCACCGTCCCACGCTCATCTCTCTGCAGTCCGATTCCGACCACCCCACGCAGTCCTCTGCCGACATGCTCTACCTCATCAACGAGTTTGGCGGCCTTGAGAACCTCAAGGGCAAGAAGGTTGCCGTCACCTGGGCCTATTCGCCCTCTTACGGCAAGCCGCTGTCCTGCCCGCAGTCGCTGATCAGCCTGCTGCCCCGCTTTGGCATGGACGTCACCCTGGCCCACCCCGAGGGCTACGACCTCATGCCCGAGGTCGTCGAGCGCGCTAAGGGCTACGCCGCCGAGTCCGGCACCACCTTTAAGCAGGTCAACACTATGGCTGAGGCCTTCGAGGGCGCCGACATCGTGATCCCCAAGAGCTGGGCTCCGTTTGCCGCCATGGAGAAGCGCACCAACCTGTACGCCGAGGGCGACGACGCCGGCATCGCTGCGCTCGAGAAGGAGCTGCTCGCTCAGAACGCTACGCATCAGGATTGGTGCTCCACGACCGAGCTCATGGAGAAGACCGCCAACGGCCAGGACACCATCTTTATGCATCCGCTGCCCGCCGACATCTCTGGTGTCTCTTGCGAGCACGGCGAGGTCAACGCCGACGTCTTCGACATGCACCGCGTGGGCATGTACAAGGAGGCCAGCTACAAGCCGTACGCCATCGCAGCCATGATGTTCCTGCAGAAGGTTGCCGATCCCGCCGCTACCCTCAAGGCCCTCGACGAGCGCAACACCGCCCGTTGGTTCCAGGCCTAAAGCTGGGTTGAGGTAAGCCATGTAAAGGGGGCGCTCTGCCAACCGGCGGGGTGCCCCTTTTTGCATCGTGGGCGTGCGGGATAAGCGCTTTCGATGTAGATGCCCCGCGACGCGAGTTATGGGTACGATGGTTTCAGGGGAGGTATCGCCATGAAACTTGGTTGCGTGATTATGGCTTCGGGCGAGGGCAAGCGATTTGGCTCTAACAAGATGCTCGCCGATATCTATGACGAGCCGCTGATTGCCCGGACCATTGATTCGGTTCCCCGGGGCTTTGACGTTGTGGTTTCGACGCGTTGGCCCGAGGTCGCTCGGATTTGCGAGGATAAGCATTGCCCGTGTGTGCTGCACGATGGCGAGCTGCGCAGCGAAAGCGTCCGTGCGGGGCTTTCGTGGGGAGTCGAACGCAACTGGAAAGGTTGCCTCTTTTTGCCGGGCGACCAGCCGCTCGTGAGTTCGGATTCTTTTGAGGCTATGGTTCGTGCATTTGACGAGCGTGGCCGCAAGCATCCGGTGCGCCTTGCGTGCAACGGTGAGCCTTCGAGCCCGGTGATCTTTCCGGCGGAACTGTTCGATGCACTTATGTGTCTTGAGGGTAAGGACGGCGGCGGTTCGATCCTCAAGGACCGTGCCGACGTGGTGCTGGTCGAGGCGCGTGCCTACGAGCTGTGGGACGTCGATACCGTCAAAGGACAGCGACGCATAACGGAGCATATCGCCGCCTGCTCGTATTTTGATCGCGTGGCCAACTGCATCAATCAATAAGGAGCAATTATGATCATCATCAAAAACGGCGCACTCGTGACGCCCCAGGGGCTTCGCCGCGCCGATCTTGCCATGGAGGGCGACAAGATTGTGCGGATTGCCGCGGCAATCGAGCCGGGCGAGGGCGATACCGTCGAGGACGCCACCGACTGTTGGGTGTTTCCCGGCTTTATCGACGGCCACACGCACATGCAGTGCTGGACCGGCATGGATTGGACAGCCGATAGCTTTGAGACCGGCACGCGCGCGGCTGCCTGCGGCGGCACGACGACCATTGTGGACTACGCGACGGCCGATCGCGGCGTGACCATGCCCGATGCCTTGGTCGAGTGGCATCATCGCGCCGACGGCACCTGCACCGCCAACTATGCCTTCCATATGGCGCTTGCCGAGTGGAATGAGCGCAACCGCGCCGATCTTTCGGCCATGCGCGAGGCGGGCGTGTCGTCGTTTAAGACCTACTTTGCCTACGACCATCTGCGCCTGGACGATGCCGAGACGCTCGAGGTGCTGGAGGAGCTCAAGCGCGTGGGCGGTATCCTGTGCGTGCATTGCGAGAACGGCACGTTGGTCAACGCGCTGCAGAAGCGCGTGTTTGAGCAGGGTATCCACGGGCCCGAGGGCCATGCGCTCAGCCGTCCAGACGTGTGTGAGGCCGAGGCCGTGAGCCGCCTGCTGTATCTGGCGCACTTGGCCGGGGACGCTCCGGTCAACGTGGTGCACCTTTCGACCAAGCTGGGGCTCGAGGCCATTCGCGCTGCCAAAGCGCGCGGGCAGAAGAACATCTATGTCGAGACATGCCCTCAGTATCTGATGCTCGACGACACGTGCTACTTGGAGCAGGGCGAGGACGGCTTTGCGGGCGCCAAGTACGTGATGAGTCCGCCGCTGCGCCATGCCGGCGACCGTGCGGCACTGCGCGAGGCGCTTGTGGCCGGCGAGATCGATACGATTGCGACCGACCACTGTAGCTTTAACCTGCACGGGCAAAAGGACCGCGGGCGCGACGACTTCCGCGCGATTCCCAACGGCGGACCCGGCGTGGAGCATCGTCCCGTCGCGATCGCTACGAGCTTTGAGGGACAGCTGGGTCCCGAGGATCTGTGCCGCCTGATGAGCGAGAACCCGGCGCGCGTCTTTGGCATGTATCCGCACAAGGGCTGTCTTGCCGAGGGCGCCGATGCCGACGTGTGCGTGTGGGATCCCAAGGCGCGCTGGACGATTAGCGCCGCGACGCAGCATCAGGCCGTGGACTACACGCCGCTCGAGGGCTTTGAGGCGCACGGCCGCGCCAAGGCCGTGTTTGTGAACGGCGTACTGGCTGCGCGCGACGGCGAGCCCACCGGAGCCCAACCCGGCCGCTACGTCCCCCGCTAGCGGGAAGGGCGTCCTCCGCAGTTGCGGTGAAATACGGACTGTTTGGCCGCCTGGCGGCCGTAAACAGTCCGTATTTCACCGCAACTGCGGAGGCTGGGGCCGGCTATCGGAGGCTGGTGGCGATGAGGGGGCGGTTGATGGCTGCCTCGAAGCGATCTGCCATCGTTGGGTCAGCAAGCGTGTCGACTTGGTTGAGCATGATGCGGGCATTGTTGAGGTTCAGCATCCGCAGCTCGGCATTGAGCACCTGGGCGACGCGCTCTGGGGTGGCAGCGTCGGTGGGCTCGCAGCCGCAACGCTCGCAAAAGAGCTCGGGGCGGTGGACGGCTTCGTTGATGGGCTTGCCGAGCCCCGAGGCGCCGATGAGCCAGATGACGTTGACCGTCCCGGCGGGAACGACCGGCTCCCACGGGGCGTGCGCCTTGAGCGGGAGCCGCTTGCTGCCGTCCGCCTCGGCCAGGACGTAGTCAAAGCGCTGCGCCAGCTCGTTGGGCGGCTCGGCGGGGGCGGAGAGCTTGCCTGTCTCCGGGTCCAAAATACCCGCCTGGCAGATGCTTCCGCGGCTCATGCCAGCGCATGCCTCGCAGGTGCAGCCGGGAACATGCGGGGCACCCGGTTTCCAGGGTGCGGCGTCCAGGCGACGATTCGACCCGTCCCACGGGACGCCGGCGACGGGAAACATGTGCGTGGTGGTGCAGAGGAGCACGCGGCCGCCCGCGCGCATAAGCTCAAGGCCGAGCGTCTTCAGCAACGTCGACTTGCCGCCGCTGCCGATAATCGCGGTAATGCCCGGCTCGATCCTGAGCGCCGAGACAAGATTGCCGCTAACCGTTTCCATCTGTTCACCGCCGTATAATACTGTGATAATAAATAATCATCAGAGTAGCGGTCGAACCGCTTTTGCTCTGCTCAAACCGTAGCACAGGGAGGTGTCCCGGGAATGCTCGTTTATGTTCGCGGCGCCGGCGATATC
This sequence comes from uncultured Collinsella sp., assembly GCA_959606035.1. Lineage (GTDB taxonomy): Bacteria > Actinomycetota > Coriobacteriia > Coriobacteriales > Coriobacteriaceae > Collinsella. The sequence continues at coordinate 12,679 of CAUHHB010000009.1, forward strand.
GCCACGGGTGTCGCTGCCCGTTTGGTGCGCGCCGGCGTGTCGGTCGTTATGGCAGATATCGCGGTTCCCACGTGCATCCGTCGCACAATCTGTTTTTGCGAGGCAATTCGCTTGGGCGAGGTCGAGGTCGAGGGCATTCGCGCCCGCTTGGCGCAGACGTCGGCCGAGGCGCTTGAGATTACCGAGGCGGGGGATGTCGCCGTGGTGGTGGACCCCCAGGCCAAGATGCTCGACGAACTGAAGCCCGCGGCTGTGGTCGACGCGATTCTGGCCAAGCGCAACCTGGGTACCACGCGCGACATGGCGCCTGCCGTTATTGCCGTGGGACCGGGCTTTACCGCGCCGGTTGACTGCGACGCCGTGGTCGAGACCATGCGCGGGCATTTTTTGGGCCGTGTCATTACCCAAGGTTCGCCCCAGCCCAACACGGGCGTGCCGGGCATTATCGCCGGCTATGGCAAAGAGCGCGTTATCCACAGCCCCGCCGCCGGCGTGTTCCGGTCCGACCGTGCAATCGGCGACATCGTGAGCGTCGGAGATGTGATTGGCTACGCGGGCGATACGCCCATGTGCACGCAGATCGATGGCTGTCTGCGCGGGCTTTTGGCGAACGGCGTGCAGGTGACTGAGGGCTTTAAATGCGCCGATGTCGATCCGCGCGGCGATGCCAGCTATATCAACTACATTTCGGACAAGGCGACGTCGGTCGGCGGCGGCGTGCTCGAGGCACTCGCTATGCTCACCGATATCTTTAGAGGATAGAAGGCGGCAATGGAAAAGCTCGATGTTGTGAATGCGGCGCTTGTCGCCCTGCGTGCTGGCGAGACGTGCGAGCTCGTGGTCGTGGCCGGCACGGTAGGGTCGTCACCGCGCGGCGTGGGCGCCTGGATGGCCGTCTTTGCCGACGGTAGCCAGGCGGGCACTATCGGCGGCGGCAAGATTGAGCTCTTTGCGCTGGACGAGGCACGCGAGCTGCTGGCCGGGGGTAAATCGCGTCTGGTCCGCTACACCATGGGCGGAGAGAACTCCGATACCGGCATGATCTGCGGCGGAGCCATCTGCCTGTGCTACCTGCATCTGGATGCGACCCAGGCACCGTTGCTCCAGTCGGTTGCCGACGTCTTGGCGTATCGACGCATCGGCGACTTCACCATCGATTTTGAGCCGTTTATCGCAAACGCGCTCGAAGGCGATGTTGCCGAATACCATGGCGAGGAATCGCGCCGCACCATTGCGGGCTGCCCCGGGCTTTCGCTGGTGGAGGAGGGGAGTAAGGTCACCTATACCAACGCTGCCTCCGAGATTCCCCCGGCGCACATCGAGACGCTCTGCCCCGAGGGTCTGACCTACATCTTTGGCTGCGGGCACGTGGGCGCCGCGACGGCACGCGTGCTCACGGCGGCGGGCTTTGCCGTCGTGGCGTGCGATGACCGCCCCGGCACGCTGACGCCCGAATGGGTGCCCGGTGTCTACGATCGTCGTCTGGTCGACTACAAGAACCTTGCTGAGCAGTGCCCCATCGGCCCGCGCGACTTGGTGGTCGTGGCAACAGCAGGCCACAAGTCCGATATCGATGTGGTGATTCAGGCCATGCGCGCCAAGCCTGCCTATCTGGGTTGCTTGGGTTCGCGCCGCAAGACGGCCTTTGTGCGGGCCCGCTTGGAGCAGGAGGGCTTTGCGCAGGACCAGATCGACGAGCTGCACCTGCCGATCGGTGTCGCCATCGAAGCCGAGGACCCCGAGGAGATCGCCATCTCCATAGCCGCCGAAATGATCCACCTGCGCCGCACCAAGCTCGTCCCCCGCAAGCGCTAATCGCATCCCCACCAATAAGTTGCGGTGAAATACGGATTGTTTAAGCCTGTTAGGCCGCCCAACAGTCCCTATTTCACCGCAACTGCTTTTTGGGACCCATTTGTGCGGGGGAGTTGTGGAGTTGTGCAGGCAGACGAGGTTTTTCTGGAAATACGCTCCCGATGCGCGTATAGTACCGATTGTTTTGTCGGCTCCTGCTGCGTCGAGTCCAAACCGCGAAATGCCATGAGCGGCACGGATGCAGCCAGGAGGCACGAGGACAACCCATCGTGGCCACGCCCCGTGCTTAAAACCCCAAGAAGGAGTGAACAATGGCAGAAGAGAAGTATGTGCCGCGTCTGAAGACCAAGTACAACAACGAGGTCAAGCAGCAGCTTCAGGACAAGTTCCAGTACGAGAACGTCATGATGATCCCCAAGTTTGAGAAGATCGTCGTGAACATGGGTGTCGGCGAGGCCGCTACTGATTCCAAGGCCATCGACGGTGCCGTGCGCGACCTGCGCGCCATCACCGGCCAGCAGCCGATGATCACCCGCGCCCGCAAGTCCATCGCTACCTTCCGCCTGCGCGCTGGTATGCCGATCGGCTGCAAGGTTACCCTGCGTGGCGACCGTATGTGGGAGTTCTTCGATCGTCTGACCTCCGTCGCGATCCCCCGTATCCGCGACTTCCGCGGCATCTCCGCCAAGAGCTTCGACGGCCGTGGTAACTTCTCCATGGGCGTCACCGAGCAGCTCATCTTCCCCGAGATCGACTTCGACTCCGTCGATCACCAGCGTGGTATGGACATCACTTTCGTGACCACCGCCAACACCGATGAGGAGGCCAAGGCCCTTCTGGACGCCTTCGGTTTCCCGTTCAAGAAATAGGTTCACCTGCCCTATAAGCGCCGTTCCCACAAGGGGGCGGCGCTTGGGGCGAACAATACTCTATGTGAGGAGGATATAAGTGGCTAAGACATCGATGATCGTCAAGTGCAATCGCAAGCAGAAGTTCTCTACTCGTGAGTACACGCGCTGCCAGCGCTGCGGCCGTCCGCACTCTGTGTACCGCAAGTTCGGCCTGTGCCGTGTCTGCTTCCGCGAGCTTGCACTCAAGGGCGAGCTTCCCGGCGTTAAGAAGGCCAGCTGGTAAGTCACTACCAGCGTTTCAAGCATCCGTTTGGAACAGGGAAAACGCGCTAGTTAGGCTTTGCCGTTAAGGGCGGCGAAGAACCAAGAGCACGTGTTCATCAAGAACGAAGGAGAATCTGTATGAACCTTACAGACCCGATCGCAGATATGCTTACGCGCATCCGTAACGCTAACTCTGTGAACAAGGCCACGGTCTCCATGCCGAGCAGCAAGAAGCTCGTCGAGATCGCTCGTGTTCTGCACGAGGAGGGCTACATCGAGGGCTACGATGTCGAGGACACCGTTCCCCAGAAGACTCTGCACATCACGCTTAAGTATGGTCCCAAGAAGGCTAAGGTCATCAACGGCATCCGCCGCATTTCCAAGCCGGGCCTGCGTAAGTACACCGGCGTTGCCGACATGCCCCGCGTCCGCGGTGGCCTTGGTACCGCCATTATTTCCACCAGCCATGGCGTCATGACCGACCGCGATGCTCGCAAGCACAACGTCGGCGGCGAGATCATCGCTTACGTCTGGTAAATCGCTCGGTAGGTAGAAGGAAAGGAGATCACCGTGTCTCGTATCGGTAATAAGCCTGTCCAGATTCCCGCCGGAGTCGAAGTGGCAGTCAACGGCAACAACGTTGTCGTCAAGGGCCCCAAGGGCCAGCTCGAGCTCGATGTCTTTGAGAAGCTCGCTATCAACGTCGAGGACAACGTCCTCACCGTTTCCCGTCCCGACGACGAGCGTGAGACCCGTGCCCGCCACGGCCTCACCCGCGCCCTCATCCACAACATGGTTGTTGGCGTTTCCGAGGGCTTCGAGAAGAAGCTCGAGCTCGCCGGCGTCGGTTACCGCGTGCAGCAGAAGGGCAAGAACCTCGAGTTCTCCCTGGGCTTCTCGCACCCCGTGATCGTCGAGGCTCCCGAGGGCATCACCTTCGAGGTTCCCGACAACACCCACGTGAACGTCAAGGGTATCAATAAGCAGCAGGTCGGTCAGATCGCCGCTGAGATCCGCGGCCATCGTCCTCCCGAGCCTTACAAGGGCAAGGGTATCCACTACGTTGGCGAGCACATCCGCCGCAAGCTGGGTAAGGCCGCCAAGTAGTCGTAACCGACTCACTCGCATAAGACCAGCACCCCGTCAGGTGCTGGCAAGATCAACCTTTTTAGGAGTTTACGTATGAACAAGCATAAGGCGAAGCTGGAAGGCCTCAAGCGTCGTCAGCGTCGTGTTCGCGGCAAGGTCTCGGGTACCTCCGAGCGTCCGCGTCTTCGCGTGACCCGTACTAACGCCAACATCTATGCCCAGATCATCGACGACAGCAAGGGCTCCAGCCTGACGCTCGTCTCTGCCTCGACCCTCGAGGCCGAGTTCAAGGGCACCCACACCTCGAACAAGGAGGCTGCGGAGAAGGTCGGTCAGCTCGTTGGCAAGCGTGCCATCGAGGCCGGCATCACCAAGGTCGCCTTCGATCGCGGTGGCCGTATCTACCATGGCCGCGTCAAGGCCCTCGCCGACGGTGCTCGTGCCGCCGGTCTCGAGTTCTAGGAGGTATGTAGCACATGGCTCGTAATCAGAAGCAGCAGCGCGAGGCCTCCGAGTTCGAGGAGCGCGTCGTTTACATCAACCGCGTGTCGAAGACCGTCAAGGGTGGTCGTCGCATGAGCCTCGTCGCTCTCGTCGTCGTTGGCGACGGCAAGGGCAACGTCGGCGTTGGCATGGGCAAGTCCGCTGAGGTGCCCCTGGCCATCTCCAAGGCGTCTCTCGATGCCAAGAAGAACATGTTCCACGTGCCGGTGACCGAGCAGGGCACCATCCCGCACGAGGTTCTCGGCCACTTTGGTGCCGGCCGCATCATCATCAAGCCCGCTGTCGAGGGTACCGGCGTTATCGCCGGCGGCGCTGTGCGTCCCCTCTTCGAGCTTGCTGGCATCAAGAATGTCCTGTCCAAGTCCCTCGGTACCGACAACGGCCTCAACATCATCAAGGCTGCCGTCGAGGGCCTCAAGGAGCTCTCCAGCCCTGAGGACGTCGCGGCTCGCCGTGGCCTGACGGTCTCCGAGATGTTCGTCGGTAAGGAGAACTAAGCATGGCTGACACCATCAAGATCAAGCAGGTCCGCAGCACCAACGGTTGCAAGCAGGACCAGGTCCGTACTGTCCGTGCCCTCGGTCTCCACAGGATCCGCGAGGTTCGCGAGATTGCTGACAACGAGTCCGTCCGCGGCATGATCTTCAAGGTCAAGCACCTTGTCGAGATTGTAGAGGAGTAGCAAATGCAGCTTCACGATCTTACTCCCGCGCCCGGTTCCACCAAGAACCGTAAGCGCGTCGGCCGTGGCAATTCTTCGGGTCACGGCACCACTTCTGGCCGCGGCCAGAAGGGCCAGGGTTCCCGCTCTGGCGGCACCAAGGGTGCCGGCTTCGAGGGTGGCCAGACTCCGCTGGCTATGCGCCTGCCCAAGCTTCCGGGCTTCCGCAACCCCCGTCGTATCGAGTACACCGCTGTTAACGTTGAGCGTCTCGAGCGTAAGTTCGAGGATGGCGCTGTGATCGACGGTGCCGCTCTTAAGGCCGCTCGCATCACCAAGAGCGAGTTCGAGCCCGTCAAGGTGCTCGGCAATGGTGAGCTCACCAAGAAGTTCACGGTCAAGGTCGACAAGGTCAGCGCTTCTGCGCAGGCCAAGATCGAGGCCGCCGGCGGAAAGGTCGAGCTGCCGTGCTAAATGGTCTTAAGAATGCTTTCCGCATCAAAGAATTGCGCGAAAAGATTCTTTTTACCATAGCTATGCTCGTCGTGTACCGCATTGGTGCGCACGTTCCTGTGCCCGGCATTCCCTTCCAGGGGATGCTGGGCCTTTTCTCGACCGATAACAATTCGGTCGCCGCAGGTGCTATGGCCCTCCTGAATCTTTTCTCTGGCGGCGCGTTGAGCTATGTGTCGGTGTTTTCGCTGGGCATCATGCCTTACATCACCAGCTCGATCATCCTCCAGATGCTCCAGGCCGTCGTGCCTTCCCTGCATGAGCTTGCCCGCGAGGGCGAGGTCGGTCAGACCAAGATTACGCAGTATTCGCGTTACCTCACCTTGGCTCTGGCAATCCTCAACTCCGTGGGTTACCTCTTCCTCTTTAAGAGCTTCGGCATCAGCTTTAATGGCGCCGGCGCTCCCGAGATCATCTTCGACCTCATGGTCGTCGGCACGCTCACTGCGGGCGCCATGCTGATCATGTGGATTGGTGAGCTCATCACCCAGCGCGGTATCGGCAATGGCATGTCGCTGATCATCTTTGCGAACATCATGGCCGGCCTTCCGCAGGCTATCTTCTCCAGCACCGAGGGTAATGCCGGTGGCATCATCACCATGGTGATCATCTGCGCCATCATCCTGCTGGTTATCCCGCTGATTGTTTTCCTTGAGCGCGGCCAGCGCCGCATCCCGGTCTCCTATGCCAAGCGCGTCGTGGGCCGTCGCATGATGGGTGGCCAGACCACCTACCTGCCCATCAAGGTCAACACCGCGGGCGTCGTGCCGATCATCTTTGCCTCGGCGCTGCTGTACTTCCCGGCTCAGATTGCCGTGTTCTTCCCCGGCATCGGCTGGATTCAGGCAGTTGCCTCTGCGCTTTCGACCGGTTGGCTCAACTGGGTGCTTAACGTTGTCCTCATCGTGTTCTTCGCGTACTTCTACACCTCCATGGTGTTCAACCCCGATGACACGGCCGACAACCTTAAGAAGCAGGGTGGCTTTATTCCGGGCGTCCGTCCGGGTAGGGCTACCGCGGCCTACATCAAGAACGCGCTCAACAAGATCACGCTTCCCAGCGCTGTCTTTTTGGCGCTCATCGCCATCGTGCCTTCGATCATCTTCTCCTTCACGGGTAACCATCTGATCCAGGCATTTGGCGGCACGTCCATCCTCATCATGGTCGGCGTCGTGCTCGACACGGTCGATAAGCTCGAAGGCCAGATCAAGATGTATGATTACGATGGATTCTTTAAATAGGCTAGAGGAGGATTGCTCATGAACCTCGTATTGCTCGGAGCTCCGGGTGCCGGTAAGGGCACCGTCGCACAGGAGCTCGTCGCCGAGTTTGGCGTCGCTCACATTTCCACGGGCGACCTGCTGCGTGCTGCCGTCAAGGGTGGCACCGAGCTTGGTATTCAGGCTAAGAAGTACATGGACGCTGGCGAGCTCGTTCCCGACCAGCTCGTGATCGACCTTGTCAAGGAGCGCCTTGCTGCCGATGACGCCCAGCAGGGCTTCATCCTCGACGGCTTCCCGCGCAACACCGCCCAGGCTGTGACGCTCGATTCCGAGCTCTCCGCCATGGGTCGCGAGATCGACTGCGCCCTTCTGGTCGACGTGGCCCCCGAGGTCATCATCGCTCGTCTGTCTTCGCGTCGCACTTGCCGCGCCTGCGGTTACACCGGCACCGCTGCCGATGCTACCTGCCCCAAGTGCGCCGGCGAGATGTATCAGCGCGACGACGACAAGCCCGAGACCATCAAGAACCGTCTCGACGTCTACGAGAAGTCCACGAGCCCGCTCGTCGACTACTATCGTGGCCAGGGTCTGCTCAAGTCGGTCAACGGTGACCAGGCTCGCGAGACCGTGTACGGGGATGTCAAAGAGGCTCTCGGTCTATGATCAAGATTAAGTCTGCAACGCAAATCGAGCAGATGAAGAAGGCAGGAGCGCTATCTAAGATGGCGCTCCGCCACGTTGGAGCCATGGTGCGCCCTGGTGTTTCGACCTTTGAGCTCGATCAGCTCGCGGAGCAGATTATCCGTATGCATGGCGGCACCCCGGCCTTTAAGGGTTACGGCGGGTTCCCCGGTACCATTTGCGCATCGATTAACGATGCCGTGGTCCACGGTATTCCCAACCCCGACATGATCCTGCGCGATGGCGATATCATCTCCATCGATACGGGAGCCGTTGTCGACGGTTGGGTTGGCGATAACGCTTGGACGTTTTTTGTCGGCACACCCACGCCCGAGGCCAAGGCCCTGTGCGAGGTCACGCGCGATTGCCTTAAGGCTGCCATCGAGCAGGCTGTTCCCGGTAACCATATCGGGGATGTTGGTTACGCCGTTCAGTCCCTCGCCGAGTCTCACGGTTACGGCGTGCTTCGTGACTATGTGGGCCATGGCATTGGCCGCGTGATGCACGAGGACCCCAACGTTCCTAACTATGGAAAGAAGGGGAGGGGCGTTCGCCTCCAGGCCGGCATGGTCATTGCCATCGAGCCGATGGTTACGATGGGTTCCAACCATGTGAGCACGGGCTCCGACGGTTGGATTGTTACGACCAACGACCACCTGCCCGCCGCACACTACGAGAACACCGTCGCCATTACCAATGACGGTCCGGTGATTATCACCACGGATGCCCAAGGTGCTTGGTGTTCGCTCCAAGGCGGAGAAATGTAACAAGTTCCACTTAGTTGTGGAGCCATTACGAAGTTATTACGATGCGTGCATACGTGTTGTAGAATACTCAATCGCTGTCGTTTTCTAGAGAAAGATGATTGCTTGTGAAGAAGGAAGACGCAATTGAGCTCGAGGGTACGGTAAAGGAACCGCTGCCCAATGCCATGTTTAAGGTCGAGCTCGAGAACGGTCATTCGGTTCTGTGCAACATTTCTGGCAAGATCCGAATGAATTACATCCGTATTCTCCCCGGTGACAGGGTTGTCGTGGAGCTTTCCCCGTACGACCTGACCCGCGGCCGCATCACCTATCGCTACAAATAGCGGCACGCATACGCGCACTCCATTTCCGACTGCAGGCTTAGCTCAACCTACGGTCGGATTGTGTGTGAAGACCAGCCATAGTTTTAAACGCCTGCGGCTGGGCGAGTAGATAGTAGGGAAGTAGTTTGAGCGCTACCGAAAGGAAGAACGATGAAGGTACGTCCTTCGGTCAAGAAGATGTGCGATAAGTGCAAAATCATTAGGCGCCATGGCAAGGTCCTCGTCATTTGCGAGAACCCCCGTCATAAGCAGCGTCAGGGTTAAGAGAGGAGACTACGTTGGCCCGTATTAATGGTGTCGACCTCCCGCGTGAGAAGCGCGTTGAGATCGGTCTGACCTACATTTACGGCATCGGCCGCACCACTGCGACGAAGATCTGCGTCGAGTGCAACGTTAACGTGGATACGCGCGTTAAGGACCTCACCGAGGATGAGGTTAACGCCATCCGTGATTATATCGATAAGAACCAGATCATGGTTGAGGGCGACCTCCGCCGTGAGCGCAACCAGAACGTCAAGCGCCTTATGGACATCGGCTGCAACCGCGGCCTTCGTCACCGCAAGGGCCTCCCGGTCCGCGGCCAGCGCACCCACACTAACGCTCGTACCCGTAAGGGCCCGAAGCGTCAGATCGGTGCTAAGAAGAAGAAATAAGGAGCGCTAGATAGATGGCTACTGCTAAGAAGAACGTTCGCGCTGCCCGTCTGAAGCGCGCGGACCGTAAGAACATTTCCGTGGGCCAGGCTCACATTCGTTCTACGTTCAACAACACGATCGTTTCGATCACCGATCCCCAGGGCAACGTCATTTCCTGGAAGTCGGCTGGCCAGGTGGGCTTCAAGGGCTCCCGTAAGTCCACGCCGTTCGCTGCCCAGATGGCTGCCGAGGCTGCTGCCAAGCAGGCCATGGAGCACGGTATGAAGAAGGTTTCCGTCTTCGTCAAGGGCCCCGGCTCCGGTCGTGAGACCGCCATTCGCTCCCTCCAGGCTGCTGGCCTCGAGGTCTCGAGCATCCAGGACAAGACCCCCATTCCGCACAACGGCTGCCGCCCCAAGAAGCGTCGCCGCGTGTAACTGAAAGGATCGTATCAATATGGCAATCGACAGGACTCCTGTTCTTAAGCGCTGCCGTCAGCTCGGGATCGATCCCGCTGAGCTCGGTTACAGCAGCAAGAAGGAATCTATCCGTCAGCCCAAGCGCCGTCGCAAGGAATCTGAGTACGGCATGCAGCTGCGCGAGAAGCAGAAGGTCAAGTTCATCTATGGCGTTCTGGAGAAGCAGTTCCACGGGTACTTCAACAAGGCCCGCAAGATGAACGGCGTCACCGGTGAGAACCTCATGATCATCCTTGAGTCTCGCCTCGACAACGTCGTCTTCCGTCTTGGCTTCGCCCGCACCCGCAAAGAGGCTCGTCAGTCCGTCCGTCACGGTCACTTCACCGTGAACGGCAAGCGCGTGGACATCCCGTCCTACCGCGTCAAGGCCGGCGACGTCGTCGCTGTCGGCGAGAAGTTCCGTGACCTCCTCCCCATCAAGGAGGCTCTGATTTCCTCCGAGCGCTTTGAGGTCCCTGGCTGGCTCGAGGTCGATATCGAGAAGCTGTCTGGTAACGTGCTCGCTCTGCCGACGCGTGAGCAGATCAGCGGTGATATCAACGAGCAGCTCATCGTCGAGCTCTACTCTAAGTAGTCCATCCGGGCTGCTGAGGCTGGAGGTAATACATGTCAGAATTCATTAGGCCTCAGGTTCAGGTCGAAGAGATCAACGAGACGTCTGCTCGTGTCTCCGTCGAGCCGCTCGAGCGTGGCTACGGCGATACGCTGGGTAACTCCCTTCGTCGCGTACTTCTGTCCTCGCTCGAGGGTGCCGCCGTCGAGGCTATTCAGATCGATGGTGCACAGCACGAGTTCATGACCATCCCTAACATGGTCGAGGATGTCACCGACATCGTCCTGAATGTCAAGGGTCTTGTCTTCAGGGCTCTCGGCACGACCGACGAGGCGACCGCCACCATTTCTGTTGACGGCCCCTGCGAGGTCACCGGTGCGGACTTCTTTATTCCGTCCGAGTTTGAGCTGGTCAACCCCGAGCAGCACATCGCTACGCTTACCGAGGGTGGCCATCTCACCATGAGCATGCGCATCGGCTATGGCCGCGGCTATGTCTCTGGCGAGGCTAACAAGCGCGACAACGATCCCATCGGTGTGATCCACGTCGACTCGCTGTACTCGCCGGTGTCCCGTTGCGCCAAGCTCGTTGAGGCTTGCCGTGTCGGTCAGCACACCGACTACGACCGCCTTGTCCTCGAGATCGAGACCAACGGCTCCATCGCTCCGCGCGACGCCGTGGTCCAGGCTGCCAATATCATCAACCAGCATATGGCTGCCTTTATGAACCTTGCCGAGACCCCCGAGGTCGAGGAGGAGGCTTCGATCTTCGCTCCCGAGGTCACCAACGACAACGCCGAGCTGGACAAGCAGATCGAGGATCTGGACCTTTCCGTCCGTTCCTACAACTGCCTTAAGCGCGCCAGCATTCACTCGGTCCGTCAGCTCGTTGAGTTCTCGGAGAACGATCTGCTTAACATCCGTAACTTCGGTGTTAAGTCGATCGAGGAAGTGAAGGACAAGCTTGAGTCCATGGGCCTGAGCCTGAAGGCTTAATGCTTCGCATATTTGAGGAGAAACTAGACCATGCGTCACAACGTTAAGAAGGGCCTGAAGCTCGGCACCGATGCGAGCCACACCAAGGCCATGAAGAAGAGCCTGGCCAAGGCCCTCTTCGAGAACGACCGCATCAAGACCACCGAGACCCGCGCTAAGGCGCTGCGTTCGGTCGTCGATCCGATCATCACCTGGGCCAAGAAGGGCGACCTGCACTCTCGTCGTCTGGCCATCGCCAAGCTCGGCGATAAGCAGCTCGTTGCCGAGATCTTCGACAAGGCTGCCCAGGGCATGTGGCAGGACCGCAACGGCGGTTACACCCGCATCATGAAGCTCGGCAACCGTAAGGGCGACAACGCTCCTATCGTTATCATGGAGCTCGTCACCGAGCCTTGCACGCCTAAGGCCAAGAAGGCTGCTCCGGCCCCCAAGAAGGCCGCTGCTCCCAAGAAGGTCGAGGCCGTCGAGGAGGCTCCTGCTGAGGAGACCGCTGAGTAGACAATCCGTCTGCATAGGCTATATTCGAGGGGTACGTTCGCGTACCCCTCTTTTTTTGTCGCGATACCGTTGCTTGTTTGTTGGGAGCGCCCATGACCGCGCCGTCTGATTTCAATTCGATTCCTGAGCTCGATGCCACGCTTGTATTCTGTGTTGCCTATGATGGCTCGTCCTATAGCGGATTTGCCGAGCAGCCGGGCCAGACGACCGTTGCGGGCGAGTTGCGCCGCGCTATCGAGACGCTGCTGCGCCGCCCGATCGATCTGACGTGTGCGGGTCGTACCGATGCCGGCGTGCATGCGGTGGCCCAGTACATTAGCGTGCCCGTAACGGACGCTGAGCTTGCTCTGACGCGCCGTAGGTGGCTGAGGGCTATGGATGCCCTCCTGCCCAAAGATATCGCCATAAACGAGGTCTACAAGGCCCGTAGGGGCTTTTCTGCCCGCTTTGACGCGCGGTCCCGTACGTATACGTACCGTATTGCCGATCGCGATGCGCGCCCCGTGCTCTCGCGCGGTGCGGTGTGGTGGCATCGCTATCCCCTCGACGTCGATGCGATGGCGGCCGCCTGCCCTGCGCTTTTGGGCGAGCAGGACTTTAAGAGCTTTTGCAAGGTTGCCTCGGCCGTTGGCAAGCCCACGCATCGCTGCGTGATGCGTGCCGAATTTGGCCATGAGGTTGCGTTTGGCGAGGACATCCTGACGTTCACCATCGAGGGCAATGCGTTTCTGCATTCGATGGTCCGTACGATCGTGGGCACGCTTGTCGAGATTGGCATGCATCGCCGTGAACCCGAGTGGATGCGCGAGGTTATCGATGCTTGCGACCGTACCGCTGCGGGCCCCACGGCTCCTGCCTGCGGCCTTACGTTTATGGGCGTGGATTACGATCCCGCCGAGCTTGTCGTGCTCGACTAGGGGAGGGCTCGACGTGTCGTGCGTCGACACCTGTCATCTGTGGGCTGCGCGTGTGCAACATCTGTTCTTGGCGTGCAATGCAACCGGTGTCTCATTGCTTTTATTGCCGGGGTGTACCATGAACCACGGTTTGATTCATTACTGTCGAGAGGACGGATAATTTGGTTCGACGTGGCTCGCATCCGCGACTTTCGGTGATCCTTGTGGTAGAAGGTTCGCCCAGCTATGCGATGCGTGCGCTCGAGAGTATCCAGAACCAAGACCTCTACGATTTGCAGATTGTCGTTGTCTGTCGCGATACTGCGCCCGGTGTGCGCCATTCGCTTCAAGTTGCTGCCGACAGGGACATCCATATTGATTTGATTGACGTCGAGGACGCGACGCGCGGCGCGTGTCTTCGTGCCGGTTTTGCTGCCTCGCGCGGCTCTCAAATCATCGCCATGAACGCCGATGAGTGGTTTGCTCCGCAATCCCTTTCCAAGATGGTCGATATCGCGTGCGATACTGCGGCAGACATAGTGTTCCCCACGGTGTCGCTCGACCGCTATGATGCACATCGAGAGCGCCATTCGCGTGTCTTGGATGCTGCCTCTATTGTCATTGAAGACAAGTCTTCGATGGTGGCCGGGCTGCCTCAGTTGATTTTAGGCGGCTTGGTTGCTCAAGTCTCTGGCGTGATGTATAGCCGTCCGCTGTTTGAGGCATGCCTTTTGTGCGACAAGGCGTTTCGCACAGTTGGGTTTATGGCATGCGCGCTCTCGCAGGCGCAGCGCGTCTCCGGATGCGGCGACGCTTGTTTCCACGCGGTGGCGCCTAAGCTTACAGATGCCTTTGATCCCACCATGTATGCCAGGGTATCCGATGACACCCGAGCACTCGACGAGCTTGCGGACTCACTCTCGGAAGCAGATAGCGGTGGCCGGCTCAAGCTGGCAAGCCAAAAGTTCTACTTTGCCGGACTGGTCGCCTGCATCGAGAATTTGTGTCTGAGCCCGCATGGGGTGTCGTCAATCGAGCGTTCCGCCCGCATGCGTGATATGCTCGAGGCGCCTCGAACCCGTCAGATGGTCGCCGCGCTCAAGGATAACCATCGGGGGCTCGGTCTGTTGTTTGGGCCGATCGCTAGCGCCAAGCCCGCGCGTTGCGTGATGTGTACGCATCTGGCAGCTTTTCTTAACCGGACGGGCGCAAAAACCGCCTAAACGGCTCATTACGAAACAAACTTGCATAGAATTGTTTCGAAATGCGTTCTTATACACAAAAGCCTTCAAATAGCGTTAAACTATTCAATCACTGATTGATTGTCTCCGCCATCTTTTGGAGTGAGGGTTTGTATGGCTAAAAAACGCAATGGGCGCCAGGATGCCATTAGAGATATTGTGCGCAATAAGGACGTCCGCACGCAGCGTGTGCTGGTCGATGAGCTCCGTGCTATGGGCTTTGATTGCACGCAGGCGACTGTCTCTCGCGATATTGCCGATATGGGGCTGCGTAAGCTCCCTGAGGGCATCTATGTTCTGGCAGAGGACCTGCACCTGCAGCGCATGGTTTCCGAGCTCGTAACGGGCGTTCTGCGTACCGATAATCTGGTTATGATCAAGGCTCAGCCTGGCACGGCTTCCGGCATCGCCGCCGCCGTTGATGCGGCAGAGTTGCCCGATGTGCTTGGCTCGCTTGCCGGCAACGATACGATTTTGGTTATTGCCCAGACGGCCGAGGACGGCGAGCGTCTCGAGGCGCTGATCAATAAGCTGAGCAATTCTCGCAAGTAGGCGTGCGGGTCGTGCGCTCGGCACTGCGTGCGCTTACATAGTGGCTTGTAAGGGGTGTCGACGTTGGTCGGTATCCCTTTTTTTTGTTTGCTGGTATAACGACCGCCCAGTCGCTTCAAACTAAAAGGCCCCGAGCAGTTCAATAAGCTGCTCGGGGCCTTGTTGGCTTTAGTCGCGTACTTCTTAGCCGACCGTATCGTCAGGCGTGGGCGAGGGGTCGGGAGTGGGAGTGGGCGTAGGCGTAGGCGTGCCGCCATCGCCGCCGGTCGAACCACCAGTGGAGCCGCCCGTCGAGCCACCGGTCGTACCGGTGCCGCCGGTGGTGTCGCCGCCCGTGGTCTCGGTGGTCGTGGTCGTCGTGGTAGTCGTTGTGGTGGTTTCCTCTTCCTCTTCGTCCTTGTCCTTGTCGTCGTTCTCCGACTTCTTGGTGTTATTGGTGCCGTAGAACTTCCAGACGCTGTTGTTCTTGTAGGTGGGCGCCGTTCCGGTCGCAAACTCCTCGCGCTCGGTACCGGTCAGAACGGTGTTCATAAACCGCTTAAAGACAGGCAGGTTGGTGCTGTCGCCCAGCAGGTCCGTGCCGTACTTTTGGATGGGGATCTCGCCCGCGGAATAGCCGGTCCACAGGGCGCACGCCAGCTGCGGGGTATAGCCGCAGAACCACAGGTTGGTGGTGTTGTCGGTGGTGCCCGTCTTGCCGGCATAGGGCTGGTTGACACTCAGGGCGCCGGCAGCACCCGTACCGCTGCCCTTCATGACGCCGGACAGAACATCGGTGACCGCGGCGGCCTCGCCCTCGGTAAGCACCTGTGAGGGATTGTCGGTGTGCTGGTACAGCACCGAACCGGTACGAGAATCAATCTCGGTGATGGCGATCGGCTGGCGATAGTAGCCGCCGTTGGCAAACGTCGCGTAGGCGGCGGCCATCTCGAGTGGCGAGATCGAGCCGGTGCCGAGCGTCATGACGGGAACGTCCTCGATGTTGTCCTTGGCGGGGTCGATGCCGAGCTTTTTGACGAGCGAGATGATCTTGCTGTTGCCGACGGCTTCCGCCACCTGGATGTAGCCGGTGTTGGAGGAGTATGCCGTCGCCTGCTTAAGCGTGATGCTGCCGTAGCTCTGGTTGGCGTAATTTTGGACCTCGGTCGTGGTGCCCTTGGCCTTGAGCGGCGAGTTGCAGTTGAGGGTGACGTTGGGGTTCATGCCGTTTTGGATGGCAGTTGCCAGCGTAAAGGCCTTAAAGGTGGAGCCGACGGGACGCTTGGCCGTGGCATGGTTTACGTGGTTCTCGTCGGCGTTGTAGTCGTAGCCGCCCACCATGCACTTGATGTAGCCGGTCTTGGGGTCGACGACGACCATGCCCATGTCCAGGCCGTCAAGCGAGAGCGTGTCGAGCTGCTCGCGGACGGCATTCTCTGCCACCTGCTGCATCGTGGGGTCGATGGTGGTCTTGACGGTCAGGCCGCCCTTAAAGAGCACGTCGGTCGAGAACTCCTGCTCCAGCAGCTGCTTGACGTAGGAGACAAAGTAGGGCTGCGAGTATACGTCGACGCCGCTGCCCGAGATTTCGGTCACATTGAGGGTGATGGGCTCGGCCTGTGCGGCATCGTGCTCCTCCTGGGTGATGTGGCCCAGGCGCAGCATGTTGTCGAGAACCTTGTTGCGGCGAGACAGTGCCAGATCGGGATTGACCGTGGGGTCGTACTGCGAAGGCGAGTTGGGAAGGCCGATGAGTAGCGCGGCCTCGCTCAGGGTGAGGTCGGCGGCGCTCTTGGACAGATAGGTCTCGGCTGCGGCCTCGATGCCGTAGGCGCCGTGGCCGTAATAGATGGTGTTGAGGTACATCATGAGGATCTCGTCTTTGGAGTACATGTCCTCCATCTTGATGGCGATGTAGGCCTCGCGCACCTTACGCTCAATGGTCGAGTCGAATTGCTCCTCCTGCAGGATGGTGTTGCGCACAAGCTGCTGGGTGATCGTCGAGGCGCCTTCGTGCCCGCCGCCGAGGGTTGCCACCGCAGCACGCGCGATACCCCACAGGTCGATACCGCCGTGCTCGTAGAAGCGCTCGTCCTCGACGTCAACGGTGCCCTGCAGCACGTAGGGGGAGACCTCGTCCTTGGTGATAGACTTGCGGTATTGCGTGTAGAAGCTCGCGATCTTGTTGCCGTTGCAGTCGACGATCTCGGTGGGCTTGCTCACCAGATACGCGTTGGCGTCGGTGTAGTCGGGCAGATCGGACAGCCAGCGGTTGACGTTGCCGACCATGCCGATGCCAAATGCCACGCCCGCAATCAGCAGAAAGCCCAAAAACGAGAGCAGGATTATGGGCAGAGCATGCGTCTTTGAACGGCTGCGTCCCTGTCGTTGGCGAGGACCCATATATTGACCTCCAGGTATGTCGTGCCGGACGGTGGATGTGCCGTCGGGGCAGGATGGACATAAGTTATTACACGATAAACCAAACGGGGCGCGCGAGGCCTCGTGTATGCTGGAAGACGGCATTTTTCAGAGTGAATGCATACCTTGGTAAGGAGTTTGCCGATGGCGATTCGGGCGATGGGGCCGAGCGGACAATACGAGACTGGATTGGATGCTGCCGGTGCGGCGCTGCCCGAGTTGCTGGCGCCGGCGGGCGGACTCGACCAGATGCTTGCGGCCATCGCCGCGGGCGCCGATGCCATCTATGCGGGGTTGGGCGGCTTTAACGCCCGTGTGGGCGCCCATGGCTTTACGGATGACGAGTTTGCGCGCGGCTGCGCCGTGGCGCATGCCCATGGCGTGCGTGTGTACGTGACGCTCAACGTGTTCGTGTTTGACGATGAGTTGTCCGACGCGGTGGCGTTGGGAGCTCATGCACTGGAGCTGGGCGCCGGTGCTCTGATTGTCGCCGATGCCGGGTTGGCCTGCGCGCTGCGCGCGGCGATTCCCGGGGTCGAGATTCACCTGTCCACGCAGGCGGGCGCTCATAGCGAGGGTGCCGTGCGGCTTGCCGCCGATGAGCTGGGGGTCGAGCGCGTGACGACGGCACGCGAGCTGACGGTCGACGAGATTGCGGCGCTATGTGCCACGGGCGTGCCCATCGAGGTATTCTGCCACGGTGCGATTTGCATCGGCTATTCGGGGGCGTGCGAGTTCTCGGCCTTGCGGCGTGGGCGCTCGGCGATGCGCGGCGACTGCACGCAGCCGTGCCGTCTGGCGTACGACCTAGTGGACGAGGCGGGGCAGAGTGTTGTTGCCGTCGAGGGAGACCGCCTGCTTTGTCCGCGTGACTATCTGGGTATCGCGCACCTGCCCGAGCTTGTTGCCGCCGGCGTGGCATCGCTCAAGATCGAGGGGCGCATGAAGAATCCCGATTACGTATTCAACGTGGTGAGGGTGTGGCGTCGGGCACTCGATATGCTGTGCGACGGCGCGTGGGACTCCGGTGCCGTGGAAGAGCTTGAACGCGAGCTGGGAGGGTCGTTTAACCGTGGGTTTACCGATGCTTACCTGCGGGGTCGTTCGGGTGCCGAGCTCATGAGCTTTGAGCGCGCGATCAACCAGGGCGTGCGCGTGGGCCACTTGGTGGCGGTGGGTCACGAAGAGGTGACGGTTGAGCTTGATGCCGCCGTGGCGGCGGGCGATACGCTCGAAATCCGATTTTACCCGGGTGCCGACGCGCGTCCCGATGTGCCCAAGCGCTGGCCACAGGTGCCTTGCCCCGTGGATGCCGCTGCGGGGGAGCGCATCGTCGTGCATTGCAAACGTAAGGTGGACGCGGGCTGCGAGGTCTATCTGATTCGCAGCGCCGGCGTGTTGGATCAGACGGCGGCGGTGTTGGAGCGCATGCGGGCCGAGGCGGATGCGATTGCGCCCGTTGCGCGTGCCGTTGAGGTGCTGCCCTTTGAGGGCGCTGCGGTGGATGGCGGTGCGTCGACGGAGTTGGTGGGGTCGGCGGGGCCGGCAAAGCGCGAGGATTTTGCTCGTATGGTCTTTGCCTGGGAGCTGATGGATGTGGGTCCGCGCGATGAGCGAGATCTGTCCGATACAACGGTGGTGCTCGACGAAGTGTGCCGCGCGGGCGACGCCGAGCGGACTCGGGCGCTTATGCAGCGTGCCGGGCGCGTCGTCTGCCGCAATCTGGGACAAGTGGCGATGGCCCGCGAGCTGGGCACAACGTTTGACGTGGCGGCGCCGGTGTTCTGTGCCAATCGGGCCACGCTTACCTGGCTGCGCGGACTCGGTGCGGGGCGGGTGTGCTTGTCGGCCGAGTTGCTCGGCAATGATGCGGAGCGTGTTGCCGAACTTGCCGCTTGCCCCGGTGTCTTGGGGCCTGTCGATGCCGACCGTCCCGAGCTCATGGTGTGCGAGCACTGCTTGCTGACTGCCGAGGGCGCCTGCGCCACGGATGCAACGGGGCAGGTCCGTTGCCGTGACTGCTCGCGCCGTCAGCAGGCGCGCTTTTTGGTCGAACGTGACGGCACGCGTTTGCCGGTCGTTATCGACGCGTGCGGCAGGACGAGGATTTTCCTGTCGTAGGTGCCGCGTCGCGCTGTTTTGGTTATTATTAGTGGGTTTATGAACTTCCAGCACCGCCGTATCCGGTGAGGGTGCTATAGCAAAAGGAGGATACCCAATGCTGTCTGTTGACGAGCAAATGCGTATCATCACCTCGGGTGCAGCGCAGATCGTCCCCGAGGCCGACCTTCGCAAGAAGCTTGAGAAGGGCGAGCCCCTCAACATCAAGCTCGGCGTCGATCCCACCAGCCCCGACCTGCACCTGGGCCATGCCGTGCCCCTGCGCAAGATGCGTCAGTTCCAGGACCTGGGCCACAACGTCACCCTTATCATCGGCAACGGCACTGCGCTGATCGGCGACCCCTCGGGCAAGAACTCCACCCGCCCGCAGCTTTCGCAGGAGCAGATCGAGGCCAACGCCGAGACCTACGTGAGCCAGGCCATGAAGATCCTGGACCCCGAGAAGACCACCATCGTGCACAACGGCGACTGGATCCTTTCGATGGACCTGGCCGGCCTGCTGCAGGTGTGCTCCAAGTTCACCGTCGCCCGCATCCTCGAGCGCGACGACTTTACCAAGCGCTACCAGTCCCAGACGCCGATTGCCCTGCACGAGTTCCTGTACCCTGTGATGCAGGCCTTCGACTCCGTGCAGATCAAGGCCGACGTCGAGATGGGCGGCACCGACCAGCTCTTTAACCTGCTCGCCGGCCGCGAGCTCATGGAGAAGATGGGCATGGAACCGCAGATCGCGCTCACCATGCCGCTGCTCGAGGGCACCGACGGCGTCCGTAAGATGTCCAAGTCCTACGGTAACTACATCGGCCTGACCGATGCTCCCAAGGATATGTTCGGCAAGACCATGTCCATCCCCGACGAGATGATTGGCAAGTACTATCGTCTGGCCAGTTCGCTCACCCCGGCCGAGGTCGACAAGATCGATGCCGCCCTGGCCGATGGCTCCGCCGACCCCTACGAGCTCAAGCGCGCTCTAGGCCGCGACCTGTGCGACACCTACCACGGTGCTGGCGCCGGCGACGAGGCTCAGGCCGAGTTCGACCGTGTGTTCAAGGAGGGCCAGCTTGCCGACTTCCCCGAGAAGCACGTTGAGCTGACCGTCAACGACGAGGGCCAGATTTACCTCGCTGGCCTGCTCAAGGACCTGGGCCTTTCGGCCAGCGCCGGTCAGGCCCGCCGCGACATCGACGGCGGCGGCGTCAAGATCAACGGCAAGGCTGTGGCTCCCAAGAGCTACAACATCGATCCGAGCGCCCTCAAGCTGGGCGACACCCTCTCCGTGGGCAAGCGCAAGGGCTTTAAGTTGGTCTAACGAGCGAGTTGACCTCACAAGTGCAATAAGGCCGCAGCCGGGAATCCCGACTGCGGCCTTTTTGGTTGCGACGATCCCTTGGGGACGGAGGGATCATTTGGCGGTGCCGTTAAGCGGAAGGGGTGTTAGCGGGACTTTCTTTTTGGCATACAATGGCTATTGGCTTGCTGCGGTGAAGGTCTGTCCGCTCCGCAGCTTTTTTCTACGGTTAAAGGAGTATGTATGTCCGTTGAGGTCATGAGGTCTGTGATCGATGCTGCCGAGGGGCGCGTGCCCGTCGACACGCTGTTTACCAATGCGCAGATCGTCGACGTGTATGGCCAGCGTGTGGCGCCCGGTAGCGTTGCCGTCAAGGACGGTGTGATCGTCGGCGTGCTCTACGATGGTCGCGACGATGCTGCTGGCACCTACGAGGCAACTGAGGTCATCGACTGCCAGGGTCGCTATCTCGCTCCCGGTTTTATTGACGGGCATTTGCATATCGAGTCCTCGAACATCCGTCCCGCCGAGTATGCTCGCATGGCCGCGACGCGCGGTACTACCACCGCCATTGCCGACAGCCACGAGATTGCCAATGTTGCCGGTCTCGACGGCTTGCGCTTTATGATCGAGGACGGCCGCCGCGCACCCATCTCCATCAAGTACATGATGCCTTCGTGCGTGCCCGCGCTGCCCGACGAGCAGGCCGGTGCCGTTATTTCGGCTGCCGATATGCAGGCGTTTTTTGCCGAGCATCCGGGCGATGTCTTTGGCCTGGGCGAAATGATGAACCTTCCGGGCGTTTTTATGGCCGATCCCGAGACCTGTGCTCGCATCGATGCCGCTAACCAGACGCCGTCCAAGCAAGTCGACGGTCATGCGCCGCTCGTTGCCGGCAAGGACCTCAATGCCTATGCCGCGGCGGGTATTATCGCCGACCACGAGTCGACGATTCCCGAGGAGGCGCTCGATAAACTGTCCCGCGGCATGTATGTGATGCTGCGCGAAGGTACGTGTAGCCACGACTTGGCCAACCTGTCGCCGATGCTGCTAGAGAATCCCGCGCGCGCCCGCCGCTGCTGCTTCGCGACCGACGACCGCGCCCCTTCCGATGCGCTTGCGACCGGCATGATCGACAATGCCTGCCGCGCGGCTATCGAGGCCGGCATCGACCCCGTGGTCGCTATCTCTATGGCGTCCCTCTCCACGGCCGAGGCGTTTGGCCTGGACCACGGTTGCCGCGACCCACACGAGCTGCGTGGTGCGATTGCCCCGGGCAAGCGTGCCGACCTGCTGGTGCTCAATGACCTGACGTTTGCCACGGCTCCGCATCGCGTGTATGCCGCCGGCGCGCTCGTGGCACAGGACGGCACTTTTGTGGGCGAGATTGCACCCGAGATGGCCGAGGTCGCGGCCCTTGCCGATGAGCTACGCGCCTCCGTTAAGCTGCCGAAGCTTTCGCTCGACGTATTCGACTATGCCTTTAAGCCGGGCGAGGCCGTGATTGATGTGGTGCCGGGTAAGGCCATCACGGGTATGGCTCGCCCCGAGAGTGCCGAGGGCTTGCGCCGCATTATGCTGATCGAGCGCCACGGCCGCGGCGTGTCGCTGCAAGCTGAGGGTGCCGACGGCGATGGTCCTGCGGGTCTGGGTCTTGTCGGCAAGCACATCGGTCGCGGCTGGGTGCGCGGCTTTACCATCACGGGCGGTGCCATCGCCTCGACGATCGGCCACGATTCGCACAACGTGTGCGTGGTGGGCGATAACGCTGCCGATATGATGGCGGCTGTTGAAGCCGTGGGGCAGGGCGGTCACGTGCTGGTGCGCGATGGTGAGGTCGTAGCGCGCATTCCGCTGGCGCTCGGTGGCCTGATGAGCGAGGGCACGGCCGAGGACGTGGCGGCGCAGCACGACGACTTTATGGTCAAGGCGCGCGCCATGGGTATTGAGCCACCGCTCGATCCCATCATGGGCATCATCTTCCTGCCCCTGCCGGTGATCCCGACGCTCCGCATCCGTCCCGAGGGCATGTTCGACGTCACCACCTTCACCTACGCCGACTAGTCATCGGGGACGTTCTTAAACGACTAGTCGTCGGGGACACTCTTTGGCGTGCCGCCTGACGCCGCGACCGTGGGACCTCTGGCACGTGTGAGCTATTTGCTAGGTCCATGTAACGTTTATGACCGCGGAGTCTTATTTGAGCTCCCTTTGGGTACGTTGGAATCGGATACACGTTCGATTCCAACAACCCCGAAGGGAGCTTTTCTATGTTTAAACTGATTGCATCCGATATGGACGGCACACTGCTTGACGAAAATGGCCAGGTGCCGCCTGAGACCTATGAACTGATCCTGGCGCTACGCGAGCATGGCGTGCATTTTGCCGCATCGTCAGGCCGCCGCTACGATCGACTGTGCGAGTTCTTTGCGCCCGTTCGTGACAAGATGGACTTTGTCGCAGCTAACGGTGCCCAGGTCTACGCCGACGGCAAGATGGTAGACCGCGAGGTATATTCGCACCTGGCGATTCGAAAGCTCGCCCAGGCCGTCGGGACGTTTCCCAATTTGCATCTTGCGCTCTTTGACCGAACCAAATCCTTCTTGCTCGATGATGAGTGCAAGTTCGTACGCGAGGTCGATAAGGACCTTCCCAATGCCGAGCGCATTTGGGAGCTGCCCGATCCCAGCGTAAATATCATCAAGGCGAGTATCTTTTGCGATGACTGTGCCGTTATGGACAGTGCCTACGTACTGCAGCGTGAGCTCGGCCAGCTCTTTACCTTTGCGCCTTCTGGAAACGCATGGATCGATGCCATGCAGCCCGGTGTGTCGAAGGCCTCGGGCATCGCACAGCTTGCGGAGCATTACGGCATTGGGCGCGACGAGGTCATGGCGTTTGGCGACTCGATGAACGATTACGAGATTATTCGCTTTGTCGGTACGGGCTGTGCTATGGAAAACGCGCGCCCCGCGCTCAAAGCGGTTGCCGATCGCGTCGTAGGCTGCAACCGCGACCACGCCGTCCAGCAGGAGCTCCGTCGCGTGCTGGAGAGTCTCGCCTAATCCGGCAGATGGGGACATTCCTTTTCTGCCGGCAGTGGGGGACAGTCCTTGCAGCTTTTTCGCGAAGACTGTCCCCAACGACTAGTCATTTAAGAACGTCCCCAATGACTGGCCGATGACTAGGCGAGGGCGGCCATGATGGTGTGGGCGACGCCGTCGTGGTCGTTGTCGTATTCGGTGATGGCGTCGGCGGCCTCGCGATCCTCGGGCTCGGCGTTGATCATGGCCATGCCGTGACCCGCCGCCTGCAGCATGGGGATGTCGTTGATGTTGTCGCCGAACGCCCAGGCGTCGGCGAGGGGCTCGCCCAGGTGCTCGCATAGCCACGTGAGGGCCGTCCCCTTGGTAGCGCCCTCGCCCATGACCTCGATATTCATGGCGTACGAACGCGTGACCTCAATGCCTTCGAGCGTGTCGAGCTCCGCCGCGATGGCGTCGCGATCGGCCGGGTCGTGCCAGTACATGGCGATGCGTTCGAGCACCTCGACTTCGTCGATTTTGCTGTCGATATCCATGTCGATCGGCGTTCGCGTGCGCTTGAGCGAAGCCGCGATGTGAGGATCGCCGCCACAGAATTCGTCCAGGCGCGTGTAGAGCGGGCGGGGGAGGAAGCACTGCCCGTCCGCGAAGATATCGAAGGTCACATCGTGGCCGGCGGCAATGCTATGGACGCGGTGGGCGATGGCGCGGTCGAGCGGTCGGCTCAAAATGCGCGTAGCACGTGAGACATCGGTAGGCGTACCGTCGTCGAGCTGCCAGACGCTGGCACCGTTGGCGCAGACTGCGTAGTGTACGGCGGGGTGGGCGAGGATGGGCTCAAAGACGCCCGACAGCGGGCGCCCCGTGCAGGGCACAAACTCAATACCGCGGCGCGCGAGCTCGTCGAGCATCGCCCAGGTGGCGTCGCTCATCTGCTTATCGCTCGTCAGCAGCGTTCCATCCATGTCGGAAAACACAATCATTCGATGCAGCCCTTTCTACTGGCATAAAAAGCGTGGCCGAGGGCGGTGATGCCCTGGCCACGCTCGGGTTCTATAACGGTCCGCGTCCTAGCGGTCGGCGAGCGGCTTGTACTTCAGCGGCTCGATAACCGGGCGATACGCGGGACGGATGATGCGGTGCGCGCAGAAGAGCTCTTCCATGCGGTGCGCCGACCAGCCGGCCATGCGGGCAACGGCGAATAGCGGCGTAAAGAGCGTCTCGGGCACGCCGAGCATCTTGTAGATAAAGCCCGTGTACAGGTCGATGTTGGCGCAGATGGGCTTGGTCATGCCGTGATCGCGCATCACCTGCGGCGCCAGGCGCTCGATGCGCTCGATGAGCGCGAACTCATCGCCCAGGTCCTTCTTGGCGGCAAGCGTGCGCGCGTAACGGCGGCACACCTCGGCACGCGGGTCGCTCAGCGTGTAGACGGCGTGGCCCATACCGTAGATGAGACCCGTTCCGTCGAAGGCCTGCTTGTCGAGGATCTTGCCCAGGTAGGCTGCGACCTCGTCCTCGTCCTCCCAATTGGAGACATGCGCGCGGATGTCCTCGTGCATGGACACGACCTTGGCGTTGGCACCGCCGTGGCGCGGGCCCTTGAGCGAGCCGATAGCCGCGGCGTAGGCGGAATACGGGTCGGTGGCCGAGGAGGACAGCACGCGGCAGGCAAACGTGGAGTTGTTGCCGCCGCCGTGCTCGGCATGCAGCATGAGCATCACGTCGAGCAGCATGGCTTCGTCGCGGGTGAATGCCATGCCGCCGCGCAGCACCTGCAGGATGGTCTCGGCGGTGGAGAGGCCGGGTGTGGGATGCGGTACATGGACCTCGGAGCCGCGGCGCTTGGCGACCGAGGCCATATGCGCGAAGGCGGCGATGCGGGGGAGACGGGCGAGCATGGAGATGGCGACGTCGATTTCGTGCTCGGGCGTAATGGCGTCGGGCTCGGCGTCGAAGGCGTAGAGCAGCAGCACGGCGCGCTGAAGCACATTCATGATGCTCGACGACACCGTGGTCATGGGGAACTCTTTGACGTACTCGTCGCTCAGGTGCCTAAAAGCGCCCAGACGTCCGCAAAAACCGTCGAGTTCCTCTTTATTGGGCAGCGAGCCCGTGATGAGCAGGTAGGCGACCTCTTCGTAGCCATAGCGATTCTCGGCCTGCGCGTTGTTGACCAGGTCCTCGATGTTGTAGCCGCGCAGCGTGAGCTTGCCCTGGTCGGGCACGACCTTGCCGTCGACCTTGTTGTAGCCGTGCACGTCCGAGATGCGGGTAAGACCCGCGACCACACCCGAGCCGTCGGCATTGCGCAGGCCGCGCTTGACGTTATGCTCGACGAACAGACCCTCGTCGTACGGATCAGTCGGCAGGCCGTAGTAGAGGTTTTCGCTTTCGGGCGAAATCTGGCGGCTCGCCTCATAATCCAAGACCAGGCGGCTCAGATGGTCATCGAAGCGGTAGTAGATTTTCTTGGCGTCGTAAGCCATGCGCGCTCCTCTCGGGGTCGTGTGGGGGCGGCGTGCTTGGGTGCAGATGCGCCAGCCTGTTCCCGCACGACCTGTTCGCTACAGGCGGTACATAAAGTTAAAGACGTCCTCGCGCTGGATGGACACATTGACGCCCGAAAGCTCGCCGGCCTCGGCCAGGGCCTTCTGCAGCTCGGCAAAGTCGAGCTTGGACTCAGCGGTGTCGGCCAGCATGGTCATGGTGAAGATGTCCTCGATAATGGACTGCGTAATGTCGCGGATGTCGACATTGGCCTCGCCCAGGACACGGGTGACGCCGGCGACGATGCCGGGGCGGTTCTTGCCAAGGACGGTGATGACGATGCGGGAGGACGAGATCTCGGCCATGGGAAACCCTTTCGCGTGGTTGCGGCGCGCGCGGGGCGCTCCGCTACGGTACAGTGTTCATCATTGTACCTGTCTGGCGCAAAAAAGGCGCGCTCGCTGCGGCGTTACATGCCTGCAACATGAGCGTAAGGGGGAAGGCCGTACGGGGAAGAGCCGTCTGGCGCGTGTCCGGCTCGTGTTGGGTTGATTTCCGATCTCAGCCGAACACATTGAGCGGACAGGCCGTTCCCGCAGTCAGCCGAACGCCTCCGACGGCTGATTCCGAACTGGAAGCGGAGGGCATCCCCGCCCTTCGGTAGGGGATACCGCTCCGCGGCGCATGCCGCGGGCGGCGCCCCTATCGGACCACCGTGACCTCAGTTGGGATGGGCCCAACACTGCCGCGTACTCGGTGAGCTAGAGCCAACTGTTCGTCTTCACGTCGCGTATGGCGATATTTCGGTCGTCCGGCTCGGTGATGCCGTAGCCGAACGCCTGGAGCGTCTCGATGGACTCCTGGATCCTCTGTTGGAACATGGGACCCGGATCGACCCTCGGCCCGAGGTGCCCGCGCCAAAGGCACGGCGTGGCGCGCAGCATGTTATGGATTTTGGAGATGGGCTCGATGTCGGCGTAGACGTTGAGCGTCGCCATGGCGTCCTTGTGGCCGAGGATCGATTGGAGCGCCTTGATATCGCCGCCTTGGCGGATCCACTGCGTTGCGAACGTGTGGCGAAGGCCGTGGAACGTGATCAGCTCGTCGTTGGTGCCCATGAGGCCGTTGGTCTCCGAGAACGTCTTGAACGCCCTGCGGATATAGCTTGTCGTCGCGAAGGTCGCGCCCGGCTCCGACAGGATGTAGCAGTCCCCGATCTCGACCGCCCCGGTAAGGCCGCGCAAGCGCAGCTTTCCGCAGTCGATCTCGTGGGTCTCCTTCAGGAAGGGGAGTAGGCCGACCGGGTCGATGGGGATACCCCTGGCGTCATGGGTCTTGGTGTCCTTGATGAACGAACCCATTCCCTTCGCGTACGCCACCGAGTGTCTGATCGAGATCAGGCCCGTCTCGAAATCCACATCGCACCACCGAAGGCCGCAGACCTCGCCGATTCGCATCCCCGTGTGCAGGGCGAGTACGACCGCCCTCTAATCCTCGGCGGACCAATCGAGTCCGAACTCCTTTCGGGCATCCTCTTCGCTCATGACTTCGAGAAGGTCTCCGGGTTGGCAACGAAGGGCGAGGCATAGCTGCTCGAGTGTGTTGAAGCGAATGCCGCGAATATGCCCTTTTTTAATACGGGACAGGTTCACGGGCGTGGTTCCAATCCTTTCGGCAAGTTCGTTCGAGGAAATCTTTCGCTCGGCCATGATCTTGTCGAGGCGAACAATTACGGGCATGGCGTTTCCTTACGCAATCTCGTCGGAGTCGAGGTACAGCTCTCGGGCGTACAAGAAGAGCTGGGAAAGCATGAACAGGACGATGCCGAGAACCAGAGAGGTCCAATCGAATGATGAAGCGATCTCTTGGGCGCCGACGGCCCCCTCGCCGCCAAACATCGAAACGGAGGTTTTGAGTGAGCCGGCGTAGAGGCTGGTGGCAGCTTGAACAACGAAGAGAATGCCGAGCACCTTCAAGCATGTCGCAGACCCTTTCTTGAAGGGGTCTCCGCTCTTGATCGTCCACACGAGAACGGCGCTGAGGATGGTCGTAGCGATACCGATGACGGCAGGGACCAATGTCGAGATCGCAAGGGCTGGATACGCGGGGGAGTCTGCAATTACAGGGTTGTCGAGCACTTCGATTGCTGGCTTTAAGGAGAACGCCACTTGTGCGATGGCGGTGGCGCAAAGGGTCGCAGAGGCTATCGCACATGCGATGCGGAAGGAATGAAGCCGGGGAGTGCGATTGTCGGAACTCATAATAACCTCCGAAGAATTTAAAAAACTCAGGTTACTTTTTAACAGTTTATGTTAAATTGACTTTGCCGGCAAGTAATCACAGCATGCTGCAATCACTAGATGCGAGGCGGGGCCGAGCATTTTGTTTAGCCCCGCTGTTCCAGGTGGATGGGGTTAAGGTTGGCGATGAATATGCTCAAGATCTCGAAGGCAATCTTTAGGTCGCTCCTCTCCTCCAGGTCGCTCTGTATTGCCGTTGTTGCGTTGATGGTTCTTTGTGCTTTGCCCGTCTTCAGGAGCGCGGCTGGCATCGACGGACGGGTTGAATACCTCGAGTCGGGAATAACCCGTGTTGAGCAGGAATTGTCAGCATCCTATGCGGATGCGCTTGTGAATGCGGGGGAGGACGGTGTCTATACCTCTTCATCAAGCATGCCCGCGCTTCTGTACCCTCTTGCCGCGGGACGTCTTATCTTGGCACCGCTCTCTCCCCTACTTCCGTTTCTGCAGATATCGGATGGAGAGTACACCTATTATGACGGATCGAAGGAGTACTTGCTATGGGTCGCAACGGCCGTTGCCGTCTCGTTCCTTGCCGCACGTCTTAACAAACGTGAAAAGCTCATTATCCAGGCACCGATGGGCGAGCTGGGTAGACTTGTTGCATCGAGCGTATGGGCGAGTGTTTTTGCAATGCTTGCCGTCCTCGCCATCAATCTTCCAGGGATAATCGCCGCGCTTGTGAAGAATGGCCCGGGCTCGCCGTTCTATCCGATAGGCTACATTCAATATGCGACTCCGGTTATCAAACCGGCTTGGCTGGTGTTCGCGCAGACGGCCATCTTGCAATTCTTGGTGGCAGCGTTCATCTCGCTTGTCGTTCACCTTGCCGTGAAGATTGCCAATAACCCTACGCTTGGAATCGTGTTCGTATGTGCCCTGATGGGGGTGACGATGGTTCCCGGGTATTACGGAAGATCCATCGCTTTACGTGAGTTCGCCCTGTTGAATCCCCTTACGTATGCGAACACTGAGTTGACCGTCGGCGCCTATAGCCCGTACCCGACAACGCAGATAGTGAATCTGCCTGGACTTTGCTTCGAGCGTGGCGCGATTGCCCTCGTATGCGCAATCGGGATCGAGGTGCTGGCAATTAGCCTGCTTTGCGTTGCTGGAAAGAGCGGCTGCGCGCGCCCGATATCCCCGATTTGTCTTGAGAGAGGTTCCTTCGCTGCATCGAGAACGGCAACTCGTTCGAGCGCTTGTGCCTCCGCCGTTGCATACGTAAGAACGATGGGGAAACTGCTCCTGCGTTCTCCTACCCTCGCCGTATGCGCGATTGCAATGTCGGCGACGATGCTGGCCCCGGCTCTGGTCGAGATGTTTCCTGACGCTGATAACGTTTCCGCTGTTCGGTATAGGGATGGGGAGCTCCGTTCAATAGATCGGTATCTAGAGCAGAACGCTGCGAATATGGACGTCGAGGGCAAAGCGGCCCTGGAAGACATGCGGGATGCTCTTTCGGGTTTCGTGTACGCGCCTATGCCTGCGGAGGGGTTTCGAAGCCTTGCGACGTACGAGCGCGCTCGAGGTGAGCTGGGCGCGGCAGATGCGACTCTCCTGCAATCGATTGGAATCGAGCCGGAGACTCCTTCTCGTGCGGAGGCGCGCGCCCTTCTGCTTGAGTCGATCGCGAGCTTGCCGGACCCCAAGGTTTACGAGTTAAGTACGAAGATGCCCCCATTAATCCTCCTTTCGTATCTCCAGGCAGCGCTTCCCTCCTTATTTTTGCTGTTGCCCGTGGTTGTCACATCGCTCGCGTGCACCCACCTGCAGTGTCGTTCCCTTCTGGTTCTCCAGATCCCCGCAACAGCGCATGTGCGTTTTCTGACGGCTGTTGCGCTGGCTCTCCTGCTTGGCTTGGTGCTGCTTTTGGTGTCGATGGTTCCCGCTGTCGTTGTGTCCGTGATTAAGAACGGTGCGGGTGGATCGGAGTATCCCGTCGCTCTCATTCGGGCGGGAGCTTCGACAACGTCCATGGTGGGGGAGGCGGTGTTGTGCAGTATTCCGTTGCTGGTCATGGCATACGGCGTGATTTCCGTCGTCGCTGCGTTGACAGCAGCGATTAGCCGCAACCCCGTTGTCACCGGAATGGTTTGCGCGGTTCTCTTGGTGTTGGGTTCGTTGAGCGCTCATGTTGAAAGCGTGGGCATGGGCGTCGCGCTGCTGGCTCCATTCGCCTCGTTTGATCCCGCTTCCCAGGTGGGGACGATTGGGTTCCTTGGGCGAGGGACGAACGCGATGCCTTTTGGAGAGGTCGTCGGCGCATCGGGCGCTCTGCTGGTGGTCTTGGGCGCCGTATCTCCGTTGATGGTGCGCCTGAGTGTTCCAAAGATCGAAAGGGGATGATCTCGATGATTGACCTTCAAACGCTGACGATCTCTTATGGAAAGAAGGTGCTCGTAGATTCGGTGAACGCTGAGTTTGCCCCGGGTACGGTCTACGGTCTCGTCGCTCCGAACGGGCATGGAAAGACGACGTTGCTGCGTGCGATGGCAGGTTTGCCGGGTCCTCGCGTGGACGGGAGCATCGTTCTGGATGAGGTGCAGGGTACGGGTGCGAGAGAGGTCCGTTCTATGATCTTCTATGCACCTGGTGAGGGGACGCTGCTGTATCCCGGATTGCGTGCGGAAGATCACCTCAAGATGGTTTGCGATATGTGGCCGCATGCTCGCGATATCGAAGAGATAGTGGAACAAACGCAGATAGGCGAGTTCGCGAAGATGAGGATCCGCACTCTGAGCCAGGGCATGAAGCAGCAGCTTACCCTGGCGATTGCGTATGCGACGGGCGCGCGGTACCTTCTATTAGATGAGCCCATGAACGCGCTCGACCCCAGCAGGGTGGACTTGCATTCCGAGATTCTCAGGAAGCTGGCCGATTCTGGTACGTGCATCATCATGTCATCCCACATCTTGGATTCGGTCGATAGGCTGTGCGATGAGATTCTGTTTTTGAAGGATGGGAGGCTCATTAGAAGCATTCCGCAAGATGATGCTGCGCCGAAGTCTCCTGGATCCCATTTCGCAAAGCCTGCCGGACGCGCCGAGGGTGCGCTAAGCACGTATCGGCGACTCTACGAAAAGGGCGGGTAGAAATGCAAGTTAAAAATCTATGTGGTCAATATAATACCGTTAAACCCGCATATCGATACCGTTCAGCCATTCGCCTCGCCCCCGTCGCACGTATCTTCATCCGGTCTGTTACTTTTAATCTAACAGTTCTTTGAGGAACGTAGGTGCTTCTGAATGTACTGTCGACTTCTTCTCAAACTAATCCTAAGAGACAGGGCCGTATGGATTTGTACGCTCGTTCTCGCTGCAGCCTTTTCCGTCCCCATTGCGTTCAATTCACCCATCTACGGGCCCTTCTTTATGAAGCAGGGCATGCAGGGCTTTGTCGACGCATTCAATACGCGCGCGCCCCAGGCCAGCGGCACAGACCTATCGCCAGAGCAGCAAGATGACGCTGAGCTTGCAAGATACGCGAACGCCGCCCTCGCCGCTCAAACCGACGCCGCCTTTCTCGATTCTGCCGAGAGCTACTACGCGCTCATGGACGAGGGCTTCCAATCCGGGTCCATCGTGGGAGACCGAGAGACCAATGACGCGGCGCTCGCATATTGCCGCGCCCTGAGCAGCTCCGGCATCACGGATATCCCGGCCTCCGCAAACGACCTGCCATTCCTTTCCTTCCTGCCTTACGCCATTGCCGCGGCGCCGTCTTTCCTTCCCTTCATCCCCTTCCTTCTCTCGTCGATACTCCTGCTCGGCGCCACAAGGCCCGGTACCCTGGCGGCAAAGGCGCCCGCACCCAAATTCCGGCGCCTTATCCAGATCGTGTTTTCGATAATCGCCGCGGGGACCGCGATACTCCTCGCCGGCCTTGCACCCGGGAGCATTTGCGCCTTGGTCCTAAACGGCTTCGGGCAGATTGGGTACCCGATCGCCTTCTTCCATAACGGCGCGCTTGCCACCACGACCGCGGGAAACGTCTTCACGACCCTGCTTCTCGCGCTGCTTGCGGGCGGAACCTTGATATCCGTTTGCTCCGTCGTCCTATCGACCGCAACGAGGCGCGTCTTCGCAGGCCCCCTTGCCTCAGCGCTGCTTGTCGCAGCCCCGGCATTCCCGTTATTGTTCGATTCGGCGCTGGAGCATAATGCCGTGCTCGGGCTCCTGCCGCTGGCCGTGTTTTCGCCTATCGAGGCAACGGGTTACGTAGGGTGCTTCCCGACGGAATTCATCGGCTCCGGTTCAGGCAGCGCATCGATGCTTGCCGTGGCCCTGGCATACGTCGCGGTCCTTTTTGCAGTCGGCGCCGTTGCGGCAAGGTCGCCCAAGCAGGCCGGACCCGCTAAAAAGCACCATGGGCTCGAGCTTCTAAACGCGAGCGTGGGATACGGAAGCACGACGATACTTTCAATCGGGTCGCTTCTCCTAAGCCCGGGAACGGCGGCGGGCCTCGTTGCTCCCAACGGCTCGGGAAAAACCACCCTCCTGGAAGCGCTGTCGGGCCAATTTCCCACCCGCATCCACTCGGGAAGCCTGGCGGCAGACGGAATCAGCCAACGTCGATCAGCCGAATTTGCAGAACTCGTCTACCTGAGCTCTTCGGGCAGCACGGATCTCTACCCCACGCTATCGGCCCTCGAGCACCTTGCTTTCGTTAGGGATGCGTGGAAATCGGCCGCCGACATCGACTCGCTCTGCAGCTCCCTCGGAATCTCCCCATATCTCGACAAGCCGGCCCGTAAACTCTCGACGGGAATGAAGCAGCAGGTAAAGCTTGCCATGGCGATAGCGACCGATTGCCCGTACCTCATCCTCGATGAACCGCTGAACGGCCTCGATCCGGGAAAGCGGAAAACCTCCTGCGACGCGATGCGCAGCGAGGTGGCGCGGGGACGAAGCGTGCTCATTTCAAGCCATCTGCTCGACGACCTGGCAGACCTCACCAACTCGTTCTACTTCATCGAAGCCGGCACGCTCGTGGAAAAGATCAAGTCGTCCTCGCAGACGCTCAAGCAGGAATACCTCGATACATACGAGAGATGAATGTGGGGGAGTGTTCGGATGAAGTTGATATTTAAGGTCCAGCTCGTGTTGTGCCGAAAAGACCGTGAACCTTTTGTGGGACGCGCGGCGCCGTGGTACCATAGCCGAGTTTGTTGTCTTGGTCGGAAACCAAGACGCCTTATGCGCTGATCGGTAACCAGCGCCTGACCAATAAGGAGTCCTACCATGAAGCAGGGTATCCATCCCCAGTATGTCGAGTGCACGGTGACGTGCTCCTGCGGCAACACCTTCAAGACGCACGCTACCGTGTCTGAGATGAAGGTCGAGCTTTGCAACGAGTGCCACCCGTTCTACACCGGCCAGCAGAAGTTCGTCGACACCGGTGGACGCGTCCAGCGCTTCGCCGACAAGTTCGGTGGCGCCGCTGCCGCCCAGCTCAAGAAGGCTGAGGAGGCCAAGGCTGCCAAGGCCGCCAAGGCTGCTGAGGCCGAGGCCGCTCGCAAGGCCGCCGCTGAGGCTAAGGCTGCCGAGAAGGCTAAGCGTGCCGCTAAGTTCGCCGAGGAGGCTGCCAAGCAGGCCGCCGAGGCTCCCGCAGAGGCTCCCGTCGAGGAGGCCGCTGCCGAGGCCGAGACCACCGAGGCTGCTGAGTAAATAGCTCGCCGCGGAATCACTCGCATTCATGGCATGAGGGCCGTGCATCCATTTGGGTGCGCGGCCCTTTTCTTTTTATTGGTGCAAGCTAACCTGTCCCCGTGGCACCAAATGGCAGAGAGACGGCGTTTGCTAGGATAAAACCTGCCAAAATAAACCCGTTCCATTGCGGCAGGTTGGTCATAGTTATTACGTGGCGGTCGAGGTCGACCGTATAGGCCGCGCCTTGTTTGGCTAAAGTACAATCATCTGTGTTTAACTCGCCCGCAGCTGCACGGCGTGGGCGATGGCCAAAAAGGAAAACCACATGGGATTCATGTCAAAGCTGCTGTCCTTTGGATCCGATAAGGACCTTAAGCGCTACTACAAGATCGTCGATCAGATCAACGGTCTTGAGCCCCAGTTTGAGAAGATGACCGAGGAGGAACTCCGCGGCCAGACCGATAAGTTCCGCGAGCGTTACGCCAACGGCGAGTCGCTTGACGACATGCTCCCCGAGGCCTTTGCCACCGTGCGTGAGGCTTCCAAGCGCACCATGGGTATGCGCCACTTTGACGTGCAGCTCATTGGCGCCATGGCACTGCACGAGGGCCACATCGCCGAGATGAAGACCGGCGAAGGTAAGACCCTCGTCTCCACGTTGGCTGGCTATCTCAACGCTATGGCCGGCAAGGGCGTGCACGTCGTTACTGTCAATGATTACCTTGCCAAGCGCGACTCCGAGTGGATGGGCCGCATCTATAAGTACCTGGGCATGACCGTCGGTCTGCTCCAGAACAACATGCCGCTCGAGCTCAAGCGCCCGGCCTACCAGGCCGACGTCACCTACGGCACCAACTCCGAGTTCGGCTTTGATTACCTGCGCGACAACATGGTCACCCGTCCCGAGCAGCGCGTGCAGCGCGGTCACAACTACGCCATCGTCGACGAGGTCGACTCCATCCTGATCGATGAGGCTCGCACCCCGCTGATCATCTCGGGCGCTGGCACCAAGTCCGCCAGTACCTACAAGGACTTCGCGCGTGCCGTGCGTGGCCTTGAGCGCGGCGAGGACGTGTCGCACGACATGCTTACCGCCACCGAGGACGTTGAACCCACGGGCGACTACGTCATGGACGAGGCCAAGCACGCCATCGCTGCCACCGAGCGCGGTCTTAAGAAGATCGAGCGCCGCCTGGGTATCGATGACATCTATGCCGATCTCTCCGGCCAGCTGGTCAACCACCTGCAGCAGGCGCTGAAGGCCCAGTACATGTTCCACCGCGACAAGCAGTATGTGGTCACCAACGGCGAGGTCAAGATCGTCGACGAGTTCACCGGCCGCATTATGGAAGGCCGCCGTTACTCCGAGGGCCTGCACCAGGCCATCGAGGCCAAAGAGGGCGTGCTTGTACGCGAGGAGAACCAGACGCTGGCCACTATCACCTTGCAGAACTACTTCCGTCTGTATGACAAGCTCTCCGGCATGACCGGTACGGCACTCACCGAGGATGCCGAGTTCCGCGAGATCTACAAGCTGCCCGTCGAGGTCATCCCCTCCAACAAGCCTGTACAGCGCGTGGACCACGAGGACCTGGTGTACCGCACCATTCAGGCCAAGTACAACGCCGTCGCCGACGATGTGGAGCGTCGTCACGCCAAGGGCCAGCCGGTCCTGGTGGGCACCGTCTCCATCGAGAGCTCCGAGAAGCTGTCCGCCGCCCTTACCAAGCGCGGCATCGCACACGAGGTCCTCAACGCCAAGCACCATGAACGCGAGGCCCACATCGTTGCCCAGGCCGGACGCTACGGCGCCGTGACCATCGCCACCAACATGGCCGGTCGTGGTACCGACATCCTGCTGGGCGGCAACCCCGACGAGCTGGTGCGCGAGCGCCTTGAGTACGAGGGCCTGACCATGGAGGACGTGACGCCCGAGCAGCTCGAGCAGTTTAACGCCGAGGCCAAGGAGACCTGCAAGGCCGAGCGCGAGCGCGTGCTTGCCGCCGGCGGCTTGACCGTTATCGGCACCGAGCGCCATGAGTCCCGCCGTATCGACAACCAGCTGCGCGGCCGTTCCGGCCGTCAGGGCGATCCGGGCGAGACCCAGTTCTACCTGTCGCTCGAGGACGACCTCATGCGCCTGTTCGGCGGCGACAAGATGGACCGCGTCTCCAAGATGATGGTTACCGCCGACATGGGCGACGACATGCCCATCCAGCACAAGATCATCTCCAAGGCCGTTGAGAGCGCCCAGCACAAGGTCGAGAGCATCAACTTCTCCATGCGCAAGAGCGTTCTTGAGTACGACGACGTCATGAACAAGCAGCGCCAGGTCATCTACGCCGAGCGCAACAAGATTCTGGACGGCAAGGACCTGACCGACCACATCACCGAGGTCATGCACGACACCGTGTACCGCTGCGTGCAGGAGTTCTGCACCAAGGACAGCCACGATGGCGAGCGCGATCTCGAGGGCCTGCGCAAGTGGGTCGTGGAGCTCACCGGGCATATCGATACGCCCAAGTTCCCCGACGAGGACTTCGAGGCCCTGGCTGCTGATGTCCTGGCATACGTTGAGAAGTGCTACAACATGAAGGCCGAGCGCCTGGGTGAGGACCTCATGCGCGAGCTCAACACTCAGGTCATGCTGCGCGTCATCGATACCCGCTGGATGAACTACCTGCAGGAGATGGACTACCTCAAGACCGGTATCGGACTGCGCGGCTTTGGCCAGCGCGACCCGCTGGTCGAGTACAAGACTGAGGCTTATGGTGCCTTCCAGATGCTCGTTGACACCATGTACGAGGATTACCTGCGCACCGTTCTGCGCATCGAGATCAAGGCCGCCCCGCAGGCCGTGGAGCACAAGGAGGACCCCGCGCTCGAGGGTGCGCGCTTCTCCGGCCCCGCCGACGTCGATGGCGACAACGGCAGCTCGGTGCTGCGCAAGCAGGCACAGGTTCAGGCTCGTACGGCCGTCCAGGGAGGCCCGGCTGCTGTCAACAACGGCGGCAAGGTGACCACCTACCGCAAGTCCGAGAGCGATGACCCTTATGTCAACGTGGGCCGCAACGACCTTTGCCCCTGCGGCAGCGGCAAGAAGTTCAAGTACTGCCACGGCAGGAATCGTTAATGGCCGAGGCTTTAGAGGTAACGCCCGCCGAGCTGGACGCGTTTGCGGACCGGCTCGGCGAGGTCGAGTCGTATCTTCATTTGGACGAGAAGCGCACGCGCGTGACCGAGCTCGAGGCAAAAAGCGTGGCCCCCGGCTTTTGGGATGACGCCGACGCCGCTCGCGCAACCATGGAGGAGATCGCTCGCGCCAAGGAAGATATCGCTGCCGTGGATACCGCGCGCGGCGAGCTATCTGACGCCCGCGCGGCGCTGGAGCTTGCCGAGGAGATGGGCGACGACCCCGATGCCGCCGCATTGCGCGAGGAGGCTGCCGCTACGGCAGAACGCCTGGCCCGCGCTATCGACGAGCTCGAGCTTTCGAGCTGGTTTACCGGTGAGTTCGATCACGGCGACGCGATTGTGACCATCAAGCCCGGACAGGGTGGCCTGGAGGCGCAGGACTGGACCTTCATGCTCTTTAAGATGTACATGAAGTACTGCCAGCGTCGCGGCTGGAAGGTCACCATTAACGACTGTCCCGCGGCTGAGGTCATCGGCATCGACCGTGCGACCTTTACCGTCGAGGGCAAGGACGCGTTTGGCATGCTGCGCGCCGAGGCCGGCGTCCACCGTCTGGTGCGCATTAGCCCCACCGACGACAAGAAGCGCCGCCAGACCACGTTTGCCGGCGTCGAGGTCATTCCCGTGCTGCCTGACGATATCGACATCGAGATCAGTCCCGATGACATCCGTGTGGACGTGTATCACGCGAGCGGCCCGGGCGGTCAGGGCGTCAACACCACCGACTCCGCCGTACGCGTTACGCATTTTCCCAGCGGCATCGTTGTCACTTGCCAAAACGAGCGCAGCCAGATCCAGAACAAGGCCGCGTGCATGCAGATTCTCAAGGCCCGTCTGTACGAGATCGAGCTCGAGAAGCGCGCCGAGGCCCTGGATGAGATTCGCGGGCCCAAGACCACGATCGGTTTTGGCAACCAGATTCGCAGCTACGTGCTCTACCCGTATCAGATGGTCAAGGACCTGCGCACGGGCGTGGAGACCAGCAACGTCGAGGCCGTTCTCGACGATGGCGATCTGGATCCGTTTGTGATCGGCTACCATCGTTGGGCAACCGGCAACGCCGATGCGGAAGCATCGTCTGCCTAGGCACATGATTGGCTCCGGGTCGATGCAAACACTTCGCAGGGGTGGTATTTGCCCGGTGAATCGGTAGAATCGAATACAGCAAGAAGTTCAAAGCGCACTCGTTTGGGTGCGCTTTTTTGAGGGAGGCAGTATGGCATATCGTCTGGACATCAAGCGCATTCTTTCGATGAACTTCTTTCATGACTTGCCCAAGATTATGTTTGGCTGCGCCCTGGCAGCTATCGCGACAGACTTGTTTTTGATCCCCAACGGCCTTGCCGCCGGCGGCGTCACAGGCCTTGCCACCATTATTCAGGCGGTCGGCGCCTCGCATGGCATATCGCTTCCCGTCGGTATCCAGACCATCGTGATGAACGCCTTGCTGTTGCTGGTCGTTATGCGCGAGGGCGGCATGTTCTACGTGGTGCAGACCGCGACGGGCTTTGTGCTGCTGGGCTTCTTTACCGATCTGTTCGCCCCGTTTGTAGCACCTCTGGCGGATGCGGACCTGATGCTCCCTGCCATGTGGGGCGGCATTATTACAGGCATCGGTTACGGCATGGTGCTGCGCGCCGGCGCCAACACCGGCGGCTCGGACACGATTGGCCAAATCATCTCGCGTAATACCTCGCTGCCCGTGGGCTCGACCGTCATGGCGATCGATGTTGCCGTATGCGCGCTGTCGGCTCCGGTCTTTTCAATCGAAAATGCACTATATGCAGGCCTTTCGATGGTCATTAGCGGCTACGTGATCGATGCCGTGGTCGATGGTGGCAACAAACGCCGTATGGTACTCATCATCTCGGACAAGTTCCCTGATATCGCTGCCGATATCATGTATGGCCTGGGTCGTGGTTGTACCAAGTTTAAGGCGACTGGCATGTATTCGGGTGCCGAGAAGCCGGTGATCATGGTCATCGTGAACCGTCGAGAGCTCAATACCCTCAAGACGATCGTGCGCGAGCGCGATCCTCACGCCATTGTGACGGTCGCCGACGTTACGGAAGCTTTCGGCGAGGGATTCAAGGACATTAGCGCGTAGGGCCGACCGCGTCCCATCCAAAAGACGTTCACATTGATAAACCGTTTCATCAGCGGTTCTGCCTGCTAAATTGTTCAAATAATGATAAAAACTCTGGTAAAGCCATCAGTTTCCAGCATAATGAATGACGTACGTGCATTGCGGCTGTGTTGGGATTACCTTCGGTGCCGTGCGCATTTTGTCTAATGAGGATGAAAGGAAGGCACAATGAGCGACGAAGAGCTCAAAAAGGTTGCCAACGAGGTAAGGAAGGGCATCGTCACCGGCGTGCACGCTGCCAAGTCCGGCCATCCGGGCGGTTCGCTCGGCGCTGCCGACATCATGACCTATCTGTACTTTGAGGAAATGAACGTCGACCCGGCCCATCCCCGCAAGGCCGACCGCGATCGCTTTGTGCTTTCCAAGGGCCACTGTGCGCCTGGTCTGTACGCCGTGCTCGCCGAGCGTGGGTTCTTCCCCAAGGAGGATCTTGAGACGCTGCGCCACATCGGCAGCCACCTGCAGGGCCATCCCAACATGAACGACACTCCGGGCGTTGACATGTCCACCGGTTCGCTCGGCCAGGGCATCTCCGCCGCCGTGGGCATGGCCGTTGCCGCCAAGCACTGGGGCGATACTTACCGCACGTACGCCCTGCTGGGCGATGGCGAGAGCGAGGAGGGCCAGGTCTGGGAGGCCGCCATGTTTGCCGGCAACCAGCAGCTCGACAACCTCTGTGTGATCGTCGACCACAACGGCCTGCAGATCGACGGTCCCGTCGAGGAGGTCAACGACCCCATGCCGCTCGCCGACAAGTTCCGCGCCTTTAAGTTCCACGTGGTGGAGCTTGCCGACGGCAACGATTTCGATCAGATCCGCGCCGCCTTTGCCGAGGCTCGCGCTACCAAGGGCCAGCCGACCGCCATTATCGCCGAGACCCTGAAGGGCAAGGGCGTGTCCTTTATGGAGAACCAGGTTGGTTGGCACGGCAAGGCCCCCAATGATGAACAGTTTGAGCAGGCCATGGCAGAGCTCACGGCCGCCGGAGAGGAGCTCTAGGATGGCAGACGTCAAGAAAATCGCCACGCGCGTAAGCTACGGCGAGGCCCTCGTCGAGCTCGCCAACGAGCACGATGACTTTGTGGTCCTCGACGCCGACCTGGCCGCCGCCACGCAGACCGGTAAGTTTAAGGCCGCCTGCCCTGATCGTTTCTTCGATGTGGGTATCGCCGAGAGCAACCTGATGGGTGTTGCCGCCGGTATCGCAACCACCGGTCGCGTTGCCTTCGCGAGCACCTTTGCCATGTTCGCCGCCGGCCGCGCCTTTGAGCAGGTCCGTAACTCCATCGGCTACCCGCACCTCAACGTTAAGATCGGTGCCACGCACGCCGGTATCTCGGTGGGCGAGGACGGTGCCACACACCAGTGCTGCGAGGATATCGCCCTGATGCGCGTCATCCCCGGCATGACTGTGATCGTTCCTGCCGACGACGTCGAGGCCCGTGCCGTGACGCGCGCCGCCTACGAGTGCGACGGTCCGGTGTACATGCGCTTCGCCCGTTTGGCCTCGCCGGTTATCAACGACCCCGAGACCTACAAGTTCGAGTTGGGTAAGGGCATTGTCATGCGCGAGGGCGCCGACGTCACCATCATCGCCTGCGGCCTGATGGTCGGCGAGGCTCTCGAGGCCGCCGAGCAGCTCGCTGCCGAGGGCATCGACGCCGAGGTCATCAACATGCACACCATCAAGCCCATCGATGCCGACCTGATCGTCAAGAGCGCCACCAAGACCGGCCACGTCGTAACCGTCGAGGAGCACTCTGTGATCGGCGGCCTGGGCAGCGCCGTTGCCGACGTCCTGTGTGAGCAGTGCCCGACGCCGCTCAAGAAGATCGGCGTCAACGACACCTTCGGTGAGTCTGGCCCGGGTGCCGAGCTCCTGCACAAGTACGGCCTGGACGCCGCCAACATCGTGGCGACCACCAAGGAGTTCTTGGCATAAGGCAAGACGAGGCAAAGTATCGCGTCGACAACCGCAAACAAGCCAGAACAGGGGCGTCCTCAAAGAGGGCGCCCCTGTTTTTGTTGAATTTAAATTAGAGTCCTGCCAAGCAAAGTTCCCATGGGGAAACGGGCCCATCCCAACAAAGTGCAATTCAGACCCTTCCAACTTTGTATGCGCAGCATCTCAAGTTGGTGCGTCGGCCCCATAGTAGCCGCAGGCCGGGCGCAGGGTTACCTCCCAAATCTTTCCGCAGCGCAGGCCGGCGTTTGTCCGCAGCTCCGCAGGAGCAAGACAAATGCCGGCCATGCGCGAGGACGATTTGGGAGGTAACCCTGCGCCCGGCCGGTGAGATCCCAAAGCCCGCCATGCTTCTTATGTGCAGCAAAGCTAATGCTGCTAAAATGTAAAGCGCTCATGTAGTTTAAACGCACGACGATAAGGAGCACCAGTGGGTAACCACTTCCGTACCTCCGGTGCGGGCGATGATGCCCCCAAGACGCAGACAGGCGTCCAGGGCAGTCGTTTCGCCACTCCGGATTCAGAGGGCCAGCCTGTTGCTCAGGCCCCCGCTCAGCCGGCAGATCAGGCACAGCCGGCATCCGATCCCTTTGCCTACAATCCCACCAGCGATGTTGCGCTTTCCGGCACGGCGGGTTTTGAGCCCGTTCAGGCTGTGACCGGTCGCGTGGAGCAGCCTCAGGCTGGCGCCGCCGCGCCGCAGCCTAGCATGGCCGGCATTCCCGACCCCATGGCTCCTGTGACACCGGCTCCTCAGCCTGCGCAGTCTGGCCTCTTTGCCGCTATTCCCGATCCCACGCAGCCTGCTGCCCCGGTGGTCGAGAGCGATCAGGCAGCCGAGGTCGCAAGCCTCGATAACGCGCTCAACAACCCCGATTTTACATCGGTGTTTGCGCCCATCGATCCGCAGGCCAGCCGCAAGAAGATGGCCAAGCAGGCCGGTGTCGAGCCCGTTATCCTTATGGAGCATGTCACCAAGATCTATCCGGCACAGCCCAACAAGCCTGCACTCGACGACATCAACATCGAGATCTATCCGGGCGAGTTCGTCTTCCTGGTCGGTCACTCCGGCTCGGGTAAGACCACGCTGCTGTCGACGCTCAACCGCGACGTCAAGCCGACGAGCGGTCGCATCCTGGTTGCCGGTCAGGACCTCATGAAGATCAAGAACCGCAAGGTTCCGTTCCTGCGCCGCCAGATTGGCGCCGTGTTCCAGGACTTTAAGCTCCTGCCGCAAAAAACCGCCTACGAAAACGTGGCGTTTGCCCTGCAGTGCATCGGCAAGCCCAAGGGCGTCATTCGCAGCCAGGTGCCGGAGGTGCTGCGTCTGGTCGGTCTGGCCGATCAGATGGATTCGCTGCCCGACCAGCTTTCCGGTGGCGAGCAGCAGCGCGTCGCCGTCGCCCGCGCTATGGTCAACCGTCCGCCGCTGCTGATCTGCGACGAGCCCACGGGTAACCTCGACCCGGCGATCTCGCTGGGCATCATGAAGCTGCTCGAGCGTATTAACCGCACCGGCACCACCGTGATCGTCGCCACGCACGACCGCGAGATGGTCGATAGCATGCACCGTCGCGTGATCGCCCTCGAGGGCGGCCACGTTATCCGCGACCAGGAGAGGGGAGGTTACGGCAACTATGGCACCAACTAACGTGGGCTACTCCTTCAAAGAGGCAATCAGTCACTTCTTCCGTAACTGGACTACCTCGCTCGGCGCCGTCATCACGATCTTCCTTTCGCTGTTTATCATCGGCCTGTTCATCATGGGCTCCGCGATGCTGAACTCCGTGATCGGCACCGTCGAGGATCAGGTTGTCATCAACGCGTTCATTAGCGATGACGCCGATCAGGCCGATGTCCAGGCTTTTGAGGCCGAGCTTAAGACGTGGAATAACGTCAAGTCCGTGACCTATAAGGACAAGGACGACGCGCTGGCCGAGTATACGAGCAAGATGTCGGGCAACGCCGACGCCACCATGAGCGCGCTCGATGGCCAGAACCCGCTGCCGGCTTCGTTTGCAATTGAGATGGACGATCCGTCCAAGGTCGAAAGCACGGCCCAGAAGCTCAAGAAGAACGCCGACTTCCAGAAGATCGCGGATGACGGCGACGTCAACGCGAGCGTGCTGTACGGCCAGGAGGAAGTGAGCCGCCTGTTCCAGGTGACCAACTACATCCGCATCGCCGCCGTGGTGCTCGTTGGCCTTCTGACCTTTATCGCATTCATCTTCATCAACAACACGATTCGCCTGTCCATCACGGCGCGTCGTCGTGAGATTGCGATTATGCGTCTGGTCGGCGCCAGCAACGGCTTCATTCGCGGCCCGTTTATCACCGAGGGCGTACTGCAGGCCATTTTGGGCTCGCTGCTTTCCATCGGCGTTCTGGAGCTGCTGCGCAATCTGATGATTCCGTGTTTGCAGGAGAGCATCGGCTGGATGTCGTTTGCCCTGCCGATGCAGTACTACCTGGTGACCTATGCTGCGCTGATTCTGGTCGGTGTGATTATCGGTCTCTTTGGTTCTGCCATAGCCATGCGCCGCTACCTGCGCGTGTAGGCATGTCTGGAATTCATCCCTTCCAACGGGTCGTCTCTTATGGGGCGGCCCGTTTTTTGATCTCTAGGGGACGGCAGGAAAGCGAATCATTTGGGTAGACTCTTTGGAGTTCGTCATCGATAGCAAGGAGGCGCCATGGGGCGCAATAACAAGCATAAGCGCGGTGCCCGCAATAAGCGTGGGCCGGTGCGCAGCGAACGCCGTCCGAGCCTGACCGGGCGCGTGCAGCTCCATGAGCATGGCGCCTATGTCATAACCGAGAGCGGCGACTACAAGGTTATGGGCCGCGGTAAGCGCGAGATCATGGATGGCGATACCGTTGCCGTGAGCATTAAGAACAGCCCGCACGGTGAGCGGCGCGCCGTGATCGAAGGCGTGGTTGAGCGCGCAGCCATAAGCGTGGTGGGTACGTACCAGACCGCTGGTCCGCTCGGTGTGATCGAGCCGCTCGATTCGCGCCTGAAGGCCGACTTCTTCATTCTGCCCGAGGATACCTCGGCGGATCGTCTGGGCGTCCACCCGGGTGATGCCGTTGTCGCGCGCATTTTGACCTACCCGACGCGCCTGGAATCGGGCACCGTGACGATCGAACGCCGCATTGGCGGAGATGACGCGCCCGATTTGGGCGTTCAATACGTGATGGCGCGTTACGGCTATACCGATAGCTATCCCGAGGCCGCGCTGGACGAGGCCGAGG
This sequence comes from uncultured Collinsella sp., assembly GCA_959606035.1. Taxonomy (GTDB): domain Bacteria; phylum Actinomycetota; class Coriobacteriia; order Coriobacteriales; family Coriobacteriaceae; genus Collinsella. The sequence goes on from CAUHHB010000009.1 coordinate 57,072, forward strand.
GGCTTTCGCTCGATGTGTCCGCGGCGCTTAAGGACCCGCTCCGCCGCGATCTGCGCGACCGCTTTGTCATCACGATCGACCCGGTTGACGCGCGCGACTTTGACGATGCCATTTCGCTTGAGCGCACGCCCGAGGGTGGCTACAAGCTGGGTGTGCATATCGCTGACGTTTCTCACTATGTGGCTTGGGACGGGCATATCGATCTTGAGGCTCGCCATCGTACGACATCGGTGTATCTGGCCGATCGCGTGCTTCCCATGCTGCCCGAACGCCTGTCCTGTGACCTGTGTTCGCTTCGCCCTGACGAGGACCGTCTTGCGTTTACCGTCGATATCGAGCTCGATGCGCAGGGTCGCGTGCGGCATTACGATCCTTACCCCAGCGTGATTCGCTCGCGTGTGCGTATGGACTATGACGGCGCCGAGGCGCTGCTGGTGCGTGCCGGCGCGGTGGAGTATGGGGTGCTGGAGGGTGCGACCGAGGATGTTGCGGCTGCCGAGGCCTCGCGCGAGGAGGCGCTTGAGCGTGGGCTTGCATGTGAGGAGACAGCCCGCGGCTATAATGTCGACCTCGGTGATTTTTTGGTTGCCGCCAACGAGCTTGCGGAGCTCCGCCGCCGCATTCGTCGCGCCCGCGGCTCAGTCGATTTTGACACGGCCGAGATTCGCGCTCTATTGGATGAGGACGGAGTACCCGTGCAGATTGTGGCGCGCGAGCGTTCGTGTGCCACGTCGCTTATCGAGGAAGCCATGCTGCTCGCCAACGAGTGCGTTGCAGAGTGGCTGGCAGACCGTGATATCGAGGCGTGCTATCGCGTGCATGAGGATCCGAGCCCCGATAGCCTGCACGGTGCCGCCGTTGCGCTGGCGCAGCTGGGCATCATCGACGATCGCCGTGCTGCCGGTATTGCCCTGGGGAGTCCCGATGAGCTGCAAGCTGCAGTTGATGCTGCCGCCGGTACGGCAAACGCACCGCTCGTCAACACGCTGCTTCTGCGCAGCATGCAGCGTGCGCTGTACAAGCCGCGCAACGAGGGCCACTTTGCGCTCGCCGCGTCGTGCTACTGTCACTTTACGAGTCCCATCCGTCGCTATCCCGATCTGGTGGTGCACCGCGTGCTCAAACTGCAGTTGGCCTATGAGCAGCTCGGCGGCAAGGACGCCTTGGTGCGCACGCCGCGGCTCATCGGCAAAGGTCGCGAGTCGCTGCCGCGCATTCTGCCGCAGATTTGCCGTGCGTGCAGCGATGCGGAGCGTGCGGCCGATGCCGCCAGCCATGCGACGCAAAAGATTAAGATTGCCCAGTACTATGAGGATCGCCTGGGCGAGCGCTATGCCGGAACGGTCTCATGGGTCAGCAGTATGGGCCTGTTCGTACGCTTGGACCTGACACAGGTCGAAGGCTTGGTTTCGATCAAGAGCCTGGGCAACGAGTGGTTCGAGTTTGACGAGGACGCGCTCACGCTCACAGGTGTCGACACGGGGACCCGCTATGAACTGGGGCAGCGTGTGATCATCGAGGTCTCACGCGTCAATACCACGCGCGGGCACTTGGACTTTAAGCTTATCCATTAGCCAAATTCCGACTCATGGTGTGGGGGCGGAGAGCGGCCTTTCGGGACCGACCTTCGCATTTGAATCGTGGCTATCTTGCCGTCTGCTCGGCCGCCTGCTTGCCTGCTATTGGAGAGGTAAAACCTACCAAAATAAACCTGTCCCTTTTTGGCAGGTTTACAAGAAAGCGGGGATGAGATGGCGACGGTGTATGGTTATGCGCGGGTGAGTTCGCGCGATCAGAATCTTAATCGGCAGCTGGATGCGCTGGGCGCCTATGGCGTGGGCTCGGCGAATATTTATGCCGACCATGCGAGCGGCAAGGACTTCGATCGACCGCGTTATCGTGAGCTGCTGCACGTCCTGGGAGACGGGGACGTGCTAGTGGTGCTTTCTATCGACCGACTTGGTCGTAATTACTCCGAGATTCTTGAGGAATGGCGACGCATTACCAAGGAGCTCGGGGTTGCCATTGTGGTGTTGGACATGCCATTGCTTGACACGCGCGCCAGGGCCAGCGGCACGCCGGATGTGACCAACACCCTGATTGCCGATATTGTGCTGCAACTGCTGAGCTACGTGGCGCAGGTGGAGCGCGAGAATATCCATCGGCGCCAGGCGGAGGGAATTGCAGCGGCGCGGGCGCGAGGGGTTCGTTTCGGTCGACCTCGCAAGCCGTGCCCTCCTCAGTTTGAGCTGGTGCGCGATAGCTATGAGGCAGGCGATATTACCCGCAGCCAGGCAGCAAAGTGCCTGGGCGTGTGCGTGGGGACGTTCGATCGCTGGATGCGCGAGGCGGGGTAGGAGTTTGCGTCGCTTTGTTGCTTCCTGTTGCGATTCAAATTTTGATACGGTGACGATGCCATTTTGGACTACACTCGCTGATATTCAAAAAACGGAGGTTGGCCTTTGGCACGCGTAAAACAAATAATCGGATGGACCGCGATCGCTCTGTTCGTCGCAACGCTGGCGGGCATCTGGGTGCTGACGGAGCAAAACGCGGTGCAGACGTCGTTGCTGAGCGAGTCCACCGCGCGTGTGGTGGAGGGTCAGGCTACGGGCGTACAGGCTGCCGATGCCACGGGTGAAGCTCAGACCGAGAACGGGATGACCGGGGGCACCGATTCGGCTGCTTCGAATGTCCGGTCTGGCCGACTTGCTTCCATTCGCATGTGGGTGGGCGCGAACGTCCGTCGCGTTGCCCATACCGTAGAGTTTTTCTTCGTCGGATTGTTCGCCTCGGTGGTCGTGGTTTGCTTTTCCAGGCGTCCGTGGAGCGTATGCTCCCGTTGCGTGCCCGTGTTGCTCTTTTGCGCCGTCTGCTCCGTTGGCGATCAGGTACATAAGATCTTTGTTCCCGGCAGGCATTTCGACGTTATCGATTTAGGATTCGATGCTGCGGGCTATGTTACCGCGATGCTGTTGGTATTGCTGGCAGCGGCGTTGGTGCGCTATGCGACTCGGCCGATCGGCGCCCATGCGAGGCGCTAGCCGGTAACAAACCCGTTTCTGATCATGCGACCTTGTTGAATTATTTTGTGTCGCGCGTATTTCCGAGCGGTCGGATTTGAGGGGCGAGCGGTAGAACGCTCGCCCTTTGTGCGCCACGATGCGGCACAATGTACCGTAAAAGCTGTTTGTATCCGGTACGAATCATTCGTTGGTCTTTAATTCTTCTCAACGGAGGTGTTTGAGATGGCAAACGGATTGCTTTTGCGGCTTCGCGAGCGTGAGCTCAGCGCGAGCCCGGCGGAACGCAATGTCATCGCATATGTAAGCGCTCATCCGCACGAGGTGGTCGGGCTGTCCGTCCGCGGTCTTGCCGATGCCACGTTCTCCTCGCCCTCGAGCATTTTGCGCTTTTGCAAGCGCTTGGGTTTTGCGGGCTACAAGGAGTTCCAGCGCGAACTGATTGCCGAGCTGGCGCTCTTGGGTGACAAGAAAGACGTTGCCCTCGAGGATATCTCCATGGATGACAGCGTCGAACGTATCGTGGGGAAGGTGATGAAAAGCAACGTGCGCACGATCGAAGCGACGGCGCGAACGCTCGATTACACCGTCTTGGAGCGATGCGCGGCCCATCTTAAGCGGGCACGCGCGGTCAATCTGTTCGGTATCGGTGCCTCTCGTTTGGTCGCGCACGATCTGGCGCAAAAGCTCATGCGTGTCGACAAAGAGTGCCATCTGTACGACGACTGGCATGATCAGCTCTTGTGTGCCAAGAACATGCATGAGGGCGATATGGCAATCGCCTTTAGCTACTCGGGCTTGACGCAAGAGGTGCTGGACTGCACCGCCGAGGCTCAACGTCACAACTGTCCCGTTGTGGCCGTGACCAAAGTAGATGGATCATCCAAGCTTGCCACCATGGCCGATGCCGTGCTCGGCGTCGCTGCGAGTGAACCCTTGGTCCGCAGCGGTGCCATGGCTTCGCGTATGGCCCAGCTTATGGTTGTCGATGCCCTGTACGCTGCTTACGTTGCCAGCGACTACGAACGGGCGACGCATGTCATTAAGCAAAACTACATCGAGAAACAGGAAAGATGAGGTGAAAGAAATGCTCGATTTAACAAAATTCACGACCGAACAGCGTAATCAAAGGTCAATGGACCTCGATACGATGACATCGCTGCAAATCGTCACGACGATGAACGATGAGGATCTTCGTGCCGTCCAGTCGGTCACAAAAGTGCTGCCCCAGGTTGCCACAGCAATCGACTGGGCTGCTGAGGCACTCGAGCGCGGCGGGCGCGTCTTTTACATGGGCGCAGGCACCAGCGGTCGTCTGGGCGTACTCGACGCTTCGGAGTGTCCGCCCACGTTTGGCGTGTCACCCGATCTGATTGTCGGGCTCATTGCCGGAGGCGAGACGGCGTTTATCAAGGCTGTCGAAGGTGCCGAAGACAGCGAGGAGCTTGGCGCGAGCGACCTGCGGGAGCGTGGACTCTCGGACAAGGATCTTGTCGTTGGCCTGGCGGCAAGCGGTCGTACACCCTATGTGGTGGGCGGCCTTATGTACGCCAAGGCAACTGGGTGCAAGACCATTGCAATTGCCTGCAACCAAGGGTCGAAGATCGGGGAGAGCGCAGATCTTGCCATTGAACCCGTGCCCGGTCCCGAGGTGCTGACCGGCTCAACGAGGCTCAAGGCGGGAACGGTTCAAAAGCTCATTCTCAACATGATTTCGACCGGTGCCATGGTCAAGATCGGCAAGGTATACCAAAACCTGATGGTCGATGTGCAGCAGACGAACGAGAAGTTGGTGGTGCGCGGCCAGAACATCGTGATGGAGGCGACCGGCTGCACGCGCGAGCGCGCTATTCAGGCGCTTGCAGATGCCGGCGGCCACGTAAAAACCGCTATTGTCTCGGTACTGCTGGACTGCGATGCCGAGCAGGCTGCGGTAGCTCTTGATCGAGCGCGAGGCCATGTCCGTGCTGCGGTGAGTGGCCATGAGAAGAGCAATGCCGATGCCCAATAGGTGTGCGGCGTGAGCTGATATGACATCCAGACGAGATACCCAATACAAGGAGGAGTTATGACGAACAAAGAGCTGGCTCAAAAGCTGCTGGACCTTTTGGGCGGTAAAGACAACGTGCTCGCAAACGCGGCGTGTATGACGCGCCTGCGCGTGACCGTCAAAGACGCGGGCAACGTCGACACGGAGGGCATTAAGGCACTCGACGGCGTGATAGGCCTGGTCGAGGACGACACGATGCAGATCGTGCTGGGCCCGGGCAAGGTGAATAAGGTGCTCGAGGAGTTCTCCAAGCTCACCGGCCTTGCGAAAGGCGTTGCTGACGAGAGCGTGGTTGACGCTGCGGCCACAAACAAGGCCGCGCAGAAGGCAAAGTACGAGTCCAAGCCGGTTCAGGCCTTCCTCAAGAAGATTTCCAATGTCTTCGTCGCCCTGCTTCCCGGCATCATTGCGGCTGGCCTCATCAACGGTATCTGCAACGTCATTAACGTCTCGACGGCAGGCGCGCTTGCGGGCGAGTGGTGGTACCAGGGCATTCGTTCCATGGGCTGGGCCCTGTTTGCCTATCTGCCCATCTTGGTGGGCTATAACGCGGCACGTGAGTTTGGTGGATCCGCTGCGCTGGGCGGCATCGCCGGCATGATGTGTATCGCCAACAGTGCCATGCCCCTGCTTGCGCCTGGCGCGGCTGATCCTGCCACTGCCATTTTGCTGCCGCTCACCAATGCGCAGTACAACCCCGCAGCGGGCGGCATGATCGCGGCTCTTATCGCTGGTGCATTTTTTGCCTGGATGGAGCGTCAGATTCGCAAGGTTATGCCCAACGCACTCGACACGTTCTTGTCCCCGCTGTTGGTGCTCATCATCGGCGCCTTTGCTCTGATGCTCGTCATCCAGCCGGTTGGCGCATGGCTGACGACTGCCATCTTTAGCGTTTTGACCTTTATCTTCGAGAAGCTGGGCGTCCTGGGCGGCTATATCCTGTCGGCAGGCTTCTTGCCGCTGGTTTCCGTCGGCCTGCATCAGGCGCTCACGCCGATCCACGCTATGCTCAACGATCCCGACGGTGCTACCAAGGGCATCAATTACCTGCTTCCCATCCTTATGATGGCTGGCGGCGGTCAGGTCGGTGCCGGTCTGGCGCTGTACTTTAAGACCAAGAACGCTAAGCTTAAGAAGTACGTCGCAGAGTCCATTCCCGTTGGAATCCTGGGTGTGGGCGAGCCTCTGATGTATGCCGTTACGCTGCCGCTCGTTCGTCCGTTTGTGACGGCCTGTCTGGGTGCCGGATTTGGCGGCGCGCTCGCAGCGCTGCTTCACATCGGCACGGTTTCTCAGGGCGTTTCCGGTCTGTTTGGCCTGCTGATCGTCGTTCCTGGCCAGCAGCTCGGCTACGTTGCCGCTATGCTGCTTGCCTATGTCGCCGGCTTTGTCCTGACGTGGTTCTTTGGCGTGGACGAGCAGAAGATCAACGAGTTTTTTGGCGAGTAGTTTGATATCGCGAGCCGTGTTGCTCAGGGCTCGCGGCGCGCGGCAGATTTCTTGATGCTATGGTTGTGCCGGCGGGGCTAACTGCTCCGCCGGCCTTTTTTAAAGGAGTGTTGAAGCGTGAAAACGGGTATTTCGATTTATCTTTCCAACCCTCTGCAGGATATTGAGCGGACGATTGAACACGGTGCCGCGGCGGGTGCGCGCTATGCGTTCACCTCGCTGCATATTCCCGAGGATGGGGGAGCGGCGTATACCGATAAGGTCCGTCATGTGCTGTCGCTGCTTTCCGCCCGCGGCATTGCGCTCATTGCCGATGTGGGGCCGCGCACGTGCGATTTGCTCGGGCTTGAGCGCATCGAGGACCTGCGCGATCTGGGGTTGGAATACCTTCGTTTGGACTATGGCTTTAGCGCCCGGCGGGTCGCGGAGCTGTCCGGTGTATTTCGCATTGTGGTCAATGCATCGACGGTGAGTTCTGATGAAATCGCATCGTGGCGTGAGGCCGGTGCCGATGTGACTCGTTTTGCCGCCTGCCACAATTTTTACCCCAAGCCTTATACCGGTTTAGCTCTGGAGGACATTGCTCGGGTGAATCTTCGTCTTGCGGCGCTTGGATTCGAAATCATGGCTTTTGTGCCGGGCGATGCCAACGTTCGCGGGCCGGTATTCGAGGGACTGCCGACGGTCGAGACGCAGCGCGGTCGCGCGTCAAAGGTTGCCCTCAATATGCTTGAGCTTGCACATGGCGCCGATTGCGACATTGTGTTGGTCGGCGACCCCGATCTTTCCGATGCGGGCTGGGTGCAGTTTGCTCAAGTTTCCGCCGGATACGTGGACCTGCAATGCGAGCTTGAGCCCGGTTATGCCTATGTGCGCGGGCAGATTCATCACGACCGGCCCGACTCGAGTGTCCTCATCTTTAGGTCTCAGGAGTCACGTACGACGCATAAGCCGGATTCCGTGCCGACGGATGCCGGAGCCGGCCTGCCGCGAAAGGCGGGGTCGATCGCTGTGAGCAATAGCGGATATGGGCGCTACGAAGGCGAGCTTGAGATTGCGCGGGTCGATCTTCCCGGTGACGAGCGCATGAACGTTGCGGGCCATATCACGCCCGAGACAATGGAGTTGCTGCCGTTCATCAAACGCGGATTCGGGGTACGGTTCGTTTAGCGTGTGACCCGTGGGCTACAATTGGCCCATCATACGAAGGCGCCTCGTGTGGCGTGTGCCTGCGTTGGCCGATCTATATTCGGAGGATTCCCATGACCGTATTGTTTGTTGAATATCCCAAGTGCTCGACCTGTAAGAAGGCCAAGGCATGGCTGGACGAACACGGGGTAGAGTATATCGACCGCGATATCGTTTTGGACAATCCCACGGCTGATGAGCTTGCGACCTGGATTGCTCGTTCGGGACTGCCGGTGCGGCGCTTCTTTAATTCGTCGGGCATGAAATATCGAGAGCTGGGCCTGAAGGCGCGTCTAGATGCGGGCATGACGGATCGGGAGTGCTACGAGCTGCTGGCGACCGACGGCATGCTGGTCAAGCGTCCGCTGTTGGTGGGCGACGACTTTGCGATTCCCGGCTTTAGGGAATCGGCTTGGGTCGAGGCGTTGCTGTAGCGGCTGCGGAAAGTGCGTCCCGTTTTGAGCGCTCGGGGCGGGACGTGTTTTCCATCGGCGGGCTCGCTCGGCTCAATCCTCGAGCTGTGCCCATTCGTGCGGATCGTAGACCTTTACGTGCTTGTTGGGCTTGCCGCTCCAGTACTCCTCGTCCATAAAGGGCAGATATGCCTGAACGCCGGGGCAGATAAAGGGAATCCGCTGCTGTTGCAGTCGCTCGCGCTGTCGCTGCTCCAGGTGCGCCTCGGATATGACGGTCGGCATACCGGACAGCTCGACGAGGCTTGCCTGGATTCGCTTAAGGTCGGGGAGTCCCGCGTGCCATGACATCCGCATGATCAAAAATGAGGCGCGGCGGTAGTTTGCCTGCATCACCGTGATGGCGGGGCGCAGTGTGGGATGGATTTTGTCCCGTTCGGGCCAAAGGTCAGCAGTGATCTCGAGGCCCAGGGTCTCCCATAGGTAATCAAGCTCTTCGTCCATGGCGCCTCGATATCTACGCGATCATTGATGCTTCGATTGTGTTGCCTGGTGCTATCGTTTTCGCGGTAGAATCTGCCAACGGTTGACGGCTACCGCTCGCGGCGTTTTGCCCTTCGTGTACAGCGGTCGGCTTCACAGATCCTTCACGGGTTGGACTAAATTAGGCCAATTTGACTGAATTTTAAAAAAGTCAAAATTGGGGCTTGCGTCACGGCGGTACTTCCCGTATATTTCTTTCTTGCGCAAAGGCACAGCCGAGCGCAGCGATGCAGTCATTGGGATGTCGTCTAATGGCAGGACAGCGGATTCTGGTTCCGTCAATGGGGGTTCGACTCCCTCCATCCCAGCCATTGCATTTGCTACATATGGCCCGTTCGTCTAGCGGTTTAGGACGCCGCCCTCTCAAGGCGGAGATCACCAGTTCGAATCTGGTACGGGCTACCAAAATTGAACGCCCGGGCCTCGTAAGAGACCCGGGTTTTGTGTATTGACCGATTTTTAAGGCGCGCGTTGAGTCTGCCGCCCGGACCGAGGAGTTGTCATGGACCTGCCTATCAGCTTGGAAGACATCACGTATGCCGAGAACTATCTGGCGCAGGGAGACCTGGCTACGGCGACGCCGCTGCTGGAGCGTCTGGTGGAGCTCGCCGAGGAGTATATCGACGCTGAGTGCAAGACGGAGGAGAAGCGCCAGTACTTTAGCTTCGACAGCAAGTTTGAGCGCCTGGCCTATCGCCGCGTGGAAAAGGATCCGCGCGAGCTGGTGCAGATCGAGGTTCCCTTTGACCGCCTGTACTCCGACATGGCGTTTGCCTACATTCGTCAGCAGGACTATGTGAGCGCGCGCAACGCCTTGATGCAGGCCGTGCGCTGGGATCCCATGAACTGCAACTATCGCTTGGACCTGGCCGAGCTGTTCCGCGCGCTCGAGGACAAGCAGGAGTGGGCTTCGCTTTCGTTCTCGGTGCTGGAGCGCGCGAGCGACGGTAAGTGCGCCGCACGCGCCTACACCAACTTGGGTCAGTACTTCTTGGAGCCCGAGACCGAGAACATTTCGGCTGCCGTGGGCTGCGCGCGTTTGGCACTGCGCTTGGCCCCTGGCGATGCGCATACAACGCGCCTGCTCAACAAGATCCATACCGCCTATCCGGATGCCGCCGATGAGAGCGACGACCACGTGATGGGTGAGCTCGCCCTGCAGGGGGTGCCGACCTCACCTTCGGCCGAGATCGCCATCTGCCTGATTATGTGCGCGACCGACGCTGCGAGCGACGGCGACAAGCAGGAGGCTACGCGCCTGACGGTCCGTGCCCGCGACCTGGTGGGCGAGGAGGCATGCGCGGCGATTATCAAACTGGTGCGCGAGAGCGACGCCGAGCTCAATGCTGAGCGCAAGGCAAAGCGCGACGCCGCGGGCTCAAACGCCGATGGCGCCAAGGAGGCCGGCGATGCCCAGTAAGCGCGAGCGCAAGCTCATTTCCAAGAATCGCTCGGCACATCACGAGTACTTTATCGATGAGACGTTTGAGTGCGGCATTGAGCTGAGTGGCACCGAGGTCAAGTCGATTCGCGAGCGCGCCTGCCAGATCACCGATACCTTCGCGCTGATTCGTGGCGGCGAGTGCTGGCTCGTTGGCCTGCATATTCACCCTTATAGCCATGGTGGCGTGTGGAACCGCGATCCTGATCGCCGTCGTCGTCTGCTGCTACACCGCAAGGAGATTGACTTTCTCGACGGCAAACTTCGCAACCGTGGTTATGCGCTGGTACCGTTGGAGCTCTACTTTAATACCGACGGCCGCGTAAAGCTGCTGCTGGGCCTGGGCCGAGGCAAAAAGCTCTACGACAAGCGCGAGGACATGGCCAAACGCGATGTTCAACGCGAAATCGATCGCGCCCTTAAAGAACGCAACCGCTAGGAGCGAGTTCACGGGAAGGTGCCCTACCGCGCCCGCCCCGTCTTCCTTGCTGTTTTGCCATATATTTCCAAAAGACGGCGTCCGTTATGGGCGCCGCTTTTTATGGGTACATACAGCCTTGAGGTTCAATCCCGGGTTAGGGGAGTACTTGTTATGGACAAAACTGCATTCTTTACCATGCCGAGTGGGCTCTATGTGGTGAGTGCCGCGGCCGACGGGCTGCGTGCCGGCTGCGTTATCAACACGGCGGTGCAGGTGACGGCAGCACCACCTCGCATCTCGGTTGCCGTAAACAAGGAAAATGTGACCGCTGGCGTGATCGAGACTGCCAAGGCCTTTGCGCTGACCGTGATCGACCAGACGGCGGATATGCTCTACATTGGCAACTTTGGATTTCGCACCAGCAGCAACTATGACAAGTTTGCCAAATACGAGACCCGCGAGACGGCTCTGGGCATGCCCTATGTGCCCGAGCATGCGGCGGCCCTGTTTAGCTGCCGTTTGATCGACACTGTGGATGTGGGCACGCATCTACTGTTTATCGGCGAGGTCGAGGATGCCGAACGCCTGAGTGACGAGACGCCGCTCACCTACGATTACTATCACAAGGTCCTAAAGGGCAAGACGCCTCCGAAGGCGTCCTCGTATCAAGGCTAGAAATGTTTTAAAAATACTTGCATTATATTATTGAGAATCTATACTGATAAATGAAGTACATCACCAGTCACGTTCGAGAGGAGAACATCATGGCTGAGGAGAAGAAGACGTATAAGTTCGTGTGCGTCGTTTGCGGTTACGAGGTTGAGGTCGATACGCCCGAGCTGCCCGAGGATTATGTGTGTCCGGTGTGCGGCGTCGGTCCCGATCAGTTTGAGCTCGTCGAGGAGTAGCTCGCAGGCACACGGCGATTAGCCATACAGAGCTCTGTCCAAGGGCCCCGGTCGAATTCACGGCCGGGGCCCTTTTCCTCCGTCTCCAAGGGATCACGGCTGCTGTTAGCCGATCCTGTCTGACGTGAGTCCGGCCGACCGTTTGTCTCAATCTGTAACATGTGGCGGCTCAAAACGGGCCTATCTGTTACAGATTGAGACAAAAGGTTGGAGCTGAAGAAATGTCTCAATCTGTAACATCTAGAAGCGGAAACGTGTCCACTTGTTACAGATCAAGACAAACCAAAACCGTCCGGCAGAAGATCTCAACCTGTAACATCTAACAGTGAAAACGGGGTCTACGTGTTACAGATTGAGACAAACGGAGCTGTCCCTCGGAATGATTTCGATCTGTAACATCTAGACATCAAAAGCGGGTCTAGATGTTACAGATCGAGACGTTTGCCTGGGTAGGTGTCCCGTCCCATTACATCCCTGTTAACAACACGACATCGAGAATCGTCACGATGGCACCGATCCCTACGAGCAGCGCGTTGAGCGGGCGCGAGTTGGCGTATTTACCCATGACGCGGCGTGAGCTGGTGAGTCGTATGAGCACAAAGACCGTGATCGGCAGCTGAAGCGACAGCAGCGCCTGGCTCCAGATGAGGCCCTCAAAGGGATTTTTGACGACCAGACAGGCAACAACTGCGCCGGCAAAGCAGAGTGCCACGCCAACCGATGAGTGTCGGTCGTGGATGTCGTATTCCTCATCAAACATGCCTGCCGTAATGGTTCCCGCGGCCATGCCCGCCGTAACGCTGCTCGAGAGCCCCGCAAACAGCAGTGCCACTGCAAAGATAATCGAGCTCGCCGGGCCCAGGATGGGGGAAAGTGTGGCTGCTGCGACGGTAAGGTCGTCTACGACGATGCCGTGCGCAAAGAAGGTCGTTGCGGCCAGGATGACCATGGCCGAGTTGATTGCCCAGCCCACGCCCATCGAAAAGAGCGTGTCGAAGAACTCGTAGCGCAGGCGCTCCTCGATAACTTGCTCGCCTTGCCCCTCGAAGTGCATGGATTGGATGACCTCGGAGTGCAGAAAGAGGTTGTGGGGCATAACGACCGCACCCAGGACGCTCACGATAATCGCGGCAGAGCCGGTGGGCATACTGGGCGTGATCCAGCTTGCGGCGGCCTGCGGCCAGTCGACCTTGACCAGCGCAAGCTCGGCCAAAAACGAGAGTCCTACCACGCCTACGAAGGCGATAATCCATCGCTCGGCGCGCTTGTAGGAGCTCGTCATGAGCATCGCCATGGATGCCGTCGCCACGATGACGCAGCCTGCGCGCACGGGTAGCCCAAAGAGCATTTGAAGGGCAATCGCGCCGCCCAGGACTTCTGCCATGGCGGTGGCGATGGTCGCGAGATAGGCGCTGGCGAGCACGGCACGTCCCGCGGGGCGGGGCAGGAAGCGAGTCGTGGCCTCGGCAAGACAGGCGCCCGTGGCGATACCCAGGTGTGCCGCGTTGTGCTGCAGCACAATGAGCATAATCGTGGACAGCGTGACGATCCACAGCAGCGCGTAGCCAAACTGCGAGCCCGCGGCCATATTGGAGGCCCAGTTGCCCGGGTCGATAAAGCCGACGGTGACGAGCAGCCCGGGGCCGATATGCCGCGCAATGTCTAGGCCTCCGTGACCACCGGTGCGTCGGGAGCCAAAGCGTTGTTTGAGATGGTTGAGCATGGTGCGCTCCTGCGTATGGACGGCGCGACGTCGCATCTGGGGCGTGTGGCGCCACGCGTCGGTTTTGGGTTGGGGCTACTTGTGCGCTTTGCCCTGATTGGCCACGGCGTCGATCTTGGCGGCGATGGTCGCCGGATCGCCGATGTAGCGCTTGTCGAGGACGTTGAAATCGGTGTCGAAGGTGTAGACGAGTGGCACGCCGGTGGGGATGTTGACCTTGAGGATTTCCTCGGGCGTGAGGTGCTCGAACTTCATGACGAGTGAGCGCAGGGAGTTGCCGTGCGCGGCGATGAGTACGCGCTTGCCGGCGAGCATCTGGGGGCGAATCTCGTCTTCGAAATAAGGCCAGGCGCGGGCGATCGTGTCCTTGAGGCACTCGGTATAGGGCAGCTGATCGGGCGCGACATCACGGTATTGCTCCTGGGTGTGGGGATCGCGCGCGTCGTCCGGCTCGAGTGCCGGCGGGCAGACATCGAAGGAGCGGCGCCAGATGAGCACCTGCTCGTCGCCGTGCTCCGCCGCGGCATCGGCCTTGTTGAGACCCTGCAACGCGCCGTAGTGGCGCTCGTTGAGCTTCCAGGATTTGATGACGGGCAGCCACTCGCGATCCATTTGGCCGAGCACGATGTTGAGGGTGTGGATCGCGCGCTTGAGGCGCGAAGTGTAGCAGACGTCAAAGTCGAAACCGGCTTCTTTGAGTGCTCGACCGCCTGCGGCGGCTTCTTCGCGGCCCGTGTCAGTGAGCTCAACATCGGTCCAGCCGGTGAACAGGTTGAGTTTGTTCCACTCGGATTCTCCGTGACGGATAAGGACAAGTTGCATTGCCTGTCGGTCTGCTCGGTGCGCCATAGGGGCCTCCTTGATCTGGCACGGTGTGCGTGCCGTTTGCTTGACGCCGCAAAGGATACCCGTTTTAAGCTTAAAAGTTAACCAAGACTAACAAAATTGTTGTATTTGAATGGGATGGTGAAAGGGGGCTGCCGAAATGTCTCGATCTGTAACAACTAGGGATGGAAATTGGGCCTAGGTGTTACAGATTGAGATGTTTGAAGCGGTGGGCTTACAGGCCGAACTTGGGCGCCTTGTTGCCGCCCTTGAGGTCGGCGGTGTCCACTCGTAGGGCGTGCGTTACGCGATTGTTTCGAAACGGGCGGGAAACACAACGGGCCGGCGATGCTCATAGTATGCCTAGTCAACTGACTGTCTAATATCTAGGGGAGGATCGCGATGCAGGCAGATTCCGCTCAGCAGCAGGGCCTTTATCGCCCCGAATTCGACCACGATGCATGTGGCATCGGCGCACTTGCCGATATCAACGGTGAGCGCCATCACCAGATTCTGGACGATGCGCTGTCCATTCTGGTCAACTTGGAGCACCGCGGCGGCACGGGCCTCGAGAAGAACACCGGCGACGGTGCCGGCATCCTGTTCCAGGTTCCGCATCACTTTTTCCGTAAAGAGGCTCAAAAGTGCGGCCAGATTCTGCCGGCAGAGGGCGACTATGGTGTGGCCATGCTGTTCTTTCCGCAGGATGACAAGGGCGTAGAGGATGCCCGCCGCGTGTTTGAGGAGGGTTGCGCCGAGGCCGGCGTGCCGCTGCTCTTTTGGCGAGAGGTGCCCGTCGACCCGCACGACCTGGGTGAGACCGCCCGCGCCTGCATGCCCACCATTCTGCAAGCCTTTCTGGGCCGCCCTGACGATACGCCGGCGGGTGACGCCTTCGAACGCCGCCTGTACGTGTGCCGTCGCACTATCGAGAAGAAGGCCGATGCCGAGTTTGCCCTGCGCGACAAGATCTTCTACGTCTGCTCCATGAGCTCGCGCACTATCGTGTACAAGGGCATGCTGGTCGCCACGCAGATGCGCCGCTTCTTCATCGATCTCAACGATGCCGCCGTCAAGACGGCCGTGGCGCTCGTCCACTCGCGCTACTCCACCAACACCACACCCAGTTGGGAGCGCGCGCACCCCAACCGCTTTATCATCCACAACGGCGAGATCAATACCCTCAAGGGCAATGTCAACTGGATTCGCGCCCGCGAGCCCAACCTGTACAGCCCCGTGCTGCAGCACGATCTTGAGCGCGTGATGCCCATCATCAACCGCGAGGGCTCCGATTCCGCGATTCTGGACAATGTGCTTGAGTTCCTGGTCATGAACGGTCGCCCGCTCACGCGTGCCGCGTCCATGCTGCTGCCCGAGCCGTGGGACCACAACGACAGCCTGAGTGAGGAGCGCCGCGCCTACGACGCTTACCAGTCCATGCTCATGGAGCCGTGGGATGGCCCGGCCGCCATCGCCTTTACCGACGGCCGTACCTTGGGTGCCGCCCTCGACCGTAACGGCCTGCGTCCCGCCCGCTACTATGTGACGCGCGACGGTCGTTTTATGCTGGCAAGCGAGGTAGGCACCATCGAGGTGAGCCCCGAGAACATCCTGACGAGCGGCTGCCTGGGACCAGGCCAGATGCTCGAGGTCGACTTTGCCCGCGGTCGCGTCATCTACAACGATGAGCTGCGCGCCCGTTACGCTAAGGAAAAGCCCTACCGTGATTGGATTGCCGAGGAGACGCTGACCGTCGACGCGCTCGATAGGCCTGCCGCGGCAACGCCCGCCGAGGACGCCGAGGTGCCCGCCGCCGTGCGTATGGCCAAGCTCGGCTACCACTGGGATGACGTCGACGAGGTCGTGCGTCCCATGGCCCAGCAGGGCAAGGCACCGCTCGCCTCGATGGGCATCGATGCGCCGCTGGCCTGCCTGTCCAAGAAGACGCGCTCGTTCTTTGACTACTTCTATCAGCTGTTCGCCCAGGTCACGAACCCGCCGATCGACGCCCTGCGCGAGCATATGGTCACCTCGACCACGCTCTACCTGGGCAATCACGGTAACCTGCTCGAGGATTCCCGCACGGCCTGTCAGCTGGTGCGCTTGGAGCGCCCGTTGCTGAGCGAGGAGGAGTTCGACCGCATTTGCGCCATCGACCGCGTGGGCTTTAAGACCCGCCGTTTCCGTGCCGTCTACCGCCGCGATGCCGGCGAGGGCGCGCTGCAGGCTGCGCTCAAGCAGCTTGCCGAGGATGTTGAGGCTGCGGTCCGCGACGGCGTGAACATCGTGGTGTTGAGCGACCGTGCTGCGGCGGGCGAGGTCCCTGTGCCGTCACTGCTCGCCGTGGGCTGCGTGCACAACCACCTGATCCGCGCTGGCGTGCGTACCTTTGCCGACATCGTGGTGGAGTGCGGCGATGCCGTGTCTCCGCACGACTTTGCGGCGCTGGTGGGCTACTCCGCAAGCGGCATCTACCCGTACAACGCACATGCGTGCATCCGCAATCTGGCGGCACGCGGCGACCTGGACGTGACGGCCGAGCAGGGCATCGCCAATTACAACAAGGCCGCGACGGCGGGCATCGTCTCCATCATGTCCAAGATGGGCATCTCCACGGTGCAGAGCTACCATTCGGCGCAGATCTTCGAGGCCGTGGGCTTTACGCCGGAGTTCGTCAACGCGTACTTCGCCGGCACGGTGAGCCGTGTGGGCGGTATGGGTGTCGAGGACGTCGAGCGCGAGCAAAACGAGCGCTACGACGCCGCACTCGCCATCCTTAAGAGCCCGGCTCCCGATCAGCTGCCCACACTGGGCCTGACCAAGTGGCGCCCGCTCGGCGGCGAGGATCACCTCATCGATCCGCAGACTGTCTACCTGCTGCAGACCGCCTGTCGCGAGGACAGCTACGACACCTTTAAGGAGTACAGCGCCCGCCTGCATCGCACTGGTCGCGCCGTGCGCCTGCGCGACCTGCTGGAATTTAATGCCAGCGGCCGCACGCCGGTGCCGCTCGACGAGGTGGAGCCGGCGCTCGACATCGTCCGCCGCTTTAACACCGGTGCCATGTCGTACGGCTCCATTAGCAAGGAAGCCCACGAGTGTATGGCCATCGCCATGAACCGCCTGCACGGCCGTTCCAACTCCGGCGAGGGCGGCGAGGATCCGCGTCGCGAGACCCCGCTGACTAACGGCGACTCCAAGAACTCCGCCATCAAGCAGGTGGCAAGCGCACGCTTTGGCGTGACGAGCCGCTACCTGTGCAGCGCCTTCGAGATTCAGATCAAGATGGCCCAGGGCGCCAAGCCCGGCGAGGGTGGCCACCTGCCCGGCAAGAAGGTCTACCCCTGGATCGCCGAGGTCCGTCAGTCCACGCCCGGTATCGGCCTGATCTCGCCTCCGCCGCACCACGACATCTATTCCATCGAGGACCTGGCGGAGCTGATCTTCGATCTTAAGAACGCCAACCCCGGTGCGCGCGTGTCGGTCAAGCTGGTCAGCGAGGCCGGCGTCGGCACCATCGCCACCGGTGTGGCCAAGGGCGCTGCCGACAAGATCTTGATCAGCGGCCACAATGGCGGCTCGGGTGCCGCGGCGCGCGATTCCATTTGGCACGCCGGCCTGCCGCTGGAGCTCGGCCTTGCCGAGGCTCAGCAGACGTTGCTGCAAAACGGCCTGCGCTCCCGCGTGGTGCTCGAGGCCGACGGCAAGCTCATGGATGGCACCGACGTCGCCGTCGCCTGCCTGCTGGGTGCCGAGGAGTTTGGCTTTGCGACCATGCCGCTCATCTCCATGGGTTGCCTCATGCAGCGCGACTGCCAGCAGGACACCTGCCCGGCCGGCATCGCGACGCAAAACTGCCGCCTGCGTCACGGCTTCCGCGGTAAGCCCGAGCACGTCGAGCACTTTATGCTCTTTGTTGCCGAGCAGCTGCGCGAGGTCATGGCACGCCTGGGCTTTCGCACCGTCGACGAGATGGTCGGCCATCCCGAGTGCTTGCGCCAGATCGAGGTCCTGGGCAACCGCAAGGCCAACCTGCTCGATCTTTCGCCCGTGCTGGCGAGCGCGACCTGCGAGTTCGGTGCCCACATTCCGGGTGCCGACGGTCGTCACTTCCTGCCTCAGATGGCCGCGGACAGCGAGCTCGACAAGACGCTCGACTCCACGCTGTTTGTGCCCTATACGGCCGATGCCCGTGCGCACCTGCGTCCGATTCGCTTCCGCGCCGATATCGCCAACGTCAACCGCTGCGTTGGCACCATTCTGGGCAACGCGGTGACCAAGGCGCATCCCGAGGGCCTGCCCGCCGGCTCCATCACCATCGATTGCGATGGATCAGCTGGTCAGAGCTTTGGCGCGTTCCTGCCGCGCGGCATTACGCTCAACGTGTGCGGTGACGCCAACGACTACTTTGGCAAGGGCCTTTCGGGCGGCGAGGTGTCGGTGCGCCCCAACCCGCATGCGACCTATAAGTTCGACGAAAACATCATCGTGGGCAACGTTGCGTTCTTTGGCGCCACGAGCGGCCGTGGCTTCATCAACGGCCTGGCCGGCCAGCGCTTTGGCGTACGCAACTCCGGTGCCACCGTGGTGGTCGAGGGTTGCGGCAACCACGGTTGCGAGTACATGACGGGTGGCCTGGCGCTCATCCTGGGCGAGGTCGGGCAGAACTTCGCTGCCGGCATGACGGGTGGCGTGGCTTATGTCTTTGACCAGTACGGCACGCTCGATGCCCGCGTGAACCACGAGAGCGTTGAGCTCAAGGCCCCGACGGCCGGCGAGCTGGAGCAGGTCCGTGCGCTCATCCAGGAGCACGTGGACGCGACGCAGAGCCCGCGCGGCATCAAGCTGCTCTACAGCTTTGAGACGATGAGCAAGCACTTTGTGAAGGTCATTCCGACCGAGTACGAGCGTGTGCTGGCGATTGTCGCCGCCGCCGAGGCCGTCGGCAAGACGCATGCGCAGGCCGAGGAGCTGGCGTTTGACATTGTGACCGGTCGCGCGAGCGCCGCGGATGTCGATCGCTTTGATGTGGCGGGCGGTGCTGCTGGCGCTGCGTCTGTGGCTGCCAGCTCTGTTGCTTCGACCAAGAAGGAGGCGTAAGTGCCATGGGTAAGCCCGGTGCTTTTCTTGATATCGATCGTGTGACCCACGAGCTTCGCCCCGTGGAGGAGCGCAGCCGTGATTTCGATCCGCTGTACGTTGAGCTCGACGACGATGCACGCCGTGCCCAGGCGAGCCGCTGCATGATGTGCGGCGTGGCGTTTTGCCAGATGGGCGCGAGCTTTGGCAAGGCACGTCCGAGCGGCTGCCCGCTGCACAACTTGATTCCCGAGTGGAACGAGCTGGTGTACCGCGGCCGCTGGGACGAGGCTGCCGAGCGCCTGTCGCTCACCTCGCCCATGCCTGAGTTCACGAGTCGCGTTTGCCCGGCGCTGTGCGAGGCCGCGTGCAACCTGGGTTCGGTCGATGGCCAGCCCACGACGATCCATGACAACGAGCGTGCGATCAGCGACCGCGAATGGGCAAACGGCGGCCCGCGTCGCTTTGAGCCGGCAGGGGAGGGCGCGCCCACGGTTGCCGTGGTGGGCTCCGGTCCTGCTGGTCTGGTGGCAGCATGGGAGCTTGCGCGTCGTGGCGCCCGCGTGACGGTGTTTGAGCGCGACGACCGCCCGGGCGGTCTGCCCATGTACGGCATTCCCAACATGAAGCTCGAGAAGTCCGTGGTCGAGCGTCGCGTGGCGCTCATGCGCGAGCTGGGCATTGTGTTTGAGCTGAGCGCCGATGTGACGAACCCTGCGGTGGCGGCCGAGCTCGATGACTTTGACGCCGTCGTGATGGCTGTCGGCGCTCGTGCGCCCCGCGGGCTTTCGGCTGCGAACGTGGATGCTCCGGGCGTGGTGTACGCGGTGGACTACCTGACGGCTTCGACCGCCTCGGTGCTCGATGGCAGCGAGCCCGCGGTGAACGCGCGCGGCCTGGACGTTGTGGTCATTGGCGGTGGCGATACTGGAAACGACTGCGTGGGTACCGCCGTGCGTCAGGGCGCGCGCAGCGTGCGCCAGTTTGAGTTCTTGCCGGCTGCGCCCGATAAGCGCGCGGCGAGCAACCCCTGGCCGCAGTGGCCCAACGTTAAGAAGACCGACTACGGCCAGCAGGAGGCTATCGCTGCGATGGGTGACGAGATGCGTGCCTGGGGCGTGGATACGCTCGAGGTGCTGCTGGACAAGAAGGGTGCGGCTGCGGGTTTGCGCGTGGTCGATCTGGACTGGTCGGCGGGAAAGCCCGAGCGCATCGCGGGCTCCGAGCACGAGGTGCCGGCGCAGCTGGTGCTCATCGCCTGCGGCTTTACGGGTCCCGAGCACGGCGTGTTCGATGCGGTGGGCGTGCCTGTTGCCACCGCTGGTCGTCCGCTGCCGGTGATGGCTGCCGAGGGCTCGCACCTCGCGGCTCGCACGGAGGGTGTCGCCGCGGATGCCGCACCGGTGTACGTGGCCGGTGACGCCCGCAACGGCAGCTCGCTCGTGGTGAGTGCTATGGCCGATGCCCTGGCCTGCGCAGCCGAGGTCGCCGAGGCGCTGGAGCTGTAAAGTAGTCATTTAAGAACGTCCTCAATGACTAGTCATTTTTTGTCTAGTCGTTGGGGACACTCCTTGCGGATTTGCGAGCGATTTGCTCGTTTGTCGACGTACGGGTGTTCATTTGTCGACTTCTTGGGCTGTGGTCACCTGTTGTTTCTGTGGTGGCTGCGGGCATCTGGCTCAAAAGGGCGGGTTGGCTGTCTATGTCTACCTGCGGTTTTGTTGCGGTGGACTCATTCGGTCAAGTGTCCCGTCAAGTGTTTGGTTAGCATCTGGTTTGCAGTCGAAGGCCTATTTTGCCCGCGCTTGCCTCGGTTGCCCACCCTCCTCGTAAGCTCAAATTGAGGTCCATCAGTTTGAGGAGGATGCCATGACTGACCAAGTTTTTGATCGAGCGCAGCTGGCCGAGGCCGTCGGCAACGATATTGCCGACATGGCTCACTTTTGGATGCTGCGGAAGTTTCAATTTCTGGAGCCGGCGCGCGAGCAGTTCGAGATTATCGTCGATCCGTGGCTCAGCTATTGCGAGGAACCATCTCAAAACGAAATCATGGCCTACAACATGGCGTTTACCGATTGGCTGCTGTTTGAGCGCCCCTATTACCACGGCAAGACGCTGTTGGAGCTGTATGTGGACGAGCCGCCAGCGTCAATTTCTCCTGCTTCGCTCGGGCGACTTAAGCAGGTGCGTGACACGCAGTATTTCTCGCGCTTTGGCATTTTGGACAAGGATCCCGCGACTGGCATGGTCGTGCTGAAGGACACGCGCACCGACCGTCGCTTTGACGTCTACGACCCACATATCGTGCAAAAGGAGCGCTGGAACGATGGTGCGATTGCGGTGCGACTCGCGTGCGTCGACGATGTCTGGCTGACGGCGGGGCAGCTCTACCTGTATGACATCGCGCGCCTGAGCGACACGACGGTCGACGGGCCGGGCTCGGTGCATCCCGAGGACCTGGAGGACGGTTTCGACACCTCGTGCATCAGCTTCTTTTTGCGCCTGGTCCGCGACATCATGGGTGCCCAGGGGCGGTATGTGAAGTCGCTCAACATCTACGAACAGGAATGGGAGTAGGGGATGGACGGTTGTCGCCTGCCTTGCCTTCTGCCTTTATGTCTCGATCTGTAACGTTTAGGGACAAAAAACCGGTCTACCTGTTACAGATCGAGACGAATACCTGGGCGCCGCTGGTTTGTCTAAATCTGTAACGTTTAGGGGCCTGGAGAACGTCTAACTGTTACAGATCAAGACGTTTATCAGCGGAGGCAACGGTGACAATGGTCCATTTGTCCGATGTGGTGGTGATGGAAGTGTCTAATACCGTTCTCAAACACAAGCATACGGCTCGCAACACGTTGGCGCGGAATAGGATGCTTGCCAGGCTCACGGAGGCGGCTGAACTAGGCGTGCTGCTTGTGACGCACGACAATGCCGAGCTCATGTGGCTGCGGCGCCATGTGGGAACCGACGATATCGCGGAGCCTGAGTCGCACCTGTTCTGTTTTCAGCATGATTGGGATGCGTTGACGCCGACGGAGCGAGCGCTGCGGACCATCAAAGGGCTTGCGGAGTTTCATCCCGATTGGGCGTTTTGGGGTTACGACGCGGCACTTTTGTGGGGTCTGGAGGTGCCAAATGATCTGCTTGGGCCGCGATTTCTTGTTAAGACAGGTTGCTCGGTGCCGCTGAGTGCAGGATGCCGGCTGTTGCGTCCGCAGGCGGCGGGTGCGCTTGAGCGCGTCGACGGCGTGCGAGTGACGCCGTTTTGGCGCACGGTGAAGGATTGTCTGCTGCGTGCGCCGTTTTCGTATGGTCTGGCGATCGCCGATTCTGCGCTGCGGGCGAAGGGCATATCGCGCGACGACTTCTGCGAACGGCTCCAGGCCGATTGCGAGGGCAGACGCGGGTATCGCAGAGCTCAGGTGATTGCGTCGCATGCGGACGGGCTGTCCGAAAACGGTGGCGAGTCTCGATTCCGGGCGTTCTTTATTGCATACGGTTTTCCGGTGCCAGAGTTGCAGGTGGAGTTTCGTGACCCGCTTGATTCGAGCCAAGTGTTTCGCGTTGATTATTTCTGGAGGCTCGAGGACGGGACGTGCGTGATTGGCGAGCTCGATGGAAAGGGAAAGTATGCCTTGCAGAACGACGAGGGTCGGGAGTCGGTCGACCCATTCGTGGCAGAACGTCAGCGAGAGTCCCATCTGACGATGCTCGGACATAAAGTACTGAGGTTTACGTTTGATGAGCTCAAGAATCCGGGGAAGCTGGCTGAAAAGATGAGACTGGCGAACATTCCGCAGCGGGTCAATCTGGCGGAGGAATGGAGACGGCAGTGGTATGGGCGCTAAGGGGTGCAACTGACGCGGAGGTGGTTGTTCCTGCCGAGTTTGTCTCAATCTGTAACAACAAGGGACCGTTTGGCCTCGTAACTGTTACAGATTGAGACGGAAGGTTGGCTACCGCTAAAAGATCTCAATCTGTAACATCTAGAGGCCGAAAACCTGTCTACCTGTTACAGATTTAGACGTTTGACGACGGGGCTGGAGAATATCTCAATCTGTAACATTTACAGGCCAAAAATCGACCTAACTGTTACAGATTGAGACAAAGGTTGGACGCGGTGCCGAAAGATCTCGATCTGTAACATCTAGTAGCCCAAAAAACCGGGTTTACTGTTGCAGATCGAGACGTTCGGCACACACGGCTGGGGCATCGCCGCGCTGACCTCTCTATCCTCACATTCTCCCTTTTCTCCGTTAACCGATACATCGGCTGCATCTCCGTCGCCTTGGGCGATAATGGATAAATGTTCAAGTTAATCGTGAGGGAGGAGCTCGATATGGCGTCTGCCGATCGTTCTACGTTGTTTATCAATGCGACCATTCTGGATGGCTCGGAGCATATGGAGCCGCAACCCGATATGGCCGTGACTGTTGAGCGCGGCGTCATCACCTGGATGGGGCCGAGTGCTGTGGCGCAGGCGCCGGCGGGTGCCGAGGTTATCGACCTGGGCGGTGCGTATCTCATGCCCGGTCTCATCAATATGCACGTGCATCTGTGCGGTTCGGGCAAACCGGTCTCGGCGGGCGATGCGGGCGCACTCATGAAGAAGCTCGACAATCCCGTGGGCCGCTCCATCGTCCGCCACATCCTCAAAGGCAGCGCCCAGCAGCAGTTGGCAAGTGGCGTGACCACGGTGCGCGGTGCGGGTGACCCGCTGTTTGCCGATATCGCCGTGCGCGACGCTATTGACGCCGGCAAGCATCAGGGTCCGCGCCTGGTAGCGCCGGGAACGGGCGTCACGGTGCCGGGCGGCCATGGCGCGGGGCTGTTTGCCCAGGTGGCAAACAGCCCCGTCGAGGCAGTCGAGCAGGTGCGTGACCTGTACGCGCGCGGTGCCGACGTCATTAAGCTGTTCGTAACGGGCGGTGTGTTCGATGCGACCGAGGTGGGCGAGCCGGGCGTGCTGCGTATGCCGGTGGAGGTTGCCGCAGCGGCGTGCAAGGCGGCGCACGAGGTGGGCCTTCCGGTGATGGCCCATGTCGAGAGTACCGAAGGTGTGAAGGCCGCGCTTAAATCCGGCGTCGACACAATCGAGCACGGCGCTCCGATGACCCCCGAGATCCTGGAGTTGTATCACGGTGCCGCGGGTACGCAGCTCGAGGGGCGTGCGCCGAGCGTGACCTGCACGATCAGCCCGGCGCTGCCGTTTGTATTGCTCGATCCAGAAAAGACCCATTCGACCGATACGCAAAAGAAGAACGGCGACATCGTGTGCTCGGGCATCATCGAGAGCGCCCGTGCCGCACTGGAAGCCGGCGTTAAGGTGGGCCTGGGCACGGACTCAAGCTGCCCGTTTGTGACGCAGTACGACATGTGGCGTGAGGTGGCCTATTTTGCCAAGTATGTCGGCGTGAGTAACGCCTTCGCGCTGCATACGGCTACGCAGATCAATGCCGAGCTGCTGGGGCTGGGCGGCGAGACCGGTACGATCGAGTGCGGCAAGGCTGCCGATATCTTGGTAACGCGCAAGAACCCGCTCGATGATCTGTGCGCACTGCGTGAGCCGACGTACGTGATGTGCCGCGGCAACCTGGTGCGCAAACTCAAGGTGAAGCGTATTCCCGAGGTGGACGCCGAGCTCGACGCGATTATGGCCATGCCTGCCGAAGCGCTGGCCGAGGAGCTCGCCCGTGACGGCGTGGCATAGGTGTGACAAAGGGACGGCCCCTATGCCGCGTTCAAAAAAGCCGAGGTCTCAACACGAGGCCTCGGCTTTTATTTTTCCTATGGTGTAGCTGCTAGGAGCGCGTTTCCATCTTGGCGTGGCACTTGGGGCAGGTGACGCGGATCTTGCCCTTACCCTTGGGGACGGACAGCATCTGACCGCAGTTAGGGCACTTAAGGTAGGCCGTGGTCTTGCGGCCCTTCCACATCTTCTTGGCCGTTCGCTTGGCGCGCTCAAAGTCTTCCTTGCTGGTGCCGGCCGCGCGCGAGGCGTTGGCAGCCGCGGCGCCGCCACCCAAGCTGGCGACGAACTTACCTAGGCCGGGGACGTTTGCGGTCGCCGTGACAAAGGCATCGTTCTCCTTGCGGCGCGCGTCGATGTTTTTGGACAGACCGCGCAGCACGCCGAGCGCGATCACGGCGATGGCGATCCAGCTGAGCCACTGGATACGGGCCATCGACCCGATCATCGCGATGATAATGCCTGCGAAGCCCAACACGACGGTGAGCTCATCGGCGCCGTTGCGACCCTTCATAAAGTCATTCATGCGAATTGCCTTTCGTTCGATATACTGCACGCCTTTATACCCGATTTAGAGCAAGGGGGACAGGTTAATCTGCACCAGTGTGGTGCAAGCATACCTGTCCCCAGAACACCAAGACGGTGCAAAGAAGATTGTTCCCAATGCCCCAATTACTTGGAGAGCTTGTCGACGACGCGTTCAATCTCGGCAAGCTTGGCGGCCTTGAGCTCCTCGTCGCCCGATTCGATTGCCGAAGTCACGCAGCCTTCGATATGCGCCTTGAGCACGTCGGCGTTGATGCGCGCGAGGAGCGCCTGTGTGGCCATGAGCTGCGTAGAAATATCGACGCAGTAGCGGTCCTCATCGACCATCCGCAGGATGCCGTCGATCTGACCGCGTGCCGTCTTGAGCATGCGGGTCACCGATTTATGGTCTGCCATCATGGCGGGTTCTCGTTTCTGGTCGGGGGGGGGTACGTGCGGGTCGTTACGCGGCGGTTACGGACAGGGCGTGGAACTTCTCGCCCGCGGCCTCGACGGCGGCGGCGAGCTGCTCGGCAGTCACAGTGTCGGCGCACTCTACCTGGACGGTCTGGGTCTCATGGTCGGCGTCGGCGTCGGTCACGCCGACCACGTTGAGCAACGCCGTCTCGACGGTGGCGTCGCAGTGGCCGCACATAAGGCCGGAAGTCTTAATCGTGTAACGCATGGGTATTCCTCTCTGTTGTGTCGGCTTTCCCAGGCACCCGACCTTGACCTTCAAGCCGTCGCTCGCGTACCAAAGTACGCGTCGCTCCTCTTTCAGGTCAATCTCGGGCACCTGGAAAACCCGTTCTAAATGGACGTCATAGTGATCCTATTTTGCCACTTTGGGCTTAAAGGTTCGCAGGCGCAGCGCATTGCTTACGACGCACACGCTCGACAGGCTCATGGCCGCGGCGCCAAACATCGGCGAGAGCTGCCATCCGGTGAGCGGGAAGAATACGCCCGCCGCCAGCGGAATGCCGATGCCGTTGTAGAACAGCGCCCAGAACAAATCCTGCTTGATGTTGCGAATCGTGGCGCGCGAAAGCTCGATGGCGCGGGCGACGTCCATGAGGTCGCTGCGCATGAGCACCACATCTGCCCCCTCCTTGGCGATGTCGGCGCCGGCGCCGATCGCAAGGCCCACGTCGGCGCGCGCTAGGGCGGGGGAGTCGTTGATGCCGTCGCCCACCATGGCGACCTTGCCGCCCGCATCCTGCAGTTCGCGCACGTGGCGCTCCTTGTCGGCGGGGAGGACGTCGGCGATGACCTGTTCGCTGGTGAGTCCCACGCGGCGGGCGATAGCCTCGGCCGTCACGCGGTTGTCGCCGGTGAGCATGCGCACGTCGACGCCGAGCTTGCGGAGCGCGGCGATGGCCCCGGCGCTCGTCTCCTTGACCTCGTCAGCCACGGCGATGGTGCCGACAAGCTCGCCGTTCTTGGCAAAGAACAGCGGTGTTTTGCCCTCGGCGGCAAATTGCTCGGTAAGACCCGCGGGCACGGTAACGCCCAACTCGTTCATCAGGCGTACGTTGCCGGCGGCGATGACATTCTGCCCCTCGCGCGCCGTTACGCCACGACCGGGCACGGCGGCAAAGTCCTCGACCATGCGCGCGACAATTCCGCGTGCCTCGCACTCGGCCATAATCGCCTCGGCCAGCGGGTGCTCGCTCGAGCGCTCCAACGCGGCGGCCAGCTTGAGCAGCGGCTTTTCGCTCATGGCGGGCGAGCCGTCAGCGCGCGTGGCTACTACGATATCGGTCACGGCAGGCTTGCCGCGGGTGACCGTGCCCGTCTTGTCGAGCACTACGGTGCCCACACTGCGCAGATTCTCCAGCGCCTCGGCACTCTTGAACAGAATGCCCATCTCGGCGCCCTTGCCGGTACCCACCATAATGGCGACGGGCGTGGCCAGACCCAGTGCGCACGGGCAGCTGATCACCAGCACGGCCACGGCGGAGGTGAGCGCCTCGTTCATGCTGCCGGTCAGTGCCATCCACACTACAAAGGTCACGACCGAGATTACAAACACCACGGGCACGAACACGCCGGCGACCTTGTCGGCCATGCGGGTGATGGGCGCCTTGGTGGCGTTGGCGTCCTCGACGAGCTGGATGATCTTGGCGAGCGATGTCTCGGCACCCACCCGCGTGGCGCGGAAGGTAAACGAACCGGTGCGGTTGACGGTGGCGGCGTTGACGGTGTCGCCGGCGGTCTTTTCCACGGGGATGGACTCGCCGGTGAGCGCACTCTCGTCCACGGCCGAGCTGCCTTCGAGCACCACGCCATCGACGGGGATGGACTCTCCGGGGCGCACGCGCAGGACCTGGCCGGGAAGGATGCTGTCGACGTCCACAGCGGTCTCGGTGCCGTCGTCGGCCACGATGGTCGCGGTCTTGGGCGCTAGGTCGATGAGCGCCTCGATGGCGCCGCCGGTCTTGGATTTGCTGCGCGTCTCGAGGTATTTGCCCACGGTGACGAGCGACAGGATGGTGCCGGCACTCTCAAAATACAGGTTGTCCATGCTCGTCATCATGGCCTCGTGCACCTGACCTGTAGCCAGCTGTTCGGCCATGATGAACATGGCGTAGAGCGACCAGGCGATTGACGCGGTGGCGCCGACGGCGATGAGAGCGTCCATGGTGGGCGCGCCGTGCGCGAGCGATTTAAACCCGTTGATAAAGTACGCGTCGTTGACGTAGACGATGGGGATGAGCAGGACAAGCTCGGTGAGGGCGAGCGTCATGCTGTGGATGTGGTCCGTGAAGATGCCGGGCAGCGGCCAGCCGAGCATGTGTCCCATGCCTATGTAGAACAGCGGAATGAGAAAGATGATTGAGATGATGAGACGGGTGCGCATGGCGGAGGCGGTGGCCTCCAACTTTTTGGTCGGCGACTCCATATGGGCGGCGCCGGACCTGACTTGCGCGTTGCCACTTGAGCCGGCGGCACCGGTGCCCGCGTCGACGGGCGAGGCCGAGTAACCCGCGCGATCGACAGCGGTGCAGATGTCGTCGGGGGAGATCTGCGCGGGGTCATAGTCCACCAGCATGGAGCCGGCGAGCAGGTTGACCGCGACGCTTTGGACGCCGTCGAGTTTGCTGACGGCGCGGTCCACGTGTGCCTGGCAAGCGGCGCACGTCATGCCGCCCACGTTAAACTTATCTTGAGCCATGGCTTCTCCTTTCTGTAGTTCGGTGTTTGAATTGTTAACCTGCCGATACTATACACCCATACCCCCTGGGGGTGTCCAGTGGGGATGAAAATGTATGACATTTCGCTACAGATGCGGGTGGCTGCTCAATCGTTGGCAGCTCATGTCAAACATCTCGATCTGTAACATCTAGCGGGGAAAATGACCTCTAACTGTTACAGATCGAGATTATGTTTTGCGATGTTTGAGTTCGTCTCAATCTGTAACGTGTAGACCCGGTTTTGTCTCGTAACTGTTACAGATTGAGACAATCGGCCCAGGCCCGCCTCGTCCGCTCCGTCATCTGTGGTTTACGTGGGGGCATGCGAAGCACGGGTATACTAACCCGCGGCGAATCTGCTCCATCGCTTAGGGCCGCTGCGTCTGGACGGCGCGTGATAGGGCTGCCAAAGCGATCGCCAGCGTGCTGAGCAACGTCCTCTCTGTGCGCACCCGTTTTTGTATGTATTAGCGCACTACCAAGCACGCCCGCGCGGCCGCATGCCGTGCCCATTGCGCGTGCAGATAAGGAACAACAACATATGCGTAATTCTGTATCCGACGTCACCGACGCCGAGATCCTGGACGAGACCCGCGAGGCCATGACCCAGGCTGCCTTCGATGCCGCCGATGAGGCCAATGCTGCCCAGGCCGTCGAGTCCGCTACCGAGAGCCTGCCCGCCTTTGACGAGCTGGGCCTTTCCGACGAGATGCTTCGTGCTATCGAGAACCTGGGCTACACGGCGCCGACGCCCGTGCAGGCCGGCTCAATCCCCGTGGTGCTCGAGGGCCGCGACCTGCTTGCTGCCGCTCAGACTGGCACCGGCAAGACGGCCGCTTTTTTGCTGCCGACCATGAACAATCTGGAGCACATCGCTCCTCCCAAACCCGTGCGCGAGCGCGGCGGCCGCAACCGCCGTCGCGGTGCTAAAAAGCCCGAGGGCAACGGCCGTGGCCCCGTGATGCTCGTCATCACCCCCACGCGCGAGCTCGCCCAGCAGATCGACGAGGTCGCGAGCAAGATCGCCGACGTCACGGGCCACGTTGCCGTGACCGTCGTGGGCGGCGTGAGCTACAAGCCGCAGACCGCGGCGCTCAAGTACGGCTGCGACATTCTGGTCGCCACGCCGGGCCGTCTGGTCGATCTGATCGAGCAGGGCGCTTGCCACCTGGACGAGGTCAAGGTGCTGGTACTCGACGAGGCCGACCGCATGCTCGACATGGGCTTTTTGCCCGCCGTCCGCCGCATTGTGCGCGAGACGCCGGCCGAGCGCCAGACGCTGCTGTTCTCGGCCACGCTCGACGAGGAAGCCGTGGGCGAGATCACCGACCTGGTGAGCGACCCGGCCCGCGTGGAGATCGCGCCCGCCACGTCGACCGCCGACACCGTCGACCAGTTTGTGTTCCCGGTGTCCATCGAGGCCAAGAACAACTTGCTGCCCGAGTTCCTCAAGAAGGAGGGCCCGGAGCGCACCATCGTCTTTATGCGCACCAAGCACCGCGCCGACAGCTGCTGCCGTCGTCTGGAGCGTAAGGGCATCAAGGCCGCCGCGATTCACGGCAACCGCAGCCAGGCCCAGCGTGAGCGTGCCCTTTCGGCCTTCCGCGACGGTACCGTCGACGTGTTGGTGGCGACCGACGTACTCGCCCGCGGCATCGACATTAGCGACGTGCGCTACGTCGTGAACTTTGACGTGCCGGCCGAGCCGACCGACTACATCCACCGTATTGGTCGTACGGGACGCGCCGGCGAGCTGGGCTGGGCCATCACGTTTGTGACCGAGCAGGACGTGGACGAGTTCTACGAGATCGAGAAGCTCATGGACAAGACCGCCGACATCTACGAGGCCGGCGACCTGCACGTGGGTCCCAATCCGCCCGCGGTTGATCCCGAGCGCGACCCTGCGGCCTTTAAGGTGAAGAAGAAGACCAAGCGCGGCAAGTCCAAGAGCAAGAAGAAGCTTGAGCAGGCACGTCGCGACGGCAAGCGCAACGGCGACGATTACGGCGATGTTGCCGGTCGTTCCAACCGCGGTCGCGACGAGCGCCGCGGCGACGGCGAGCGTCCGAGCCGTCCCAAGCGCGGCGGGAAGACCCGCGTGCGCGAGGGCGTTCAGGCTCGCGTGGACGAGGCTGTTGAGAGCGTGGCCCGCGAGGTGGCTGCCGAGGAGCGCGCTGGTGCTGGTGCCGCTGAGCAGCCTGCGCGCGGTAACCGTGCCGAGCGTCGTGCCAAGCAGTTCCAGGGTGAGGCACATCGCCGCCGTCGCGAGGATGAGGATCGCGGTGGCCGTCGTCGTGTCGAGCGCGAGGACGAGGGCCGCGGTTCGCGCGGTGGCAAGCGCGGTGCGGGCGACCGCCGTCATTCCGGTCGTGATGACGAGCGCGGTGGCCGTGATGAGCGTCGCGGCGGCGAAGGCCGTGGTTCGCGTGACGAGCGTGGTACCCGCGGTGGCGAGTCCCGCGGCGGCAAGCGCTTTGACGAGCGCGGAGGCCGCGAGGGCGGCCGCGGTGGTGAGCGTCGCGAGGGCGCTCGTGGCAACGGTGGCCGCAGCGGCGCCGGTCGTTCGAATGAGTCGCGCGATCGTCGCGACCCGCGTGCCAGCCGCGATCGTCGCGATGACTGGCGCAACTACGACGACACCCGCGATGAGCGTCGTGGCGGCTATCGTGGCGGGCGTGGCGGCAACCAGGCCGGCTCCCGCGGCGGCCGTGCCGGCGGTCGCGATAATCGTGGCAGCTATGGCAACAGCCGTGGCGGCAAGCGCGGTAGCAGCTCCCGTCGCCCCGGCGACGGCGGCGGCAAGCGCAAATAACATACGCATCGCCCGCTAGAGCGAGGTGAACCAAGGGCCCCGAGCAACTACGTTCGGGGCCCTTTTGTTTGCCGTATCCGATCGCTAGTTCAAATGTGATTTCCTCGGGAATGCATCTAGAGGATGCCGTGGGCTTGTTTCCTGCCATGCAGCAATGGGTCCTATGGGGTGCGCCGTGCATTTTTTGGAGTATTCTGCAGTTCGAGTTGTCTGCATATGATTCGACGTCGCCAACGGTGGCCTTCGGATATCCCTAGCGAGCGTTCCGAGTCAGATTTCGCCGTTTTCCGGAGCAGGGGGCGCGTCATTCTCGCCATGTCGGGACTTAGAATGATACGGCGCCCTACAGTTTTGCCCACCCGCGGCGGTGCTGGCGCGGTCACGTTGCAGAATACTCCGTTTTTTGTACGGGCCAGGATGGGGTACCTCAGGAGAACACGGCGGTATCCCGTAAATATATACAATCTGTACCGTAATTTATACAAAACGAAGAGGCAGACAGCGTAGGGTGGGTGCATTGGGGTGCCTGGCGCACCAAAACGGGGAGCTCCCCCTCATGCGCCGTATACTCTGTCTGAATGTGAAAACAGCTTGACGCGTTGCCGGGCGTAGGGAGAGGGTGCCTCGATGAGCGTATTCGAAATTGTGTTTAGTCCGACGGGTGGAACGCGGAAGGTGTCTGGCCTTGTGGCCGGGGCGCTGGACAATAATACCGTTACCGTCGATCTGACCGATAGCGGGCTACATCTCAGCGCTGTCTCGATGACTGAGGACGACGTGGCTGTTATCTCCGTGCCAGCGTATGCCGGCAGAGTCCCTGCCATGGCGGTCGACCGACTGAACATGGTTCACGGCAACGGAGCGCGGGCCGTTCTGGTGTGCGTCTACGGAAACCGCGCGTTTGAGGACACGCTCGTAGAGCTGGAGGACGTTGCGAAGCATGCGGGATTCCGGGTAATCGCGGCAGTTGCAGCCATTGCAGAACATTCCATTGCGCGACAGTTTGCTGCCGGTCGTCCGGATGCGCAGGATGCGGCGCAGCTCGCAGAGTTTGCGCAACAAATTCAGCAAAAGCTGTTGGCTGAGGATGCGTCCGAGCCCTCTATCCCCGGCAATCGTCCTTATAAACAAGCTGGAGGTCGCCGTATGGCACCCGAGGCAACAGAGGAATGCGTCTCCTGTGGTGCATGCGCCGCGGCGTGACCCGTTTGTGCTATCGACAAGGGCGACCCCAAGCGAGCAGCTGACGAGGCGTGCATCTCCTGCATGCGCTGCATCGCCGTATGCCCGCGAGGCGCTCGCGAGCTTGATCCCAACGAGCTATCCGCTGTTTCCCAGATGCTGAGCAAGGTTTGCGTCGTGCGGAAGGAATGCGAGCTCTTCATCTAACGCATGCGAAATTGCTGCAAGGAGTGTCCCTGGGTGCCGGCGGGAAAGGAACGTCCCTAAGTGCCGCCTAAATACCGTTTATCGAAGAAAAAATACCGTTCGCCGGTCATAATGATTGTTCCGGCTTTGGGCTTGTCTACAATAATTCGCGTAAAAAGAAATGCGGAAGGTTACCGAGTCCCTCGGACGTGGGCCTAACCAAAGTCTTTGAACGGGTGCGTCTCTATGGATGCATTCGCTTGATTTTGGTTGGGCTATATTTATGAAGGGACATGCCACCATGGGTTTCTTTTCTCGCCTGATGGGCGGTTCGGATGAGCAGAAGACTGCAGCTTCCGAGTTCGAAATCCTCGCTCCCGTTTCCGGCGAGCTTGTTCATCTAGAAAATACCAATGACCCCGCTTTTAGCAGCCGTGCCGTGGGCGATGGCGTTGCCGTGGTTCCCCAAGAGGGAACGGTGTGCGCTCCTGTTTCCGGCACCGTCGCGGCGCTGTTTCCGACTGAGCACGCGCTGGGCATCATGTCCGACGACAGCTCTGCTCAGGTGATGCTGCATATCGGAATCGACACTGTTAAACTTGAGGGCAAGGGCTTCCATGCGCTTGTTGCTCAGGGTGACCATGTCGACGCGGGCCAGCCCCTCGTCGAGGTCGATTTCGACGCGGTTCGCGCCGCTGGCTTCGACCCCACGGTCTTCGTTATCGTGTGCGAGCGCTCGGAGAACTCGACTCTTCGTGAGCATGCTTCCGGCCCTGTTGCTGTTAAAGAGCCTGTCGTCTGGCTTTCCGAGTAAATTCTTGTGGTGGGTACCGTGGTTATCAAGCGAGTTTTC
This sequence comes from uncultured Collinsella sp., assembly GCA_959606035.1. Classification (GTDB taxonomy): domain Bacteria; phylum Actinomycetota; class Coriobacteriia; order Coriobacteriales; family Coriobacteriaceae; genus Collinsella. The sequence goes on from CAUHHB010000009.1 coordinate 90,639, forward strand.
AACAATAACGTCGCAATGGTCACTTCGGACGATGGCTCCGAGCTCATCGTCATCGGCCGAGGCCTCTGCTTTGGCCGCCATGCCGGCGACGCTATCGATGAGGCATCGGTCGAAAAGACCTATGCGCTGCAGGAGGGCACTTCTCAGGATTCGCGCACGATTGACCGCTTGGCACATCTTTTGGAGTCCATTCCCACCGTCAACCTCGTGATTTCCGAGGACATTGTTCAGATGCTCCGTCGAGAGCTCAATGTTGATATCAACGACAAGATTCTCATTGCTCTCGCAGACCATATCAGTCTTGCTTTGGAGCGCGAGCGTAAGGGCGTCCCCTGCGAGAATCCGTTGCTGCTCGAGATCCAGCAGTTCTATCGCAAGGAGTATGCGCTTGCGGGCCGTGCGCTGCAGATTATCAAGGAGTATATGGGCATCCAGATGAGCGAAGAAGAGCAGGGTTTTATTACGCTGCATATCGTCAACGCCACCATGCCGCAGCGCTCTGACCGTCTGATTGTTTCGGTCCAGCTTGTTCGCGACGTGCTCGCGATTGTTTCCGAGCACTATGCCACGACCCTTGACGTCACCTCGTTGCCGTACGAGCGTTTCGTTCGCCATCTGCAGTTTTTTGCGCAGCGAGCGCTCGATCCCGCGGCGGGGCAGGTCAATGGCGACGCGCTGTTCCGTATCGATGAAACGGCGTATCCGAGGGCGTTCTCGTGCGCGGAGTCAATTGCCGACCAGTTGGCGTCTACCTATAACGTTGTCGTTACCGATGCCGAGAAGAGTTATCTCGCATATCACATTGTTAACCTGCTTGGAGAACCTGGTCTCTAGGCATAACGTGCCCACACATCGATTGATATAAGGCAAGGCTCACGGTCTTGTCTAGGGCACACCTATCTCAATTTGCGGAAAAGGAAGGGGAGTACCGCTATGACCGCAAAAAAGAAGTTCAATTTCAAAGCGCCGTTGGAGGTGTTCGCGAAGTCGATCGTTCAGCCGATGATGTATCTCTCGGTTGCCGGCATCCTGCTCATCGTGGGCATTATTCTGACCAACAAGACCATCTGCGCCGTGATTCCTGTGCTGGGCTCCGGTCCGTTCCAGCTTGTGGGCGCTGTTGTCTATCAGTCGCTGATGTTTATCATCAACAACCTCTCGATTCTGTTCTGCGTGGGCATCGCCGGCGCCATGGCAAAGAAGAACAAGGGCCATGCTTCGCTGATCGCCCTGATGTCGTTCTTCCTGTTCCTGCAGGCCAATAACATCGTGCTCAACGCCACCGGCTCTCTTGCCGAAGCGAGCGGCATGCTCGGCCTTACCGGAACCGGCCAGGCCACCGTTATGGGCATCCAGGTGCTCGATACCGGCGTGTTCGGCGGCATTATCCTGGGCTGCATCACCGGTGCCGTGTTCAACAAGTACTCGAACAAGCAGTTCCCCATTGCTCTTTCGATGTTCTCGGGCGTTCGCTTCCCGTTCCTGATCATGATCATCATCTCCTGGATCATGGGCGCTGGCTTCTGCATCGTTTGGCCTCCGGTTCAGGGTGCCATCTCCTCCGTTGCCGGCATCATTAAGGAGTCGGGCAACATCGGTCTGTTCATCTACGGCATGCTCAACAAGCTGCTCGTTCCCACCGGTCTGCACCACCTCATCTACACCCCGTTCCAGTTCTCCGATGTGGGCGGCACCCTTACGCTGGGTGATCAGGTTATCGCCGGCGCCTATCCCATCCGTGTCGCCGAGATGGCAATGACGGGCCAGCCCTTCTCCGATAGCACCTACTTCAACAGCTACACCTTCAACAACCTGTGGCCCTACATCGGTATCGGTCTCGCCTTTATCTTCACCGCCTACAAGCAGAACAAGGATAAGACCAAGGCCGTTATCATCCCGCTGATCATCACCGCTGTGCTCTCCTGCGTGACCGAGCCCATGGACTTCCTCTTTGTCTTTGCCGCTCCTGTGCTCTTTGTCGTTCACTCGGTTCTGTCCGGCATCTTCCTGGTCCTGCTCAAGGTCCTCTCCGTGCCCGCTTCGACTGCAGGCGGCATCATCAACATCGTGGTCTCCAACCTGGTCCTCGGTGTCGATAAGACCAACTGGCCGGTTATGCTGGTGCTTGGAGTCGTCAACGCCGCTCTGTACTTCTTCCTCTTCACCTTCCTTATTAAGAAGCTCAACCTCCACACGCCTGGTCGCGAGGAGGAGTCCGAGCTTGCTGAGTCCGTTGCCGAGGGCGAGGCCGCCGCGTCTGTCGCGGTGAAGCAGGGCGCTGTTGCCGCGGCCCCCGCAGAGGGCGTCGATGCAGGTATTGCCGACCTGGTCGCAGGTCTTGGTGGCAAGGACAACATCGAGGAGCTCGAGAACTGCTTTACGCGTCTCCGCGTGAACGTTAAGAACCCGGACCTCATCAATGAGGACCTTATCAACCACGTGCCCAACAGCGGCATCAACCGCAATGGCAACAATATCCAGATCATCTTTGGCATGAAAGTTGCCGAGATGCGTGACAAGGTCGAAAACGCAATTGAGAAGGAGCAGTAAACAATGATCATTACTCTGTGTGGTGGCGGATCCACCTTTACCCCCGGCATCGTCAAGTCCATCGCCCTGCGCAAGGACGAGCTCGATGTTGACGAGATTCGTCTGTACGACATCAACGAGGAGCGCCAGCGCAAGATCGGCGTGCTCGTGGACTGGATTTTGCACGAGGACCTCGGCCTGGACATCAAGCTCACGGTGACCACCGATAAGGAGACCGCCTTTACCGACGCGAGCTTCGTGTTTGCCCAGATGCGCGTGGGCGGCTACGCCATGCGCGAGCAGGACGAGAAGATTCCGCTGCGCCACGGCTGCGTGGGTCAGGAGACCTGCGGTTGCGGCGGCCTTGCCTACGGCATGCGCACCATCTTCCCCATGGTCGAGCTGATCGATGACGTTGAGAAGTATGCCAAGAAGGACTACTGGATTCTTAACTACTCCAACCCTGCCGCCATCGTCTCCGAGGGCTGCCGCGTCCTGCGTCCCAACGCTCGCATCATCAACATCTGCGACATGCCGATCGCGATTATCGACGTGGTTTGCGCCGCGCTCGATATCGACAAGAAGGATGTCGAGTACGATTACTTTGGTCTCAACCACTTTGGTTGGTTCACCTCGATCCGCCACAAGGGCGAGGAGGTGCTCCCGCAGCTGCGCGAGTACATCAAGGAGCATGAGATTCTGCTGCCCGATTCCTACCTCAAGGGCATGAGCTCGCTGATGTCCAAGAAGCCTGAGGAGGCCACCGACGAGCACCCCGAGCAGAACCGCCACACCAAGGGCAGCTGGTACTACGTCTGGAAGGGCGAGTACGAGATCATGGAGTGCTTCCCGGAGTACCTGCCCAACACGTATCTGAACTACTACCTGCAGCAGAAGGAGTTCGTCGAGCATTCCAACCCCGAGCGCACCCGTGCTAACGAGGTTGAGGAAACGCGCGAGAAGAACCTCTTCGACGGCATCGACCATTACGAGAAGACGGGCGAGATCGACGAGAGCACGTTCTATGCGGGCAGCCACGGCGACTGGATTGCCGACCTGGCCATCGCTCTGAAGAACGATACCAAGCAGCGCTTCCTGGTCATTTGCGAGAACAAGGGCGCTATCCCTAACATGCCTTACGACGCCATGGTCGAGCTGCCTGCCTACATTGGCAAGAACGGCCCCGAGGTCATCAGCCGCGACAACATTCCTCTGTTCCAGCAGGGCCTCATGATGCAGCAGCTGAACTCCGAGAAGCTCGTGGTCGAGGCTACGATCGAGGGTTCGTACGAGAAGGCACTCAAGGCCTTTACGCTCAACAAGACCGTGCCTTCGATGAAGGTCGCCAAGGAGGTTCTCGACGACATGATCGAGGCCAACAAGGGTTACTGGCCCGAGCTTAAGTAAAAGCAACAGGGTCGCTGACCGCATACCTAGAGCAATGCCCCGTCCACGTGATTGCGTGGACGGGGCATTGTCATTGGTAACGCGTTTTATCAAATATGGCATTTATCTGCGGAAATGCTCGTTTTCACCGCTAAGGACGACGTTTCATACCGCCTGCCGAACCGTGTCGCTGCCAAACAATTTTATAGGTCAGTGTTGTGCGTGTAGCAACTTCGCTCGGTCTCGCCTCCGGGCTGCCATGTGAGAGGGGATCTTATGGCTCGACTGCACGTAATGGAACGCAGCCACGCTCAGGCCGTCATGGACGACCTGCACGATGCGCTCGGACGCCGTCTGGCGGTGAGTTCGCTCGCCCCGTGTCCCGTTGAGTTTACGGCAGCGCTCGTTAACCTGTGCTCCACCCAGAGCTGCGGCAAGTGCACACCCTGCCGTGTGGGCCTGAGCGCGCTGAGCGACCTGCTCGCCGATGTGCTCGAAGGGCGCGCCGACGAGTCCACGCTCAACTTGATTGAGCGCACGGCCCGCACCATCTACCTTTCGAGCGACTGCGCCATCGGCTACGAAGCTGGCGCCATGGCACTCACGGCCATTCGCGGCTTCCGCGACGATTTTGAGCATCACATCCGCGAGCACTCCTGCGGCTTTGACCGCGAGGCCCGCGTCCCGTGCGTTTCGGGCTGCCCGGCGCACGTCGACATTCCCGGGTACATTTCGCTGGTCGAGGCCGGCCGCTATGCCGACGCCGTCAAGGTCATCCGCAAGAACAATCCGCTGCCGCTCGTCTGCGGCCTGGTGTGCGAGCATCCCTGCGAGATGCACTGCCGCCGTGGCATGGTCGACGACCCCATGAACATCCTCGCCCTCAAGCGTTTTGCCGTCGAGCACAGTGACCTCAACGACCACAAGCCCCATGTAGTGGACAACACCGGCAAGCGCGTCGCCGTGATCGGCGGCGGCCCGGCCGGCCTTTCCTGTGCCTACTACCTGGCCGTGATGGGCCATAAGGTGACCATCTTTGAGCAGCGCCACCACCTGGGCGGCATGCTGCGCTACGGCATTCCCAGCTACCGTCTGCCGCGCGAGCGCCTGCAGGCCGAGATCGACTGGATCTTGAGCGCCGGCATCGACGTGGAACTCGACCACTCCGTCAACGGCGAGGAGCTTGCCCGCCTGCGCGACGAGTTCGATGCCGTCTACCTCGCCATTGGCGCCCACAGCGATAAGAAGCTCGGCCTTCCGGGCGAAGAGGCGCTCGGCGTGGAGTCGGCCGTCAAGATGCTGCGCGCCATCGGTGACGACGAGCTGCCCGACCTGAGCGGCCAGCGCGTGTGCGTCATCGGCGGCGGCAACGTGGCCATGGACGTGGCGCGCTCTGCCGTGCGCTGCGGTGCCGAAAAGGTGAGCATTGTCTACCGCCGCCGCATCTGCGATATGACGGCTCAGGACGCCGAGATTGCCGGTGCCCAGGCCGAGGGCTGCGAGGTTCTGGAGCTGACGGCGCCGCTCGCCATCGAGACGGGCGAGGACGGTCGCGTGAGCGGCCTGCGCGTGCAGCCGCAGATTATCGGCGAGCCCCGTCGCGGTCGTCCGGCCCCGCGTGCCGCCGCGACGCCCGAGCGCGTCATTCCCTGCGAGCGCGTGTTCGTGGCCATTGGCCAGGACATCGATTCCAAGCCGTTTGAGGACATGGGCATCGTCTGCAAGTGGGGTCGCGTCGTCACCGATTCGGATGGCGCCGTGCCCAACTTCGACGGCCTCTTTAGCGGCGGCGACTGCCAGACCGGTCCCGCCACCGTCATCCGGGCCATCAACGCCGGCCGCGTTGCTTCGGCAAATATCGACCGCTACCTGGGCTTCGACCACAAGATCAAGCTCGACGTTGAGCTGCCGACCGTGCAGTTTAAGGGCAAGCACGAGTGCGGCCGCTGCGAGCTGGGCGAGCGCGAGGCCGGCGAGCGCATCCGCGATTGGAATCTGGTCGAGCAGGGCCTTACCGAGGAAGAGGCACGCCAGGAGGCAAGCCGCTGCCTGCGTTGCGACCACTTTGGCTTTGGCGCGTTCCGCGGAGGGAGGAACCTGGAATGGTAGAGCCCAACAAAACCACTGTCAGCGACAACACCGAAAGCGGAGCACTCAACATGGTCAAGCTCACGATCGATAACTGCGAGGTCGTGGTGCCCGAGCACACCACGATCCTGGATGCGGCCAAGTCCGTCGGCATCCAGATTCCCACCCTGTGCTATCTGCGCGATCTGAACGAGATCGGCGGCTGCCGTGTGTGCGTGGTCGAGGTTGAGGGCTGCGACCAGCTGGTTGCCGCCTGCAACAACTACGTACTCGACGGCATGGTGGTCCACACCAACAGCCCCAAGGCCCGCGAGGCGCGTCGCACCAACGTGCAGCTGCTGCTGTCCCAGCACGACTCGCGCTGTACGAGCTGCGTGCGCAGCGGTAACTGCAACCTGCAGACCATCGCCAACGACCTGGGCATTTTCTATCTGCCGTATCAAAGGCATTTGGCGGGCGAGGGCTGGGACTTCGATTTCCCCATCATCCGCGAAAACGACAAGTGCATTAAATGCATGCGCTGCATCAAGGTGTGCGAGAACGTGCAAGGCCTAGGGATTTGGGACCTGACCAGCCGAGCCACGCACACCGCCGTGGGTACCCGCGGGCGCGCGCCCATCGGCAAGACTGATTGTGTCGCATGCGGCCAGTGCATCACGCATTGCCCGACGGGCGCGCTGCGCGAGCGCGACGACACCGAGACCGTGTTTGATGCTCTCGCCGATCCCGATAAGATCGTGCTGGTGCAGATAGCGCCGGCCGTGCGCACCGCCTGGGGTGAGGAGCTCGGTATTCCGCGCGAGGATGCCACCGTTGAGCGCCTGGCCTGCGCGCTGCGCCGCGTGGGCTTTGAGTACGTGTTCGACACCGATTTCTCGGCCGACCTCACCATTATGGAGGAGGGCTCCGAGCTGATCGAGCGCCTGGGCGCCGCCGCCAAGGGCGAGGGCGATAGCCGCGGCTGGCCCATGTTCACGAGCTGCTGCCCGGGCTGGGTGCGCTTTGTGAAGGCACGTTACCCCGAGTTTGTCGACAGCCTGTCCACGTCAAAGTCGCCGCAGCAGATGTTCGGCGCCATCGCCAAGACCTACTACGCCAAGGTGCTGGGCGTGGAGCCCGAGCGCCTGTTTGTGGTGTCCGTGATGCCGTGCACGGCCAAAAAGGCCGAGTGCGCGCTGCCGAGCATGGTGGGCGAGGACGGTGCGCCCGACGTGGACGTTGCACTGACGGTGCGCGAGATGGTACGCATGATCCGCGCGAGCCACGTGAGCGTCGACACACTGGTCGAGGAGCCGCTCGATACGCCGCTGGGCTTTGGCACGGGCGCGGGCGTGATTTTTGGCGCCACGGGCGGCGTGATGGAGGCCGCCGTGCGCTCGGCGTATTACCTGGTGACGGGTAAGAACCCCAATGCAGATTTCTTTACCGACGTGCGCGGGCTCGATGGCTGGAAGGAGGCCGTTGCCGATATCGATGGCACCAAAGTGCGTGTCGCCGTGGCACACGGATTGGGCAACGCGGCACGTCTGCTTGACGCGATTCGCGACGGCCGTGTGAGCTACGACTTCGTCGAGGTCATGGCGTGTCCGGGCGGTTGCGTCGGTGGCGGTGGTCAGCCCATCCATGACGGCTGCGAGCTGGCGGAAGAGCGCGGCCAGGTGCTCTGGGGCCTCGATGCGGCGGCCGACATTCGCTTCTCGCACGAGAACCCCGATGTTCGGGCGTGCTACCGCGAGTTTTTGGGTGCGCCGCTCTCGCCGCTGGCCGAGGAGCTGTTGCACGCTGACCACCACGCCTGGACGATGCCTAACGAAGGGATGTGCTAACGATGCGCGCGTTTGAATTTGAGCTTTCGCGCCGAGGGTTTGCCTCGGCGCTTGCCGCGGGCGTGCTGTCGCTTGCGTTGGCTGGCTGCAGCGGCGGGGCTGCGGGGGCGGGCTCCTCTGCGGGCTCTGCCGGGTCTGCGCCGAGCGGCGCTGCCGCCGAGTCGGTCGAGGTGCACGTCGCCTCGCTCAAGGGGCCGACGTCGATCGGTCTGGTGCAGTTTATGGACCAGGCGGCGCGTGGCGAGACGGATAACGAGTTCGACTTTGCGATCAGCGCCGCTGCCGACGAGATCGTGCCCAAGGTCATTCAGGGCGATGTCGATATTGCCCTGGTGCCCGCCAACGTGGCGAGCGTGCTCTACAACAAGACCGAGGGCGCGGTGCAGGTCATCGACATCAATACGCTCGGCGTGCTGAGCGTGGTGACGGGCGACGCGGGCGTGACCTCGTTTGCCGACCTGGCGGGTCGCACCGTCTATATGACGGGCAAGGGCACCACGCCGGAGTACGTCATGAACTATCTGCTGGAGCGCGCAGGTCTGACTGGCCAGGTGGCGCTTGAGTTTAAGAGCGAACCCGCCGAGGTGCTGTCGGCCCTGCTTGCCGACCCGTCCGCCGTGGGCGTGCTACCGGAGCCATTCAAGACCGCTGCCATCGCCAAGAGCGAGGGCAAGCTGTCGGCACCGGTGAGCCTGACCGATGTGTGGGACGAGCTCGCGGGTGACACGGGCTCCCGTTTGCTGACGGGCGTGACCGTGGTGCGCCGTGCCTTTGCCGAGGAGCATCCCGAGGCTGTGGCGGAGTTCTTAAGCTGCCATGCGGCGAGCGTTGAGGCCGTAAACACGGCACCGGCGGACTGGGCTCAGGCGGTGGTCGATGCGGGTATCGTCGATAACGCCTCGATTGCCGAAAAGGCGATTCCCGGGTGCATGCTCGTGTGCCAGACGGGGAAAGATATGAAGGCGGCGCTCGGTGGGTACCTGCAGGTGCTGGCCGATGCGGACGCGAGTGCCGTGGGCGGTAAGCTCCCGGCTGACGATTTTTACTACATGGAGTAGCCCGTGCGTGCGTTTGCTCGACACATGACTGAGCGTGCGAAGGCGGTGGCGGCAGTGGGTGCCGTCGCCGCCTTTTGGCTTGCCGTGTGGATCTTTGCGGCGTCGCTGGTGGCGCAGCCGCTGATCTTGCCGGGGCCGGGTGCTGTTGCCTTGGCGCTTCTGCGCCTGGTGTGCGATGGCGGTACCTGGGCGATTTTGGCGGGCTCGGGCGCGCGGATACTGGGCGGGCTGGCGCTTGCCGCGGTGTGTGTTGGTGTGCTTGCCGGGATTTCGTCACGTTCGCGGGCGTTTGCGCACCTGGTGGCTCCGGCGCTGTCGTTTGTAAAGGCGACACCGGTCGCCTGCGTGGTGGTCCTGTTGCTAATCTGGCTGGGGTCGGCGCGCGTGAGCATCGCGGCAGTCTTTTTGATGGCGCTGCCGGGCGTGTATTTTTCGCTGGCCGAGGGCTTGGCACAGGTGAATAAACCGCTGGAGCAGATGTTCCGTCTGCATGGCGTGCGCGGCTGGCGACTGTTTTGCGCCCATACCTGGCGCGAAGTCCTGCCGTTTGTGCTTTCGTGTGCGCGTGCCGTGATTGGCATGAGCTGGAAGGCCGGCGTGGCAGCCGAGCTCATCGGCATGGCGGTGGGCACCGTGGGTGAGCGCATCTATCAGGCGAAGCTTTTGATCGAGACGGCTGATCTGCTGGCGTGGACCGTGCTGGTCGTTGCCGCCTCGTGGGCGTGTGAGCGCGTGCTGGTGTGGCTGCTGCGGGTTTCGGGACCCGTGGCGTGGCGCGTGGCCGTGCGTGCGCATGGGCGCGGCGCTCGCGGGCGTGCGAGGGCTGCCGGGGGCGGCGCTGCGGCGGAGCTTGCGCTCGCCGTGGGCGAGCGGGCGCCCTGGGCTCCGGCGCTCGATGGACTGACACTCCGTGTGCCCGCCGGTGGGCGCGCCTGCGTGATGGGCGCCTCGGGTGTGGGCAAGTCGACGTTGCTTGCGCTGGCTGCGGGGGAGTGCGCGCCGTGCTCCATGGTGTTTCAGGACGTGCGCTTGGTTGAGGACGTTTCGGCTTTGGAAAACGTGCTGGTGTGCGCCGACGCGCGCGTGGACGCCTCGGGTGCCGCGGCCCTGCTGCGCCTGTTGGTGCCGGGGGTCGATTTGCATGCTCGCGTGGCCGAGCTCTCGGGTGGGCAACGTCGTCGCGTCGAGATCGCCCGAGCCCTGCTGTGCCCAGGCGACGCGGTGATTCTGGACGAGCCCTTTACCGGTCTAGATACCGCTGCGCGCGACGCATGCGCCGAGGTCGTGCTCGACTTGCTCGACGGTCGCATGCTGTTGCTTGCTACGCACGATGCCGTCGACGCTCAGGTCCTCAATATCTCGGACATCATCACGCTCTAAATACTAACTCAGCAACAAAATGATCCGTTTTCCTCCGTCCCCATGGGGTCGGGTGTGGTATTCTATCTGTGGGGTAATACTTAGAAATACCAAGTAATACCAACGCCGCAGAAACAAACTCCGGATGCGGGCCAATCGGGTTGCCTTCACAGCCCGTCGCCCAGCCGCGTGGCCCGCATCTATCCGCACCACCGTCGTTTCAAAAAGGAAGCGCCATGGCAGAACACATGACCCCGGTTGTCGCGAAGGTCTTGCCCGAGGAGAAGGCAGCCTTCGCGGCGGCAACCCAGCTCGTGGGCACCACGCCGTCCAACGCCATCCGCATGTTTATCGCCGCGTTCAATCGCTGCGGCACCTTCCCGTTCGACATCTCGCCCAACGGGGCCTTTGGCAAAGACTGTCCCCAACGGCTGGTCGTTGAAGAACGTCCCCAATGACTAGTCGTTGGGGACGTTCTTATATGACTACCCGTCGGGAGGAGGTTGGCATGCTCAATGCGCTGGTTTGGGCGCTTGCCTGTTTTGGCGTCGTCGCTGCCGATATCGCTCTGAGCGTGGTTTTGTTCTCCGCTCTGGGCGTCGCATCGGTTTTCATGGGCTTTTCGATTGACGACCTCGATATTCAATTGCTTCAGGCTGCCGCGCAGATGGCGTCGTTTTTGATGGCGCTGCTGTGGTGGCGTTATCTGTGGCCGCGCTCGTTTATGACGCGCTGGCAGGGCGAGCGCCCGCTTGGCGGGGGAGCAGGCAAAGCATGGAGGCGCATCGCCTGCGTTATCGTGATCGGCCTTGCCCTGCAGGTGGTCGTTGGCTACGTGACCGACGCCGTGCTGTCGCTGTTGCCCGAGGTCGCGGCCGACTACAGTGAACTTGTCGAGGAAACAGGCATGGGCGACACGAGCTACCTGGCCGTCCTGACCACGGTGCTCGGCGCTCCGTTTTGCGAGGAGTTGCTGGTGCGCGGCATCATTTTTGAGTTTTCGCTCCGAGCATTTAACCCGCAGTGCCGTCCGCTCTGGAAGCGCCGGCGTCGTGCGGGTGCGCAGGACGGCGCCATGGTGCCTTGGGCGGCCCCGAGCACGTGGGGTATCGCCGCGGCAATTGTGCTGCAGGCGGCGGTCTTTGGCTTTATGCATATGAACTGGGTGCAGGGCTGCTACGCCGGCGCCGCCGGTCTGGTCTTTGGCTGGGTGCTCGTGACCACCGGAAAGCTCCGCTACACGATTCTGCTGCACTTTGCCTTTAACGCCGGGTCGTACCTCATGGGCCTGCTGTGGTTTGTGAACACGCCGCTCGACGTGATAATCACGGTCGCGATCGCCGGCGTGATCCTGGTGGAGGCAATGCGCTCGCTGCGCCAAGCGTGTGGGATGGACGCAGCGAGTGCACCACTTCGCTAGTTGCGGCGACCGCCTCCGTTGGCACCCTGACGCCCCTGAGCTGCGCGGTTGCGGCCTGCGGTGTTCTGCGCGCGCGACATGCCGCCGTGACCCTTGCTGCCCTTAGGCCCCTTGCCAGCGCCGGCGTCACCGTGCGGCTTGCCGCCCTTCTTGCCGGTGCCATGCCCACCGCCAGCAGACGTCTCGCCCGGGCGCGGCGGTACGGGACGGATCAGGCAATGCTTGGTGTAGCCGATCAGGTCACGACGCCCGGCTTTTTCCAGCGCCTCGCGCACGAGCTTGTAGTTCTCGGGCTTGCGATACTGGATGAGCGCGCGCTGCATGGCCTTCTCGTGCGGGTCGCGCGCTACATAGATCGGCTCCATGGTGCGCGGGTCCACGCCGGTGTAGTACATGCAGGTCGACATGGTGGACGGGGTGGGGTAGAAGTCCTGCACCTGCTCGGGCATGTAGCCCATGTCGCGCACAGCCTCGGCAAGCTCCACCGCTTCCTTCATCGTCGAGCCGGGGTGGCTCGAGATCAGGTACGGAACCACGTACTGCTTGAGTCCGTATTCACGGTTCAAGCGCTCAAATTTGCGACAGAACGCGTCGTAGACGGCGCGGCTCGGCTTGCCCATCACGGAGAGCACCGCGTCGCTCACATGCTCGGGCGCCACGCGTAGCTGGCCCGAGACATGGTGCTCCAGCAGCTCGCGCAAAAACTCGTCCGAGGCATCAGCCATGGTGTAGTCAAAACGGATGCCGCTGCGGACGAAGACCTTCTTGACGCCCGGCAGCTGGCGCAGGTCGCGCAGCAGCTGCGTGTAGCCGCTCTCGTCGACCACCATGTTCTTACACACGCTCGGCCATAGGCAGCGCTTGTTCTTGCACACGCCATGTTTGAGCTGCTTGTCGCAGGCCGGGCGGCTAAAGTTGGCCGTCGGTCCGCCCACATCGTTGATGTAGCCCTTAAACTCGGGGTCGTGTGTGAGCAGCTCGGCCTCGCGCATGATCGAGTCGTGGCTGCGCATCTGCAGCACGCGGCCCTGGTGGAAGGTCAGCGCGCAAAACGAGCACTCACCAAAGCACCCGCGGTTGGAGCTGATTGAAAACTTGATCTCGGCAAAAGCCGGCACGCCGCCCGCTGCGTCGTAATCGGGATGCCAATCGCGTGCGTAGGGGAGTTCGGCCACCTCGTCCATCTCGTCGGTGGTAAGCGTCGCGGACGGCGGGTTCTGCACCACATAGACGCTGTTGGGGTAGGGTTCTACCAGGCGATGCCCGGTGATGGGGTCCATGTTCTGCTGCTGCACGTTAAAGCTGCGCGCGTAGTTGAGCTTATCGGCGGCAAGGTCGTCCCAGCTGGGCAGCAGGTCGTAGTCGTAGACCTCGTCGAGCGAGCTGGTGCGGTAGACGGTGCCGTTGATATAGGTGATCTGATCGATGGGCAGGCCCGCGTCGAGCGCATCGGCGATCTCGACGATCGCGTGCTCGCCCATGCCGTAGATGAGGATGTCGGCGCCCGAATCGAGCAGCACCGAGCGCTTGAGCTTATCCTGCCAGTAGTCGTAGTGGGCCAGGCGGCGCAGACTCGCCTCGATGCCGCCGATGATGATGGGGGCGTCCTTGAACGTCTGGCGGATGAGGTTGCCGTAGACCGTGACGGCACGATTGGGGCGGTGCCCCTCCTCGCCACCGGGGGTATAGGCGTCGGTGTGGCGGCGGTGCTTGGTCACCGAATAGTGGTTGACCATGGAGTCCATGTTGCCGGCACTGACGAGAAAGCCCAGGCGCGGCTCGCCGAGCACCGTGATGCTGGCGGGGTCGGTCCAGTCGGGCTGGCAGATGATGCCCACTTTGTAGCCGTGCGCGTCGAGTACGCGGCTGACGATGGCCATACCAAAGCTAGGGTGGTCCACGTAGGCGTCGCCGCAAATGTAGACAAAGTCGCACTGGTCCCAGCCGCGCGCATCCATGTCGGCGCGGCTGACGGGGAGGAACTTGTCGCGGCCCGGACGCCAGGGGCGTGAGGGCGCTGCCTGGGCATGAGTGGCGTGGCCACCCTGGGCCTTGCCGCCACGCTTTTGCTGCTGGCCGCGCTGGGCATGCTTGCCGTGCTGGTTGTGCTGAGCGTCCTGGGGCTTTTTTGCCACGATTCCTCCCGTTGTTAGTATGCTGCACGTAATTGTAACCAGTCTTTTTGGGACGGGGCTAAAAAGACTGGTGGAGTACATGAGCTGGCGGATCGGCGCGTCGATGCGGGTGCCGTTTGTTTCCAGACTGTGTATCCCCGTGTCGAAGGAGCCGTCTCGCGCGCACGCCATGTTGTCAATGGGTTACAGTATGAACGGCGGCTATGTTTCCGCCAACGCACGAGAGGGTCGTCAACAAGGAGGATGCACGACGATGCAGCGTGCCAAACAGATATCGGAGTCCATCGAACTGGGCATTATCCTGGCGCTCGCCGGCGGCTTTATGGATGTGTATTCGTACATTGGGCGCGACCATGTTTTCGCAAACGCGCAGACGGGCAACATCCTGCTTGTGGGCGTGAGCATCTCGGAGGGCAATTGGGCACTTGCGGGGCGCTACTTCTTCCCTGTGGTGTCGTTTGCCGTGGGCATTATGCTTGCCGACCTGGTACACGAACGGTTTGGCAGCGTGATTCACTGGCGCCAAGTGACGGTGTTCTTTGAAGCCGTCATCTTGCTGGGCGTGAGCTTTATCCCGGGCGGCAATTTCAACCTGCTCGCCAACTGCCTCACCTCGTTTGCCTGCGGCATGCAGGTCGAGAGCTTCCGCAAGATCCACGGTCACGGCATCGCTACGACCATGTGCATCGGCAACTTGCGCAACGCACTGCAAAACGTGGACGATTACATCATCACCCACAAGCGCGGCTTTTTGGAAAACGGCCTGCTGTACTTTGGCGTGATCTTCACCTTTGTGTTTGGCGCCGTGCTGGGCAACTGGTGCATCGAGCGCATGGGGCTGCACGCCATTGCGGTGGCGAGCATGCTGCTGTTTATCGCGTTTGCCATCATGTTTATCGATCGCGAACGCGACTTGCACAGGAAATGGGCCCGCATCGTAGCTGACTGGCAGACCACGAGTCTTAAGCGCTAAGGTGCATGTTCGTAACAACATTCAGGAGCCAGAAAAACTATCTAGCTCCTGAATGTTGTTACGAACTGCTTTTTGCGATTTATTCGAGATGCTCTTCAATCCGAGCCCTAAGAAGGGCAATGGCTGTAGGTATTCCAATTGCGGCGGCTAATTCGGCTTTATCCAAAACCTGTATGCTAAAGCACGATTGTTTATCACATTGAAGGACGATAACTGAAGATAGCTTCACTTCCTGTTGGCTGAATATATCGTAATCTCCAAATAGGAAGTTACCTTTTATTGCGTAATTCGGTATGTTCGTTACGCACTTCATCTCAAGTCTGTTTAGACCATAATCGAACACCGCAACTTCCTTGTGTTCGATGATGAGCGCAACCCTGGGCATGTTGCTAAAGCCACCGTCGACGACAGTGAAGAGTTTTTCATTCGCATCGTCATAAACGGTATATTTAAGACTCGATAGCTGTCCTAGTGGACCCGTGAACCCATGTCTTTTGATGTTGAGGTTGTCTCCCGCTGGGTTGACGAGAGCCAGAGCATGCGGATAAGGGTTACCTTCAATTGAGATTCGATATTCGTTTGTAGCCGTCTTGCTCGATTTAGGACCAGTAGCCATCACGCGTCATCGCCTCGATCGAATTGGAACCGTCTTCTACTTCGTGCGGAGAATTGCGCTGTACGTTGCGGTACATGCAGCTGCAATAACCGCATGGGCAATTTCTAACAAAATGAATGACGCTATTTGCTGCATGCATTTTATTTACTATAAAGTATCCTTTTATAAACGTATTGTCAAACATATATTGCTAAAACAGAAACAATTTATAGACTGAGTTGGTCGTATTCTTTGGGCGATTGCTCCTATAATCTAGCCTTCGCTGCTGTCGGGAGGGAAGGACTGGGGCTCCGTTATTATGTTGAAACGCTTTAACACTTTTGACGTTCTCACGCGTTTTTTGTTTCAAAAGCGTTAGGATGGAACTTGCAGCGCGGGGCGTAATGGGTGCCCCGCACACGATGGGAGGCTATCAATGGCTAATCGTTTCGTTCTCAACACCATTTCTTATCATGGTTCCGGCGCCATCAAGGAGATCCCCGGCGAGCTCCAGCGTCGCGGCTACAAGAAGATCTTCGTCTGCTCCGACCCCGATCTGGTCAAGTTTGGCGTTACCGCTAAGGTGACCGACGAGCTCGACGCCGCCGGTATTGCTTGGAGCCTCTACTCCGAGATCAAGCCCAACCCCACTATCCAGAACGTCAAGGACGGCGTCGAGGCTTTCAAGGCCGCCGAGGCTGACGCTATCGTGACCATCGGTGGCGGCTCCTCCATGGATACCGCCAAGGCCATCGGCATCATCATCAACAACCCCGAGTTCGCCGATGTCCGCAGCCTCGAGGGTGTTGCTCCCACTAAGAACCACGCCGTGTTCACCATCGCTGTGCCGACGACCGCCGGTACCGCCGCCGAGGTGACCATCAACTACGTCATCACCGACCCCGAGAAGGTCCGCAAGTTCGTGTGCGTCGACACCAACGACGCCCCCGAGGTCGCCGTCGTCGACCCCGATATGATGGCTTCCATGCCCGCCGGCCTGACCGCCTCTACCGGCATGGACGCTCTGACCCACGCCATCGAGGGCTACACCACCAAGGGCGCTTGGGAGCTCTCCGACATGTTCCACTTTGAGGCTATTAAGCTGATCAGCGAGAACCTGCGTGACTCCGTCGCCGAGGCCAAGTCCGGCCAGCCCGGCTCCGGCCGCGAGGGCATGGCCCTTGGCCAGTATGTCGCCGGCATGGGCTTCTCCAACGTTGGCCTGGGCATCGACCATGCCATGGCTCACACCCTGTCCGCTCACTACGACACCCCGCACGGCGTCGCTTGCGCCATGCTGCTGCCGATTGCCATGGAGTTCAACAAGCCGGTTTGCGCTGAGCGCCTGGCCAAGGTTGCCGTTGCCATGGGTGTTGACACCACGGGCATGAGCACCGACGAGGCTGCCGACGCCGCTATCGCCGCCGTCAAGCAGCTCTCCGCCGACGTGAACATCCCGCATGTCTGCGAGGCCATGAAGGCCGACGAGATCGAGGTCCTGGCCAAGGACGCCATGGCTGACGCCTGCTTCCCGGGCAACCCGCGCGAGGCGACGCTCGACGACGTCATCGAGCTCTTCAAGAAGATCTGCCCGGCTGCCTAACCTGGTTCGGCGGGC
>CAUHHB010000010.1:0-107261 GCA_959606035.1 uncultured Collinsella sp.
GCGCCAGGTCGCCGTAGACCTCGTCGGTGGAGACGTGGTGGTAGCGGACGCCGTACTTCCTCACGGCCTCCAGCAGGCGGAAGGTGCCCTCGACGTTGGTGCGCAGGAAGGGCTCCGGGTCGGCGATGGAGTTGTCGTTGTGGCTCTCGGCGGCGTAGTGGACGATCGCGTCGTGGCCCGGGACAATCTTATCGAGGAGCTCAGCATCGCAGATGTCGCCGACGACGAGCTCGACCCTATCCTCGGGCAGGCCCGCGATGTTCTCGGGGTTGCCGGCATAGGTCAGCTTGTCCAGGACGGTGACGTGAACGTCGGGGTGGCTGTCCACCACGTAGTGCACGAAGTTGCTGCCGATGAAGCCGCAGCCGCCCGTGACGATGATGTTCTTGGGTTCGAAGATCTCGGACATGAGGGGTTCCTCCTAGTACTCGCGCGGGCTGTTGACGATCTCGCCGGCGGCGACCTTCTTGAGGTGCTGCCCGTAGACCGACTTGCCGTAGGCCTCGGCGGCCTGCTTGAGCCCCTCGGTGGTGATCCAGCCGTTCTCCCAGGCGATCTCCTCGGGCACGGACACGGGAAGGTCCTGGGAGTGCTCCACGGCGCGGACGAACTCCGCGGCCTCGTGCAGGCTCTCCATGGTGCCGGTGTCCAGCCACGCGTAGCCGCGGCCGAGGGTGACGACGGACAGCGTCCCCTCCCCCAGGTACATCCGGTTGAGGTCGGTGATCTCAAGCTCTCCGCGGGCCGACGGCTTCACCTTGTGCGCCTTGGCGGCCACGTCGCCCGGGTAGAAGTACAGGCCGGTGACGGCGTAGGAGCTCTTGGGGCACTCGGGCTTCTCCTCGATGGAGACGGCACGGCCCTGCGCATCGAACTCCACGACGCCGAAGCGCTCGGGGTCGTCCACGTGGTAGCCGAAGACCGTGGCCCTGCCCGACTCGGCGTTCTGGACGGCGCGCGTCAGGTGGCGGCTGAGGCCGTTGCCGTAGAAGATGTTGTCGCCGAGCACCAGCGCGCACGGCTCGCCGGCGATGAAGTCCTCGCCGATGGTGAAGGCCTGCGCCAGGCCGTCCGGGCTCGGCTGCTCGGCGTAGGACAGGTTCACGCCGTAGCGCGAGCCGTCCCCGAGCAGGCGCTCGAAGTTGGGCAGGTCGGTCGGCGTGGAGATGACCAGGATGTCCCGGATGCCCGCCAGCATGAGGGTGGACAGCGGGTAGTAGATCATGGGCTTGTCGTAGACCGGCAGCAGCTGCTTGGAGGTCACGAGCGTGAGCGGGTACAGGCGCGTGCCGGACCCGCCGGCGAGGATGATGCCTTTCAAAGTTATCTATCTCCTCTATTCATTAAAACTAAAAGGTCATAGTTTTATTCGGTCTATCGACGGCCGAAAACCGCCTTAAGACGTCTAAACGAGCTATGAACTACATCCCTATTGAGAATTAGGAAACAAGAGTAAAGAAGCAGGTAACCGAAAATCGCAATATGCACTGGAGCCCACAAGGTAAAAGAAATGAATACGATTGTTAAAACAACCTCCTGTAGGGGATTATGTGTCGGGAAGGCATGTAAGCACTTATTCAAATAACGCTCCGAACAGAATGACCTTAAAACAATGCACGCAACCGCGCCAATCAGAACCGCTTCGATTGACCCGAAGCAATAAACGCCTATCAATGAGAAAATGGCACTTCCCACAACCGTTGTCAGATTCACCGCAAGGAGAAGTTTCTCTTTGCGCAAGACCTTGAAATACGTTGTGCAGCAAATATCCATCTTGGTATTGAAAACGCAGATCGGCAAGAGAAGTGCGAAATAGCCCATACTCGCAGCGTATTGCGGAAGCCAGATAGAAAGGAGCATCACCATTGGGAAATAGAACAAGTAGATTGCTGGGAAAAACACCTCCATCGCGTCTCTAATTCCCTGATAGAAAGAGCGCCTCTCATCTTCCGATCCCTGCCTTAACGCAGGAAAGAGAACCATACTTGCTTGAGAAACAAATGAAGTGAAAAAATTGACGATGGAAAGAGAAAAAGAAACGTTTCCGAAAGCCTCGATTCCCCAAGCACAATCAACCAAAGCCCTAGCAATTCCTAAAATGAGTATGTTGGCAACATTAGCCAGCATAAGGCCAAAGCCGATTTTGATGCTCGAGGCGGCAAGCCTTATCGAATTCTTGAGATCAAGTACTCCGGCTTTAAAAAATTCTCTGCTATGCCAGCAACAGTACACTAATGCGCAAAACCGCGATAAACAGTAGAGAATGATGTAAGGTCTGAAATCCGAAAGACGAAGGACGACAAAGATAATAAGCGGAACCAAGAAAACAAGTCGATCGAGCATGGTCGAAAACGAAAAGAGCCTAGTCTCATTCATAGCTTGAAAAACATAGCCAAGATATAGTTGAAGATTTGATATTACGGTATACAGTGAAAAGGCATAGATTACGAAAGCCCTCTCCTCTTCGGGCGTAATCATTATAGATAATATGCAGAATGCGATTCCGACTAAAACTTGCAGCAACACTGCAACCCTAAACTGGGAATTGATGGCTACTTTATTAATTTCATTTCTCGTTTTTCCACCCTCAACTAGATAAACGCCGTCGTTCAGACCAAAGTGGAAAAACCCTGAATATCCAGCATAGAAAATAAACAGTTGCCAATATCCATAGCTTGTTACCCCAAGAACTTTGGGGACGAGTAGGGACATAACAAAACTTACAACAAGAGAAATACCCTGTGCGGAAAAGGCAACGAGTGCATTCGTCACAAGCTTCTTATAGTTCATCCGTTAATAAAACCCCCAAAGAAACCAGCTAGTAATGAGAGGTCTCATTACTAGCTGCCTACATATCGCCTTTCAGGCCAGAACTTTCCTCGGTACGAGCAAATCTCATTAGAAAGAGCACCGAAACTGCCATGAAGATGACAGTTAAGAGAGATGTTGGATTCATGTATTGATGGAAAAGAAAGTCTGCAATCGGAAGATATGCCACCGAAATGCCGACCCAAGAATAAATCAACAGCAGAATGATCCGCCAACGAACGGAAATCTTCACGCCAGAGTTACGTAAAACATTGTACATAGAACCAAATAACAAGCCCTGAAAGGCCAAAACAATGCACATCCCAATTGGACCGAAATCATGAAGGTAATAACGGAAAGCTGTGTAAAGGTTGCCAATGTTGACATTATTGACAAACCTGTACTCAAGCTGGAATGTGTAAGTCCAATCGGAAATTCCGAATGTCTTGCCTAAAAATAGCCAGAGACCTTGAAACGTTTCAGAGCCGAACAGATCGGCTGGGGCAGTGGATAACTCCGGCTTGGCAATAAATTGGTCTAGTCCGATTATCGACCCACCCAAATAAGTCATGAGAGAATCAAAGGGAGTCTTGACGGTCACCCTACCCACGGCGTCTGCGCCGAAAACAAAAATAGCGAGACCGAAAACCACAGCCGCAAGAATGAGCATCACCGCACCGAAATTAATGCGTATCGCATTGACACTCACGCAATTTCGAAGAATCCAGAACATGATGACGCCGGCAAACAGCATAACGATAATCTGACCGCGAGAAGACTGCCCCAGCGAGGCTAAGCAATATATAACGGGTGGAACTAAATACGCCCATCGTTTCTCCTCGGAAACAAGAAGCTCGTTCACGAATGCGAACACGTACACATAGCCAACAGCCATAAATAGGCGGAAGCCATAGTTGATCGGCGTTGATATTCCAGAGCTGAAATTATCATCAAAAGAAGTATGCCATCTGTACGCTTGCATGGTCTCCGACCAAGAACTCCTCATTCCGACGCTGTCAACGATGGCATGGATATAGAGGTAAGAAATAACGGCGCCGAAAAGACAAATGATAGCTGTTACATTATTTGGGACATCAATATGCAGGGACCATTTCTGCGACTGAGTATTTAAATTAACAGTTTTTCTTTGTCGATGGTCGCATGCCAATGTTGCCGGGCCTACGAAGCTTATAAGGCCAACGCAAACTGCAAGCACGGTCACAAGGTTAATCCCGGTGTTCCATGCCCAACAATCATAAATCGACGCACCAGTGCATAACAAAAAAGCGAAGCACGCAAGGGAAGAAGGGCATAATAAGTCGCCATCATTAAAATAATAGACGAAGAAAGTGACAATAGCGACAAGTAAGAACAGAATAATAGACTCAGCCATATTACCTACAGCCTGTTCAAAACGGCTTTTATTGCAAAGGCGCGAGCCATACTTCGCGTTGGGAAGGGGCAATGGAGAAGCTTCATCCCGATTTTTATGCGCAAATACAACGACGTTGGCATCTTCGCATACGTCCTAAAAAGATTGGCTTCGTCTCGTCCCATGACATTCTCGTATCCATCTAGTAGATAAGCCGCAACCCGAGTTTGGCAATGTGTGCTCTTCTTGATGATGCGCTTCCAACGTGTCGCGACAGACTTAAATGACTCCGTTGACTCTAAATTACGCTGGCCAACTTGATTGTCTCCAGAAATTCGTCTTTTGATATAAGCATCGCCCAAATCCGCTACAACAGCACCAGAAACCATGGCAATCAAATGAATCCAGCTATCATGGATTCTTGGATATGTACGAGGCTCATAAGTGATAATCTGCTCCCTAAGTTGGGAGTTAAACACCATAGTGCAGCCGGACGCCCAATTAACAGTTAAAGCAGCAATTAACCATTGGCTGCATCCAATCCAGGAGGAGTACTCCCTTGAGCCACCGCTAAGGTCACAATTGACATTCTCAATATCCGAATAGTAAAGCGCAGGCTCGTCATGAACCTGCGCTTCAATCTGACGAATAGCATGTATCAGCTTTTCCGGGAGCCAGACGTCATCTTGATCTGAAAAGGCATAATAATTGAAGCCAAGCGCATTATCGTCGTAGACCATATCCATGAAGTTTTTAGCCAAGCCTTTATTTACCTTGTTAACTTCAAACAGAACATTATCGTACTTCGAAGCATACGATTCACATATAGAAGGAGTTGAGTCATTTGATCCGTCATCGCAGATACGAAGGGTCACATGAACGTCCTTCTGCGCGAGGATACTGTCTATCTGCTCATTGATAAACTTCTCACCGTTGTAGCTGGCCATCATGACTAGCACGGTGGGCTTGTCGTCTTTAAACGCATCATTCATGCTCTGCCCACCCCGCGAACATGGCAGAGTACATTTCGTGAAGAGTATGGCTTGGTTGCCAGCCAAGATTCATGAGCTTGGAACAATCAAGATCAAGGACCGCGCCAGGCCTGAATGTCTTTGCCCTCTCGGCATCTTGCCCGAACACAACAGTGCTCTTGCCCAATCCAAAATCTTCAACTACCATCTGCGCCATCTCTAGAATGCTACAGAACGTAGCAGGATTTGCAGCGTTGTAGGCCTCTCCGCTATTCCCATGGACGAGCAGGAATAAGATGGCGGTAACAGCATCGTCAACTGAAAGATAGGAGTTCCGCTTCGATCCATCAGAGAGCAAAACGATATCCTGGCCTGAAACGACACTCCGGCCGAACTCAGCGAACACCCGGCCGTCATCTCGAGGAACACCGACGCCAAAAGTCTGTGCAAGGCGCACTACACTAATCGGAACTCCCAGCTCAGAAGAAGCTGAAGCGAACAAGCATTCCGAAAGGCGCTTGGCCTCAGGATAGCTCGACCGGGGATTCATCGTGTCCAAAGCCCCATTCATCCGCTCGTCAACGCGGCCCTCAACCGATCCGTATACCTCCATAGTCGAAAGACAGACACATTGGCGGAAGGAAGAGGTCGAAAGCAGGTTTATGACTGCATGGGCGGAATCCACTATGTCGGAGATAACCTCAATCGGACTGTGGAGGAAAGCCGTGCTCGAAGTCGGACAAGCCGCGTGAATGAAATAATCGCCCTTGACTGCATCAGAAAATGAATCACCAATTTTCCAAGGGACATAATAAATCGAGTCTGAACGACCAAACATCATCTCCGCTTTAATCACGTTTCTTACGGGAAGAATCAGTTTGATTGATCCGTGGAAATTGTTTGTCCGTTCAATAAGGGTCCTAACGACTTGTGAGCCAATCAGCCCCGTCGCTCCTGTAATGACTACAGTCGACCCATCTATCTTACCCCAGGGCATCGCCTGATTTGCCGCGATATCATGCGCCGTGCGCTGCGCCTCGCTCATCGCCATATCTGCTCATACTCCTTTAAGTCTACGAAACCCTTGAACGTGAGAAAGTCTCGCGGCGTCGTTATTTTTATATTCTCTTCAGGACCATCGACAACAAAAATTTCATGACCGTATTCGCTCATCATTGAAATGGAATCGATGAAGTCGCGTCGCCCTTCTTCGAGTGCTCTCAAATGTGCGCCGTACAGCTCATTAAATATGAATCCTTGTGGCGCCCTCGCTAATCGGCACTTTGCCCTGTCAGTGACGCCGACAACTTTTCCACCATCGACGGTCACGATCGTTTCAGTGGCGGGAGCAACAGTAGCCGTAGGACCGCAATTTCTTGCAGACTCAGCACAAGCAATAATAGTTTCGCAATCGATAAGGGGTCTCACGCCATCGTGAATGAGAATGACAGTATCTTCATCGGCAAGTTTATTTCTCTTTATATAGGAAAGGCCGTTAAAGATAGACTCCTGTCCGGTTTCACCTCCGGGAATCGAGGCGAGCACTTTGTGGTAGCCCCTTTGCGCTAAAAGATCCCTGAGGTAATCGAGCCAGCCCTCGACGCAGACAATGACTATCCCGTCAACGCAGGGTGCTTCCTCGAACTTGTCAATCACATGACAGATTATCGCTTCACCGCCGAGTTCGAGGAATTGCTTCGGCTTGTCAGCACCACTCATTCTCGATCCAACACCGCCTGCAAAAATAACAGCATACGTTTTACTCATCGTCATCATCACCAAAATCAAGCTCAATGAGACAATGAACCTCGCGTTTGTCCTCAGGAGGCACTTCTTTCCAATCCCCGTACAATTTGGTCAGATATCTGTCGTAATCGCGAGGGACGGGCCAAGAATGATCGCCGAAAGGAAGATATTCGGGCGGGAAATACGAATCTCGACGGATCAGCTCTCCAAAGTAGTACTTACCGCCTGAAGGTATCGTCAGGAATCTAGAAGCCTCGCTTTTACAGAGACCGTTTGCCTTATATGAAAGAAGCGACCAAGAATGCGCGCTTGAAAACGAGAAGATTCTTCCAACAAAAAAGCGCTTACGGTATCCAGCCATTGCTTCGGCATTTTTACCAAACACGCTCTCAATGTAGGCTCTCTGTTCATAGAGTCGCACACAGGAAGCGATATATCGCAAACCTTGGCATAAAACGCCATGACAAAGTCTTATAGCGCCATTATCAGGTGCGTTTTCAAGTAAAAAAATATCAACAAATATACCGTTCGGCTCGTTTGGAGCATGTGCGATTTCGCGAAGTTTCGTACCGCGTTTATATATTCGAATTGCGTTAATCACCGCATCACTAAATGAATCGGGGGCATAAATAAAGTATTTTTCCTCGAATCGTTCCTGTAAAACTGGAGCGAAAACTTCCCATTCTTTGCGCGTTATATTTAAATCAATGTCATCGTCCCAGGGAACGAAACCACGGTGCCTCGCAGCCCCTAGAACTGAACCGCCGCCCAATGTGATTGAAAGACCCAATTCATCCGCAAGGGAGATAACGTCGTCGGCAATATCGGTCATTTCTTTATGCAGCCGCTGCAGCTCTTCACCAGTAATCTCGTGTAAAGGGATAGAAGATTGCCCTGCACGTTTTATATAATCATTTAATCTCATTACGCAAAACCAATCGTATAGGTATTTCTAGCCAGCCTTTGGCACAAGTACTTTCGCAGGCACGCCGATGGCCGTGGAGTCTTCAGGGACATCGCAGAGGACAACGGCTCCCGCGCCAATCTTTGCCCCTTTATGGACGGTGATGTTGCCGAGCAGCACTGCGTTGGCGCCAATCAAGACATCGTCCTCAATGATGGGAGCCCCCCCTCGAGAGCTCCGACGGTGACGTGCTGATAGAGCATGCAGTTCTTTCCAATCACGGCTTTCTCGGAGATGACACATCCCACACCGTTGTGCTGGAACAAGCAGCCTTCACCTATCTCGGCATGGCTTCCGATATGGCATGCAAAGAGAAGCTGCGACAGATGCCTGAAAACTCCAGCCAACGGACGAACAAACTTTGGCCCTTTGGTGCAGGCGTGAGCAGCTTTGTATAGTTTGAAGCATTCATTCATGCTGCTATCCTCTCAGCACGTCCGCAATTCGCTCACTAGCATGTCCATCTCCGTAAGGGTTGGAGGCGTGACTCATGGCCTCATACTCGGCCTGATCGCTGAGCAAACGGCTGAACTCGCGGTAGATGACGTCCTCCTCGGTGCCCACGAGTTTCAGCGTGCCGGCGGCG
The DNA here is from genome assembly GCA_959606035.1 of uncultured Collinsella sp. Classification (GTDB taxonomy): domain Bacteria; phylum Actinomycetota; class Coriobacteriia; order Coriobacteriales; family Coriobacteriaceae; genus Collinsella. Next base: position 8,448 of record CAUHHB010000010.1, read on the forward strand.
ACGCCCTCAGGGCGCTCGGTGGTGTCGCGCATGACGAGCACCGGCTTGCCCAGGCTCGGTGCCTCCTCCTGGATACCGCCAGAGTCGGTGAGGATGAGGTGGCTCGCCGCCATGAAGTTGTGGAAGTCGAGAACCTCGAGCGGGTCGATGATGTGAAGGCGGTCGAAGCCGTCCAGCTCCTCATGTGCCGCCTTGCGGACGAGCGGGTTCATGTGGATGGGGTAGATCGCCTTGGTGTCGGGGTGCTCCTCCATCACGCGGCGGATGGCGCGGAACATGCGATGCATGGGCTCGCCCAGGTTCTCGCGGCGGTGCGCCGTGATGAGGATGAGGCGGGAGCCCTCGGCCCAGTCGAGCTCGGGGTGGGAGTAGCCATCGCGCACAGTGGTGCGCAGGGCGTCGATTCCCGTGTTGCCGGTGACCCAGATCTTCGACTCCGGCTTGCCCTCGTCCAGAAGGTTCTTCTTGCTGGCCTCAGTGGGGGCGAAATAGTACTCGCTCACGATGTCGACCGCCTGGCGGTTGAACTCCTCCGGCCAGGGGCTGTAGATGTCGTGCGTGCGCAGGCCGGCCTCGACGTGCCCCACGGGGATCTGCAGGTAGAAGCACGCGAGCGCCGCGGCGAAGCTGGTCGTGGTGTCCCCGTGGACCAGGACCACGTCGGGCCTCTCGTCCTCGAGGACCGCCTTGAGCTTGAGCAGAACGTCGGACGTAACGTCGAACAGCGTCTGGCCCGGCTTCATGATCGCCAGGTCGTGGTCGGGCGTCACGCCGAAGACGCGCAGCACCTGGTCGAGCATCTCGCGGTGCTGGCCGGTCACGGTGACGACAGTCTCGAACTTATCCTTGCGCGCCTTAAGCTCGTTGACGAGCGGGCACATCTTGATGGCCTCCGGGCGGGTGCCGAAGACGAGCATTACTTTCTTCTTAGACATTGGCCTTGCTCCCCTTTGACTCCTTGCGGAGAAGCATGTAGAAACGGGTGTTGCCGACCACATAGCGCCTCACCAGGCGCCTGGGCTCCTGCATCATGCGGAAGAGCCACTCCAGGTTCGCGCGCTGCATCCACATCGGGGCACGCGGGATGTTGCCGGAGACAACGTCGAACGAGCCGCCCACGCCCACGAAAGCGCCCTTGGCGCCCAGCTCGCGGAAACGCTCGATAAGGCGCTCCTTCTTGGGCGAGGTGATGCCCACGAACACGATGTCGGGCTCGGCCTGCTCGACCTCGGCGACCACGGCGTCGAACTCGTCGTCGCCGAAGTAGCCGTCACGGTAGCCAGCGAGGACCATATTGGGATACCTCTCGGACAGTACCCCTGCGGTCTTTGCAACCACCTCGGCCTTGGCACCCAGCAGGTAGACCCTGTGCCCCTCGCGCTCAGCCAGCCCGCACAGCTCCCACATGAGGTCGATGCCGGCCACTCGTCCGGGCAGGTCCACGCCCAGCTTCTTGGCGGCCATGACCATGGACGCGCCATCGGCATTCACGATTTCGCATCGGCGCACGCATGCGTCCATCTCTGGATCGTCGCGCATCTGCAGCAGCTTGTCGGCGTTCACGCCAATAAGGTGGGCGAAGCGCCCCTCCTTGATGAGCGCGTCGGTCGCCTCGACGGTCTGCTCCATCGTCCAGGGGTCAACGGGGGCGCCCAGGACTTCGACTCGCCCAGGAAGATCAACCCTTGAACTGGCGTCTTCGTATTTCCATCTAGTCTCTTTAGCAAGCGCCATTTCCGCTGATAACCTCAATCACAGTGAGTAGGATTATTTTCAAATCGAAGAAAATGCCTCGTTTGGCGATATATTCAAGGTCACGACGGACCATCCCGTCGAATCCCGTCGAGTTGCGCTCAGTGACCTGCCACCAGCCGGTGATTCCCGGCTTAACAGCAAGGCGCTGCAGGTCGTAGTCGGTGTACTCCGCAACCTCATTCGGCAGCGGCGGACGAGGCCCAACGACGCTCATCTGACCCAGAAACACGTTGACGAACTGCGGAAACTCGTCGATGGAGTGCTTGCGGATGAATTTTCCGATCCTGGTGACACGGGGGTCCTCCCTCATCTTGAACATGGCGCCGGCGATCTCGTTCTGCTCCTTGAGATCTGCCAGGCGCTCGTCGGCGTCCTTGTACATGGAACGGAACTTCCACATGCGGAAGGTGGACAGGCTGCCATCGGGGCAGGTCTGACCAACGCGGATCTGGCTGTAGAAGGGGTTGCCCTCACTCTCTAGGCGGATGGCCGCGGCAAGCACAAGGCTGGGTACGGCTATGATGGCCAGCACGCAGCCGCTGAACACGATGTCAAAGGCGCGCTTAACGGCGCGGTAGGCCAGGCGCGAACGATCCCAGTCCACGATGGATTGCATGGCCTTGTAACGGCCGACGCCCTCGCGCCGGTCCATGGCCTGAGCAATCAGTGCCGCCCCTGCGGGCGCATCCGTTGTATATTGAGTTTTATCCGACACGTTCTCTTCCAACACTTCGTCCCCGGGTCGGGGATCCTCCCTGTTCTGAATAGCGACCGTCTGCAGCTAAGCGATCGCCTTTTTAAGGTTTCGCGTTACACGCTGCTCGGCCGAAAGCACGGCAAGACCAACGCGCGTAGTCACGCGTCGACCGCACAGGTCGAGCTCCAAATAAGCAGTGTTTTTGCGTCTGTTAATGGTTTTGATAAGGCCTTCGTGGCCCAGCAGTGGACCTGCCGTCACTACGACCTGATCACCGTTTTTTAGGGCCTCGCTCATGGGCACAACGCGGTCTCCCCTATGCGTAAAGCTGCCAATAAGCTGGACCTCTTCTTTTGCCAGCGGCACAAACTGACCGTCCTGGGATAGCACCCGGGCAAAGTCGTCCATGCGAAGCAGATACTGTTGCACGGTACGGGGATCTGCCGTGTCGCAGATAAGATAACCGGGGAACAGCGGCTTGGTCGTATTGACCCATTCGCCGTGTACCTTGATCTCGGTTTGAAATTGGGGATAAAAGAGCTCCTGCATGGTACCAGCCGGCACGATACGCTCAATGCGCTCGCGCATTACGTCTTCGCGACCGTTAATGACCTGGATTACATACCACACGAGCACCACCCCCCTTGCTGTCTTACGTGTGGCTCACGGGGTTTGGGTATGGCTTCGCCAGGGCGCTTGTGCGCGAAGGCGCTCCATATTCAAACCCTGAGCCCAGTCAGACAAGCACGTGGCTCTGCCCCACCGTGAACGGTATGTATAAAAGCAGCACTGAGGTCACAGGCACGTATCGCAAGAATACCTGCAACCCCAGCTGGCTGCGTGCGAGCTAGTCAAGTGATTTCAAAACTGGACCGCACGCAAACAGCTGAAGGACTGCCGTGGTTTGCCGTAACAACTTATTGCACCTTCTAATGCGAACTTATAAATAGCCGCAAAAGCAAGTGTAAAACGTGCATGGCAATCGATATTGGAGCTCGTGGTTTTTCTAACACCGCCGTTACGGCCGGATGCTGATCGACCCTGCGCTTTGTGACTTGCTGGAGCCGTGAGCACAGTTGAACTCATGTAACGTTAAGTATCCTAGCACAAGCTGTTAGTGAAACTGATTTGAGCTGCGTTGGACAACATATCGTTCATTTGGCGTGCTTAAGGGGGTTGTTTTTGGATGTTGTTCACGTTGGCGCAGGATATTGGGGTGCGAGCGGTGATTAAGGGCGATCCTGAAGCGCAAATGGAACGGCGAGCTGCACTGATAATCACGTTTGTCTAACAAACTATGTACAGACATGGGAAATAAATTGTGCAACTTTTTGTTGGTGTGGGTGGGGTTTGTGGAGCGAGGTATTTTGGCATGAAAAAAGGCCTTCGGAATTCCGAAGGCCTTTGCATTCACGATGGTGGAGACGAGGGGGATCGAACCCCTGACCTCTTGACTGCCAGTCAAGCGCTCTCCCAGCTGAGCTACGCCCCCGTGACGACGAGATACTATAGGGGAAGTTGGCTCGACGTGCAAGGACTTTTTTGGGTCAGACTTTAAATGCCTAATGATATAGGTAAGCGATGGCGGTGCCGGTGTGGACTTGGATCGTGGCTGTTGACCTGACGACGTTGCTGATGCCCGTGTCGGCCAACAAGCCCAGCGGGGCGTGGTTTAGTTCCCATTCTAAGCCGTGCTCGCTCACCTTGGTGTTGGGGTCTATGGCGATGATGGAGAAGGTTTTGCCCTCGGCGTTTTCGATGGTCCAGGTCTCGTCCTGGTGCAGGATTCTGGCCGTCACTTCGTCTTCTTCGATCCAGACGGGGGCGTCCGCATAGCTTGCCAGTAGCCCTAACACGGACAGGGCCATATCCGGGCGGCCACCGGTGGCGCAGGTCGCAACTACTTCGGCACCCGGCCAGCGACGACGGACGGAATCGAGCGCCAGCGCCAGATCGGTATAGTCCTTGTACGGGTCGTGGCGCTCTACTTCAAAGGCTTCGGCGGCATCGACCAACGCGCGGCCCGCATCGCTCACCGTGTCGGCATCCCCCACATAGACGTCGCAGCTCAGGCCAGCGCCCAGTAGCGCATCAAGTCCGCGGTCCACGGCGACAATGTGGTCGCACTCCCCTGCTAGCCTACGCAACAGATCCGCGCTCGCCACAACGGGCGAGCCACAGACCACTAATACCTTACAAGCCACAGCCCTCGCCTATCCCTCAAACGCAAGCACGCGGGCCAGATCCAGCTCCTCGTAGCAGTCGATAAAGATATCGCAGTTGGCGCGCACATCGTCGCGCTCCATACGGCCATGCGGGTCATAGATACCCACGCGCTTAAAGCCGGCGGAGCCAGAGCTCTTTAGGCCAAAGACGGCGTCCTCAAACACCCATGAGCGCTCAAACTTGTGCCCATGGCGCCCCTCCAGACGGCGAAGCGCCAGCTCGTATACGTCGGGGAACTGTTTGGAACGTCCCGCCTCGCCCGTGGTGGTCACAAACTCCATGTAGGCATCGAGCCCGGCGCCCGCAAGCGCGGACTGCACCAGCTCGGCCGGCGTGGACGTAGCCACGCACATGGCAATGCCCGCCGCCTTCGCCTGCTCCAAAAATGCCAGGAGCCCCTCGCGCGGCGGCACCTTGGAGTAGCCATCGATCAGGATGTCGCTCAGCTCGCGATACAGCTCCTCGCCATTCTCGCCAATGCCCCACGTGTCGTGGTATGCCTGACACTCATCCTCGAGCGACAAATGCTCAAACTGGGCAAAATCGTCGACCGTCACGTCAACTCCGTGGCGGTGCAATAACTCGGGCTGGGCATAGGCCCAAACGGGGGTGCTATTAACCAGTGTGCCGTCGCAATCGAAAATAAAAGCAACGTTGGGGGCGGCGGTCTGGGACATAAACGAACCTTTCGATGTCAAATGGTAAACATCCTGCTAAAAACGTTTTACCAAACGTCAGACTAACAATCTTGAAACCCTAATTGGTAAAACTGTCAAGAGTTTTACCATCGCAATTCTGCCAGTGGTCTAAACATGGCGCTCGCCGATTAAACACCGCCCTAAAACCACTTTCCTTCATAAAAGTAACGTACAGGTGTTATCGTATTTCGTGCCGAAAGTTCCACCGAGCACGCGAGGTGGAACGAATCATAGAACTATCGCCGTCCCTTCGATTCGTGCAGCCTTGGACCTTTCGCATCTAGTCACCAAGGCAACACGCTGCCGCGTCATGATGGGATCAAACGTGAGCGATACAAAGCTAAAGCCAGCAACCAAAAAGCCCGCTACCCGTAAAGCCGCCCCGCACGCACCGGAGCTCACCAAGGACGATGTCTATCTATTTGGCATCGGCACGTGGGAGCGCAGCTGGGAAAAGATGGGCGCGCACCCCGACACGCAGAACCGTACGCGCGGCTGGCGCTTTTGCGTTTGGGCGCCCGATGTAAAGAGCGTGCATGTCATTGGCGAATTTAACGACTGGGATGAGGAAGCCAACCCTCTGGTGCCCGTGCATACGAGCGCTATTTGGGAAGGCTTTATTCCTGGCGCCGAGCAGGGCCAGCTCTATAAATACCTTATCGAGACCAACGAGGGTGAGAAGCTCTACAAGGCCGATCCGTATGCCTTTAAGGCCGAGTGCCCTCCGGGTACTGCGAGCGTGCTGTGGACCCTCGATGGCTACAAATGGAACGATGCCGCATGGCTCAAGCGCCGCGCTGGCCACAACCACATGTCGCAGCCGCTCAACATCTACGAGGTACATATCGGATCGTGGAAGCGCCACGGCGATGCGCCGCAGGGCGAGCCGGACGAGTACGGCAACTACCCAGGCCCCATGGACCCCTTCCCCGCGCAGCGCGGCGAGTTTTACACCTACGACGACCTGTCGGTGGAGCTCGTGGACTACGTGCGCGACATGGGCTACACGCATATCGAGGTCATGCCGCTTATGGAGCATCCCTTCGACGGCTCCTGGGGCTACCAGACGACCGGCTACTATGCCGCCACGTCGCGCTATGGCGACCCGCAGCAACTCATGCACTTTATCGATGCGTGCCACGAGGCTGGCATCGGCGTGATCATGGACTGGGTGCCCGGCGGTTTTTGCGCCGACTCCCACGGCCTTGCCACCTTTAACGGACACATGCTGTTTGAGCACGAGATTCACCCCAACTGGGGCACGCATAAGTTCGACTTCGCCCGTGGCGAGGTCCGCTCCTTCCTGGTCTCCAACGTGCTGTATTGGCTCGAGAACTTCCATGTTGACGGTATTCGCATGGACGGCGTATCCAGTATGCTGTACCTCAACTTTGGCATCGACGATCCGGGGCAAAAGAAGTTCAACAAGTACGGTACCGAGGAGGACCTGGACGCCAGCGCATTTATCCGTCAGGTCAACTGCGCCGTGGAGGCACACTACCCCGACGTGATGATGATGGCCGAGGAGTCCACCGCGTGGCCGCTCGTGACCTACCCGCCGCAGGACGGCGGCCTGGGCTTCCACTACAAGTGGGACATGGGCTGGATGAACGACACCCTGCACTACATGCAGACCGATTTTCCGTGGCGCCCCGGCAACCACGGGCTGCTCACGTTCTCCATCATGTACGCCTTTACCGAGAATTTCATTTGCCCGCTGAGCCACGACGAGGTCGTCCACGGTAAATGCTCGCTGATCGGCCGCATGCCGGGCGACTGGTGGCGCCAGTTTGCCGGCCTACGAACGCTGGCTTTCTACCAGATGACGCACCCCGGTGCCAAGCTCAACTTTATGGGCAACGAGATCGGCCAGTTTATTGAGTGGCGCTACTACGAGTCCATCCAGTGGTTCCTGACCGAGGAGTACGAGACCCACCGTCATCATCAGGCGTTTATCAAGGCGCTCAATCACCTATACACCGCCGAGCCCGCCCTGTACGAGCGCGGCTACACCGACGACGGCTTTACCTGGATCGATGCGGACAACTCCAAGCAGTCCATCGTGAGCTTTGTACGCCAGGGCGAGGACGTCGATGACGACCTGGTGATCCTGATCAACTTTGACCCGGCGAGCTACGAGAGCTTCCGCGTGGGCGTGCCGCGCGAGGGTGACTGGGAGGTCATCTTTGATTCCGACCGTCCCGAGTTTGGCGGCAGCGGCTATGCCGGCGAGGAGCCCTACACCTGCTCGAGCGAGCCCTACCCCTGGAACGGGCAGATGGACTCCATTGAGATTAAGGTGCCCGGCCTGGCAGGCGTGGTGCTTAAGCGCCGCGGTCCCAGCAGCTATAAGCCGCCCGTGGTCGAGGAGCCCAAGAAGGCGACGCGCAAGCGCACGTCCTCGGTGAAGCCCAAGCCTGCAGCTGCTAAAAAGGCTCCGGCCAAGGCAAAGGCAACGACGGCCAAGGCCAAGACCGCCGCAAAGCCCGCCGCCAAGGCAACGACCAAGAAAGCAGCCACCAAAAAGGCTGCCCCCAAGGCTAAGACAGCTGCTGTTAAGGCTCCTGCCAAGAAAGCGTAACAAAAGCGTTACCACTGCAATTACCCGCCCCGCGGGAGCGTAGGATACAAGTCATAACCGTTCCGGGAGAAACATCCCCGGGGGAAAGGAACGTATGAATAAGATCTTCGACAACAAGCAGGAGTTTACCGAGCTCTATCGCGATGCCGTCATGAGCATCAGCGGCAAGAGCGTCGAGGCCGCCAGCGACCTCGACCGCTTTAACGCCCTGGCCAAGCTCGTGGCCGAGAAGGCGCGCACCGTTGCCACCAAGAGTGACGCCCGTGTGACCGCCGAGGGCAAGAAGCGCGTCTACTACTTCTCGATCGAGTTTTTGATCGGCCGACTGCTCGACAACTACCTGCTCAACTTTGGCGTGCGCGACATGGTCGCCGAGGCGCTCGACGACATGGGCTTTGACCTGTCCGTCATCGAGAACCAGGAGCCCGATCCGGCCCTGGGCAACGGTGGCCTGGGTCGTCTGGCCGCGTGCTTCCTGGATTCCATGGCAGCCGAGGGCATTGCCGGCTACGGCAACGGCATGCGCTACCGCTACGGCCTGTTTAAGCAGGAGATCGTCAACGGCAGCCAGGTCGAGGCCACCGACGAGTGGCTCACCCACGGCTATCCTTGGGAAGTCCGTCGTCAGGACAAGGCCGTGACCATTAAGTTTGGCGGCCGCGTCGAGGGCTTTGAGGAGAACGGCCGCACGTTCTACCGCACGGTAGACACGCAGGACATCCTGGCCGTCCCTTATGACATCCCCGTCGTGGGCTATGCCGGCGAAACCGTCAACAAGCTGCGCGTCTGGGCCGCCGAGCCGGTCGAGGAGCACTTTGATCTGGAGGCCTTCAACCGCGGCGACTATGCCCTGGCCGATGCCGAGCGCGCCGAGGCCGAGGCCATCAGCGCCATCCTCTACCCCAACGACGCCGGCGAGCACGGCCGTCTGCTGCGCCTGAAGCAGGAGTACCTGTTTGTTTCGGCCGGTATCTACAGCCTGCTCGACACCTTTGAGAAGGAGCACGGCGCGAACTGGGAGCTGCTGCCGCAGTTTGTGGCCATCCACACCAACGATACCCACCCCGCCATGTGCGGCCCCGAGCTCATGCGTATCCTCATTGACGAGAAGAAGCTCGAGTGGGATGACGCCTGGAACATCGTGACGCAGGTCGTGAGCTACACCAACCACACCATCCTGCCCGAGGCCTTGGAGAAGTGGCCTATCGGCACGTTCTCCAAGCTCCTCCCCCGCGTGTACCAGATCATCGACGAGATCAGCCGTCGTTGGCACGAGTCGTTCGACACCACGCAGGAGGGCTGGCAGGAGCGTCTGCGCCAGACCGCCATTCTGTGGGACGGCGAGATTCGCATGGCCAACCTGTCCGTGATCTGCAGCCACAGCGTCAACGGCGTGGCCAAGATCCATTCCGACATCATCAAGAACATCGTGCTCAAGGACTTCTATGCCCTGACGCCCGAGAAGTTCAACAACAAGACCAACGGCATCTCGCACCGTCGCTTCTTTGCCGAGGCCAACCCCACCTACGCCAAGCTCGTGACCGAGGCCATTGGCGATGGCTGGCTCAAAGACGCGTTTGAGCTTGAGAAACTCAAGAAGTTTAAGGACGACACCGAGTTCCTGAAGGCCGTGGGCGCCTCCAAGCGCGCCAACAAGGAGCGTCTGGCCGCCTACGTCAAGGCCGAGACCGGTCTGGTTATTGACCCCAACACCGTCTTCGATGTCCAGGTAAAGCGCTTCCACGCCTATAAGCGCCAGCTCATGAACATCATGAAGGTGATGGACATCTACAACCGTCGCATCGCCGACCCCAACTTCCACGTGACGCCGACGACCTTCATCTTTAGTGGCAAGGCTGCCTCGAGCTACACCTTCGCCAAGGAGACCATCCGCCTCATCAACTCCGTTGCCGACGTCATCAACAACGATGCCCGCGTCAACGAGGTCATGAAGGTCTGCTTTATCCCCAACTTCCGCGTGAGCAACGCCCAGCTCATCTACCCCGCCGCCGAGATCTCGGAGCAGATCTCCACGGCCGGCAAGGAGGCCTCGGGCACGTCCAACATGAAGCTCATGATGAACGGCGCCATTACGCTGGGCACCCTCGACGGCGCCAACATCGAGATCGCCGACCTGGCCGGCCGCGAGAACGAGGCCATCTTTGGCCTGACCGCACCCGAGGTCGAGCAGCTCTGGGCATCCAACAGTTACTTTGCGTGGGATACCCTCAACGGCGACCGCGAACGTCTGGGCCGCGTGATGGACGAGCTCAAGGACAACACGTTTGCGGGTCTTTCGGGCAACTTCGAGAGCATCTACAACGAGCTCATGAACAACAACGACCCCGACCTGGTCATGGCGGACTTCCGCAGCTACGTGGATGCATGGGAGGCGCTCACGGGCAGCTATGGCGACCAGGAGACCTGGAACCGCAAGGCCCTGCTCAACACCGCCTCGAGTGGCTGGTTCTCGTCCGACCGCACCATTCGCGAGTACCGCGACGAGATCTGGCACGCTTAAAGGCCGCAAGCTCCCTTTGCCAGCACGGCATTACTCGACGGGCGCGACCGAGCGCCGCGCCCGTCGCTAATGGGTTTTGGAACATCGATGACAGAAGGAGAAATCGATGAGTAAGAAAGAATGCATCGCGATGCTCCTCGCAGGAGGACAGGGCAGCCGATTGGGGGCACTCACCCAAAAGATCGCCAAGCCGGCGGTTAGCTTTGGTGGCAAGTTCCGCATTATCGACTTTTCGCTGTCCAACTGCTCCAACTCGGGCATCGACACGGTGGGCGTTCTGACGCAGTACCGTCCCTACCTGCTGCACGCCTACGTGGGCTCCGGCGAGGCGTGGGATCTGGACAGCCGCGACGGCGGCGTGTCGATCCTGCCGCCGTACGAGACGCAGACCGGCGGCGCCTGGTATGCGGGCACGGCCGACGCCATTACGCAGAACCTCGACTACATCAAGGCCAACGACCCCAAGTACGTCCTGATTCTTTCGGGCGATCACCTGTATCGCATGGACTACCGCAAGATGCTCAAGACGCACATTGAGAACAACGCCGACCTCACGGTGAGCGTTATGCCCGTGCCGTGGGAGGAGGCCAGCCGCTTTGGCATCCTGACCACCGACCCCGAAGACGGTCGCATCACCAAGTTCACCGAGAAGCCCGAGAAGCCCGATTCGAACCTCGCATCCATGGGCATCTACATCTTCTCGGCCGACGTGCTGATCGAGGCGCTCGAGGAGGACGCTCTGGATCAGCGCTCGAGCCACGACTTTGGCAAGGACATCATCCCCAAGCTGCTCGGCGAGAACAAGCGCCTGTACAGCTACGAGTTCCACGGCTTTTGGAAGGACGTCGGCACCATCGCCAGCTTCCATGAGACCTCGATGGACCTGCTGGGCAACAACCCCGAGTTCGATTTGTTTGACAAGAACTTCCCCATCATGTCCAACATCACCACGCGTCCGCCGCACTACATTGGCCCGGACGGCCGCCTAGACGACTGCCTGGTCTCCAATGGCTGCAAGATCTACGGCACCGCTCGCCACTCGATCCTTTCGACCGATGTCATCATCGAGGAGCGCGCCGTGGTCGAGGACTCCGTGCTGCTGCCGGGTGCGCACGTTAAGAGCGGCGCGCACATCTGCCGCGCTATTTTGGGCGAGAACTCCACGGTCGAAGAGGGCGTGAAGCTCGGCTCTGTCGATACCACCAAGGATACGGCCGTCGTTGGAAATGACGTCGTTATCGGGAAGGGGGAATGATCCGATGATCAATCGCAAGGCCATCGGCTATATCACCGCTAACTACTCTTCGTCCTACGGCAGTGTCCTGCTCAAGGACCGCCCCATTGCGTCCGTTCCGTTTTTGGGCCGCTACCGCCTGATCGACTTTCCGCTGTCCAACATGATGAATGCCGGCATCAAGACCGTCGGCGTCGTCATGCCGGGTAACTACCGTTCGCTGATCGACCACGTGGGCTCGGGCAAGGACTGGGGTCTTGACCGCAAGAAGGGCGGCCTGTTCATGGTGCCCGGCAACGCGTATGGCACCACCAAGGGCGGCATGCGCTTCCTGCTGCGCGACATCATCTCCAACAAGACGCTGTTCCAGCGCTCGGAGAATCCCTATGTCGTGATGATGGGCACCAACATCATCTTTAACATGGACCTCAACACCATCATCGAGGCGCACGAGAACTCCGGTGCCCAGATGACCGTGGTGTACTGCAAGGCCACGCGCAACGTCGATGACGAGACCAAGCTCGAGATTAACGAGAACGGCCGCCTGACGGGCGTGAGCGCCGGCGTCGTGTACGGCGACAACGCCTCTATGGACTGCTGCATCGTCAACCGCGATACGCTGCTCGAGATTATCGACCACTACCAGGCCGCCGACTATCTGGACCTGCTCGAGGCACTCCAGGGCGACTTTGGCAACATCGACGTGTGCAGCTACGAGTACAAGGGCGAGGTCGTGGGCGTGTTTAGCGAGAAGTCGCTGTATCGCCGCAGCATGGACCTGCTCGACCAGACCGTGGCCGACCAGCTCTTTGACCCCGAGCGCCCGATCCTGACCAAGGCTCACGACGTGCCGCCTTCGCGCTATGCGACCGGCAGCCACGCCTGCAACTCGATCATCTCGGCCGGCTGCATCATCAAGGGCACCGTGCGCAACTCGATCCTGTCGCGCGGCGTCGTGGTCGAGGAAGGCGCTTCGGTGACCAACTCGATCATCAACCAGAGCTGCATCATCAAGAGCGGCGCACGCGTCGAGAACGCCATCCTGGACAAGAACAACGTGGTCCCCACCAACACCGAGTTTCGCGGCACGCCCGAGAACATCCTGGTGCTGGGCAAGGCTCCGTTAACTTCCGATACCACCATCGTACGTTAACGTTGGCACCGCAACATCGCTCGTAACATGTAGAATAGCCGCCCGGTTAGCGCCAGGCGGCTATTCTCGAATTGCAACATGGGAGACAATATGGCAGATTCCAGCAAAAAGATGCAGATCGTGTTTGCCTCGGCCGAGTGCGCACCGTTTGTAAAGACCGGTGGCCTGGGCGACGTGGCAGGCTCGCTGCCTGCGGCGCTTGTGCGCGCCGGCGCCGAAGTTATCGTGATGGTGCCCAAGTACGCCACCATAAAGGACGAGTACAAGGCGCAGATGGAGCACTTCTCCGACTTTTACGTGAGTCTGGGCTGGCGCAACGAGTACTGCGGACTCGAGAAGCTCGAGCACGACGGCGTCACCTATATGTTCATCGACAACGAGCGCTACTTTGCGCGCGACTATCCGTACGGCTTCTTTGACGACGGCGAGCGCTTTGCGTTCTTCTCCAAGGCCATCACCGAGAGCCTGCAGCACCTGCCGGCCGGCTTTGAGTGCGACATCCTGCACTGCAATGACTGGCAGACGGCACTTGCGCCCGTGTTTTTGCGCGAGTTTTACCAGGGCCTGCCGCTGTATGACCGCGTTAAGACCGTGTTCTCGATCCACAACGTGGCGTTCCAGGGCCAGTTTAGCGACACCGTGATGGAGGACATCCTGGGCGTGGCGCATATTCCGGCGGCCGCCTCGCAGCTGCGTTGCGACGCCTGCAGCATCAACTACATGCTGGGCGCGCTGCGCTATGCCGATGCCATCACCACGGTGAGCCCCACCTATGCCAACGAGATCCAGACGCCCGAGTTTGGCGAGGGCCTGGACGGTGTGCTGCGCGAGCGCTCCTATGCGCTGCAGGGCATCCTCAACGGCATTGATGTGGCGGGCTTTGACCCAGCGACCGACAAGCGCATTGCCGCCAACTACACGGTTGATGACCGTTCCGGCAAGACCGTGTGCAAGGCCAAGCTGCAGGAAGAGCTGGGGCTCGAGGTTCGCGACGACCGTCCGCTCATGGTGATGGTCACGCGCCTGACGCGCCAGAAGGGCATGGACCTGGTTATGTACGCGCTCGACCGCATCCTGGCCGGCGGCGTTCAGGTGGCCGTGCTGGGCACCGGCGACCGCGACTACGAGGACGGCCTGCGCTACTTCCAGGACAAGTACCCCGGCACCATGGCCGCGCGTATCGAGTTCGATCCCGCGCTGTCACAGCGTATGTATGCCGCCGCCGATATGTTCCTGATGCCTTCGAAGTTTGAGCCCTGCGGACTGTCGCAGATCATCGCCATGCGCTACGGTACCCTGCCCATCGTGCGCGAGACCGGTGGTCTGAAGGACACTGTGATTCCGTATAACGAGTTTACCGGCGAGGGCACGGGCTTCTCGTTTAGTAACTTTAACGGCGACGAGATGGGCGACGCCGTGTTCCGTGCGGCACGCCTGTTCTGGGATAACCGCGACGCTTGGAACCAGCTGGTCACGCAGGCCATGAGCCAGGACTTTAGCTGGACGCGCTCGGCCGACAAGTATCTGGACCTGTACTTCTTTATGCATCCGGAGATTGAGAGGCCGGCGACTGTTGTCGACGAGCCTGAGGCTGTTGCTGAGCCGGTGGCCGCTGAGGAGCCCAAAGCCGAGGAGAAGCCGGTTGAGGCTGAGCCCGCAAAGGCCGAGCCTGAGGTGAAGGCTGAGGCTGCTCCTGAGGCAAAGGCCGAGGTCAAGCCAGCTGCAAAGCCCGCAGCCAAGAAAACCACAACCCGCAAGACGACCGCTAAGAAAGCTACGACGACAAAGGCCGCTGCCACCAAGGCCGCCGCAGCAAAGACGACTGCTGCCAAGGCAACGACGACGCGCAAGCGCACGAACGCCGCTGCCAAGAAGGCCGCCGAGGCCGAGGCTGCTCCCGAGGCAAAGGCCGAGACTCCCGCCGTTGAGGCCAATCCGGCCGCCAAGACTCCGGCTAAGACCGCTGCCAAGAAGACCACGGCAACGAAGTCGGCGACCACGAAGGCCGCCACGACCAAGGCAGCCGCCAAAGTCGAGGAGACGCCTGCAGAGTCCAAGGCTGAGGCAACCGTCGAGGCCAAGCCCGCCGCCAAGACCACCACGCGCAAGCGCACCACGACGACGGCAAAGAAGACCACGACCAAGGCTGCTGCTCCCAAGGCGGAGGCTAAGGTCGAGGCCAAGCCTGCTGCCGCCAAAGAGGAACCCAAGGCCGAGGTAAAGGCCAAGCCGGCGCCGAAGGCCGTTGAGGTCAAGGCTGCCCCGAAGGCAGAGGACAAGCCAGAACCCGCCAAGGAGACTCCGGTCTCCCCCGCCGCTTCGACCGAGGAAAAGGCCCCGACCAAGAAGACCTCCGTCCGCAAGGCAACGGCCACCCGCAAGCGCCGCTAATCCAGACGATCCAAAACCTCATCAAACCCTAAGCAAGGGGCGCTCCAACCGGGCGCCCCTTCTCTGTAGGTAGTGGTAAAACGATTTTCTAGGACAACCGTTCGCCGATGGTAAACGGATGTTGTTTATACACCCTGTGTACAACAGATATACTTACATCCTGTGCGTAAAGCCCATGGCCCGCAGGCCATGATTCTATTGAACTGGACCGTACTATGAGATTGATACACAACAGCCGTCTGCCGCAGTTTCGCACTCCGTTTGGCGCTGTGACCACTGGAACTTCCGTTTCCCTCTCGGTGATTTTGGAGGATGCCGACCCCAACCAGGCAACGCTTACCCTGCGTATCTGGGTCGACGAGATCGGTGAGTCTCTGTATCCCATGACGCACGAAGGCGACGGCATATTTAGCGTAGAGCTTGAGTGCACCGAGCCCTGTCTTATGTGGTACAGCTTTATCTGCAATATCGAGGGCCAACCCGAGGTTCGCTTGGGCGCGCCGCAAGGCCGCACCGGCGGCGAGGGCGTAACCTACGACTACGCCGAGGTGCCGTCCTTCCAAATTACCGTCTATAAGCACCGCGAGAACCGCCCCGCCTGGTACGAGCGCGGCATGGTGTACCAGATCTTCCCCGACCGCTATGCCCGTGACGAGAACTGGCGCGAGCGCACGCTGGCCGAGGTCAAAAAACCGCGCAACGGAATCCAGCGCCGCATGATCGAGGACTGGAACGAGCCGCCCGTATACGAGCGCGCCGAGGACGGCTCCATCAAGACCTGGGACTTCTACGGCGGCTCGCTCAAGGGTATCCAAAATGACCTGCCCCGCATCGCCGAGCTGGGCTTTACGGCCATCTACCTCAACCCCATCTTTGAGGCCGCGAGCAACCACCGCTACGACACAGCCGACTACACCAAGATCGACCCAATCCTGGGCACCGAGCAGGACTTTACCGAGCTGTGCCAGGCAGCCGAGAAGCTGGGCATCTCCATTATTCTGGACGGCGTCTTTAACCATACGGGTGACGACTCCATCTATTTCAACCGCTACGGCAACTACCCCGGCGTGGGCGCGTGGCAGAGCGAGGACTCGCCGTGGCGCGATGCGTTTTATTTCCACGAGGATGGCTCGTACGACTGCTGGTGGGGCGTGGGCAACATGCCCGCAATTAATGAGAGCTCCGAGCTGGTACGCGAGCGGCTTCTGGGCAAGGACGGCGTGATTCGTAAGTGGCTGCGCGCCGGTGCCCATGGCTGGCGCTTGGACGTGGCCGACGAGCTTTCCGATGACTTCCTAGCCGATATCAAGACCGCCGTGCTCGAGGAAAAACCCGACGCACTGCTGCTCGGCGAAGTCTGGGAGGACGCCTCCAACAAGATCAGCTATGGCCATCTGCGTCGCTACCTGCAGGGATCGGAACTCGACTCCGCCATGGATTACCCCTTCCGCGACATGGTCATCGGCTTTTTGATGGGCTACAAAAACGCCTACCAAGCTGCCGAGGACATCGAGACCCTACGCGAGAATTATCCGCGCGAGGCCCTGTCCTGCGCGCTCAATCTGCTTTCGAGCCACGACCGTCCACGTATCATCTCGGTGCTCGGCGGCGGCCCCGACGAGTCGCAGCTGCCCGAGTGCGAGCGCAGCAAGTGGCGTCTGGACGAGAACTCGATGGGCCTTGCCAAGAGCCGTTTTTGGCTCGCCACGCTCATGCAGATGACCTTCCCCGGCGTGCCTTCGATCTACTACGGCGACGAATACGGCCTGGAGGGCCTTACCGATCCGGGCAACCGCCGCACCCTACCGACCAAGGACCAACTGCACGACTTCGACACGCTGGCTATTGTCAAGAACGCCTCTGCTGTACGCCGCGCACTGCCATTTATGATCGACGGCGAGATCAAGGCCTTCGCGCTCAACGACGAGGTGCTGGCCTACAACCGTACGGGCAAGAATGGCGAGTCCGCGACGGTTATCATCAACCGCAGCCTGCGCAATTCGCACCGCGTGACGATTCCGGCGCTCGGCGAATGCGCGAGTGACGTCATCAGCGGTCACGAGTGCGAGATCCACAACGGTACGGTCACGCTCGATCTGTATCCGCTGGGCTCTTCAATCATCTATCACCATGCCGAGCAGCGCCTGCAGGAGCCGCTCGATCACGGTGCTGGTGTTGTGTGCCATATCACCTCGGTGCCCACCGACGATGGCAAGCCCGGTACGATTGGCGCGCCCACGCGTCGCTTTATCGACCATCTGGCCGCCATGGGCATGCGCTACTGGCAGGTCCTGCCCGTCAACCCGACGGATTTCTTCCGCTCCCCTTACGCCGGTCCCTCGGCCTTTGCAGGCAATATCGACCTGCTACCCGAGAGCCATGAGGAGCTGGCCGCCGACTTTAAAACCTGGAAAGCTCGCGGCGGTGAGGATGCCGACCCGCTGTACACGGCGTTTAAACATCGCAACGCCGACTGGCTCGAGAAGTACTGCGTCTACATGGCCGTTAAGAAGTACTTTGAGGGCGAGTCGCGCCACGATTGGCCGGCCGATGTCGCGCGCTACAACGAGCATCTGATCGACGACAAGCGCTTCCACGACGAGGCCGAGCTTCAAGCGTACATGCAGTACCGCTTTGACCTGGCTTGGTGCGAGCTTATGAACTATGCGCACAAGAAGGGCATCGAGGTCATCGGCGATATCCCTATGTACGTGTCCGACGATTCGGCAGATGCGTGGAGCGAACCCGAGAACTTCTGGCTATCCGATACCGGCAAGGCAATCGAGATCTCCGGTGCGCCGCCCGATAACTTTGCGCCCGAGGGCCAGGTGTGGGGCAACCCCACCTTCCGCTGGGACCACATGAAGCAGAACGGCTATAGCTGGTGGATGGATCGCCTGCGCCGCGCGTTCTCGCTCTACGACCGCGTACGCCTGGATCACTTCCTGGGATTCCACAGCTACTTTAGCATTCCTGCGGGCAAGGCCTGCGCCGACGGTCGTTGGCTGGCGGGACCGGGCAAAGACCTGTTCCAGACCGCCTACGACGAGCTGGGTCCGCTCAACTTTATCGCTGAGGACTTGGGCTATCTGACGCCTGGCGTTCGTGCCATGGCTTCGACCTGCGGCTTCCCCGGCATGGACGTGCTGGAGTTTAGCGACTACGACGTTCGTTGCGGTGTGCATCCCACGCCCGGCAAGATTCTGTACACCTCGACGCACGATACGTCGACGCTGGCCGGTTGGTGCACGCGTTCCTTTGCGGGTGGCGACGTGCCGAGCGGTGTTGAGGTGGCGTCCAAGCTGATGAGCGACGCGCTGGCAAGCGACGCTCCCCTGGTGATGATGCCGCTGCAAGATGTCTTGGGGCTGGGCGACGACGCGCGCATGAACGTTCCGGGCGTGGCCACGGGCAACTGGACCTGGCAGGCTGACGAGACCGATGTTGCGGCCGCCGAGGGCAAAACTGCGCAGCTCCTGC
Organism: uncultured Collinsella sp.; assembly: GCA_959606035.1. GTDB lineage: Bacteria > Actinomycetota > Coriobacteriia > Coriobacteriales > Coriobacteriaceae > Collinsella. The sequence continues at coordinate 27,184 of CAUHHB010000010.1, forward strand.
GCAACACCCATAGATTCTGGGGCGAAGCGTGATAAAACCCCCGATATAGGGTACAGTTACAAGTGTTTGAATTTTTGCGGGCAGAGCGATCTGCCCGCTTTGTGCTGAAAAGGAAGTATTATGGCGCGCTACGATTACAAGTGCTCGAGCTGCGGCAATGTGTTCGAGGTTGAGCATCCCATGTCCGAGACCCCCGAGGTCCTATGCCCGAGCTGCGGTGCCCCGGCGGCCAAGACGTTCTCGGCCAGCGGCATTAAATTTGAGGGTAGCGGTTTCTACAACACCGACCAGCGAAGCGGCGGCGCCAGCACCAGCGCCACCAGCGGCTGCTGCGCCAACTGCCCGCATAGCCACTAGTGACAAGTGGCCCCGCGATCAAGCCCGATCGCGGGGTTGAATTTTTTCAGGAATGAACAACGCCCCGGCGACTGGTCTGGGGTTGCGCCACGAAAACGGCCTATCTACTACGTTTGACCCGTATAGTCCGAGCACACCTGCGTTTTTACAAAATCGACGAGCCGTCTACCTGCGGTTTTGAATTCGCTAGATTCGGCATGGTTGGGGGTAATGGGTTTAATGTAGTAGATAGGCCCATTTCATGGCAAGCGGGTCAACCCTCGGGTGCCGTATTAGTTGCGCACCAGCCTGGCGCAGAAGTGGCCGTCGTAGGAGTCGGCGTTAACGGGCACGCTTTGGAAGAGGCCTCGAGCGTTTTGGCGCAGGGTGACGAGGCTCTTGGCATGATCGTACTCGGGCAGCTGCAGAATCTGGGCTTCGGAGAGCGGCGCCACGGTAAAGCCGGCGCCCTCGGGAGAAGCAAGGAAGGCATCCACGACCTGCGTGTTCTCTTCATCAAAAACCGAGCAGGTGGCATAGATAAGCTCACCGCCGGCAGCCACGCGCGCGGCGGCTTCCTTGAGCATCGTCAGCTGCAGGCGGGGCAGCTCAGTCGTAACGTCGTTCTCGGTAAGACGCCACGGAATCTCGGGGTGGCGGCGCATGGTGCCAGTGCCAGAACACGGTGCATCGATAAAGACCGTGTCGAACAGGGCAGGCTCGCCGAGCATCGCGTCAAAGGACGTAAGCACCTCATTGAGCTCGCAGGCATCGCCTGACACCGTACGAACACCCGAGATACCCGCCTTATGCAGGCGCGCGAGATTCAGATCGCACTTACGATCGTGCAGATCGAGCGCGGTATGCTGACGGTCATAGCCGGCGCGCTTGGCCTGGCACATCATCACATAGGTCTTGGTGCCACGACCGGCGCCGATCTCCAAGCAGCGCCCGGGACGGGTCGCCGCGGTCGCAATAAGCTGGGCATTGAGGTCCGAGGCCACAGCCGCAGCGCGCTCAAACACACCCGATGCAACCGTGGCCTGCGCATCAACCGGGGCATGGCAGCCCGGGAACACCGGCGCAACAAGCTGAGAAATATAAGGGTCGGGCATGGTCGCAAAGGCGTTCTCGTGCAAAGCGAGCGGTGCGGGCGCCAGATTGCCGGCAAAGTTGAGCGCGCCCTCGGGCGTATCGAACGACGCCAAGATGCGAGTGCACAGCCAGCGAGGAAGACCCATCAGGCGCGACAGACGAACCAAGCGTCGCTCGGACTCATCCACATCGGACGCAGTAGCAAAATCCTCGACGTTATCCGCAACCTTATGCAGCACGGCGTTCGCCAGGCCAGCGGCAGACTTAGCACCGCTACGTACCAACTCAACACCCTGGCTCACGGCAACGCGGCCCGGCGTATGCAGATAGAGCATCTCGAAGGCCGAGATACGAAGCGCCATGCGAACACGAGGCGCAACCTTTTTGGGCTTATCAAGAAACTGATTGAGCAGTTCGTCCAAAATACCCTGCGTGGCGGCAACGCCAAGTGCCAAACGAGCCGCAAAAGCGGAATCGCGCTGGTCAATAGCCTTGGCCGATGCGCGAGAGGACAGCACGTCACGCGCATACATGCCACGGCGATCGGCCTCCATCAGCACATCGAGCGCAAGCTTGCGCGCGGGAGACAGCTTGCTCATGACAAAACACCCCACGAAAGATCGGCACCCTGCAGGCCAGCAGCCCAAGCAGAAGCAGTCATAGCACGCTTGCCATCAGGCTTAACCTCAAGCAACTCAACCGAGCCATCGGAAAGGCCAAGGTAAACACGCTTGGCCTTAACGAGAACCTGACCCTCGCCAAGCAACACATCAGCCGCCGCAGCATCGAGCACACGCACGGTCTTGCCGGCAATCACGCAACGAGCAGGCGCGGTATCGGACGAAGCGAGCACATGACGCACGCAATCGAGCGCCGCCATGTGCGGATCCAAGCGCATCTCCTGCTTAGAAATCTTGGCAGCATGGGTAACGAGCGCCTCATCCTGTTCAGTCCACACGGCAGTGCCATCGGCAAGAGAGGGAAGCGTATCGGCAAGCAGTTTGCCGCCGAGCTCAGCGAGCTCCATAGTCAGTGCCTCGGCATGCTTACCGGCAACCGAGGTCGAGGCCTGAGCACAATAAGCGCCGGTATCAACGCCATGTCCAATACGCATGATAGAAACGCCAGCAACCTCATCACCAGCAAGAATGGCACGCTGAATAGGAGCAGCCCCACGCCAACGAGGCAGCAAGGACGCATGAACATTCACAATGCCGAGCGGTGCCATATGCAGCACCTCATCGGGCAAAATGCAACCATAGGCTGCCACACAGAAAATATCGGCCTGGGCAGCCCGGAGCGCCTCAATAACCTCCGGCGTCATACGATTAGCTTCAATAACCGGCAACCCCAGCTCAAGCGACTTAGCCTTAACAGGAGACGGCTCCAGCTTCTTACCACGTCCGCGAACAGCATCAGGACGAGTAATTACGAGCGCAATATCATTGCCAGCCTCAACAAGCGAAGTCAGCGAAGGCACAGCAAAATCGGGCGTACCCATAAACACAATACGCATAAAGAACGTCTCCCCTCAACCAAAGCCGAGACGGCTACAAAGAACAGCGGAAAGCCAAGTCACCAGTTCATCCGCAATAACAATTCAACAAGAACAAATATACCCAAAACCAAAGAAAGAGCCGCAATAAAAGCAGCTCTTCCAACAAAGCACCTATCAGCGAAGACGCCCATCCCTGGCCCAACGGCACCTGGGCGAGACAAGCCAGAACAACGCAGTCCCCGGTGCTGAGCGCCCACATATCGTCCCGCGCGCAGTTTCGCAGCGAAGCGAGAATGTTTGAGCACGGGATGATATGTGGGCGCTCAGCACCGGGGACGGTGGGACCTACTCCGTCTCGCCCGGTCGAGCGCCGCGGGCCAGGGCGTCCTGGTACTCCTTGACTGCCTTGATCCTCTGCATCGGCTTCAGTCGCTCGAACATAGTGTTGCCATGCAGGTGATCGATCTCATGCTGCAGGCACACGCAGAACAGGTCGCCCGTAGCCTCGTAGCGAATCAGGTTTGCGTCCAAGTCGTACGCCTCGACGACGACATGGTCGGGACGCTCGATCTCGCAGCTAATGCCAGGGATGGACAGGCAGCCCTCGCTAAACGGCACAAGATGGTCGCTCTGCTCCACGATCACGGGGTTGATGAGCACGTACGGGTCATAGTCGTTCTTGTCGGTGTAGTCGCAGTCGATGGTGACGAGCTGAATGAGTTCGCCGATCTGCGGGGCAGCCAGGCCGCAGCCGCCGTTCTCGAACATCATCTTCTTCATCTTCTCGGCAAGTGCCTCAATCGCCGGGGTGATCTCCTCAATGACGGCGCACTCCTGGCGCAGACGAGGGTCGGGCGACAGTACGATTCCGTTGGCTTCCATGGCCATCCTTTCGGGTTGTTACATCAAATCATAGGCATCGACGTCAACGCTCACGCTCACGCCGCGCACAGAGCCCACCTCTTTGAGGCAGGCGTCGATATCATCAGAGACATGGTACCCCACGGGCGACTTCACAAGCAGATGGAAGCGGTAACGGTCCTTGGCTCTCTCGATTACACACGAAGCCGGGCCCAGAACCTGCGGCACGGAACTCCCCGCCCGCAAAAAGTCGGGCGCGGCGGCATGCCAGCGGCGCTTAAGAAGCTTTGCGATACGCCCGACGTAGTCCTGCGCGTCGTCTCGGTTCGCCGACCACACCAAGATGTTGACCAGGCGAACAAACGGCGGGTACAGCGCGTCGCGGCGCTGGTCCAGGTCATAGTCGGTAAAGATCGAACGGTCGTGCTCAGCGACGGCGCGAATGACCGGATCGTCGGGCAGGTAGGTCTGGATGATGACCTCGCCGGGACGATCGCCGCGACCGGCACGGCCCGCGACCTGCTCCAGCAGATCGTAGGCGCGCTCCCCTGCTCTAAAATCGGGCATCTTGAGGGCAAAGTCGGCATTGACCACGCCCACGAGCGTGACTTCGGGAAAGTCGAGGCCCTTGGCGATCATCTGGGTACCCAACAGCACCGCGCAATCGGCGGCATCGAACTGCTCGAGCAGCTTTTTGTGCGCATCCTTGCCGCGCGTGGAATCGGCATCCATGCGAATAATGGCGACGTCCTCGGGCAGCATCTGGTGCAATGCGTCCTCGATCTGCTGCGTGCCCAGCCCCATTTTTGCAAGATAGCGACTGCCACATTTGGGGCAACGGCTCGTGGGCGCGGGATACGGCTGCACGCGCCAAGACGAACCGCAAGTGTGGCACTGCAGCGTGTGCGTGCGCTCGTGATACGTAAGCGCGGTGGAGCAGTGGTTGCAGGTGGGGACGCAGCCGCACTCGCGGCACATCAAAAACGGCGCAAAGCCGCGGCGGTTATGCAGCAGCACGGCCTTCTCACGGCGTTCGACCACGCGATCCAAGCCCTCCATCAAGGGTTTTGAGAACATGGAGCGGCTGCCGTGAGAAAACTCACGGCGCAGGTCGGCAATTCGGACCATGGGAAGCACGGCGTGTCCCGGGCGCTCGGGCATCTCGACACGCGTCCAAGTGGCACCGTTATACGTGCCACGACGGCAGCGGTCGAGGGCCTCGGCCGAGGGCGTGGCGGAGCCCAACACGAGCGGGCAGCGATAGCGCCGCGCCATCTCGGCCGCCACCTCGCGCGCGTGGTAGCGCGGACTGGAGCCCTGCTTGTAACTAGTCTCGTGCTCCTCGTCGATGATGATGAGACCAAGGTCGCTGAGCGGGCAAAAAAGCGCCGAACGAGCTCCCACGACCACACGCGCGGCACCACTGGCAACCATATCCCACTGGTCCAGGCGCTCGCCGGCCGAAAGCCGCGAATGGAACACGGCGACCGTCTCGCCAAAGCGCGAGCGGAAGCGGCCGACGGTCTGGGCTGTCAGCGATATCTCGGGCACCAGTACGCAGGCTGAGCGGCCGGCCGCGAGCACGCGCTCGATAGCGGAAAGGTAGACCTCGGTTTTGCCGGATCCAGTGACGCCATCGACTAGGACCACGTCGCCGTGAGCGTCAAGGCGTGCGCGCTCAATCTGCGCGAGGGCCTGTCGCTGACCGTTGGTGAGTGCCATCGGGGCCTTGCCGCTCGCCGAGGACAGCGTGGTCTGCTCGCTGCAGCCACGCCAGGCGCGGCGCTCCTCCACAACTACGACGCCGCGTTTTTCGAGCGCCTTGATGGTCGCCGACATGCTGTTATAGAGAAGGTTGAGGTCGCGCGTCGTGACCGGGCCGCACTGGAGCGCCTCGATGAGTTGGCGCTGACGGACCGCGGTCTTGGGCGGCGTATAGTCGAAGCCTTCGGGCGTGAGCATGACCCAGCGATTTTGGATGGGTTTGACGGCTGGACGTTCAACCGTCCACACGCCGTCGTCACCCTTGACCACACGCGGACTGCCGCCCGGGGGCAAAAACAGGCGCAGGCACTCGGAAAGCGTTGCGACGTACTCGTGGCTCATCCAGCGTGCGATACGGGCGGCTTCGGCGGTAAAGAGCGGTTTGCTGAGGATAGCCTCGACGGCTTTAATACGCGCGGGGTCGAGGGCGTTGTTACCCTGCAGGTCGCCCAGCTCAGGCGCAATATCAACGATATAGCCCGCGGCGGCACGGTTACCAAAGTGAACCAGGACCGTAGATCCGATCTGCGCCTCGTTGGCAAGGGACTGGGGAATGCAGTAGGCGAATGGCTCGGACAGCGCTCGGGTAGGAATGTCGAGAACCACGCTCGCGTAGGCGGCAGGGGGCTCGGGCGCAGGCTTAGACTGAGCCGAGGCAGCGGCAGGCTTGGGCTTCACCGGAGCTTCCTCCGGTTCCGGCGAACCAAACAGCGACAGTTGTTGAGCCATACGCCACCTCTAACGAACGGACCTGAAAGGGGTGGGACAAAATAATCAGTAGAGTTTGTCCCATGGCCGATACGAGTGTCGAGCTCGTTGCGTCACTCGAACATGGGACAAACACTACTGATTATTTTGTCCCAGCAACCCACTCATCGGTACAGAAACAAGAGCCCCGCTCGGGGGAACGGGGCTCGGATACATGCGTTTACGCGTCTACTATAGCGCCATCGTGCGGGCGCGGTCGATGCGTGCCAGGCAGTCGTCGCGGCCGACGAGTGCCATGGTCTCGCCCAGCGGGGGGCTCACCATGTTGCCGCAGACGGCGACGCGCACGGCCTGGAACACCACGCGCTTCTTAAGGTCCATCTGCTCGGGCAGCGGCTCAAGCGCGGCGTCGATGGCCTCGGCAGTCCACTTGTCCACGCCCTCGAGCGCGGCCTTGGCGGCATCCAGAATGACGCCCATGCCTTCCTTAGCCAGGCCCTTGTTAACGGATTTCTCGTCATACTCGAGCGTCTCGGCCGTAGCGAAGATGGGAGCGGCGACGGTCACGGCGTCGGCCGGCATCTTGGTGCGCGGCTTGACGATTGCGGCAAGCGCGTCGATCCAGTCCTCGCCGTACTCGACGTTGCCCTCGATGAGACCCGCCTCGTGCAGCTCGGGGACCATGATCTCGTCGGCAAACTGGGCATCGGACATGCCGTTGATGTACTCGGCGTTGACCCAGTCGAGTTTCTTGGGGTCGAAGGTCGCCGGGTTCTTGGAGATGCGGTCGAGCGAGAACTTGCTGGCCAGGACATCGCGCGGGATGATTGTGGTCTCGCCGTCGAGCGACCAGCCGAGCAGCGCCAGGTAGTTGACGAAGGCGTCGGACAGGTAACCAGCGTCGCGGTACTCCTCCACCGAGGTGGCGCCATGGCGCTTGGAGAGCTTCTTGCCGTCGGCGCCCAGGATCATGGAGATGTGGGCGAACGTGGGCACGGGGGCGCCGAGGGCCTCGTAGACCATGACCTGACGCGGGGTGTTGGACAGGTGGTCGTCGCCGCGGATGACATGGGTGATCTTCATCATGGCGTCGTCGACGACGGTCGCGAAGTTGTACGTGGGCGTGCCATCGGAGCGGAAGATGACAAAGTCGTCGAGCTCCTTGGCGTCGAAGGTCACCTCGCCGTGGACGGCATCGTGAATGACGACGTCGCCGCGGTCCTCGGGCACCTTTATGCGTAGGACATAGGACTCGCCGGCCTCGATGCGACGGCGGGCCTCCTCGGGATCAAGATCGCGGCAACGGCGCTGATAGCCCTGGAAGGGGTCCTTACGCTCCTGCGCGGCCTTGCGGTCGGCGTCGAGCTGCTCCTTGGTGCAGAAGCAGGGATAGGCCTTGCCCTCGTCCCAAAGCTTCTGGGCGGCCTGCTTGTACAGGTCCAGGCGCTCGGTCTGGGCATAGGGGCCATAGTCGCCGCCCACCTCGGGACCCTCGTCCCAATCCAGGCCCAGCCAACGCATGGCGCGCAGGATGATCTGCGTATTCTCGTCGGTGGAACGGGTGGGATCGGTGTCGTCGATGCGCAGGATGAACGTGCCGCCGTTAGCACGGGCGAAAGCCCAGTTATAGATAGCGGTGCGGGCGCCGCCGATGTGCAGCTTGCCCGTCGGTGAGGGTGCAAAGCGGACGCGAACGTCTGATGCCATGGAAATCTCCTCGATTGCAGGATGGATGTCTAACCGCACCAGTATAAAGCATCAAAGCAACCTCCGCACAAAGGGCACCGACCTACTCATTGGGGACAGACTTAAATGACCAGTCGTTGGGAACGTTCTTAAACGACTGGTCGTTGAGGACACTCTTCGGTAAGGCTGGTCATTTAAGTCTGTCCCCAATGAGTAGGTGCGGAAAGGGTGTGAATGTTTGATTTACGCGCTATGATGTGCCCTTGCATACAGAGCTCGGCGGAATGGTAACGGTCGCCGGGACACGTTTTTGAAAGGACAATCATGTCAGAAGAACTTCGTTCCATCCCGCCCCAACACGGGTCCTTTGTATTTACGTCGGAGTCGGTGACCGAAGGTCATCCCGATAAGATCGCTGACCAGATCAGCGACGCCGTCCTCGACGCAATCCTCGCCAAAGAAATAGAGCTCCAGGAGCAGGGCTACATCGCCCCCAACGGCGTGCCTGCCAACGTGGAGAACGTCCGCTGCGCCTGCGAGACCCTCGTGACCACCGGCACCGTCATCGTCGCCGGTGAGATTCGCACCCAGGCCTACGTCGACGTACAGGAAATCGCCCGTGGCGTCATCCGCCGCATTGGCTACAACCGTGCAAAGTTCGGTTTTGACTGCGACACCTGCGGCGTTATGAGCCTCATCCACGAGCAGTCGCCCGATATCGCCCAGGGCGTCGACGAGTCCTTCGAGACCCAGACCGGCGCTACCACCGACCCGATCGACCTGATCGGCGCCGGCGACCAGGGCATGATGTTCGGTTATGCCTCCAACGAGACCAAGACCCTCATGCCCATGCCGCACTACCTGGCAAGCCGCCTGGCCGAGCGCCTGTCCGCCGTGCGCCACGATGGTACCCTGGCCTACCTGCGCCCCGACGGCAAGACCCAGGTCACCGTGCGCTACGAGGACGGCAAGCCTGTGGAGGTCACGACCATCGTCATCTCCACGCAGCACGCTGCCGAGATTGAGGACATGGGCAAGATCAAGGCCGACCTCATCGAGCATGTCATTACCCCGGTCATGGCCGCCGAGAACATGCCGTGGGACAACGCGGACATCTACGTGAACCCCACCGGTCGCTTTGTTGTGGGCGGCCCCATGGGCGACACGGGCCTCACCGGCCGCAAGATCATCGTCGACACCTATGGCGGCTACGGCCGTCACGGCGGCGGCGCCTTTAGCGGCAAGGACTGCACCAAGGTTGACCGCTCCGCCGCGTATGCCGCGCGCTGGGTCGCCAAGAACGTGGTCGCCGCCGGTCTGGCCGACCGATGCGAAGTCGAGCTTGCCTACGCCATCGGCGTTTCCAAGCCCCTCTCAATCATGGTCGACACCTTCGGTACCACGCATGTTGCCGAGGACAAGATCGTCGAGGCCGTAGAGAAGACCTTCGACCTGCGCCCGGGCGCAATCATCCGCGACCTAGACCTGCGTCGCCCCATCTACGAAAAGACGGCAGCCTACGGTCACTTCGGCCGCGAAGACGCCGACTTCACCTGGGAAAAAACCGACCGAGTCGAAGAACTCAAAGCAGCCTGCGGCCTGTAAGCTAACGGCAAAAGCTACAGCCAAGAAACAACGCACCAAAAGAAGTACCGGCTCCAACCGGTACTTCTTTTTTATTTAAAGATGGTGAAGATGAGCCGACCTGGGACATGGAATAGGTCATAGGCCGATAAATTTCGCAGCAGAGCGACTCCAACCATGTATCCTAAGTTCCGAGGGCTTTGGTATTTGGTCGATCGCGAGTTCCGCACGAGCCGGAGGCCACTTAATGTGGCCTCCGTGCGAGCCAGGACTGTAGAGCAGGCGACCAAATACCAAAGCCCTCGGAACGACGGGATAGAACAGGAGCGCATATGGCAGGCAAGCCGCAAACACTAGCTACGACCTCGGCATTCGAGATCTTGGGGCCCGTCATGGTCGGCCCCAGCTCATCGCACACCGCTGGCGCCCTGCGCTGCGCCCAAGTTGCCGCCAGCCTGCTGGAAGGCCGCATCACTAAGGTCACCTTTGGCCTGTGGAACTCCTTTGCCCACACCTACCGCGGCCACGGCACCGATCGTGCGCTCGTCGCGGGCATCCTGGGCCTCGACACCGACGACGAGAACATCAAGCAGGCCTTCGACCTCGCACGCGAGCAGGGCCTCGAATATCACTTTGACATCAAGGGCGACGACGCCTCCATCCACCCCAACACCGTCGACATTGACATGGTCGACGACACGGGCGCCACGGCACAGGTCCGCGGTGAGAGCCTGGGCGGCGGCAAGATGCGCATCAGCCGCATTAACGGCGTCGGCGTCGACATCTCGGGCATGTATTCCACGCTGTTTGTGGCACACCAGGACGTCCCCGGCGTGCTCGCCGCGCTCACGAACCTGCTCGCCTACGCACACGTGAACATCGCCTTCTGCCGCACCTACCGCACCGAAGTGGGCGGCCAGGCCTACTCCGTCTTTGAGACCGACGGCGCGCCCGACGACACCGTTATCCCCATGCTACGCAAACTCGACAATGTCGATTACGCGACCTTTATCGAGCTCCCCGGTTCCGCCTCGTCGCTCTCCCCCGGTGTCTCGGCAAAGGAGATCTTCGACGACGGCGAGCAGCTGCTCGATGCATGCGCCGAGCTCGGCCTGAATATCGGCGCCGTTATGGCCGTGCGCGAGGCGCGTCTGACCGGCGAGACCCACGCCGTCGCCGCCATGCGCCGCGTGCTCGACGTCATGCGCGAGGAGACCACGACCCCTATCGTCAATCCGCAGCGATCGCTCGGCGGGCTTATCGGCGGCGAGGCTAAACTCGTCGATGCCACCGGCCGCAACGATTTGAGCACGAGCCTGATGGGCACCGTTCAAACCGACGCCGTGGCCCGCGCCATGGCCGTGCTCGAACGCTCGGCCACGATGGGCGTAATCGTCGCAGCTCCGACGGCAGGATCCGCGGGTGTCGTCCCCGGCTGTGTGCTGGCACTCGCCGACCACCTGCAGCTCGACGACGAGCAGGTGATGGACGCGCTCTACTGCGCCGCCGCCATCGGCCTCAACCTCACCACGAGCGCCTGCGTCGCCGGCGCCGAGGGCGGCTGCCAGGCGGAGGTCGGAAGTGCGGCCGCCATGGCCGCCGCCGCGCTAGTACAGATGCTCGGCGGCACACCCGAGCAGGCGCTCGACGCCAGTTCCATCGCGCTGAGTAACCTATTGGGACTCGTATGCGATCCCGTAGGAGGCCTCGTGGAGGTGCCCTGCCAAAACCGCAATGCCATCGGCGTGGCAGCGGCCTTCAGCTCGGCACAACTCGCCCTCGCCGGTATCAAGAGCCTGGTGCCGTTTGACCAGATGGCGCACGTCATGCTCTCCGTGGGCCACGCGTTGCCGGCCACGCTGCGCGAGACGGCAAAGGGTGGCATCGCGCAGGCTCCGGCCGCACTTTCGGCCTGTGCAAAATGCGGTGTGTGCGGATAGCGACAAAGAACGACTCGAAGGTGGGACAAATGTCCCACCTCTTTTGAATGCCACCGTTTCCATACCACAAACAACTGGGTAATCGCTATAATGCAAGCCCAGTAAAAACACGATGAGCCGCAAGGCGAAATCCGAAGGATATGCATACGATGTCGCAAAACGATCGAACTCAACTGATTCCCGATCCGCAGCAGCCGAGCAGGCACACCGGCGGCGTTCAGTCGCCGCGTCCTATCGCGCCGAGCCGCGGTCAGCAGCGAGGTGCGGCAAACGTTTCCCAACGTCCGGACAAGCAGCATCAGCAGCGCCAGGCAAATGGCAATGCGCCCAAGCAGCCCCCCACGCACGCTCGAGGCGATCGCGGCCCCGCACGCAAACCCGCCGAGAACAATAAGTCGGGCAAAAAGACGACGCTCTTTGTCGTTCTGGGTCTTATCGTCATTGTCTATATCGTAGGCGTTGTAGCGTTTTCGCAGGTAGCCTACCCCAACACCACTATCGCCGGCGTCGATGTCTCGTTCTCCAACGCTTCGTCTGCCGCCACCAAGGTCAACTCGGCTTGGAAGCACTATAAGCTCACCGTGACAGGCGATGACTTTAGCTGGACCTATCAGCCCGAGTCCGATGAGCCCATTGTCGACGGCGAAGCTGCCGCAAAAGAGATCATCAACCACAACGAAGCCATTGTATGGCCGGTTCGCCTTGTAGAATCCTTAAGCGGCAAGACCAAAACAACCGCTAGCTCCAACGAAGTCGATCTTGATCAAGACGTCGACCTGTCCATGCTCTCCGACACCTTTGACCAAAAGCAGTTTGAGAAGGATCTGGGCGCCGCCATCGACGAGTTTAACGAGGGGCGTTCGGGCGCGTTCGAGGCCAATAGCTCCTATGACGAGCAGGCCGGCAAGTTTACCGTCGAGAAGGCGCGCTCCAACGAAAAACTCAACCGCGAGCATGTCATTAAGTATGCCGAGCTCGAGCTTGCCTCGCTGGCCGAGACCGTAGATCTTTCCAAGCTCGGCAACGATGCCTATGAGCCGCTCAATGGAACGCTGACCGATGATCAGATTCAGGCCGCATGCGATGCCGCCAACAACTTCTTGGGCGTCAACGTGACCCTCAAGCTCAACGGCGAGGATGCCGGCAAGGTTGATGGCAGCTCCGTGTTGCAGTGGATCAGCTTTGCCGATCCGGCCAACCCCACGCTCGATACGTCGCAGATCAGCAGCTGGGCAGCCGAGCTCGCCAACGGCTTTAATACCGTGGGCTCCACTCGCTGGTGGACGCGCGCCGATGGCAAGCAGTGCGCCGTCGAAGGCGGCGACTTTGGTTGGTCCATCGACAGTACCTCGCTCGCCAAGCAGGTCGAAGACGCCATTAACAACAAGCAGACCGGCGAAATCGATATCAAGTACTCCCAGAAGGCCGACACCTTTACCGCAAAGGGAGAGCCTGACTGGAAGGCATACGTCGATGTCGATCTGTCCGAGCAGCACGCGCGCTACTACGACGAGAGCGGCAATATTGTGTGGGAGGCCAACTTTATTTCCGGCAAACCGGGCGAAGACGCCACCCCCGAGGGCGTATGGCAGATCAACAGCAACGATGGCGCCAGCAAACTCATCGGTGCCAAGGACCCCGAGACCGGCAAGCCCAAATACGAGAGCCCGGTTAGCTACTGGATGCCGTTTGAGGGCAACATGGTCGGTTTCCACGATGCAACGTGGCAAAACGACAAGAGTTTCGACGATCCCAACTCCTACAAGTGGTACGGCAGCCACGGATGCATCAACCTGCGCCTGGCCGACGCCAAGGCGCTGCACGATTGCATCAAAGTCGGCCTGTGCGTGGTTGTCCACTCGTAGTGCAACGCGCGCATTCCTACAACGTGGAGCTGCTGCGACCAATCTAACAGTTCCGAAAGAAACCGTCCTATGCGCCCGCCCCAACCGGTGGGCGCATATAATTATCGAGGTTCTTTCTATAAAGGAGACGCTATGCCGAATGTCCCCAACATCACCCCGGGCCCGGATGATACCGAGCACACGCCCGAAGGTGCCACCGAAACGCTTCCTCTGATCACAGACGTACATGCCGACAAGGAGAGCGGACGCATGAACGATACGGCCGAGATTTCCGATGAAGAGGCATATGCCAAGCTCAAGGCAAAACGTGCCGAACGTCGACGCAAAAAGCTGATTCGACGCGGCATTGCCGCCGGCATCGTGGGTGTCATCGCGCTCATTGCTATTGTTGCAACCCTGGTTATCAATGCGCAGCCACAGGGCGATAGCGGGCCTGCGACCGACATGGTGACCGAGGGCACGTTTAGCACAACGGTCGAGGCAAAAGGCCAGCTCAAACCCATTTCGTCCTCAGTGGTCTCCCTTTCTGTCGACGGCACGGTCGATTCGATCAACGTGCAGGCAGGCCAATCCGTCAACGAGGGCGACGTGCTTATGACCATTAAAAACGACGAGCTCGATCGCAACGTTGCCGAGGCGCAGCGTGCAGTTGCAGCCGCTCAAGAAGACCTCGCCAACGCGAAGAAAGCCGCAGCTGCCGCGCAGGCCAACCCAACGACGGACGTCGACGGAGGTTCCGCAGCGGCTGGCATCTCCGCCGCATCAGCGGACACGAACGCCGTATCGGCCGCGCAGCGCAGCCTCACATCGGCCCAGGCAAACCTCGATCAGGCGAACGCCAAGGCCGCCAGCCGTACGGTCACGGCCCCGAGCTCGGGCAGCATCGTGGCGCTCAACGCCAAGGTGGGCGCCACGGTAACAGGCGGCACGATCATGGGCGAAGGCGACACGAGCGGCGGCAAGCAGTGCATGCAAATCGCCGACCTGTCCAAGATGAAGGTGACGGTTCAGGTGGGCGAAAAGGATATCGCCAAAATTGCCGTGGGCCAAAGCGCCAACGTGACCTATCCCGCGTTTCCCGATATCGTGAGCCAGGGCACCGTCACGGCTATCGCCTCGGTGGCAAACTCTGACTCCGGCTCCGGTAGCGGCGGCAGCGTGACCTTTAACGTCGACATCCTCATCGAAGCACCCGACAGTCGCCTTAAGCCGGGTATGACTGCCGAGGTCTCGGTAGTGACCGAGAAGCTCGACGACGTGGTTATAGTGCCGACCATGGCGCTGATGACCGAAGATGGCGAGCACTATTTCGTCAATCTGGCCACCGATTCGGAAGGCAAGAAGACGCGCCGCGTGAAGGTGACCGTCGTGACGCAAAACGACAACGAGGCTGTAGTCGGTAAGACGCAGGTCAAGCGCGACGACCAGGGCAACGAGATCAACCCAGACGTCCCGGTTACCAAGTTACGCGACGGCGACACCATCGTGACGGATACCGGCGCAGGCATGACGGCAGACGGCGGCGACAATATGTCTGCCGACGAGGGCAAGTAATGCGTCCCGTCATCGACATCCGCAACGTGCACCGCATCTTTGAGAGCGAGGCCGGTTGCGCCCACATCCTGCACAACGTGAGCCTGGCGGTGAACCCCGGTGAGTTCGTCGCCATCACCGGCCCCTCGGGCTCGGGCAAGTCGACGCTCATGAACATCCTGGGCTGCCTGGACAAGCCGACGGCGGGTGATTATTTCCTGCAAGGGCTCAACGTCGCCGAGCTCGACGATGATGAGCTCACCGAGGTGCGCGCGCTGAGCATCGGCTTTGTCTTTCAGAGTTTTAACTTGCTGCCGCGTCTGACGGTGATCGAAAACGTCATGCTGCCGCTGTCCTACACCAATGTGCCGCGTAGCCAGCGCGAGATGCGCGCCGTGCACGCGCTGCAAGCCGTCACACTGCCGGTCGACCATTGGGACCACCGCATATCGGAACTCTCGGGCGGACAGATGCAGCGCGTCGCCATCGCGCGCGCCCTCGTCAACGACCCGCCCATCATTTTGGCCGACGAGCCAACGGGAAATCTAGACTCGACAACCGGGGCGCTCGTCATGGAAACCTTCCACAAGCTCCAGAAACGCGGCAAGACCATCGTACTCATTACGCATGACCCCGGCATCGCCGCCGAGGCCGATCGAGCCGTAACCATCCGTGACGGGCGAATCCATGACGGCGCATATGTCGCGCATACACCGAATACGTTACGCGGGGCCGTCAAAAACCTGCCCGCGATTTCTGCAACCACCAATCAGCCGAAAGGAGCGAAGGCATGAGCACCCGCGATCTTGTCCAAGAAGCCCTTCACTCGCTCGAGGCCAACAAGGGACGCAGCCTGCTCACCATCCTTGGCATCGTCATTGGCATCGCCTCGGTCATCGCCATGACTTCGCTCATCGGCGGTATCCAAAACAGCCTGGTCAACAGCCTGGGCCTCAATGCAGCCCGCATGGTAGAGATCTATTCGTCCCAAGAACTCACCGATTCGGATGTGGAAAAGCTTCGCAAACTGGTGCCGCAGATTGAGCAGATCGGCATCGTCGATAGCGCCTATTCCGAGTACAAGGTCGGGGATAAAAGCTATACCGTCATGGCACACGGCGTCGATAGCGACATGCTCGATGCCGTGGGCGCCAGCAAGCTCGTTGCGGGACGTGTCTATTCACGGGCAGAGTCTCAATCAGGCTCGCGCGTGGCGCTCATCAGCCGCGGCGGCGCCGATCAGCTTTACGGCAACGAACAGGACGCACTGGGGAAAACCATCAAGGTGTCCAACGGCGAGGTGCAGATTGTAGGCGTGATTGATGGCGGCAGCGACTCCATGGGCTCGCTCACGCTGTATATGCCACGCGAAACCATCTCCGGCCTGTTTGGCGACGAGAATCCTTCATTTCCCAGCGTGACGGCACTTGCCGCCGAGGGCATAGACATGGACGAGCTCTGCAAGACCATCGAGTCTAAGGTGCGCGCGATGAAGGGCATCTCGGAGGATGATGAGTACGACAGCGTATCGGCGACCTCCATGAAAAGCGCCATCGATGCACTCAACTCGTTTATGGGCGCCTTCTCGCTCATCATGGGCGCTGTCGCCAGTATCTCACTGCTTGTCGGCGGAATCGGCATTATGAATATGATGCTTACCAACGTGACTGAGCGCATCCGCGAGATCGGTATTCGCCGTGCCTTGGGCGCCAGTCGCCGCGATATCACCGCGCAGTTTTTGGCCGAGTCCTCGGCGCTGTGCGTCACCGGTGGCCTGCTGGGTGTCCTGATTGGCTATCTGCTGGCCTGGGGCCTCGCGATGTTTGCCGCAGGATCAGGGGTTCTCAACGAGCTCGGTGCCAGTGGGGAGATCACACCGAGCTTTTCAATCGCCACGGTGCTGCTGGCCTTCGGCGTCTCCGTCGGCATCGGCGTAATCTTTGGCTTCTACCCCGCTCGCCGCGCGGCAAAGCTCAACCCGGTGGAGTGCCTACGCTACCAGTAAGCCACCACCAGCTACCAGTAAGCCACCACCAACAAGTTGCGGTAAATTAGGGACTGAATATGCTATCTAGCAGCAAAAACAGACACTGTTTCACCGCAACTTATTGAAGGGCTGTTTGCGCCAGTTCCGGGCGTCGTCCTCGAGCTATTGGCGGATGACGGGCTTGTACGGGTCGAGCTTGCTCGAGGCGATCCTCCTCGCGGGCGGGAGGGCGCGCAGGTGCGGCAAGCGCCTAGCGCGCGAACTCCCGTAAGAGCGCGTCTTCCACTTCCCGAAGCGAAAGGGCCCCGCCTCCCTCGGCGGGACGGGTGACCACGATGCAGCGCGCTCCCACGTCGCGCGCGGAGGCGAGCTTCTCGGCCGTGCCGCCTACGGTTCCCGAGTCCTTGGTCACAAGCCACTGGGCGCCCACCTGCCGAAGCATCGCCTCGTTGAGCTCGCGGGTGAAGGGCCCCTGCATGCCGATGACGTGCGACGGCGAAAACCCCGCGTCGATGCACTTCGTTATAGCACTGGGCAGCGGGAGCACGCGCACGAAGAAGCGCTCCGCGAAATCGGCGACGCGCGTGTAGGGAGCAAGCTCCTTGCTCCCCGTCGTGAGAAGAGCGCGACCCGGGTTCTCGGAGAGAAAGCGCGCCGCGCAGGCGATCGACGCGACCGACACGACGCCTTTGGGCAGCGCCTCGACCGGGCGCGCAAGGCGCAGGCATCGTGCACCCACGGCGAGCGAAGCGGCCCGGATGTTGCCGCTTACGAGCGTAGCGAAGGGGTGCGTGGCGTCGACAACGATGCGCGCGCCGGAAAGCTCGCGCTCCATGTCAGCCTCGTCGAGCCTGCCCGCATGCACCTCGATGCCTGGAAGCTCGCCCAAAAGCTCGCCTCCGTACTCGGTTGCCGCATAGGTACGGGCGGGGATGCCCGCCCCGCTCGCCCATTCGCACAGAAGGCGGCCCTCGGTGGTGCCGGCGAAGATGCGCAGCGCCGGCGCGGATGCGGGCGCCGTCACTTCGGGCCGCCTGGGCGCGTGATCTGGTAGAGCAGCGCGTTCATAATGGCGGCCGCCACGTTCGAGCCGCCCTTGCGACCCCTCGCGACGATGGCCGGCACGCGTCGCGCGAGTAACTCCTCTTTCGCCTCGACCACGTTCACAAACCCGACCGGCACCCCAACGACGAGCGCGGGCGCGATCTTCCCCGCGTCCATGAGCTCGGCGAGGCGCAGAAGTGCTGTGGGAGCGTTGCCGACGGCCACGATGAGCGGACCCTCGATGCCGCTAGCTTTGTCCATGCTCGCAACGGCGCGAGTCGTGCCCGCGGCGCGCGCAGCCGCGGCGACATCAGGGTCGGCCATGTAGCACACGGCCTTGCAGCCGAGCTTCGCGAGCGCGGGCTTGCTTATGCCTGCGAGCGCCATGTTCGTGTCGGTGAGCACCGTGGCCCCTGCGCGCAGTGCGTCGAGCGCACAGTGCGCGGCGTCATGGGTGAACACGAGGGAATCGGCGTACGAGAAGTCGGCAGTGGTGTGGATGACGCGCTTCACGACGGGCTCTTCGAGCGGCGGGAACGTGCGGCCGCCGAGCTCTTCGGTGATGATCTCGAAGCTGCGCCGCTCGATGTCGCCGGGCGCCATCTCCTTGGAATCCATCTAGTACTCCACTCCTTCCCTTGCACATATCCCCTGCTCGTAGGGATGTTTCTCGCACCGCATCTCGGTTATGTAGTCGGCCTTCTCCACGATCTTGCGGGAAGGCGCGCGCCCGGTGAGCGCTACTTCGACGCCGCGCGCGGACATATCGAGCGCGCGGTCCACGAGCGCCTCGTCGACAAGCCCCTTCGAAAGCGCGTCGAGCGCCTCGTCGAGCACGAGCAGCCCCTCTTGCGCGCCCTCGAGCTCGGCGAGCGCGGAAGCGAGGTTCCCATCGTGCAGCTCGCACGTCGCGGCAAGTTCTTCCGACGTCATCGACCAGGTAAACTTGTCCGACGCCTTCCCCGCGAACACGGGCACGCCGAAATGCTCGGCGAGCAGGCGCACCTCCCCGCTTTCGCCGTCTTTCAGGAACTGCACGACGACGACGCGGCGGCCTGCAGCGAGCATGCGAAGGGCGAGGCCCATCGCCGCCGTGGTCTTGCCTTTGCCGACGCCATGATACACGTGGATCATACGCCCTCCTCGATAATGCGGTAGACATACTCCATGTCGAGCGCCCCGCGCACGACGTCGGCCAGGCGGTCGAACTCGCGCGCACGGTGATCGGCCGCGGACGCCGCGCCCGCAGCACCCACGACGTTCTCGGGCAGGCCGCGCATGCGCGCGAGCGAGCGCGCGAGGGCGAGCGACACCCCCGGTTCGTCGAACAGGCCGTGGAGATAGGTTCCGAACACGTTTCCGCAGGCCGCGCCTTCTGGTTTGCCGCCAATCGTGCCCGCAGGAGCGCAGGAGACGGTCGTTTCGCCGTCGTGAATCTCGTACCCGCGCGCCGTCATGCCGTTCCACGCCGAGAACGCGCCTTGGGCGCCCGTGATGCGCAGCTCAGACTGGGCGAGGCGCTTTTCCTCCTTGAACACCGTACTTGCAGGGATGAGCCCGAGCCCGCGCGCGGTGCCAGCGCCTTCCCTGCCGTGCGGGTCGGAAAGCTCGTCTCCCAAAAGCTGGTAGCCTCCGCATATGCCGAGCACCGGCGTGCCCGTGCCCGAAAGCGCGCGTACACAGGCCCCGATGCCGCTAGCCGCAAGCCAGCGCGCGTCGTCGAGCGTAGTCTTCGAGCCGGGAAGCACCACCAGGTCGGGTCGGCCCAGATCGGTCGTCGAGGAAACGTAGCGCACGCCCACGCCGGGCACGCGCGAAAGCGGGTCGAAGTCGGTGAAGTTCGACAGATGCGGAAGACGCACGACGGCGACGTCGATGACGCCGCGCGCCTCGCGGGCAGATAGGCGCGGCGCGAGCGAGTCCTCGTCGTCCAGGTCGAGCGTAAGATACGGCACGACCCCCACGACGGGAACCCCGCACATCTTCTCGAGCGGGGCCAAACCCGGGCGCAGGATTTCCACATCGCCGCGGAACTTGTTCACCACAAGCCCCCGCAAAAGCGCGCGGTCCTCGGGCGCAAGGAGCGCGACCGTGCCGTAGAGCTGGGCAAACACCCCGCCCGGGTCGATGTCGCCCGCGAGCAGCACGGGGGAGGACACGGCGCGCGCGAGCCCCATGTTGACGATGTCATTTTCGGCAAGGTTGATTTCGGCGGGGCTGCCGGCGCCCTCGATGACGATGACGTCGTTTTCCTCCGCGAGCGAATCGAACGCCTCCAAAATCTGCGGCATGAGCGCCTTCTTTCGCGCGAAGTAGTCCCTCGCAGCGAAGGCTCCCTGCGCCTTGCCGGCCACGATGAGCTGGCTTCGGTGGCCGCTTTCGGGCTTGAGCAGGATGGGGTTCATGCGCACGTCGGGCGCGATGCCGCACGCCTCGGCCTGCATGATCTGGGCGCGCCCCATCTCGAGCCCGTCGGCCGTGACACCGCTGTTGAGTGCCATGTTCTGGCTCTTGAAGGGAGCCACGCGCAGGCCGTCCTGCGAAAGCACGCGGCACAGCCCAGCCGCAAGCAGGCTCTTCCCCGCGTTCGACATGGTGCCCTGGATCATGATGGGCTTCGCCCTACCCACGGGTATCGACCTCCTTCGCCGAGCCTCGGCCATCCGCGCCCGCCATAGCGCCGCTGAAAGAAGCGCCGCCCCGTTCGTCGGGTTCGCCTTCGCCCGATGCGCCTTCCGCCCGAAGCGCACGGCCGAACGCCATCGCAAGCCGGGCATTCTCCTTGCGCGTGCGCACCGCGACGCGGCACCAGAAACGGGACAGTACCGAAAACGAGTCGCACGTGCGGACCAAAACCCCCTGTTTATACAGGCGCTCGGGGATGTCTTTCGCCGGCGTGCGGACTAAAAGGAAGTTCGCATCCGACGGCACGACGGAAAGCCCGAGCGAGGAGAGCTCGTGGGAAAGCCACGCTCGCTCGCCCGCCAATACATCGCGCGTGCGCGAGACGTATTCAACGTCCTCCAGGGCGGCGATGCCCGCGGCCTCGGCGACCGAGGAGACGGGCCACGCCTGCCCCGCCCGGCGAATCCCCTCGATGAGTTGGGTGTTTCCGCTGATCAGATATCCCAACCGCAACCCCGCCATTCCGTAGAGCTTGGTGAACGCGGAGAGCACGGCCACATGGCGCGAACACGCGGCGCGTGCGGCCACGCTCCTTTCGCGGGCGTCGGGCGCAAATCCGAGAAAGCACTCGTCCACGACGAGCAGCGCGCCCACCTGCTCGCAGCGACAAGCCGCGGCATCGATCACACGGGGGTCGACGAGGCGCCCCGTCGGGTTGTTCGGATTGCAGAGGTACGCCACGTCTCTCGGCCCCTCGATCGCGCGGGCGAAGGAGGCAGGCACGTCGAAGTCGTCCGCTTCGGAGAGCGGGAACTCCTGCACGCATGCGCCGTAGTACGATGCCGCCTCCGCATATTCAGAGAACGTCGGCGCGCACACGACGAGGCGTTTCGGGCGCACCGCCGCGGCGAGCCGCCAGATGATGTCGGACGCGCCCGCGCCGCAGACGATAGTATCTTCGGGAATGCCCTGGGCGCGCGCTAGGGCGCGAACGAGGGCGAGGCTTTCCCTATCGGGGTAGGCGTCGATTCGAGAAAGCGCCTTGCAAGCTGCGGCGACGGCGCGCGGCGAGGGGCCTGCCGGATTCACGTTCACCGAGAAGTCAATGAGGTCGGAGGCGCCCCCTTCGCAAGCGATGCCGAGCGATTGCGCGCTGCCCCCATGCGTACGGGCGCGCAGGATTCCCCCGGCAGCCCGGGGCGCGGCGTGGTCTTCCCTCATGCCATCGCCCCCACGGCGAGCACGACCGCCGCGCGCGCGGCGCCGAAGACGACGAGCGCGCATACGGACGCAGCGAGCATGAGCCTTGTCGCCCGGGCGATGTCGCCCCACTCGATTTCGCGGGACGCGTCTCCTATCGTCGGTTTCTCAACGAGCTTGCCGAAATACACCGCGGGTCCTGCCAGGCGCAGCCCGAGCGCGCCCGCGCACGCTGACTCGGTCTGCGCCGCGTTCGGGCTCGCATGGCGACGCCTGTCGCGGCGCCAGATGCGCGCCGCCCCGCGCGCGTCGAGCCCGACGATCGGGCACACGGCGATCATGAACAGGGCCGATAAGCGCGAGGGGATCCAATTCACC
Source organism: uncultured Collinsella sp. (assembly GCA_959606035.1). Classification (GTDB taxonomy): domain Bacteria; phylum Actinomycetota; class Coriobacteriia; order Coriobacteriales; family Coriobacteriaceae; genus Collinsella. The sequence continues at coordinate 49,288 of CAUHHB010000010.1, forward strand.
GCATCGTCGAGGCGCGCCGAGGCGCAGCCGAAATCGATGTAGCGCTCGTTTTTGTAGCCCACCATGCTGTCGAGCGTGTTCACCGCCTTGTACGCCATGCCCAAAGGCGCACCCCCGATCATAAGGTAGAAAAGCGGCGCGATGACACCGTCGCTCGCGTTCTCCGCCACCGTTTCCACGGCGGCGCGCGCGACGCCCTGCTCGTCGAGAACAGACGTGTCACGTCCCACGATGAGCCCGACGGCTTCGCGCGCCGCGACAAGTCCGCCCTTCGAGAACGCGCGGGCAACGGCCAGGCTCTGGCGGCGCAGCTCGCATGCCGCGAGAATCTGATAGCTCGCCCATGTCTCGGCCACGAAGCGCAAGCCGGAGTGAACCATGCCGCAAAGATGCAGGATTCCCCAGGTCAAAAGCCCACACGCAAGCGGAAGCGCCACGGCGAGCACAAGCCCTGCGGCGCGCGTGCCCGCGGACGTTTGCGGGAATGCGCCCCGCAGGCGGCCTTCGGCCCACGTGATCGCGCGCCCCATGGCGACGACGGGATGGGGAAGCCAGCGCGGGTCGCCGAAGGCAAGGTCGGCCGCGAACCCGGCGGCGACGGCAAGAATCGTCATCACCGGGCATCGCCCCCCCAAGCGGGGCGAACGTCGCGAAGGCAGCGCCCATCCCAAGTGGCGGCCCATGCGCCGCCCGGCTCGGTATGCACGTCGAAGTATCCCATTTTCGGGACAGCTAGCTCGGAGAGCAGCGCTTTCACGGTACCCGCGTGAACGACGAAGACGGCGCGCCCACTCCCCTGGGCGCGCTCCGATTCGCACGCCTCCCGAAACGCCGCGATGACGCGGCGGGTGAAATCGCTCTTGCCCTCGCCATGCGGGCAGCGCGTCTCGCACCAGGAGTCTACCCAGGCGCGATAGCGCGCATCCTCTTTAAGCTCGGCGGCGCTTCGCCCCTCGAAGTCGCCGAAATCCATCTCGCGCAGACCGGGGCACGCCATAAGCTCCGCGTTCGGGAAGAGGATGCGCGCCGTCTGGTCGGTGCGGGCCATGCCGCTCGTGATAACACGGAACACGTCACGATCGCACGCGAGGTCGCGCAAAGCGCGCTCGCCCGCACTCGACAGGGGCTCGTCGGTGCCCGCCCCGCTGTAGCGATGGTCTTCCGTGCCCGCCGTGGCACCATGGCGCACGAAGACGACTTCCAAAAGCGCACCCGCGCCCTGCGTCCCTCGAGGTGCATCGGCAAGGTTTCCTTTGATGACCTGGGGAATCCCGCACGTCATGCGCACGACGACGTCGGCGCGCGCAGCGAGCGCGCATCCCAGGCACCCCGCGCGCTCGCGCCATTGGGCGTCTTCCGCACTCATGGGGACGACCCCCGAGCCGACCAAGGGCAGAATCACTGCGTCGAAGCCGATCAGCCGCTCGAGCGCCCGGTCAGCGTCGAGCGCGCGTACGAGTTCCTCAGCATGGTATGCGACGCGGCCGGCAAAAGCCGCGGGCACGCCGCCCTCCGCAAGCTGCGCCGCGTCGACGAAATCGTCCGCCGCGAACCCGAGTTTTTCGCGCACGAAGGTCCTCTTCCCCGAATGCGCGCCACCTACCACGAGCATCATAGGAGCATGCCCCCCACCACCAGCATGGCAAGCATCGCGAGCTCGGCCCATTGCAGAAACCATCCGGCCAAATCCCCCGTCACCCCGCCGAAGCAGGACAGGGCAACATGGCGGTACCACGCGAGCACCAAAAGCCCCGCCACCGCCATAAAGGCGCCGACGGCCTGAGCGCACGCGACCATCCCTGCAGCCGAAGCCGCAGCGAAAGCGCAAAGCGGCACGACGATCGCCGCGCGCTTCTTCGCAGGCGAGAGCCCCGCGGCCATGCCGTCCGCCCGCGCGGCAGGCCAGCATTCAACGGCGAGTCCCGAAAGCGCGCGGGAGAACACGAGCGAGCACAGAAGCGCGAGGAACGCCCCCGCCGTAAGCGGCAGCGCGGTGAACAGGGAAAACTGCAGAATAAGGTACACAACAACACCGATGACCCCGAAGGCGCCCGCCCGCGGATCGTGCATGATCTCGAGCTTTCGCTCGCGCGGGGCCCAACTTGCAAGCGCATCGGAGGTGTCGCAGAGCCCGTCTAGGTGGATGCCTCCCGTCACCGCCACAGGCAGCGCCACGAGCACGGCCGCGACGATGGTCGCGGGCACGCCGAGCAGGTTCGCCACGTGCCCCCACACCGTCATGAGGAACCCTTCCGCAAGGCCCACCAGGGGAAACGCGGCAAGCGCATGGGTTGACCCGAAATCGGTCCAGGCCGATTTCGGGACGGGGATGCGCGAGAACGTTCCGAACGCCGCGCCGATTGCCTCTGCTATCTTCACCTTGTAGGTCCTTCGCCTTTCATCCACACGGGAATCCCGCATACCACTTCGACTGCGCGGTCGGCCAGCGCCGCCACGCCCGCGTTCACGCGCGCGAGCGCGCGCCTCCATGCCTCGGTCCCCTCATCGTAGCGCATCCCATCGGCGAACACGTCGACGGTGACCACCACCGTATACGCAGCGGCCTGAGCGAGCCGTTCAATGCCTCCGAGCACCTCGCGCGCCACAGCGTCAGGGTCACGCGGGGACAAGCCGCCTTCCGCGAAGAGCTCGTTCGCAACCAGGTTGCCCACGTCCTCCAAAAGAAGCGTGCAGCCGCGCGGAAGCCCGGGCACTGCGGGGCCCACGTCACGCGTGCACTCGAGGGTAGAAAACCCCTTGCCCTCGCGCAGCGCCCGATGGCGCGCGATACGGCGGGCGCCCTCTTCCCCGAAGGGCTCCATCGTTGCGAGGTACACGCGGGGGCCGTCGTGCCCGAGGCACAGGGACTCGGCGTAGGCGCTCTTGCCGCTCGCGGCGGCGCCGATGACGAGCGTCACCTTCATTTCCCGGCCTCGAAATGCTCGTAAGCAGCCATACCAGTCGCCGTGAACGTCTTCCCATCCCGGTACACGCACAGCGCCGAATCCAGAAGGGGCAGATACGCCATGGCGCCCGCGCCCTCGCCCAAGTGCATGCCTGCGTCGAGGGGTGCCTTTAAGTCGAGCTCGCGAAGGAGCTCCTGGCTTGCGGGTTCGCTTGATGCGTGGGTGCCCACGAGGTAGCCCAAGACGTTGGGGCACAGGCGCGCTGCGCACAGGGCCGCCGTACAGGATATGACCCCGTCGAGGAGCGCCGGCGCCTTCGAGGCCGCGGCCCCCAGGTAGAAGCCGCACATCGCCGCAATGTCGAAGCCGCCCACCTTCGAAAGCACGTCGATCGGGTCGGCGGGATCGGGCGAGTTCGCGTCGATAGCGTGCTCGACCACGTCGCGCTTGCGCGCGAGTGAGGCGTCCGAGAGCCCCGCGCCGCGCCCGACGAGGCTCCGCGCTTCCGCCCGAATGAGCACTGCGGCCACCGCCGCCGAGGTGGTCGTGTTGCCGATGCCCATCTCGCCCGCGGCGAGAAGGCGCACGCCGGTGCGGGCAAGCCCGCACGCGACGGCGATTCCGACCTCGATCGCGCGCACGGCCCCATCGCGAGACATAGCGGGGCCGTGCGCGATGTTGCCGCTCCCCCGCCGCACGTTCGCGCGCACCATGCGCGTGTCTTCTATACCCCGGGCCATACCCACGTCGACGGGCACGACCTCGGCACCCGCGAACGCCGCCATGCGGCAGGCGCTCGTGGCCCCCTCGCACATGTTGCGCGCGACGGCTCGCGTCACGTCTTGCCCGCTTTGCGACACGCCTTCGGCAACGACCCCGTTGTCGGAGAAGAATACCGCGAGCGCACGGGGGAACTCGGCCACCTCGGCGCTCCCCTGAGCTGCGGCGATACACGCGACGGCGTCTTCAAAGTCGCCCAATCCCCCCAAGGGGTGCGCGATGGAATCCCACGCGGCGTACGCGGCGGCGCGGGCACACTCGTCTGCGGGCGCGATCCGGGAGAGCGTGGCTTCGAGCACGGCGCCCGGCGCCGACGAGAACGCACGCTCGACTTCCTCGCGGATGCAGGCAAGCGCGGTTTCGGTTGCTTCAGCCATGCAGTCTCCTCTCTACGAACGACGCTGCGGCAGACGCGAACGCGCGCGCAACGTCGGGGTTCGCAGGATAGTACACATGCGGGAAGCCCGCCACCAGGGACGGGGTAGTCGTCATGCACGGCCAGCCCTTGTCGCGCCGGGGCTTCTGCGCCCAGAAGTCGCCGCCCGGGCAGGCGGACTGCCAGTAGTGGAACTCGTGCGCGCGGATGCGTGTGCCGCGCGGCCCGTAGAGCCCGTCGCGTTGGGAAGTGAGCTCCACGTACCCGAAATGGGACAGCCTTCCCCCGTTCTCGCTTGCGCCCTCAAGGGCGCCCGCAACAGGCCAGCGCCGCCCCTCGCTATCGGCGATTTCGCGCTGCAGGTACAGAAACCCACCGCATTCGGCGACCGTCGGCATGCCGGATTCCACCGCGCGCCGCACCGCCTCGCGCATCGGCGCGTTCTCGGAGAGCTGCCGCGCATGGAGTTCCGGGTAGCCGCCCCCCAGATAGAGGGCGCTTGTCCCCCGGGGCAACTCGCTATCACACAAGGGGCTGAAAAAGGCCAGCTCGCAACCCAGGTCCTCGAGCGCGCGCAGGTTCTCCTCGTAGTAGAACGAGAACGCCTCGTCACGCGCGACGGCGACGATGGGCCGCGCTCCCGCGATCGGCTCCAACCGGTAAGGTTCCTCGCGGATATCGGGTGCCGTCACCGCTATTTCGAGCAAGCGGTCGACGTCGACGCTCTTTTCCACCAGCTCGGCCATCTTGTCGATGCGCGCGGAGAGCTGCTCGACCTCGTCGGCGGTCACAAGCCCCAGATGCCGGCTTTCGAGCGAGAACGCCTCGTCGGCGGGGATATTCCCCAAAACCGCGACGCCCGTGTGCTTCTCGATCGCAGGCGCCGCGTAGGCGCAGGCAGCGGCGCTCGTCTTGTTCAGCACGACGCCGCGCACGTTCGCACAAGGCAGGAACTCGGCAATGCCGCGGATTACGGCGGCGAGCGATAAAGACGCCCCGCGCCCGTTCACCACTAAAACGACCGGCGTTTCCGTGTCGCGCGCAACCTGGTAGCTGCTCGCGTCGGCCACGCCGGGCGCCATGCCGTCGTAGAAGCCCATAACCCCCTCGAGCACCGCGACATCCGCGCCCGCGGCGCCGCGTGCGAGCAGGGCGCGCAGCGTCGGGGCGTCGGTGAAGAAGCCGTCTAAATTGCCCGAGCGCGCACCCACGACGCGGCGATGAAAGAGCGGGTCAATGTAGTCGGGTCCGCATTTGAAGGCCGCGCATGCAAGGCCGCGACGCGCGAGCGCGCGCAGGAGCGCGCACGTGACGACCGTCTTGCCGCTCCCGCTCGAGGGCGCAGCGACCATGAAGCGCGGGATGGACGTGCTCACCGGGCGCCGCCTTCCCCACCTGCGGCGTTGCAGTTAGCAAGCGAGACCACCTCAACGGATGGTTTCCCCTCGGCAGAGGGGTCCTCCCCGACAGGTGACTCAACAAGCGCCCCGACATCGGCAAGCTCCTCGGCATCCGCGCCCGCACCACGCGCGCTGACGAGGAACACGGGGTTTTGCGCCTTCATAAGATGGTGCGAGCCTACAGCCTCGGCGCGGGCGGCCGACACCTGGCACGCCTCGAACTCCTTAAAGCGCGAACCCGAGAGGAGCGCGCACGCCTCGGTGAGCGTCTCAACGGTGACGCATGGCACGCACAGGCGAACCTGCGAGTTCTTCTCGAGCGCCGCCTCCACGATGGAGGGAAGCTCGCCCGCGCTCCCGCCGACGAACACGGCGTCGGGGTCGGGCAGTTTCGCGAGCGCTTCGGGGGCGACACCGGGGACCGCATGCACGTTGCCGCACCCGAATGCATCCGCGTTCTCTCGGATGAGCCGCACGCCGGCCGCGTTGCGCTCGACCGCCCATACCGACCCCGCTCGCGCGACGAGCGCCGCCTCGATCGACACGCTCCCCGTGCCGGCGCCGACGTCCCACACGGTGTCGGTCGCGGTAAGGCGCAGCTTCGCGAGCGCAACGGCGCGCACCTCCTGCTTGGTCATGGGAACGTCGCCGCGGATGAAGAGCTCGTCGGGAATGCCCGAGGAAGCGTACGGCCAGCGGGAGCTCGCGGCGCGGGATGCGCCCGCGGAGTCCGCCGCGGAAGAAGCCGCCGCGGGCGCAGAGGCGCCGGCCGGCGCCTCGGAGGCTGCGTTAGAGCCCGCAGGCGACCCGGCGCAGCCTGCGAACTCGATAAGCATCACGTTCAAGTCGTCGAACGTCTGACCTGCGATTTCACTTGCAGTCGCGCAGGTGATGCGCTCGTCGGGGTACGACAGGCGCTCGGCCACCGTCACGCGTGCGTCCCCGAAGCCCGCCTGCACAAGCTCGCCCGAAAGTCGCGAGGGGTCTTCCCCGCCCGACGTGGCGAGGAAGAGCTCACCTGCGCGCTCGGCCTCGGCCACAATGTCGCACGCCACGCCGTGAGCGCTCACGAAGCGCCAATCCTGCCATGGACGCGCGAGGCGCGCGGCGAGATACGACGCTGAGCTTATGCCGGGAATGACGCGCACGTCCACCTGCGCGTCGCCGGAGAGCGCCTCCACCAAGCGGCGCGCGCCGCTGAACAGCCCCACATCGCCCGTCATCACGACCACGGCGCGCTGCCACGACGCCGCATCGGTGAGCGCGGCGACGATGTCCGCCGTCTTAACGAGCTCGCATCTCACCACGTCGGGCGGCACGTCGATGCCGACGAGCGCGCGATGAGCGCCGATGACCACGTCGGCGATGTCGATCGCGTCGAGCGCCGCGCGCGAGAGCAAGTCGGGGTTTCCGGGCCCCGCCCCGATGATCGTTACCTTTCGCATGGAATCTCCCGATACCCGCGCGGCGTGACCATACGGCCGCCTACGCGCTTCGTGTCCGCGTTGCCGACGAACACGGTAGTGAACATGTCGGCGTCGAACTCCCCCAGCTCGGAGAGCCTGCACATGCCCGATTGCTGCCCCTCGCGCCCGATGTTGCGTACCCAACCGCAGAGCGTGTCGGGGGCCTTCCATTCGAGCATAATCTTCGCCGCGCGCGAGAGCCTGTCGGCGCGCTTTCTGCTGCGCGGGTTGTACAAACAGATGCAGAAGTCGGCGCTCGCCACGGCGGCGAGCCTGTGCTCGATGACCTCCCACGGCGTGAGCAGGTCGGAAAGCGACACGACCGCGAAATCGTGGGCAAGCGGGGCGCCGAGCACCGCCGACCCGCTCTGAGCCGCGGTGGCCCCGGCGATAACTTCCACGTCTACATCGGGGTAGTCCTCCGCAAGCTCCAGCACGGGGCTCGCCATGCCATACACGCCCGCGTCACCGCTGCACACGAGCGCCACCGCTTCTCCACTCTGCGCGCGCGAAAGCGCCAGGCGGCACCGTTCGACCTCGTGCATCATCGGCGTCGCGAGACGCGCCGCGTCGGGCACGGCGGCGAGCGCGAGCTCCACGTATTTCGTGTACCCCACAACGATGTCGACCGCCTCGAGCGCGCGCCGAGCCGCAATCGTCATGCCGTCGGGGCCGCCCGGGCCGATCCCCACTACGAAGAGCTTTCCCATCACCGCTCCTTAAACGAAAGTTCGATAGTTACCTTGGAAAACGCGACGGTCACGCCGCCGTGAGCGAGCTTCGGGAAGATAAGTATGCCCCCGTCCGCGAGCGCCGCACGCTCGCACACGTTGTCGACTCCCACCGTCGCGCGCACGAAATCAGATGGCGAAACGCTGCCTTCGACCTGCGACAACTCCTCTGCGGAATACGTCGCGAGCGGGATATTGCGCGCGCGGCAGAAGGCGAGCAGACCCTCCTCGCGCGCCTTCACGTCGATCGTCGCCGCCTCGCACACGGCCGAAGGCGAGATACCCGCCTGCCCGCACGCGAGAAGAAACGCCTCCCCGATCGCTTCGGCGCACGCACCGCGGCGGCACCCTATGCCCACAACGATGCAGGGCACGACAAGGCGAAGCGGCTCGGGCGCAGGCGCCTGAGCCCGCACGCCCGCCGGCTTCCCCGTCTCACCGGCGGGTACGACCTCGCCCGTTGTCTCCGCCGTGCGAACGGACGCACCTGCATTCGCGCCAGCGAACGGCGACACGACGATATCGGCCCGAGCGCGGTCGGACGCAATGTCAACCCCCTCAGGCGGCTGTCCCGAAATCGGCATGTAGGAATAGAGCGCCACGCGCCCGCCCGAAAGCAGCCGTGCCGACACTCGCTTGATAGCCTCGGGATTCGAAACAGCGAGCCCCGCACAGCGCGCCCACGTATCCACCGCCCACACGCCGCGGACGTCGGTCGCCGTGGTGATGACGGGGATGGCCCCTGCCGCGCGTGCCACAGTTTGCGCAAGCTCGTTCGCACCGCCCAAATGCCCCGACAAAAGTGGGACGGCAAAGCGCCCCGCCTCGTCGATCACCACAACCGCGGAATCGGTTGCCTTCGAGGCGACATGCGGCGCGATCGCCCGCACGGCGATGCCCGCCGCGCCCACGAACAGAAGCGCGTCCGACGCTTCCCACGCGAGCGCCGTCCATGCGCGCAGGTCGGCCTTCCCCTCGCCGAACCCGCGCGAAACGGAAACGTCCCAGCCAGGGTCATCCTCACCTGTCTGCGCGCAATCGGAAAGCGCGCGTGCGGTGCGCTCCGCCAACGCATATCCCCTCTCAGTGAACGCTATGCAGGAAACCCTCATCTAGCGCACCACCATCGTCGAGAAGTAGCTGCCCCGATCGGGCACATCGTCGAGCGAGCGGTACACGCGCTCGCCCGGAAGCCCACAGTCCTCTACGAGCTCGGAACCGTCGAAGGCGCCCTCCTCGCGAAGGATGCGCTTCGTGTCCGCAAGCGAGCGGCGCGCCTTCATGACCACCTTCGTCCCCGGCCAGCCGATTGCGCGGCGCACGTCGTCGTAGCCGCCGGACACGATGTGCAGAGGCGACGACATCTCGGGCGTGAGGTCGCGCTCGAGCGCTGCGGCGACCGCGCAGAAGCTCGGCACGCCGGGAATGGCGCGCGCCTCGAACCCGCGGGCGCGCACGTCGGGCGCTATGCGCTGGAAGGTGGCGTAGATGCTTGGGTCCCCCAGGTTCAGCAGCGCGACGTCGCGGGCCGCATCCAGGTGCGCGACAAGCTCGCGAACAAGCGAGGCATGCTCGGCCGCGCGGCGCTCGGCGTCGCGCGTCATCGAGAATCGCACGGGGATCACCGTCTTGCCTGTAAGGTCGACGGCGCCGAGCACGATGTCGAGCGCGACCATGACCCCGTCCGCCGTCTGCGGTGCGGCGATGACCGGACACGATTCGATTGTGCGGACGGCCTTGATCGTGAGCAGCTCGGGGTCGCCAGGCCCCGTGCCCACCCCGTACAGCACGCCTTTACTCATACGTCGCCCCCAATTCCCCGATAACTGCATCGGCGCCCGACGTGCGGAAAAGCTCACAGCGCTCGGCGTCGAACACGACCGTGGCGATGTCGCATGCGCCCGCCGCGCGGCGGCGCAACCTGTCCTCGATTGCCGCAGCGAGCGAGGCGCGCGCAGCGTCCCCCACGCCGGCGGCCTCGATTACCTCGAGCGCCGCCGTGGTCGTGACCGACGACATGATCTCGCGCACGGTCTTCGCGCCCGCGCCGGCCAAGGCCGCGTGGGCGGCCAGAATCTCCGCGCGGCAGTCGGCGGTACGCGAATGGGTGTCCATGATGCCGCCCGCGACCTTCACCAGCTTGCCGATGTGTCCCACAAGAAGGACATTGGTAAATCCCTCGCGAACGCAGCAATCAATCGCATCGCCCACAAAGTTGGAGATGAAGACCACCGGCGCACCGTTTAGGTGGAAATGCCCCGAGATGAACTGCGCGCCGTAGTTGCCGGGCGTGAGCACGACTCCGCGCCGCCCCATAGCCGCATGCTGCCGGATCTCGAGCTCGATGCTGTCGCGCAAGGCAGCGAGGCTGCGCGGCTCGACGATGCCCGTCGTGCCCAGGATGGAGATGCCGTCCTCTATCCCCAGGTGCGGGTTGAAGGTCTTTTCGGCAAGGGCAACACCCTCGGGTACCGAAATCGTCACAGCAATATTTCCAGAAAAGCCGTGCGCGGCGCACACCTCGCGCACCGCCGAAGTGATCATCGCGCGCGGCGTCGCGTTGATGGCGGCCGCCCCCACCGGCTGCTCGAGCCCGGGCAACGTCACGCGCCCCACGCCCACGCCGCCATCGACGGAAACTTCCGATTCGCGCGCGGGCACGCCCTTGCTGCCCGCAGCGCCCGTGCCCGACCCCGCATGTTCCACGCGCGCGTACACGAGCACGCCGTCGGTCACATCGGCATCGTCGCCTGCGTCCTTTCGCACGGCGCACTGGGCGCACCCCTCGCCGATGCATGCGTCGACCACGTTCGCCTCGACGGGCAGCCCGCCGGGGGTGACGATCGACACGCGGCCGACGGGCTTTCGTGACAAGAGCATCTCGCAGGCCGCCTTCGCCGCGAGCGCGGCGCAGCTCCCCGTGGTGTAGCCGCAGCGCAGGCGGGTCGTCCCGGTATATATGTAGTGCTCGAAGGCCACGCTAGCTGCTCGCCTTCCGATACCCCGTGGCAAACGAAGGGTCGTAAAGCTTGCTGCGCTCGTACGACTCCGCTTGCGCGCCGTCGTGCGCAAGCCCGCCGCGAGCTCCGAGCACGCGGCCCACCACCACGAGCGCCGTGCGGTCGATGCCCTCTCGCGCGCCCGCATCGGCGAGCGTGCCCACTGTGCATCGCACCACGCGCTCCTCAGGCCAGGTCGCCTTATACACGAGCGCCGCCGGCTCGTCGGAGCTGCGGCCCGCGGCCAAAAGCTCGGCGGAAAGCTCGGCGAGCATACCCGAGCTCAGGAAGATGACCATAGTCGAGCCGCTTTCCGCCATGGTGCGCATGCCCTCGCCCGCAGGCATGGGGGTGCGCCCGGAAAGCCGCGTGATCACGACCGACTGGCTGATTCCCGGCAGCGTGTATTCCTGGCGAAGCGCCGCCGCGGCACCGCAAAAGCTCGACACGCCGGGCACCACCTCGTAGTCCACGCCGCGCGCGTCGAGCGCGTCCATCTGCTCCTGGATGGCGCCGTACAGGCACGGGTCGCCCGTGTGCAGGCGCACCACTTCCTCGCCCCGCGCATCCGCCGCGCACATCACGTCGAGCACTTCCTCCAAGGTCATGTGCGCGCTGTCGTAGACGATGCAGGATTCCTTGCACTCAGCGAGCAGCTCGGGGTTCACAAGGCTCCCCGCCCAAACGACCACGTCGGCCGCGTGCAGAAGGCGCGCCCCGCGCAGCGTGATAAGGTCGGCGGCGCCAGAGCCTGCGCCAACGATATGAATCATCCGAGCCTTCCCTTCCCGTTTCTCATCGCAACCGTTTACGCCGCCATTCGCGCAGCGGGCAAAACACGGCGCCTGCGGCAGCAATCGGCGCAAATACGCAGGCAGGAGGCGCAATGCCGCCCGCGCTGGCTTTGACACGTTCACAAGTGCCCACTATCATAGTAAAAGTTTCGGCAACGAGCATATGACAATCGGATAAAAGGAAATGACCGGCGCGGCGCCTGCACAGCCCGCGCTGGCTTGCGGAGGGAACCAGGTGGGAATCCTGGGCAAGGGACATTACTGTATAGGACGCGCGGGCGAACCGCCTCGCGCCCCAAGCCAGACTGCTTCGCCTTTTCCTCACGGCATCGCCGTGGCGTTAGCTCCTTGTGAACCCCGAGGGGTGCGCTTTTCTTTCGCTTGTGCCGATAAGCAACTGTCGCCGGGGGACCGGCAAACCGAGGAAAGGGAAAACCATGTCCGACCAGATGTCACGCCGCGGCTTCATGGGCGCCGCAGCAACCGGAGCCGTCGCGCTCGCCGGATTCGCGCTCGCGGGCTGCTCCAGCACCTCCGCGAGTCCCGAGAAATCGAGCGAAAAGGAGAAGGCCGTGAAGCCGGTCATTCTCGTCACGAGCTTCGGCACGAGCTACAACGACTCGCGCCACATCACCATCGGCGCCATCGAAGACGCTATCCGCGAGAAGTACTGGCAGGACTACGACATCCGCCGCGCCTTCACCGCGCAGATCATCATCGACAAACTGAAGAAGCGCGACGGCATCACGATCGACAACATGACCGAGGCGCTCGACCGCTGCGTGGAAGACGGCGTGAAGGAAATCGTCGTGCAGCCGACGCATCTCATGGCTGGCCTGGAATACGCCGACGTGAAAGACGAGCTCGACAAGTACGCCGACAAGTTCGACAAGATCTCGCTCGGCGACCCGCTGCTCACCTCCGACGACGACTACAAGAAGGTGGCCGCAGCCATTAAGGAGAACATGGCGTCCTTCGACGACGGCAAGACGGCGCTGTGCCTCATGGGCCACGGCACCGAAGCCGATTCCAACGCCGACTATGCCAAGATGCAGGAAGTGTTCAAGAACGAGGGTTTGACGCAGTTCTTCGTCGGCACCGTCGAGGCTGAACCGACCTGCGAGGATGTTATCGCCGCCGCGAGCGCCGCAGGCTACAAGAAGGCCGTGCTCGCGCCGTTCATGGTGGTCGCGGGCGACCACGCGAACAACGACATGGCAGACGAGACCGACCCCGACAGCTGGGCTGCGAAGTTCGTGGCCGCCGGCTTCGAAGTGACGTGCCTGCTCCAGGGTCTGGGACAGAACGTCGCGGTCGACGACATCTACGTCTCGCACGTGGACGACGCCATCGCCAAGCTGTAAACTCGCCGCGCACGGGGGCGCCGGTCGCGTCCCCGTGCAACGGGCATGCGCCTTTCCCCGACTGACGACGCATGCCCGTTGCATTCGCATCCCGACCGCCCACCGCACGGCACGGGCGGTCGAAGCGATTGAAAGGAACCCCCTCCATGTTGAAGAAAACCCTCGTCTTCGCCCTGTCGGCGGCGCTTTGCGCGTTCTCGCTCGCCGGCTGCGCCGGAAATTCAATCGACAGCGCAAAGGCAAGCGATGCCGATTCCCAGGAAAAGACCGAACAGGCGGCCGATGCGCCCGCGGGCGCAAGCGCTGCCCCCATCACCGCCGACAAGGTGGCCGACGGCACCTATCCAATCACCGTAGATTCCAGCTCGAACATGTTCAGGATCGTGGACGCCCAGCTCATCGTGGAAAACGGCTCCATGCACTGCGTGATGACGCTTTCCGGCACGGGCTACGGCAAGCTCTTCATGGGCACGGGCGACGAGGCTGCCGCCGCGAGCGAGGCCGACTTCATCCCCTATGTGGAAAACGCGGAAGGCAAGTACACCTACGACGTGCCCGTTGATGCGCTCGACGAGGACACCGCCTGTGCCGCGTGGAGTATTAGAAAAGAGCAGTGGTACGACCGCACACTTGTGTTCGAATCCGCCGGCGTCGATCTGCGCGCCGACGCACTGAAGTAACGCCATGCGGTCGATTCTTCCCAAGGGGGAAAACAGGAAGCTCCACAGCATCGCGGCGCGCGCGATCGCCTGCGTTCTCGTCGCCCTGCTCGCGCTTCCCTTCGCGGGGTGCAGTGCGAGCCCGAACGCGACCGGTGGCACGGCGGGCTCTCAGGAATACACGGTGAGCGTCTCGCTTTCCGGCGGGTCAGGGCGCGCAAGCATCGCCTCACCCACCACAATTGTGAAGGATGGCGACACCTACACCGCGACCATCACCTGGTCGAGTTCGAACTACGACAAGATGACCGTCGACGGCGTGGACTACGCGCCCGTAAACGACGGCGGCAACTCCACGTTCGAGATACCCGTCACGCTCGACGAGGACATCGCCGTGTCGGCCGAGACCGTCGCCATGTCGACGCCGCACACCATCGACTACACGCTCCACTTCGACTCATCCACCATGAAGGAGAAATCGGGCGACGATGCAAGCGGCGGCTCCCCTGCGGGAACGGCTTCAAGCGCCGCGGCCGACTTCCACAACGCCGATTTGGGCTGCGGCTGGGAGCCGACGGGAGCGCTTCAGCTTGAATACGCCGAGCACTTCACTGTCGACGAGTTCGAAGGCGGTCTGCGGCTTATCTGCGTTTCGAACGGGGAGCGCTTCCTCGTGGTGCCGCAAGATGCGAAGGTACCTGATGGGTTAAGCTCCGACATCGCGGTCATAAGGCGCCCCGCCGACAAGGTGTACCTCGTGTCGTCGGCGACGATGTGCCTGGTCGACGCGCTCGATGCGAACGACAATATCTTAATGTCGGGCACGAAAGCCGACGATTGCTCGGTCGCGGGCTTCAAAAGCGCGCTCGGAAGTGGGGCGATCGCCTACGGCGGCAAGTACAGCGCGCCCGACTACGAGCGAATATCGGCCTCGGGCTGCACGCTCGCCATCGAGAACACCATGATCAACCACACGCCCGATGTGAAGGAAAAGCTGCAGAAGCTCGGGCTCGTCGTGCTCACCGAACAGTCGTCGAGCGAGCCCAAAGCACTCGGGCGCGTCGAGTGGATTAAGCTTTTCGGCGTCCTGTTCGACAAGGAAGACGAGGCCACGCACCTGTTCAACGAGCAGAAGGCCCGCGTCGAGCAAACGTCGGGGCTCGCGTCGTCAGGTAAAACCGTGGCGTATTTCTACATTAACTCGAACGGGGCCGCCGTCACGCGGCGGGCGGGCGACTACGTGGCGCAGATGATCGAGCTTGCAGGCGGCAGCTACGCGCTCGATGACGCGCAGACGGCGTCGACGTCAGGTTCGTCAGTAACGCTCGAAATGGAGCGCTTCTACGCGACAGCGAAGGATGCCGACATCATCGTCTACAACGGCACCATCGACGAATCGGTTGCCACCTTGAACGACTTCGTAGGCAAAAACGCGCTATTGTCGCAGTTCAAAGCCGTGAAGAACGGCAACGTCTGGGTCACAAGCGCCGACATGTACCAGCAGATGACTTCTACCGCCGACATTATCGACGAGCTGCACGGGGCGTTCACCGGCGATGACGCGAGCGACTTCCATTATCTGAGGAAGCTCGGCTAGCGCCATGAGAAGCCGGCTTTCCATGGCATACGACGAATCGGGGCGCGCCGCGCGGTATCGCGTCGTGACGGCGCTGCTCGCTGTTGCCCTCATCGTGCTCGTCGGGGCCAACCTGTGCATCGGGAGCGTGCTCGTGCCCGCAGACCACATCCCCGGCATCCTTTCAGGCGGCGCGGCCAATTCCATGGAAAGCCAGGTCATCTGGGAGATTCGACTGCCGCGCGTGCTTTCAGCCGTGCTTCTCGGCGGGGCACTTTCGCTCTCCGGGTTCCTGCTGCAGACGTTTTTCAACAACCCCATCGCCGACCCGTTCATCTTGGGCGTCTCCTCGGGCGCAAAGTTCGTCGTCGCGCTTACGATGATCGTACTTCTGGGCGCAAACCAGGCCATGTCCTCGCCGGCCATGGTGGCCGCAGCGTTTCTGGGCTCGCTTATCACCATCGGCTTCGTGCTCCTCATTGCACGGCGCATAAGTTCCATGGCCATGCTCATCGTGGCGGGCGTCATGGTGGGATACATCTGCTCGGCGGCGACGAACTTCCTCATCGCCTTCGCCGACGACCAGTCCATCGTGAACCTGCACAACTGGTCTTTGGGTAGCTTCTCGGGTTCGAGCTGGGACGACGTGGCGGTCATCGCGGTCGTGGTGATCACCGTGAGCGCATGCGTATTCGCGATATCGAAGCCCCTTTCCGCCTTCCAGCTGGGAGAAGACTACGCGAAAAGCGTCGGCGTGAACGTCGCACGCTTCCGCGTGGTGCTCGTCCTTCTAGCGAGCATGCTCTCCGCCTGCGTGACCGCGTTCGCTGGTCCGGTGTCGTTCGTAGGCATCGCGGTTCCGCATCTCGTGAAGTCGGCGCTAAAGTCGTCGAAGCCCATCCGCGTGATTCCTGCGTGCTTCTTGGGAGGCGCCATCTTCTGCGTGGGCTGCGATTTGATCGCACGCACGCTGTTCTCTCCCGTCGAGCTTTCCATCAGCGCCGTCACCGCCATCTTCGGCGCTCCGGTGGTTATCGCGCTCATGTTGAAGAAGCGGGTGAGGTAGATGGGAGAATTCGCGCCGCGGCCCAAAACGCTCGGAGGGGACATTCCATGCTTAAACAGTCCTGAGCTCGCACGAAAGCGCCAGAAGGCACTTTCGGCTCGCGCGGAACTGCGCGCGGAACGCCTCCTCCGAGCGGAGCCGAACCTCGAAACTCCGGTCGAAACGCAGGCTGACGGAGCGCCGCTTTTCCGCATAAGCGACCTGACGGCGGGCTACGACAAGAAGGTCGTAGTCGAAGGCGTCGATCTGGAGGTTCGCGCGGGCGACGTCGTGGCGCTCATCGGGCCGAACGGCTCGGGCAAGTCGACCATCTTGAAAACCATCACACGCCATCTGGCACCGCTTGCCGGCGCGGTCGAGCTCGACGGGCGGGAGATTTCCCGATGGAAGACGGCGGAGTTCGCAAGGAACCTTGCCGTTATGCTGACAGATCGCCCCCGGACCGAGCTCCTCACCTGCCGCGATATCGTAGAGGCGGGAAGGTATCCCTACACCGGGCGAATGGGCGCACTCTCGCCCGACGACCATAGTCGGGTCGACGAGGCCATGAAAACCGCACATGTGGAAGAGCTCGCCGAGCGCGACTTTATGCAGATAAGCGACGGGCAACGCCAGCGCGTCATGCTCGCACGCGCCATCGCGCAGGATCCGCGTGTGCTCGTGCTCGACGAGCCCACGTCGTATCTCGATATCCGCTACCAGATCGACCTGCTTCGAATACTTCGCCACCTTGCGAAATCGCGGAATGTGGCTGTCATCATGTCCATCCACGAACTCGAGCTCGCACAGAAAAGCGCCGACAAAGTGATTTGCGTGAAGGACGGCCGGGTCTTCCGCGCCGGCGCACCCGAGGACATATTCACGCGCGAGACGATTGGCGAGCTCTACGGCCTTCAACATGGCACCTTCAACGAGCGCTTCGGCAGCGTGGAAATTGGACGCCCGCACGGCGATGCGCACACGTTCGTCATCGCCGGCGCAGGTACGGGGTCGGCTGTGTTTCGCCAGCTCATCCGGCAGGGCAAGGCGTTCTACGCGGGCGTTCTGCACGAAGGGGACATCGACTGCGAGCTTGCGCGCGACCTAGCGGCGGAATGCGTGGCCGAGCGCGCCTTCGAGCCGATCGGGGATAAAACCATAGCCCGCGCCAAAGAGCTCCTCGTCCACTGCGCGCGTCTTATCGTGTGCCCCGCCGCCTTCGGCACCATAAACGCCCGCAACGTAGAGCTCGTCGAGTTCGCACGATCGCATGGTATCGAGGTCATGCAAGCGTGCGAAGGCGCATCGGAGGATTCCCAATTGGAGTGGGAAGGATAAACTGGACTTTCTTTTAAGGATCCTCAGGCTACAGCTCCTACGCGGCGAGGTCTACAAGGCGCCGGAGAACTTCATGAACAGGAATTTCCACGCCGACGAGCCCAATTAGGCCTAATCCAAGCGAGATTCCAGACTCGACAGGCCATTGAGAGTCAGGTCGTTGGCGACCTCAGAGACGCGCTCAATAGGAACCGAGCCGTCAGACAGCGCCCACGTGCGATAGATACCGATAATGCCTGACAGCAAAAACGCCAGATAGTAGTCGAACATCTCATCCTTAAGGCCTTGGGGCAGCAGATTGCGCTCGGCAATCTCGTGCTCGAGAGGTGCACGAAAACGAGCCATAAAATCATCGAGCGGAATGTTCTCGATCAGCTGACGATTGAGCACCAGGTTGTTGCATAACGCCTCGTTAACGGTTTTAAAGAAGGTCGCCGCCGCTCCCAGGGCGCGCTCGTTGGTGTCACCGTCCATTGAAGCAAGCGTTTTCTCGACCGAGTCGACAATCATCTCCACCACATCGACGGCAATGGCATCGAGCAGGCCGTCGACCGTACCAAAGTGAACGTAAAAGGTCTTGCGGTCGACATTGGCCTCGCGCGCGATGGCACTCACCGTAATGTCTGCCAGCGGCTTTTCCATGAGCAGGCGCTCGAAAGCGGAAAGGATGGCATTGCGGCTGCGAACGATGCGGCGATCAATACGCGGTTTGCTGGTGGCCATGGGCGTGTCCCTTCGATATGCGGGCATTCATCAACAGATGAGAGATAATCTACGTAAGAGGATTATCCCCCATCCGGCACAAAAAAGCCCGGCAATATGAAGAACGCACGACTGCCCTACTGCGACTTAGGGTGCTTCTTCTTATTGAGTGCCGACGGAGATACGCGAATACCGTCGCCTGTCTGGCGCACATAGGCTTTATGAGCCGGCTTAGCGGTCCCAGAAGCCTTCTGAGCGTGCTTCTTGGGATCAACGGTAACAGCATTCGTGGGATGCGGCTTAGTGGGCGCAGAGGGCGTCTGAGGCGTGCGGCCGAGTTTGCGCATCACGCGATCCCAGCGCGCATGGATGCTATCGTTGTGGGCGCTCTTAAGGCCCAACAGGGGCGCAGCCAAAATGGTCGGCGCAATGAACGTAATGAGGCGCCACAGCAGATAGCCGGCGGTCGAAGCCGACCCAAAGAAATGACCCAAGAACAATGCAAAGCCGCCCTCAGCGCCACCAGTTCCACCGGGCAAGGGGACCGCAGAGCTCAACAGCTGGACAAAGGCGCTCGCGGCCATGACCGAGAAAAAGTCGACCTCGTGGTGGCCAAAGGCAAGCATCAGGAAATACGGCACGAGGTAGAAAAACGCGAGCTGCATCATGGTGATGACCACCGTGAGCAGCATGGACGAAAAGTGGCCGGCTGAAAGCTTGAACTTCTCGGAGAAAGAGTAGATTTCGCCGTCGACAAACGTACGCCAGCCCTCAATCTTGGTGGCCGAGACGCCCATTCGCTCGAGCCAATTGATAATGCAGTGCGCGACGCGCGTGACGGTCTTAGGCATGAGCGCGACGGCAAAGATGCCAAGCAGAATGCAGCAGTGACCGCCAAAGCTAAAGACGCACAGCAGCGTCATGTCGCCATAGCGCTCGGCGAAAAACGGCATGCGGGCAAGCAGCAGAATGGCGCCCCAGGCAACGAGGCCAAACTGATACACGATAAAGCGCGTGAACTGCGTGGCACCGGCCTCGCCGACATTTTGGCCTGCCTTGGTCAGGCGGTAAATCTGGGCGGGCGTAGAGCCCATCATCATGGGCGTCAGGTTGCCAAAGAAGATACCGCTCGCCTCGACCGAGATCAGGTCGCGAATGCCGACGGGCGAATAAGGGTCGAGCCAAACGGCGATCGCATAGGCCACAATGCCAAAGAACAGATACATGAACATGCAAAGACACGCGATAACGAGCCATGGCGCCTGGACGCTCGACATAGCGGCCCAGAACTGCCCCATCTGCCCGGTTACCACCAGATAGACGATATAACCCACCAGCACGACGCCGATAAAGATGGCGCCGCGGCGTGCGCTCTTATTGTCATCTCCGCCCGAGGCCTCAACCTCGACCTGGGGCTTAGACGTATGCTGAGAGGACTCCGTCATGAGACTCCTTCTAACAGTCAAAATATCTTGGTTATTGTACCCGTAAGGGCCATAGGCAGAACGCAAAGCTCTGGTTCAAACGGGAATTGCAGACGGTTGTTTGAAAATAAAAAACCCGGCCTTCCATGGGAAGACCGGGTATCAGATGCGTGGTAGCCCGTACCAGATTCGAACTGGTGATCTCCGCCTTGAGAGGGCGGCGTCCTAAACCGCTAGACGAACGGGCCATAGACCTCAGCAGAAAAGAAGTGGTAGCCCGTACCAGATTCGAACTGGTGATCTCCGCCTTGAGAGGGCGGCGTCCTAAACCGCTAGACGAACGGGCCACATGACATCTGCACTGCCGTGCTGCGAGGACATATATTACGGGACAAAAAACATCAGCGCAAGAAGAAATTCCAAATTGCCGAAAAAATTGTCGGCAGGTTATGGAACGCGCAGGTAAACTGGGTAGCTAATTCAAGTTGAGATGGACCAAAAGAGCTTCGCGCTCGTTGGAAATGTTGTCTTCGATCACGGCGTCGAGGGCGGAGTTGAGTAGCTGGCCTAGCTCGGGCCCCGGCTTCACACCGACGCGGATCAGGTCGCCGCCGTTAATGGCGAGCATCTTGAGCGTATAGGGCTCCCCCGCCTTCAGCAGCTCGTGCGCCATCGCGCGCATCTCCTCAATCGTCTCGACGTAATAGAAGCACGACGGGGCCTTACCAAGTGTGTCAGCACGCTTAAGATCCATGAGCTCGTCCATCAGACGCGGCGTGTCGACGCCCTCGCCCGAAAGCGCGCGCATCATATTGAGCAGGCAGGAGCGCTCGGGGCGCAGCGGCTTGTCATGGTATTTGATGAGCAGGCACACATCGCGCACCAAATCGTGCGAGAGCGCCAGGCGATCCATAATGACGCGCGCCTTCTTGGCGCCGAGCTCGGGATGACCGTAGAAGTGGCCGCTGCCGGCGTGATCGACCGTAAAGCAATCGGGCTTGGAGACGTCATGCAAAAACGCTGCCCACATTAAGCTCGGCGAAGGCGCCACGCCATCGCACAGCGCCAGCTCCCCTGCCACCGTCAGCACGCGGGCGATATGTTCGTAGACGTTAAACGCATGATAGACACTGCGCTGGTCAAACCCACGAGCCGGCGCAAGCTCGGGCACGGCGGCGCAGATGAGCTCGGGGTAGCGCAGCATCGCGTCTCCCCCGTGGCCGGTCGATAGAATGCCCTCGAGCTCAATGCCCACGCGCTCGCGCGCCACGGCATCGAGCAGCGGCGCGCACTCGGCAAGCGCCTGTTTAGTCTTAGGCTCGATCATAAAATCCAGACGGCAGGCAAAACGCACCGCGCGCAGCATGCGAAGCGCGTCCTCGTTAAAACGACGCTTGGGATCTCCAACGGCACGAATCAGCTTGCGGTCTAGGTCGCCCTGGCCATCGTAGCGGTCGACAAGGCCGCGCTCGGGATGCCACGCCATGGCATTGACGGTAAAGTCGCGGCGCGCCAGATCGTCCTCAAGCGACGCCGCACGCTCCACACTCTGGGGATGGCGGCCGTCGGTGTAAAAGCCGTCTAGGCGGTAGGTGGTGACCTCAATGCGCTCATCATCGCAAATAGCCGTGATGCCGCCAAATTTTATGCCCGACTCAACCACGGCAATATCAGCCGCTTCGAGCGCCTCTTTGGACTCCTGCCACAGGCCGCTGCAGCACATGTCAACATCGTGGCTGGGGCGTCCCATCAGGGCATCACGTACCCAACCGCCCACGTACCAAGCCTCAAGACCTGCTGCCTCAAGCGCACGCAGGACACGGATAGAGGCATCGGTCGGCTGCGTACCGTTGAGCGAAACATTGCACATGCCTATGGCCTCCTGCGACTATCAAATTGGCTATCGATTGCGTCTGCAAGAAGTCTAGCAAGAAACAGCCTCCACTGCACACGCAAGTCCGATAAACAAAAACGCATCCGTCCTGGTCTAAGACGGATGCGAAATAATTGAACTATTCAGGCAAGGTGCCGGAACTAGCAAACCTGACGGATTGCAATACCCTTCTGATACTCATCGACCTTGGCAAAATCGCCCAGACCCGGGCACTCGACCACGTTGGCGCCGGTGGCCATCGAGAGGCGCAGGGCATCCTCGACGCGCTCGGGGGCGTCGTGCCACACGGACAGGAAGGCGGCCAGCGAGGAGTCGCCCGCGCAGACGGTCGACCGCAGCTTGACGTCGAAGGTGCGGTTGGCAAACCAGATGTGCTCGCCGTTGGAGAAGTACGCGCCGTCGCCGCCGAGCGTCAGCAGTACATTCTTAGCGCCCTTGGCGTGCAGCTCGGCCATGGCGCCCTTGACGGACTCGTCGTCGCCACCGCTCACCTTAATGCCAAAGATGTCGAGCAGCTCGTCGTCGTTAGGCTTAATGAGCAACGGCTCCATAGCAATGAGGTCGGCCAGCTGATGGCTCGAGATATCGAGCACGAACTCGGCGCCCTTCGCCTTCACGCGACGCAGGACCTCTGCCAGGAAGCTCTCGGAGGTGTTGGGGGGCAGCGAGCCGCTGATAACCAGGCAGGTCATGTCATCGAGCGAATCGATAAGCTCAAACATCTCCTGCTCGTTGGCTTCGTTGATGGCGGCACCGGCGTTGACCATGTTGTACTCGGTGTCGGGACCGGCGTTGAGGAACACGTTAACACGCGTGATGCCGTCAGTCCACACGGGCTTGACGGGCACGCCCAGGGCCTCGGCGCCCTTAACGATATACTCACCCGAGAAGCCGGCGAAGAAGCCCAGGATCGTGGTGTCGACGCCGTAGTGGTCGAGCGTAAACGAAACGTTGAGACCCTTGCCGTTGGGGGTGTAGACAGCGTTACGGGTGCGGGTAACGGTGTTGGCGGACAAGCCATCGCAGGAGATGTTGTAGTCAATAGCGGGATTTGCAGTAAGCGTGTAAATCATGAATGTTCCTTTCACGAAGCAACGTGTTAATGAAAGTATATTCCACGCTTCGGCAAAAGGCTACAACAACTCGGTGAACGGTGTGGAACGCGTGAAGCGCGGCTCCGAGGTTCGAGTGGGACAAAAAACGGCGCCCCGGTCGAAACCGGGACGCCGTATGCGCACGAGTTTGTCGTGTTTCGCTTACTTGCGATCGAGCTTGCGAACGGCAACGCGCTTGCTGTACTCGTCGACGTGACCAAAGTCGCCGATGCCGACGGACTCAGCAACGTTGGCGCCGGTGGCCATAGCGAGCTTCATGGCCTCCTCGACGTTGTCGCGATCCCTGTACCACTTGTGCAGGAACGCAGCGAGGGTGCAGTCGCCGGCGCAGACGGAAGAGACAAGCTTGATGTTGAACTCACGCTTGGCATACCAGATGTCCTCGCCGTTGGAGAAATAAGCGTCACCGCGGCTACCACGGGTGAGCAGCACGTTCTGGACGCCGGCCTCGTGAGCCAGCTTCATGGCAACGCGGACCTCGTCGTCGGTGTCGACCGGCACGCCGAAGATAGCCTTCATCTCGTGATGGTTCGGCTTAATGAGCAGCGGCTTCTTGTGAGCGAGCTCCTTGAGCTTGTCGGAGGACAGGTCCAGGACGACGTCGGCGCCACGGGCCTGAGCGTGCTCCATGACCTGAGCCAGGAAGTCGGGCGTAGCTTTGGGAGGCACGGAGCCGGAGACGATCAGGCACTCAAGGTCGCCCGCGGTGTCCAGGATGTTGTAGAGCTCCTCCTGATGCTGCGGCGTGATCGGAGCACCGGGGTTCAGGATGCCGTACTCGTGCTGGCCATCGTTGACGTAGGTGTTGATGCGCGTGATACCGTCGGTCCAGACCGGGCGGCAGAGGCAACCCAGGTTCATGACCTCCTCGACGATGAACTTGCCCGTGAAGCCGGCGAAGAAACCGAGCGCGACGGTATCGACGCCCATCTTCTTAAAGGCGAAGGACACGTCGAGGCCCTTGCCGTTGGCCGTGTAGCTGGCCGAGCCGGTGCGGACGTTCTCGTCGGGCTCGAGCGGAGAGCTCGAAACCGTCATGTCGACAGCCGGGTTAGCGGTTAGCGTGTAGAACATTTACAGTACCCCCTGTATATGTGAGGGCCGCGTGGCCGGCCCATTCCAACCACGCGGTTACCTCTGATACCAAATTAGCGAGCTGCGGACTCGAGCAGTGCCTTGACCTCGGCGGCGGTGTTGCAGGCGAGCGCCTTCTCGGCGAGCTCGTCACACTCGGCCTTGGTCCACTGGCTGATGGTCTTGCGGGCGCGCAGGATCGACGGAGCGCTCATCGAGAACTCCTCCAGGCCCCAGCTGATCAGCAGCGGCTCGAGCAACGGATCGGCAGCGGCCTCGCCGCACATGCCGACCATGATGCCGGCCTTCACGCCGCTCTCGATGATGTTCTTGAGCGAGCGGAGCACGGCGGGATAGTAAACCTGGTACAAGTTGGAGATGGTGTCGTTGCCACGGTCGGCGCACATGGTGTAGCCGATCAGGTCGTTGGTGCCGATGGAGAAGAAGTCGGCGACCTCGGCCAGGCGGTCAGCGAGCAGCGAGGCTGCAGGCGTCTCGACCATGATGCCGACCTCGATGTTCTCGTTGAACTTGCGACCCTCTTCGGTCAGCTCGGTCTTGCACTGCTCGACGAGCTCCTTGACAGCCAAGACTTCCTCGACGCAGGTGACGAGCGGGATCATAATCTTGACGTCACCGAAGGCGCTGGCGCGCAGCAGGGCGCGGAGCTGGACCTTGTACTGGTCGGGGTTGGCCAGGCAGTAACGCACGGCGCGGAAGCCCATGAAGGGGTTCTCTTCCTTGACCATGTGCAGGTACGGAATCTCCTTGTCGCCACCCACATCGAGCGTGCGGATGATGACCGGAGCGCCCTTGAGCGCGCTGGCGACCTTACGGTAGGCGTTGAACTGCTCCTCCTCGGAAGGAAGCTCAGCAGAATCCATGAACAGGAACTCGGAACGGAACAGGCCGATAGCCTCGGCATCGTGATCGAGCGCGTTGGGCACGTCATCGGGGTTGCCGATGTTGCAGGCAATAATCTTCTTGATGCCGTCGGCAGTCACGGACGGCTTGCCGCGGAAGGCCTCGAGAGCCGCCTTCTCGGCAGCGAAAGCCTCGGCCTTGGCAGTGTAAGCGGCGAGCGTCTCCTCATCGGGATCGGCCTCGACGATACCCTTGCCACCGTCGACGACAACGGTCATGCCGTTGCGCAGTGCGGTGCAGCTGTTGGAAACCGAAAGGACAGCCGGGATCTCGAGGGCGCGCGCAATGATTGCGGAGTGCGACGTGCGGCCACCAGTCTCGGTGACGATACCGGCAACGTGGGCCTTATCGATCGTGGCGGTCATGGACGGCGTGAGGTCGTGCACGACAACGACGGTGTTCTCGGGCAGGACGGAAAGGTCGACGACCTCCTTGCCCAGCAGCTCGGCCAGAATACCGGTGCGGATGTCGGCGATGTCGGCCGCGCGCAGACGGAACATCTCATCGTCCATGGACAGGAACATGTTCTCGAACATGGTCGAGGTGTCCATGAGCGCCTGCTCGGCGCAGGTGCCGCCATCAATGGCGGCGTTGATGGCGTCGGTCATGCCCGGATCCTGAGCCAGGACAATGTGTCCGCTCATGATCTCGGCCTCGGCCTCGCCCACCGTCTCCTTCATGTGGTCGGCCTGAGCCTGGGTCTTCTCGCAGAAGACCGAAAGAGCGGTCTGATAGCGCTCCTTCTCTGCTGCCGAATCAGCAACCTCGTGCGGCTCAAACGTCAAGTCGGGATCGACGGCGACCATGACGGTGCCGATACCGATGCCCTCGGAAGCGTTGACTCCCTGATACATTCCCATTCCTCTCTCCGTGTCATGTGATAAAGCGTTTTGCCATATCCATGACAAAAGAGCGCAGCTACCTTAAGACAGGTCACTGCGCCCCCAAATATGAACTTAGTTGTTCAACATGCGACCCGTTTGAGTTCTACTCGCCAAGACCGCTCTTGATGAGCTCGATGGCAGCAGCCAGAGCCTCGGCCTCGTCGGCGCCGTCGCACTTGACCTCGACCTCGGTGCCGCAGGGGATACCAGCAGCCATGAGGGCCATCGGGGACTTGCCGTTGACCTCCTTCTCGGGGGTGACGACCGTCACGTCACAGGCGTACTTGCCCATGGTGGAGGCGAACAGACCAGCCGGACGCATGTGCAGACCCTGAGGATTAACGAGGGTAGCCTTCTCAGAAACCATAGTTGACTCCTTTTTTGTGTTTAACCCCTGTCATGCATGTGGCAGGAGTCAGATTCACGACGTTGTTTATATTAACTCACATCAAACGGTTTTTCATTGTGTTTCGCACGAATTGTTGGACAGATGTCGTTCGCTGTCCGCTCGCCTGCCGGGCGGGGCGGTTAAGTTTGCTGCTCTACAGTCCTGCGCAAGACGGAAAGCACATTAAGTGCTTTCCTTTGCGTGCGGAACTCACGACAAACTTAACCGCCCCGCCCGGCAGGCGAGTTGCGGAAACTCGGATGGTCCAGAGCAATATCGTGCGAAAGGAATTCTGGCTGAATTATTGTTGGCGTGGGTGATTCAGTCGATGAGGGCTATTAATGCCCTGTTGGGGACTAAGGAGTGGCCCGGGGTGCCGGCAGGAAAAGGACGTCCCTAAGTGCCGGGTGGCATGAAAAAAGGCGAGGACCCGTAGGGAGTCCTCGCCTTTGTTACAGGGGGCGATGTTATTCGCGTACTGCGGAATTAGACCAGGCGGGCGTTGATCGTCTTGGCGATCTCGGCGGCGTCGGTGGAACCCTTGACGGTGGCACGGAAGTCCTCGTCCATGAGCGCCTCGGCGACCTTGGACAGGATCTTGAGGTGCGTGGTGCCAGCCTGTGCACCAGGGATGAGCAGAGCGATGGCCACGTTGACGGGAGCGCCGTCCATGGTATCCCAACCGGTCACGCCGGACTCGTCCTTAACGACGATGACGGCAGCCTCGGTAATGGCGTCGGACTTGGCATGCGGAATGGCGAAGCCCTCCATCATTCCCGTGGTGCCCTCGGCCTCGCGGGCCAGGAAGGCGTTCATCACGGCGTCGGCGTCGCTGGCGATACCAGCCTTGACAGCCTGGTTGGAAACGAAGCTCAGAGCCTCGTCACGAGAAGCGAAGTCCTCGGCGACAAAGACATTCTCAACCTTCACGAAGTCGGCAGCCTCGGCCTTAGGGGCCTCAACGGCAGCGGCCTTGGAAGCCTCAACCGGCTTGGCTACAGGAGCGGCCTTCTGATTCTTCTCGAAGTCGTACTTCTTGAAGGCCACGAACAGGATGCCACCGACCACGGCGCCGATGAGGATCGCGAGGACCCACTGCGGGCCGTTCTCGACAACGGGCAGGACCAGGAAGCCGCCGTGAGGCGCCGGATCGTGAACGTTGAAGAAGATGGTCAAGATGGAAGCGATGGAAGAACCGACCATCATGATGGGCATGACGGGCCAGATGTTCTTGGTCATGAACGGAATGGCGCCCTCGGTGATGTGGGTGCAACCAAGGATAAGGTTGACGATACCGGCGTCATGATCCTCCTGGCTGAAGTACTTCTTGCCGACAACGACGGCGAAGGTGGTGATCAGCGGCGGAACGATGCAAGCGGCGGAGACGGCAGCCATGAAGTTGGTGCCGAAGTTGTAGGTCTCGGTGCCGACGCCAGCTTCGAGAGCGGTACCGAGCAGGAAGGTGCCAGTAGCGTAAGCAGCCTTGTTGACCGGGCCGCCCATGTCAAATGCGCACATGCAGCCGATGGCCAGGCCAAGGATCACCGGACCGGAGTTACCGAGGCTCTGCAGGAAATCCATCATGCCCTGGTTAATGGCAGCCATGGGGCCGGAAATACCGAGCATGACTAGGCCGACGATGGCGGTAGAGCACAGCGGATAAAGGAAGATTGCCTTCAGGCCATTAAGGCTCGCGGGAATTTTAGAGAAAACCTTCTCGAGCAGCAGGATGACATAGCCAGCGAGGAAGCCGCCGACGATGCCGCCCAGGAAGCCAAAGCCCACACCCGAGCCTCCAGCGTCGATCATGCCAGTATCGGCGTTAACGGGCAGACCCTGGATGGCAATCATACCGGCGACGAAACCGGGGACGAGCGCCGGGCGCTTGCCGATAGACTCGGCGATGTAGGCGGAGAGCACCGGAACCATGAGGTTCATGGCGATACCGCCGATAATCTTGAGCATCGCGGCAAAGCTGTTGTAGTCGGCAGCCGTCGAATCAAAGGACGTGATGCCCCACAGGAACGAAATGGCGGTCAGAACACCACCGGCAACGACGAAGACCAGCATGTGGCTGACGCCGTTCATGAGGTGCTTGTAGATGACGTGACCGATGGACTCCTTCTCCTCGACCTCGTCCTCGACATCGGCGGCAGCGGCAACCGTGTCGTCGCCCTTGGCGGCGAGCGCGCGGTCGATCAGCTTTCCGGCGGCCTCGACGGACAGGGCCTTGGAAACACCGACGGAAACCATGGGCTTACCGGCGAAACGCTCAGCCTGGACATCCTTATCGGCTGCGACGACGACGGCCTTGGCACCGGCGATCTCGCTCTTGGTGAGCTCGTTCTCGACACCGACCTGGCCATGAGTCTCGACCTTAATGGTCAGACCTCGCTCGGCAGCTGCCTTCTCCAGCGCCTCCTTCGCCATGAAGGTGTGCGCAATGCCGGTCGGGCAACCGGTCGCGGCGATGATGTCAAACTTAGCCATGTGTCCCTCCTTCTTGAGTACTGCGCCCGCAGGCGCTCCCCTAAACGCGCTTCAATGCGCGTTTTTCCACACTTGAAAGATACCAACCTACCGTCCGCGTGAGAAGAGATAAGGCGCAATTCTCCGGTGAAAGGTTCTTTCATAACCGTAAACGGTAAGTGAAAGTTTACCATCAACACTTGAAACGGCAAGGTGTATCTTGTAATTGAAAATGCACGTATACTATGGCATTGAAAAACGAGTCCGATTTTCAATGCCAACCAGGAGCCATCCATGACCGATAGCAGCAAGAGCGCGCTCTCCCTTATTAGCACACACAAAGGGTACAGCGATTCCGAGCAGCGCATTGTCGACTATATATTGGAGCACCAGTCCGAGGCGCCGCGCCTGACGGCCGCCCAGCTCTCACGAGCCGCTGCCACGTCCGAGGCGACGGTTTCGCGCTTCTGCCGCAAGCTGGGCTTTGGCAGCTTCCGCAGCTTTCAGTTTTCGTTGGCTCGCGACTTGGAGAGTCAGCGCAACGAGGGCCTGACCGACGAGGTCTCGCTCGACAACATGGAGCAGAGCCTTAAAAATATCCTCGCCGCCAAGGTGAGTGAGCTTAATGCGACCATCGACGGCATTGATCACGACACGTTGGCCGCAGTTGTGCACGCGCTTAAGAATGCCGGCGTTATTGAGTTCGCCGCCGTGGGCAATACGAACGCGGTCGCGCTCGATGCGACATTTAAGTTTTCGCAGCTGGGCCTTCGCTGCATGGCAAGCACCATCAGCGAGACCTCGATTGGTTTCGCGCTCACGTTGCGCCCTGGTGATGTTATCGTGTTGATCTCGAACTCTGGCAAGTCGCGTCGACTGAACCGCATGGCAAAAGCAGCTCGCGATTGCGGCGCCACTGTAGTCGTCATCAGCAGCGACAGCAAGTCTCCACTTGCGCGCCTAGCCGACTACACCTTTAATACCGTCAATCACGAGGCACTGCTGACAACGGGCGACTTCGCGTTCTCCAAGATGAGCGCCACGATGATCATAGAGGTCATCTACAACTTCCTGCTGCCCGAAATCGAGGACGCGCGCGAGCACATCAGCTACTACGAAGAGCTCATCCAGCCGGATAAGGTCGTAGAGTAGACATTTTAGGGAGCCGATAAACGCCACTCGCCACGAAACCGGCCTATCTACTACGTTTTATCCGTATGGCCCAACCACATACCGAAAAAAGAGAAAA
Organism: uncultured Collinsella sp.; assembly: GCA_959606035.1. Classification (GTDB taxonomy): domain Bacteria; phylum Actinomycetota; class Coriobacteriia; order Coriobacteriales; family Coriobacteriaceae; genus Collinsella. Next base: position 78,845 of record CAUHHB010000010.1, read on the forward strand.
CCGCAGGCGCTCTACCTGCGGTTTTCTTTTTGCAATTCTTGACATGGTTCCCGATGGCCTATTAAACGTAGTAGATGGGCCGGTTTCGTGGCGGACAGGTCGGACATGCATGTGGCGGCACGGCCTAAGCACGCGCTTCTTCCAGCATCTGCCTGGCGTGGGCCAAGCTTGCCTCGGACTGATCGCCGCTCAACATGCGGGCAATCTCGGCGGTACGCGCTTCGCCGGTTACCTCGTCCAAATGCGTCTGGGGAACATCGCCCGGCTCCTTGCTGACAACATAATGCTTGTCGGCCATGACGGCGACTTGCGCCAAGTGGGTTACGACAATCACTTGATGCGTAGCGGCAAGATCGGCCAGCACACCAGCAAGAGCACGAGCCGTGGAGCCGCCGACACCGGCATCGACCTCGTCAAATACCAGTGTGTCGACGCCGTCAGCATTACCCAAGACCACCTTGCTCGCCAGCATGACGCGGCTGAGCTCGCCGCCCGAGGCAATGCGGCGCAGGGGACGCGGCGTCAAGCCGACACCGCTGCGATACAAAAGCTCGTAGCTTGAAGGACCCGCCGGCGTCCACTCGGCGCGCGGAAGATCACGCGACTCCCAAACGAGCTCGGCGCCGCCCATCTCCAGGCGCGCCATTTGGCGGCCAACCTCGTGACAAAAACGCGGAGCAGCGGTATTACGCGCACGTTTGAGTGCCTTGGCGGCAGCGAACAGCTCGCGCTCGGCGCTCCCGAGTGCCTCACGCGCCTTTTTGATCTGTTCATCGCCATCATCGACCAGGGACATCAGCTCTTGCGAGCGATCGCGCATGGCAAAAACATCGTCCATGGTGGGACCCCACTGACGCAACAGGCCCTTGAGATCGGAATACCGCTCACGCATGCGAGCGAGCTCGCGCGGGTCGAAGGCGACGCCATCGCGATAGGCACGAAGCTCGTTCGCGCTATCCTCAAGGGAGATGCAGGCATCCGAAAGCGCATCGGCAATGTCGCCCAGTTTGCGATCGACGGTAGCCATACGGGAAAGCTCTGCCACGGCGCTGTTCACGGCATCGAGCGCTCCACCTTCGGCGGCAAGCGATGCATGGGCATCGTTAGCTGTGGCAACCAGTACCTCGGCATGTTCGGAGCGCGGCAGCAGTTCCTCGAGTTCCTCATACTCACCCGGCTTGGGGTCGACCTCGGCGATACGCTCCAGGGCGAAGCGCGCCTCCTCGACGCGACTCCCCTGCGCACGCGACGCCTCCTCTACGCGACGGACCTCCTTGGCAGCCGCACGCGACGCCTTGAAGCAGGCACGGTAACGGTCGAGCGCCTCGAGCGCAGAGCGACCAGCCCAGGCATCAACCATGGCAACATGATGCGCCGGATCGAGCAGACGCTGATGTTCATGCTGGCCGCACAGATCCATCATCACGCCGACGCGCTCGGAGAGCTCGCGCACGCTGGCGATGCGGCCGTCAATCTTGACGCGGCTGCGACCCTCGGCAGAAAGGCTGCGCTGCACGGTAAAGCCCTCCGTGTCGTGCGGGCCGTCGAACAAGCGCGCCTCGACGCTCGCCAGCGCCTCTCCCTCGCGCACCGTCGACGAATCTGCACGCTCGCCCAAAATGAGCTTGAGCGCCGAGAGCAGCGCGGTCTTGCCGGCGCCGGTCTCGCCGGTCAAAACCGTTAGGCCCGCACTCGGAACCAACGTCGCCTCGCGAATGAGCGCGATGTTGGAAACCTGCAGCTCATCGATCATGGCGCACTCCATAGAACACGCGGCTCACCGAGTTATAGAAGCTCTCGGGACCGTAATCGAGCAGCAGCACGTCGCCGGGACCACGGCGCACGGCCACGCTCTCAACGGTGCCATCGCAGGTAATAAACTGTCCATCGATAGCGATCGCCGGAACACTCGGACGGTCATCGGACATAAAGATCTCGACGACATCACTCGGCGAGGTCAAAAAAGCGCGAGCCTGAATGGTATGCGGAGCGATGGGCACACAGACCATACCCGTGTAATCGGGGCTGACAATGGGGCCGCCGGCGGAAAGCGCGTAGCCGGTGGAGCCGGTCGCCGTCGAAACAACGACACCGTCGCCGCGAAGGCGGTCGATATGATGGCCGGACACCGTGATGTCAAATTCGACCATATCGGACAGGGGGCCGCGCGTAAGTGCCATATCGTTGAGGGCAAACGTGCGCACGACATCCTTCGCGCCGTCTTCGCGCACGGACACAATATCCGCGGCGATGGTGGCGCGGCGGCTCACGTGGAGCTCGCCGGACAGAGCATCGCTCACAACCTGCAGAATGTCGCGCTCCTCGGGGCTCGCAGCAGTTAAAAAGCCCAGGTGACCATAGGAAAGACCCAAAATGGGAATCTCGCGGTAGTTGAGGATACGAGCCGCGCGCAGCAGCGTTCCGTCGCCGCCGAGCGTAATGACCAGGTCGGCATCGTCAACATCGGGCGCGCTTTGGATCTTGGAACGCTGATCGGCAGCCCATGCGACCTCGTAGCCCTGGCGCGAAAGCCAAAGCTCGAGCATCAGGCCGCTCTCGACCGCCTCTTGCTTGTAGTAATTGGGAACCAGAAAGACCTTCATAGCGTTGCAGCTTTCTCGCTCAAAGCCGATACCTGGGATTGCAGCTCATCGTCGGTGCGTTCACCAGGGGCAAACCTTATGCCGTACAGGAAAAACTCAACGTTGCCCTTAGCGCCATGGATGGGCGACACGCACACGTCAAGCGGGAACAGGCCCTTGGCGGCAAAAAGCTCAATCGCCGCCACGAGCGTATCGCGGCGGACGGCGGGGTCGGTCACGATACCGCGCTCGCCCACCAGCGCAGCCGGCGCCTCAAACTGGGGCTTTACGAGCGTGCAGAACGAACCCGAAGGCTTCAGGCACGCCAGCACGGCGTCGATGATATTCGCGATGCCGGTAAACGAGACATCACATACAGCCAGGTCGATGGCACCGGCATAGCCAAGCTCAGGCAGCTGCGTCACGTTTGTGCGCTCATGCAGCGTCACGCGATCATCCTGACGCAACGACCAATCAAACTGGGCGCGACCCACGTCCACCGAGACAACGGTCGCAGCTCCGCGCTTGAGCAGGCAATCGGTAAAGCCGCCGGTAGAGCAGCCCACATCCAGACAGCTAAGGCCCGTCGGATTGATGCCAAACGCATCAAGCGCGCCTTCGAGCTTAAGACCGCCGCGGCCAACATAGGGAATGCGCCCCTTCACGTGCAGTGGCAGACCCGGAATCACCTTAAGGCCCGGCGAAGTCAAGCGCTCGCCGCCACTCGAGACCAATCCGGCCATAAGAGTGCGAAGGGCATCCGCGCGATCGGCGCAGATGCCCTGTGAAATCAGTTCGTCATCAAGACGCACGCGTTTCATGAATGCCATCAACCATTCGTATCCGGAGATGCGGCCTAGCTATCCTGGGATTCGTTTGCCGCATCCTCATCGTATTCCTGCTCGAGCTTATCGGCCTCACGCGGCGTCAGCTCAAACTTGTCGACCATATCGACCGCGCGGGAGCCCAGCTCAATCGCTTCGTCAAACAGATCGAGTGAACGCTCCAAGGACGTATCCTTGGAGCGAACGGTAGCGATGATCTGGTCCAGACGGTCCGAAATCTCGTCAAAGTTGCGGACAGAACCCTCTGGCATGGCTACTCCTCGACGGAGTCGGCCTCGACGGCCTCAGCAGCGTCCACATCCTCGGCAAGTACACCGGCGGTAGCCTGAGCGGCAGCGACCTTGGCGGCAGCCTCAGCAGCCTGGGCCTCCTCGCGAGCGCGATCCTCGGCCAGCAGTTCCTGGTACAGGTCCTCGCCCGGCAACTCCTCGCTGCGCGCGATCTTGCCCAGCACGCCGTTGACGAACGACGCGGACTGGTCGGTGCCATAGGCCTTGGCAAGTTCGACGGCCTCGTTGATCACGATAGCGTCCGAGACCTCTTCGTCGGTGAGGAAGCGCATCTCGTAGACGGCGATACGCAGCAGGTTGCGGTCGGCGCCGGGCATGCGCATAAGATCCCAGTTCTTGGCGACGGCGCGAAGGGCACAGTCGATGCGATCGATATGCTCGTAGGCACCGCGACAAAGCTCCAGCGCATAGGGGTCGAGGGGACCCTTCGAGATCAGGAAATCGCCCTCGAGGACGCGCTCGAGCGGACTGTCCGTGGCCTCGGCCTGGAACAGTAGCTGCAGCGCCTGACTGCGGGCAAGTGTGCGCCCGCGATAAACCTTAAGGCTCAAAGGTTACTCCTTGGGGAAAACGAGGCCGTCGATACAAACGTCAACGCGCTCGACCTCGACGCCCACCTGGGCATCGATAGCGGCGACCACGGCTGCGCGAACGGCCTCGGCGAGTTTCTTGAACGGATAGCCAAAGAACACCACGACACGCACGGTAAGTGCGAGCTTGTCGCCGACGACCTCGGCCTCGACCGCCGGCTCGGAAGCCGGGGCCTTGGACGAGAGCATCATGGAGACAAGGTTGGTGGCAAGGTCCTTGACGCCAACGGAGGCGATGCCCTCGACATCCGACACGGCGCGCGAGACGATGGCGGTCAGAACATCGGGCGAAATGCCGATGCCGTCAATCTTGATTTCCTGGGGCATGAGTCCTCCTAGAAGAGTTGGTTGCTAGACGCGGGAGACGAACTTGCCGTCGCGGGTGTCAACCTTGATGACCTCGCCCTCGTTGAGGTACATGGGGACCTGGATGACAGCGCCGGTGTCGATCGTGGCCGGCTTGGTGGAACCCTGGACGGTGTCGCCCTTAAAGCCCGGGTCGGTCTGGACGATGGTGGTCTCGATGAACATCGGCGGGGTCACGCCCATGAGCTCATCGTCGGCAAAGAGCAGCTGGCAGATGTCGTTCTCGCGCAGCCACTTGGAGTTCTCGCCCACCATGTCCTCGGGAACGGGAACCTGCTCATAGGACTCGTTGTCCATGAAGATGTAATCGGTGCCATCGTTGTAGAGGTACTGGAACTCACGGGTGGTGAGCATGACGCTCTCGAACTTGGTGCCGGCGTTGCAGGTGTTCTCGACGACGCGGCCGCTCTTGATGTCGCGGGTCTTGTAGCGCACAAATGCGCCGCCCTTGCCCGGCTTGACATGCTGGAACTCGACGATGGTGTAGACCTTGTCCTTGATGCGGAGACCGAGGCCGTTCTTGAAGTCGGCGGTAGAAATGGTAGGCATAGCGACCTTTCTTGTTATGGGCAGAACGCACAAGCGTCCAAATTACATACGAGCGAAATTATACACTTGCAGACGGCGCCTGCAGCGAGCGCATAAAAAGAGAACGCGGGGCATCCGAATCGATCCGGACGCCCCGCCCCAAAAATCTATCGAAATGGGCTAGCAATCGATGACGTGAAGGTCATGCGGCGTCTTGGTGAAGGGCTCGTAGCCGTTCTCGGTGACCACGCCGTAGTCCTCCAGGCGCACGCCGCCCACGCCGGGCAGGTAGACGCCGGGCTCCATGGTGATAACCGAGCCGACCTCGATGATATTCTTGCTGCGGTTGAAGTTGGGCAGCTCGTGGATGTCAATGCCCACGCCGTGGCCCAGACCATGGTTGTAGTAATCGCCATAGCCGGCATCGCCAATGATCTTCTTGGAAAGCTTGAAAATGTCGTTGCCCTCGACGCCCGGATGGATGGCGGCGACGCACTCCTCGTGCGCACGGCGCACGAGCGCGTACAAGTCGAGCTGCTCCTGCGTGGGCTCGCCCATCACGACGGTACGAGTCATGTCGGAGCGGTAGTCGCAATAGCCCGCGCCATAATCCATGAGAACGAAGTCGCCCTTCTCGATCACGCGGTCGCTCGGGACGGCATGCGGGTTGGCGGTGTTGGGGCCGCTCGCCACGATGGAGCCGAAGGCCAGGCTGTCGGCGCCGTTGGCGAACATAAAGTTCTCGAGCTCGTTGCGAACCTGCTTCTCGGTCATACCGGGCTTAATATAGCCGAGCATGTGCTGGAAGGCGGCGTCGGTAATCGACTGCGCATGGCGCATGAGCTCGATCTCCTCGGCGTCCTTGATGGCGCGCATCTTGCGAATGTCGTCATGCATCAGCGGCAGCATGCAGGCGACGGAACAATCCTCAAGGCCACGCTGGATACCCTGGTAGAAGTTGATCTGCATGTCGTCCTCGACAGCGCAGACACGGCACTTGTTAGCCGCGATCTTGCCGGCGACCCAACCGGGGATGGTGCCCTCGTCCATGTCGTAGACCCAGGGGCTGCCGGCGGACGTGTTCTCCTCAAAGCTGTTGAGATAGCGTGAGTCGGTATGGAACAGGCACTGGTCGGCCGTAATAAATGCAGCGTGCGGGAACTCGAAGGTGTAGTCGAAGACGCCCTTCACGCCCGTGAGCCAACGAAGGTTGGCCTCGTCGCGCACGACGATAGCGTCGTAGCCGCGCTCAGCCATCAGGGCACGGACACGCTCGATACGACCGGCAGGACCGGCAGCAAACTCAGACATGCAGATTCCTTTCTTATTGTCCTCATAAAAGCGGGACGGGCCTCGATCGAAAGATGGAATCGCGCGCGATTCGCAACCGATTGGAAACCCGCCCCTCAACATGATACGAAAGACGATGTATGTCAATAAATCCTAGAGAAGTTCTTTGCGAGAAGCCAAGTATGCGTGAGCATGGCGGTCGAGAACCTCGTCCTCAACGCTCGTTAGACGAATGGCGCCGAGCGCCGCGGGCAGCGGCAACATGCTGCGGTTCGAGCGAACAAACTGCTGCCTGCGGAACTCCTCGATATATGCGGCAGGCTCCAGATCGAAGGCAAGCTCCTCGATACCAAAGTCCTCCAGGCAGTCATCGACCTCAAAGACGTAATCGATATCAAAGTCGCAGGCATCATGTGCTAGGCGCGCCTCAAAGCGCATGCCCTCGGACAGCAGCTGGTAGGCAGGAACCTGCACCGCGGCTTTGCCCAGGCAGACGCGCAGAGTACGCTCCCCTGTCTTGCCAAAATCGAGCGCATGGCGGGCGCTCGGGTTCGTGGCCATCAGTACGTCCTTACGGGCAGTCTGAGACCACTGAACGGCATTGACGAGCGCGACCTCCTCGCCCGCGAGAATCTCGGGAATGGTCTCGGTAAACTGATTCCAGCGGGACTTGCTGCTCGAAAGCATGGTGCCAACAAGTACCGCATAGCCGAGCTTGAGGTCCTCGGGGTCCGCCGCGCGTACAAGGTCGAGGTCACACACGACCAAGCCCGGCTCGGGACGGAACGCGATAGCGGGAAGCGCATGCGCCGACGAGGCGACAAGCGGCTTCATGGTCGTCGCGACCGTGAGCATGGCGTCGAACGTCGTCGGCAGCAAGGCGCACTCGGTGCGACCGCACCACTGATTGGCGCACCAGCAAACAACCGAGCAGGTCGCCGTGTCGCCGACAGCGACAACGAGATCATCGCAGGTAATGCCGTTAGCCGACAGCGCGCCAAAGACGGTATCGGCATCGACCAGCGTAGCACCGGCAGGCGAAACCTCGAGGACGAGCGGCGACACGGCAAAACCGGCGTCAACAAGTGCATGCTCGACAACCTCGCCAAAACGCTCGGATGTGGCGTCGTTCCAAACCACCATCGCACGCTTAGGCTTGCCCACAGCCGAGGCAAACATGCGCGACAGCTCCTCGAACGCCCCCAATCCGACGCGGACATCGACACTGCGGTTTTGGAAATTGATCAGTTGACGGCGAATCATAGCAGTCCACGCTCCAAAAGCATCTCGGCACAAAGGTAGGAAACGTCCTCGAAGGACTTGTTGCGAATATCAAGGGTAATATCGGCCGCCTGGCGATACAGCGGACGGCGATGCTCAAACAAGCGCGCAGCGTGCTCGGGCGAGCGGAAATCGGGCCGGGTATCGGAGCGACGAATCTGGCGCAACGAGTCCTCAAAGTCGCCTTCGAGGTACACACAGGTACCCATCTCGTGCATCAGCTCAATGTTCACCGGCGTCTCGACGATGCCGCCCCCGCACGATACCAGCAGGCTGCGTTCGCTTTGAAGCGAACGGAGTGCCGAGGTCTCGAGCTCGCGAAAACGATCCTCGCCCTCGGTCTCAAATATCTCGGTCACCGACTTGCCGCATCGACGCACAACCAAACGATCGGTATCGATAAAACGCCGCTTGAACATAGTGCCCACGTTGCGCGCAAGCGTCGACTTGCCCGCGCCCAAAAAGCCGATAAAGAAGATATGGTCGCAGCCGTGTTTGATGTGCTGAGACATGGCGAAACCTATTCCTCGCAGGGAAGGTCGCGCAGGGCCCGGCGCTCAAAGATACGGAAGATCTGCGTGTACCACAGGTCCTGGGTCGCCTGCGGCTTGACCAGAATAGTGTCAACGCCGGCAAAGTTACCGCTCCACACGTCCGTGTATAGCTGGTCACCGATCAGCACGGCCTCGTCGGCCGTGGCGCCCAGACGCTTAAGACCCGCCTTCAGGGCAAACGGGGCGGGCTTCATGGCGTGGCTGATAGCCTCGAGCCCCAGCTCGCGCGCCGATGCCATGACCTGGTCGCGATGCCAGTTATTGGACACCATGCACAGCTTAAAGCCCTTGGCATGGGCGGCTTCGAGCCAAGCTGAAACCGCAGCGGGAACCTGCTCGGTATCGCGCGGCACCAGAGTGTTATCGCGGTCGAGTAGAATGGCGCGCTTGCCGTCGGCCCAGAGGGTATCGAGGTCGATGCGGTCAACTGAGGCAACATATCGTTTGGGGCTAAAAATCCTCATGATCAATTCCAAGACTGTTGGTGCTCTTCGTAGGTCTTCGAGAAATACTCCTCGTCCTGTGTAATATAGAAATACAGGTCATCAGAGTCGGTCGGCTCAAGGGTAGCCTTGAGCGCCTCGAGCGACGGAGAGCAGATGGGCGTGGGCGGCAGGCCTTCATGCTTATAGGTGTTATACGGACTATCGCTCTGCAGGTCGTCGGCGGTAACCTCGCCGCCGGTGACATACATCATGGTCGCATCGCTATTGAGGTAACGCAGGCCATCGAGCTTGCCCGCCATACGGTTATAGAAAACCGAAGCCACATGCGCGCGCTGATCGGCGTTGAGGCCCTCGCGCTCGACGATCGAGGCAAGGTTAACGATGTCGTAATCGGACATCTCCACGCCATAGCGCTCCTTGATCTTGGCCTCGCAGCTGGCAAAGTCAAGCGACTTGTACTCGGTCTTAAACTGATCGAGCATGGCGCGAATCACGTCATCGGCCGTCGGCGAATCGCCCAGCGAATAGGTCTTGGGGAACAAGAAACCCTCGAGCGAATCGTTGGCGGCGCCCTTAAGGAAGCTATAGTCGTCAACGTAGTTGGAGGCCTTGGCCTGGTTGAGGAAGTCTTCCTTAGAGATGCTGTCGTAGGCCTGGGCCACACGGTCGGCGACTTGATCGACCGTTAGGCCCTCAGGGATAGTCAGCGCATTGGAGCCCGCGTTGGGGCCTTCCATGAGCTGCTGAACAACCTTGGTCGCATCCATGAGTGTGGTGAACGAATAATCACCAGGCTTGAGCGACATATCGGCGTTGAGCTTTTTCACCGCCGCATAGTAATCCTTGGGATTTTCGACGATATGGTTCTCAGAGAGAATCGAGGCGATAGTATCGCCCGAGGCACCGTCGGGAATCGTGATAGTAACTTGCTGGCCAGCAGCGACTTTCGCATCCTCACCGCCAAAGAAGCCCTTGACGGCTGGCACGACAAAGAAAACGATCGCGACAAGCGCAAGCACGGCGACGACGCCACCGATAATCATAGGCACCGGGGAGCTTTTCTTTTGAGCACCGCGACGAGCATGCGTGTTGTAGCTCGAGCGGGTCGCCGGAGCAACGCCATGCGAACCACGAGCGTGATGCGAATGCGATTGGGGGGCCTGCGTTCGCTGGGTAGGTGCCTGCTGCTTAAAGCGGGTGCCGCCTGCAGGCTGGGCCGTACGAGCAGTGGGCTGCTGAGCCGCGTGAGAAGCCGAATGCTGAACCGAACGAGCAGAAGGCTGCTGACCCGTCCGTTGAACAGGTTGGGCCGAACGAGAGAAGGACTGCGCCGGGCGCGCGGCAGGCTGAGCTGCGTGCTGCGTCGGCTGTGCCGGACGCTGGCCAGGCTGGGCAGGGCGCGACGCCGGCTGCTGTGTACGATTCGGCTGGCGCGGATCGGAAGCACTAGGCATGCGAAACCTCCTCGTTTTTACGATCGAGCCACGTCTGCAAAAACAGGCTGGCGGCAATCATGTCGATCTTGCCCCTCATCTGCTTTTCGTTGAGTCCCTGCTCGCGCAGGATACGCTTGGCCTCTTGCGAGGACAGACGCTCGTCCTCAAACTCCAACGGAAGATCGAGCTCGTCGGCAATCTTTTGCGCCACAGCGGCAACGCGCTCGGCCTGAGGGCCGGGCTCACCGGCCATGGTCAGGGGACGTCCGCTTACCAGGATGTCGGGCTCATAGTCCTCAACCAGGTAGCGGAACGTCTTGGCCACACCGGTGACCTCGGCAGCCGGAAGCACCTTGACAGGCATCGCCATCTTGCCATCACGGCTCGAGACGGCGATGCCAATCCTGGTCTCCCCTATGTCCAGCGCGAGCGCAACCACAGCGACTTCTTAGATTCTTAGGCGCCGAGCGCGGTCTTAGCGGCCGCGAGGGCATCGGCGATGCCGGCAGCATTCTTGCCACCGGCCTGGGCCATGTTGGGACGACCGCCACCGCGACCGTCGACCAGACCCGCGATCTGCTTGATCACGTTACCGGCGTGGAAACCGGCCTTGACGGCGTCATCGGAGCCGGCAGCGAGCAGGGCCGGAGTGCCCTTCTCAGTCACACTGGCGACGACACAAGCGACAGGGCCGGCGACCTTCTGATGCACGGTATCCCATACGTTGCGCAGGTCGGCAGCCTCAAGGCCCTGGAGCTCAGCGACAACGAGCTTATAGCCGTCAAGCTCGACGGCGTCCTCGATGGCGCTGGAGATGGCGTCGGAGGAGCCACCGGTGAGTGCCTTCTTGAGCTTGTTGGACGTCTCGCGCAGCTCGGCCTGCAGGTTCTCCACGCGGGCGGGAACCTCGTCAACACGGCACTTGAGCGCAGCGGCAGCGGCGTCAACGAGCGCCAGGCGGTCGGCCATGTAGTCGAGAGCGCCCTTGGAGGTCACGGCCTCGATACGGCGGACGTTGGAGCCCGTAGAGGACTCGGAAATGATCTTGAACAGGCCGATCTCGGCAGTATTGGCGGCATGCGTACCGCCGCAGAACTCACGGGAGAACGGCTGATCCTCGGCGCCCACGGAGACGACGCGGACGACGTCGCCGTACTTCTCGCCAAAGAGGGCGACAGCACCGGCGGCCTTGGCCTCGTCGATGCCCATGACGCGGGTCACGACCGGTTTGGAAGCGAAGATCTGCTGGTTGACCAGGTCCTCGACAGCCTTGAGCTGCTCGGAGGACAGGGCCTCGAAGTGCGTGAAGTCAAAGCGCAGGTGCTCGGGCGTCACCAACGAGCCAGCCTGGGAGACATGCTCGCCCAGGACCTGCTTAAGCGCGGCGTCGAGCAGGTGCGTGGCAGTGTGGTTGCGGCGCAGGAAGCCACGGCGCTCGGCGTCGAGCGCGGCTGTCACGGTAGCACCGACGGTCAGTGTGCCCTCGGCAACGTGCGCGACGTGAGCATACAGGCCATTGTGGTTCTTGGTGTCGGCAACAGTCAGCGCAACGCCCTCGGCGGAAAGCTCACCGGCATCGCCCTGCTGGCCACCCATCTCGGCGTAGAACGGGGTGCGGTCGAGCACGACCTCGACGTCCTCACCGGCGGAAGCAGACTCGACGGACTCGCCGTTGCGAACGATGGCGACAACCTTGGCACCCTCGATCACATCGTTGTCATAGCCGTCGAACTCGGTCGCGGCAACCTTGTCGGAAAGCTCGACCCACACGTCGTTGAAGCTGCCCCAAGCATCGCCCTTGGCGTTGGCGCGAGCGCGGGCCTTCTGGTCCTCCATGCAAGCGGTGAAGCCGTCCATATCGACGTTGTGACCGGCGGTGCCGGCGATCTCGACGGTCAGGTCGATGGGGAAACCAAAGGTGTCGTGCAGCTTAAAGGCAACGTCGCCCGGAAGGACAGTACCCTCGGCAAGCGCGGCCAGGGCCTCGTCCAGGTAGACGCGGCCGTTGTCGAGCGTCGTGGAGAAACGCTCCTCCTCGGAAGCGACGATACCCTTAACGAGCGCGACGTTCTTGAGCAGCTCGGGATAGGCCTCGCCCATCTGGGCGTTGACCTCGTCAATGAACTTGGTCAGGAAGGCGCCCTCGATGCCCAGCAGGCGACCGTGGAACACGGCGCGGCGGAGCAGGCGGCGAAGGACGTACTCGCGACCCTCGTTACCGGGGAGAATGCCGTCCGAGATCATAAAGTCGACGGCACGAGAGTGATCTGCGATGATGCGCAGGGAGCGGCTAGCACCGGAGTAATCGTCGGCGTCATAGGTCTTGCCGCTGATTTTCTCGCCCAGCTTGATGAGGTGCTGCATCAGATCGCCGTCGTAGTTAGCGGTCTTGTGCTGCATGATGGCGGCCATGCGCTCCAGACCCATGCCCGTATCGAGGTTGCGGTGCGGCAGCTCCGGCATGGAGCCATCCTCCTGGCGGTCGTACTGGGTAAAGACGAGATTCCAGAACTCCAGGAAGCGGTCGCAGTCGCAGCCGGGCTTGCAGTCGGGGCTGCCGCAGCCGACCTCCTCGCCCATGTCAAAGTAGATCTCGGAGCACGGACCGCAGGGGCCGGTGGGGCCAGCGGCCCAGAAGTTGTCGTCCTCGCCCAGGCGGGAGATGTGATCCTCGGCAACGCCCAGGGAGCGCCACACGTCATGGGTCTCGTCGTCCTCGGTAAAGACGGTGAAGTACAGGCGATCGAGCGGCAGCTTGAACTCCTTGGTAATGAGCTCAAAGGCCCAAGCGCAGGCCTGCTGCTTGGAGACGCCACCAAAGGAGAAGTCGCCGAGCATCTCAAAGAAGGACAGGTGACGGCCGTCCTCGCCGATGCAATCGATGTCGTTGGTGCGGACGCACTTCTGGCAGGAGATTGCGCCGATCTCCTTCATGGTCTTCTTGCCCTGGTAATACTCCTTAAACTGGTTCATGCCGGCGTTGGCAAGCAGCAGCGAAGGATCGTCGGGGACGAGGGACGAAGAAGGATAGAGCTTAAGACCGCGCTCCTCAAAGAAGTTGAGGAACTTAGAGCGAATCTCGGCCGTAGTCATTGACGGGTAGTCAGCACTCATAGAGGGAATCTCCTCGGTTTCACATCGAAACAGTTCAAACGTAACGATATTACCATCCCACCGCGCCTGTGCAAAAAAGAGGGCCGCCAAACAGCGACCCTCCAGCGAAAGTGCACGTTATTTAGTACTGTGCGATCCTTTGAAAAAGGGCTGCTGTAGAATTACATATAAGAGTCACCCGGAAGGAGCGATCAATGAAAAGCAAACGATTTTTCCTCAATGCACTTCTGTTAGCGGCACTTTTAACGCTTTTGGCTTTCACCTGCTGGTACGCAAACCAACCAGCATTTGGCTACGTGTTGTATGCAGTAATGTCCGGCGATAAGGCTTATTACACTCTACGCGCAATTGACATTCTCTTTTTCTATGTTGCCGGCCCCTTATCAATCGCTTTGCTCGCGTTTCTTGTCATTTTCAACTTCAAGAAACGTTAATAGGACCTATTTAGAATCCGAGTCGTCCATGGAGCCGTCGATGCCGGTTTTGGTATCGTCGTCAGTGTTGGAGTCATCGTCCTTGGCAAAGGGGTTCTTGAAGAAGCCCGTGGCATCGGGCTGCAGACCAGAGAGCTTAATCCAGGGATTATCGAGTTCGGGCTTGGGCATGGCCTTGGCCTCGGGCGCGGTCTCGTTGCCGATGAGCTCGGACTCATAGATGAACGTATCGTCTCCAAGCGCGTCGTAGGCGGCGACCGGGTTGCCCTCGGCATCGCGATACGGCGTACCCTTAAACACGGCGCCTTCGTAGGCAACGAGCTGGCGGCCTGTCTCGTTTTCGAAGTAGTACACGAAGATACCCTTGAGGGCCGCACACAGCGGGATGGCGATAACCATGCCGATGGGGCCCATAAGCGCCGAGCCAATAACAAGGGCCGTGAGGCTCATGATGGGATGCACCTGCACCGAACTCTGCATGACCTTAGGCGAAATGACGTTATCGGTGACGTTTTGTGCCACCATGGTCACGACAAGCGTCCATAACGCCAGCATAGGGCTGAACATAAAACCGAGCACCGTGGCGATCGCCGCGCTCACCCAGGGACCGACAACCGGAACCAAATGCATGATGCCGGTAAAGATGGCCATGAGCGCTGCGTATGGATGGCCAATGAGCGTAAAGCCGATAAAAGCCAAAAAGCCACCGCAGATGGGCGTCACGACCATGCCACGCATGTAACCGCCGACTGAGCGCGAAAGAATCGCGACCATAAAGCGGTACGAGGTCTCCTTTTCCTGACCGATGATGGTGCAGACCTCGTGGTGCATACGGGGATAATCGCAGGCAAGCCAATAGGCAAGCACCAGACCCAAAAAGATCACGAACAGCTGTGAGGCCGTGTTGGTGATAAGCGGAAACACGCCGCGGCCGAGCTCGGCGGCAATCTGTGAGACATATTTGGACGCCACCGTAACGAGCGAAGAAAGGTTATCGTCCAGGTACTCCTTGACCGGCGTGTTGTTGAGCGTCTTGGCGCGCGAGATCATCTCATTAAGGTCGCCGCCCGCAACACGTAGCTGCTCAGGCAGGCGGCTCAGGACTTCCATGATCTGGCCAAAGAGAATCGGCGACAGGATACAGACGACACCGACGAGCACGGCTACGACCACAATGAGCGCGATGAGCGAGCCGATGCCACGGCCCACCCCATGATGCTCAAGCCAGTTGGTAATCGGCGACATTACAAAGGCAATAATGGAGCCGACGGCCAAAAACTCAATAACCGGCGCCAGAATCCCCATGAGGTTAAAGATGACGGCAGCGATCACGATGCAGCCGACGACGGCCCAAATGCGCAGCGTCAGAATGCGGGTGTCGCGCAGCACGCGATCAGTTTGTTGGGGGTGTTCACTCATGAACGAACCATTACTCCGTCGGGGTCAATCTTGTCCTGAATCTTCTTAAGCGTACGGCGCAGCAGACGCGAAACCTGCACCTGGGAGATGCCCAGCTTCTTAGCGATCTCGATCTGGGTCATGCCCTTCACAAAGCGCAGCTCGATCACCTCGCACTCGCGCGGGGAGAAATCGCGAATGGCCTCCTCAATCACCAGACGGTCATCGGTAAAGTCGAGCTCGTTGTCGTCGTCGGCGTAGCGATCGAGAATCGAAGGCGCATCGTCGGAATCGGACGCACCGGGGGCCTCGATGGGTACCGAGGTGTAGGCCGAGGACGATTCCATAGCTTCGAGCACCTCGTCGACGGTCACGTCCAGATATTCAGCGATTTCCTCAACCTTAGGAGAACGCTGCAGCTCGTTGGTGAGCTTATCGGTGGCTTGGTTAACCTTGGCCGAGAGCTCCTGTAGACGACGCGGCACGCGCACGCTCCAGCCCTTGTCGCGGAAGTGGCGCTTAATCTCTCCCAGAATAGTAGGTGTCGCGAACGTGGTGAACTCGAGCCCGCGCTCAGGGTCAAAACGGTCGATAGCCTTGAGCAAGCCCAGATAGCCGACCTGCAAAAGGTCATCGAGCGGCTCACCGCGGTTCTTAAACTTGTTGGCAAGAAACCTTACCAGGTTCATGTGGGACATGACGAGTTGCTCGCGGGCATCCGGATCACCGGTCTCCTTGTAGCGACGAAACAGCTCGCGGGTTTTCTCCTTGTCCCAAGCGGTCTTACCGCTCCGGGAACGTTCGGTCATATTAGATATCCGCCTTGAGGTCGAGGGAAAGCGTCAGGGGCGCCGCGGTCTTTTCGTAGGAATCGCACACGCTTGCAAGAATGAGTTCGGCATACACGGCAGCCTGGTCATCCTTATCGACAGTCGCCTGACCGCCAAAGGTAAAGGTCATTCCCACATGAGATTCGTCGACATCGAATTTGATCGAGATATCGTCGCAGTCGACCGCGGTGCACCCAAAGATGAAGGCCTCCTCGGCAGCCATGCGAATATCCTCGATGCGATCGACGGACATAGAGCACAGGGCGCCGACGTTGGCGGCCGTCATGCGCACCAAGCGCGCGAAACGCGGATCACCGGCAACGCTCAGCGTAATGGGGCAGGTTGTTTCGCTACTCATCGCAGGACTCCTCGGAGGTCTCGGCGGGCGTATAGGTGTAATACTGAGCAGGCTTGGCTGCGGGCTTCTGAGCCGTATCTGCACCATCGGCGGCCTCGTCCTCAGCCTCACCAATCAGAACGTGCACGGTAGGCTGTTCGGCCTCGGCGGCAGTGGCGAGCTTGCGATCGGCGTCGGCTGCAGGAGCCTTCACCTTGTTAAATAACTTCTGCACGGCACCGGCCGCAGAGTCGGTCACGCTCGACACGGCATTGCTGGCCTCGGCCACACTGCCCGTGACCTGAGAAATGTCGCGAACGACCGCCTCAACCTCAACAAGGTTGGACGTCAGGGCGTCAACGGCAGTCTTGCTCGATTTGAGGAGCGGCTCCACCTGAGCAAGTGCCGGTGTAAGCTCATCAACGGCACCATCGAGCTTTGCCACCACGGGCTGTGCCTCGGCGAGCGTGTTGTTGAGGTCGCCCACCGTCTTGTCGAGCGAATCAACGACGGTGCGCGTCTTGCGCAGCGTGAGCGCGAGCTCGATAACAGCCCACACGCCGGCAACGGCAAGTAGCAGCAAGGCGATTTGAATGGGACTCATACAAGCCTCCCAAATGAATCGAAATACAGACGCTCTTCATAGTACCCCAAAGGGGACCGAACATGCCAAGTGTGAGATCGTGGGACAAAATAATCAGCAGCTACTTCGGAGCATTCCCGCTACGGTCGCGCTCGCTTTGCTCTACGCGCCACTCTTCCCAGCCGCGGCCGGCAGGCTGCCAAAACGCACCGCGCTCCAGCCCCTCGGGCAAATAGCGCTGATCGACCCAGCCTTCGGGATAATCATGCGGATACTTGTACACACCGTACTCATCGCTGCCCGGGCGATGGCGATCGCGCAGGTAGCTGGGCACCTCGCGAAGACCACTGCTGTGGATATCGGCCAGCGCCGCATCGATCGAGGCCTCACACGCATTAGACTTGGGCGCCAGGCATACATAGAGCGCAGCCTGTGCCAGGTTGATGCGACACTCGGGATAGCCAATGACCTCGGCAGATGTAAATGCGGCATGTGCCACCAGCAGCGCCTGTGGATCGGCATTGCCAACGTCCTCGGAAGCCTGAATCATGATGCGTCGGGCGATAAACTTGGGATCCTCCCCCGCATCGATCATGCGTGCAAGCCAGTAGATCGTGGCATCGGGGTCGCTACCGCGCATAGACTTGATGAACGCGCTGATAATGTCATAGTGCATGTCGCCGTTTTTGTCATACGAAAAACCTCGGCGTGGATTGGCAATCTTAACGTCATCCACGGTGATGGGATAACGCTCCCCCGCCGCCGGCGCTGGCGTCCCTTCGGTATCGGGACGCGTGACGGCAATCTCGCTCGCAAGCTCAAGGGTCGTCAGAGCCGAGCGCGCATCACCCGCAGCCAGCGTGCAAATGGTCTTGACGGTATCCTCATCGGCCGAGAACTTACCGTTTAAACCCTGCGGTGCCTCGAGCGCACGCTCAATGAGCGTGGCGATATCCTCGTCTTTCAAGTGCTCAAGCTCTACCACGCGCCCACGCGACAACAGCGCGGAGTTGACCTCGAAGTACGGATTCTCGGTCGTGGCGCCAATCATAATGACGGTACGGTTCTCAACGGCATGCAGCAGGGCATCCTGCTGCGACTTCGAAAAACGGTGAATCTCGTCGATAAACAAGATGGTACGCCGGTCATACGTATTCAGGCGCGTCTTTGCCTCGTCGATCACGCGACGCAGGTCCTTTACGGTGCCCGTCACGGCGCTGACCTCGACAAACTCGCTCTTGGTATGGCTGGCGATAATGTGGGCCAGCGTCGTCTTGCCCGTACCGGCCGGCCCGTACAGAATCACGCTCGATAGCACATCATGCTCAATCGCGGCACGCAACCATGAGCCCTTACCGACGGCCTTTTGCTGGCCCACATACTCGTCGAGCGAATTGGGGCGCATGCGAACCGCAAGCGGCGCATTCTGAAAGGAACGCTCACGCGTCGAAGCAGAAAAAAGATCATCCATAGCCATCCCGTGCATCAATCAAAACTTTACCACGAACAGTATACCGAAAAGATACGAACTACCGTTCGTTAATATAGGTACGATGCGGAAACTGCAGACCAGGGAATAGCTTGCTCGTCAGCTCGCAGAAATAGCCGTCCGTCATGCTCGCGATGTAATCCACCACCGCTTGATCCTTGTCGTCCTGCCAGGCATACGTGCGATCGTAGTAGGAAAGCTGCTGCTCGATGCGCGAAATATGATGCTTAAAGATGTACGAGGACTCGTCGCCTTTATTAAGATCTTGCAGGCAGCGGTCGTAGAGCTTTTCGAATGCCTCGCGCAGCTCCGCCTCGGAATCGCCCTCGATACCGCCCTTACTGTAGATCTTCTCGTAGTTCTCGCGCTTGGCCCGGCGGATCTCTTCAAACAGGTCCTCGCTCATCTCGATACGAGGCTTGCCGTAGCTATGCTCGACGATATCGATGGAAGCATGCGTGAGGATCCAGCTGTTGTAGGCGCCGCCCCGACCATCGTCAAAAGCGTCGGGGTCGAGCAGGCCCGCCGCAATGGCGTCCTGACGATCGCGACCGACGTAGGCGAGGATATCCGAGATACGCACCACGCAGCCCTCAAGCGTCATGGGGCGCAGGTGCTCAACCGCACTATAGCCCGTGGCGATACAGTCCTCAACCGTCCGGTCGAACTGGCCAAAGGATACCATGTGTGACAGCTCAAACACGCGCTGCTCGTACTCGCCGTTATGGCACAACACGCCATCGAGCGTCTGGAGCGACACGTTGCGGCCATACAGCGCATCGAGCACGCGTACCGACTGCACGTTATGGAAAAAGAAGCGGCCGGTACGCTCGTGATAGATATCGTTGAGAAAGCGCTCACCGGCATGGCCGAAAGGCGTGTGTCCCAAGTCATGGCCCAGGCCAATCGCCTCGATCAGATCGCAGTTGAGACCTAGGGCGCGACCGATATCGCGAGCGATGCGCGAGACAAGCTGCACATGCAGGCCGCGGCGCGACAGGTCATCGTTGCTGCGGAAGCTAAAGACCTGCGTTTTGCCTGCATAACGCGTGTACGCCGGAAGATGAAGAATCTTTTCGGTATCGCGCATAAACGCCGGACGCATAAGCGTGCCTTTGTCGGCAGCGCGATCAATACGACGAATGACCTGATCATCGTTGCAGCGATAGGGATTGACATAGCCCGAAGCACGATCGGCGGAAATGCGCTCGACAAGTTCGGGCGACAACGCCGAGGGAATACGGTCCATGCGCGCCGTAATGACGGCCGTTTCTTGATTAGTTGCCATGGCATGCTCCTTAAGAAGGATGCGCAATCGGTTACAATGTGCAGCCCACGACCTCGATTATGGCAAAAATCGGCACCAAAAACGGGAGCAATGGCAGGGAGCGCGATTTTGTTAAGAGGCATGAGAGGACAAGGACCAGGAGCGCGACGGCAAATGCCATGATGCCGCCTAGAGGATCGACCGTGCAAAGCGCGAAAAGCGCCTTGGCATCCCCCATGCCGATGCCCGTGGCTTGACGGAGGCGCCGCCAAAGCGACTCAGTCAGCACAAGAGAAAGGTACACGATGACCGCAAGGCCAGCGTGGTCAAGTGCCGTGTTCAAGCCCGCATCCAGCCACACGCCCGCAAACGCCGCCACCGCACACGCGCCGGCAAGCTCATTGGGAAAGCGTCGCTCACGGGCATCAATCGCCGCGCCGGCAAAGACGCAGATCCAAAATGGGATATAGACCAAAGGACACCTCCCGGTACAGCCCTCTCAAAAGCAAAAACCACCACAAAGGTGCACCCCCTTTGCGGTGGTTCTGGTCGTGGTTACTTGGCGCCCTGCATGACCTCGTCGAGGGTAACGTTAACGGCGTGCTGCGTGGGCACCCAGTCGACCTTCAGGAACAGCGCGGCAACCGTGATGGGGATATAGCTGAACATAAAGATCGGGAAGGTAAACAGGTTGGTCACCAGGCGCCACTTTTGAGCGCAATGAATGTGCTTGTACTCAAAGATGGTCGTGAGCAGCGCCAGGATAAAGAAGGTCTGGTACATCATCACGAACGTCATGATAAGCGAGGCGGCACAAGCCTGCATCTCGACCTCGGTAGCCAAGAAACCATGCGAAAGGCCACCCACGATCAGGAACGTCGCATTGGCGAGCATGGAGATCAGGGACAGCAGCATGCCCGGAGCGATGGTCATAAACATGTCATATGCGGCAAAGCGATGATAGCGGAACGTCGACTTGACCAGATGCTTGCCGTAGGTAAAAAAGACCTGGTAGAAGCCCTTGGTCCAGCGCATGCGCTGTTTCCAGGACGCCTTAAACGTCACCGGCTGCTCGTCAAAGAACTCCGCCGGCGCATAACCGATGCGGATGCCGTGAATGGCGCAGAACGTGGTGAACTGGATGTCCTCGGTCAGTGTATGGAACTGCCAGCCGTGCATGCCCTCGATAACACTGGCGGAGATAAGGTAGCCCGAGCCCGAGACGGCGCAGGACGTCTTGCAGATATTACGCGCGTTGTTGAGGAAGCGGGCCTCACGCAAATACCAGGTGGCGTTGGCAGAGGAAATCCACGAACTGCCGAAGTTCTTGGAGTTACGATAGCTCGTGACCACATGGAAGCCCTGGTCAAAGGCATCATTCATCTTGGAGACGTAATCGCGGGAGATAACATTGTCGGCATCGAAGATAAAGTAGCCCTCAAACGTGTCGGGATACTCGTTGAGAATGCGATCGAAACCAAAGTCCATGACCCAGCTCTTGCCCTTGCGGGCCAGGTCATTGCGCTCGTAAACAATGGCACCGGCCTCGCGCGCGAGCTGCGCCGTGTTGTCGGTGCAAGCATCGGCGACCACGAAGACCTCGATGAGCTCGGACGGATAGTCCTGATCCTTGATAGAGCGTACGAGATTGGCGATCACGGCCTCCTCGTTATGCGCCGCGATAAAGAAGGCATAGCGGTGGAGTTTTTTGGCCTTGGGAGGCGCGACCTCGCCACGAAGAGCGCCAATGACAAAGAAGACCACCTGGTACAGAAAGCAGACCGTGAGTAGCGTAACCACAATCTGATTAAAGATCACGATGGGCGTGTTGGTTTGTAAAAAGGCGAGCATGCAGGCTCCCGAGAACGCGTTACGTAAACAACCGTATATCTTACCGTAGGCTAACCGAGTTCAAGAAACCACCTAATACTGGTTAGGGTTCGAGCAGACCGAGCTGCGGTGCGATTTCGTCGCCGGCGGCAGTGCGGCCGAGCGAGCGCGGGGCTAGGTCATCCAGAACGGCGGCGAGATCCCACGGCAGCTCATCGCGGCACTCAATGCGCTCCCCCGTCACGGGATGATCGAACGCCACACGCCAGGAATGGAGGAATTGCCTGGTCAAACCCTGGTCGGCACGCGCATCGCACTTACCGTAGAGCGGATCGCCCACGCAGGCGTGGTTGATATGGCGCATGTGCACGCGAATCTGATGCGTGCGACCCGTAAACAGGTGGCACTCGACGAGCGTATAGCCATCGTCAAAACGCGTGGAATCGAAGCGCTCGAGGACCCTAAAGGTCGTAATGGCCTGGCGCGCGAAAGGATCGTCCGAAACCGCCATCTTGACACGGTCGCGCGTAGAACGGGCAATGCCGGTGTTAATGGTGCCCTCGTCCATGGCAATGTGGCCGTGGACGAGCGTAATGTAGCGGCGGTCGAGCGTGCGCGTGCGGATGAGATTCTGGAGCGCGCGCTGGGTGTCGTCGTCTTTTGCCGCGAGCATAAGGCCCGAGGTGTCACGATCCAGGCGATGCACGATGCCGGGGCGGTCCTCGCCCTGCACGGTGCCCAGATGGTCGATACCACAGTGATAGACCAGGGCATTCGCGAGCGTACCGCTCTCATGACCATGCGCAGGATGGCACACCAGGCCGCGCTGCTTGGAGAGCACGATGAGATAGTCGTCCTCGTAGCGAATGTCGAGCGGGATGGCCTCGGGAATCACATCGGTGGGATCGTGCGGCTCGGGCAAATCAACCGAAATACGGTCACCGGCTCGCACGGCGTACTTTTTGGACAGGCAGGTCTCGCCATTGACCACTACGGCCCCACCCTCAATCAGATGCGCGCAGGCAGAGCGCGTAGGGCAGCCGTCATTGGCGCCCAGATAGGCGTCAAGACGCTGACCAGCGGCATCGTCGGCAACAAGGATATGGATGTCGGCCATTAGCGCTCATTCCTTTCACGAATCTTGCGGGCACGCTCCCCACGTTGTTTAGCCTTGCGCTTGGCGCGGGCCTCATCACGGGCGTTAAGCTCGGCGGTCGCATCGACCTCACGGGCCGCGGGGCTCAAGAACATGTAACCGAAGAGGGCGAGCACTACACCGACCGTAATGCCGATATCGGCCACATTGAAGACGGGGAAGTCGATGAAGGTGGTGGCAATAAAATCGGTCACGAAGCCAAAGGCCAAACGATCGATTGCGTTACCGATAGCACCGCCCGCAACCATCGCCATGCCCACAACCTCAAGATGGGCAAGCTGGGGTGCACGAACGAGGTACACAAAAATAGCGATAATGACCGCCAACGCCAGCACGGCAAACGCGATGCCATGCCCCTCGCCCATGCTAAAGGCAGCACCGATATTGCGGACAAACATAAAGTCGATGACATCAGGGATGATGGTCGCATGCAAAGCGTCGCCCACGGCACGAACCGCAAGCTTGGTCAGCTGGTCAACAAGCAGCAAAGCCAGCGCTACCCCACCAGCAACACCCAACCGCCAACGCAAAGGCGGCGTCATATCCCCAGTACGACCCAAATCAATCCCCTACCCTCAAAACAATCGAATTCCGTTTAACGCAATTAACCATCTTATATTGCCACACGCAGAGCGCACGACATATCCACCAACGCAAGCGAAATAATCAGCATAAAACAAAAGCGGCATTCCGAAAAACAGAATGTCGCTTTTATTCAGCGGAGCAAATGGGCCGAAGGCGCCCAAATTCTCCCTATAACTAAAATGCCGAGTTACCGTGCCTTAAAGGGCATTCGCACAACGCTTACAGATGTGAGCATGGCCGTTGTACTCGCCGACAGTGGTGCGGTAATTCCAGCAACGGTCGCAGCACTCGCCCTCGGCGGCCTCAATGGCAACAGAAAGCTCCTCGCCCTGGGTAAGCTCAACATCAGAAACGATGTAGAACTCGGCCAGGTCGACGGCCTTGTCGCCGGTCAGCAGCGCGTACATCTCGGCGGGAACGACCGCCTTGACGCGGACCTGCTGGCTCTTGGTGAAGGTGCCGGCAGAACGGGCATCCTCAAGGGCCTTGGTCACGGCGCTACGGAGCTCGAGCGAAGCCTCGAGCACGCCCTCAAACTCGTTGGCCTCGTCGACCGTAATGGGCGACTTATACCAATCGAGCAGCGCGGCGTACTTCTGGTGATCGACGCAGCCAGAAGGCGCATAGGCCATGGCCTCGTCAACCGTATAGGACAGGATCGGCTGCAGGTCGCGCATGAGCATCGAGAAGAGCTCAGCCAGCACGGTCTGGGCGCTGCGGCGCTCGAGCGAGCCGGGCTTGTCGCAGTACAGACGGTCCTTCAGAGCGTCGAGATACACGTTAGAGAGCTCGGTAACCACGAAGTCGTAGAGCGCACGGTAGGCGCGCGGGAACTCGTAGCAAGAGTAAGCGTCGTCGACCTCGGCCTGGACCTGGGTCAGGCGGGCAACCATGAGCTTGTCGAGCGGCAGCAGGTCGGCAAAAGCGACGCCGTCGGTCTCGGGCTCAAACTGGCCCTCGAGCTCGGAGAGCAGGAAGCGCAGCGTGTTACGGAAACGACGGTAGGCATCGGACGTACGAGCGAGAATCTCGTGGTCGATGGAAACGTCGGAGCTGGTATCGACGGAGGCAACCCACAGGCGGATGATGTCGGCACCCATCTCGTCGCAGACCTTGTTGGGGTCGATGACGTTGCCGAGTGACTTAGACATCTTACGGCCCTGGCCGTCGAGGGTGAAGCCCTGCGAGACGACCGCCTTGTACGGAGCGTGGCCGTTGGCGCCCACCGAGGTGAGCAGCGAGCTCTGGAACCAACCGCGGTGCTGGTCAGAGCCCTCGAGGTAGACGTCCGCCGGGTACTCCAGCTCGGGACGGTACTCGCAGACGGCCTTCCAAGACACGCCGGAGTCCCACCACACGTCAAGGATGTCCTTATCAGCCTTGAGGTGATGGCCACCGCACTTAGGGCAGACGCAGGCCTCGCCCAGATAGCTCTCAGGAGCATCGGTAAACCAGGCGTCGGAGCCCTTCTCGTGGAAGAGCTTGATAACGGCGTCGAGCGTGGCGTCGTTCATGACCTTCTCGCCGCAGTCGGCGCAGGTGTAGCTGGGGATCGGCACGCCCCAGTTGCGCTGGCGGCTGATGCACCAGTCGGGACGCTGCTCGACCATGGCGCCAATGCGGTTGGCGGCATGCGCCGGATACCACTTGACGTTCTCGCGGACCTCCTTGCCAGCCTGCTCGCGCAAACCGGTCTTGTCCATCGAGACAAACCACTGGTCGGTGGCACGGAAGAGCACCGGATGCTTGCAGCGCCAGCAGTGCGGATAGCTGTGCGTGATCTTCTTCTCGAGGACCAGGGTGCCGCGCTCGCGCAGGAACTCGATGATGTGCGGGTTGGCCTCGTCGGTATCCATACCGCTGAAGGGGCCACCGGTGCCAAACTCCTCACCGGTGTAGAACTTGCCGTCGTCGTCGACCGGCATGCAGATGTCGGTGATGCCCTCCTTGAGGCAGGCAAAGTAGTCGTCGACGCCGTGTCCGGGCGAGTTGTGGACGATACCGGTACCGTCATCGACACCGACGTAATCGGCCAGCAGCGCTACGCCCTCAACACCGTCAAAGATCGGCTGCTTGTAGTGGATGTGGTGGAAGGTCTCGGCGGGAACCACGTAGGGCTTACCGTCGACCATGGCCGGGGTGTACTCCCAGCCAAACTCCTCGCAGCACTTGGGAGCCAGGTCCTCGAGCATGACCTCGGCACGGCCCTCGTGCTCAACGGCGACATAGGCGGCGCCGGGCTTGAGGGAAACGGCCTGGTCGGAGGGGATGGTCCACGGCGTGGTCGTCCAGATGATAAAGTCGACCGGGCCGTCGAAGTTCTCGAGGCCGGCAGGCTTGGAGGTCATCTCAAAGCGCACGAAGATGGAGGGGCTCGTCTCGTCGGAGTACTCGATCTCGGCCTCGGCCAGTGCGGTGTGGCAGTGCTTGCACCAGTGAACCGGCTTGTGGCCGCGATAGATCATGCCCTTATCGAACATGGCCTTGAAGACCTCGATGTCGGCGGCATCGTGCTGGTGATAGAGCGTCAGGTAGGGGTTGTCCCAGTCGCCGAGCACGCCCAGACGGCGGAAGCCGGCCTTCTGAAGCTCGATGTTCTCGACAGCGAACTCGTTGCAGAGCTCACGGATCTTGGCCGTGGGGGTCTGGTTGAACTTCTCGGTGCCGAGCTTCTCCTCGACCTTATGCTCGATCGGCTGGCCATGGCAGTCCCAACCGGGGACATAGGGAACCTCATAGCCCTGCATCATCCAGTAGCGGTTGATCATGTCCTTGGAGATCTTGTTCATGGCGTGGCCGATGTGGATCGGGCCGTTGGCGTACGGAGGACCGTCGTGCAGCACGAACTTCTTGTGACCCTCGTTCTTCTTCAGAACCTGCTCGTAGACCTTGTTGTCCTGCCAGTCCTTGAGTCGCTTGGGCTCGGACTTGGAAAGACCGGCACGCATGGGAAAACCGGTCTTGGGCAGATTCATCGTCTGCTTGTACTCGTTTGCCACGGTACCCCTTTCATGTCGTGGGCGCGCACGCCCGTTGGGCACCAAAATAGCGCCCGTCCCTACAAGCTGGGACGAAGCGCCACGAAACGGACTATGCGCCCGCAAAAGCTCTTCGCTTAACCACCCAGCTTAGATGCCCTCGCCCGCGTTATCGCGCGCTCGCATCCGTTACTCGGCTGGCCTGTATCGACGACCATCTCGGCGATATCTACTAAGACGTGCCTACGAGGCACGTCCGTTGGGATCGCAGCTCCGGGGTGATTTTCATCGGTCGCATGCACGGGCTCTCAGCGCTCCCCGCTCTCTGTAGCATGCGGACGGCCGACTACTCGTCCCCATCAACGCTTATGCGGAGTATGCTAGCACGTTCCTCGCCGGCGAAAAACCCTCAACACTGGTTTTATACGTTCGAAATTTCTCGCTATTACAGCCCTGCTCTAGGAGCAAAATACCTGAAAGCACTCTATCGAACGAAAGAAGGTTGCTATGCGCACGATTGGAATGAGCGACTACACCGTTGGCGAGGATTGCTTTGACGAGCTGCCCGCCGCACTGGCGGAGTACGGCGCGACAAAGGTCGCGATCATCGGTGGCAAGCGGGCACTGGCCGCAGCACTTCCCGGTATCGAAGCTGCGCTGGCAGGTACCGACGTCGAGATTCTGGAGACGCGTGTCTACGGTACCAACAGTACGCGTGCCAATATCGCCAAGGTCGTGAACTCCCCTGCCTGCCAGGAAGCCGACGTGCTCATTGCCTGTGGCGGCGGCAAGGCGCTCGATACCGTGAAGACGGCGGCCATCGAGCTCAAGAAGATCGTCTTCACCGTCCCGACGATTTGTTCCAACTGCTCCGCCGCGACCGCCATTGCCGTTGTCTACAACGACGACGGCTCGCTCGAGGGCTATTCGTACCCCAACCGCCCCGCTCACATCTTCATCAACCCCAAGATCATCGCCGAGGCGCCAGCAGAGTACTTCTGGGCGGGCGTAGGCGATGCCCTGTCCAAACAGCCCGAGGTGGAGTACGCCACGAGCGCCGGCAACTTGGAGCACACCGCCGGTCTTGGCCTGGCACTCGCCCACACCTGCTCCGAGCCGCTGTTTACCTATGGTGTGCAGGGTCTAAAGGACGTGCGCCAGGACCAGTCGACCGAAGCCGTCAAGCAGATCGCGCTCGACATCGTGGTCAACACGGGTTATGTCTCGAACCTGACCAACCAAAACGATTACTACTACAACTCGAGCGTGGCGCATGCGTTCTACAACGCCACCTGCAGCATTCCGCGCGAGGGCTCCTACCTACACGGCGAGGTCGTGAGCCTTGGTGTGCTAGTACTGTTCGCCTATACGGGCGACACCGAAAACCTTGAGCGCTACGCCGCCTTTAACAAGCAGATGGGGCTGCCCGTAACGCTTGAGCAGGTTGGCCTTACCGAGGCAGATATCCCGGCCCTGTGCGAATACGCGCACGCCACCAACGAGTGGAAGCAGGGAAACCCGGAGCCCTTCACCGACGAGAAGTTCGCCGCTGCCATCAAGGCCGCCAACGCCTACGGCCACACACTCTAGGCCAAGCCCAAAACCACCACAAAGGGGACAGGCACCTTTGTGGTGGTTTTTTATTGCTCCAGCATTCAGTTCGTACTCGAACCCGATTCTTTACGAGAAAGGGTTCGGGTACGTTTTTTGTTTATCGGAAATTCTGCGGAAGGACTACTCGGAACGGTAAACAGGAACGAACAGAGGCAGGGTGTCATCGTGGTGATGGCATCCTGCCTTTTGTTTTGCGGAACCAAGGTCGCTTTATACGAACTTGATCGCCACTTATATGGCGCATTGATGGCAATTGCTGCGTACGTGCGTACCGGGAGCCTGTACACCTCTGGCAAGGCGTAACACACTAGACTTTGTTCCAAAGTCCGTGTGCTAAGGGGGCAGGGCCCTTAGAATTCCTGTGGAGTGTGTACGCACGTACGCAGGAAAACAGCAAATTACGCTATATCAGGGCGTTCTTTCATTGGAGAGTATGGTATACACGGCTTAGTTCAACAAATAAGAATTTATATATGAAGGAGAATATTGATGAAAATGTTTTTATGTTCGCACTTTTCAAGTGTAGGAAGTCTGATAACGGAAGAAATTGAAAATAAAAAAGTCGCATTTATTCCAACAGCTTCGCTGCGTGAA
>CAUHHB010000011.1:0-106134 GCA_959606035.1 uncultured Collinsella sp.
GCAAGGCGGGGCCGAGGCCGCCTCGATCAATTTGCGAAAGAATCTTGACGGTACCCCGGTGGGATCAGAGTACCCTTGCCGTTACTCTGCTTTGCCCACAGAGTTGAGGTTGGTCATGCGGATCTTAACCAGCTCAGTGATCTCACGCATACCCTCCTTGGCCGGCTTCTTGGGATCGAAGCAGGCGGGGTTCTCGGCCATGTAGGCCATGAAGCCCTTGGTGTAGGCCTGACGCAGCTCGGTGGCGTAGTTAACCTTGCAGATGCCGTTCTTCACGGCCTCGGCAACCTGCTCATCGGGCACACCGGAGGTACCGTGCAGAACCAGCGGCACGTCGACGGCGTCGCGGATGGCCTTGACCACGGACTGCTCGATGTGAGGATCGCTCGTGTACACGCCGTGGCTGGTGCCAACGCCAATGGCCAGCGAGGTGCAGCCGGTGCGCTCGACGAACTCCTTGGCCTCGGCCGGATCGGTGTAGGGGCTCTCGCCCTCAACCGCGGGACCGTCGTCCTCCTTGCCGCCAACCTTACCGAGCTCGGCCTCGACGGGCACACCCATGGCGCGGCCAGCGTCGGCGACCGACTTGGTCAGGGCGATGTTGTCCTCGAAGGACTCGTGCGAACCGTCGATCATGACGGAGGTGTAGCCCGTGCGGAAAGCCTGCATGCAGCGGTCATAGCCATCGCCGTGATCGAGGTGCAGGGCAACGGGCACGGAAGCGCGCTCGGCAGCAGCCTTGACCATGCCGTAGAAGTAGTCCAGACCAGCAGTCTTGATGGTGCCCGGGGTGGTCTGCATGATGACGGGGGACTTGGTCTCCTCGGCAGCGGCCAGAACGGCCATAACAAACTCGAGGTTCTCGACGTTGAACGCGCCGACGGCGTAGTGGCCGGCCTGAGCGTCCTTGAGCATCTTTTCGGTGGTAACAAGTGCCATGAGCGTTTGCTCCTCTCCCTCGCCCGCATCTGGACATCGGGCGTAGTTGTTCACAAGGCGTTTTACCTTGCGTTTTGCTGCGCCCATTGTATGAAATTCAGCGTCTTTGCACGTGCGAGATATTGAGCCCATGCAGGTCAATACAGTCGTTTTTGAAAAGTAAACGGAAGGAATTTGAGCCGAGTGGACATGTTCGATATTGAATTTTGGGCGTTCAGCGTCTTTCTTTTATAGAAAAGATAAGTAATCGAAAGGCGTTTTCTTACTCAAAAAGAAAATGAACGAAAATGGACTCAACACAATTCCTGCAAATTTAGTTGAGGATGGAGCAGCCATGGCCCATGCAACAACCCGAGCTTTCGCCGATGAGCGTCGTGCCGCCATCATGGAGATGCTCGAACATAACGCCTCGGTGCAGGTGTCAGAAATCGCCCAGACCTTTGGCGTGTCCTCCGTTACCGCCCGCGCCGACCTGGACGCGCTCGCCGAGTCCGGCAAGCTGCGCCGCACGCATGGTGGCGCCGTGTCGCTCCAGAAGCGGCTGACCGTATCCACCCAGGATCGCCGCATCAACGTCAACGTCGCCGCCAAGCAGGCCATCGCACAAAGCGCCATTGAACTCGTCGGCAATGGTGACACCCTGCTCGTCGACTCGGGCACCACGGCACTCGAGTTCGTTCGGCTCCTCGATCAGCGCGATGGTATCACCGTTATCACGGCCGACATTACCATCGCCGATTACATCGACGAGAGCATGCCCTCGGTCGATGTCGTCATGCTGGGCGGGGCACTGCGCAAAGGTCATCGCTATCTGTACGGCCCACTTACCATGCAGGCGCTCCAAATGGTCCATGCCGACCTTGCTGTCATGTGCCCTGGCGCTTTTGTTCCCGGCTGCGGCTTTACGACCGACTTTCCGCAGATGGCCGAAACCAAAGCGGCTATGGTCGGTGCCGCCCGTCAAAACGTCGCCCTCATGGATGGCAGCAAGGTCAACGGACGCGGCATGTACCGTTTTGCCGAGCTTGCCGACGTCAACACTATCGTGATGGACCGTGACCCCGACGATGCCGTCGCCACCTCAATCGCCGAGACCGTCGACGACGCCCGCCCAAATCTCGTCATCGCCGGCGCTTAAACAAAAACCACCACAAAGGTGCCTGTCCCCTTTGTGGTGGTTTGAGCGTTGAAAGTGAACGTATCGCTACTTGGAAAGCTCGTCGGCGAGGGCCTCGATCTGAGCGCGCGAGGCGTCGTTGAGCGAACCCAGGACGGTCACCTTATTCTGCGTCAGCGTGATGTCCTTCATACCCTCGAGCTCCTTGGTCATAACCTTGGCAGCGGTGGGCGCCCAGGAGCCGGCCTCAACGAGCGCCACCGTACGGTTCTGATAGGCGTGCTCGGCAAGCATGTGGATAAAGGTGCTCATGAACGGGAAGATCTCGCCCTGATAGGTGATGGAGGCGAGCACCAGACGGTCATAGCGGAACGCATCCTCAACGGCCTCGGCCATGTCGTCGCGAGCCAAGTCAAAGACGGAAACCTTCTGGCCGCGGGCCTCGAGCGCAGACGCAAGCTCCTCAACGGCGGCCTTCAGATGGCCGTACACGCTCGCATAGGCAATCGTGATGCCCTCGTCCTCGGGCTGATAGCTCGACCAGGTGTTGTAGGTGTCGAGGTAATAGCCCAGATTCTCGGTAAGAACAGGACCATGGAGCGGACAGATGATCTGGATATCCAGATCGGCGGCCTTCTTGAGCACGGTCTGCACGAATTTGCCGAACTTACCGACGATGCCAAAGTAGTAGCGGCGCGCTTCGCAAGCCCAGCCTTCCGGGTCCTCGATGTCGTTGGCGCCGAACTTGCCAAAGCCGTCGGCACTAAAGAGCACCTTGTCGGTGGACTCGTAGGAGAAGATCACCTCGGGCCAGTGCACGTTGGGGGCACCGACAAACGTTAGGCTGTGGCCACCCAGGTCGAGCACGTCGCCCTCTTTGACGACCATCTTACGCTCGGGATAATCGGTACCAAAGTAGTTGACCATCATACGGAAGGCGCCCATGCTGGCCACGATCTGGGCCTGGGGGTAGCGCTCCATAAAGGCGGCAATGCCGGCGGAGTGATCGGGCTCCATGTGATGGACGACCAGGTAGTCGGGCGTACGGCTATCGAGCACGGCCTCGATGTTGCCGAGCCACTCGTCGACAAAGTCAGCGTCGACCGAATCGGCGACAGCGATTTTATCGCCCAAGATAACGTAGCTGTTGTATGCCATACCGTTCTCGGACACGTCGTACTGGCCCTCGAACAGGTCAATGTCGTGATCGTTGACGCCAATGTAGCGGATATCCTTGGTGATCTCCATCAGGCAAAGCCTCCTAGATAGACAAAAGAGCCCGTCTATCATAGCACTCGGCTACATCCCAACAGCTATCTGCCGGCATCCTTACCGATTGTTATTGAAATGCGATAAATCGCCGTTTATCAGCACAAACTATGCGCGCGGTATCGCCGTGCTATGTCGAATGATGAGTTGTCCGGGAATACGAATGGCAACGGTTTTGTCCGCCGCACCCGCCTCGGGAACCGCATGCTCGAATACCTCGCGTCCGCGCTGATGTAGATCGAATCGCACGGTCGTGAGCTCGTTGTGTGCGACAAAATCATCGAGCGAATCGTCGACGCCCACCACGCTCACGTCCTCGGGCACGCGCAGGCCGCTATCGCGCAGCGCTGCAATAGCGCCGTTTGCCATCTGGTCGTTTGCCGCGTAAATCGCCGTCATGGTGCGATCGTGCTCGGCCAGGTACCTGCCGGCCTCGTAACCGCTGTTAGCAGACCAGTCGCCCTCGAGCGGCTCTGCCGGCTCGATGTGTTTACGCTCGAGCGCATCCTGCCAACCGGCGCGACGAAATTGCTCGTCGACCGAGAACGACGGGCCGCCAATATAGCGAATCTGCTCGTGCCCCAGCTCAAACAGATGGTCCATAAGCAACAGCGAGCAGCCGTAATGGTCGGAATCGACTGTGGTCACGCGCGGATGCGCATACATGGTAACGATGACCGTGCCAATGCCCGGCAGTGGATCAAACGTCTCAAAATCGGGCGCCATACGGCTCATGCCGATAATGATGCCGTCCACCGGCAGCGCTGCCATGCGGCGAGTGGCCTCGGCAAGCGAAAACTCCTCGGTCTTGGACATCTCGACCAGCGTGATGGCGCAATTATGCTCGCGAGCAGCGCTGGCGATGCCGTCAATCATTGAGAGGTTGCCAAACTTGGTGACATCGTTGACGCACAGACCGACCGAATGGTAACGGCCGTCGCGCAGCGAGCGACCGGCATAACTCGGACGGAAGCCGAGCTCCTGCATGGCGGCTTGCACGCGCTGGCGCGTCTGCTCGTTGACGTTAGGGAGGCCGTTGGCAACGCGCGAAACCGTCTGCTGCGAAACGCCAGCAGCGCGGGCGACGTCGGCCATGGAGACCGGACGCGTACCTGTATCGTTGGACGGGCGCCTTACCACAGGATCACCTTCACCCTCGCGAGATCTGAATAGCGTGCATGCCGGCCCGGGCAGAAATACGCCCCGCGCCGAAGCCCGCTATCGTCGGACGC
This sequence comes from uncultured Collinsella sp., assembly GCA_959606035.1. Taxonomy (GTDB): domain Bacteria; phylum Actinomycetota; class Coriobacteriia; order Coriobacteriales; family Coriobacteriaceae; genus Collinsella. The sequence goes on from CAUHHB010000011.1 coordinate 4,558, forward strand.
ATGTTAACGTACTCTACTTTTTCAATCCGCAACTCTTCTGCTCTATAAGTCCATACGGCAATACCGTTCACGGCTGGATTTCTACCGATTACCAGATTCTCAAAAAGTGATAAGTGTTGTGTTATGAGTACGTTAACATAGCCCGTAACGTGCGGCATCGTAGATGCTGAGTTTATGCCACTTCAGATTGTTAACGTACTCACTACGACGGAAAACTCGTCAGTATGCGCCAAGGAAAGGACCCTCATGACCACCCCCGACGAAAAGACACTCGCCACGCTCACCAAGCTGTTTGAGGAGGAGTTTGGCCCCATCGGCGATCGCCAGGTGCTCTATGTGCACGCGCCCGGCCGTTCCGAGATCAGCGGCAACCACACCGATCACGAGGGCGGTCACGTTATCGCCGGCTCGCTCGATGTCGCCGTCGACGGCATTGCCGTGGCGACCGATTCCAACAAGGTTCGCGTCGCCGACGAGGGCTATCCTACGTTTGAGATCACGCTCGACACGCTGGATATTCAAGAGTCCGAGAAGGGCACGTCCGCAAGCCTCGTGCGCGGTATGGCCCACGAAATCGCTGCTCTGGGCGTTGAGCCCCAGGGCTTCGACTTTGCCTTTACCTGCTCCGTCCCCTCGGGTGGCGGCCTTTCTAGCTCCGCCGCTGTCGAGGCGGCTTACGGCCGCGCCATGGAGACGCTCTGGGGCGCGCCCGCCATTGAGCCCGTCGCGCTCGCCCAGATGAGCCAGCGCACCGAGAACAACTATTACGGCAAGCCCTGCGGTCTTATGGATCAGGCGGCTGTGTGCCTGGGCGGCCTCGCCTACATGGACTTTGAGGATCAGGCTCAGCCTAAGACCCAGAAGCTCGAGCTCAACTTTGAGGATCACGGCTATGCGCTCGTGCTCGTTAAGGTTGGCGCCGACCATGTGGCGGCTACCGACGACTACGCCGCCGTTCCGCGCGAGATGCAGGACGTCGCCGCCGAGTTTGGCAAGGCACGCCTGTGCGAGGTCAACGTTGCCGACTTTGACGCCAAGCTCCCCGAGCTGCGCGCCAAGCTGGGCGACCGCGCTTGCCTGCGTGCCGTTCACTACTGGTACGAGAACGGCCTGGTCGACAAGCGCTGGGCAGCCCTGAACGCTGGCGACATTGACCAGTTCCTGGTCCTGACGCGCGAGTCCGGCGCCAGCTCTGCCATGTACCTGCAGAATGTTGTTGCCAAGCTGGGTTCCGAGCAGCCTTCCATGTATGCCCTGGCGCTGGCCGAGCACGTGCTCGACGGCCGCGGCGCCGTCCGTATCCACGGTGGCGGCTTTGGTGGCACCATCCAGGCCTTCGTGCCGCTCGATCTGGTCGACACCTTCATTGCCAAGATGAACGGCTGGCTGAGCGAGGGCTCTGCCCGTCACTACGCCATCTCTGACAAGGGGGCTTACGCGGCATGGCTGTAATGACTGACGTGCGAGAGGCCGCGCAGAACCTGATCGAGTACGCCATCCACCGATCGATGATCGGCCAGGACGACCGGATCTGGGCATACAACACCATTTTGGAGTGCATCGGCGCCACGGGTCCCGCACTCGATATGGCCTGGGCGCTCCAGGTTGAGAAACTCTCGCTCTTGCACCCCAATACCCTGCCCGACTTTGATCTTGAAGGCACGCTTGCCGCGCTTTCCGAGGCCGCCGTTACCAACGGTGCCGCCGAGGACACGGCGTCAGGCCGCGACCGCATCGCCATGCGCATCATGGGTGCGCTCATGCCGAGGCCTTCGGTTGTAAACGAGGAGTTCAACGGACGTATGGGCGTCAACGAGCCCCGCGCCGCAACCGACTGGTTCTACGGCCTGTGCTGCGACGCCGGCTACGTGCGCCGTGCCGCCATCGCGCGCAACATCAAATGGAGCACCCCCACCAACTGGGGCGATCTTGAGATCACCATCAACCTCTCCAAGCCTGAGAAGGACCCACGCGATATCGCCGCGGCTGGTGCCGCAAAGAACACGGGCGAGAAGTATCCCGCCTGCCAGCTCTGCATCGAAAACGAGGGCTATCCCGGACGCTCCGCCGCAGCCGACGGCGGCGCTCACCCCGCTCGCCAGAACCTGCGCATTATCCCCATCCAGCTCAACGGCGAGCGCTGGGGTTTCCAGTACAGCCCGTACGCGTACTTTAACGAGCATTGCATTGCCATGAGCTCCGAGCATCGTCCGATGCACGTCGACCGCAAGGGCCTGACCTGCCTGCTCGACTTTGTGGACCTGTTCCCGCATTACTTCATCGGCTCCAACGCCGACCTGCCTATCGTGGGCGGCTCGATTCTGTCGCACGACCACTTCCAGGGTGGCGCGCACGAGTTCCCCATGATGCACGCCGCCGAGGTCTCGCAGTTTAGCGTGCCCGGTTTTAACCAGGTCAGCGGCACCGTGCTGCAGTGGCCGCTCTCGGTGCTGCGCCTGCGCTCGCACGACCGCGCCCAGCTGCTCGATGCCGCCGAGAAGATTATCCTCGCCTGGCGCGAGTGGACCGATGAGTCGGTGGGCGTCATCGCACGCACAGCCGATGGCGTGGCGCACAACACCGTGACGCCCGTCATCCGCCGCGTCGACTCCCGCGGCAATGCCGGAGGCGAGATCTACGAGGCCTACTTGGCGCTTCGCTGCAACATCACGACCGACGAGCATCCGCTGGGCGTGTTCCACCCGCATGCCGAGTACCACCATATTAAAAAGGAGAACATCGGCCTGATCGAGGTCATGGGCCTGGCCATTCTGCCGCCGCGCTTGGTTCCCGAGCTCGGTGCTGTCCGCGAGCACCTGCTGGCGGCCAAGGCCGATGCCAGCTACGATCTTGCCTGCGCTCTCGAGAGCGACGACCTTTGCCGCAGCCACGCCGCATGGGCGGAGGACGTCTTTGCTCGCCGCGCGAACGAGCTTACGGCGGATAACGCCATCGACATCCTGCATGAGGAGGTCGGCGTGGTGTTTAGCCACGTGCTCGACAACGCCGGAGTCTTTAAGTGGGACGAGGACGGACGCGCCGCCCAGCAGCGCTTTATCGACTCACTGTAATGATCCCTTGGGGACGGAGGAAAACAGATCATTCCGCCTGCAAGACAACGGCGCCCGCCGGCAACATCGCCGACGGGCGCCGTTTTTGAGTGTAGCCATTGGGGACGTTCTTGAATGACTAGTCAAACAAGAACGTCCCCAACGACTAATGACTCGAGCGTGGAAAATCTCCCACTTTGAGCTCGCATGGGCACCAAAAGCGGGAGATTATCCACGCTCATTCTATTAGGAGTCGCAACCGCTACAACTCTACGACCTCAACGTTGTTGTAGATCTCGTCCCAGCGGTCCATGACCAGGTGGCCGGTCTTGGGATCCATGGCGTTGAGCTTACCGCAGGTATTGGCGGTCTTGAGCACCGTGACGTCGTCGGCACCAGCAGCAATGGCATGCGCAAAACCGGCGATGGTCGAGTCGCCGGAACCCGTTGCGTTCACAGCCGCAATCGCGGGCGTCTTGGCGCGGAACGTGCGACCCTCATGGAAGCCCACCGAACCGGCAGCGCCCATCGAAACGACAACCCAGGGGATACCGGCAAAGCGGCCATCGGCGGCAAGCGCCTCGCGCAGGGCATCGACATCATCGGTCGTAAAGGACGTACCCAGCAGGCCGTTAATCTCGGTCAGGTTGGGTTTTACGAGCTCAGGCTTAGCGTCGGACTCCAGCGCGGCCTCCAGCGATGCACCCGAGGTATCGAGCAGCACCTTGGCGCCCGCCTCCTCGGCGATCTTGACGAGCTCGGCATAGTAGCCGGCATCGACGCCACGCGGCAGCGAGCCCGAAAGCGTCACAACGTCCGCCTTCGCCGCGAGTTCGGCGAACTTGGCCGTAAAGGCCTCGAGCTCGGCCGGGGCGATCTGCGGGCCGCTCTCCAGCAGCTCGGTCTGATTACCCTCGTGCAGAATATTCAGGCAAATGCGCGTCTCACCGGCGATGGGCACAAAGTCGTTCTTGACGCCGTCGGCATCCATAAGCTCGGCCATATAGGCACCCATGTGGCCGCCAAGCAGACCAGTCGCGAGCACGTCGTCTCCCAGTTGCAGCAGCACACGGCTCACGTTGAGGCCCTTGCCGCCAGCGGTCTTTTCGGGCGTGACGCGGTTAACGTCGTCAATGACCAGCTTGTCGAGCTGATAGCGCGTATCAATCGACGGGTTCATGGTAACGGTCAGAATCATATTGAACTCCTGTTCCGGGGCGGCACGACCCACCCCAAACATACGATAGCTCGTTAAAGGATCTCGATCTCAAAGCCGCGGGTGACGGTCTCCCCCGGCTTGGCCACCAGGCAGCCACGCTTGTGCTCCAGAATATCGTCCTCGTCGGAGCAGGTGGACAGACCACCCCACGGTTCAACAGCCACAAAGTCGCCCTCGGGCTTGCTCCACACAATCAGGTACGGCATATCGGGGAACGTCAGGCGCACGCCCTTGTCCTCGGTTTTCTTGGTCAGCGTAACCACGCGGCTCTCGAGCACGTCAAAGATGGTCTCCGCGAAGTCGAAGAGTTCGTGGGTAAGCGGCAGGCTCTGGTCGATCATGGGGTTCTTGCTGCGATGCTCAACATCAATCAGGCCAGTCGAGGGAACGGCAGTACAGAGCTCGGTGGCCTCACGCTGCTCAAAACGAAGCTCATAATCGTCATAGGACTCGCCCTCGTCGAGCGGGCACTTAAAGCCGGGGTGACCGCCCACAAAGAATGGCATATCCTCGGTGCCCTCATTGGTCACCTCGTACGACACGGCCACCTTAGCCGCATCGATCGTGTAGCGCGCGACGATCTTAAACGGATACGGATACTGCTCGAGTAGCTCGGCGTGGTCGGCAGAGCTTAGGCTCAGCGCAACCATGCTGTCGCCCTGCTCCTCGAGCTTCCACTCCTGCTTGCGGGCAAAGCCGTGGCGGGCAAGCTTGACCTCGCGGCCGCCCATGGTCATCGCGCGGCCGTCACGAAGGCCGCCGCAAATCGGAAAGCAAATGGGTGCCTGGCCCGACCAGACCGCCGGATCGCCCTGCCACAGGTACTCACGGCCGTTGGCCGCAATAGAAGTGAACGACCCGCCCGCCGTGGTCAACGCCACACGAATCAAACCGTTATCAAGAACAAACTCCATAGGAGCCTTCCCTTTCTTACGACAGCCCGCCAAGTCAATAGGGCTGATAGAAAACCGGCCCGCGCCCCCTCACAGAAACGCGAGCCGTCAACGGACTAGTAAATTACGCCGGATACCCGCTAGTCATGGTATTCGCCGCGGTCCCACTCCTCGAGGAACTCGTCAAAGAAATGCGGGTCAGCCTGAGCCTCAGCGTCGGCCTTATTGCAGGCATCGATCTTGGCAATCAGGGCATCGTGCTCGGGGGTCTTCTCGTAGGGCTCCTCCAGGAAGGCAAGCATGATATCGGCCATCAGGAACTCGCCGGTGATCTTGCCGCCAAAGCCCACGATGTTGGCGTTGAGCTCGCGACGGGCATACAGGGCGGAGGTCATGTCGCGAACCAGGGCGCAACGGGCGCCGGGAACCTTGTTGACGGCGTTGGTGATGCCGATGCCGGTGCCGCACAGGGCCACGCCAAAGTCGGCCTTGCCGCTGGCAACGGCCTCGCCCACGGCCTTACCGTAGATGGGATAGTGCGTACGGGTGTGGCTGTAGGTGCCACAGTCGAGCACCTTGTAGCCAGCCTGCTCCAGGCGGTCGGCCAGATAGATCTTCTCGTCCGTAACGATATGGTCGCAACCGATTGCGATGGTCTTCTTCATCAGAACGTCCTTTCGTCTGAATTCACAAGTTGAGGTAGAAGTTCGAGTTCTCGGTGGCTCTCGTTAGGCCATCTTGTTGAGCATGTCGACACGGATCTGGTGACGGCCGCCGGCGTACTGGGCGCGCAGGAACTCGCGGGCGATCTTCTTGGCGATCTCGGTGCCCACAACGCCCGGGCCCATGGTGACCATGCGCGAGCCGTTGTGCTCGCGGGTCATGTAAGCGGAACGCTCGTCGGAAATGTTGGCGACGACCATGCCCTTGATCTTGACGGCGGCCATATAGGATCCGACGCCGTACTTATCGAATGCGAAGCCCTGGGAATCCTTGTGCTCCAGCAGGTCCTTGGCAACGGCGGTCGCGGAATCGACAAAGTCCGCGGCAGGGATCTCGGAATAGTCGACGACCTCGTGACCGTCGGCGATGAGCATCTCCTTGATGGACTCCTTCATCGACATACCGTCGGCATCGGAAGCGATTACAACCCTCATGACATCCTCCTTGAGAGATACGCAGGTGCGTAGTTTCTGTTTGGAAGTGTTGAATCGCGCTCAGGTCCGGGCATCTGAATGTGCGGTTCTTCACTGTTCATGTTTATTTGAACACATTCGAACATAGGTTGCAACCATTATTTGTTTAACTTTGTTCTTTTTTGAACAAATACCGTTCACGGATGATTGCCGACCGTTTGAGCCCGGCGCAGACGTAGCGACCATGTGTTCAACAAACAAAGGGGCGGCCGAGAACGTGTCTCGGCCGCCCCTTCGGCGGTATTCCCCGGTATATACAGCTGTTTTAGCTACTCAGACTGCCTGTTCTTCTTGGCATGTTTGGACGGAGCGCTCAAGAAACGACCCGTCAGATAGTTCGCGGGACCGGAGATATCAATCCCCAGCAGGGTGTGGCCCAGCCACAGAAACGCCACAAGCACCAGCAGCGGGATAACGCACGAGGTCACGATCATCACGATGACGCCTTCAATTAGGTCGGTCACCTGTTGCACGATCTCGTCGGTCATTTGCTTGGCACCACTGGTTACCGACGTGACCAGGCTCGAGGCACCGTCGGCAAGCTGTTCAAGCACGTTCTTGGACTCTGTGGACTCGGTCTTTTTCTTGCTTGCCTTGGAGCTGTCGCTATCTGCCGCACTCGCAGCGTCGGCCGCCTTTTGCTCGGCTGCCTCGATGCTCACTCGATACGTTTCGTCGACCTTTTGCGACACCCATACGCTTGCAGGCACCAACGCCATGCCGATCACGGCAACCACCAGCACGCGCGTCGCCACGCGGCGCAGGACGGCGCTCGTGCTCCAGCGCCCGTGAATGCCGAGCGACACCGCAAAGAGCACCAACGCAAGCGGGATTAAGATGCCCAAGCCAACCGACCACAAAATCGTGAGCAAATATTTTTCTAGGTATAGCACGGCAAGCACGATACCAAGGTTGCCTGAAAGCTGCGCGAGCTGCTCGGCGACCGGCGTTCCCGTATCACCCGGCAACGCCGTAATGCCCGCAGACAGCGCCACGCACGAGGTCGTGAGCGCCAGTACGTTACCTTTCTTTTGATCGATGACCTCGATGGTGGAGTCCCAAGTCTTGGTATCGGCAAAATGCGGACGAGCTACAAAGCCCGACAGCAGCGCCAGTACCACGAGCGCAACGATAAAGCCAATCTGCAGCTTTTTGTTTGCGCACACGACATCGGACAGGCTGGGCTGCAGCTCGGTTACCGTCGTGTGCTCGGTTATCTGGACAGGACGCCCATGAGCCATCTCATGCGCATCTCTTTTTTGTATTGACCCGTTATCCGGCATTTGGATACCTCCTCAGTCCGGCGTTTAATGCGAAAGAAAGTATACCCACCGAGCGAAAAACCGAACGGCAAGACGAACGGGCACCAAGACTGTCCCCAATGACTATTTCGGGATGAGTTGCGGTGGAATAGGGATTGTTTTGCGCCCGCCGGTCCCTATTCAGTCCCTATTTCACCGCAACTTGGAGGAGTGCAGAAAAAGCCCTGCCGCGGGTAGCGGCAGAGCTTTTGGAAGGGGACTTGGTTGTGAGAGCTCGTTAGGCGAGCTTAGCCTCGAGAGCGGCGATGCGCTTATAGGCATCGATGGTAAAGCGGGTCTGCTTCTCCAGGATCATGGTGGTCATGAGAGTATCCTGAGCGTGAGCCATGATGAAGGTCATCTCCATCTCACCGCCGCCGGCCTCCTGCGAAAGCAGCTTGGTCTGCGTGTCGTGGGCGCCGATAAGTGCATCGCTGGCATCCTTGTGCAGCTGCTCGGCCTTCTCAAAATCACCCTCGCGAGCAGCATCGAGCGCTGCAAGCAGATCGGTCTGGGCGTCGCCCGCGTATGCGACAATCTCGAATCCAACCATCGAGATTTCTTCTTTGGTTGCCATATTGCGTTCCTTTCACATATGAACCAACGGAGAGCATCGCGTCCGGGCATACGCGCTGCGCTGTGTATGCCAGAAACAATAACATTCAAACAAAAAGGAACAATGCAAAACGGAATTTTGAGCTATAAACGGTCGATTTTTGCCCGTGAACGGTTTTTAAACCAACTCGAACAATATCAAACACTATTAGCGGCAACCCAAACAGGTCCGTACCCTAGCGCAAATCGCGTACCGTATCGCCCGCTACGAGCACGCCGGGGATCAGCATGTGTTCCACGCCAGGCGCAACTCCCTCGGCGCCGGCGATCTTGTCGACCGCCCACATGCCGACGCGCTTGTTGTCAAAACGCACCGTGGTCAGGCGACGATCGGGCACGATGTCGCCCAGGCTGTCATCGACACCCACCACGCTTACGTCCTGGGGCACGCGCTTTCCGCGCGACTCGAGCCCGCGAATGCAGCCGTAGGCCATGGCGTCATTGGAGGCATAGATGGCAGTGCAGGTCGGATCGTCTGCCAGAGCCTGACCGGCAGCATAGCCGCTCTGCGCCGTCCAATCGCCACGAATGAATCGCGGCGGCTCAATACCATGCGCGCGCAGCGTCTCGCGCCAGCCCTCCTCGCGCTGCATACCCGAAAGCGAGCGCTCGGGGCACGAGATAAAGTGCACGGTCTTGTGCCCCTGCCCCAGCAAGTACTCGACAACCTGGCGCGAGCAATCGAACTGGTCGTTATCGACCGTCGAGCACAGCGGGTGCTCCAGCATGGTAACGAGCACCGTCTGCATACCAGGCAGCGGCTCAAAGGTGCCAAAGTCCGCCGGCATGCGGTTCATAATCACAACCATGCCGTCCACCGGCAGTGCGCTCATGCGCGACGATGCGCTCTCGAGGGTATAGGGGTGTCCGTCTACTTTAGTAAGGGTGATGGCATAGCCGTGTTTGTCGGCAGCGGCGGCAAAGCCCTCCATACGATCGAGGTTGCCGGTACCGGTAATGTTGAACATGGCGACGCCGACCGTCTTGAACTTGCCGCGGCGCAGTGACCGGCCGGCAAAATTGGGGCGATACCCCAGCTCGCGCATGGCGGCACGCACGCGCTCCTTGGTCTCGGGGCGCACGCTGGGCGAATCGTGCACCGTACGCGAGACTGTCTGTTCCGAGACGCCCGCGAGGCGCGCCACGTCTTTGACGGATACCGATTTTTTAACAGCGGCCATAGGTCGATCTTTCTATGTCAACGATGCCATTGACGGCATCTTGAGCAGTCATTTTAAACGTCTTCAAGTATATCCAACGCCTCACCCTCAATACGCTCACCACCCAAAACCTACCGTTCACCGACAATTCTGCTTCGCCGAACGGCTTTTGTCGCCCAAATGTTAACGTTGCCATTGTGCAAACACAGAGCCACCGGGCGGCTCAATCGTTTACACGCAAGGAATCGACGGTCTACAGGCACAGGGGCCACCGATTCACATCTTTTTTTGTGTCGCAAAATGGCAACGTCAACATTTTGGCAACCAGACGTCAAAAGCTACCATCGTTGCTAACCCACCGACTCTTAGGAGCTTTGCATGGAGCAACTCATCGCCACCATCGAAAAAGGCCAGCCCTTTTTCAACGCGATCGCCCGCAACAAGTACCTCAAGGCGATTCGCGACGGCTTTATCTCCGTCATCCCCATCATCATCTTCTCGTCCATCTTCTGCCTGGTAGCCTCGGTCCCCAACATCTGGGGTTTCTACTGGCCCGATGACATCAACAACGCCCTGTGGAAGTGCTACAACTACTCCATGGGCATCCTGGCTATCGCCTGTGCCGCCACCACGGCCAAGCACTTCGCCGACGCTCAGAACCGCGACCTGCCCAAGAACAATCAGATCAACTTTATCTCGTGCATGTGCGCGGCCATCATCGGCTTCTTGCTCCTTTCGAGCGACACCATCGCCACGGACGCCGCCAGCGGCTTCAACACCACCTACCTTGGTTCCAAGGGCCTGCTGACTGCCTTCATCGCTGCGTTTGTGACCGGCATCATCTACAAGTTCTTCATTAAGCGCAACATCACCGTCAAGATGCCCGAGCAGGTTCCGCCCAACATCTCGCAGACCTTTAAGGACATCATCCCCTTCTCCGTCTGCATCACCGTCTTTTGGGTCTTTGACATCGTCTTCCGCGCTGCCTTTGGCTTCTGCTTTGCCCAGGGCGTCATCCAGGTGTTCCAGCCCCTGTTCACCGCTGCCGACGGCTACATCGGTCTCGCTGTGATCTACGGTGCCATGAGCCTGTTCTGGTTCGTGGGCGTCCACGGCCCCTCGATCGTCGAGCCCGCCATCGCCGCCGCCCTCGTTGCCAACATGACCGACAACCTGGCTGCGTTCCAGGCCGGCCAGCACGCTTCCGCCGTCCTGACGCAGGGCGCCCAGTACTTCGTCGTCTGCATGGGCGGTACCGGCGCCACGCTCGTCCTGGTCTTTATGTTCTGCTTCCTGGCTAAGTCTCAGGAGATGCGCGCCGTCGGTAAGGCTGCCATCGTCCCGGTCTGCTTTGCCGTCAACGAGCCGCTGCTGTTCGCCGCGCCCATCGTGCTCAACCCCGTCTTCTTTGTCCCGTTTGTCTTTGCCCCGATCGCCAACATCTGGATCCTCAAGATCTTTATCGACTTCTTGGGCATGAACGGCTTTATGTACACCCTGCCCTGGACTGTCCCCGGCCCCATCGGCACCATCATGGGCCTGGGCTTCCAGCCGCTCGCCTTTGTGATGCTCGCCCTTATCCTGGTCGTCGACTTCGTTCTGTACTACCCGTTCTTCCGTGCCTACGACGCCCAGAAGTGCGCCGAGGAGGCCGAGATTTCCCAAGAGGAGCTCGCCGCCAAGAACGCCGAGAAGGCCGCCAAGCTCAACGATGCCTTCCAGGGCAAGGCTGACGCCAAGAGCGTTGCCGCCGGCGCCGCTGCCGAGGTCGTAAAGACCGACTCCGCCCCCGCTGCTGCCGCCACCGAGGCTACGGCCGCCAGCGACCTCAACGGCAAGCGCGTACTCGTGCTCTGCCAGGGCGGCGGCACCTCGGGCCTGCTCGCCAACGCGCTGGCCAAGGCCGCCAAGGAGCACGGCATCGATCTTGAGACCGCTGCCGATGCCTATGGCAACCACGTGGACATGCTTCCCGACTTTGACCTGGTCGTCCTGGCTCCGCAGGCTGCCAGCTACCTGGCCGACCTGCAGAAGGACTGCGAGCGTGTGGGCAACAAGTGCGTCGCCTGCCGTGGTAAGCAGTACATCGAGCTCTCCCAGAACGGCGATAAGTCTCTCGCCTTCGTCTCCGAGCAGCTATCGAAGTAAGTAACGCTCAGGGCCAGCCGACCATCCAAGACCGGCTGGCCCTTCGATTTAGACGATTGGATTATCATGTCCGTTAACCCTGCTAGCGTCACCAACCCGCCCACGCAGTTCCCCGAGGACTTTGTCTTTGGCGGAGCCACTGCTGCCTACCAGGTGGAGGGCGAGACCCGCACCCACGGTAAGGGCAAGGTTGCCTGGGACGACTTCCTGGAGGCCCAGGGGCGCTTTTCCCCCGATCCCGCTTCGGACTTCTACAACCAGTACCCCGTCGACTTGGAGCTGTGCGAGGAGTTCGGTATCAACGGCATCCGCCTCTCCATCGCCTGGAGCCGCATCTTCCCCAACGGTACCGGCGAAATCAACCCCGAGGGTGTGCAGTTCTATCACGACCTCTTCGCCGAGTGCCATAAGCACCATGTTGAGCCGTTTGTCACGCTGCATCACTTCGATACGCCGCTGCCCCTCTTTGAGAAGGGCGACTTCCTCAACCGCGAGACCATCGACGCCTTTGTGGACTTTGCCACCTTCTGCTTTAAGGAGTACGCCGACCAGGTAACCTATTGGTTCACCTTTAACGAGATTTGGGCCGATGCCTCCAACACCTACATCGAGGGCACCTTCCCCGGTGGCGTCAAGGCGCATCTTGCCGAGGCCTTCCAGTGCGAGCACAACATGATGCTCGCCCACGCCAAGGCGGTACTGGCCTTCCATAACGGCGGCTTTAAGGGCAAGATCGGCGTCATTCAGTCGCTGGAGTTTAAGTACCCGCTCAACGAGAACGACCCCGCCGACATCAAGGCCGCCAACAACGAGCACGTGCTGCAAAACCAGTTCCTGCTCGACGCCACCTTCCGCGGCGACTATGCCCCCGACACCCTCGAGTGCGCCAACCGCCTGGCTGCCGTCTCGGGCGGCACCATCGAGATCCTGGACGAAGACCTCGAGATTATGCGCGAGGCCGCGCTCTACAACGACTACCTGGGCGTCAACAACTACCAGTGCCGTTTCCTCAAGGCCTACGACGGCGAGAACGACCTGCACCACAACGGCACGGGCGAGAAGGGTACCGGCCGCTGGCGCGTCAAGGGCATTGGCGAGCACGTGAACAAGCCCGGCATCCCCACCACCGACTGGGACTGGATCATCTATCCCGAGGGTCTGTTCGATCTGCTCGTCTACATTAAGCAGCGCTACCCCAACTACAAGCAGATCTTCATCACCGAGAACGGCATGGGCTACAAGGACCCCTACAAGGACGGTTTTGTGGACGACCAGCCGCGCATCGACTACATCGAGCAGCACCTGCGCTGGTTGCTCAAGGCCATGGAGGTGGGCGTCAACGTAGGTGGCTACTTCCTGTGGAGCTTGCAGGATCAGTTCTCCTGGACCAATGGCTACAACAAGCGTTACGGCTTCTTCTACGTTGACTTTGAAACCCAGAAGCGCACGCCCAAGGCAAGCGCCTACTGGTACAAGCACGTGGCGCAGACCCGTCGTCTGGACTAGCGACTGGCGGGATTGCCCCGCTCACACAACCTGTCCCCATTTCTCAGCCGGGGGCGGCACGTCACACGGCGCGCCGCCCCCGGTCTTTTTGTGCAGGTCGGAAGCCGTTTGTCTCGATCTGTAACATCTAGCCGAGTTTTTCGGTCCTAACTGTTACAGATCAAGATGAACGGGGCCGACCGAGTCGAATCGTCTCAATCTGTAACACTAAAACCGGTTTTGGACGTCTAGCTGTTACAGATTGAGACAAACGCACAGGCCAATCCCCTCAATCTCAATCTGTAACACCTAGCCGAGTTTTTCGGTCCCAACTGTTACAGATCGAGACAAATGAAATAGACCGGGCTGACAATCTCAGCCGCATGCCCCCTTTTGGCCGCATACCGTCGATCAGATAAAGATCGTCATATACAGAGGTAGATATATCCTATGCCCTTCGGCCCTAAGCTGTTTTGGGTGAAGAACTATCTCTTCTCCGACTCGTCGTTCGAATCGTCTGCCGAAATCGTCAAGCGAGATTGTTGAATACGATTTGGAAGATTTAACTTCAACAGGAGTGACCCGCGGTTTTCCAGCCGCGTCTTCAAAGCCGCGCGAAACAAGAAAATCAATTTCACGCGTTCTGGGCCGACTCCCCTCCGTTTTGGAAGGCTCCTGCCAGCTGTAATAAAAAAGCGAATGCCCCAGACTCTTAAGCTGCTGCGCCACGATGTTCTCGATCAGCATTCCTTTATTAATTGAAATTCTTCCAAATTGAATGTCTCTATGGACGTCCATAAGGTCCGGACCATCATCAAACGCCAAGCTCACGAGCAATCCCGTGTCCGCCATATAGCATTTAAGCGAAGACGCGTCCTCGTGCAAGCGGTAACCCACGCTCGGATCGCTGCATAAATAGCAACGGTTAATCAGTCGCGCATCCTCAAGCCAAATTAACGCCGACTCATATGTCTCAAAACGGGACCCCTTCTCCAAGCTGTCAAATTTGAACCGTTTATTTGCCGCAGATAATTGACCCGGAATATCGTCATAAACCGCCCGCGCACGTCTAGCGTCCGAACCTCCAAACTTGGCAATGTCCTCCCTGTACAGTGCGATAATCTGCCGTTTAACCCTGTCGCATCCTCTAAAATCATTCTCTGCCACAAAGGAATCGACCGACTGAGGCATACCGCCGACAAGCATATACTCATCAAACAATCTCATACACGTCGCATGAACACCGTCCGGAAGCGCGTTCCGAGATTCGCTCGCTTTACGGATCTCTTCCGCATAAAGATTTTTTCCGGTCGCCCAAAGATACTCCTCAAAATCGAGGGGCTCGAGAGGGATTCTTTCTTCCTCTGACGGTATGACAATGCTATCGACATTCTTTTTGATGGAGACAAGAGAGCCTGTCTCGATGTAATCAAATCTGCCGTCTTCTACAAGATGCTTTATGTATTCGCGCGCGACGGGAAACCGCTGCACTTCATCAAAAATGACCAGCGACTCTCTCGGTTCGAGGGCCTTACCATACTGCAGCTGAAGCATGCGTAAAAAAAGATCGACATCTTCACGATGGTCCAGAAATATATCGAGTGTGGCTTTGCTGGCAGCTGAAAAGTCAATGTACAGATAGTCCTTGTATTCGTTTTGCGCGAAGCACTTGACGAGTGTCGTTTTGCCAACGCGTCTTGCACCCTCAATAAGCACCGCAGTGCGCCCTTGCGAGCGTTCTTTCCACTCCCGCAGACGATCATATGCTTTCCGTTTAAACATAATCTCACCTCAGCATAATTTACGTGCTAGTTTACAAAAATACCGACCTTTAGATATATCTAATAATACAAAAATACCGACCTTTAAATGAGCTTATATCTACAAAAATACCGACTATTGCATTGGTCTAAACATACAATAATACCGAGCTTCATGTATAACGGATGCTATGCCGAGCCGTCTCGATCTGTAACGCTAAACCCGGTTTTGGGCGTCTATCTGTTACAGATCAAGACAATTCAACGATGCCGACTATTCGATACGGCGTGGTACAATTATGTCCCAATGCGAAGGAGATACTTATGCCCATCTGTGTGCCCGTCCGAGACATGAAGGACACTGCCACATTCACCGCACTTGTTGAGTCTGAGCGCGACGTCACCGTAACTAAGAACGGCTACGAGGCCATGCACTGCATCAGCAGCGACCAGTATCGCCTCATGCAAGAAGAGATCGCCAAGGCAAAACTGTTGTCTCGTATGATGTTGGCAGAAGACGAAATATCGCAAGGCGACTACAGCGACTACGAATCCTTCGCGGCTTCGATACGAGACAAATATGACCTATAACGTCGCAATCCTCAAAAGCGCGCGATATGAGTACGAGAGTACTGTCGGATACCTTGCTCAAATCCTCAAGAATCCGCGTGCAGCAGGCAATTTTATCGCTGAGTTTGAATATCAGCTTGATCTGCTTCGCGAGCAGCCGCTTTTACGTCCCCTCTCGCACATACAAGAGCTGGCGGCACGTAATTATCGTTCGTTTCCCGTCAACAACTACGTGTGTCTATACAAGTTTGAGCACGAAACAATCTATATCGCCCACATCTTTCATCAGTCACTGGACTACGCCCGCCTGGTCTAGCCCACAAGCTGAATACTTGGCCCGAGCGTATATGCATGTCATTCTGCACGTCATTGTGAAGCGATAATCCCCGCGCCGGCAGAGGACGGAAGTATCGTCTGCAGCGTTAGCTAGCAGATGACCCGCGTGTGCTCCTCGATGGCAGTGCGGTCCTCGGCGGCGATACCCGGCTCACACACCACAGCGTCCAAATTGTCCAGGCGGCAGAAGGTATAGAAATCGCGCTTGCCGATCTTGCTGGAATCGGCGATCAGATAGCGCGAGTCGGCCTTGCTAAAGGCGAGCTGCTGGATACGGCCCTCGTCCATATTGGACGTAGATACATCACCGTCCAAGATACCGTTGGCGCCGATAAACGCCGCATCGATGCCCAGCGCACGTAGGGTATCCTCGGCCGTCGGCCCCACAAAAGCGGCAGTGCGGCGGCGGTACATACCGCCCACGAGGCACAGCTCGCAGTCCTCGCGCTCCTCGAGCAGGTTGAACACCGAAAGCGAATTGGTCACGATACGCAGGCGAAACGCCGGCAGCATCGAGGCCATCTGCTCAACCGTGGTGCCCGTACCCAAAAAGATGGTCGAGCCTTCCTCGATAAGCTCCACAGCGCGGCGTGCGATCTGCAGCTTTTCCTCGGCATGCTTGGTGCGCTTTTCGCTGTGCGAATACTCATGGCGCAACATAGCGTGGGGACGGCCCTGCGCGCTGCGGGCTCCGCCGTGCACGCGCTCAATCTCGCCCAGGCTCGCAAGCTCCTCAAGGTCGCGGCGGATTGTCATGTCCGATACGCCCAGCGCATCCGAGATTTCCTTGACCGAGACCGTGCCCTGTTCCTCGAGCAGCTGACGAACCTTATCCTGTCGCTCTGCCTTAATCACGATGAATCCTCGCTGTTCTATGCGCGCTTATCGTTCAAACAATAACGAACAAATTGTATCAGACTCGCGCGTGTTAGAAATGGGCGCCGACGCAGCCCCAATCATCACTTTTTTGAGAAAAATACCCCCTGCTTTAGTGGGGTGTAGTGATAATCTCGCCTGTTCGCGCTACAGTTTGTCGGAAATACCTCGATGTTAGGAACCAAATGATCACTTCCGAGCTTTTCGGCACCGCGCCGTGCGGTACCCCCGTTCATCGTTACACCCTCAACGGGCCCGAGATCTGCGTTCGCATTATGGACTATGGCGCCACCGTGTTGGGCATCGACGTGCCCGACATCCCCGGCAACGTGCGCGATGTGGTGCTGGGCTTCGATAAGCTCGAGGATTACTTTGACAACCCCGCCTGCTTTGGCGCGACCATCGGACCTGTGGCCAACCGCACTGCAGGTGCCACGATCACCATCGCTGGCACGGACTGGCATATGCCCGCCAACGAGGGCGTCAACAACCTGCACAGCGATCTTGAGTACGGCCTGCACAAGCGCGTGTGGGACGTTGAGCTCGACGAGGTCCACAATGCCGTGCGCATGACCACCTCGCTTGAAGATGGCGAGCTGGGCCTGCCCGGCAACCGCACCTTTACGGCCGTGTTTACCGTGACGCGCACCGGCTGCTTCCGTATCGAATATGGCTGCGAGAGCGACCGCGCCACGTACGTGTCCATGACCAACCACACGTACTTTAACCTTGCCGGTCATAACGCCGGCATGGACTGCGAGCACTTCTTTGTTGCCAACGCTGCCCACTACCTGCCCATCAACGACCAGAATATCCCCACCGGCGAGATCGCTCCGGTCGAGGGCACGCCGTTTGATTTCCGTGAGCTGCGCCCCGTCGCGCCCGGCATGGAAGCCGACGATCCGCAGATTAAGCAGGCACGCGGCTACGACCACTGCCTGTGCATCGACGGCTATCAGTACGGCCGCAATCTGCGCCGCGCGATGCACGTCGAGGAAATGTGGACCGGTCGTGAGCTGGATTACTACACCACCGCCCCGGGCGTGCAGCTCTACACCGGCAATTGGCTGGGCGACGAGCATGCCAAGGACGATGCCAACTATGGCTGGGGCGCCGGCTTTGCCCTCGAGGCAGAGATGTACCCCGACACGCCGCACCAGCCGCTGTTCCCGCAGGGCATTGTGGGCCCGGGTCACCCCTACAGCAATGTGATCGAGTACCACTTTATGAGGCACTAAGCCCATAACGCAACATATCGCACAGCAGCGCCCGCCGGCACCACCGCCGACGGGCGTTTTTCATCTTTTGGGCTCATTTTCGCTGTGACTGTATGAGTGACATATCAAAACTATGCCCATTTACTACGTTTAGCCCGGGATGCTCGATCATGCACCGGTTTTTGTTAAATTCGCGAGCCGTCTACCTGCGGTTTTGTTTTTCTCAAATTCGACATGCTCGGCGATAGCCGATCAAACGTAGTAAATGGGCATAGTTTTTGACAGAGGCATCGCGCGCGTCCCTCGCAAGGGCAAAATGACCCGTTTTCCTCCGCCCCCAAGGGATCAGTTGAACAGACTGCCGATGGGGTCGGGGTCGGAGCTGGGGAGGTAGCGAATTTCTAGCTCTATGCCGAGCTTTTGCAGCTCTCTGAGAGCAGCCACGTCTGCATCGTCTATGGCAACCGCAGGCGTTATGGAGCGCTTGCCCTCCCCTGCTTGCATATGGCCAATGCTAATCTTGGTGATCGGCACACCGCCCTTGACCAGCGCGAGTGCATCGGCGGGTAAGGCCACCATAATCAGAATCCATTGGCGTGGCGTTGCAGTATGTATGACGTCGATGGCCTTTTGCACCGAGAAAAACCGTGTCCACACGCCTTCTGGCGCCGCCACCCTCATAGGTGCCCATTGACGCGAATCCGCCGCAATCTCGTCGTTGACGATTAAGACAAGGTTGGAACCCACAGTCTCGTTCCACAGCTCAACGTCTTGCCCGTAAATGAAACGGTCGTCGATACGTGTAAGAAGGATCCTGGGTTGAGCCATGGCAGCCCCATTCTGTTTGAGACCCGTAAGAGCGAGACATCACGTCTCCAATATTAGTGCATTTAAAGTGAGAAAAGCCGTCAGAACACTTGCGCGGATGTGCGATGTCCCGTATCATAGACAGCCGTTGACGCCTCAGTTGCGTCACCACATGGCCGCCAGCGTAGCTCAGTTGGTAGAGCACCGCTCTCGTAAAGCGGGGGTCACCGGTTCGAGCCCGGTCGCTGGCTCCATTGCACAAGATAGCCGCCTTCGGGCGGCTTTTTTGTTGCCGATTTTGAGTGCGTGCGCGCCAATCCAAACATCGCCACGTCAACGGCGGCCCACTCGGTGGACTTCGGGTTTAATGCTTAGGGGCGGGGATTTACCAAAGTGAAATCTTAATGAAAAGAAACCCAGCTGCAACAATTGCCATGGTGAGGGCTCAAATTGGCCATATAGATCTAAAATAGTCACAATATACAAATGTCGAGAGATATTGGCGATATAGATGAAAAGAACTAAGGGTTTTCTTTTGCTGGTATTGATGCTGCTCGGACTATCCTGCCTGAGTGGCCCTTCTTGGGCCAAGGCTGCCTGTCCTGAAGGTGAGCCTTAGCAGTCTTATACGGGCAGCCTGCTGATAACTGCTAAGGAGGGCGATGCCGACTCTCAGTCTGGGGTAAATCCCCTTGCCACTTTTGAGGGGGACGGCGGAACGGTCAAACTTGACCATATTGGTAGCGGGATTTTGAGGTGGCAAGTTCTTCCGGACAAAATTGCGAACGATCCCTTCTCTTTTGCTGGAACGATATATCTATACAAGGTTGTGAGCGGAAAACAAAAATACGTCGATTGCTATCCGACAAACGGGTCTGGAATTGCATTCACCGGCATTTCGGGGCAGATTGATACACATGTACGAAAGGGAACCTATGTGGTGCGTTGGGTTGGAGCTGCTGCAGGCCCGATATGGATTGCGGTCTTGCGCCCCGATGTCCAAATAGGTTTCTCTCTCTAGACGGGAAGTTGCTCATGGACGCCATATATGACGGAGATGACTGGGTCGATCATTATACTTGGCGCCTGGTCGGCTCGAACGACAATGGGGATGTGGTGTTTGATGGACTATGTCCAAAGCATCTCCATCCTTTTGTCTCGTCGTTAATTGAGAGTTCCGCTCGTGTTGCCCCCTACAGCTCGGCATCGCTTCATGATACGGACGTTTTGAAGACCATAAGGGAATCAATTGACGAGGGAACGATGAGCGGCCCGCTGTTTTCTCGGCTTGTGGGGCTAGATGAGATTGGCTCGAAACGACTGCTTGCGGGCGAAAAAGTGGAACTCACTTATCGGTCGATGATTTCAATCCTGCGGCTAGCCGATGTTCTTCGCAAATAAATGAGGCTTCCCTATTCAAAAAACCGAAAACCCCGCCAAACGTGATTTCCCTAGGGAAAAAACGCTTGGCGGGGTCCTGGCGTGTTTTCCCTAAGGGGATCACGCCATCAGACGAGCAGCTCAGCCGAGCAGTTCGCTACTCCTCCCAGTAAGCATCTGCAAGCAGCTTAAAGCAAATCTTCTTGACCGGCTGTGCGCCATCGCCCGGGAACTCGAGCGTGGGCATGTGAGGCTCGCCGGCAACGAACAGTGCAAACTTATCGTCGGCAAGATCGCCGGCGATCGAAGCGTCGGAATCGACCAGATCGTAGTCGTCCTTCTCGTCAAACTCCTGAACCAGCGTCAGGCTGCCCGTGGCGACCTTAAAGGCCTCGCGACCCTCGACGTCGATCTGCAGGTCGTGATAGCGCTGATGCGTCTCATAGTGAGCCTCGGCCTCGGGACGCGTCGTGGGAGACATGACGTTCGCAAAGACCTTCTCACCCAAAATCGGATGGCTGCCGACCTCGAGCTGTGCCGGGTCGTTCTCCTCGAGCCAGTCGATCAGCACGTCGAGGCCCTTGAGCATTCCGCGGTACTCCTCGATATCGCCCAATGCACCGTAAATCATCTAAATCCCCTCTCGGATCGCTTCTTTGGCGGCTAATCGGCAAACGCGTTACCGATGCTGTTGCCACCCACATACGCCTCGACCAGGGTAAGGTCGGGATTGAACACGACAAACTCGGCGTCGCGCCCCAGCATAATGCTACCGCACTTGTCGTCGACATGAGCTAGCAAGCAATGCCGGGGCCGACGCCCAGGCTTTTACAGCTCGGTCACGACAACGCCGTTGTAGACCTCGTCCCAACGGTCCATGACCAGATGGCCGGTCATGGGATCCATGGCATTGAGCTTGCCGCAGGTGTTGGCGGTACGCAGCACCGTCTCGTCATCCGCGCCAGCAGCAATCGCATGCGCGAAGCCGGCAATGGTCGAATCGCCAGAGCCCGTAGCGTTAACGGCGGGGATATCGGGGGTCTTGGCGCGGAATGCACGGCCATTATGGAAGCCCACGGAGCCGGCAGCGCCCATGGACACGACGACCCAGGGGATATCGGAGAAGCGGGCATCAGAGGCGAGCGCGGCGCGGAGCTCGTCCACATCGTCGGTGGTAAAGCTCGTGCCCAGAAGGCCGTTAATCTCGGTCAGGTTAGGCTTGACCAGCTCGGGCTTAATTTCGGACTTAAGGGCGGCCTCGAGCGAAGCACCCGAGGTATCGAGCAGCACCTTGGCGCCGGCGTTCTCGGCAATACCCGTGATCTTGGCGTAGTAGCCCGCCTCGACACCACGGGGCAGCGAACCCGAGATGGTAACGACAGCGGCCTTGCTCGCAAGCTCGGCGAACTTGGCGGTAAAGGCATCGAGCTCCTCGGGGGCAATCGTCGGGCCGCTCTCGAGTAGCTCGGTCTGGTTGCCGGCGTGGAGGATGTTAAGGCAAATGCGAGTCTCGCCCTTGATGGGTACAAAATCATTCTTAATGCCGTTGGCATCCATGAGCTCGGCCATGTAGGCGCCCATGTGGCCGCCGAGTAGACCGGTTGCCACAACGTCGTCGCCCAGCTGACCCAGTACACGGGCCACGTTGAGACCCTTGCCGCCGGCGGTCTTTTCGGGCGTCACACGGTTAACGTCGTCGATAATGAGCTCATCGAGCTGATAGCGTGTATCGACGGACGGGTTCATCGTAACGGTGAGGATCATTTTTAGCTCCTTATCTCGCAGGCTCCTTGTGCCTCGCGATACGAGTCGACAAAACGGAATTACA
Organism: uncultured Collinsella sp.; assembly: GCA_959606035.1. GTDB lineage: Bacteria > Actinomycetota > Coriobacteriia > Coriobacteriales > Coriobacteriaceae > Collinsella. The sequence continues at coordinate 26,399 of CAUHHB010000011.1, forward strand.
GAATCTCAATCGTGAACGAGCGAACGACGGTCTCCTTGGGCTTGGCGACAAGGCAGCCACGCTTATGCTCAAGCACGTCGTCCTCATCGGAGCAGGTCGAAAGGCCGCCCCAAGGCTCAACTGCCACAAAATCACCCTCGGGCTTGCTCCACACAATGAGATATGGGAAGCCCTCAAAGCTCAGGCGGACGCCCTTGTCCTCGCCCTTTTTGGAAAGCGTGACCTGGCGGCTCTCGAGCACGTCAAAGATGGTCTCCGCAAAATCGAAGAGCTCGTGCGACAGGGGCAGCGTCTTTCCCACCATGGGGTTCTTGGAGCGCTTGTCCACGTCAATCAAGCCAGTCGAAGGGACAGCGGTGCAAAGCTCTGCAGCCTCTTCTTTCTCAAAGCGCAACTCGTAGTCCGTATAGGCCTCGCCCTCATCGAGCGGGCACCTAAAGCCGGGATGCCCACCGATAAAGAACGGCATATCCTCGGTGCCCTCGTTGGTAACCTCATAGGAGACACGCACGGCGGCGTCCTCGAGCGTATAGCGGGCGACGAGCCTAAACGGATACGGATAATCGCTCAGCAGCGCGGCGTTATCCTCCGAAGCCAGGCACATAGCCAACTCGTTCTCGCCTTGGCTCAGCAGCTTCCACTCCTGCTTGCGCGCAAAGCCGTGGCGAGCGAGCTTTACATGATGCCCGGCAAACGTCATGGCGCTGTTGTCGCGCAAGCCTCCGCAAATCGGGAAGCAAATCGGCGCCTGGCCGGACCACGCGGTGGGATCACCCTGCCACAAGTACTCGCGACCTCCGGCCTCAATCGAGGTAAACGAGCCACCAGCCGTGGAAACCTTAATAGAAATCGAATCGTTGGAGAGAGCGTATTCCATTACCCATCCTTTCGAACAACTGCTTTATTTCACGCAAGCGCCCGTTTCAATCCTAACCATAGGACAAACCCGCACGCTCATCGATGCGTCCGGTATCCCGGCCATGTAACGGGGTACCATACAGACATTGATGCAATTACAGCTGAAAGGCCTTCTTATGCGAACCATCATTCTTTATGCCTCACGCCACCACGGCAATACGAAAAAGCTCGTGGACGCCATCGTCGAGGCGCACCCCGAAATCGATACCCTCGACGTGAAAACACTCGGCAAAAACGAGTATCCCAACCTGCACGAATACCATCTGATTGGTGTCGCCACGGGCATCTATTACTCCGAGATCGACAAGGACATGGCACGCGTGCTCACTAACGTGTTGCAGCCGCAGGACAAGGTGTTTGGCCTTATGACCTACGGTGGCAAAAACAAGTGGTACGGCAAGGATATCGATGGCATCTGCCGCATGAGGCAGGCCATCTTTATGGGTGTCTACGGCTGCCCCGGCTTTGATACGTGGGGGCCGTTCAAACTCGCCGGCGGTGTCCAAAAGGGGCACCCGACCGCTGAGGAAATTAAGGGTGCCGTCGACTTCTTCGACAAGATCGAAGACGAGTATGGAGACATCATCGTCGAAGAGTACGCCAAGCGCGAGAAGCGCCTAGCATACGAGAAGGAGCATCCTGCAGGAGGCCTGGTGGCCGGCGTTAAGCGTACGGCAAAGAAAATCGCTAGCAAGCTGTAACTGTAAAGGTGCTTTTGAGCGTTTAACCCGTACGGCGGGTCCGAGCAGATTCGGGCCCGCCGTCTTTTTCTTTCGTTACTCGGTAAAGGCGTTGCCGACGCTCTGACCGCCAACATACGTCTCGACGAGGGTGAGCTCGTGGTCGAACACGACAAAGTCGGCGTCGCGACCCGGCATGATGCTGCCGCACTTATCCTCGATGTGCGCGGAGCGTGCCGGCACCTCGGTTGCCATGCGAATGGCGATATCGGCGCTGGCGATGCCCCAGTCGACGATGTTCTTGACACCCTGGGCAAGCGTGAGCACCGAGCCGGCAATGCTCTTGCCGTCGGCGAGCCAGCACAGGTTGTCCTTCATGATGACGTCCATGCCGCCACTGGTGTAGCTGCCCTCGGGCATGCCGCCGCAGCCCAGGCAGTCGGTGATGAGTACCGTGTGCTGCCAGCCCTTTGCCTGCAGCAGCGCCTTGATGGCGGCAGGGTTTACGTGCTTGCCGTCACAGATGATCTCAGCGTAGGTCTCGGGCGTGGACATGGCAGCACCCACGACACCGGGCTCACGGTGATGCAGCCCGCGCTGGCCGTTATAGGTATGCGTAAAGCAGCTGGCACCGGCGTTGATGGCGGCGATGCACTCATCGTAGGTGGCGTCGGAGTGACCGATGCTGGTCACGACGCCCTTCGCGTTGAGGGCGGCAGCATAGGTGGCAGCGCCATCGCGCTCAGCGGCCATAGCGCTCTTGACGATACGTCCGCCAGCAGCCTCCTGCCACTGGTCGAAGACCTCCTCGGAGGGATCGATCAGGTAAGCGGGGTTCTGCGCGCCCACGTGCTTCATGGTAAAGAAGGGGCCCTCCAGGTAGATGCCCTGAATGCGAGCACCGCAGAAGTCGGGGCCGCGACCCTCGTCCGCCTGGGCGATAGCGGCGCAGGCGTCCTTGATCTGCTCGACACCATCGGTGAACGTCGTGGGCAGCCAGCTGGTGGTACCGCGACGGGCAAGCTCGGTCGAGCTGATATCGATGCCTTCGGGATCGTTATCGGTAGTTGAGTGGTTGTAGAAGCCATGGATGTGGGTATCGACCATACCCGGTGCGATCCACGATCCCGTGTAGTCCTTAATCTCGCAAGAGGGCTCGTCGGCCTGCCAGGCGCCAAAGACGCCATCCTCGACCATAAGATAGCCGCCCAGTTGCGGGCCTGCCGGCAAGAAGAACTTGTCAGCCTTAATTGCGTACGTGCTCATATGCACTCCTTGCTTCTAAAGCAGTTGACTGTGGTGATGTTTATACCCGGTCCATGTAAAAACAAAAAGCGCCCGCCCGCCGTTATGAGCGGACGGGCGCCCTTACAGGGGGACGCGATTAAGCGATGAAGGGGTGAATCGTCACGCCCTTGACCACGCGGTTGACCGTGCCGGTGGGGCTCGGCGTATCGGGCGTGTTGCCCACGCGCACGGAGTTGAGCAGGCTGATAGCCTGGGCAAACATCACGAACGGCAGGGCAAGGTAGCCCTCGGGAAGCGCCTCGTAGCCCTTAAAGGTAAAGGACTCGCCCTCGTAGACGGTAGCGCCATCCTGCTGAACGGCAACGGTGTGCTGAGCGATCTTGTCGCCACCGATCTCGTTGAGGATGTCGATGTCGTACTGACGGGTGTAGGCGTCGTTGTTTACGAACACGAAGACGAGCGTCTTATCGTCGACGAAGGACTTAGGTCCGTGACGATAGCCCATGGAGGTGTCGTAGGAAGTAGCGACCAGACCGTGAGCAAGCTCGAGAATCTTAAGCTGGCTCTCCTGAGCAAGGCCGCCAAAGGAGCCGGAGCCCAGGTAGGTCACGCGATTGAAGTCGCCAGCGAGGTAATCGGCAACCTCGGACTCGCGAGCGATAACCTCCTCGCCCATCTTGGCGATGGTCTCGACCCACTCGGCCTTCTGCTCGTCAGAGGCAGTGTCGAAAATAAGGGTGGAGAGCAGGGTCATGCAGGTGTAAGAACCGGTCATGGCGAAGCCCTTATCGTTGGCGCGCGGGATGAGCAGCGTCAGCGCATTGGGATCATCAGCGGACTCGACAGCGAGCTTGCCCTCGGGAGCGCAGGTGATGTTGAGGAACTTGACGTTGTGGACGAGCTCCTTGGCAACGGCGACGGCGGCAAGGCTCTCGGGGCTGTTGCCAGAGCGGGCAAAGGAAACCACGAGCGTGGGATCCTCGGCGCGCAGGAAGTCGCGCGGGGCGCTCACGATATCGGTCGTGGCGATGGGCTTAAAGTCGTAGAGATCAGTGTTGCCAGCGTGACGCAGGTACGGGGCGCAGGTATCGCCAACATAGTCGGATGTACCGGCACCGGTGAAGACAACGGACAGACGGCCCTCGCCCATAGCGCGAGCCTCAGCCAGAAAGGCCTCGATGGCCTCCTTGTTCTCGCGATAGATGTTGAGCGTATCACGCCAAAGCTCGGGCTGCTGAGCAATCTCGGCCGTGGTGATCTGGGCGCCGAGCTCGGTGAGCTCCTCGACACTCTTCTCGAACATTTCTAATACCTCTCTCTAGAAGTAATCCTCTGACGTGCAATTATACACTTCGGTTGGTTATCTGGTAGTAACCAGTTAAATACAAAGAATCATCCTATGGAAACGGTACAGACACTAATCGCTACGCTGGTGGTAAACCTTGTATTTAAACTGATCGGCACGAGCAACCGAGAGCGTATACTCCACAACCTCGTTTGACTCGTTATACGTAGTCCTAACCAAATCGAGCACAGGCGAGCCCTCGACGATTTCCAAAAGGTGGGCATCGGTGGGACGGGCTATGCTCGCATAGAACTCCTCTTCGGCCACGCGTATTTTTTGCTGAAAGTCTTGCTCAATCACATCGTAAAGCGGCTTACGCTCCAGCAGCGGTCGCTTTAGGGACAGAAATTGACGAACCGGTAGATAGCTACGTTCGACCATCATGGGCATGTTGTCGGCAGAACGAAGGCGCTTGAGCTTAAAAATGCGATCACCGATACGTAATCCCATATGCTCGGCCAGATTCTTATCGGCCTCCATCTCGCAAAAATCGAGAATCGTGGTCTCGGGGTCGCGACCCATCGCGCGCATCTGCTCGGTAAAGCTGTAGGACTGCATAAGATTGGTTGCCTTTGCCGAACGGTCGGTCACAAAGGTACCGCGACCGTGCTGCCGAACCACCAGTCCTAAACGCTCCAGTTCCTGCAGAGCCAGGCGTACCGTAGTGCGCGAGAGACCATAGCGCTCCGAAAGTTCGCGCTCGGAAGGAATCATGTCACCGGCGCGATATTCATGGTCAATCTTTTCGGTCAGAATATCGACCAGCTGATCGTACAGCGGTTGCTTGCGCGCTCCGATCGCCATCCTATCCTCCCTTTTGCTCAAACTAGGCTACTACCTTGGGTGTTTAGCATTATCTGTCTGCCACACCCGAATCATCAAGAAAACAAAAGCCGCGCGCTCTTTCGAGCACGCGGCTTTTAACATACACATGGCTTAAGGGGTCGGGGTGTGAGCCGCGTAGGGACACACCCCTCAAGCTAGAGCCTTACCAGATGCTCGGCCAGAGACCAAGCGGGCCAGCGCCCAGGATGCCAAGGACGAAGAGCAGGAGAATGCCCTTGGTCGGGGTCCAGCTGTGCTTAGCGAACATGTAGTAAAGCAGCAGCGTAAGCATAAGCGGGACGAGCTTCGGGACGATGGTGTTGAGGGTGTCGGCAACAGAGAAGTTGACCGGATCCTCGGTGACGGTGCCGTAGGTGACGGACTCCATGCCGTTGCCCAGATCGGTGACGCCGCACTCGACAGCGTTGCCGTCGGCATCGGAAGCGGTGAGGGCGTTGCCGTCCTCATCGGTCATGGCGATGGTACCGGCCTCAGCGGTCTCGGTATCGATGCCCTCCATACCGGTGAAGTTCTCGGCCTCCTTCTCGGAGACGATCACGGTAGTAGCGGAGAGGCCACGGGTGGTGCCGTTGGGGATCTGGAGGTTGATCTGGGTGCCACCCATGGTGACGACCAGGCAACCGACGACGAAGACGCCCATGATGGAAGCGGCACGCGTAAAGGCCTGCATGTTGGCGGTCAGAGCGTCAATAGCGCTGGTGCCAAGCTTGTAGGACCAGTTCATGAGCCAGAAGCGCAGAGCGAACTGGACGACGTTGAAGATCACCAGGAAGATCAGCGGCGCAGCGGCGTTACCGTTGATAGCCATGTTGGAGGTGATGCCGGCCGTGATAGGCACGAGCGTCAGCCAGAACAGGGCGTCACCGATACCACCGAGCGGGCCCATTGCGGCGACGCGGACGGCGCGGATCGTGGGGATGTCAACCTTGTTCTGCTCGAGCGAAAGCACGATACCCATAACAAAGGTGACGAGGAACGGGTGAGTGTTGAAGAACTCCAGGTTGTGGCTCATGGAAGCCGCGAGGTCGTTCTTGTTGGTGTGGATCTTCTCCAGACCGGGGATGATGGAGTAGAGCCAACCGGCGGCCTGCATACGCTCGTAGTTGAACGAGGCCTGCAGGAAGCAGGAGCGCCAAGCCATCTTGTTGAGGGTCTTCTGGTCGAGTTGCGGAGCAGGAGTGAGATCCTCGTAGTGCTCCGGGATCACATACTCATTAGATGCCATCTTCGAAGTCACCTCCGTCAGAAACAGCTGCACCCTTCAGCTCGGTCTGCTGCTGGAAGTCCCAGAAAGCGATGCCGAAACCGATGAGAGCGAGGATGAGCAGAGCAGGGGTTGCCAGAGATTCGTTGGCAACGGTGATGAGCGCGAGGCCAAAGCCCATGAGGAAGAAGCCCCACATATCGCGGTTCATCATAACCTTGAGCAGGACGGCGAAGCCGACGAAGCGCATCATGCCGCCTGCAGCGGAGAGACCGGTCTGCAGCCAAGTCGGGATGGCGGAAGCGATGGTCTGACCGATGGTGGCGCCAGCGATGAAGAACAGGGTGACGACGACAGCGAAGATCAGGCCGAGCAGAGCCATGGCGAAGTAGTTCAGACGCTCGATACCCTTGGTGTCAGCGTTGTGAGCCATGTTGTCCGCAGAGGACATGAGCGGCGACATAAGCGTGAAGACCAGGGTAACGCCGAGCTGACCAAGCAGAGCGAACGGAATGGCAAGGCCGACTGCCGCGTTGGGCTCGAGGCCCGTAGCAATAGCGAGAATGGCTGCCATGATGCCGCCGATGACGGCGTTAGGCGGCTGAGCGCCTCCGATCGGCATGTTGCCGATCGTCATGAGCTGATAAGTACCACCCACGAGAAGACCGGTGTTGAGGTCGCCAAGGATAAGACCGATGACGGCGCCGGTGACGATGGGCTGATAGAGAGACTCGAGGAAGTTGAACTGGTCGATTGCCGCGACGAACGTGACGATGAAGACCAGAGCGACCTGGATGATCGAGTATTCCATCTTGCTCCTCCTTTCAAAATGTATGTACGCACTTTGGATTTCACGTACAGAATGTCAGGGTTTCATTCCTGACAACGTGGATCATGAGGATTACGAGAAGAGCTTGCTCGTGTCCTCAACAGGCGTGCTCGGAACGCGCCTGATCTCCAACTCCACCCCCAATTCCTGCAGCTCTTTAAACGCAGCGACATCCTCGTCGTTAACTGCGACGGAGGTGGCGACTTGGCGCTTTCCTTCCGACATGTGCATGTTGCCGATGTTTACCTTCTTTATAGGCACACCGCCCTTGACGAGCGTAAGCACGTCTTCCGGTGTTTCGGCCACGATGAAGATCTTCTGGCGCGGGCTCGCCTTACCAATGACGTCGATGGTCTTCTGCAGGGAGAAGAAACGCGTAGCGACGCCGGTGGGAGCGGCCATCTTCATGAGGTTCTGGCGCATGGTGTTGTTCGACACGTCGTCGTTGGCGACGAGGATGAGGTTGGAGCCCAGGGTGGAGTTCCACTGGGTGGCAACCTGACCATGAACCAGTCGGTTATCGATGCGGGTAAGAAGAATGTTGGGTTCTGCCATGTTGATCAGCTTCCTTTCGTTATTTGCTGACGACAGTTACTTGATCTCCTGAATCGCGTAACGCGAAACATCTACGACGGCACCGGATCGGACTTTGATCTGGACCTTTTCGCCTTCGATGCCTTTGACGGTTCCGTAGATACCGCCGGCGAAAAGAACCTCCTGACCCGGCTTGAGCTCGGTGTGCAGCTCCTTGAAGTACTTCTGCTTCTTCTTCATGTTGATTTGCGACCAGATGGTGTAAATCAAGCCCATGATGACAAGCAAGCCTAAAAGGGCGACCGAGGAGCTCAGGACGTTGGCTCCGAAATCGGCCATTAGATGCCGTCCTCGTCGCCGAAGATATCCTCATCCTCGGAGCCGGCAACGGATGCCACCGTCTGGGCGGTGACGCCCGTCTGGCCAACGGTCACGGCCTGCTCGCCAAGCTCAGCGAGCGTGGCATTGCCGCGGAGGAACAGAAGCTCAATAACCATGGGAAGGTTAGTGCCGGTCAGAATCTCGACGTTGTCGACATCCTGGGCAATCATCATTGCCTGGTTGAACGGGGTGCCGCCAAGCAGGTCGGTAAAGACGAGCACGCCATCGCACTCCTCGCGCATGGCGGTAATAGCGGCGCGGAGATCCTCACCGTAGGAAGCAGCCTGGTCGCCCTCAAAAGGAACGACGGTAAAAGCGGGCTGGTCGCCAGCGACCATAGCGATAGCGCTTGCGAGGCCGGGTGCGAACTGTCCATGACCGGTAAGAATAAAGCCAACCATTCAAATTTCCCTTCCGAAGGTGTGTACGATACGAGTCCGATGTTTTCGGAAGCCAGCGGGCAGGTGCCCTTAAAGCTTCTTGGAAAGCGTTCTTTAAGACCAGTGGTCTCTCAACTGGTAGTAACCACGTGACGTGTTGTTGTCACTATATCACCACAGAAGAGGTCGCTTTCGCTGATTCACACAGTAAAACGTTTTTGCGCCGTTCACGGCGAAAAATCGACCGTTTACCGCTCGTTAACACTTCTACCTGCGGTTTTGTAATCGTTTTGAAATGCCTTGGCCAAAGATCGGAACTTTTTTCGTGTCTAAACAACGCAGGGTGGCTAAAAATGGCGTGTAGAAAAAATGCAGGTCATTGTGAAGATTTGTGAATTGGTCTTTTTGACTTAATACCAGTTAGAACCAGTTTCGATATTATCGGTGAACGGTAGTTTTTGACCGTTCACCGGTTATTTGCAATCGTTTACGGCCGTTTTCCAGGATGAATTGAGGATACCCGATGAAGCACTTGCACGGGCGCAAGTCCTATCCTAGTGGTTTCGGTAACAAAATGCCCGCTAGAACGTTGTCGTTCTAGCGGGCTTAATCAGGTAGATCGGTTAGCGCGCAGTAGTGCAGACAGATCTTACGCAAACAGGCCGTAGATGCTGATGTTGGCCTTGGCGTACAGGCCGTTGGCATACTCGGTCCACTTGGAGCTGGCGCTCGAAGCCTGCGAAGAATACTGCTGGTAAGCGGTGTAATAGGCGGTCATGGCCTGCTTATAGGTGGCGCTATCAGCGGTAAAGGCATCGTTAGCGAAGGCCTTAGCGTAGGTGCTGTTCTCGTCCTTCCAGGTGCCCTTCGAGCTATCCCACTCGTCACCGGCAAGGTTGATGATGTAGTCGGCGTAATCCTTGCTCGCGGTGTCCTCGTTGCCGTCAGAAGGCTCGGTCGGAGCGGTCGGCATGCTCGCGGAAGCATCGCCCACCTTCTTCTTGTAGAGCTTCTGCAGCGTCGCGGACTGACGGACGATCTGCTTGGCCTGGTCCTTGGACACGCCATACTGCTTGGCCATGGTGTCGTAGTCCGAGGTGCCAATAGAATCCTCGGCGTACTGCTTCATTTCCTTGGAAGAAACGGTAATGCCCTCGTCCTCAGCAGCATCGAGCAGAATCTTGTTGCGCACGTAAGACAGGATGACGTCGGCAGAGGGGGCGGTGTAGTTGCCATCGCTATCCTTGACGGTATCGAGGCTGTACTGGCTCTCGATGGCCTCGCGCGCGGTGATGTCGCTCTTCTTGCCGTTATAACTATAGCTTGCCACGGTCGAATCGAGCTGGTCCTCGGTCAGGGTCGACGAACCGACACCCTTGCCGCCAAAGCCGCCATTGCCAATAAAGAAGCCGACCACCGCAGCGATCACGACTGCAACCACGAAGGCGGCGATCATCGTCTTCTTGTGCTTGGATGCATGGTCGTCCGCGTCGGAGTCGTCGTCCTCGTCCTGTTCCTCGGGCATGAGGTTCTCGTCGGCGGCGTCCGCGGCGACCTTTGCCTCCAGGCGAGCGTCCTCTTCCTCGGCGGTCGTGCCGGCAGCAATGTGCTCGGCAGACGTACCGGCGACCAGGTCGATCTTCTCGTCCTCATCACCGTCGGGGCCTTCGCCGCGCTCGATGATCTGGATGCCGTCGATCTCGTCCTTCTCGTCCTTCTTTTGAATCAGACCCATATCAGTTACTCCTTGTTAGGAAACATAGTCTTCAATAGAATACGCCCGACGAGGCGCCGGGCGTATTGATTCTTAGGTTATACGCAAACACTTAAGTACTATTTAGGCGTTTGCAGCCTGCATGCCTTAAGCTAGGTGCGCGATAACGGCATCGGCGAAGGCCTGCGTGCCCACGGCACCCTCAACGGAACCGGTCTGGGCACGACGCACGTCACCGGTAACCTGTTCGCCCTCGTCGAGCGTGGCAGAGACGGCGGCGCGAATGCGGTTGGCCGCGTCGTTCTCACCCAGGTGATCGAGCATCATCGCAGCAGACAGAATCTCGGCCGTGGGGTTGGCGATATCCTGGCCCGCGATATCGGGTGCGGAGCCGTGCGTAGCCTCGAAGATGGCACAGTCGGCACCGATGTTGGAGCCGGGGGCCATACCCAGGCCGCCCACCAGGCCAGCGCACAGGTCGCTGACGATATCGCCGTACAAGTTGGGCAGCACCAGGACATCGAAGTCATTGGGGTTCTGGACCAGGCCCATGCAGGTGGCGTCGACGATCTTGTCGTTGAACTCGATATCGGGATAGTTAGCGGCCACCTCGCGCGCAACGCGCAGGAACAGGCCGTCAGTCGCCTTCATGATGTTGGCCTTGTGCACGGCCGTCACCTTTTTGCGGCCGCAGCGGCGGGCATACTCAAAGGCATACTCCACAATGCGGCGGCTCTTGGCGATGGAGATCGGCTTGATCGAGATCGCGGAATCGGCGGCGAAGGTCTTTTGGCCCGAACGCTCGACGAGCTGCGAGAGCTCCTCGACCTCGGCAGCGCCCTCATCGAACTCGATGCCGGCGTAGAGGTCCTCGGTGTTCTCGCGCACGATGACCAGGTCGACATCGCGGAAACGCGAGCCGTCACCCGGCTGCGACAGACAGGGGCGCACGCAGGCATACAGGTCAAAGTGCTTGCGCAGGGCCACGTTAACGCTGCGGAAGCCCGTGCCGACCGGCGTAGTGATGGGGCCCTTGATGGCAACCTTGGTCTCGGCGACCGCGTCGAGCACGTGCTGGGGCAGCGGCGTGCCAAACTCGTCCATGACGCCGGCGCCGGCCTCCTGGACGTTCCAGTTGATCTGGACACCGGTGGCCTCGACCACGCGGCGCATGGCCTGCGTAATCTCGGGACCGATACCGTCACCGGGAATCAGGACTACATCGTGCGCCATAATCTGTTACTCCTCGTCTTCGGCGGCCTCAGATTTTTTAACGCTAGCACGCTTCTTCTTTTTGGAGAGATCCAGGCCAAAACGTTTAACAAGCATTTCGCAAATCTCGCTCGAACGGGCCTTGAGATAGCTGCCCTTGCCGTTCTCGGCGTCGAACTTAAGGCGCAGCGCAAGCTTCTCTGCAACCTCGGCGTCGATCTCGCCCTGGCCAAACTCGTACAGGCAACCGAGCATATCGCGATACTCAAGGTCGCCGTGGTAGCACTGGATGGCCTCGTCCAGGATCGGCCAAGCCTCGCGCGAACGCTCGACGCCCGTGGCTCCCCACACGCACAGCAGGCGGAAGGCGGCGTAGCGCAGCGTGGAGGAAATCTCGTCGAACAGCGCGGTCTCGGCGCCCTCAAAGGCATCGCCCAGCTGTTCGGGGCAGGTGGTGGCGAGCGCCGTCAGGGCATCGAGGGCCTCCCAGCGGGTCTGCGCCTCGGGGCGATCGAGCGCCTCGATCAGCGCGGGCACGCAGGGCACGACGCGCTGGGGATCGCGCTCGGCAAGCAGATGCAGCACGCGGGCGGCAAACTGGCGGATGCGGCGCGTGGGACAGCCGAGCTCTTGGACCAGGCGGTCGACGGCGTTCTCGTTCTCCTCTGCCAGCTGAAGCTGTGCCAGCTCCTCGTCGGTGAGCTGTTCTTCCTTATTTTCTGCCATAGTTACCTCTTCTTACTATTTCTTAGCGTGCTTGCCAGCACCCTTGCTGTCATCGGTGACCGAGATGAGCTGTCGGTCGGCCGCACCATTGCGACGCGCACGGCGGCGTTCCTCGGCGTCGCCCGCATCGGCGGCGGCGCGATGGGCCTTGTTGACGTTAAAAACCTCGTCGTGCTTGCGCCACGGGCCGACGGACTCGCCAAAGCTCATCTTAAGACCGGCGATAAAGCCGCCGAGCCAGCCGATCGGCGCAAACTGCACCAGCGGGAACAGCGAGAACACCCAGGTCAGCAGGACGACTGCCGCCGCTCCTGCAAAGTTGGCGATCCAGTAGTCGCGCTTGGTGATGACGCGCTTTTCGCACGCCCACTGGCCGCACAAAAAGCCGATGTAGATCGCAAAGAGAAAGAGCACCAGCGCAAGCACCACGAACGTCCAGCTCATGGGCGCTACTCCTCGTGATGGTGGCCGCAGCAGCACTCGTGGCCGTCATCATGGCCGTGGCCGCCGCAGCACTCGTGGTCCTCGCCGTGATGGTGGCCGCAACCGCACTCATGCTCGTCGCCGTGCTCGCCGCAACCGCAGCCGTCCTCGTGGGCACCGTGCTCCTCGGGGCGATACTGCGACCAGTCCAGACCGGCGGCGATGGCGTCGGCCTCCTCCTTGTAGAGGACCGTGATGGCCTGGGTACCCAGCTTGGCACCACCGATGGCGTCGAGCATGTCGTAGAGCGTAAAGGCCACGTCGGCGCCGGGCAGCGCGAGCTCGCGGTCATCGGCGTAGGCGAGCGCCAGACGCAGGTCCTTAATGAAGTGCTCGACCATAAAGCCGGGCTTGTAGTCGCCGTCGAGCGCCTTGGGGGCCAGGCTCTCCATGGCGCCGGACTTGCCGGTGCCGCCCAGGATCATCTGGCGGGTCTTCTCCAGGTCAAGGCCGCTCAGCTCGGCAAACGCCAGCGCATCGGCCATACCGACCATGCAGGCGCCCAGCGACACCTGGTTGGCGAGCTTGGCAGCCTGGCCCTTGCCGGCGCCATCGAAGCAGCAGATATTTGCCGCAAAGGTGGCAAGGATATCGCGGACCGGCGCGATGTCGTTCTCGGTGGCGCCCACGATAGCCGTGAGCGTGCCGGCGATAGCGCCCGACTCGCCGCCGGTGACGGGGCAGTCAAACGCCATGCGGCCGGAAACCTGGGCGGCCTCGGCAATGTCACGCGCCAGCTCGGGGGAGCTCGTGGTGAGGTCGATCAGCACCGCGCCGGGCTTGGTGCACGCGAGCAGGCCGTCGCCCGCCAGGTAGAGCTCCTCGACCTCGGAGGGATAGCCCACCATGGTAAAGACGACATCGGCGTTCGCCGCGGCATCGGCCGGCGTATCGGCCCAGACGGCGCCGCGCTCAACGAGCGCTGCGGCCTTGGACTTGGTGCGGTTGTTGACCGTGACGGGATAGCCGGCGTCCAGGATGTGGCCGGCGATGGGGGCACCCATGATTCCGGTGCCGATAAATGCGACGGAGAGCTTGTTTGCCATGAAACCTTTCCTTTTGGGTTGGGTGTTGTTACCAGGTTGAATACTCGGTGCCAGCGTTTGGGCTGTGAGTTGGGATCGATTACGGCCGCGTTACTTGCCTACTGACCGCGCACGCGGCGGGCGATGCGGTCGGAAAGCGACGCCTTGTCGGCGCGGTTCTTGCCCCAAAACGCGCAGGCCACCATGCCGGGGCCCACGTGCGAGCCGATGGTGGGACCCACGGAGCTGCGAATGATCGTGACGTCGGCGCAGCCCTCCTCCTTGCGGATGGCGACTTCGAGCCAGTCGCCGTCCTTTTCGGCATCGGCCGTCATAATGGCGATGGGCATGGTGCGATCGGGCACATAGTTCTCGCGGAACGACTTGAGAATGGACTTGAGTGCCTTCTTGCGACCGCGGTTGACGCCGATCAGCGACAGCGAGCCGGCCAGGTCGTAGGACAGCTCGGGTTTGACGTCGAGCTTTGCCGTGAGCTGTGCCGCCGCGGGCGGAATGCGGCCGCCGGCAGCCAGCGCGTCAAAGCTCTCGAGCGTAAAGTAACCGTGGACATAGGTCTTGGCCTCGTTTGCCCAGTCGACCAGCTGCTTGGCGGTCAGTCCCGCCGAACGCTGGCGCACGGCCTCAAGCGCCAAAAGCTCGCCGGTCGCACAGGGCAGAGCGTTGTCGACCACGTACAGCTCAAAGTTGGGATACTCGGCGCGCACGGCGTCCGCCGCCTGGCACGCGGAGTTGTAGCTCGACGACAGCGCCGAGGTAAAGCACAGGTAGACCGTGGGCGTACCCTCTTTGGCGCACTCGGTAAAGAACTCGATATAGCGACCGAGCGACACAGCCGAGGTGGACACGCGGGCACCGGCGCGCATGCGGTCGTAGAACTCCTTGGGCGTGATGCTCGACCAGATGTCGTCCGTACGCTCCTCGCCATCGATAATGAAGGGGAAACCCAGGATATCGACATCGAGGTTCGCGGCGACCTCGGGGCTAAAGTCGCAGCAGGTATCGACGACGATGCGGCAACGGTCCGAATGACCGGCGGATGCGGCCTTGTCCATCAAAGCGACTCCTTACGTAAAAAGGCGGCCACCCGCATGGGATGGCCGCCGGCCGTTAACTCATGCAAGTTAACGTATTTTACTCGTCAAGTGTTTCGATGCGGGGCTTGATGATGCCATATCCACCATTCTTACGGTGATACACCACATTGATGAGACCGGTCGTCGCGTTCTCGAACACGTAGAAGTCGTGGCCCAGCAGATCGGTCTGCACCAGCGCCTGCTCCTCAGTCATCGGGGTGACATCGATGACCTTCTCGCGGACGAGCAGGTCGTCCTCCTCCTCGGGCAGCAGCAGGTCGGCCAGATCGTCAACGCGCTCGACCGGCGCAACATCCGCGGCGCTGGCACCGCCCTGGCGGTTGTCCACGACCTTGGTCTTGAACTTGCGCAGCTGGCGGGTGACCTTATCGGCGGAGAGGTCGATGGCAGCGTACATATCTGCACCGTGCTCGGCAACGCGAATCACCGAACCGCGGGCACGAACCGTAACCTCGACGATTGCCGGGTTGGGGTTCGAGGGGTTCTTCTCATAGCGAAGCACGACGTCGACTGTCATGGGCTCGATATCGAAAACCTTGAGCGCCTCGCCGATCTTCTCGTCCACATGCGCACGCAGAGCATCGGTTACCGTCGTCTTGCGTCCAGAAACCTTGATATCCATACGTGGCTCCAATCTGCCTCGGGGACTTACTGTACTGGCTATGTACCCATTGCCGTGCATTTAATCACGCGGATTCCTAAAGACCCGAATAACGATTGCTTGATACCGCATACCGAAGTCTCGCACTTTTCCGTGGCAAAGTGCGCTATAGGAGGGAGCCGGCGGCTTTGGTTTTGCACCTAAAAAATGTCTTTGACCTGCTGGTTTTATGGGAACGAAAAAGCCGGGCTCCCCTGTTGGGAGAGCCCGGCAATGCGTGTTGAAACCGTGAAGAGGCGCCTCTCCTAGCGCATAGGAGATGCCACCCCTAGCAATAACTAGCTATTGAGTTTGTTAATGTCGTCGTCGGTGATGGTGTCTTCCTGGCTGGACGATTTGTCTTCGGAGGATGCGGTCTCATTGTTGGAATCGGAGGACTCGCTGCCGGAGGATGTGGTCTCGCTGGACTCAGAGTCGCCCGGCTGCACGTTAGCGCCCGAAACCGTCTTAGTGGTGAGGTCGTAGGGCATCCTGCCATACCAGACAGAGTGGACCGCCTCGAGCGTGCCGTCGGCCGTAATACCGTCGAGGGCATCGCTCACGGCACGGCACAGTTCGTCATTGGACGAGAGGCCCGCAACACCAAGCGTCGAGGGCGCCTCGAGCGAACCGGCATAGGAGACCTCGCTCATCAGGCGTGCAAGGTAGCCGCCGGCCGTGGAGTCGCAGATTACATAGTCGACCTCGCCGGACTCGAGTGCCTCAAAGCACTCGTTGATGTTGGAGTAGGTCTTTTGGTTGGCGGTGATGCTCTGCTTAGCAAGCGCCTCCTGCGAGGCCGAGGACATCTGGACACCTAGAGTAGACGTGTTAAGGGTATCGGTGGAAACGCTTAGCGACCCACCATCACTGGTTTTACCGAACACGGAAGCGGCATCGTACAGGCAGGTGCCGAGCGAGCTAACGTCCCCGTCCGTGGAGTTGATCTCGCCGATAAAGATATCAGCCTTTTTGTCGCCGAGCGCGGAACCTGCCGAGGACGCATCGACAAAGGCGACCTTAAGGCCCATACGGCTTGCGAGGGCGCGGGCAGCGTCGACTGCATACCCCGTGAGCTCGCCGTCAGCGCCCTGCATGGCCTGCGGCGCATCGGAGGTATCGAGGGCAACCGTCAGGGTACCGGGGGTGACCAGGGCATCATCCGACACCGCGGGCGTGACGGTCTCGTACTCGATCTGGTCGATCGTGGGAGTCGTGAACGTAGACAGCGGGTTGAACGCGCATCCGCTCAGGCCCAAAACGGCGATGACCGCTGCGGTCCCAGCACCTAACCGAGCCGCGTGCATCAAGCTGCCCCTCACCATGTCCACTACCCTGCCTTCTGTGTCGTATACGATCCGTGCGTTGCGCGGAATATCAGGTTGTTCCCACCAGCTGACCTGGTATTTGACCCCACACTTGCGCACCGGGGCGTTTGCTCGGGAGGCCGCAGCCACCTTCACGACTGGCCCGCTCGCCCGCGAGGCGGTATTGCCCCAAAGAAAGTAGAACGGACGGTGCGGCTTACATCTAGGACGCGCCATGATCGCGCCGCGCGCACGCGGTCGCTTACGTGGATCCCTTTGACCGCGTCTGTCTTGGACTAGGGCGGGCATTTCGTCCGTCCGCAACCACAGCCTGGTAGGAACGTAGCGCATTATAGCTAAGTTCAAGCTAAAGTTTAAGGTTAGGGGCGTCATTCGCATCGCGAGTACAGATTTCGCAGGTCGGAGTGGGCTATTCGTGCCTCTGTGAAGCCCGGAGCTCCCCTATGGGGAGCTCCGGGGCACCCTTCCTAGGGTGCCGTGGCCAAAAAATGGCAAATATGAGTACTGTCACCAATTTAGTAACAGGCAATTTTGGCCTCTCGGACAGATTTTGCGCTCAGTGTCGCCAACCTGATGCTTAGTTATTCCACATTTGTTTATTATCTTCTTACTTTATGCCGCCTCCGAGTCCTAAATTCCTTGATTTTGCTGTTACTGATTTAGTGACAGTACTCATATTTGCCATATTTTGGCCAGGGCATATGATTAACCCCCTATTTTCGACGTGAATTAGACCGGCTTAAGCCCAAAACACGCCCGCAGCGTGTTAAGCAACGCCTCTTGCTTCTTCCTGCGAGCATCGACACGATTCCGGTACCGCTTTCGCATACGCTGGTGCATGCGCCATGCGAGCGCTTCCATCGCTTCCATGTCACAGAGCATTTCGCTATTGACCGTCGCGACCTCGATTCCCATAGTAATCAAGCCCGTGTTGCGCTTTTCATCATGGATACGTCCCCTCCGAGAGGAATGGCCCAGCTCACCGTTGTATTCCAGGTCAAACCGGGCCGCTTCTTGATACGCATCGCAAACTGCATGAGGCATCCCCGAGATTGCCTGCGCACGGTCATCGAACTCGATCTTGTAGTCGGTCTTAAAAGGTCCGCAGGCAAACCCGCCATAGGAAAACGGAAGCGAAAACAGAGCGAGCATGATGCACTCCATGGGCGAGAGCAGGTTTTCTGACAAGTAGGGACACAGACGCTGCAATTGTTTGGCCGTGCTTCCCTTGCATGTCGTAAGGTAATCTGCCAGGCGATCGGGCGTCAGCACCGGTTCGACTTCAAAGTAGCCCACGTCTGCTGGCTGGTCCTTGTCCTTTGCAAGTTTATTCGTAACAGGCGAGGTGTAGGGAGGCAGATACTTCCCGCGGTCGCTCAGTGAAATCTTAGAGCACAGCTCCTGGGCCAGGGCAAACGCCTGGATGCAGCCGACCTCGCGCGCAACGGCAACACAAAGGGCCTCGGGAGATAGGCTGTACACCCCCGGTTCCACCTCTAGAATCGAGCCGGCGGGCAACCCGGAACACACGGACCAGCCTACGCCAGGCATGCGGCGGCGCTGCGCCGCAGATCCCACCAGCAAGCACAGATCTTCTTGCACCTCGCCACTTTTGGCTCCAATTCGCACCAAGTCAGGAAGATAGATATCCTCGGTCGAGGGCGACGACGTGCGCAGCACACGGCGCTCTTCATCGGGATTAAGGTCCTTCCAGCTGATATAGCCCATCTGCCGGCGCTCGGCGCGCATCATGCGCAGCGCTGAAGCGCCTGTTAGGATTACGGAAGCCGCTAGCTGTTCGCCTGTCGGCTCGTTGCGCCGCTCAATCTTCACTGCCACAAAACCACCCCTACCAAACACGTGCGATAGCAAGGCCATCGACTGCCGCAGCGCCGGCACGCTTGAGCTCCGCCGAGGCTGCTGCCATGGTCGCGCCCGTGGTGATAACGTCATCGATAAGCAGTAGACGGCGGCCGCGCACGTCCTCAACCGTCTCGTACATGCCTTGGGCACGCTCGCGACGCTCCTCACGACCGAGTTCGCGCTGGTCGCCATGCCCGTACTTGACGAGAGCATCGAGCAGGGGAACACCCGACAGCTCGCAAAATGGACGCGCAATAGCCTCCATATGATCAAAGCCACGCCGCCGAAACGCTGCCGCCGTCGCGGGCACAAACACCACCGCATCCGCACCGGACAGCACACCTCCTAAGCGTTCGGGCGCTACGACCTGGGCATGCAGGGCAGTGTCGTAGAGCAGCTCCGCCAGATACGGAGCCAGACGTCGCTCGCCCGCGTCCTTGTACGCTTTAATGATGCGCGGCAGCGGATGCGCATAGACGGAGCACGCCAGGCAGCGGTCGAGCGCCTCCGCCATTGCCGAGGACGTGCCCTCGACCGAACACTCAGTGCACAGCAAATCCCCAAACGGGGCGCCGCATCGGGTACAGCTATGACGTGGGTCGATGAGCGTGAGCGCAGCCAGGCAGTCTTGGCAAATAAGCGTACCGGCGCGCTCGCAGCCGGCACATCGTGTTGGCGACAACGCCTCAAGCGCCTCGTGCGCCGCCTGCTCGGCAAACGATAGCGATTCGTCCGCAAACGGTAGGATGCCGGCACCTTGCAGACGGCTCAATATGTTCAGATGGCTCTTCAAGACACAACCCTCCCTACGTTCGGTCGCAGGGAGGGTTGTTGATCCAGCGCTATGATACCCCGATGCGCTCGGGGCAAGGCGAGCAAAATCCGCTCGCGGGCGTTATTCGCCGGCGGGCGGTTGTGGTGCAGACGAAGACGGGGTCGAGCCCTCGCCACCATCCTGGCGCGGCTTGCGGGAACGGCGACGGCGACGGCGCTTTTGGCCCTGGTCGGCCGAGCCCTCGCCACCGCGATCCTCGCGCGGCTCGCGCTCGTCGCGAGCGGCGCCACGCGAAGCCTTAGCAGCCGCTCCCCCGCCATCTCCGGGACGACGGCGCGTGACCTTGACCTCGCCATCCGAGACCTGATCGGCCACGGAGGGCACTGAAGGCTTCTGCTGCGCGCCCGAGGAATGGCGACGGCGCGGACGCGGCGCGCGCTCATCCTCGCCACGTGACTTGCCGCCCTTGTCGGCAGACGCATCGGAGGCCGAGGCGCCCTTGGAAGCGGCACCAACCCCGCGAGCAGCTGCGGCGCGGAAGGCGTCCTCGCGCTCCTCGCTCGACAGATGACGGCGGCGACGTCGTGTGGGGTTCATGCCACCGCCGCGATTCTGCTGCTGGGGCTGCTGAGCCTCGCGCTCGCATGCGCCGTTCTTGCCGGCGGCTGCGGCCTCGCCGGCATCGGCAGAGCCCGCACGCTTGCGACGACGACGGCCGCCAGCCTCTTCGACCTCGGGCGCCTCGGCCTTGCCGCGGCCCTTTCCGCGGCCACGGCCCTCGCCCTGACCCTGACCGGCGCGAGTATCGGAATCGGCATCGCGACGACGGCGCTTGGGCATCGACGTGCCGGCCAGACGGTCGGCACTCGACAGGCCATCGCCCACGTCGACGCCGTTTTCGCGATCGAGCTCCATGAGCGCCAGGCGCATCTCGGGCGACTCGATGCGCTCGAGCACGTCGCGCGTCACGCAGTCGGGGCGGCAGTTGCAGCCCTGCTCGGCGGCCTTCTTTTTGCAACCCTCCGAGCACGTCATATCGGCTAGGTTGACCTTAAAAACCTTGCCGTTCTCCAGGCGTAGCACCAGCTGCTCACGCGGCGTGTCATATTCCTGGATACGTGCCTTGCCGAGCGGCGTATCGATGAGCGTCTTCTTTTTGGGCGCACGGCTCTTAAAGTCCTTGTAGGCCTCGAACTCATAGCGCAGGCAGCACATCAGGCGGCCACAAACGCCGCTGATCTTGGACGAGTTGAGCGGTAGGTCCTGCTCTTTTGCCATGCGAATCGAGACGGGCTCAAACTGTCCGCCAAAGCGCGTACAGCAGAGTTCCTGTCCGCACTGGGCATAGCCGCCCACCAGGCGGGTCTCATCACGCACGCCGATCTGGCGCATATCGACGCGAATGTGCAGCGTCGAGGACAGGTCCTTGACGAGCTGACGAAAATCGACGCGCTCCTCGGCCGCAAAGTAGAACACGGCCTTCTCGCCGCCAAACAGGTACTCGACGCCGACCGGCTTCATCTCGAGGTCGAGCTCCTTGACCAGGCGGCGGAAGTCGACCATGGCCTCGTCGCCCTGGATGGCCAGATCGTCGGCAAGCTGCAGGTCGATGTCGCTCGCCACGCGCAGCACGGGCTTAAGCGGCTGACCGATCTCATCTTGCGGCACCTCAAAGGGATCGGCCGTGACCAGGCCGATCTCGGTTCCGCGCTCGGTGGAGCAAATGGCATAATCAGCCTCGAGGATATCCAGATCCTGCGGATCGAACCACAGGTCGCGCGAGGCGTAGGTAAACTTAACGGGTACGACTAACGGCATTTCAGTGCCTTCCTGATATCGAACAGCATGACCTCGATGGCCAGCTGGGGAGTAACGTTTCTGGCGATGTTGCGCTCGGCGGTCGCGACTGCCTCGAGCGCCCGGGTGGCACCCGCAACATTCGTCGCGGCGGCAAGCCGACCAATCGTGTCGCGCACGTCTTCGTTCACCACGTCGGCTGCCTCGTCCTGAAGCGTCAGCAGCACGTCGCGCATGAGCGTCCGCGCGCTCGCCAGCGCTTCCATGATACCCGAACGCTCGCGCGCGTTGAGTTCGCGCTTGTTGCGGTCCTCAAGCTGCTTCAATGCTCCACGCGACAGGTAGTCGGCGTTTTGCTCGAGCACCTTTTCCTGCGTGGACTTGACCTCGGCGAGCGGCGCCTTAACGGCGACGATGAGCGACTTGGCGCGGCTGAGCACGTCGGCCTCGTCGGCGACAATGAGCGAATCGATGGCGCGAACCATCTGACGGCGAGCGTCCTGGCGCTCGGCGCTCTTGAGGAACTCGATGCCACGCGTGGGGCTTCCCGCTACGGCGACGGCCATGCGGCAACGCGCAGGGTCCTGACCGGTGGCGCGACTCACGGCCTGCGCGGCGACGGCGGGCGACACCAGCCGAAACGGTACGCACTGGCAGCGGCTCACAATGGTGGGCAGCATCACGTCGGCCGAGGTGCCCAGCAGGATGAACATGACACCCTCGGGCGGCTCCTCGAGCGTTTTGAGTAGCGCGTTGGCGGTGTTGGCGCGCAGCTGCTCGGCACGGTCGATGATGTAGACCTTGGCCTTGGCGCGGATGGGCGCCAGCGGCACGTCATCGAGCAGCTCGCGGGTCTGGGCAATGAGGTAACCCGTGGCGCTCTCGGGCGTGTAATAGTGCACGTCGGGGTGCGTATGGCGGGCGACGCGCACGCAGCTGTCGCATGCGCCGCAGCCGTCCTGCTCGCACAGGAAGGCTTGGGCGAGCGCCCACGCGGCGTCGAGCTTGCCCGCGCCGGGAGCGCCCAAAAACAGGTAGGCGTGCGATGCACGACCGCTAGCGACGGCATTGGTCAAAAAGTCGCGCACGCGCTCTTGGGTGTCGAGCTTGGCCAGCAGGCTTGCCTGAGCGGGGGCCATGCTACTCGGCCTCCTTGGCAAGCGCGGCGGCAACGGCTTCCTGCGGAATGTCGAGACCATACGCGCGAACCTGCTCGACCGTCTTCTCGAAGACTTCCTCGACGGTCGCAGTGGCGTCGATGAGCTTTACGCGGTCTGGCTCCTCGGCGGCAATGGCACAAAATCCCTGATAGACACGCTCCTGGAAGGCCATGCCCTTGGCCTCCATGCGATCGGTCGCACCGCGGGCCGCCATGCGCAGCGCCGCCTGCTCGGGCGTGATGTGGTAGACGAGTGTGAGTGCCGGGTGCGTTCCCGCGACGGCCAGGTTGTTGGCGTCGCGCACCATCTGGCGATCGAGGCCATCGGCAAATGCCTGGTAGCAGGTCGTGGAATCGTAGAAGCGATCGCACAGGACCACCTTGCCGGCCGCAAGGCCGGGGGCTATGACCTCGTGCACCAACTGGGCGCGCGCCGCCTCGTAGAGCAGCAACTCGCAGGTATCGCCCATCGCCGTGTTGGCGGGGTCGAGCAGCAGGGCGCGAATCTTTTCGCTGATGGCAGTGCCACCCGGCTCGCGCAGAGTTACGACCTGATAGCCAGCGAGGTCGAGCGCACGGGCAAGCAGACGCGCCTGCGTGGACTTGCCGGCACCGTCGACGCCCTCGAGCGTGATAAAGCTATGTTGAGCAGGCTCAAAAGCCATGGGCGCAGCCCCTTCCTACAAGGCGCGTAAATGCAGATATATCAACTAAGCCATGATACCCCAGTGCTCGGCGCGTCCCCAATGGCTAAAGGCGCCTTTCCAAAGTTGCGGTGAAATAGGGACTGATTGAAGCTCTGAGACCGCCAAACAGTCCCTATTTCACCGCAACGTATGATGGGGAATTTTGGATGCTGGGTATAATCGTCGTATTGCATTGAAATGTGGCGAAAGGAGTGGCAATGTCTCGGTATTGCGCCTCGTGCGGCAAGCTTCTTGCAGATAATGCCAAGTTCTGCACCTCGTGCGGTGCACCCGTTGAGCAAACAGCCGCGAGCGATAGCCAGCCCGCTTTTGAGCAGACCGGCTCCCTTGATACGCCGCAAGCCAAGGCGGACGACCCCCTCGCCTATAGCCCCGACCCCGCCGCAAGGACCGAGGCCGTCGAGACCACGCAGCGCATACCCGTCGCGAGCGGCTCGCCCCAACAGCAGCCGGCTCCCGCATACGCGCCCGCTTCGCCACAGACCCCCGCTCCCAAAAAGAGCGGCACCGGGCCGCTTATCGCCGTTATCGTTGTGCTGGTGGCGATCATCATCGCCCTGGTCATCTTCTTTGCGATCAGACCGTTCGACAACGCCGCCACGCAGACGACTGCCGAGGTAGCTAAGCTGCACCATGACGTCGACGACGATGACCTAAAGCCTCTCGGCAATCCCAACAGCCTGTACGACGATGACGACGAGGATGGCGGCGAAGCAACGCTCTCCGAGCAGAACCTCTACCGTCGCCTGAGCGAATACTACGACCTGCTCGAAGATCTCGACAGCCAGGTCCGTGGCTGCGCGCAGAACTTCAACGGCAACTATCTGGAAGAGGATCGAACCACCCGTCAAAATCTCGCCGACGTCGCCGAGCGCACGGAGGACACCATCGAGCAGTATTACGACATCGTCGAGGACCTGGACGTCCCGACGAGCTCCAAGAACTACAGCTCCTGGAAGGATATCATCGCCCTGTACGACGACCTGGATCACCGCATTGACGCAATCTGTGATGCCTGGGAGATCAGCCTGAAATACGCCAAGCCTGCGGACCACAAGAATGAGATCGTGGCGCCGCTGTCGCGCGACAACGTGGCGGGCACCAATGACAATAAGTACCGCCTAGACTTTGAGGAGCGCTATCCCGGCGCCAAGCCTGTCGAGGTGAACTAGCGCTTTGTCGTTCCCGAGCCGGCAGTTAGGGACGTTCCTAAACTGCCGGCAGAAAAAGAACGTCCCTAACTGCCGGTCAAAAAAACGAGCGAGGATCGCGGGGTCCTCGCTCGTTTTTTTGGGCAATGTTTCGACTGCGCCGTTACTTGTCGGCGGCTGTTTTCTTGGCAGTCGACTTCTTCGCGGTCGTCTTTTTGGCGGCAGTGGCTTTCTTAGCCGTCGTCTTCTTGGCCGCCGTCGTCTTCTTTGCCGTGCTCGCCTTGGTTGTGGTCTTGCGACCGCGGGCGGGCTTCTTCTCCTTGGTCGGGCAGTCCATGTTGACGCAGATACGCCACGGACCGCGCGCCGTGTTGACCACCACGATGGGGGCGCCGCACTCGGGGCAGGTCTCGCCCGTCGCCTCGAGCTTGCCGCGCGCCGGCAGCGGATAGCTCACGCCGCAGTCATCGTAGTTGGTGCAGCGGATAAAGCGCTTGCCGCTCTTCTCGCTCTTGTGCGCGATCAGGTCGCCGTGACGTCCGGCCTCGGCACACACCTTGCACTCGCCCACCTTAAGATCGGGCTCGTAGTTGGTGGGGCACGTGGGGTTCACGCAGATCTCGAAGGCCTTCTGGCGGAATGGCTGGCACTTGATGCGCGGCGCGCCGCACTCGGGGCACACGGCGGCCTCGCCCTCGAGCGGGCTCACCTTGACGCCACTCGGCACCGGATAGGTCACGTCGCAGTCGGGCCAACCCATGCAGCCGATAAAGCTGCCGCGGGTCTTGGCGCTCGTCTTCATAACCAGGTCCTTGCCGCACTTGGGGCAGGCGCCCACGCGCGCATCGGCCGTGACGGCGTCGCTGATGGCGTCGCCGAGCTCCTGCGTATGCTTGAGCAGCTCGTCGAGCACGCCGGCCAGCAGCGCACGCGAGTGCGTCACGACATGCTCTTCGGTGTCCTCGCCGCGCTCGACGCGAGTCATGTCGCCGTCGAGCTCGCTGGTCATATCGGGGCTCGTTATGCGCGGGGCAAACTGCGTCAGCGCGTCGATGATGGCGATGCCCAGCTGGCTCGGCTCAACGGGATCGTTTTTGAGATAGCGCACGGCATACAGGCGCTCGATGATGCTCGCGCGCGTGGACTTGGTGCCCAGGCCGCGCTTTTCCATCTCCTGCACGAGCTTGCCCTGGCTGTAGCGCGCGGGCGGCTCGGTCTGCTTGGCCTCAAGCTTAATGTCGAACACGTCGACCGTGTCGCCCTGCTCTAGCGGCGGCATCTGCTCGTCGCGCTTGAGTCCGTACGGGTACGCCTCGCGGAAACCCGGGGTCACGAGCACATCGCCCGAAGCCACGAACGGCTCACCGTTCACGTCGAGCTCGAGCTTGGTATTCTCGATGGTCGCGGGACCCATAAGCGTCGCCAGGAAGCGGCGGGCGATGAGGTCGTAGAGCTTGCGCTGGCCGCCATCGAGCGTGGACGGATCGCCTTCGCCCGTGGGGTAGATGGGCGGGTGATCGGTGGTCTCGACTTTGCCGCGCGTGGGCTTCATGGGGCCGGCGAGTACCTTTTTGCACACGGGCGCCAGCGCCGGGTTGATCTTTGCCAGGTCGCTCACCACGGCGCCCAGATCGAGCGTCGCGGGGTACACGGTGTTGTCGACACGCGGATAGCTGATGAGGCCCGCCATGTAGAGGGACTCGGCGATGCGCATCGTACGCGCAGGCGAGATGCCCTCGGCCGCGGCGGCAGCCTGCAGCGAGGTCGTCGCAAACGGCGTGGGCGGCTGCTGCTTGCGGGAGCGCTTGGTCACCGCGGCGACGGTTGCCGTCGTAGCGCCGTCGACGTGGCCGTACGCCGTCTCGGCAGCATCTTTATCGGTAAAACGTGCCGTCTTGTGCGCAATCTTAAAGCGGTCATCCTCGGCAGCACCCTGAGCGGCACCCATGCCGCGAATCTGCCAATAGTCCTCGGGCACAAACGCCATGCGCTCGCGCTCGCGCTCGACCACCAGGGCAAGCGTCGGCGTCTGCACGCGGCCGGCGGAGCGCACGTTGCCAAAGCCGCCAAACTTGGCGAGCGTCAGGTAGCGCGTGAGCACCGCACCCCAAATGAGGTCGATGTGCTGGCGGCTCTCGCCGGCGTCGGCCAGATTCTGGTCGAGCGAGACAAGATTATCGAAGGCCTGCGTAATCTCGGCCTTGGTAAACGAAGAATACTGAGCGCGGGCGACCGGCAAGTCCGGCGCGACCTCGCGCACCTTGTTGAGGGCGTCCGAGCCGATCAGCTCACCCTCGCGATCGAAGTCCGTGGCGATGATGACGCTGTCGGACTTCTTGGCAAGGTTCTTGAGCGAACGAATGAGCTCCTTCTCGGCCGGCAGCTTAATGACGGGCGCCCAGGTAAGGTAAGGCAGGCTCTCAAGCTTCCAGCCCTTGATGGAGATACCATCGGCAAGGAACGGCTTGCGCTTGGTGTCGTACGGCGGGCGGGCCAGGCCATCGGGCATATCGGCCGGCAACATCTCGCCGTCCTCGGTGACCGAATACCAACCCAGCTTTTTATCGAACAGCACACTGTCGCAAAAATCGGGTGCCAGGATGTGACCGGCAAGGCCGATGGTCACGCACTCCTCGCCCTTCCACTCAAAACGGTAGATGGCGGTGTTGTACACCTTGTCCTTTTTGGGCTTACCCGCGGACAGCCGCTCGGCGATTTGACGCGCGGCATCGTTTTTCTCGGCGATGATGAGCTTCAAAAGAGGCTCCTATCTCGTATCTCTGCGGCTACGCCCGCCCGTATGGCGGCCGACTTACGCCCTTGCTTGCTCAATCTGCCCGATGAGCCAATCGCACCAGGCATCCATGCCCTCGCCCTTGCGCGCGCTCACGGCAAACCGCGGCGCTTGCGGATTGAGGTCATCGAGTGTCTTAGTATACCTATCCATGTCAAAATCGAAAGCCGGGGCCACGTCGACCTTGTTGAGCAGCTGCGCGCCGGCGTGCTGGAAGATGCCCGGATACTTGATGGGCTTGTCGTCGCCCTCGGGCACCGAGAGAATCATGATGGACAGGTTCTCGCCCAGGTCAAAGTCGACCGGGCAGACCAGGTTACCCACGTTTTCGATAAAGATGACGTCGATGTTCTCCAGACCCACAGCCTGGTCGAAGGCATCGACAGCCTCCATGATCATGTTGCCCTCGAGGTGGCACAGACCGCCCGTGTTGATCTGGATGGCGGGCATGCCGGCTTCCTTCATGGTGATGGCGTCGACATCCGAGGCGATATCGCCCTCGATGACGGCACAGCGTAGGCCGGCCTTGTCACGCAGGCGCTCGTTGGTGCCCAGAATCGTGGTGGTCTTACCCGAGCCGGGGCTCGACAGCACATTGATCACGTAGGTGCCTGCCTCATTAAATCGCTGACGCAGCTGATCTGCCAGGCGCTCGTTGCGCGACAGGATCGGCGACGCGATATCAATCGTTTTCTCGGCCATACTTAGCGCTCCTTACTTTGGCCCCTTTATACCCCATCATTAGATGGCTAGCGGGCTAATCGTCGGGGGTTTCGATTTCGATACTTGCGATATCGAGCTCGCGGCCGTGCAGCAGGCGCACGTTGGCGCCGCCACACTGGGGGCAGCGACAATGGAAACGGTCGTGCTCAAAGACCTCGCCGCAGTCCAGGCACTCGCTTTGTGGATGGACCTCCTCCACGGCAAGCTCGCAGCCGCGCGTGAGCGGGTCCTCATCGCGAAACGTCTCCCACGCAAAGTCGAGTGCCTCGCGCACGACCTCGGTCATATCCCCGATACGAAGCGTTACCAAAACGGCGCGCGAGGCCCCCGCCCCACGCGCCGCGCGAATCACTGTATCGAGTATGCCGTTGACAATGCCAACCTCGTGCATACCGATTTACTCCTCGTCGTCCTCGTCGTCCGAGAACAGGTCCAGACGGCTCACGAACAGGCCCTCCTTGCCCTCGCGCGCGGTAATGACCACGCGAGCGATGGCGAGCGAAATCTCGTAGAGCGAGAGCAGGGCGCCATACATGAGACCCAGCGTAACGGGCGAGCCGTCGGGCGTAATCACAGCCGAACCCACGAGCAGGCCTACGTACACGTAGCGCCAGGCGCTGCGGAAGGCCGCATAGGACACGATGTGGAAAACGGACAGGTAGAAGATGATGAGCGGCAGCTCAAACGCCACACCAAAGCCGATCATAAAGAGCAGCTCCATGTTGACGTAGTTCTCCAGATCGGGCAACGCCGTAGCGACAGCCGAGGTCTCGCCGATGAGCCACTCAAAGCCCGCCGGGATGATGATGAAGTAGCAGAAGATGGCACCCAGGAAGAACAGCACCGTCGAGGCGAGCACCGTGGGCACAACCCACTTGCGCTCGTTGGGGCGCAGTGCCGGCAGGAAAAATGCCAGAATCTGCCAGATGATCATGGGCGTGCACATGACCACGGCCATCTTGATGGCAAGCGAGAAGCGCAGGCCAAAGCCGCCGAGCGTGGTGGTGATGTAAAACTTACCGTCCGGCACAAAGGAGCGGATGGGGTCCTCAAGAATATCGAGCACCACGGGCGTGGCAAAGTACAGCACGATGGCGGCGGCAAACACCGAAACGACCACGATGGTCAGGCGGCGACGGAGCTCTCCCAGATGATCGAAGAGCGGCATGCGCGCAGGTCCGATCGGCATTACTCATCGCCTCCCTTCGGGGCGTCGGCGGCAGCAGCCTCGGCATCGTCCTCGACCTCGAGCTCGCGAGCGAGCTGGTCGACGACGGCCTTGCGCTTGCGGGGACGACGGGCGTAGAGGTCAGCCGTCGTGGGCTCTGCCGGCTCGGGCTCGGGCTCTGCAGCAGGCTCGGGCTCGACGGCAGCAGCAGGCTCTGTACCCTCGGCCTCATCAACAGCGCCTTCGCCCTCAGCAGCACCCTCGCTTGCGGCCTTCTCGGCAGCAAGACGGGCGCGACGCTCGGCAAAGGTCTCCTTCTTGGCGGGCGCTGCCGTCTCGGCGACATCCTCGTCCGCATCGGAATCGTCGTCGGTCGCAGCAGTCTTCTTGGGCTTGACCGGGGCCGACGCGACCTCGCTCACCGGATCGATAATCTCGGACTGAACAACGGCCGTCATCTTTTCCTGCGTCTCGCGGAACTGACGGATAGCACGGCCGATCGTGCGGCCCATCTGCGGGAGCTTATCCGGGCCAAACAGCAAAAAGCCGAAGACCACGATGATCGCGAGCTCACCCTCTCCAATACCAAACACACATACCTCCAAGGCTCGATGTGAGTCGAGCCCGCACCGCGCCATTCGGCCGGAACTCGTCTATTCATTCGGTCAAGTATAGCGCCCGGACGCCAAAACGTCCGAGCGCATCACAAACATATGCCAAACGGCACGCCCTTTTGGGGGCAAAGATTATGCAGCGGTGATCGAAATCTCCTGGTCGACGCCCAACAGCTGAACCACGCGCATCACCGGGGGCTGCACGTTGACGCAGCTAAAACGCTTACCATGATCAGCTGCGTGGTGTGCGGCGCCCACAAGCACGCCAATGCCCGTCGAATCGATGTAGCTCACCTGGGCAAAATCGAGCTCAACGGCCTCAGTGGGCTGCTCGAGCGCCAGGTCGATGGCATTGCGCAGGCTATCGGCGTTAGAGATATCGATCTCACCGGTCACCTTAATGGTGTAGAGCTCTGGCGTGGGGTTGGTGGAAATACCCAAATCCATGTATACGCTCCTTTACGTATCGAAAGTGCGGATAGTACTAGGCGCGGACTTGCGGGGCCCTACGCGTTAGGCGCGCTCGGCACGCGCAAGCTCGGCAGCGACGAGCTTGACAGCCAGCACCAGCACATCGAGCGCAGCCTCCAGGTCCTCGACCGTGGGATAGCTCGGCGCGATGCGGATGTTGGTGTCGCGCGGATCCTTGCCATAAGGCCAGGTGGCACCAGCCGGCGTGAGCTTGACGCCCAGGTCGGCACAAAGCGCGGCGACCTTCTGGGCCGAGCCCTCGGGGCCATCGAAACTCACAAAGTAGCCGCCATGGGGATGAGTCCAAGTGGCGCAACCCGTGTTGCCCAAGCCCTCGGTGAGTTTACGCTCAACGGCCTCAAAGCGCGGGCGCAGGAACTCGGCATGCTTTTTCATGTGCTCCTTGACCGCCTCGATGGTGGGAAGGAAACGCACGTGACGCAGCTGGTTGAGCTTGTCGGCGCTAATAAGACCGGCCTTCAGGCGCTTGGAGAACTCGGCGATGACCGCGGGGCTCGCACCGATAAAGCCGATGCCGGCACCCGGGAAGGTGATCTTGGACGTCGAGGCAAAGGCCACCACGCGGTCCTCGGTGCCCGCCGCGCGGGCAAGATCGAAGATGTTGGCGAGCTCGTCGGTCTCGTCGTACAGGTCGTGCACGCAGTAGGCGTTGTCCCAGAAGATGCGGAAATCGGGCGCGGCCGTGGGCATCTCGACCAGGCGACGCACAGTGTCCTCGCTAAAGGTGATGCCCGTGGGGTTGGAATACTTGGGCACGCACCAGATGCCCTTGATGGAGTCGTCGGTGGCAACCAGGCGCTCAACCTCGTCCATGTCGGGGCCGTTGTCGGTCATCGCGACGGGGACGTTCTCGATGCCCAAGTCGGCGGTGATGCCAAAGTGGCGATCGTAGCCGGGAACGGGGCACAGGAACTTGACCTTCTTGCCGTCGTGCGCTGCCTCGTAAGCCTCCCAAGGGTCGCTGCCGCACGAGCCGCAACGCCAGAACATACCGGCGATATCGTGCTCGATCAGCAGGCTCGATGAGCCCAGTACGAGCGTCTGCTCGGCAGGACAACCCAGGAACTCCCCCGCCAGCTTGCGTGCCGAGGGAATGCCCTCGAAGCAACCGTAGTTGGAGCAGTCGACATTGCCGTCGTGCAGATCGGCATCGGCATTGAGGATATCGAGCATGGGGCGAGAAATGTTCACCTGGGAGGGCGACGGCTTGCCGCGCGCCATGTCGAGCGCCAGGCCCTTGGCCTTGACCTCGGCAACCTCGGCTTTAAGCGCCTCGATGGCGGCATCGAGTTCGGTGGTTTCCATCTTCTGGTAGATCGTCTGCATGGGGTGCGACCTTTCGCGAAGCGGTACGTTGCAGTTCGTCTAAGTATAGACCGCCATCGTCGCAACGTTATGAAGCCGTGATAGATTAAGTTCATCGCAATCAATTACGAATCGCCGCGCATGCCGGCGTGGGGCGCCCAAGGAGGCACTATGGAGTACGGATCGTTTCAGGCCGAGGAATTCGGCGACTTGCAGCGCCTGGTCGACGGACTGTTTTACGACCGCCACGCCATCGACCGCCTGGATCTGATCGTACAGGCCGAAATCTTGGACCTGGCGCCCGACCTCATGGAGATCGTGAATCTTTTGCCGCCCGGCTACTACGACCGCCAGTCACTTTGCGACCAGCTCAACTCCGCCTTGGCCGCCCACGGCTGGGGCGCCGTCTACGGAACGGTGGAATAAGCCTAGTCATTTAAGAACGTCCCCAATGACTAAAACGCTGCCTGTGATGGTATTCACAGGCAGCGTTTTCAAACTTGTATGTGCCCCTACTCGTCCTTGGGCGCGGGATGCTTGCAGACCACGCTCATGTAGATCATGCCGAGCACGGCTGCGGTGACCGAACCGGCGAGAATAGCGGCCTTGGCTGCAAGAACCTCAAACTGGGCCGTCGGGAAGGCAAGGCCGCTGATGAGAATCGACATGGTAAAGCCGATACCGCCCAGAATGCCCACGCCGGCAATCATGTGCCAGTTGACATTGTGCGGCAGCTCGCAGGCCTTAAGCTTAACCAGGGCAAACGTCATACCAAAGATGCCGATCGGCTTGCCCAGCAGCATGCCAAAGTACACGCCGAGCGTCACCGGGTCGGTGAGCAGCGTGCTCATGTCCACGCCCACCAGGCGAACCTGCGCGTTCACGAACGCAAAGATCGGCAGGATCACGAAGTTGACCGGCGTGGAGATCAGACGCTCCATGCGGATGAGCGGCGGGGTCACGCGGTGCATGACGCGCTCGACCTTGGTGGTCGAGACGGTAAAGTCATGCTGGCCCAGGATGTGCGCCTCGTCGTCGTAGCGATCATCGAGCAGCGGCAGGCACTCGCCCAACCAATCGGTGAGGCTATCGAGCTTGACACCGCACTTGGCCGGGATGGTAAAGGCCAAGATGACGCCAGCAAGCGTAGCATGCACGCCGCTCTTGAACATGCAGAACCACAACAGCAGACCCAGTACCGAATACGGGGCAAGGCGGTAGTGCTGCGTCTTGTTGAGCCACACGAGCGCGCAGGTCACAAGCGCGGCGGCGCCCAACCAAAACGGATTGGGGCTCTGACCGTAGAAGATGGCGATGGCGGCGATGGAGATGAGGTCGTCGGCGATGGCGAGCGTCGAGAAGAACACGCGCACGCCGTTGGGCACGCGATTGCCCAAAAGCGACAGCACGCCCAGCGCAAAGGCAATATCGGTTGCCATGGGGATGGCCCAACCGTTGCGGGCGCCGGCATGGTTAAAGATCAGGTAGATGCAGGCGGGAACGACAACGCCGCCCACGGCCGCCAGCATGGGAAGCATGGCCTGACGCGGATTCTTGAGCTCACCGACCGTCATCTCGTACTTAAGCTCGATGCCCACCAACAAAAAGAAAATCGCCATGAGGAAGTCGTTGACGAAAAGCTCAACGGTGAGACCGGCCGTAAGGTTGCCCAGACCCACATA
Organism: uncultured Collinsella sp.; assembly: GCA_959606035.1. Lineage (GTDB taxonomy): Bacteria > Actinomycetota > Coriobacteriia > Coriobacteriales > Coriobacteriaceae > Collinsella. Next base: position 59,237 of record CAUHHB010000011.1, read on the forward strand.
CAGCGGGGTCTCCAAAAAGTGATGGATGGCCTCGTAGGCATCGGTATTGGCGCAAATGACGGCGGCGATGGCGGCGAAGACCATGACGGCGGCGGAAATCGTGCCGTTCTCGGCGATGCGCTCCCAAATGTCGTGACGTTCAAAGCGCTTGCGCTCACGAACGTTGAACAGCTGCTCAGTTGCTGCCATGGGTGGCTCCTTTCACGGGAAAGCTCCCGTCTTAAAAAAGCACGGCCCGCCCAAGTGGCGGCGCCGCGCTCTAACGTATTACGCTTGCATCTAGCCTACCCTGCACGACAAGCACGCAGGCGTGGCCGAAAAGCGGAACCACAGGTTGAACATTATTTGCTCAACGGCACGGGCACGCCTGTCAAAGAGACAACGCGGTTCTGTGCATAAAAAACGACCGGAGCGCGGGGCATCCGCGATCCGGTCGTGGCGTTTGGTCAACTAAACCTAGCAGGCGGCCATGATGGGGGCAGCGACCTGCTTCTTACGGGAGAGGACGCCCGGCATCCAGACGCCGTCGTGCTCGTCGGCAATGCCCAGGCCCTTCTGAGCAGCCTCGGTCTCGCCCTCGAGCAGGACCTGCGAGCCCTCCTCCATGATGTCGGTGATGCACAGGACGATGCCGTCGGCACCCTTCTCGGCGGCGTAGGCGCGCATGGCCTCGCGAATCTCGTCGATCATGCCGAGTGCACGGGTCTTGTCGACGGTCTCGTACTGGCCGATGAGCAGCTTCTTGCCAGTGGGCTCGAACATCTTGATATCGTTGCCGACCATCTCGGCTGCAGTGAAGGAGCCGGACGGACGGGTGAGGAAGACCTCCATGCCAAACTTGACCGGGTCGACGCCCACCTGCTCGCCGAGCTTGGCGGCGACGGCGCGGTCGACATCGGTGGTGGTGGGGCTCTTGAGCATGAGCGTGTCGGTCATCATGGCCGAGAGCAGCAGCTTGGCCTGGACGTCGGAAAGCTCAACGCCGAGCACGCCGGCGAGCTTGGTGACGATGGTGCAGCTGGAGCCCCAGGGCAGGCAGATGTAATGCAGCGGGCCGGCGGTCTCGAAGTCGCCGATGCGGTGATGGTCGACAACGCCAAAGACCGTGGCGTCCTTAAGGCCGGCGACGGACTGGGCAGACTCGTTGTGGTCGGTGAGGACGACGAGCTGACCAGCCTCGACGGACTCGATCACGCGGGGCTCGGCGATGCCGGCGTCGGCGAGCAGCTTGGCAGACTCGGCCGGAAGCTGACCAAGGGCGCAGGCCTCGTAGGTGTTGCCGGCATACTCAACCTGGTTGAGCAGCTGGGACAGGACGACGGCGCTCATGATGGCGTCGTTATCGGGGTTCTGGTGACCAAAGACAAGAACGTTTGCCATGGATATCCTCCACTTGATATGTGTACTTGGACGTAGCTATGGTAGCACGCCGATGCCGAGCCTTCGCAGACGGAAGGGCTACGGCATATTTTGGGGCAGGCATGGAGGCCAAGGCTGTCCCTTTTGCACCATGTTGGTGCAAAGTAACCTGGCCCCCTTGCACCAGCTATTTACCGGCGGCGCGCAGGGCTACGTAGGCGGCACCGATGATGCCGGCGTCGTTTCCGAGCGAAGCGACCTTGATGGGCGTCTCGCGCGAGGCAGAAAGCGCGTACTGCTTAAAGTGCTCGCGGACCTTGTCGAGGTAGACATCGGCCGAGGCGGAGGCGCCGCCGCCGATGAGGAACATCTCGGGATCAACCACGTTGGCGATAAGCGCCAGTGCGCGGCCGAGATAGTCGGCCATGGTATCGGCAGCTGCCAGCGCGAGCTTGTCACCCTCGCGGCAGGCCTGGAACACGTCCTTGGAATCAGAAGGCCCGGTGAGCTCGATGGGCTCGACGCCCGCCTTCTTGCACTCGGCAAGGTAGTTACTCACCACGCCGGTGGCGCTGGAATACTGCTCCAGATGGCCATGGCCGCCACAGCCGCAGGTGCGCTCCTCTTCGGGGTTCAGGCACATGTGGCCAATCTCGCCGCCGGCACCCACAACGCCCGATACCACGTCGCCGTTAACGATAACGCCACCGCCCACGCCGGTACCGATGGTGACCATCACCACGTTCTGTACGCCCTTGGCAGAGCCGAGCCAGGCCTCGCCCATGGCAGCGGCGTTGGCATCGTTTTCGTACTTAACGACCGCGTCGGGGCAGTGCTCCTGAATGGCGACTCTTAGCTCGGGCAGGTTAATGGCAATGTTGGCCTTGACCTTGGCATCGCCCGATGCCGGGATGGGGCACGGAACGGCCAGGCCAATACCCGCCACAAAGGCGCGCGGAATCTGGGCCTTGGCGACCACCTGGTCGATAGCCTCGGTCACCGCGGCAAAGCCCGCGGCGTCAACGATAGGAGGCGTGGGCACGCTGGCCTTGGCAAGCAGGTTGCCGTCCTCGTCGAACAGGCCTTCCTTAACCGAAGTGCCGCCAACGTCGATGCCGATATAGTACTGCTTAGGTTCCATGGGAGCCCACCTTTCTCGTTTAAACATTGCCTGTATGGTACCGCTCCCCAGGCAAAAACCTGTCAAAAAGGGACAGGTTTGTTTTGGCAGGTTTTATCTGGGAAAACGCAAGGCATGAAATTCGGTTCGCTGGGCGGCAAAACGGCTCGACCCCATCCTCGAGCCGATCGATTCGCTCAATATCACATTATTCGAATGCATATTCATTTAGAGCGCTCTAGTTTCTAAAGAGAAGCGTTTTTTGATAATATCTTTCTCGAACTTTTTAAAACGCAATAGGGATGCTTAGGTGTTGACTATACTTTCTTTTATACTCAATCAAGCCGGAAAGGAGGTTCCATGATTCCCAAATACGAGGCGATAGCTGCAGATATCCGTCGAAGTATCGAAGACGGCGCTCTTAAACCGGGCGACAAGCTTCCCACCGTCGTTGGGTTCTGCGAGCTCTATAGCGTTTCCAAAATCACCGTCAAACGAGCTATTGAGCAGATTACCGATGAAGGTCTTGTTACCAGCCGGCGCGGATCGGGCACCTACGTTAAGGACACGGCGGGGCTTCCCGGCCAGGCGTTTTTCCAGGGCAAAAACGACCGCGCCCAGGGTTTTTCGTATGAGCACCGCGGGGAGAAGGTAACCTCGGTGGTCTACGATTTCTCGATCGTCAATCCGCCGGCAGAGGTTGCGACCCAGCTGGGAATTGCCGAGGACGACTTTGCCTATCACATCGTGCGCGTGCGCCAGGTCGACGAGAAGCCCATCGTCATCGAGTACACCTACATGCCTCTCGAGCTGATACCGGGCCTTAAAAAGAAGGACCTGTATGGATCGGTCTACAGCTTCATCCGCAAGCAATGCGGGCTGAAGATTTCGAGCTTCCACCGCACCATCCGCGCCGTAGCGGCAACCGAGGAAGAGGCTGAGCGCCTGGACACCGAACCCGGCGCTCCCCTGCTCGAGCTCAACCAGATTGGCTTTTTGGATAGCGGCAACGCCTTTGAGTACTCGATTTCGCGCAACGTCGGCGACCGCTTTGAGCTGCACAACGTAACGTTGGCATAGGTTTTTGTAGTCATGCGGGCGCTCGTTACGGCTCGTTTAGAGTGGGCGACCGCACAACACCATGGGGGTATGAACATGTCCGATTTGATTAAACTGACGCCGATCTTCCACGAGAAGATCTGGGGCGGCCGCCAGCTCGAAACCGTATTTGGTTACGACATTCCCGAGGGTCCCATCGGTGAGTGCTGGGCCATCTCGGCACACCCCAACGGCGACTGCCAGATCGCGGAGGGCCCGTATGCCGGCCACACACTGTCGTGGCTGTGGGCCGAGCACCGCGAGCTCTTTGGCAACTGCGAGGGCAAGGAGTTCCCGCTGCTCATTAAGATCCTGGACGCCAAGGACGACCTTTCGATCCAGATTCATCCCAACGACGAGTATGCCGCCGAGCATGAGAACGGTAGCCTGGGCAAGACCGAGTGCTGGTACGTGCTGGACTGCGAGCCCGGCGCCACGATTATCGTCGGGCAGCGCGCCAAGGATCGTGCCGAGGCCGCACAGATGATCGAAGACGGCCACTGGGACGACATGCTCAACGTGCTGCCGATTCACAAGGGTGACTTTTTCCAGATTGATTCCGGTACCGTGCACGCCATCAAGACCGGCACGCTCATTTTAGAGACGCAGCAATCGAGCGACGTGACGTATCGCCTGTACGACTACGACCGCCCCGGCACCGACGGCAAGCTGCGCCCGCTGCACATTGAGCAGAGCCTCGATTGCATCGACTTTAACGCGCAGGCTCCGACCGACGGCACGGTGACCGCGCCCGAGGTCGATGGCGTGACCGAGCTCGAGTCCAACCCCTGCTACACCGTCGATCGCGTGCGCGTCGACGGCAGCAAGACCCTCGAGCAGCGCTGGCCCTTCATGTGCCTGTCGGTCATCGACGGCGAAGGCACCGTCTGCGGCGACCCCGTCCACAAGGGCAGTCACCTGCTGGCACCCAGTACCGTCAGCTCCATTGACCTCAAAGGCAAGATGGAACTGATCATCAGCCACCTCTAGGTCGCAACAACAACCAAAACGAAACAAGGGGCTCCCCCGTTCATCAACGGAGGAGCCCCTACTCGTATCTATATATCAGCCCACCCGGCTCTCCAGACCAAAAAGCGAACGAGCAGAGCGACGTTCGCAAGCAGCGTTATCTAAGGACCTGGGCGGGCGTATAGGGCAACATCGATCGCGAGTTCCGCACGCAAAGGAGAGCACTTAATGTGCTCTCCGTCTTGCGCAGGACTGTCCGAGCAGGCGATGTTGCCCTATACGCCCGCCCAGGTCCGCTGGGATTACGACAGCTTGACGATAGGTGCGAAGCCCTTCATGAGCTTTTTGGTCTGGCCGGTTTTTTCGAACTGCACCTCGATCATGTCTCCGGCGACCGAGATCACGGTACCCGTGCCAAAGGTCTTGTGGCTCACGGTATCGCCCGCGGCAAAGTCCTGCGACGCGCTGGCGCGATCGACCTTGCGCTCCACCGTCGGCGACACCTTGGACGACGGCTTTTTGGCTCGCGGCGCGCCCGAGCCAAAGGTCGAGGCAACACGGCCGGCGTCGGGCGAGACCCCACGATGGCGCTCGGTCCCATAGCTGCTGCCGCCAAAGAAATCGTCGAAGCTCGATCCGCCGCGCGAACCGGAACCGCCGGTCGAGCGCGTATGCGAGCCAAACACCTTGCCGCCATACATATCCGAGCCCATGCCCGAGCCAAAGGTGCCGTGACGGTCGCCGCGTTTCTCCCAGCCCGTGCCCTCAAAACCGGCAGAACCGATACCGCTAAACTCGATATCCTCAAACGGAATCTCGTTGAGGAAGCGCGAGCGCGGGTTGGCAGAGGTCGAGCCGTAAGTGCGACGCGTGGCCGCATAGGTCAGGAACAGGCGCTTGCGAGCACGCGTGATGGCGACGTAGGCCAGGCGACGCTCTTCCTCGAGCTTGCCCGGATCGTCACTACCGCCAAAGTCGTGCACGTGCGGGAAGATACCCTCCTCCATGCCGGCCACGAACACCGCGGGGAACTCCAGGCCCTTAGCGGAGTGGATGGTCATCATGGTGATGGCATGTGTCTCGCCGGCCAGGGAATCCAAGTCGGAGCGCAGGGCCAGCCACTCCATGAGTGCCGGCAGTGCCTTACAGGTGAGCGGACCGTAGGTGCGCTCGATCTCGTCGGCATGCACGGCGCCCGCCGGTAGCTCTGTTGGCACGGCATACGCGTTGCCCGCGATGGCGGCGGCCAGGGCATCCTGCGGCGAGAGCGCCGGGGCGGCTAGGCTATCGAGCGGATTGGAGCCCGCGGCGTCACGAGCGCCGACAAGTGCCTCAAACGAGGATGCCGGAGCGGACGGCTCCGGCTCGGACGCGGGCGCACTCACCACGACGGACTCGGACTCGGCGACGGACGGCACGTCGGCAACACCGGCCGCGCGCAGCTCTTCTAGACTCTCGAGCGTACCCTCGATATCCTCGTGCGTCTCCTCAAATTCGGCGGCGACGCCCAGGAATTCCTGGATGTTCTCGGCGCGGCTCTCGGACTCCATGGTGCCCTCGGCGCGAAACGCCTGCAGCAGGCCCGTCCTATCGACAATCATCTCGACGACGTCCTTGAGCTCGCCGTCCATGCGGCGGCCCTCGCGCACCAGCGCCACAAAACTCGACAGGCCGTTGCGCACCTTGGCACTAAACATGCCCGTCTCGGCTGTTGCGATCTCGCAGGCCTGGAAGAACGAGCAGCGGTTGTCGCGCGCCAGCTGCTCGATCTTTTGGATCGAGGTGGAGCCGATGCCGCGGCGCGGCGTGTTGATGACGCGCTTGACGCTCATCTCGTCGGCCGGGTTCACGATCATCTTGAGGTAGGCCATGACGTCGCGAATCTCGGCGCGGTCGAAGAATCGCGTGCCGCCGACGATCTTGTAGGGCACGCCCGCGCGCAGGAACATATCTTCGAGGATACGCGACTGGGCGTTGGTGCGGTAGAACACGGCGATATCGTCGTAGCTTGTACCCTTGGCATGCAGCTTTTCGATCTCGCCGGCAATCCAGCGACCTTCGTCGCGCTCGTCGCTTGCCTGGAAAGCCTGAATCTTCTCGCCATCGCCCTCGGCCGTAAACAGGCGCTTGTCCTTGCGCTGCGAGTTGTGACGCACCACGGCGTTGGCGGCGCTCAGGATATGACCCGTAGAGCGATAGTTCTGCTCCAGCTTGACGGTCTTGCAGTTTTTAAAGTCCTGCTCAAAGTCCAGGATGTTGGTGATGTCGGCGCCACGCCAGCTGTAAATGGACTGGTCATCGTCGCCCACGACCATAAGGTTTTGGTACTTGGCGGCCAGCAGGTTGGCGATCTCGTACTGGACGTGGTTGGTGTCCTGATACTCGTCGACGCTAATGTAGCGGAAGCGCTCCTGGTACTTGTCGAGCACCTCGGGGCGGGTGCGCAGTAGCTCGAGCGTGCGCACGAGCAGGTCGTCGAAGTCCATCGCGTTGGCGGCGCGCAGGCGGCGCTCCAGCTCCAGGTAGACTTGCGCGGCCTTTTTGTCGTTGGGGCTATCGGCGCTCTTGAGCATGTCCTCGGGCCCGATCATGGCGTTTTTAGCAGAGCTGATCTTGCTGCGGATCATGTTGATGGGGAACTGCTTTTGCTCGATGCCGAGCGCCTGCATAATGTCGCGCACCATGCGCTTTGAGTCGTCGTCATCGTAGATGGTGAATTGACCGGTATAGCCCAGCAGGTCGGCGTCCTCGCGCAGCATGCGCACGCACATGGCATGGAAGGTGCACACCCACATGCCACGAGTGCCGCTGGGGATGAGTTCCGCCAGACGCTCGCGCATCTCGGCCGCAGCCTTGTTGGTAAACGTAATGGCAAGAACCTGCCAAGGCTTAACGCCCAGGTCGCCGAGCATATGTGCGATGCGGAAGGTCAAGACGCGGGTCTTGCCCGAGCCGGCGCCGGCGAGCACCAGCAACGGGCCCTCGGTGGACAGGACCGCCTCGCGCTGGGCGGGATTAAGGCTGTCGATGTCGACGAGCGGCTTGATAGGCTTGGGCGCCGGCGCGGGAGCGTCATAGATGTCGAGCGGAACGAGCTCGGGCTCCGGCGCAGCGGGGGCGGTGTATGCATCGAGCGGCACGGGTTCCGGCGCGGGCGGCACGGGTACCGCGGCGTTCTTTTCCCAGGGCAAGGGCTGGGTCATGGGCGACTCCTCATCTGACAGACGGCGCGCCTGCGGGCAGCGCCATAGTTTGAGCCGTACCAGTATACCGAGCCGCGCGGACACCGACGCAAATCACACCACGACTCCGTGCGCCGCCGTCAGGCCCGCCCCATCGCCCAAAAAAGAGGACGGCATAGACCTTTTGGTCATGCCGCCCTCTTTGAATGACAAGTTGTCGCTCTGGCCGCCGCGCAGCGTCAACCAAGTTACAGGCCGAGCATGGGCTCCAGAACGAAGAAGTATGCGAGCACTACGATGCCCAGGATGATGCGGTAGACTCCGAAGCACTTGAAGTCGTGACGGCGGACGAAGCCCATGAGCCACTTGATGGCGATGAGCGAAACCACAAAGGCCACAACGCAGCCCACGCCCAAGATGGCGATCTCGTTGGTGCCGAACGTGCCGCCCTTGATGAAGTACTTGACCAGCTTGAGCGCACTCGCGCCAAACATAACGGGAATAGCCAGGAAGAACGTAAACTTAGACGCCACCGAGCGCGTGCAGCCCAAAAGCAGGCCGCCGATGATGGTAGAACCGGAGCGAGACGTACCAGGCACCAGCGAAAGCACCTGGAAGCAGCCGATACCCAGCGCAGTCTTCCAGCTGAGGTCCTCGAGCGTGGCGATGGAACCAAAGTCCAGATTCTCGTCATCGTCCTCATCCTCAGCGGTAGCCGTGGGGGGCGCCGCAAAGTGCGCACCGGCGGGACGTCCACCCGACACCACAGCACGCGAACCAAACGAACCGGCAACGGCCATTTCCTCGCGCTTGCTCGCGCGCCAGTTCTCGATCACGATAAACAGCACGCCGTACACAATGAGCGCCAGCGCCACGACGGGAGCGTTGTAGAAATGCTCCTCCATCCAGTCGTTGAGCGGCAGGCCGATCGCCGCCGCAGGAATGCAACCGAGCACAATCTTGCCCCACAGCACCCAGGTGTCGCGACGGCCCTCCTTGCCCTTGCTGGGCGAGAACGGGTTGAGCTCGTGGAAAAACAGCACGCAGACGGCCAGAATGGCGCCGAGCTGAATCACGACCAGGAACATATTCCAGAACGTCTCGCTCACGTTCATCTTGACGAACTCGTCCACCAAGATCATGTGGCCCGTCGACGAAACGGGCAGCCATTCGGTGATGCCCTCGACCAGGCCCATGAAGGCAGATTTTAGAAGCTCGATAATATCCAAAGGGACCCCCTCGTTAGACACCCGCCGGTAGATGTTCTGCGGACGATGCGGGCGATGTCCCATTATCAACCGTTGGCGGTGCGACCGCGCCTACCCTTACCAAAAAACTCGCCCGTTCACAGAATTGCGAGCAGTTAAACCGAAATCCTTGGGTATAACTGCAACAAGATAAAGTGTCCGGCGGTCAACGCACCCGCGCCCGCCCGACGCACGAGCCCCGCGCCCGTGCGATAGACCAAGGAGGAAACCATGAACGAGGGTTACACCAAGGTATTTGTTTCACTCGACGGTACTGAGCAGCAGGATTTTGTGCTCGCACGCGCCATCAAGGTCGCCGCGAACAACGGCGCCAAGCTGATTATCGGCCACGTTATCGATTCCACGGCGCTCGAGAGCGCCGGCTCCTATCCGGTCGATTTGGTCAACGGTCTGGAGGAGGCCTTTAAGAACTCCATCGAAAAGCAGCTCGAAGAGGCCAAGGCCAATCCCGATATTCCCGAGGTCGAGGTCATGATACGCGCCGGTCGTATTCGCGAGACGCTCAAAGACGAGATGCTCGACGTGGTCAAGCCCGACCTGGTGCTCTGCGGCGCTCGCGGCCTGTCCTCGATCAAGTATGCGCTTCTGGGTTCGATTTCGACGTTCCTGCTGCGCAATACCGACTGCGACATTTTGGTCGTAAAGTAGCGTTGCTCCCACCGGCCGCGGGGTCTGCGGGGTTTCCACGGGCACGTCCTCGCCGCGTTGCGGCTGCGGGATGTGCCCTTAGGAAACCCCTCCCGGCCTCGCGGCCTTCGCAGCCTTACTTCAGCGAGTTGGCTGATAAAAGATGGCGTGCCGCCCCGTTTGGGGCGGCACGTTTTGTTTGGGCTGCACGTTTTTGTTTTGGGAGATCCATTTGAGCCTCATAGTTATGTTCACGTTCGGGAACATAACGCCAGTTGCCTTAGCTAAGTTCACGTTCGGGAACATAGCCGTCCGCAGCGCAAGACGGCCCGGCTACTCAAAGTATTGGAACTTGTTCGTCGAGAAGGCGAACGTTACGACAAAGCCTTCGCCGGAGTCGGATGCCGCCGTGACGTCGATGCCCATCTTGGAGCATAGGCGCGCCACCAGGTAGAGGCCGATGCCCGTTGCGCGCTTGGTGGTGCGGCCGTTGTCGCCGGTAAAGCCCTTCTCGAACACGCGTGGCAGGTCGGCCGCGCTCACGCCGCAGCCGTTGTCCGCGACGGTAAGCTCGATGCGTTCGCTCGCCAGGCCCTCGTCCAGCAACGCGCCCGAAAACACGATCTTTGCGCCGTCCTCGCGCGCATATTTGATGCTGTTCTGAATAAGCTGGCCTAGAATAAACTCGAGCCACTTCTCGTCGGTAAAGACCTCAAAGTCGAGGTTCTCGCACACCGGAGCCACGTGCGCCGCGATAAGCTCGCGCGCGTTGGCTTTAATCGCGCCCGTCACCAGGGTCTTGAGATCCCAACGGCGAATCAGGTAGTCGCGCTCCACGACTTCCGAGCGCGCATAGTACAGCGCCTGGTCGATATAGCGCTCCATGCGAGCCAGCTCGCGACCCAGGTCATCCACACGCGACAGGTCGTCTTCGCTGCCGTCCAGGTTTTCCAAAATCAGGTGGGCCGCCGCCAGGGGCAGCTTGGCCTCGTGAACCCAGCTCTCGATATAGTCGCGATAGTCTTCGGTCTGACGCCGGCCCTCGGCAACCTCGTCGCAGGCGGCTTTGCCCACCCGGCACAGGACCTCGTACTCGAGCTCGCCCTCGGCATAGGTTGGGCATTGCACCATCTCCTGCACCCATGCGGGACTCTCGAGCTCCTCTGCCGCGCGCTCCAACTGACGCAGAAAACGGCGACGGCGAGCGTACTCGATCACGATGCCGAGCATACCGAAGATAAAGGACACGCCAACCGCCACGACCACGATAGAAACGGGTGCGCCGGCGACCGTCAGCACAAAGCAGCTCAGCAGCACACCGCACGTCCACACGGCGACGGGAAGCAGTGCATCTTTAAAGAACTTGCCAAACGACATAGCCGGCCCCTAGACCGAATAGCCTTGGCCGCGATGCGTCGTCAAATACCCCTTGATGCCGATTTTTTCGAGCGTGGTGCGCAGGCGGTTGATGTTGACGGTGAGCGTATTGTCGTCCACGAAGGCGTCGGAGTCCCACAGGTCCTGCATGATGGCCGAGCGCGAGACGATCTTGCCCGCGCGGCTCAGGAGCAGCGAGAGAATGCGCAGCTCATTTTTGGTGAGCTCGGTGCTGTCGCCGGTCGCCGTGTTGGTGACCATAGAGCGGGCGAGGTCGAGCTCCAGCCCCTTGTGGACGAGCGTGCTGCGCTCGCCTGACGCCGCGGTGCGACGCAGCAGTGCGTTGATGCGCGCCACGAGCACGCGCGCGCTATAGGGCTTGGGAACAAAGTCGTCCGCGCCGAGCGTCATGGCCATGACCTCGTCGATCTCGGTCGTGCGCGAGGTGAGGACGATGATGGGGACCTCGGATTCGCGGCGAACCTCGTGGCAGATATGCTGGCCGTCCTTGACGGGAAGCGTGAGGTCGAGCAGCACCAGGTCGGGCGCGGCGGCGAGAATATCGCGCGAGACATGCTCGAACGATTCGCAGGCCTCGATTTCAAACCCGGCGCGGGCAAGGATGTCGACAAGCTCACGACGAATGGGCTCGTCGTCCTCAACGATATAGATTAGCGCCATGGATTCCGCTCCCCTCTTGATTGTCTTGCCACCATTATGGCTGCGAAACTGCAGGTGCGCGCCACGCACGTCGCCAAGGTGACAGAACTGTTCGCGAGCGGGGGCGTTTTGTCCGCCTCGCACTCGCAGCGGTGACGGGAACCAAAATGATTCTTTAATCCCCGTCCCAGAATAATCATTTAGCGGCGGGCGCGAAGCTTTTCGTAGCCGTCGGCAAAGAAGGCGACCGTCGCGGCATCAGACTCGGCGGCGTCGGCGTCGGTGGCAGGCACCACGCCGTGCTCGTCGCTTACCAGGAACAAGGCGCCCTTGAGCTGTGCGGGAATGTCTACGCGCGTGACCGGGATGCCCTTGGTCTGGGCCAGCTGCTCTATGAGCGTCGCCGTGCCACACAGGCACTCGTCCGCCGGCGCCACAAAGGCCAGCTCGCCGTTGTTGACGGCAGCGAGCAGCTCGGGCGCCACGCCGGTTTCGTCGGCCTCGGAGCGGGCCTCGGCGGAGCGGGCACGCAGCGCCTTGGCCGAAGTATCGGCCAGCGGCTCGTACTCACCCACCGTCATGGCGGCATTGCCGTTAACGTCGATCACCAGCATGAGCACGCCGTCGTGCGCGGTGTAATCGCCCTCGGCAAGCGACCACTCAACGTGCTGCTTGGCCCAGCTGAGCATGTTATGGGTAAGCGGCTCGCCCTGCACCAAGCGCTCGGACAGCGCGCGAATGTGACGGTTGAGCATGGGCACCTTTTTGTTGGACATGCGCCAACGGCAGATAAGCGCGGGCTTGTCGAGCGTAAACTTCTCGACCGCCTCCTGATTGGCGCAAAAGTCCTCGTACGCACGCTGATCCTCGGCATTGCCAAACAGCTCGGCATCATCAATCTGGGGCATGGTCATACCTTTCGTGTTAGTCATTCCGTCCTCTTATACCAAAAAGACGGCCCTCCAAACGGAGCGACCGTCTTTTGCAGAGATTATTTTGACGATATGGTCAGGCGACCGAACAGTTTAATGGGATAGAGAAACATCCCATTAAGGGTTTTCCAAGTGCCCGAGATTGCCCCGAAAGAGGAGCGCCGCGTACTAAATGTACGCAAGCGACGGTTTGAGGGGCAAGGTCGGGTGCTTGGGAAAGCCTCTAGTGCCTAAAATGCCTAGCTCCGGTGAAGACCATCGCAATACCATGCTCGTTGCAGGCCTGGATGCTCTCGTCATCGCGCTTGGAGCCGCCGGGCTGGATGATGCAGGTCACGCCGTGTGCGGCAAGCACGTCGACGTTGTCGCGGAACGGGAAGAACGCGTCGCTTGCGCAGGCAAAGCCGCCCTTCTCCACGCCCTCGCGCTCGCAGAAGTCCTCGGCGCGCTCGCAGGCAAGCAGCGCAGAGTCAACGCGGTTGGGCTGACCGGGGCCCATGCCAATGCCGGCCTTGCCCTTGGAGACCAGGATGGCGTTGGACTTGACGCCCTTGCAGACCTTCCAGGCAAACTCGAGCTCGGCCATCTCGGCATCGGTGGGCTTGCGGTCGGTGGGGAACGTAAAGGTCGCGGGGTCCTCGGTCACGTGGTCGACCTCCTGCACCAGCATGCCGCCGTCGATGGAGCGCAGTTCCACCTGGGCGCCGTGGTCCACGCCGCCGGTAGCCAGCACGCGCAGGTTGGGGCGCTTGGCCATGCGCTCGAGCGCCTCGGCAGTGTAGCTCGGGGCGATGATGACCTCGACAAACTGCTTGTTCTGATCGGCAAAATGCTCAACCAGCTCAAAGGGAACCTCGCGGTTGCAGGCGATGATGCCGCCGAAGGCGCTCTTGGGATCGCAGGCGAAGGCGCGGTCGTAAGCGGACGTAATGTCCTCGGCAACGGCGGAGCCGCAGGGGTTCTGGTGTTTGAGGATCACGCAGGCAGGCTCGTCGAACTCGCGGACCAGGTTCCAAGCGGCATCGGCATCCAGATAGTTATTGTAGCTGAGCGGCTTGCCCTGGATCTGCTCGGAGCCCACGAGCGGAAACTGCGAGCTCGCGGTGTTCTCGCAACCCTCGGCAAAGCGGTAGACCGTAGCCTTCTGCTGAGGATTCTCGCCATAGCGCAGGTCGTCGACCTTCTCCAGCGAAATCTCGAGCTTGGCAGAGGTATCCGCCACGTCACTTGCCTGGGCGGCAAGCCAACGGGAGATAGCCGTGTCGTAGGCGGCGGTGGTCTGGTAGACCTTCACCTGCAGGCGACGACGGGTGGAAAGCGTGGTGCAACCGCCGGTCTCGTGCATCTCGGCCAGGACGGCGTCGTAGTCGGCCGGATCGGAGATGACGGTAACGCTCGCGGCGTTCTTGGCGGCAGAGCGCAACATGGAGGGGCCACCGATGTCGATGTGCTCGATGGCATCCGCAAAGGTGACCTCGGGGTTGGCGACGGTCTTCTCGAACTCGTACAGGTTGACGACGACCAGGTCGATCAGCTTAATGCCGTGCTGGGCGGCCTCCTGCATGTGCTGCTCGGAATCGCGGCGGGCCAGCAGCGCGCCGTGAACCTTGGGGTGTAGGGTCTTAACGCGGCCGTCCATCATCTCGGGATAGCCCGTGAACTCCTCGATGGGGGTTACGGGAACGCCCGCGTCCTCGATGGCACGAGCCGTGCCGCCCGTAGAGATGATCTCGACGCCAAAGTCATCAACCAGCGTCCGTGCGAAATCGACGACACCCGTCTTATCGGTAACCGAGATCAACGCGCGTGCGATCTTCACATCAGATCCCATGCAGTCCTCCTGTCTGGTACGCCGCCGTGCTCTGTGAGTCGGTGATACGTCGATCTGCAGCGCTCGCGCAGCGGCATTGAAAATACTGATTCAATGTAGCGCATCGAGCGCGACGTTGCATCCCGCAACGCACGGCTGTGCAGAAAAAGTTTGCGAGCGGGGGGGATGGGCACGGCACCGGGCACGGTGAGTTCATGGAACACAGGGGCACCATAATTAGATGCCAATGGCGTGGTAGAACTGTGCTCGATATGCATCCGCAAAAGAAAGAGGCACCATGGTCTCGCGGGTTCTCTACCGACCGTTTGATACCGAAGACTTCGACGCCGTCGCGCTGATTCTGCAGCAGCTTTGGCATAACAATTCGGATAACGATGAGTACAACCGCCTCGAGGCCGCATGCGACCTCGCCTATTGCCTTTCGTCCTCGACGTTTTCGCAGGTTGCGGTAATTGACGGCGAGGCGCGCGGCATTGCGCTTGCACGCGCAGGACAGAGCCCCGGCGTCACTATCAACGAGCATTGGATGGATACCGAACGCGCGCTGCTTTCGCAGATGCGCGAACTGGAGCCCGATGCCTGCGCCGAGTATCTCTCGTTTGTGCGCGCAACCATCCGAACCAACAACCGCCTGCTCGAGAGCAGCCCATTGCCGCACGACAACGAAGTCACGCTGCTCGCCGTCGATCCCGATGTCCATGGCCTGGGCGTTGGCTCGGTGTTGCTCGATGCCGCTGTCTCGTACCTTTCCTCGCGCGGGGCGACAAGGGCGCACCTGTACACCGACTCCAACTGCTCGTGGAAGTTCTACGAGCTGCACGGCTTTAAGCGCACGGCCACGCACCGCGCCAACCGCGAAGAGCGTCGTCACGACATGCCGCGTGAAAGCTTCCTCTACGAGCTGGACCTAACCGTCTAGGCCCAGCAACCATACCTAGTCATTTAAGTCTATCCCCAATGACTGATCCCCAACGACTGGTCATTTAAGTCTGTCCCCAATGAGTAGCCTAGGGAGTCTGCAAATAGCCGTGGGCAAAAAACATCAAATATGAGTACTGTTACCTTTTTAGTAGCAGCGATTTGGGGCATTTTGAGGCTTTTAGACACGGCGGTCAGCCGGGCGAGCTAACGTATTTCCTCAAATGTTCAATAAAAGTGGCCCCTAACGAGAAATACTCTCATTAGGGGCCGGTAATTAAGCGCAAATTAATGCAACCATTTCGGCAACAGTACTCATATTTGCCATTTTTTGCCCACTGCCCCTTCCGATGGAGGGGACTACGGGCAAAAGCGGGAGGATCGGCGCATTTTGGCACATAAAAAGGGGATGGGCTTTCCCCGACGGCTGTCGAGAAAAGCCCATCCCATAGCTTACGACCGTTAGAACGTTCCGCCGCCGCCTCCGCCGACGCCGCCGCCTCCGCCGCCCGAGAAGCCACCGCCTCCGCCGCCACCCGAGCTGTCCGAGCTCGACGCGAGCTCACGGATGCTCTCGTGATACACGCCATCGAATGAATCCATCGGCGACTCGTTGCCGTAATGATGGTAGTACCACAAGTAGCAGGGATAATTGTCGTAGAAACCGTCGGCCTCGCGCACCTCAGGCGGTACGGCCTCGGCAAGCTGACGCAGGACTTCCTTCGAAACGCCCAGCGCCGCACCCATCACCAGAAGTTTATTCCACAGGACCAGATCGCCGGGGACGGCTTCCTTTAGGCGCGTGAAGTCCTCGAGCCAATGCTTAAGCGCCTTGCATCGAGCCGCCACCTCGGCGCCCTCCGGCGTAAAGCGGCGGAACGTAAGGCCCACGCCAATACCCACCAGCACAATCGGCACCGAGATAACCGCGGCGATAATGTTCGCCTGTGCGCCGTCGGTAAAGAAGATGGATCCCACGGGAACAAAGGCGATCAGGATACCAAGAACCAGACAAAACACCATTGCGACAATGCCGTCCGAGGCAACGTACTCGCTATCGGCCAGCTTGCCCTTAACGGTGTTCTGATAGTCCTCGAGTTTGTCGCCCACGGGCGTAGCGTGCTGCTTAACGTAGTGCTGCAGCTCGTCAAACGTGCGCGAGCGATCACCGTTCTCGTCGGGCTTAGCACCGGCAAAGAAGACCTTGAGCACCATGCGGTCAATGCCCTTGGCCGACTTCCAGCCCACATCACTCACCGTCACGCGATACGTCTGCTCTTCTTTTTCGCGCCCCAACAGACCCTTCTTGGCCTTGGTCACGGTCGCCTGTTCCAGCTTGATCACACGGTCGTCGGTGAGCTTCATGAGCGTGGCGATATATGCCTGATCGGGCACCTCGTTCCAGCTCATGAGGGCCGAAAGCACGGCGGGATGGTCGGCCGAAGGTACATCGCGGAAATATTCGTCCTGGAAAAGAGGCTTGGGTTTGCGACGGCGCAGCTTGAGCACAACGATTGTGCCGGTAAAGGCCACCGCCGCGACAACACTTAGCACGGCAAGTGCATTGGCAATCATGCGAGCGTGAGCGCGGCGGGCGTTAGCCTCGTCGGCCCATGCCTTCTCCTCGCTCAGGATCGTCGACATGCGCTCTTCGCCCGAAGCGGCAAGCTGCGGCACCCAATCGCTGGGGAAGGCGATGCGCGCCTCGGCGAATTCGCCCTCATGCACGCAGGGAATGGTATAGGTGACCATGGGCTCGTCCACATCGAGCGACACGTCGCCCGTCAGCGGGCCGTGGCCCCATGCACGGAAGTTATCGCCCTTGATGGCCGCCGTCCCGGCGGCAGCATTTGCGAAGTACACTTCCATCTCGACATCGTCGGAATCCGCGGACCAGCCGTCGCCCACAAACTTCCAGTAGAGCTCGGCGGTATCGGCCCAATTCATAACCGCACCGGTCATGGTGTAGCTCACATAATAGATCGCGCTGTCGCCGCTCTCGTGGGGGCTGAAAACCTTGATCTTTACGCCGCCGTCGGACTGCTCAACCGTATAGACGCCGCTGTCGCCTTTGTTTGCGCTGTCGACCTTGTTAAACGCGGTGTCGTCTTCCTCGACGCTCAACACATTGACGCCCGCCGCGCCGCCCTGCTGGTTGGTGCCCGCATTGATCTCCCAAAACACGCCGTTGATGTCGTCGTCGAAATCGAACTGGCGTCCCTCGACAACGGTCAGCGATCCATCGGCCTCGACCGTGGCACCGATATAGGTTTGGGTCATGGAGTAGCCGTCGGCGTGGGCGGCGACAGGCAGCAGCAGCAACGCAAACGCGACAAACGCGCAGACGGAAACGAATCGCGCAAACAAGCGGCGCTGCCGGCAGGCATTGGCAACGGGGGCGTTCATAGGCACATCCTTTGTCTGTAAAACCAACATCGCCATTGTCCCACGTTTGCGGGCACACATGACGAATATCTGGGCCAACGGAACGTCAAATGGGACAAAAGTCCCACCCGAGTCTGGCACTTAGGGACGTTCCTTATCTGCCGGCAATTTGGGACACTCTTTGGCACGGCCTACATCAACGATAGACACCACTTCACAGCTCCGTCACAGGTGTAGCGGCTTTGTGTGGGCGCGGCATACGCTGTTTGAGCCTGCGGTCGAAGGGCATAAAGCAGTTGAGCGAAAACGGTTTGCCCCTTTGCCGTTCGCTCGAGGATCATGTCCCCCTTTTCCGCGGAAACCCCGGCAGTTGCGAAGAGCTGCCGGGGTTTCTGTCGTCTATAAAGCCGAGTCGATGTGCAGCGGTCGAGACATTGAGCCGCAGACCCGCCGCGCGCAATGCGCAGCGTCGCCAACTTGCGAGCCACGGCAGCGCCTTCCCTACCGCGCCCCGCGCTATACTCGTCCGCATGGATATCAAAGCACGCAACATATCAACGCCCGCCGCGGACGCGCCAACGACGCCGTCCACCTCCGTTCCCGTGCCCGTCGTGGGCCGCTTTGCCCCGTCGCCCTCGGGCCGCATGCACCTGGGCAACGTGTTCAGCTGCCTGTGCGCGTGGCTTTCGGCCCGCAGCCAGGGCGGCAGTATCGTGTTGCGCATCGAGGACCTGGACGATCGCTGCAAGCGTCCCGAACTTGCGGCCCAGTTGATCGACGACCTGGCCTGGCTGGGTCTCGAGTGGGACGAAGGCCCCTACTACCAGCATGATCGCCTAGACCTGTACGAAGTCGCCTTGCGCCGGCTGCAAGACGCCGGCCTCACCTATCCCTGCTTTTGCACGCGCGCCGAGCTCCACGCCGCGAGCGCGCCGCACGCCAGCGACGGCACGCCTATCTACCGCGGCGCCTGCCGAAACCTTTCGGCCGAAGAAGTTGCCCGCCGCAGTGCCCTGCGCGCCCCGGCCACGCGCCTGCGCGTGCCCACCGTCGATGACCTCGCCGACGACGTGGTCGAGTTTGTAGACCGCACGTACGGGGCCCAATGCGAAGCGCTCGCCACCGAGTGCGGCGACTTTTTGGTCCGCCGCAGCGACGGCGTTTTTGCCTATCAGCTAGCCGTGGTGGTCGACGACGCCGCCATGGGCGTCACCGAGATCGTGCGCGGATGCGACCTGCTGGGCTCCACGCCCCGCCAGATCTACCTGCAGCATCTGCTGGGACTTGCCACGCCGCACTACGCGCACATTCCGCTGCTCATGTCGCCGGACGGCCGCCGCCTTTCCAAGCGTGATCGCGATCTGGACCTGGGCGAACTCCGTGCCCGCTTTGGCACGCCCGAAGCGCTGCTGGGCTGGCTCGCCGGACAAACGGGCATCACGCCGGACACCGCACCGCGCGCGGCCGAGGAGCTGGTCGAGCACTTTAGCTGGAACGTCATCCGCGCGCATCGGGAGAACATCACCGTAACGGCCGAGTAGCCAAACGTCCCGCCCCTACGCAACGTCCCAGGGCTGGAGTTCGTCGCCTAGGCGAACGATGCAGTCGTAGAGCACGGTGTGACGCTCGGCCGGGTTGGCATCCCGATGAAAATGTCCGTAGTACCAGCGCTTGTAGTCCAAGCGGTCTTCCAGCTCATCGAAAAACGCCGTAAGCCGATCGACTTCGGGGTAATTCCAGCCAGGTGCCGGACAGAGCGTGGGCGAGAGCATGCGCGTGGAACAGGTGTGGGTTATCACGTAGTCGACTCTCCAGTCCACGCTATCGAGCTTTGCCCGCGCTTCCTCAAAGTTGCGCTCACCCGGCAGCTCCTGCGGCCACCAGCTGGAATACGGCACGCGGTATTCCTTGTCCACGCTCGTGGCGCCGCCCATGGTAAAGATCGCTGAGCCGCCGAGCTCAAAAACCTCGCCGCGCGTTAGGCGCCGTATGGGCGAGGTGTCCGACAGGCGCTGCGTCAGCCCGCCGCACCACAGCTCCATGGGGCGCTCTGTCCAATGGTCGTAGCGCTCGTGGTTGCCGTCGACAAACAGTACGGTATAGGGACGCGATTCCAGCCAGGCGATATCAGCGCACTCCTCGGCAGAGAAATCCCACGGAAAGCCAAAGTCACCCGCGACAATCAGATAGTCGTCGCTCGTCAAGCTATCCCCAAGGTCCCAATCGCGCAGCTTTTGCATGTCGAGGCCGCCGTGAATATCGCCCGTCACATAGACCGTCATCGGATCACCACTTCCCTCTTATAGGCTTCGAGATCGCGCTCGACCTGCTCGTCGCCCGTGGCGTTGACCCACCACGGCCACTTAACGCAACACACCGGCTCATCGACCTGCGCAAACCACGACTTGAGCTCCTCCAGGCTCACCGGGGCGTAGCCGTTGGCGTCCACGCCCACGTCATAGCGCAGCAGCCCCTGCCGAAGGTTGAACTTGTTGTACGCGCCGCCGCAACTGTGGATATGCCCGTGCAGATGCCAGCTGCCGTGCGACATGCCCTGCCAGTCGACCATGGGATAGTGGCTCAGCACGATTTTCTGGCGGTCGATCCTGAGCACGCAAATGGGCGGCTCGACGATAAAAGCATCCGCTACCGCAGGCTGCGTCCAGTCTTTGTCGTGGTTGCCGAGCAGCAGATGGACGCGCCTACATGCAATGCTTTTGCGCAGCTCATGGGCGTCTTGGACCGTCATCTTAAAGCTAAAGTCGCCCAAGATGTAGAGCTCGTCATCCACAGCGACCTTGCTGTTAATGTTGGCGACCATGACATCGTTCATCTGCGCAACAGTCGACCAAGGCCTGTCGGCGAGCCGGAGCATGTTCTCGTGTCCAAAGTGCGTATCGCTGGTAAACCAGATCATGGGGACCTCCTATTGCTGCGGGGTATCCATCCCTTAGGGCTTAACCTTCGTTCTTCCATCCAAACGGGTCAAGCACCCAAAAAACCAGATCGAGCACGCCGCCGGTCATCATAGCGCCGGCAAGGGCCATGCAAATGTGCAGAGAGCTGGCACTTCGGAGCACGTCGAACGGCCCCAGAACAGCCAGCAGCGCGACCGCTGCGCCGGCAAAGCACAGTGCAAGGCACGGCCCCGCGTCCTTGACGCACTTCTTTGCAAGGTTCTTGGTGTTGTCACCCATCGATATCGAACTCCTTAGAGGGTCGTTGTTCAGATTCATACCGCTGCGACAGAGCAGGGCGGCAGAGTAAGTGTCCCATGCCGCGCGGACAAGCATTAGTTACCCTACAAATAATTGCATTTGATAGAATGTAGGGTAACTGCTCGGAAAGGAGGCACCATGTCCGTCTTAGAAGATGTCCTAGAAGAGGAATATGCACGCTCCAGCCGCCTTTTGGGCCTCATGGAACAGGAGATCAGTCTCCTTCCAAAGGGCAGCATCCGCATGCGAAACATAAAGGGCCACGAATACTGCTATCTCAACTATCGAGTCGGCGACAAGGTCAAAAGTGACTATGTCCCTGCTACAGAGGTTGATGAGCTGCAAGCCAAAATCGAACGCCGAAGGGCTCTTGCGGCCGCCATCAAAGAACAGAAGCAATCTCAAAAGCAAATCATACGAGCATTGGGAAGGGTGCCATATGTTGACTGAGCAGCAGAGGTTTCCTCTAAAACAATTTGAAAACCTTGCCGCATACATGCTGTTCGCATCCGCTGAGTCCGAGCCGCTGCCCAAGTCGCCATGTGCCCGACACACAAATAGTTACACGCGGAACTATTCCAAAACCGAAAGAACCACTGCAGTTAGTACCCGATAACCATAATGCCTTTTAACGGAACAGGCATGCGCCCGCTTGCATACAATGTTTTGAAAAAAGTTACGACCCTTTCGTAGTCTCTGCTTGAGTTGTTGCCACTCTTGTACACATTACGAACGACTACACAAAGATATGCTGCATCCTGTATCATGCACGCTTCAAAAAAATCCTTCAGAAACTGGTTGTTCGCGACAGCGCGCCCGGCCTCAATCTCCACTATCGTGTTAGTGTCCCTATGGACGGCATCGACCTCAAAAGCTTTATCAATTAAGCCTTTCTCCCCATACAACACTGGCATCGATAGTTTCTCGTTTTTCTTTTTCCCCGCCTCAACATCGAAACCAAATTGCCTCAAATCGGACTCCAAAATTCGGAGCACGCTATCGCTGTGCTCACTGTTCTTATCAGAACGAATCTGCTCAATATTTTTATTTACAGCTTTTACAACGTCCATTAACGACTGCGGCGGACGACAGTTTAATGGGAAGTAAATCCAGTTGCACTCCATTGACAGTCCTTTGTCTATATTCATTCAGCCACTGCAGCTATTTTAAATTAATGATATAAAACACCGACGACTAACGATGCCATAAACAGTCAATCGGCCAACCTTTTAGCAGTTAGCGAACCATGCAAGCAAACAGAAACCTTAATCAACATGACGGATTGGCGCTTTCGGTCATTAGCAAACAGAATCACTTGCCCATGGAGCCATTTACCCTTGGCCTTTCAATTAGGACTGGCGTCAAATGCCGCATGCCTAAGTAATATTAAGGTCCTTCCATGGCTGCCGTGCAGCGGCCCACGCACCCAATAACATCCATATGTGAAACTCATACTTTTGCAACGCGATTTTGATCCATATGATCCATACGCCTTGCTTATCCCATTTCTGACGCCGGCTTGATACCGGCCCACCATCTCCCGCCATCGAGATCTAATGCTTTTCCCACCGCCACCCAAAAACTCATCCAACATTAATCTTGGCTCAAGAATCGCTTAATCTATAACCTGCACTATAGAGTTCGACCAAGGGCGGGGCGGCGCAACGCAGACCGCCGAACGCAACGCTCGCACCCGAGCAAATTGCCCGGCGTCGCGCCCATCGAACGAAAGGACAGGTCATGGACGACCTCGAAAAAGTTGAAACTATCCGCACCAAGTGCAACGTGAGCTACACCGATGCCAAGGCCGCGCTCGACGCTGCCGACGGCAACGTTTTGGATGCCATCATTTGGCTCGAGTCGCAGGGCAAGACCCAGACCACGTCGGCGCATGCCGCCACCGAGTCCGCGCCAGTCGATGAGCCCTCTGCCGAGATGGTCGCCGCGCAGGTCGCTTACGAAAAGTCGAGCGAAAAGACCGACTTCTCCAAGAAGATGGACAGCGTGTGGGAGTACCTCAAAAAGCTCTTCCGCCTGAGTCTGGACACCAAGTTTATCGCCACGCGCCGCGATGCGATCATCCTCAACATCCCCATCCTGATCCCCATCGTCGCGCTGTTTGCCTGGGGCGCCACGATATGGCTGATGCTGATTGGCCTGTTCTTTGGCATGCGCTACCGCATCGACAGCGACGGCGACGTGCCCGGCAGCATCAACAACCTTATGGATAGCGCTGCCAACGCCGCGGACGACATCAAGCAAAATCTGAACGACGACAAGTAATCGCAGACGGGGGCACGCATGGCACGGATCTTGATCGTAGAGGACGAGGAGAAAATCGCCCGCTTTGTGACGCTCGAGCTGGAGCACGAGGGCTACCAGGTGGAACACGCCGCCGATGGCCGCACCGCCGTTGACCTGGCGCTGGAGCGCGACTACGATCTGATTCTGCTCGACGTACTGTTGCCGCAGCTCAACGGCATGGAGGTCTTGCGACGTGTCCGCAAGCACAAGGATGTGCCGGTGATTATGGTCACCGCGCGCGATGCCGTGATGGACAAGGTGGCAGGGCTTGACGCCGGTGCTGACGATTACCTGACCAAGCCATTTGCGATTGAGGAGCTGTTCGCACGGATCCGCGTGGCACTGAAGCGCTCGGAGGCCGTGCGGGCGGCTTCGGGCGTTGGCGGCGCCGGTACTGGGGCGGGCGCGGCAGGCGGCGCGGGCGCCGGTATCGCCACAATGTCCCCGGCAACCGACACGACCCAGACCGCTGCCACGCCCTCCCACGCCGCGCTTACCGTTGACTCGGTTGCGCTCGACCCCGACCGCCGCGAAGTCACGGTCGGCGGCTCGCCCATCGCGCTCACGGCCCGCGAGTTCGACGTCCTCGCCCTGCTTATGGCGCATGCCGGCACCGTGCTCACGCGCGAGCGCATCGCGCACGAGGCGCTGGGCTACGAATACGTAGGCGACACCAACAACGTCGACGTGCACATCGCGCACCTGCGCGCCAAGATCGAAGACGCCGGCGGCGCCCGCATCATCCAGACCGTGCGCGGGGTGGGCTATGTCTGCCGCGCGTAATGCCGAGGCCAAGCGCGTCACCTCCATCGCCCGCGCCATCAACTGGAGCTATATGTGGCGCCGCCTGATGAGCTACGTCTGGCTCGATCTGTTGCTGTTGGTTATTGCGGTGGCGATCCTCGTCTATGGATACAACCGGACGCTGCCCAACGGCGCGTTTACCGCAGGATGGATCCCCAGCGCCACCGTTCGCAGCATGTCGCTGACGCCCGCGCGCGGCTGGGACCTGACAACGCTCACCTATACCGTCGAGCTTGCGCGTACCACCAAGACTTTCCCCCTCGCGCAGGACCTCGTCACGCTATGGCCTCTCTACCTTGTCGTTGTGGGTTGGCAGGTCATCAGCGTGCTCAACATGCTCGGCGGCGCCCGCCGCGTGCGCCGCACCATGGCGCCGCTCAACGATCTGGCCCTGCGCGTGGACGAACTCGGCCGCATGCAGCTCTCCGGCGGCAAGATGGAAACGCTGGAGCAGGCCATCGAGCGCGCAAGCGTCGACTCGCCGAGCGTCACCACCGGCGACGCCGACCTGGCAAGCATCGAGGTCGCGCTCAACCGCCTGCTGCGCCAGATGCAAGAGGCCAAGCTGCAGCAGATGCGCTTTGTCAACGACGCGAGCCACGAGCTGCGCACGCCCATCGCGGTGATTCAGGGCTACGTGAACATGCTCGACCGCTGGGGCAAAGACGACCCGGACGTGCTGGCAGAATCCATCGCGTCCCTCAAGGCCGAAAGCGAGCACATGCAGGAGCTCGTGGAACAGCTGCTGTTTTTGGCACGCGGCGATGCCGGGCGCACGGTCCTGCGGCGTGCGAATACTAACCTGGCCGCACTGGTCGGCGAGGTATGCGAGGAATCGCAGATGATCGATACCGAGCACACGTATCGGCTGGCTTTTGACGCCTTGCTTGCCAGCGACCCGCGCTGCGACGCGCCCGTCGACGTGGCGCTCGTGAAGCAGGCTCTGCGCGTGATCGTGCAAAACGCCGCCAAGTATTCGGACGCGGGCACGCCCATCTCGTTTGGCGTAGCGCCGGATGCGGGCGCGGGCACGGTCGACATAAGCGTTGAGGACGAGGGCATCGGCATGAACCAGGAATCCGCAGCTCACGCGTTTGAACGGTTCTACCGCGCCGACAACGCGCGCGATGCCGGCGCGCAGGGCTCGGGTCTGGGGCTCGCCATCGCCAAGTGGATCGTCGACAGCCACGGCGGCGTCATTGGTGTGACCTCAGTCGAGGGCGTCGGCAGCCGCTTTACGATTCGCCTGCCGCGGTAGGGGCGTCTCTCACGAATCGAAGGTGAATGCTTTTCCGCGAAGTGAACGACCTATTTTGGACCCCCGAAGCATCCACACTTTTTGACGCCAAAACTGCAGGAAAAACCTTACGAAACCGCAGGAAACGGTGCCTCCAAAGTGTCGATGCTCCAGGGGTCCGATTTCACTCGTTCACTTCGCGGAAAAGCATTCACCTTCGTTTTACGGCAGCCCGTCAGTCACCCTCTCGGCATTAAAAATGGGGTAAGGCCACGTGGCCTTACCCCATTTTTCGTTAGCTATGGCAGCTTGTGCGCTACTCGCGGCACAGGTGCACGGCGAAGCCGGCGAACTCGCGCTTAAAGTACACGAGCTTAGTGCCGCCGTCGGGCAGCAGCACGCGCGACTCCTCGTTGACCTCGAGCCCGCGCTCGGCAAACCACTTCTCGGCCGCATCGATGTCGTTGACGGCAAAGCCGATGTGGCCCTTGGTGCCACGACCGTTCTGCTTCATGACCTCGATCAGCGAATCGTTAAAGTACGAAACCGGGGTCTCGATAACGGGCAGGCCCATCATCGTCGAGAACAGCTCCGCGATCTCCAGGGCATCTGCCGGGTCGGTGGCGTTAATGCCCACATGGGCAACGCGCATGCCAAAGAGCTCGACCGGATTGGCGTTCTGCTCACTCATACAGTCAGCGCCTACTGAGCCATGACGTCGAGGACGGCCTTCTCGGCAGCGACGCGGTTCATGCCGGTCATGAAGGGCACGCCGCTCACGTACGGGCAGGTGAGTCCCTCGGGGGCAACGGTGGTGGCGATCAGCAGGTCAGCGCCCTCGTCGCAGTAATCCTTGGCCTCGGAGATAGCGCACTGCACGATCTCGTACTTGCCGGCATAACCGTTGGCATCGAGCATGGTGGCGACCTTCTGGGCAACGAGCGTGGAAGTAGCAGCGCCAGCACCGCAAGCCAAAACGATCTTCTTCATAGGTAATGTCTCCCTTCATGGTTTACTTTAGGTAAGTGTACCGCAGCGAGCGATGGCACTCAGCCTCGATGAGCTTTTATGCCAGTTTGCTTGTGCGCTGCGTATAATACATCTAGTACGTGTTGTCATACCGCTCGCTTTATGAGCGACTAAGGATCCTAACATGCCCGATTCCCGCACACTCTGGACCGCCGTCGTTATCATCTGTATCGCCGTATCGGTGTTCTTTAGCGTCAAAAAACGCACTACGTTTAAACGCCTGCAACAGTTGATGGCCGCCAAACAGTGGGCCGAGTTCGATCGTTTGCTCGACGGCAAACTCACCAGCATGCTGTACCCGCGCTACAACCGCGACTACCTGCGTCTAAACTCCTATCTGCTGCGCGAGGACCACGAGCGCGCCGGCGAGATGTTCGACCTGCTGCTGGGACTCAACCTGCCCAAGATGCAGCGCGTCGACCTGGTGATCAAGGCCTTTAACTACTACGTTGGCCAGGAGGACCGCAAAAAGTCCAAGGAGCTGCTGCACGAAATCAAGGGCTTTGAGGGCGGTCAGGCCGAGGCGGTCGCGCACGAGTGCCAGCTGATGTACGACACGATGATCCTCAAGCGTCACAACGACATTCCCGAGCTGGAGCGCATGCTCGAGGATGTCGGCGACGACCCGGTCAAGCGCTGCCGCTTGGAGTACCTGCTGGCCCTGCAGTACCAGAACAAGGGCGACGAAGCCAAGTTTGCCGAGTACTTGGAAAAGTCAGGCCAGCACTCGATGGCCGTCAACGCGTAACGGACGGCTTGTGCTAGACTTCTAGTCTCACGGGGGCGTGGCGGAATTGGCATACGCAGGAGACTTAAAATCTCTCGCCGCAAGGATTGTGGGTTCGAGTCCCACCGCCCCTACCATGTAGTGCTTACGAGCCCGTGTCCCCCAGGGATGCGGGCTCGTTTCTTTTGCACGCCGGTGGGGCTCGAACCCGCGAGGGGGCGAGCGTTAAGCAAACGCGGAGCGTTTGTAGCGAGCCGGCGAGGGCGCCGGCAGGCGACCGAGGCCGGTGCGTATTTGCTGCGCAAATTCGCAGACGTCCCACCGCCCCTACCACGCATTGTTTACGAGCCCGTGTCCCCCGGAGACGCGGGCTCGTTTCTTGTGGATGCCGACACGGATGATAAGTTGCGGTGGAATAGTTCTTGTTTATGCTGTTTACCAGCCTATTTAAGAACTATTTCACCGCAGCTTAGGTTGATACTCCCACATTTTTCGATGGAAGAACGTGGTTGTCTCGCACATTTTTCGATGGAAAAACGTGGTTGTCTCGCACATTTTCCAAGGGAAACGCGCATATGGCCTTATACTAGCCGAGAGGGTTGGGAGGCAATATGCAACGACAGCTTATGAGTGAACTTATCGCTTGGAAATCAAGGGCGAATCGCAAACCTCTCTTGCTTAAGGGAGCCCGCCAGACAGGAAAGACGTGGCTTCTTAACAAATTCGCAAGCCAGCAGTATCGAAACGTCATTCGTTTTGACTTTATGCTCGAGCCGAGCGCACGTTCGCTGTTCGATGGGGACCTCGACCCCAAGCGCATCATCTCCCAGATAGAACTCCTAAGTGGCCAAACCATAACGCCGGCAGACACGCTCATCATCTTCGACGAGATCCAAGAGGCGCCACACGGGATCACCTCGCTCAAGTACTTCAACGAACTTGCACCCGAATACCACATCGTAGCAGCCGGCTCCTATATGGGTCTCGCGCTCCGACGCGAAAACGAGTCATTTCCCGTCGGCAAAATCGACCAGCTCACCATGCGTCCCATGGGGTTTGCCGAGTTCGTTCGTGCCGTCGACGGCAACCCGCTCGCCGACGCCATCCTTGCCGCAGACATGAACCTTCTAGCAAACGTTACCGAAAAGCTCGAGCACTTGCTCAAGGAATACCTTGTTGTCGGTGGTATGCCCGAAGTTGTCTCCGCTTTCGCCGAGACACGCGACTTCATCGAAGCCCGAAGGCTTCAGCAGCAAATCATCGAGGCTTACGAATCCGATTTTGGCAAACATGCACCCGCCCGCATCGTCGAGCGCATGAGGTTGGTTTGGAAATCCCTTCCCGGCCAGCTTGCCAAGGAGAACAAGAAGTTTGTCTATGGCGCCCTTCGCCCCGGAGCGCGCGCACGCGATTTTGAGGAAAGCCTCCAGTGGCTCGCGGACTACGGAATCGTTCATAAGGTTCCGCGCGTTTCTGCCCTCAGAGCACCGCTCTTGAGCTATGAGGATCTCTCGGGCTTCAAACTATTTTGCATTGACACCGGCATCCTTGGAGCGCTCTCCAGCCTCCCCCCGACCATCGTCCTAAACGGATCCGCTGTTTTCACTGAGTTTAAGGGCTCGCTCACCGAGCAATATGTCGCACAGGAACTCTTGCTGCAAGGCAAAAGTCCTGCGTACTGGTCCTCTACCTCCGGCAATGCCGAAACCGACTTTGCCATCGACCATGCGGGAACCGTGCTTCCGCTTGAGGTCAAGGCGGCGGAGAACCTCAAAGCAAAGAGCCTGAAAATAGCCTGCGAAAAATTCAAGCTCATGCGTTGTGTGAGGACCTCCCTGGCGGCATATAGAGATGAAGGCATGCTCGTCAATATTCCGCTTTGGGAGATTGGGCAAATCGACAAGCTGGCATAGGCGCTGTGGGGACGCCCCGCAAGGACTGTCCCCAGGTGCCGGCAGAAAAGGAACGTCCCTAAGTGCCGGCTGTTGAGTTGCGGTGGAATAGGGACTGTTTGGGGCCCGAAAGGGCGATTTTAGTCCATATTTCACCGCAACTTATTGGAGGGCGCTGAGGCTGGGGGTCCAGCCGATGGTGGGTAGCTCACCGTCGAGAACCTCGTTAATGGTGGCGGCCATGCCGGCAAGCAGGCTGTTCTCGCTTACGGTGAGCGTGTCGTAGCCGCCGGCTCGCATAAGCTCGCGAATCACCACGGCACCAGCCAAGATCACGCCCGCGCGTTTGGGCTGTACACCCGGTAGCGCGGCGATGCCTTCCGCGTCCAACACAGACATGCGCTCGATAGCGGCCGAGACCTGCTCCAGCGACAGCTCGCGTAGGTGCACAAAGCTCGAATCGTACGGTTCCAGCTCGTGGACCAGAGCCACCAGCGTAGTCACCGTGCCGCCCACCGCGACTAAGCGTTCGGCGCGCTCAAAGTCGACAGGCAGGCCCTCAAAATAGGCGGCGAACTGCTCGCCTGCCCACGCGACAGCGGCAGCAAGCTCGCCATCCGCGGGCGGCAACGCGGAGAAAAAGCGCTCCGTCACGCGGCGACAACCGATGTCCAGCGAGCGCGTTCCCTCCAGCGCAAAGACCCCGCGCTCAGGCGCATAGACGCCCGTCGCGAGCTCCGTGGAGCCGCCGCCCGAATCGGCGACGATGATGCGCTCGCCGGCAAAGTCGTGCGCCACGCCAAAAAATGTCAGGCGCGCCTCGACCTCGCCCGGAATCACCTGTGGTTTGAGCCCCAACTCGCGCAGGCCGTCCAGCAGCAGCGCGGCATTGGACGCATCGCGCGCGGCACTCGTGCACGTGGTGCAGACGCACACGGCCCCAAAGGCACGGGCCTCGTCCACAAACATGCGGCACGCAGCGAGCACACGCTCGACAGCCGCCTCGCAGAAGCGCCCCGTCGCGTCCACGCCCTCGCCCAGGTCGGTAATCTCGGTATGCTTGGACGATTCCACAATCGCTCCGCCCTCGACCTGGGCCAACACCAGTCGCGACGACACCGTTCCCAGGTCGATCGCGGCCACCTTATAGCGTTTGCAATTTGTCATTGCGGGCTCCCCTCCGGGCGCTACTCGCCTACTCGCCGCTGGACGCGACCGTCTGGCCCTCGACGCCGTTAAATCCAAACAGCATATCGAGCGTCTGGATGTACCACGGTGCGTCCTTGCCGACCTCTTCGATCTCTTTGGCCACTTCACTGGCCTTCTTGGCGTTTGAGGACTTTTTGCTCGACGACGAATCCGAATCATCGTCCAGGCCCAGCACTTCAATCCTCTTCTCGCCGGGCATCGCCATGCCCAGTTCCCGTGCCCGATCCTTAATGCCCTCTTCCGAGAGCCACTTGTCAGTGTCTTTTTTCATCTCATCTTTGTATTGCTCGCGAATCTCGACCTGCTTGGCCAAGATGTCGTTCGAGCGTTTTGCAACGTACAGGTCGCGCACGGGGAAATACAGGCTCACGAGCGCCAGAGCCACCACGATACCGATAAACAGCGGACGCAGAGAGCCATGCGTAAAGTCATAGATTGCCTTGACCACCGCATTGTCGTTGGCGTAGCGCATAAAGTCCGAGCCCGAAAGACGGCTCGAAGGCCTGCTCGATTTGTCGTGTGCCTGAGTCGAGGGACGCGATGCATGCGACGAACGTGGCGGGCGCACCGGTCCATCTGCCGAAGTATTCGATTGAGCATTGGGGCGCGAGGTGCTTGTCGGGCGCTGCGCGGAGCGGTCGGCACCGGCGTAGGCGGACCCACCGAGCTGCACCGTGCGCGCACGGCGAGGCGACGGCTCACGCGAACCGACGGAATAGTACCTGTTGTCATAAATCTGATCCATGTGCGCCTTGTGCGGTTGAGGTTTGTTTGCGCTAAGTATTCTAGTTATAGCACGAGCACACGCAACGCCTTCGGCGGCCTTTGCTCGACATAAAAAAGGCGCTGAGCCATATGGCCCAGCGCCCAATGGTGCTCAACAGCGCCCGGCTGGAGCAAGGCGAATCCGAGTCTTCCCCGCCCCCGCGAGCTCCGCGTGCCTAGCGAATGTTGTAGAACGCGGCCTTACCGGCGTAGCGCGCGCTGCCCTCGAGCTCATCCTCGATGCGGATGAGCTGGTTGTACTTGGCAATACGGTCACTGCGGCACGGGGCGCCCGACTTGATCTGGCCGGCGTTGACGCCCACAACGAGGTCGGCGATCGTGGAGTCCTCGGTCTCGCCGGAGCGGTGGCTCACGATGCAAGCGTATCCGGCCTCCTTGGCGGTCTCGATGGCCTCGAGCGACTCGGTGAGCGTACCGATCTGGTTAACCTTGACCAGGATTGCGTTGGCGGCACCCAGCTCGATACCCTTCTTGAGGCGCTCGGTGTTGGTGACGAACAGGTCGTCGCCCACCAGCTGCACCTTGTTGCCAATGCGACGGGTCAGCTCGACCCAGCCGTCCCAGTCCTCCTCGGCCATGCCGTCCTCGATGGAGATGATGGGATAGGTGTCGACGAGTTTCTCCCAGTAATCAACCATCTGGGCACTCGTGTACTCCACACCCTCGCCCTTGAGCTCGTACATGCCTGTCTCGGCGTTGTAGAACTCGGTGGACGCCGGGTCCATGGCGTACATGAAGTCGACGCCGGGCTTAAAGCCGGCCTTCTCCACGGCCTTGGTTATGTACTCGAACGGCTCGGCGTTGGTCTTGAGGTTGGGCGCAAAGCCACCCTCGTCGCCCACGCCGCCGCCCAGGCCGGCCTCGTGCAGCACGCCCTTGAGGGTGTGATAGACCTCGGCGCACCAACGCAGGCCCTCGGCAAAGCTCGGGGCGCCCACCGGCATGATCATGAACTCCTGGAAGTCGACGTTGTTGTCGGCATGCACGCCGCCGTTGAGGATGTTCATCATGGGCGTGGGCAGCAGATGAGCGTTGACGCCGCCCAGGTACTGATACAGCGACAGGCCCGCCGACTCGGCAGCGGCGCGGGCGACGGCCAGCGACACGCCCAGAATGGCGTTGGCGCCGAGCTTGGTCTTGTTGGGGGTACCGTCCGCGGCGATCAGCGCGGCATCGACGGCGCGCTGGTCGAAGGCATCGAGGCCCACGACGGCGTTAGCGCACTCGTTGTTGACGTGCTCGACGGCCTGCGAGACGCCCTTGCCCAGGTAGCGACCCTTGTCGCCGTCGCGCAGCTCGCATGCCTCAAAGGCGCCGGTCGAAGCGCCCGAAGGCACCATCGCGCGGCCGAAGCTGCCGTCCTCGAGCACGACCTCGACCTCGACAGTGGGATTGCCGCGGCTGTCGAGCACCTCGCGACCGTAAACGTCCAAAATATCGCTCATGTTGTCTCCCTCTCACTTGGAAACGTAGTGGATGCAAGCGACTGGCCGACTGTGCACCATCGGTGTGCCTCCGTAAGTTAGCCATGTCGCACTTTTTGCATTATGCCCTAAGTTAGCCAAGGGATACATATGAATTGGAGAAATCATTCTTTGGGGCGCTTGTTTTTGCACCGAGCATTCATCTCTAGAGGTCGCCCCCCCATTAAATTCTTCTATCGGCATACCGTCTTTACCTGGCTTGCGAATGAAAGAGCCAATAATGTGCTTTTACATTGTGCAAAGTTCTGGATATCGTGCAAATCTAAGGGTCTGAAGTTCTGGATATCGTGCATAATCAGGTTATAAAAGTTCTGGATATCGTGTACGAGGTAGCCATGCTTAAACGAAAAGCCTATGACAAACTACTAAAATGGAAGCATGAAAGCGCTGGTAAAACAGCACTTCTTATTGAAGGAGCCCGTCGCGTCGGCAAGAGCACGCTTGCCCGCATGTTTGGAGAAACCGAATACAAGTCCTGCCTTGTCATTGATTTCTTTCAAGCACCTGCCGAAGTTAAGCAATATTTTGAGGACTACCGCACCGACTTCGACTCGCTTTTCCTCTATCTCTCGGTTTTCTATAACGTCAAACTCTATGAACACGAGACGCTTATCGTCTTTGACGAGGTCCAGATGTACCCGCAAGCACGCGGACTCATCAAGTATCTCGTTGCAGACGGACGTTACGACTACATCGAAACTGGATCCCTGCTCAGCATCAAGCAGAACATTAAAGATATCGTCATCCCGTCCGAGGAAGAGTCTTTGGAACTTGAGCCCCTCGACTTTGAGGAGTTTCTTTGGGGCATGGACGAAAAGGGGCTGGCCGATCTCATTCGCATGAGTTTTAACAAGATGAAGCCGCTCCCCGATGCCCTACATCGCAGAGCGCTCTCCCTTATGCGCGAATACATGCTCGTAGGCGGCATGCCTGAGCCGGTATCCATCTATGTTGAACAGCGCGCTTTTGCGCCCGTCGACGCTTCGAAGCGCCGAATCGTCCAGCTCTATCGCAACGATATCTCTCGTTTTGCAACCGGTTACGAATTCAAAGTCGTCTCCGTACTCGATGGCATCCCGGGCCAGCTCTCTAGGCACGAAAAACGATTCAAGCTTTCCTCACTTGATAAAAACGCACGCATGCGCACCTACGAAGAAGCCTTCTTTTGGCTGGCAGACGCGCGAATTGCCAATATCTGCTATGCCGCAAGCGAACCGAGCGTGGGCCTTTCGCTCAGCATGGAGCAAACGGCCCTCAAGTGCTACATGGCAGACACCGGCCTGCTTGTAACGCTTGCCTTCTCTGACAACACCGATACCGATGAAGACGTTTACAGGGCCGTGCTTCGCGGCGACATCGGATTGAACGAAGGAATGCTGACCGAAAACTACGTTGCTCAATCTCTAAAAGCCAATGGTCACAGGCTCTTCTTTTATTCTCAAAGCGGAAAGAAGGAGGGAGAGGAGCGCATGGAAATCGACTTCCTCGTTACCCGGCCCTATGCCAATGCCGCTGGAAAGCCGCGCATCAGCCCCATCGAGGTTAAGTCGCCGCGCAAATACGGGACCATCTCCCTCGATCGGTTCCGCGCACGCTTTAACAAAAAAATCGGGACGGCATATGTGCTGCATCCTAAACAACTCGAGTGGGATGCCGAAGCACAGCTGGCACATCTTCCGCTGTATATGGCTTTTTGCTTGTAGAGACCTCTCTGTGAGGCGCTGACGCAAACGAATACTGCGTGAGGCGCAGGTCACTCGTTTGCCTTGGCGGCATCCCACAGGTCGTTGAGGCCGTGGGTCGAAAGCTTGGCCAGATCTACATGAGCGTTGGCCGCCATCTGCTCCATCGCGGCCCAGCGACGGCGGAACTTGGCCGTGCTCGCACGCAGGGCGCTCTCGGCGTCGATGCCCTCCTTGCGCGCAACGTTAACAAGGGCAAAGAGCAGGTCGCCAAACTCCATTTCGCGCTCGGGCGAGCCGGGAGCCTCGGCCTCAAACTCGGCACGCTCCTCGGCAACCTCGTCCCACACGTCCTGGACCGTCTCCCACTCAAAGCCCACGGCAGCCGCCTTGCGTGACACCTTCTGGGCCTGCATCAGCGCCGGCAGATGCGTGGGCACGCCGTCGAGCAAGCCCTCGGGCGCAGCCTCGCCTGCCGCCACGGCCTTGTCCTTGGCAGCCTTCTCGGCAAGCTTGACCTCGTCCCAGATCTTGAGCACCTCGTCGGAGTTATCGGCATCTGCATCGCCAAACACGTGCGGGTGACGACGGATGAGCTTGGCGTCGATATCGCGTGCCACATCGGCCAGCGTAAACTCACCGGCGTCCGCCGCAATCTGCGCATGCAGCACCACCTGCATGAGCACGTCGCCCAGCTCCTCGCGCAGATGCGCCACGTCGTCCGCCTCGATGCAATCGAGCGCCTCGTAGGCTTCCTCGATCATGTTCTTGCCGATGCTGCGGTGCGTCTGCTCGCGGTCCCACGGGCAGCCGTCGGGCTGACGCAGGCGCCAGATGGTCTGCACCAGATGTTGCAGCTCGGCCGACGCGTCGACCAGCGTGGACAGGTCGCGCGAACCCTCGGCATTTTGCTGAGCCATATGCTCGGCCATGGTTAGTCCTCCTCCATGATCACATGGCGGAACGCGCCGCCCTCGTAGATGCCGTAGCTGTGCGTGCCGTCCTTGGGGATGCTCACGCTGCCGGGGTTGAAGAGCCACAGGCCCGGGTATGCGGCGCTTTCCTCGTTAACCTTGATGTGCGTGTGGCCGTAGACGAGCGCGGAACCCTCGGGCAGTGCGGGCGCGTGGTCGACGCTGTTGTGCATGCCGGCGCCAAAGACGTGGCCGTGCGTCAGGAACAGCTCGCGGCCGGCCTCGTCGAACAGCGTGGCGTAGTCGGCCATGACGGGGAAGTCGAGCACCATCTGGTCGACTTCGGCGTCGCAGTTGCCGCGGACGGCGATGATGCGGTCGGCCAGGGCGTTGAGCAGCGGAATCACGCGCTTGGGGGCGTAGTCGCGCGGCAGGTCGTTACGCGGGCCGTGGTAGAGCAGGTCGCCCAGCAGCACGATGCGGTCGGGCTGCTCGGATTCGATGGCGGCGACCAGACGCTCGGTCCAGTATGCCGAGCCGTGAATGTCGGAGGCGATGAGGTATTTCATGGTGGTCCTTTCGGGTGGGGTTGATGGGGCTGGAGGCGGCGTGCCACCGGCCGCGTTACTCAAATCGCAGTGCCGAGGCTTGTGCCGCCTGCATCACGCGCTGGAGCGGCACGTCGCACTCACGGGCAAGACGGGCGCAGTCCTCGTACTCGGGCGCCGCACGCTCACTGCCGTCGGGCAGGGTGGCTACTTTGACGGCCACCTCGCCCCAAGGCGTCGCCACCTGCTCAAAGCGGCGCGGCAGGCAGACGCGCTCCATAACCTGGCGGCGGATGCCGTTGGTCGTGGTTTCCAAAAAGATGATCGTCTGCAGGCGGTCAATGTCCTCGCGGGCGCAGATTACCTGCAGCTGCCAGCCGGGACGACCTTTTTTGCAGTAGAGAGGCAGCCAGTGCACCTCGCGGGCGCCCGCCTCGCGCAGGCGGTCGGCGGCATAGGCGAGTACCTCGGGCGACGCATCGTCGATGTCGCACTCCAGCTTGACGATAGTTTCGGGTGCATCGGTCTCGCGAGACAGCGGGGATATACTATCGCATTGCATACGGTCCGGATCCTTTCCGCACGGGCTCGTTTTATTCACCCAAACGCTAGCACATCGGACGTAGCGCAAGCGTGACTTTCGTCCGTCGCCGCCCTCGCCCCTATCCAAACGTGTACGTCAGCCTCCAAACATGTCATTTTTTGTCGGTTTTGGAGGCTGACGCACATGTTTTGGAGCGGGGCCGCACCGCGCACTGCGCAGCCTTTCCGGTCGATTTCGAGCTCCGGCGTGAGCGGCGTGTCGAGAGCTGCACCATTACAATGGAGCGGATTCACCAAATGCAAAGGAGTCGCCATGCCCGCGTGTCCGCTGGTCGATTGCCACACCCATACTTCGTTTTCGGACGGCCATGCCTCGTTTGAGGACAACGTCCGCGCTGCTGCCGCCACCGGCTGCCGTGTCATGGTCTCGACCGACCACCTCACCCTGCCCGCCAGCATGGACGCCAACTGCGAGGTGCAGGTCGTCGAGGGCGACTTGCCGGCACATCGTCTGGCCTTTGAGGACGCCCGCAAACTCGCCGCGCAGATTGCGCCGGAGCTCACCTTTATCTACGGTTTTGAATGCGATTGGTACGAAGGCTGCGAGCCCTTGGTAGAGCGCTGGTCCCAGGACGCCGTGGTGCGCTTGGGCAGCGTGCACTGGATTGGCGACCCCGGCGATACCATGGCAGGTGCCGCGGGTACGGCGGGAACGGAAAACGCCGCGCGCCCCGATACGCCCGACTCACGCTGCGGCTGGATCGACGACGACACCAACCTGCACGTTTGGGAAAACTTAGGCGTACGCGGCGTATGGGAGCGCTACGTCGACGACTGGTGCCACGCCTGCGAAAGCTCGCTCAGTTTTGATGTGATGGCTCACCCCGACCTGGTCATGCGCTTTTCGAAGGAGGGCTTTGCGCCCGACTTTGACCCCGCGCCGTTTTGGCAGCAGATGGCCGAGTGCGCCCACGACACGGGCCGCCGCGTTGAGGTCTCGACCGCCGCGCCGCGCAAGGGCCTCGGCGACTACTATCCCGCGACCGGCCTTTTGCGCTGCTTTGCCCATGCCGAGGTGCCCATTACCTTTGGCTCGGACGCGCACCGCGCCTGCGATATCTGCTGGAAAATCCGCGCGGCCCAGGCCCACGCCTACGACTGCGGCTACCGAACCTTCGACATCCCCCACCCCACCGGCGAATGGGAACCCACACCCCTCGCCTAACTAGTCATTGGGGACACTCTTCACAAATGACCCCTTGGGGACGGAGGAAAACAGGTCGTTTCGCTCACCACCGACGCCCGTGCAACACCACCCGCCAAAAAGAACGCCCGTTTACTACGATGAACCGCAAACCTCCGACCATCGGCTTAATGCGGAAAATAAAACCGCAGGTAAAAGCGTTGACGATTTGCTCAAAACCGACGCGTGGTCAGCAGATCCAGTTTCATCGTAGTAATTGGGCGTGTTATTTGGCAGCGCTGGCAAAGACTGTCCCTAACGACCAGTCGTTTAAGAACGTCCCCAATGACTAGTGGCGGCGGGCGTTGAGTTCGCCGGCCAGCTCGTCGAGGGTGATACCGTAGCGTTCGAGCGTTACGAGCAGATGGTAGACCAGGTCGCCGGCCTCGTAGCGGATGTGGTCATGGTCGTTATCCTTGCAGGCCATGATGACCTCGCTCGCCTCCTCGGCAAGCTTCTTGAGCAGCTCGTCCTCGACGTCGGTCAACAGACGAGCGGTATAGCTCTCCTGTGGCGACGCATCGCGACGACCGTGAATCACCTCGGCCAGACCCGTCAGCGTCTCGCCGATATTTCCATCCTGAACATTTGCGGTGCGTACACCCATAGTTCAATCCTTTCTGGTAACCGAGCGTCTAATCGAGCGCCCGCCCTACGCGAGTTTCTTAAAGAAGCAGGTACGGTTGCCGGTGTGGCAAGCCGGACCCGGAGAATCGACCTTGACCAATAGCGTATCGCTGTCGCAGTCGGCCCAGAGCTCCTTGACCTCCTGCATATTGCCGCTCGTCGCGCCCTTGTTCCAGAGCTCTTGGCGGCTGCGGCTCCAAAACCACGTGGTGCCGGTCTTGAGCGTCAGCCCCACCGATTCCTCGTTCATCCAAGCAACCATAAGCACCTCACCGGTGTCATACTGCTGAACCACACAAGGAATGAGCCCGCGGGCGTCGTATGTAAGATCAGCAGCTTCTACTACCTCAGTCATTATTTCTCCCAAGTCATAAACGAAACCCCACAGGTCGGCGAGGGTTGTCCAGGTGCCGCAGGTTGCCGCGAAAGAGGAGCGACACGTACTTTGGTACGCGAGCGACGGTTTGAGCGGCAAGATGCGGTGCCTGGACAAGCCGCAGCATTAGAAGTCCAACCTCATAGGGATACCCTGGCTGGCCATATACTCCTTCACCTGGCGAATGCTGAAGGTTCCAAAGTGAAAGACGCTCGCCGCCAGCACGGCGTCGGCTTCGCCCTCGATCACGCCCTCGGCAAAATGCTCGAGCGTACCCACGCCGCCGCTCGCGATGACGGGGATTGGCACCGTGCGCGCCACGGCACGGGTGAGCGCCAAATCAAAGCCGGCCTTGGTGCCGTCGCGATCCATGCTGGTCAGCAGGATCTCGCCAGCGCCGCGACGAGCCGCCTCCTCGGCCCACGCCACCGCATCGATACCCGTGGCGTTGCGACCGCCCGCCGTGAAAACCTCCCACTTGTCGGCACCGGATGCGCCGGGCAAACCGACGCGCTTGGCATCGATCGCCACGACCACGGCCTGGCTACCAAACGCCGCGGCAGCCTGGCTAATCAGCGATGGATCGCGCACGGCGGCAGAGTTGAGCGACACCTTGTCGGCACCGGCGGCAACCATGGTGCGCATGCCCGCCAGGTCGCGAAAGCCGCCGCCCACGGTATAGGGAATGGCCAGCTCCTCGGCCGCATGCGCCGCCATCTCGATAGTCGTCGCACGGTTGTCGCTCGTGGCGGTAATGTCCAGGAAGACGACCTCGTCCGCACCCTCACGGTCGTAGGCGCGGGCCAGCTCCACCGGATCGCCCGCATCGCGCAAGCTCACAAAGTTGACGCCTTTGACCACACGGCCATCCTTGACGTCCAAGCAGGGAATCACGCGTTTGGTAAGCATGGGCTATTCCTCCCCTCGGGCGGCGGCCAGCGCCTGTACCAGCGTAAAGTTGCCCTCGTAGAGCGCACGACCGGTAATGGCACCTTCAATCGCGCCCTCACCCACCGCGGCCAGTGCGCGGATGTCGTCGAGCGCCGAGATGCCGCCCGAAGCCACGACGGGAAAACCCGCGACCTCGGCCACATGGCGATACGCCGCCACATCGATGCCCGTCTGCATGCCATCGCGCGCGATGTCGGTATACACCAGATGCCTAAAGCCCAGCTCGGAAAGCTGCGCCACGGCATCGTCGAGCGCCACGCCCGCGCCGTCGCGCCAGCCGTTCACCTTGACCTGGCCGTCGCGCGCGGCAATGTCAGCCACCAACAGCTCGCCAAAACCTTGGGCTGCCACCTCGGCAAAACCCGGCTCGGTCACCAGCACGGTGCCCAGCGCAATGCGGCGAGCACCATAGCCGGCCAGCTCGTCGATGCGCGCGAGCGAGCGGACGCCGCCGCCTACGTCCACGGACAGACCGTCGACGCCGCAGATGGCCTTGATCGCCGCCGAGTTGGCAGCGCATGCGCCCTCGTCCTCGCCAAAGGCAGAGGACAGGTCTACGACGTGCACCCAGCTCGCGCCCTGCTCGGCAAACGAGCGGGCGACGGCCACGGGATCGTC
The DNA here is from genome assembly GCA_959606035.1 of uncultured Collinsella sp. GTDB lineage: Bacteria > Actinomycetota > Coriobacteriia > Coriobacteriales > Coriobacteriaceae > Collinsella. The sequence goes on from CAUHHB010000011.1 coordinate 99,155, forward strand.
GGAATATACCTTGCAGCGGCTGCGGTCACCACGCTCCAGGCGCACGACCTTGCCGCCGATCAGATCGATTGCGGGAAACAGGATCATCGGCCGCCCTCCTCGACGATGTTGACGAAGTTCTTAAGGATGCGCTGACCCAGCGCGGAGGATTTCTCGGGATGGAACTGGCAGCCCCACACGTTGCCGTGGCGCACGATGCACGGGAAACTCCGCGTATAGTGCGTGCGCGCCAGCACATCGGCGGCATCGGCATCGTCGGCCACCGCATAGCTGTGGGTGAAATACATGTTGACACCCTCGGCAAAACCGGCGAGCAGCGGGTCGGCCGCACCGGCGGGCGTCATGTGCACCTGGTCCCAGCCCACGTGCGGCACCTTCAGGCGGCTCGACTCCAAGCGCGTGCACGAACCGCGCATAATGCCCAGGCCATCGACCCAGGGGCCGCCGACCTGCTCGGAGGCATCGTCGTCCGCGTCCGCACCCTCGTCCGCCGGCACACCCTCGTCGCCGCGCTCAAAAAACAGCTGAAGGCCCAAGCAGATGCCGAGCAGCGGAGTTCCGGCGGCGACGGCATCGAGCACCGCGTCCGCCTCGCCGCTCTGGCGCATAAAGGCGATCGCGTCACAGAACGCGCCCACACCCGGGATGACCAGGCCGTCGGCGTTGCGGATCTGCTCCGGGTCGTCCGACGTGCAGGCGACGGCACCGGCGCGCGCAAGCCCGCGCACGACGCTCGACAAGTTGCCCTTGTGGTAGTCGACCACCACGATCTTCGGTTCGCCCACGCGACCCTCCTCTTCCCATCATCCAAAACCACCACGAAGGTGCCTGTCCCCTTTGTGGTGGTATTTGCCTTTGTGGCGGTTACAGTGAGCCCTTGGTGCTGGGGATGCCCTGCACGCGGGGATCGAACTCGCAGGCGCGGCGCATCGTGCGGCCCACGGCCTTAAAGGCCGCCTCGATAATGTGATGCGAGTTACCGCCCGCCAGCTCACGCACGTGCAGCGTGAGCTTGGCGTCGCGCGCAAAGGCATAGAAGAACTCGACGGCCAGCTCGGTATCAAAGGTGCCCACGCGCTCGGTCGGTACGGGCAACTCGCAGTAGGCCTGCCCGCGGCCCGAGATATCCACGGCGGCCATCACGAGCGTCTCGTCCATGGCGATCGCCGCGTCGGCAAAGCGCGTAATACCCGCTTTATCGCCCAGCGCCTGGCAAAACGCCTCGCCCAGTACAATGCCCGTGTCCTCAACGGTATGGTGCGCGTCGACTTCCACGTCGCCTACCGCATGTACTGTCAAATCGAACAGACCATGGCGACCAAAGGCGTTGAGCATATGGTCGAAAAACGGCACGCCGGTCGAGATATCGCACACGCCGCTCCCGTCCAGGTCGAGTTTGACGACAATGTCGGTCTCCCCCGTCTTGCGGGTCACCTCGACATAACGGCCCATCTACATCTCCTCCTTCACCAGCGCGACAAACGCAGCCAGCACCTCGTCGTTTTCCTGCGGGGTACCCACGGTAATGCGCAGACAGTCCGCGAGCCCCGGCGCATAGCTAAAGTCGCGCACCAAAATCGAATACTCGTCGCGCAATCGCTCGCGCACGCGCGTGGCATGTGGCGTACGCACGAGCACAAAGTTCGCCGCGCTCGGCCATGCCTCCACGGGCAGGCCCTCGGCAGCCATCGCGCGCAGGGCGGCCAGCTCGCGCTCGCGCTCGGATGCAACCTGTGCCACCACGGGCGCGTACGCATCGCGGGCACGCACGCAGGCAAGCGCCGCCGCCTGGCTCAGCACATTAACCGAATAGATCTGACGAATCGCCGCGAACACGTCGATGACCTCGGGCGCCGCAATCACATAGCCCAGACGCGTGCCGGCGGCGCCAAACGCCTTGGACAGCGTATGCAAAATCACCAGGTTGGGATGCTCGGCGATAAGCCCCTGCGCCGTGGTGGCCGCGCCAAACGAATCGTCGGCAAACTCAACGTAGGCCTCGTCGACCATCACCATGCCGGGGCAGGCATCGCACAGGGCCGCGACAAAGTTGAGCTGCGCCACGTCGCCCGTGGGGTTATTGGGCGAGGTCACGATCGCCAGGCTGCACTCGGGCGCCGCCGCGAGCACGGCCGTCTGGTCGAGCTCAAAGGTCACCGGGTCGCGCCAAACATCGCGCACCTCGGTCTGACAGAGCGACGCAAAGAATGCGTACTCGCTAAAGCATGGCGGGCAGTTGAGCAGGGTCCGCCCCGCGCCGCCAAACGCCAGCAGGTAGTTATAGAGCAGCTCGTCGCCGCCGTTGCCCACGCAGATGTTCTCGCGTGCCACGCCATGCCAAGCGGCAAGCTCGTCGCGCAGGTCGTTGGACATGGGGTCGGGATAGCGGTTGAGCGGCGTGGCGGCGAGCGCCGCGTCGACCGCCTCGCGCACGCCGGCCGGCACGGGATAGGTGTTCTCGTTGGCCGAAAGGTTGATGCGCGTGGGCGTAAAGTTGGGATCATAGGGCTCGATGCCGGCCAAGTAGGGCTGGACGAACTCCTTCATGCGAGGCGTCAGCTCGGCCATATTAGGCCTCCCCGCCGGTCGCGTCAGCGCCATCCGCGCTTGTAGCCGCCAGGTCCACGCCCTCGGCAACCGTCGCCGCGGCGTCGCCCGGCCAGGCAACCTTGGTCAGGTCGGCCGCCGCCAGCGACTCGGCGCTCACGGAATCCTCGCCCTGTTCCAGCACGCGACGACGCAGGGCGGCCGAAAGAGCGTGTGCCCACAGGCCCTCGGCCTCGGCCAGGCGCTGCGTAGCAGGAGCGTCGGAGAGCAGACCTTCGGGCGTATAGCAAATGACGCTCGAGCGCTTAACGAACTCTTCGACCGAAAGCGGGTTGGAGAACATGGCCGTACCGCCGGTCGGCAGCGTGTGGTTGGGGCCGGCGACGTAATCGCCGAGCGGCTCGGAACTCCAAGCGCCCACAAAGATGGCGCCGGCGTTGCGAATGCCGCCGAGCAGGCCCATCGCGTCCTTGCAGTGCAGCTCAAGGTGTTCGGGTGCCACGGTGTTCACGGCCTCGACGGCGGCAGCCATGTCGGCGGCAACCACGATGGTGCCCTCGTTATCGAGCGAGGCACGCGTGATCTCGGCGCGCGGGGACTGCGCCACCAGAATGTCGACACCCGCCTCGACCTCGCGCGCAAACTGCTCGTCGCAGGTCACCAGATAGCAGGCGGCCAGCGGATCGTGCTCGGCCTGGGCCATCAGGTCGGCCGCGACCACCATGGGTTTGGCCGTGGCATCGGCCAGCACGCAAACCTCGGAGGGGCCGGCGACCATGTCGATGCCCACGTCGCCCGAGACAATCTGCTTGGCCGCGGCGACAAAGGCGTTGCCCGGGCCGGTGATTTTGTCGACGCGCGGAATGGTCTCGGTACCGTATGCCAGCGCGGCCACGGCCTGGGCGCCGCCCACCATATAGATTTCGTCCACGCCGCCGAGCTTGGCCGCGGCGAGCGTATAGGGGCTGATCAGGCCGTCCTTTTGCGGCGGCGTCACCATGACCACGCGCTTGACGCCGGCCACCTTGGCAGGAATGGCGTTCATGAGCACGGTGGAGGGATACTGCGCGCGACCGCCCGGCACGTAGATGCCGGCCGCGGCGAGCGGAGTCACCTTAACGCCGAGCATCGTGCCGTCTGGACGCGTGGTAAACCAGCCCTGCTCGACCTCGCGCTGGTGAAACTCGCGAATCTGGCGCGCGGCCTTTTCGAGCGCGGCGACAAAGGCCGGGTCGAGGCCTTCGAGCGCAGCATCGATCTGTTCTTGCGGCAGACGAAAGCTTTGCAGCTCGACACCGTCAAAACGCTGGCAGTAATCGCGCACCGCAGCATCGCCGTTGGCACGCACGTTGGCCACGATATCGCGGGCGGCGTCGACGATGTTTTGCGGCAGCACACCCTTGCGGTTGAGCTGGTTGGTAACGAGGCGCTCACCGGGAGCAAGCTTGATGGTCTTCATATCGGTATCCCCTATCGGTCGAGGTTGCGTTTGGAAAACGAGATGCCGGGCAGCGGCACCAATCGGTCCGCAGCCCGGATATGGGGGCGCCCGTGCGCGCTCGCGCTATTGTGCCGAGCCCGCGACGGGCTCAAAATGCTTGTCCTTCACGGCAGCCGCCAGGCGATCGGCCAGGTTGCGAACGCGCGGATCCAGGCGCGCGGCACCCGGGTTGACGAAGAAGCGGGCCGTGCAGTCCATAATGCGGCCGGTGATGACCAGGTCGTTGTCGCGCAGCGTGGCGCCCGTGGCGGTGATATCCACGATGCGATCGGTCATACCGACGATGGGTCCCAGCTCGATGTTGCCGTGCAGCGAAACAATGTCGGCGTTCACGCCGCGCTCGGCATACCAGGCACTCGCGATGCGCGGGTACTTGGTTGCCACGCGAAGCGAACCGCGGCGGGCATAGTTGCGCTCGGCCTGACCGGCGCGCCAAGCGGGCTCAGCCTCAATAAAGGTGCACAGGCCGTAACCCAAATCGACCAGCTGCAGCAGGTTGAGGTCGGCCTCGATAAGCGAATCCCAGCCGCAGATGCCGCAATCGGCACCACCGCAGCCCACAAAAGCGGGCGCATCGCTGGGGCGCACGATGACAAACTCGATATCGCCGACCGCGCCCTCGCCGGCACGCGTATCGCGACCGCGCACGATCAGGTGACGGCCGGGGTCGCGCAGCTCGGAGACGTCCAGGCCCGCGGCCTCGAGCACGTCGAGCGTGTCGGCCTTAAGCGAGCCCTTGGGAACGGCGATGCGCAGCGGACCCTCGGCACCACGGCCCGCGGCGTGGTCGCCGTCGGAAGCGGCGTCCTCAGCCGAAGTGTGCGCGGCCTCCAGACGCTCGAGCGAAAAGGCAAATCCCGCCGCCGGTACCTCGATGCCATCGCCAAACGCGCCGGTAAAGATGGAGTCGTAGCGACCGCCCGAACCCACCGGATCGGGCAGGCCACCGGCATAGGCCTTAAAGACCAGGCCCGTGTAGTAATAAAAAGAGTTCATGATGGAGAAGTCGAAGGACAGCACCTGGGCGTCCTCGGGAGCCAGGCCCTCGACCAGGGCACGCAGCTCGCGCGTCAGCGGCGCGACGATACCGGCAGCTTCCAGCAGCGCATCCACACGGTCGAGTATCTCGGCACCGCCGTGCAAGCGCGGCAGCTCGCTAATGGCGGCCTTGACGGCCTCGGACTCGGCGCTTGCCGCCACGCGGGCATCGAGGCCCACAAAGTCATTGGCGTGCACGCAGCGCAGGGCCTCGGCAGCCAGCTCGCGATCCTCGCACGCCGCGAGCAGCTCCTTAAAAGGACGCACGCTACCTGCGATAATGCGCGCATCGGGCAACGCCAGCTTGCGCACGGCCTCGGCTACCAGCGAGACAATCTCGACATCGCCCGCGGCGTCGCCCGCACCGATGAGCTCAAAGCCCAGCTGCGTAAACTGACGCGAGCCGCCGGCATTGCGCTGGCACTCGCGAACCACCGGCGCCTCGTAGCGCAGGCGCAGGGGCAGGTCGGCCGCGCGCATGCGGGTCGAAACCAAGCGCACGATCGGCAACGTGTTGTCGGGACGGACCACCAGCAAACGCCCATCATCGTCAAAGAGCTTAAACGGCGTGTCCGCAATGCGGCCACCTTCCTCGAGCGAACCCTTGTCCTCGAGCAGAGGCGTCTCGACCGGAAGGTAATGATGCTCCCTGAAGCAGCCCTTCACCGTACATGCGATCTCCTCGCGTGCCTGAGCCTCCTCGGGCAATATGTCCCGGAATCCCCACGGTGTGGCCGTCATCTGGTGAGCCTCCTCATGCTGTGCTTCGCATAGAACAGAAGATCGGCATAGCTCCGCCGGTCTTCTGGGTACTTTAGCATACTAGAGTGCTTGCGGGGAAAATCCGTCGCAGCCGCTTACGCCGTATTCATTTGGAAACATAGGGCAGATTGCCGCAACCCAACCCCACCTAGACGCCAATCGCACGACGATACTCTGCCATTACCTGCGCATCGGCAGCTGCGGGGTCGGCAAAATAGCGCCAATCATAGGTCTCGGCCGAAACAACTCCGCGATAGCCGCGCGACACCAGCCTATCTAGGTCGGCGCGCATATCGCGGTCGCCGTCACCCCAGGCAAGATGCGTCGTGCCATCTGCCGCAACATCGACAAAATGCACGTGGGCGACATCATCGCCAAGTAGATCGAAATAATCGTCGATGGTATCCCCCGCCACCGCCATAGCGCCCATATCCAGACACGCCTTAAGTGCCGGATGATCAACTGCCTCGATCATGCGCTTCGTGTCGGTCGCCGAGTTCACGATTATCGACTCAACCGGCTGTAGGGCCTCGAGCACCAGCCGCACGCCGCGCTCTCCCGCATGCTCGGCAATCGCACGCAGCATCGAGGAGCTGCGACCCCACGCGTCCTCGATCGGCTCGTTCAAAAATGCCCAGCCGCTCGAAACCATGACCTGCTCGGCTCCAAGTTCCGCCGCGATATCTACAACGTTCTTAAAGTACGCGAGCGTGCGGGCACGCGCCTCATTCCCGCGCGCCGCGATATTCCACGGCTTGGGGTTGTTCTGTTCGGGACAAAGCCCCACAATCCGAACCCCATACCGCTGTGACAGCTCACGCACCTGCTCGAGCGAATCGTAACCATGGCAGTCCACATACAGGTGCATCGCCCCCGTCCAAAGTTCGCAGCACGTGTAGCCCGAGGCCGCCGCCGAAGAAAAGTACTCTTCAAGACTAAAGTAGCGATGGCTGATATTCATAACGGCAAGCTGGGGATAGCTCATAGTTACTCTCCAACCTAAACGAGGCCCCGCTCCATATAGGAGCGAGGCCCAATTGCACAAACGTTATTTGCTCTTAGTAGTCGAACTGGTGGTAGTAGCGACGGTACTTGAGGTTGTGCTTGGTGACCGTCTCGTAGTAGCGAGCCA
>CAUHHB010000012.1:0-40965 GCA_959606035.1 uncultured Collinsella sp.
GCCAGCCCGTGGGAGGCCAGGGCGCCGCTGACCGGTGGACGGCACCGAGCCGTCGGATGACTTGAAGAAGGGGGAGGCCTCGCGGCCTCCCCCTTTTTTGTATCTCGGGCAATTTGTCTCACATAGTAGCTGTGTTTTATAACCCTCGTTTGTCGCATCTTCTGTGAACGGGCTACAATAACTTAGTCTGTGCGATATGGAGGTGAACATGGCTGAAGCTGGTATCGGCGTTGATATCGTCGAGATTTCCCGCATGAAATCAATTCTTGAAAAGACGCCGTCGTTTGCTCGGCGTGTGTTTACCGAAGAAGAGCGTGCGTATTGCGATGCATCATCGCGTCCCGCTGCTCACTATGCGAGCCGCTTTGCTTCGCGCGAGGCGGTGCTTAAAGCTCTCGGCACGGGTTTTAGTCAAGGCGTGGGTCGCAAGGATGTTTCGGTAACGCGTGATAAACTCGGCAAACCGAAGGCTCTGCTTTCTGGTCGTGCTCTCGAAATCGCCCAGGATTTGGGTGTTGTTGAGGTCGCTCTTTCCATTACGCTTACGGGAGACTTGGCCGTTGCGAATGCCATCGCGATTACCGAAGATGCTCGGCCTAAGCCAAAAGATGAAAAGGTGAGCACCAAGAAACGCGTTGCGCAGACATTTAAAGAGGCTCGCTCTGTATTAGATGAGCTCGAGCAGCTGCAGAATTCAGCATTGACGGAGCACCTGGGCGATGCTTCGCAAGATACGCTAGGAGCATAGATGAAACCGGTTTTGAGTACCGAAGAAGTCGTTCGTCTCGAGGATATCATCGAACGCGAAGGGACTTCGAAGGCCGAGCTTATGGAGCTAGCGGGTGAGTTTGCCGCCAACGAGGTCTTGAAGCTCAATCCCGATCGGGTTCTCGTTCTGGTCGGTTTTGGTAATAATGGCGGCGACGGTTGGGTTGCCGCCGATATCCTGAGCCACAAGGGTGTGGACGTGGATATCGTTTCTCCGGTTGAGCCGGATGAGATTCCTGCTGCTCTGGCACGTCATGTTGCTCGTCGAACTGCCGGCCGCGATGTGCACGTTTGCGTCGGTCCCTCGCGTGACGAACTCGAGGTTTTGATCGATAAGGCCGATGTTGTTGTCGATGCCATTTTTGGTACCGGTTTCCACGGGAATCTGCGTGCGCCGTTCTCCATTTGGATTCCTACGGTCAATGAATGCGCCGATTGTGTCGTATCCATTGATGTCCCCTCGGGCCTGAATGCCGAGACGGGCGTTGTTGATGACGACTGCATTCGTGCCGAGCGCACGGTGACGATGATTGCGCCCAAGATTGGTCTGTATAGCGCTGATGGTCCTGAGTATGCTGGCGATTTGATCTGCGGCAATCTTTACGACCGTCTTGACGAGGTCATCGATGATGTCGACCACGCCGCCGAGATTGTCGAGCCCGGTGACTTAGTTGATTACTTTGCTCCGCTACCATCGAATATCGATAAGTATTCCCGTGGCTCCGTGCTTATTGTCGCCGGATCTGCGCAATATCCTGGTGCTGCCATTATGGCGGCCAAGTCTGCAGCTCGCGCGGGTGCTGGTTACGTAGCAGTCGCGGCTCCTGACGCCTGCGCCAATCTCATTCGCATGGCACTTCCTTCGATTCCGGTCTTTGCTATTCCGTCTGATTCCCGCGGCTCCTTTGGCGCCGCTGCGCGCATGACGGTGTGCGAGATCGCAAAGAAGTACAGCTGCGTGCTGTGCGGTCCCGGTATGACGACGTCTGCCGGCGCTATGCAGGTGGTTTCGGGCTTGCTCGAGCTTGATGTACCGCTAATTTTGGACGCCGATGCACTCAACTGCCTTGCTAAGATTGCCATTGACGGTATTGATAGTAACCCCGAGATGTATCGCCGCGAGCAGCCGTTGGTTATGACGCCGCACTATCGTGAGCTTTCGCGCCTGGTTGCCGGTGACGAGGTGAACGACCTTAGTACCGCGATTGCGGCCGCGCAGAAGGTTGTTTGGGCTGCAGGCTCCGACAATCTGGTGGTCATTGCCAAGGGGCCGACGACGGCTATCTGTGGTGTTGAGCGCGTGCTGCTGCCACTCTCGGGTCCGGCTTCTCTGGCAACTGCCGGTTCGGGTGATGTTCTGGCGGGTATTTTGGCCGGCACGCTTGCCACCATGCGCGACGAGATGGATCGTTGGGAGTTGCTGTATTCGTACGCCGTCGCACTTCACAGCTACGCCGGTTTTGCCGCGGCGACGAAGTATGGTGAGAAGAGCGTTATCGCAACCGATCTTATCGACTTGATCGGTCCTGCCATGGAGCTGGCGGCAAAGGATGCGCTCGAAGATCTGGGAATCATGGACGAAGGGTCGGATGACTAATCATGAATAAAGCCGATTTGACGCGCTGGTCCTGGGTCGAGATCGACCGCGGGGCGCTCCGTCGCAACACGAGGGCCTATAAGAACTTGTTGAATCCGCGTCAGCGCCTGTGCTGCGTGGTCAAGGCCGATGCTTATGGTCATGGAGCTGTTGAGTGCGCCAAGATCATGTATTCGGCCGGTGCCGACATGTTTGCCGTGGCGACGGTTAACGAGGGCGTTGAGCTCCGACAGGGCGGGATTACGAAACCCATCCTCATCCTAAGCGAGCCGCCTATCGAGGCCATTCCGACGTTGCTCGAGTTTGATATCATGCCCTCGGTCTATACGTCTGACTTTGCTCTTGCGTATGGCGAATGTGCCGTCGCGGCGGGCAAAGTGGGCAAGTATCATCTCGCCATCGAGACGGGCATGAATCGTATCGGCGTTCACTACACGCAGGTGCTCGACTTTGTCCGCGGCATCAGCTTCCATCGCGGTATTCAGTGCGACGGCGTATTTACGCACTTTGCCACGGCCGATGAACCTTCGGGTTGGGACTACAAGCTGCAGTGCCAGCGTTTTACCGAGGCCGTTCAGGCCATTAAGGACGCAGGTTTTGAATGCGGTATCGTGCATTGTGCCAATACGCCATCCTCGATGCTCGATTCTTCAATGCACTTTGACATGATTCGTGCCGGCATCGGTTTGTATGGTCTGCAGCCATGTGAGCTGAGTGGTCGCGTGATGCAGCTTGATCCCGTCATGAGCGTCCACGCGCGTGTGACGCGCGTGGCGCATCCTGCGATGGGCGAGGGCGTGGGCTACGGCTTTACCTACCGCGTACCGCGCACGCGCGTTCAGATCTGCACCCTTCCGATCGGTTATGCCGATGGCCTTTCGCGTACGCTTTCCAATCGTATGGACGTGCTGTATCGCGGCGAGCGTGTGCGTCAGGTGGGCAATATCTGCATGGACCAGTTTATGGTCGCCATTCAGTCCAACCCGGCGCATGAGATTCCCGAGGCCGAGTATGGTGACGAGATGATCATTGTCGGCCGCGATGGAGATGCCGAGATTACCATGGACGAGATGGCGCGCCTACGCGGCACGATTAACTACGAGGTCGCTTGCGGCTTTGGTATGCGTCTCGACAAGGTCTACGTGTAGGAGTCGCTATGGGCGTCATGCACATTCCCGGCCATAGCCATCAGGCGCCGCGTGAGGTCGCACTCGAGGAGATCGAGGCCGTTCTGGGCGATTGTCACCTTTGCCAGCTTTACCAGTCGCGCCACAACATCGTGTTTGGCGTGGGAAACCCCCGCGCTCGCGTGATGTTTATTGGCGAGGCGCCGGGCCGTAATGAGGATTTGCAGGGCGAGCCTTTTGTGGGGGCGGCAGGCGAGGACCTCAACGGCATTTTGTCGCTGGCGGGGCTCAAACGCGAAGACGTCTACATTGCCAACGTGCTTAAGTGCCGCCCGCCGGGAAACCGCAATCCGCGCCCCGAGGAAGTGCTGGCTTGCTCACCGTTTTTGCGCGAGCAGATTCGAAGCATCTGGCCCGATATTATTGTGACGCTCGGCAACCCCGCGACGCACTTTGTGCTTAAGACCGAGATTGGCATTACTAAGCTGCGCGGCAGGTTCCACCAGATGGGGCATTTTGTAGTAATGCCCACTTTCCATCCGGCAGCAGCGCTACGCAATCCGGCGTGGCAGGAGCTACTGGAGGAAGACTTTAAGATGCTGGGCGACTATCTGGAGCGACATCCCGCACCAGAGGACGCCTCGGAATAATAAGGAGCATATATGTCCCTGGAGCGCCTGGGGGTAGGTACTTACAAAACGACTTGCGCTGCCGATACGGAGTACTTTGGCGAGCTAATTGCACCGTGCCTTGAGGACGGCGATGTGCTCATCCTGACCGGTGGCCTGGGAGTGGGCAAAACTCACTTTACCAAGGGCGTCTCGCGCGGGCTGGGCGATGGGCATATGGTTACGAGCCCTACGTTTGCGCTCATGGCCGTCCACGATCAAGGTCGTATTCCGCTGTTTCACTTTGATCTATACCGCCTGGAGCATGCCTACGAGCTCGAGGATACGGGCATTTTCGATGTGCTGGGCTATGAGGGTGCTTGCCTGCTGGAATGGGGCGAACAATTCCAGGACGAGCTGACGGATGAGTATCTTTCGGTGACGCTCAAGCGTGATGAGGGCGACAGCGATGTGCGAACGATAACGCTTGAGGCGCACGGTGACCGCGCAATGGAGCTTTCCCATTTGATTGATAAGGCTGTACAAGATGAGCTTGCATAACGACAACGCGCTGGTGGTGGCGCTCGATACCTCGACCGACATGCTTGCCTGCGCGGCAAGCTGGATTGATGGGCAGACGGGCGAGACGAAGCTCGTGAGTGGCGACCACATGTGTCGCCGTCACGCCAACGTTGAGCTCGTGAATACCGTTGATGGCGTGCTGGCTCAAGCCGGTCTGGATCGCAGCGATGTTGGTTGCTATGTGGTCGGCCGCGGCCCGGGGTCCTTTACGGGTGTGCGCATCGGCATCTCCACTGCCAAGGGCCTCGCGCGTGGTGCCAATGTTCCGCTGCTGGGCGTGTCGACGCTCGACGCTTGCGCTTGGACGGCGTGGAAGGCTGGCGTGCGCGGCAAGCTTGGTATCTTGGCCGATGCTATGCGCGGTGAGGTATATCCGGCGCTGTATATGCTGGTCGATGAGGGTCCCGAGCGTCAATTTGAGCGCGAACACGTGGTCAAGGCCGCCGTGGCGCTCGATGAGTGGCGCCAAGCAGCGGACTGGGGCCAGGTTCAGCTGACCGGTGACGGTCTCGTGCGCTATGGCAAGCTGCTGGGTGAGGACGAGGCCGCCCGCTGCGTGGAGCGCGACCTGTGGTGGCCTTCGGGCGAGGGCTTGCTGCTCGCGCACGCTGCGGGTGACGGCGATCCGACCCGCGTCCTGCCGATTTACACGCGCCTTTCGGATGCCGAGGAAAACGAGCGCAAGCGTCTTGGTCTTGCTGAGAGTGCACAGAGCGAAATTACGGGCGTTGCCGATGAGCTCGCCGGTCGTCATCTGCAGTTCCGTCCCATGGGCGCGGCGGATGCCGAGGGCGCGAGCGCGCTAGAGGCTGCCTGCTTTGAAGGTGCCGGACACAAGGCGTGGACGCCGGGCATGTTCCTGTCCGAACTGGGCGAGGACGTCGCTGCGCCGCGTAGTTGGTGGGTGGCACACGACGACGGCAAGCTGCTGGGCCTTGCCGGCGGTATGGTCGTGGACGGTGATGTGCAGATTCTGGATGTCGCCGTCGACCCGGCACATCGCCGTGAGGGCATTGCCCGCAAGCTGCTGTCGCATGTGAGCTATGATGCCCAGATGCTCGGCTGCACTACGGCTTCGCTCGAGGTCGAGGACGGTAACGAGGGAGCGGCCGCGCTTTATAACGCTCTGGGCTTTACCGAGGCTGGCCGTCGCCGCGGCTACTATGGTGCCGGCAAGGACGCCATCGTCATGACGGCTCCGCTGCCCCTGGTGCTTCCGGTCGACAATGCTTCGCCCGAGCCGACGGCGGCAGAGCAGCGCGTATGGCCGCTGCCTGCGCCTGGGCGCTCCGAGGGGGAGCGTGCCGAAATTGAGCGCCGCCGCCTAGTGCTCGCTATCGAGAGCTCCTGCGACGAGACGGCCGTGGCGATTATCGATGCGGATGGCAATATGCTGGCCAACCAGGTGTCGACACAGATTGATTTTCACGCCCGCTTTGGCGGCGTGGTGCCCGAGATCGCCTCGCGCAAACACGTTGAGGTGATTGTGAGTGTCGTGGATGCGGCGCTCGAGGATGCCGCAGCATCGCTTGGTCTTGAGGGTGGAGCCATCGCGCCGAGCGAACTCGCCGCTGTTGGCGTGACACAGGGTCCGGGCCTGGTGGGTGCTCTGGTAGTGGGCGTCGCCTTCGCCAAGGGCTTTGCCTATGCCGCCGGCAAGCCGCTCGTGTGCGTCAACCATCTGGAGGGGCACCTGTTTGCCAACTTGCTGGCGCAGCCCGATCTCAGGCCGCCGTTTATCTTCACGCTCGTCTCGGGCGGTCATACCATGCTCGTGCACGTGAAGGCATGGGGCGACTACGAGGTACTTGGTGAGACACTCGACGATGCTGTGGGCGAGGCCTTCGACAAGGTAGCCAAGGCGTTGGGTCTGGGCTATCCCGGTGGCCCCATCATCTCCAAGCTGGCCGAGACGGGCAACCCCCGCGCGATCGATTTTCCTCGCGCGCTTAACAGCAGGGGAGACTATCGTTTCTCGCTTTCGGGTCTTAAAACGGCCGTGACGCTCTACATTGAACAGGAGACCAAAGCCGGGCGCACGATTCACCTGCCCGATCTGGCGGCTTCGTTTGAGGCAGCTGTCTTTGACGTGCAGTACAAGAAGGCCAAAAACGCCCTGCATGCCACCGGATGCAAGGAGTATTGCATCGGCGGTGGTGTCTCGGCCAATCCGCATCTGCGCGAGATGATGATCAAGAAGCTTGGGCGTCAGGGGATCCGCGTAACGGTGCCACCGCTTTCGGCGTGCACCGACAACGCCGCCATGATCGCAGAGGTTGCTCGCCGTAAATTCGACCGAGGAGAAATCTCGCCGTTCGACGTCGATGCCGATCCGAACATGACGCTGTAGTCGCAAAGGTGCGATCCCCGGCGCTGCCCGGGCGCCAACGGCCGCATATGAACTTTCCTGCTCTACAGTCCTGCTCACGACGGAGGCCACATTAAGTGGCCTCCTGTTCGTGCGGAACTCGCGATAAAGTTCATATGCGGCCGTTGGCGCCCGGGCAGCGCCGGGGACCTTTCTGTATCGATATAGCTTCTGAGCTGGATCGGCGTCGGCAACGTCCAGCAAGGTTAACAAGCCAGCGTCGAATTTCCGGCGTGCTTTAGCTGAAAGAAAAGATGGCATGCGGAGCTTTGCTCCGCATTTGGGATGGGAGCCCCTCGGGAGCGGGCGGGCGTATACAAGGTTTATCGCGAGTTCCGCACGAGCCGGAGAGCACTTAATGTGCTCTCCGTGCGAGCAGGACTGTAGAGCAGGAAACCTTGTATACGCCCGCCCGCTCCCGAGGGGCATCTCTCATGCAAAAACTTTTGTTGGGTAAAGTCCGAGGTCAGTGGCGTTTTATACCGAGAAATTCAAAAAAGTTGAAAATTCATTACTTATTTGCGTTGACTTTAGGTAACTAAAGTTTCATACTGCTTTTCATCCACTGGGGGATGTGAACACGCACGGATCGTTCGCATCATGATTGAAGAGGATTTCCTAGACATGTTCACGCATCAGCTAAACATTATCAGCGTAGTAATTATCTGATGCGGGTTAGCACATACAGCTAGCCCGTACGATAACGGGCGGCTGATGAAGATGAGGGCCGTCGAGCGCAACCGACGGCCCTCATTTTTTATGTCTAGGAAGTTCTTTTTAGAGGAGGAAATGTAATGAACGGAGTTTTGCTCATGGTTGTGGCCGCGGCGGTGCTCGCCTGCGGCTATCTGGGCTACGGCCGCTGGCTGGCCAACAAGTGGGGCGTTGACAAAGAGGCCCTCACGCCGGCCAAGCGCATGAAGGACGGCAAGAGCTTCTCGCCCGTCTCCGCCTTTACCGCGTTCTCGCATCAGTTCAGCTCGATCTGCGGTGCTGGCCCTGTCACGGGTACGATCGTCGCCATGGCCTTTGGCTGGCTGCCCGTCGTGCTCTGGGTCCTCGTCGGCGGCATCTTCTTTGGCGCCGTCCACGACTTTGGTGCTCTGTACGCTTCGATGAAGAACAACGGCAAGTCGCTCGCTCAGCTCATCGAGAAGTACATCGGCAAGACCGGCCGTCGCCTGTTCCTGCTGTTCTGCTGGCTGTTCTGCATCATCGTCATCGCCGCCTTCACCGACATGGTCTGCAAGACGTTCATGTTCACCCCGGCCGTTGACGCTTCTGGCGCCGCTACCGGTGCCATCGACTTCACCAAGTCCTATGCCGCTGGCTGCGCTGGCACCATCTCCATCCTGTTCACCTTCGTCGCTATCGCCTTTGGTTGGGCCCAGAAGAAGTTCAACCTCACCGGTGCCGCCGAGTTCGTCACCGGCGTGGTCCTCATGGTTCTCATGTTCGCCGTCGGTATGCAGTTCCCGGTCTACCTGGATAAGTTCCAGTGGTTCGCCGTCGTCATGGTCTACCTGGTCTTCGCTGGCGCTATGCCCATCCAGATGCTCAAGACCCCGCGTGACTACCTCACTTCCATCATGATGATCGTCATGATCGCCTGCGCTGTCCTCGGCATCGTCGTCCTGGGCGTTAACGGCCAGGCCACTATCACCGCTCCGGTCTTCACCGGCTTCTCCACTGCCTCCGGCATGATGTTCCCGGTCCTGTTTGTCTCCGTCGCTTGTGGTGCTCTCTCCGGTTTCCACAGCCTCGTTTCTTCCGGCACCTCTTCTAAGCAGGTCGAGAAGGAGCAGGACGCCGTCAAGGTCGGTTATGGCGCCATGATCGTCGAGTCCTTCGTCGGCATCCTTGCCATCATCGTCGCCGGCATCATGTTCTCCGATATGAACACCGCCGGTACTGGCGCCCTCAACGCCGGTGTCGCTTCCACCCCGTTCCAGATCTTCGCCGCTGGCATCTCCCGCGGTATGCAGGCCTTCGGTGTTGACGGTACGCTCGCTACCGTCTTCATGACCATGAACGTTTCCGCTCTGGCCCTGACCTCGCTCGACGCCGTCGCCCGCATCGCCCGCACCTCGTTCTCCGAGTTCTTTGCCCAGACCAACGACGCCCTGGCCATCGAGTCCAAGGCCGGCTACATGAAGGTTCTCGGCAACCCCTGGTTCGCCACGGTCGTCACCCTGCTTCCCGGTCTCGCCCTTGCCTTTGGTGGCTATGCCAACATCTGGCCGCTCTTTGGTGCTTCCAACCAGCTGCTCGGCGGTATGACCATGATCACCCTCGCCGTGTTCTGCAAGTGCACCGGCCGCAAGGGCTGGATGCTCTACGTGCCCGTCGCCTTCCTGCTCTGCTGCACCTTCACCTCGCTGGTCCAGAGCGCCATGGGCTGCATGACCGCCGTCCAGGCCTACGGTTTCTTCGGCACCATCCCGGCTACCGCCACCACGGCCGCCGTTTCCGTCGCCGCCACCAAGGGCCTGCAGCTCGTTTTCGCCGTCCTGCTGATGGTCCTGGGCCTCATCGTCGCCGTCAACTGCCTCAAGGAGTTCTTCGGCAAGGAGGCCGGCTCCATGCCTGATGAGGAGCCCGAGTGGTCCGAGATGGGCAAGGCCGAGTACGGTCGCGCCGCTGCCGCTGAAGCTCCTGCCGACGCCGAGGCCGCCAAGGCCTAGTCGGTCGGACGGGTTGAATCTCCCATCTATTTGACTCGGAAAGACCGGGTCCGCAATCAAGCGGACCCGGTCTTTTTTCTTGTGAGAACAGGTGGTGCAAGGGCGTTCTCGCAGATGTTTTGCGTGGATAGGCTCGTGCGTTGTACCATATGGACGTATATGTGTGCATATGAAAGGGGCCCCGTGGCCAAGACGGTATATTCCGATAATCAAAACAATGTCGATGCTCTGGCTGAGCGTCTGAGCAGCCAGACATCGCTTTCTGCCGAGCGCGCCAAGCTGGTTGCCTACGACCTGCTCTGCCGCAAGGCGCTCAAGATTAAGTCGAGCGCGCTGGCGCAGATTTTCCGCTCCGTCGATAAGGAATGCGATACCAAGGCGATGCGCGATGAGCTTATCGCGGCAAATATCGTGACCAAGATCGAGGGCAGCGGCATTAACGGGCGCCCGGCGTTCTATACCATCAATGTCGAGATCCGCGATGCCCAGGAGCAGCCTGCCGAGTCCGTCGAAGATTTTGTCGTCGAGGATTCCGCTGACGTGCCTGCTGTGGAAGAAGTTGCTCCGCGTGAGCATGTCGATACCGATGAGTTGCTCGATGAGAACGTCGTGCGTGCCTTTACGGCCAAGGCAGGGCGCGGCGGTTTTGGCGGGGGTGGCAAGCGCGATGCGCAGCGTCGCGCCCAGCAGGAGCGCTTCCGTCGCGCCGTTGCTCGAAAGGGTGAGACGGATGCCGAGGCTGTTGAGAACGAGGTTGCTGCCGAGTCGCAGAGGCCCGCGAAGGAGCAAAAGCCCGTGGAGGCCCAGGAGCCCCAGCGTCGCCGTGGTGCCCACTTTAAGGCTGCGCAGCAGGATGTCGCGCATGAGGTTGAAGAGCTTTCCGAGGCCGCAGACGATGTTGAGGAGTCTGCCAAGAAGGCCCCGGGCTCATGTCGTCCCGGACGTGGTTTTGCGAGGCGCGCGTATCCCGTAAGGCGTCAGGAGAAGGGCGAGCCGGCTCCGACCGCTCAGGCCGAGAAGGCCGAACAAACCGAGAAAACCGTTGAGCCGGCGGCTCGCGAGCAGCAACCTTCCGAGTCGCAGCCTGCGGCTGACACTGAGGTCAAAGCTCAACAGACCGCTGATAAGCAGGCGGGGGAGAGCGCCTCAGGCAAGCCCCGCCGTCGTCGTCACCGCGGCGGTCGTGGCTCAAATGCCGAGGCCGCGGCCGAGAAGACAGCGACACAAAACGGAGATGAGAAGGCCGAGACTCCGGTGGATCAGGTCAAGCGCCAGCCGGCGAAGGAGGCCAAGTCCGATCGTCCGCAAAAGCGCTCGTCTGCGCCCAAGCAGGAACGTAATACCCGGGCAGATTCCAAGCGTAAGCCTCATGCACAGGCTGAGCCTGCCGCGGCTGATAGTGCTACCCAGCAGCCCGAGTCGGCCGTCCACGGCGAGGTATCGGCGTTTGCCCTTGCCCGCGTTTTGGGCAGGCAGCTGCTCAAAGTTGTCCCTACGCCTACGGCGCTCTCTAAGATCAAGGAACAGCAGACTCAAATTGTTAAGGTCGAGGGCAAGGACGGCAAAAAGGCGCCGCAGCGCACTCAGCACAACGAGATGTCCAACCGCAAGATTGCCGAGGAAATCGCAATCATCCAGGCTTGGATCGAGCAAAACCGAGGTGCCGATACGCCGGTTGCCTCGCGCCGCCAGCGTGCCTACCAGATTTTTAACGACGAGAAGGCTTTTGACGGCAAGCACGGTGAGCGCCTGATAAGGCGCATGACCGAAAAGGGCATCAGCATGCAGGCGATCAAGGTCGCCCCCAACCGCCCCGTGCACTTTACGGGTTTCTTTACGCTGGGCGCCGATAAGCCGTTCATTATGGTCGAGAACCTGGACACCTACGACGAGATCGTCAGGCTGCTGCGTGGCCGCAAGCACGCCAAGCTCTTTGGCATCAAGGTGGGCGGCGTGATTTTTGGCGGCGGATGCAAGGCGAGCGTCTCGCATGCCCTGGACGATTATCTGGCCGAGATCGGCTATCGCTTTAACTACGTCTACTACGTGGGCGATATCGACCGCGAGGGCGCGCGCATCGTCGAGCAGGCTCGCAATGCCAATGTGGTTGAGATTCGCCTGCATGCCGGTATGTACCGCGCCATGCTCGCCGAGCATAAGCGTCGCGTGAAGGCCGGCGGCGAGTGCGAGCGCGCGGCTGCCAACCAGGGCGTGCCGCAGAACTTGGCGGCGACGATCAAGGATCTGCCCATGGTCACGCGCGTGCAGTTCCGCAATGTGCTACGTGAAGGCGGGCGCATTCCGCAGGAGATTCTGATGACCGCCGACTATCGGGATGGCGACTCGGGAAGCTTCGACCGCATGCTGAACAACTAAATTCCGCCGGCCCCGGGAGAGCGGGGACACCGGCTTAGGTTTCCTGCTCTACAGTCCTGCTCACGACGGAGGCCACATTAAGTGGCCTCCTGTTCGTGCGGAACTCGCGATAAACCTAAGCCGGTGTCCCCGCTCTCCCGGGGCCTGTCGTGGCTTGGCCGTTGCATGCGGCTCGCTTTTCGGAACGGGGCTGACGGACACGTTCCGAAATCTACCACCGTCGCTGTACAGGGTGTCTATAAAGAGCCGTGGCCAAAAAACGGCAAATATGAGTACTGATACTCTTTTAGTAGCAGTAATTTTGACCAAATTTAAGGTGATTTGACGTGTCGATCGAGCAGATAAGCTGCCGTATCTCCTCAAGTGTTCATTAAAGGAAGACCTTGATGCGAATAAATCTCATTAAGATCTTCTTTTATTAACGAAAATAATGTAGCTACAACGGTAACAGTACTCATATTTGCCGTTTTTTGGCCACAGTCCTTCGGAGGGTCCTCGAAAATAGTCCCGAGCCGGCACTTGGGGACGTTCCTATAATGCCGGCACTTAGGAGCGTCCCCAAGTGCCGACACCGCGTCTGCCTGCGGCGGCCGCGCCCCGCTGCGTCGCTCCGCACCCTTGCGGGTTCGAATCCCTCCGCTTGGCGGCGTTGGCTCGATTTGCTTGACGTGAGGGGCTCTTGGCTGGTGTGGGACGGAGGGATTCCGCGTCCGCCTGGTCGGCGGCCGCGCCCCGCTGCGTCGCTTCGCTCCTTGCGTGCTGCGCTGGAAAACGCTTCGCGTTTCCTCAGCTCCGCACCCTTGCGGGTTCGAATCCCTCCGCATGCCCACAAGAAAGCGCCCCGGGCTGATGAAGGCCCAGGGCGCTCAGTTACCTTGGCTGGGACGGAGGGATTCGAACCCCCAACAGCCGGCACCAAAAACCGGAGTTCTACCGTTGAACTACGTCCCAATGTGTGGTGTTGCCAAAAGCAACTCGTCTAGTTTACCTAATCTGCGAGGGCATCGCAAACGCCATCGAGCAGGCGTACCGCGAGCGTCTGGGCGTCGCTGGCAGTGAAGGTGCCGTTGTAGCGCGTCATGCCCGTGAGCTCAATGCGGATGCGCGCGGGCTTTTGCTGCGCGGCGACATTGGCGGTGCGCATCCGCTGGGCCAGGTTGTGGCACTCGGCGAGGGCAATTGTGGCGCGTGGAGCGGCGTCGGTGGGTAGCTCATCGCTTGCAATCTCGAGCACCAGATCCACGTCGGTCGGAACCTCGGAATCGCAAAGCATCATGCCGCTGCTGTCGGTCGTCGCCGTGGCGATGTTCCACATGCGCGATGCAACGCTACGCGCGATGGGGTCCTCACCGATGACGGCAATCTGGAAGCGCTCGAGCACGTTGGCGGCGCGGGCAAAGCCGATGCGCGATTCGGCCTCGGTTACCGAAGGTTTACCCTCCCACACGTGGTGCAGGCGGTTGATGTAGGCGTAGGTATCCTGGAAAGCCATACCATCGGCAAACAGGCCGACGTTTTCCTGGAACTGCTGAAGGGCCGCCTCGGTGTGAGGGCCAAAGTAGCCGTCGTCCTCGCCGCAGGCAAAGCCCAAAACGTTGAGTGCCTTCTGCAGGGCTTGCACGTCGGCGCCATGGAAATTGGGCATGCGCAGATAGAGGGTGCGGTCGCCCAGTTTATACGAGGCGTCTACCAGGGCGCTCCAGCAGGGGATGTCAACGGCATGACCGGCGGCAAGACCGCTGTCGAGCCTAAAGGTGCTAACGGCCTGCTCGGTGGTGGTGCCAAAGCGCTTGTCGGCAACCTCGGTGTCATCGATTGTATAGCCGAGCTGCAGAAGGCGGGACTGGACGTCCTCGACGGCTGCTCCCTGCATGCCCGTTGTAATAGGTTCCATGAACGAACCCCTTTCGGCGTACCATTCGTACTATTTGAGCGTGTGTCGGATAGACAACGCAAAGGGATGCATAAACATGCACTCAACAGTGTAGCAAGTTGTACCCAAATACGCTGCTGACAGGTTTTATAACCCCCGCTAGTTAAGGCGCTCCACAAAGAAATCTGCCATGGAGAGGAACAGTTCACGTGCATGCGGGTCGAGCGAAACGTCCTCGATGGCCGCTTTGGCCTTGGCGGTCAGGTCCAGAGCGTAGGCGTGGGCGTAATCGATAGAGCCGGTCTCCTGGAAGATCTCCACGGCGCGTGCGAGTTGCGCGGGGTCCTCGGTGCCCGAGGAAAGGATCGCTTCAATCTCGTCGTGATAGTGCTCATCAGACAGGGCGTGTACGGCAACGAGCGTGCGCTTACCCTCGGTGATGTCGGTGCGGAAGTCCTTGTTGGCGGCCTCCTTGGTGCCGATCAAGTTGAGCAGGTCGTCTTGAATTTGGAAGGCAAGGCCCGTATGCAGGCCAAAGGCGCGCAGCGCCTCAATTTGCTCCTCGCTGCCGCCGCCGATAATGGCCCCGGCGGCAAGCGGTGTGGCTCCGCTGTAAAACGCGGTCTTGTGCGTCGCCATGTCCAGGTAGTCATCAACCGAGATATCAAAGCGCCCGTCACGGACCCAACCCAGGTCGAGCGCTTGACCCTCGATGGTGCGGACGATCATCTCGGTAAGCTCGTGGAGCACGCGCAGCTTCACGTCGGACTCCAGCGTGGGGTCGTCGAGAACCGTCTTGGTGACCATGGTGAGCGCCAGGTCGCCACAATTGATGGCAAGGCCCGTGCCCTCGGTAAGGTGCATGCAGGGCTTGCCTCGACGAAGCTGTCCGTTGTCGGCGATGTCGTCGTGAATCAGCGCGCCCGACTGGAAATGCTCGATAGCTGCCGCGGCGCTGCGGGCGCTCTCAAAGCTACCGCCCACTGCGGTTGCGGCGAGCATGCAGATAAGCGGGCGGTGGCGCTTGCCGGCGTTGGCCGTAAAAGCCGAGAGCGGAGCGTACAGGTAGCGCTCGATATCGGCAGAGGTCGCCTGTCCGTCAAAGAACGTGGCCAGATAGTCGTTAATCTGGTCGAAGTGCTGGGCTAAAAAGCTGGTAAACGGACTGGACACAGGCTCTCGCATTCTTTCTGAAGGTTGCATTGATGCAATATGCAGACAACATATTGCCACATTGGGGTGCTTGGCGCGGCGGGCGAAGGCAATTGGGCTCGCAGGTGTAAAGCGCGGCGGAAGACGACGGCTAGATAAGCCCAAAGTGTTCGAGTGCCGTGACGACGCCATCGTGATCGATAGAATCGGTGACATAGTCCGCCTTCTCCTTAAGGAAGTCTGGTGCGTTGCCCATGGCGATGCCAACATCGACCGTTTCCATAAGGGCGACGTCGTTGCTCGCATCGCCGATGCCGTACACGGTGCCGTGGTTTGGCCCCAGGGCGCCAAGCACGGCCTGGATGCCGGTTCGCTTGGTGCACTCGCGGGGCGAGATTTCGGTTACCTCGAGTTCGAGCTCGTTAAAGCACAGCAGCGGCTCAAGTGCCTTATCTTGAGCGATGCGGTTGGCGAGCGATGTAGACATCAAGATCTTGTAGGCACTGTAATGTTGCAGCTGCGTGACTGCGTCGCCCAGGGTGCGCGCGTATCCGGGGGCATCGGGGGCATCGGCACTCATGCGCACGACGCCGTTGAGGCCCTCAAAACGGATGACCTCGCCCGATTGCTCAAAGTAGGGGGCAAGACGCTGCAGCATACTGGGCGTCATCGACAGATCGCGAATTGCGTGTCCGTTGATCTCGGCGTAACCGCCCGCAAGACAGACGATGCCGGTCCAGGGCAGCTCGAGTAGTTTGGGGTGGATGCAGCTCAGGGTGCGTCCCGTGCAGATAAAGGCCATGTTGCCGTTGGCGACAAACTCGCGGATTGCCTGCGAAACCGCCTCGTTGGGATAGGGGGAGAGGTCCCGCTCGTCTTCGGGAAGGTCTTGGGCGAGCCTGGGGTCTTGCCACGCGAGCGTGCCGTCAATGTCGAAGAAGCAGATATCGCCGTGCTTGTGGGTTGGACTGGCGGCAGGGGAGGCCGAGGTGGTGGGCACAAATCCCGGCTCGAGGCCCATGATCTGGTCAAAATGCTCTTTAACGCGGGGAACGGAGATGCCGATGATCACCTGGGCGGTCTTGCCCGTAATGATGAGGCCCTTGGCGCCCACCGCGACAAACGACGCGTTATCCGCAACGATGGAAGGGTCTGCGACCTCGACGCGCAGGCGCGTGGCGCAGTTAGTTGCGCCCACAATATTGCCAACGCCACCTAAAAGCTGAATTACCCGCTCAGCGAGGACGTGATCTTGATCGGATCGACTATTGACCTCGTCATTGGGAGATTGCTTTTTGGCAAAGCCGCTATCCGTTAAACGATCGATTGCCGCGCGATTGGCGACATGATCCTCGCGCCCCGGCGTCTTAAGGTCATAGATCAAGATGAGTGCTCGAAAACTAACAAAAAAGATGACGCTAAAGGCAAGGCCGATACCGAGCGCCAGAAGATAGGCACCGGCATGCGTGCGCATGAGCGGAATGAAGTTGAAGGCGGCCATTTCCATGAAGCCGCCCGAAAAGATGCCGACGATACCAAAGAAATTCATGGTCATGGCGAGGCAAGACGAGAGGACGGCGTAGAGCAAAAAGAGCCCGGGGTGGGTGAACATAAAGAGAAACTCAAGCGGTTCGGTGATGCCGCAGACCACTGAGGCAACGATGGCGGGAACCAGGATAACCTTGAGACCGGCGCGGCGTTCGGGCTTGGCGGTGGTGTAGAACGCCGCGGCGATGGCGGGAAGGCCAAAGAGCTTGACCCAGCCGGTGGCGGTGTAACCAGCCCAAGGCGCAAGTTCGTTGAGGGGGCGTGTGCTGTGTGAGAGGATGGGAAGCAAGTTGGTCCACGTGGCGTAGATGCCGTCGTTTATGACCAGGTTGTCGTAGTAGATCGGCATGTAAAGCAGGTGGTGCAGGCCAAAGGGCTCGAGTGCACGTTCTAAAAAGACAAAGATGCCCACGCCAAAGGGACCGACGCCTGCAAGTGCGTGACGCAGTGTATCGGTTACATCGTATACGTAGGGTACCGTAACAGCCGAGAAAATAGCGAGGGCGAGCACAGCGAAAAAGCTGATGAGATAGACCAGCGAGGAGCCCGAGAAGGTACCGAGCCAATCGGGAACCTTGGCGTCGTAGAAGCGGTCGTGGATCGCAACGACGATGGTCGAGACTGCCAGCGGTCCGATAATGCCGGTGTCGAGCGTCTTGATACCGTCGATGACGGTGATGCCGCTGGCGGGGGTCAAAGACGCCGGGTACTTAAGTCCAAGGTTGTCGCCGCTCAGCTTAATGATCTCGCTCAAGAAGAAACAATAGGCAAAATAGGCCACGAGTGCCTCGAGGCAGCAGCGCGCCGGTTGCTTTTGGGCAAGGCCAATAGGCAGCGCTATGGCAAAAAAGAGTGGAAGGCGTTTAAAGACCGTCCACGAGCCGCGTTGGATGATAGCCCAGAATACGTACCAGGGGGTTCCGTATGTGGCGAGGTCGCCGACGATGTCCACAGTCGTTGCGAGAGCGGAGATGCCGACCATAAGGCCCGATATGGAAAACAGCATGGCGGGCGCGAACATGGCCCCGCCAAAACGTTGGATTTTCTGCAGCATAATATGCCTTCCGGATGCAACATGCTGTGCGAGCAAGAACGTTTAAACAATGAACTCATTGTAGAGGACTGGCTGCTTGCCGCATTGACGGTTTTGATTCGGTCCGATTTGGGTTTCAGGGGAACCGTCGACGGTAAATAATCCGTGCTTTACCGATAATCGGTTTGAACAACTCCAAGAAATGCTATCGTGCCTAGCCATACATATTCATTAGAGGTGAAGTCATGCCAAAAGCGATTTACGAAGGAATCTACCGCGAGATCCGTTCGCGCATCATTAACGGGACCTATGCGTTTCAGGAGATGCTGCCAACCGAAGCCGAGCTGACCGCGGAGTTTGGCTGCACGCGCAATACCGTTCGACGCGCCTTGAGCATGCTGGCCGACCAGATGTTTGTGCAGCCTATACACGGCAAGGGCGTGCGCGTTATTTGGCTCAAGGGCGAAACCGACATGCTGGGCGCACTCGAAGAGGTTGAGTCGTTTGGCGAGTTCGCAAAACGCAACAATGCCGTCGCATCGACCGAGGTCAAGTCTTTTGAACATTTGATTTGCACTGAGCAACTCTCTCGTCGCCTGGGCTTTAAGGTGGGCGAGGAGCTGATTCGCGTAGTGCGCGTCCGTAGCCTTAACGGTAGTGCTCGCCAGGTGGACCACGGCTATTTTCTGGAGTCGATCGCCAAAGGTCTGACGCCCGAGATCGCTGCAAAGTCAATTTACGACTATCTGGAGCACAAACGCGGCGTCAAGGTGATGGCGAGCCGTCGTACGGTGAGTGTCGAGCTTGCCAACGATGAGGACTGCAGCTATCTTGACCTCGGCAAATACAACTGCGTTGCCGTCATGGAGAGCCAGTCGTACACCTCGGACGGCATCTTGTTCGAGGTCACGCATGCCCGCACGCATCCCGAGATCTTCCACTACCGCGTCAACTCCAAGCGATAGTCGGCTAGCTCGCAGTCTGACGAGACTCATGCCCTCAAAGCGAAAACGCCCGGTCGAGCCGATGTATCATCGGCTCGACCGGGCGTTTTCTCTGCAACCGATAACAAATAATTGTTTATACAAAACTTGTCAAGTATCAAGTTGAAATTACCGTTCACCGAAGTTTTTCTACCGCTCTAGTAATACTTGTTCAAACAACTAGCCAAATAGCGTATTGTACAAATCAGCAAAAGGGGCCAAGTCCCCAAGCCAATCTCCGAAGGCGGCGGCAAAGGGTGCCGCCACGGTGTGAAAGGGTGGATTGTAATGAAGAACGAAATGAGCAGAAGGCAGTTCCTGGGCTTTGCTGGTTCCGCGGCTGCGGTTCTTGGTCTGGGCCTCGTGGGCTGCGGTGGTTCTGCCGGCTCTGGCTCCTCTGCTTCTGGTGACGCTGCCGAGGTCTACTTCCTCCAGTTCAAGCCCGAGGTCGACAAGGAGTGGAAGGAGATCGCCAAGGCGTACAAGAAGGAGAAGGGCGTCGAGGTCAAGATCGTGACTGCCGCCTCCAACACCTACGAGGAGAAGCTCAAGTCCGAGATGTCCAAGAGCTCCGCTCCGACGCTGTTCCAGGTCAACGGCCCCACCGGCCTTAAGAACTGGAAGGACTACTGCGCCGATCTTTCCGACACCAAGCTCCGCGGCGAGCTCATCGACGACTCCCTGGCGCTGCAGTCCGACGGCAAGGATCTGGGTATCGACTGGGTTCAGGAGAGCTACGGCATCATTTACAACAAGGAGCTCCTCGAGAAGGCCGGCTACAAGGCCGAGGACATCAACTCCTTCGACAAGCTGAAGGCTTGCGCCGATGACATCCAGGCCCGCAAGGACGAGCTCGGCGTTGACGGTGCCTTCACTTCCGCCGGTATGGATGACTCTTCCAGCTGGCGCTACACCACCCACCTCGCCAACCTCCCGCTCTACTACGAGTTCGAGAAGGAGCACAATCAGGAGGACGACGAGATCAAGGGCGAGTATCTCGACAACTTTAAGCAGATCTTCGACCTGTATATCACCGACTCCACCTGCGATCCTTCGCAGCTCGCCTCCAAGACCGGTGACGACGCCACCAACGAGTTCGCAACCGGCAAGGCCGTCTTCTACCAGAACGGCTCTTGGGCCTACGCCGACCTCACCAAGGCCGGTATGACCGACGACCAGCTCGGCATGCTGCCGAT
The DNA here is from genome assembly GCA_959606035.1 of uncultured Collinsella sp. Lineage (GTDB taxonomy): Bacteria > Actinomycetota > Coriobacteriia > Coriobacteriales > Coriobacteriaceae > Collinsella. Next base: position 19,896 of record CAUHHB010000012.1, read on the forward strand.
CTACATCGGCGTCGACGGCGAGGAGAACCAGGGCCTGTGCTCCGGCGGCGAGAACTACTGGTGCGTCAGCTCCCAGGCTTCCGAGGATGCCCAGAAGGCCACCGAGGACTTCATGTATTGGTGCGTCACTTCTGACACCGCCACCAGCATCATCGCTGACAAGATGGGTCTGACCGCCCCGTTCAAGAGCGCTAAGGAGACCACCAACGTCTTCTCGCAGCAGGCCGTTGCTATGGCCAAGGACGGCAAGAAGACCGTTGCTTGGGACTTCGTTTACATCCCCTCTGAGGAGTGGAAGAAGAACCTCAAGCAGGCTCTCATCGCTTATGCTGCCGACAACACCAAGTGGGACGGCGTCAAGAACGCCTTCGTCGATGGCTGGAAGACCGAGAAGGCTGCTTCCGAGTAAGCAGTTGCTGCCCAAGCTATCTGATTAGCGACAGGGGGCGGGCAGACGTAGGTTTGCCCGCCCCCTGCATATTGAAAGGACCCTTCTATGGGCAAAGCACTCAAACGCTGGTGGCCGCTCTTTATGCTGCCCACGTGCCTGGCGTTTATGATCGGGTTCGTGATTCCCTTTATCCAGGGTTTCTATCTCTCGTTCTGCCAGTTTATTACCATTAATAACGCGCACTTTGTCGGTATCGAGAACTACGTGCGCGCACTGTCCGATCCGCAGTTTGCCACGTCGTTCTTCTTTACGGTGGCGTTTGCCTTCCTGTCGACGGTGCTCATCAACGTGATTGCCCTCGCCATCGCGCAGGCGCTCACCCGCAAGGCGCTCAAGGGCACCAACATCTTCCGTACGATCTTCTTTATGCCGAACCTGATCGGCGGCATCGTGCTGGGCTACATTTGGCAGATTCTGATCAACTGCCTGCTCTCCAACGTGGGCGCCCAGCTCATTGCCCTTAACTCTGCTGCTGGCTTCTGGGGCCTTATCATCCTGACCCTGTGGCAGCAGGTCGGCTACATGATGATCATCTACATCGCCGGTCTGCAGTCCATTCCGTCTGACTACATCGAGGCCGCCAAGGTCGACGGTGCTACGGCATGGCAGACGTTTTGGAAGGTTAAGATCCCTAACCTGATGCCGACCATCACCATCTGCCTGTTCCTGTCCATCACCAACGGCTTTAAGCTGTTCGACCAGAACCTCGCCCTTACCGGCGGCGCTCCCGCGCACTCCACCGAGATGCTCGCCCTGAACATCTACAACACGTTCTACTCGCGTGCCGGCATCGCATGGCAGGGCATTGGCCAGGCCAAGGCAGTCATCTTCTGCATCCTGGTCGTCGCTATCTCTATGATTCAGCTTAAGGCCACGAGGTCCAAGGAGGTGCAGCAGTAATGAAACGCGATAAGGCTATCAACCGCGCGCTCTCGATTTTCTTTACGATTCTGTCGCTCGCGTGGATCTACCCCGTGTTCATGATTGCGCTCAATTCCTTTAAGAAGGGGACCGCAATCAGCACCACCACGGCGTTCGATCTGCTCACGCCCGAGACGTTCAACGGCTTTGCAAACTATGTGCACGCCTTAAACGAGCAGGGCTTTGCCTCGGCGTTTATGTATTCGCTCATCATCACGGTCACGTCGGTCGTGCTGATTCTGGTGTGCTGCTCCATGTGCGCCTGGTACGTGGTGCGCGTCAATAACAAGATCTCGAACTTCTTCTATTACCTGTTCGTGTTCTCGATGGTCGTGCCGTTCCAGATGCTGATGTTCACGCTGTCCAATTTGGCGGACCGCATCGGCTTTAACACGCCGTTCAACATCTGCTTTATCTATCTGGGCTTTGGCGCGGGTCTGGCGGTCTTTATGTTCGCCGGCTTTGTAAAGAACATCCCGCTCGAGATTGAGGAGGCGGCCATGATCGACGGCTGCAACCCGGTCCAGGTGTTCTTTAAGATTGTCCTTCCCATCATGAAGCCCACCTATCTTTCGGTTGGCATCCTCGAGACCATGTGGGTCTGGAACGACTATCTGCTGCCCTACCTCACCCTCGACTCCACCAAGTACAAGACCATTCCTATCTTGATCCAGTACTTCCGTGGCGGCTATGGCCACGTCGAGCTCGGCCCCATGATGGCCTGCATCATGATGGTCGTTGTCCCCATCGTCATCATGTACATCTTCTGCCAGAAGTACATCATCGACGGCGTGGTGGCAGGTGCCGTCAAGGGCTGATGCCGTAACTGTTTTGCAAGTTTCTGCGGCGCCCTTCAGCGTGGCGCCGCATATCGAAAGGTAAAGACATGGCCGAGATCGTTCTCAAACATGTTCAGAAGGTGTATCCCAACAACGAGTCCAAAAAGAAGGGCTTCTTTGGCAAAAAGAAGAAGACCGAGGAGAAGAAGCACAACCTCAAGGTTACCGAGGACGGCGTGCTCGCTGTAGAGGACTTTAACCTCACCGTTCACGACCAGGAGTTCATCGTCCTCGTTGGCCCCTCTGGCTGCGGTAAGTCCACGACGATGCGCATGGTTGCCGGCCTGGAGGACATTACCTCGGGCGATGTGCTCATCGACGGCAAGCGCGTCAACGACGTCGCTCCCAAGGACCGCGATATCGCCATGGTGTTCCAGAGCTATGCTCTGTACCCCAACATGACGGTGTACGAGAACATGGCGTTTACGCTTGAGCTCAAGAAGGTCCCCAAGGACGAGATCGACCGCAAGGTTCGCTCCGCCGCCGAGATCCTGGGTATTACCGAGTACCTCGACCGTAAGCCCAAGGCGCTTTCGGGCGGCCAGCGACAGCGCGTCGCCATCGGCCGCGCTATCGTTCGTGACCCCAAGGTCTTCTTGATGGACGAGCCGCTGTCCAACCTGGACGCCAAGCTTCGTAACCAGATGCGTGCCGAGCTCATTAAGCTGCGCCACGAGATCAAGGGTACGTTCATCTACGTTACCCACGACCAGACCGAGGCTATGACCCTCGGTGACCGTATTGTGGTCATGAAGGACGGTGTTGTCCAGCAGATCGCCACGCCGCAGGAGGTCTTCAACCACCCCGCGAACATCTTCGTCGCCGGCTTCATCGGCGTACCGCAGATGAACTTCTTCGATGCCCGGCTGGTGCGCTCGGGCGACGGCTTTACCGTCAAGACCGAGGATATGAATGTTGCGCTCGCCCCCGAGACTTGCGCTCAGCTTGCCCTCAACTGGGACGGCGGCGAAGTGAAGGAGATCACGGCCGGCGTGCGCCCCGAGCAGATCCTGCTTGCCGACAAGGACGAGGAGGGTGCGCTCCAGGGCACCGTCGAGGTGACTGAGCTCATGGGTTCGACCGAGCACGTCCACGTGACTGCTCCCGATGGCCAGTTCGTCCTGATCATTCCCGTTGTCGACCTTGAGGCCAAGGGTGCGCTCAAGGCGGGCGACCCCATCTGGTTCAAGTTCGAGAAGAACGCGACCCATCTCTTCGATAAGGTGTCTGGCAAGAACCTTATCTAGGCCCGGTGCATCCAGGCCCTCCCTTTGGGCGACTGCGGCTTTGCCATCCTTTTGCCGTGGTCACATATAAGGCTCCCCTCCCGTCCACTGGGCGAGAGGGGAGCCTTTCTTTGTGTTGGGGTTGTCCATCTGTCAGTTTGTCTTGATCTGTAACAGGAGGAGGGCCAAATTGGGTCTAGGTGTTACAAGTTGAGATGTTGTCGAGCTGCCTGTCCTCCCATCTCAATCCGTAACACGAGAGGCTGATTTCGACAGTTACCTGTTACAGATTGAGATTGTTTTAGCGGCCTTGCCCGTCTGTCTCGTTCTGTAACAGGTAGACCCGATTCCAGCGGTTATCTGTTACAGATTGAGACAGTTCATCGGGACAATTCTGTTTGTCTTGATCTGTAACAGATAGACCCAATTTTGCCGGTTAGGTGTTACAGATCGAGATTGTTTGGTCGAGGTGGGCCACGGGCAACACGCGGGCACAAAAAACGGAGCCGTGTTGCCACGACTCCGTTCCTCAAGAGAATGGGTAAGGGGAATGGGTTAGTCCAGGTGCCAGATCTCGTCGTTGTACTGGGAGATGGTGCGGTCGGACGAGAAGGTGCCGGCGTTGGCGATATTGATGAGCGCCTTGCGCATCCAGGCGTCCTGGTCCTCGTAGTCGGCCAGCACGCGCTCCTTGGTCTGGATGTACTCCTCAATGTCGAGCAGGGCCATAAACCAGTCCTTGCCCTTAATGTCGTCGTGCAGGCGCTGCAGGCGCTCGGCGTTGCCGGTTGCCATGAAGGCCGGGTTGGTGATGAAGTCCACCAGCAGTTTAATTCCGGGCTTGCGGTAGAGCGCACCGGCGTTGTAGGTGCCGTCGGCGTAGAGCTGCTCGACCTGTTTGGACGAGGCACCAAAGGTATAGATGTTCTCGTCGCCCACGAGCTCGGCAATCTCCACGTTGGCACCGTCGAGTGTGCACAGGGTCAGGGCACCGTTGAGCATGAACTTCATGTTGGAGGTGCCGCTCGCCTCCTTGGAGGCCAGGCTGATCTGCTCGGAGATGTCGGCGGCGGGGATCACGCGCTCGGCGGCGGTGACGTTGTAGTTCTCGATCATGACAACCTGCAGGTAGGGAGCCACGTCGGGGTCGTTTGCAATCCACTGCGACAGCGTCAGGATCAGATGGATGATGTCCTGCGCGATAATGTAGGCAGGGGCCGCCTTGCCGCCAAAGATGATGGTGACGGGGTGCTTAGGCTTATTGCCGTTCTTGATGTCGAGATACTTCCAGATTATGTAGAGCGCGAGCATCTGCTGGCGCTTGTACTCGTGGATACGCTTGATCTGAACATCGATGATGGCGTTGGATGGGATCGTCACGCCCTGTTCGAGCGCCATGAACTGGCGCATGATGGCCTTGGCCTCGGTCTTGGTGGCGGCCAGGCGCTCAAGAACATTCTTGTCGTCGGCGAACTTGGCGAGTTTGCTCAGATCGCCGGTGCTGCGCCAGTCGGTGCCGATCACATCGTCGAGCAGGCTGGCGAGCGCGGGGTTGGCCCCATGGATCCAGCGGCGGAAGGTGATGCCGTTGGTCTTGTTGGAGAACTTCTCGGGATAGATCTCGTAGAACGGATGAAGCTCGGTGTCCTCCAGGATCTTGGTGTGGAGGGCGGCTACGCCGTTGATGGAGAAGCCAAAGTGGATGTCCATGTGGGCCATGTGGACGGTGTCGTGCTCGTCGATGATGGCGACGCGCGGGTCATCGTGCTCGGCCTTCGCGATCTCATCGAGCTTGACGATAATGTCGGCGATGGCAGGGGAGACCTTCTGCAGGCTGGTGAGCGGCCACTTCTCGAGCGCCTCGGCAAGAATCGTGTGGTTAGTGTAGGCGACCATGGAGCGTACGATGGTAACGGCCTCGTCAAACTCGATGTCGTGCTCGGTGGTGAGCAGGCGAATGAGCTCGGGGATGACCATGGTGGGGTGCGTGTCGTTGATCTGGACAACGGCGTAATCGGCCAGATCGTGCAGGTTGCTGCCGCGCTCGACGGCCTCGTCGATCAAGAGCTGGGCGGCGTTGCTCACCATGAAGTACTCCTGATAGATGCGAAGTAGGCGGCCCTGCTCGTCGGAATCGTCGGGGTAGAGGAACAAGGTGAGGTTCTTGGCGATCTCGGTCTTGTCGAAGTCGATGGAGCTGCCGGGGACCAGGCCGTCGTCGACGCTCGCCAGGTCGAAAAGGCGCAGGCGGTTCTTGGTGGGCTGGCCGTAACCGGGCACATCGATGTTGACGAGCTTGGAGGTAACGGCAAAATCGCCGAATTCGACGGTGTAGGAGCGGTCATCGTCGACTAGGATGTCCTGCTCACCGAGCCACTCGTCGGGGACGGCCTTCTGCTGGTTGTCGACAAAGCGCTGACGGAACAGACCGTAGTGATAGTTGAGGCCCACGCCATCGCCGGTCAAGCCCAGCGTGGCGATGGAATCCAGGAAACATGCGGCCAAGCGGCCCAGGCCGCCGTTGCCGAGTGACGGCTCGACCTCGAATTCCTCGATCTTGTTGAGGTCGTGGCCTGCGGCGGTGAGCTGGTCCTTAACCTCGTCGTAGATGCCGAGGTCGATCATGTTGTTGATGAGCAGCTTACCGATCAAAAATTCGGCGGAAATGTAATAGAGCTTTTTCTTGCCGTTGTTGAGCGGGCGGGCGGCGGAGCGCTCCTGCACGAGTTTGACCAGCAGCTTGTAAATGCGACGGTCGTCGAGCTGCTCGAGCGAGGTGCCAAAAGACTGCTCGGCGAGTTCCATGAGGTTAATTTGGGGCATGTTTTCTCCTGTGATGGGTTGTTTCATGTCTGCAATTCATAAGAAGCCCGCGCGAGGGGATTGGGGTGGCCTCGCGCGGGAAAAGCAAGCGCGTCCGCACGGTGGGGAGGGGTCAGGCGCGGTAGCTCCTATTGAGGAAGCTCGATTTCGGCTTCCGACGGGATGCGGAAGTAGGTCTCGGTCCAGTCGGTGAGTTTGTGCTCGAGCTCGCGGGTGATGGCGCCGTCGAGCATGCGCCAGGTCCAGTTGCCGCCCAGTGTGGCAGGGGTGTTGATGCGCGCCTCGTTGCCCAAGTTGAGCAGGTCCTGCATGGTGTAGATGCACGTGTCGCTCACGCTGGCTGCGATGGTTCGGTTGAGTGCGTCGGTGATAGGCTCGCCGGCCTGCTGATGGGTGTACAGGGCTGCCTGCTCGCGCTGACGCGGGGTGGCCGTTCCCTCAAACCAGCCGCGCGCCGTCTCGTTGTCGTGGGTGCCCACGTAGGCGACGGTGTTGGCGATGTAGTTATGCGGCAGGTAGTACGAGTTGGTGCCCTCAAAGGCAAACTGCAGGATCTTCATGCCGGGGAAGCCCGAGTTGTCGCGCATGTCGATGACGCCGGGGGTGAGGAAGCCCAGGTCCTCGGCGATGATGGGCAGCGTGCCGAGCTTTTCCTCGAGCGTCTTGAAGAACTTGAGGCCGGGACCCTGCGTCCACGAACCGTAGGACGAATCGGGCGAGGAGAACGGCACCTCCCAATAGGCCTCGAAGCCGCGGAAGTGATCCAGGCGGATGACGTCGTACATGTCGAGGGCGGCGCGAATGCGGCCCTCCCACCAGGAGAAGCCGTCGGACTCCATGGCGTCCCAGTCGTAGATGGGGTTGCCCCAGTACTGGCCGGTGGCCGAGAACTGGTCGGGCGGCGTGCCGGCGACGCTCACGGGATTGCCGGCGGCGTCGATCTTAAAGAGCTCAGGTGTCGCCCACATCTCGACGGAGTCACGCGAGACATAGATGGGCAGGTCGCCGATGATGAGAATGTCGCGCTCGTTGGCATAGGCCTTGAGGCGGCTCCACTGGCGATCGAAGAAGTACTGCGTCATCTGGTGGTAGAGCATACGCGCCGGATGGTCGGCGCAGACCTTGGCGGAAGCCTCGCCGCGGGTGCGGAGCTCCGCGGGCCACTCCCAAAACGCCTTGAGACCGCACTCCTCTTTGACGGTCATGAACTCACAGTAGGGGATGAGCCAGTCCTCGTTGGCTTGGATAAAGCCATCGAAATCGGCTGGCTTGTCGGCGGCAAAGCGCTCAGCGGCGCGGTCGAGAATCTGACGGCGGCCGCCAAAGATAGCACCGTAGTCGACATTGCTGGGGTCGGATCCCAGATACACGCCATCGATATCGCGCTGCTCCAGATACCCTGCCTCGATAAGCTCGGCAAAGTCGATAAAGTTGGGGTTGCCAGCGCGGGCCGAGAACGACTGATAGGGCGAATCGCCATAGCTGGTCGTCGTAAGGGGCAGAATCTGCCAGTAATGTTGTTTGCACGAGGCGAGAAAATCGACGAAGTCGTAGGCATTCCAGCCAAAGCCGCCGATTCCGTATGGTCCGGGCAGAGATGAGACGGGCATGAGGACGCCGCTTGCACGCTCCATGAATGCGCTCACCAACCTTCTTGTTGTGGGGTCGGCCTGCCGATGGATGTGCAGTCCGCCTCCGATGTTCTGATCTGATACGCCTATTGTAAAACATGTTGTTTAAACATGTACAGGCAAGATAAAAAAGTTGGTCGATTTTCGGCGAATGGTTGCATGCCATGAAAAAGCCCCGACCTCACAACGTGAGATCGGGGCAAGAGCGGTATGTAGGTTTTTGCTACTCGGCGTCGGCGAAGCCGTTGGGGTTGTGGCTCTGCCAGTTCCAGCTATCGCGGCACATGTCCGCGATGTCGTACTGGGCCTTCCAGCCCATCATGCGCTCGGCCTTGGAGGCATCGCACCAGTTGGCAGCGATGTCGCCGGCGCGGCGCTCGCGGATCACGTAGGGCAGCTCCTTGCCACAAGCCTTGGAGAAGGCGGCGACGACCTCGAGTACCGAGGTGCCGGTGCCGGTGCCCAGGTTAAAGATCTCGACGCCGGTCTTGCTGTTCATCCAGTTAAGGGCGGCAACGTGACCAGAGGCCAGATCGCACACGTGGATGTAGTCGCGCACGCCGGTGCCGTCGGGGGTGGGGTAGTCGTTGCCAAAGACCTGAACGGCCTCGAGCTTGCCCACGGCGACCTGGGCGACATAGGGCACCAGGTTGTTGGGGATGCCCTTGGGGTCCTCGCCGATCAGGCCCGACGGATGAGCGCCGATGGGGTTGAAGTAACGGAGCAGCACGACGTCCCACTCGGGGTCGGCGGTGTGGACGTCCATAAGGATCTGCTCGATCATCCACTTGGTCCAGCCATAGGGGTTGGTTGCGGGCTTCTTGGGGTCTTCCTCGGTGACGGGCGGGTTGTCCGGGTCGCCGTAGACGGTCGAGGAGCTCGAGAAGATGATGGACTTGCAGCCATGGTTGCGCATGACGTCGATGAGCACCAGGGTGTTCTCGATGTTGTTGTGGTAGTACTCGACGGGCTTGCTCACCGACTCGCCGACGGCCTTAAAGCCGGCAAAGTGGATGACACGATCGATCTGATGGGTATCGAAGATCTTGTTCATCGCATCGCGGTCGAGCACGTTGGCCTCGTAGAAGGTGAGGTTCTTGGCGGCCTCGTCGCCCACGATGGTCTTGACGCGGTCGACGGCGACGGCGCTGGAGTTGGAGAGATCATCGACGATGACGACCTGGTAGCCACCCTCGAGCAGCTGAACGACGGTGTGCGAGCCGATAAAGCCGGCGCCACCGGTAACGAGGACGCAGGTGTCTTTGGGGTCGAGTGCTTTGGACATGTAGTCTCCTATCGAATCAGGAACACTTCTAGAGGGGAGTATAGCGCAGGCGGGGACGCCCAAATGGTGCACTGTAGGAAAAGCAGACGATTATGTTAACGTACTCATATAAGAGCTTGCTCAATTGTTACCTCAAATTTGACAATTGCTTACGAGCCGCCGACCTTGTAGTTTCCTGCCGTTCGTGGAAATCGTTGGGACGCGCCATATGTACGCTAATATGTATGAGTTGAGCGACATATAAATAAGCATGTAACGGAGTACATATGTCACCAAACAGCGATTCCATCCTTTCCCAGGAGCTCTCGCGCCGCACTGCCCTTAAGGCCCTGTTCGGCGCCGCTTCTGCGGCAGTTCTTTTTGGCCTGCCCACTCGCGCCCATGCGGCGGAGGCTTCCAAAGAAACCACCGATAAATTGAATGCCGCCCAGGCCCAACTCGACGAGGTTCAGGCCCAGCTCGACAGCATCGCAAATGAGTATGCGGCGCTGGCCAACAAGAATGCCCAGACCCTCAACGACATCGAGAATGTCCAGGGCAAGATTGACGACACGCAGGCCCAGATCGATGAAAAGAAGGCCGAGCTCAAGAAGAAGCGCAACGACCTTTCCGATCGCGTGGCCGCCAGCTACAAGTCCGGCGGTACGAACATCCTGTCGCTGCTGCTGGCCTCTGGCTCGTTTGAGGAACTCGTCGCCAACGCGCATTACGTTGAGAAGATCAACAAGAGCGACCGCGATGCCATCGAGGATATCCAGACGATTCAGGCCGAGCTCGACGCACAGAAGACCGAGCTCGAAGCACAAAAGGCTGACCTGGAGAAACTCAAGGATCAGCAGACGGCTCAGATGCAGGATATGCAGGCCAAGCAGCAAGAGGTCCAGACCGTGCTGAACGGTCTTTCCGACGACGTCAAGGAGCTCATGGCTCAGCGTGATTCCGAGATTCTCGCCGCCGCCCAGGCCGAGGAGGCCGCTAGGAAGGCCGCCGCTGCCGCGGCCGCCGCGAACAAGAACAATTCCTACTCGGGCGGTTCGAGCTCGGGCGGTGGATCGTATGCGCCCGGAACTCCGCAGCAGAATGCCGGCTCGGGCAAGCAGCAGGCCGTCGTCAACGCGTGCTATTCCACGCCTTCGCCGGGTCAGAACTGGTGCGCGGCGTGGGTTACCAATGTCTTCCGTAACGCCGGCGTTGGCTACTTTGGCGGCAACGCCTGCGACATGTTCAACGCCTGGTGCTATAGCTCCGACCGCTCGGCGCTGCAGGTGGGCATGATCGTGGCCGACTCCTCGCATAGCGGCACGGGTGCTCCGGGCCTTATTTACGGTCATGTGGGTATCTACGTTGGCGGCGGCATCGTTATGAGCAACGAGGGTGCCATTACATCGAAGTCGCTCGATTCGTTTATTAGCTTCTATGGCACTGGCTCTGGCGTGCGTTGGGGCTGGCTTGGCGGTATCGCGCTGTCGTAACGGCGGTTTGAAGTAAGTTGGTCCGTGGCTGCCCGGAAGGCATTAGGTTGCCTGCTCGGACAGTCCTGCTCGCACGGAGAGCACATTAAGCGCTCTCCGGCTCGTGCGGAACTCGCGATCAACCTAATGCCTTCCGGGCAGCCACGGACCTCTCGGATCCAATGCGTCACACACCGGACTGGGTTATCTGAATAAATATGGTGAAGGCCCCTTTCGGGGCCTTCTTTTTTAGAGGAATTCGCCTACTCGGTGGACTTCGGGTTCGAGGTCTACGTTGAATTGGTCTTTGACGGTTGCTTGGATGTGGCGGATGAGTTCGTCGACATCGGCGGCGGTGGCGTGGTCGGCGTTGACGATGAAGCCGCAGTGCTTTTCGCTCACCTGCGCGCCGCCGATGGCGTGTCCTCGCAGGCCGGCGTCCATGATGAGCTTGCCGGCAAAGTAGCCCTCGGGGCGCTTGAAGGTGGAGCCGGCACTCGGCATGTCGAGCGGCTGCTTGTCCTCGCGGCGCTGGCGGTAGTCGTCCATGTCGGCCTTGATCATCGCGGCGTTGCCCGGGGCGAGATTGAAAGTGGCCGAAAGCACGACGAAACCGTCGTCGGCAATGCGGCTCTTGCGATAGCCCAGGTTGAGCTCATCGACATCGAACTCAATAATGCTGCCGCTACCGCGGGTGCCGTCGTCGAGCATGCGGGCGGGCTTGTAGACGCGCACGGACTCCAGCACATCGGCCATGCAAGCGCCGTATGCTCCGGCGTTCATGTAGCAGGCACCGCCGACCGATCCGGGAATGCCCGAGATGGGCTCCATGCCGGTAAGGCCGGCCTCGGCTGCCGCGGCTGCGACATCGGAAAGCAAGGCGCCGGCTGCCGCCGTGACGTGCGTGCCGTCGACCGTAATGTCGGAGAGGCCCTCGCCCAGCGCTACGACGACGCCGCGGATGCCCTTGTCGCCGACGAGCAAGTCGGAGCCGTTGCCCACGATGGTGAGTGGTAGATTGCAGCGATAGCAGGTATCGAGCGTGGCGACGAGGCCCTGCTCAGTATCGGGCGTGACAAAGACGTCGGCCGGACCGCCGATCTTAAACGTGGTGTGCTCGCGCATGGGCTCGCTCATCAGCACGTTGTCCTCGCCGGCAACGCCAGCGAGCGCGCACAGCAGGTCCTCGTTAAAAAAATCGTTCTCGTGCATACGAATATCCGCCTTTTGGTGGTCGTTGTCATCAATCGATTGCAATATACCCCACCCGGACGGATTTGGTGCGCTGGCGGCGATAAAACAGCCGTCCACCGGATTGGTAAAGTGTTTATCACCGAGGTAGAGGGGTAGTCGCTATACTTTCAAGAGATTGCGCGTAAACCCGGAAGGAGCGAGATGGCCAACAAAGTCACCCTCAAGCAGATCGCCCAGGAGGTGGGGCTTTCCCCCTCGTCGGTCTCGCTTGTTCTCAATAATCGGCCCTGTCGCATCTCGGAAGAAAACCGCAAGCTCATCAAAGAGGTCGCGGTGCGCAACCACTATGTTCCCAACCAGATTGCGCGCAGCCTGGTCATGCGCGAGTCGCGCACGCTGGGCCTTATCGTCCCTAACATCGAGAGCCGCTTTTTTGCCTCGCTCGCCGGTAGCCTGGAAAAGCGCTGCCGCGAGGACGGCTACGCGCTCTTTATTACCAGCTCGGGCGGAAGCGCCGATGACGATCTTGAGCTGCTGCGCCAGCTGGTGACGCGCGGCGTCGACGGCGTCTTTCTGGTGGTGGGTGACGAGTTCTCCGACGACCGCGCCCTGCGCGAAGAGGTCAGCCATCTGCCCATCCCGGCGGTAATGGTCGACCGTGCCATTGAGGGGCTCGAGTGCGACAAGGTGATGTTCGACCACGAGATGGGTGGCTATATGGCTATCCGCTATCTGATCGAGCAGGGCCACCGTCGCATTGCCTGCTTGGTTAACGCGCGCCGTTCCAATACGGGGCGTAAGCGACTTGCCGGCTATGAGCGCGCGCTGCGCGAGGTAGGCTTGCCGATCGACGCGCGTTTGGAGTTTGAGAGCGAGTACTACATTCCGAGTGCCTACGAGGCCTCGGAGGCGGTGCTCGCAACCGACGCCACCGCCGTGTTCGCAAGCTCGGATAACATCGCGTTGGGTCTGCTCAAGCGCCTGCACGAGATGGGGAAGAGCATTCCGGGCGATATCTCGGTGGTGAGCTATGACAACTCGGCGGCCGACGTTCTCTTTGAGCCGGCGCTGACCGCCATTGAGCAGGATCCCGGCGTGCTCGCCGAGCATGCTTTTGGCTGCATGTCCAAGCGTCTTGCCGGTAGGGGCGGTAGGCGTGCCGAAGAGGTCGTTCTGGAGCCGGCGCTTATCGTTAAGGACAGCGTACTCGAGCTTACTAAACACAACTAAACACGTTTATCAATTTGCAGAAACCGAATGTGGACCACCTGTGACTGTCAACGCCGCAGGTGAATGTCGCGTTTTGTTGATCGATGGGATTGATAAGGGTGATAAAACGTTTTTTCATCATGATAAAACGTTTTAGCAAATATACTAGTCCCAACGAAAGGTTGCCGTATCGGAAGGTGACCGCGCAGCGAAGGGACATAAACAATGGCTAAAACACTGGGAACGCCGTGGCAAAAACTGGGACATGAGGTTCCCACTTCCGAGCTCGAGGGTGTCGACCTGTATTGGCGCGCATCGAACTATCTGTCCGTCGGTCAGATCTACCTTCGCTCTAACCCGTTGATGCGCAGCGACTTTGTCGACGAGAAAACCGGTGAGGTGCGCGACTTTGGTCGCCCGGACGTTAAGCACCGTCTGGTCGGTCACTGGGGCACCACGCCTGGCATCAACTTCCTGTTCGGTCATGTTAACCGCCTCATCGCCGATCACAACCAGAACGCCATTTTCTTGATGGGCCCGGGCCACGGTGGCCCTGCCGGCACCGCCCAGTCGCTGCTCGATGGCACCTACCGTGAGATCCGCCCCGACATCACCAACGACGAGGCTGGTCTGCAGAAGTTCTTCCGCCAGTTCTCTTATCCCGGCGGCATCCCGAGCCACTTTGCGCCCGAGACGCCCGGCTCCATCCACGAGGGCGGCGAGCTCGGCTACACGCTCAGCCACGCCTACGGCGCCGTCATGGACAACCCGAGCCTGTTGGCCGTGGCCGTGGTGGGCGACGGCGAGTCCGAGACCGGCCCGCTCGCGACCTCTTGGCAATCCAACAAGCTCGTGAACCCGGCAACCGACGGTATCGTCCTGCCGATCCTGCACCTCAACGGCTACAAGATCGCCAACCCCACCATCCTCGCCCGCGTGTCCGACGAGGAGCTCACCAAGTTCTTTGAGGGCATGGGCTATAAGCCGCACTTCTTTGTCGCGGGCTTTGACGACGAGAGCCACGCAAGCATTCACGCGCGTTTTGCCGCTCTGTTTGAGCAGGTCTTCGATGAGATCTGCGACATCAAGGCCACCGCTATGGCTCAGGCCGCCGCGGGTGAGACCGTGGTCCGTCCGGCCTATCCCATGATCGTGTTCCGTACGCCCAAGGGCTGGACTTGCCCCAAGCACATCGACGGCAAGAAGACCGAGGACTCCTGGCGCGCGCATCAGGTGCCGCTGGCGAGTGCCAAGGACACCCACGAGCACTTCCGCGTGCTGCGCGAGTGGCTGCGCTCCTACAAGCCCGAGGAACTCTTTACGCCCGAGGGCCAGGTGCGCCCCGAGGTGACGGCCTTTATGCCGACCGGCGAGCTGCGCATTGGCGCCAACCCCAACGCGAACGGCGGCAAGGTCCGTCGCGAGCTCGAGCTGCCCGATATCCACGCCCATGAGATCCCCGTTGCCGAGAAGGGCCATGGCTGGGGCTCCACCGAGGCCGCCCGCGTCTTTGGTGAGTACACTGCCGATGTTCTGGCCAAAAACATGGAGGACTTCCGTATCTTTGGCCCCGACGAGACCGCGTCCAACCGCCTACAGGCTGCCTACAAGGTGACCAAGAAGCAGTGGGATGCCGGCTTCTATGAGGACGATGCCAACGATGAGCTGCTCGCCGGCTCCGGTAAGGTTGTCGAGCAGCTGTCCGAGCACCAGTGCGAGGGTTTCCTCGAGGCATACGTGCTCACCGGCCGCTCCGGCGTGTGGAGCTCCTATGAGAGCTTTGTCCATGTGGTCGACTCCATGGTCAACCAGCACTGCAAGTGGCTCGAGGCTACCAAGCGCGAGATTCCGTGGCGTGCCCCCATCAGCGGCCTCAACATTTTGCTGTCGAGCCATGTCTGGCGTCAGGACCACAACGGCTTCTCGCACCAGGACCCCGGCTTTATCGACCTGCTGCTCAACAAGGCCAACGATACGCATATCGTGAATGCGTACTATCCGGCCGACGCCAACATGGCCCTCGCTGTGGCCGAGCGCGTCTACCAGTCCACCGACTGCGTCAACGCCATCTTCTGTGGCAAGCAGCCTGCTCCGACCTTCCAGACGGTCGACGAGGCCAAGGCGGAGCTCGCCGAGGGCGTTGCGACCTGGGAGTGGGCATCGACCGCCGATTCGCTCGCCGAGGCCGATGTCGTGGTCGCCACCTGCGGCGACGTGCCGACGCTCGAGGCTCTGGCCGCAACCGATATGCTGCGCGAGCTGGGCGTTAAGGTATGGTTCGTCAACGTGGTGGATCTGCTCAAGATCCAAAACGTCTGCGAGAACGACCAGGCTATTACGGACGAGCGCTGGGCCGAGCTGTTCGGCTGCGGCGAGAAGCCCGTACTCTTCGCCTTCCACGCCTATGCTGGCACGATTCGCCGCCTGATCTGGGACCGCCCCGGCCACGACGCCTTCCGCGTTCACGGCTACGAGGAGAAGGGCTCCACGACCACGCCGTTCGACATGCTGCGCCTGAACAACATGGACCGCTGGGCCCTGGCCGCAGACGTGTTGCGCATGGTCGACGCCGATAAGTTTGCCGAGCAGATTGATGAGTGGGAAGCATTCCGCACCGAGGCCTTTGAGTTCGCATGCGACGAGGGCTACGATCACCCGGCCTTTACCGACTGGGTCTGGCCCGACGCTGCTGCTGCAACCGCTGCCGACGGCGCGCTTTCCGCAACGCAGATGACCGCGGGCGACAACGAGTAACTTAGTTACGCGGTTTTACCAAACCGCGTAATGGCTCGACGCTGCGCGGGTTCCAGGCACCCCATCTCGCCGTTCAAACCGTCGCTCGCGTACAAGAAGTACGCGTCGCTCCTCTTTCGCGGCGACCTGGGGCACCTGGAACTCGCTCGCTGACTTTTGCGCAACCAGCGGTGAGCGATTGCTCGGGGAGCGCATTGCTGGATGGTCTCGCGCTGGGGCCTGCTCCGGGCGGGTGGCCTTGCTCCGGGAAGTGGGCTTCGCGAACTTCCCGGAGCAAGGCCACCCCGCCGGGCAAGGCCCTCTCGACCGTTTCGATATGCGGGGGCTGATATTTTTTAATGTAATGGGGACTTGGCTGTTACTGCCTTGGAAACCGTGCATCTAACTATGGTCAGCCAAAATTACATTGCCGGGGCCGGGGCGGGGTGCTTGGTTTTGAGAAGTTCGCGAAGCCCACTTCCAAAACCAAGCACCCCGCCCCGGCACTCGTGGAATAGATAAGAGGGGGAGTAGATGAGTTTTACGAGCGTGGCCTTGCAGATGGTGACGGTTTCTTTGCCGATCCTGTTGGGGTGGTGTATCGCCAAGCTGGGGTTTATGAAAGCGGAGTTCGAGCGCGAGCTGTCGCATCTGCTGTTGCAGGTGGCGCTACCGTGCTTGGTGCTTTCGTCAGCGCTGGGCGATGATGTGAAGCTTCCGAGCGTTGCCGATACGTTTTCGCTCATGGGTCTGTCCTTTGCGATGTACGTGGTGGCGACCGTTATCGCGTTTGCTGTCACCGCTGCTCTTCGCGTTCCCAAAGGGACGGAATGCTCGTATCGCTTCGCCGTGCTTTTCGGTAATGCCGGGTTTATCGGTTTTCCGGTTATTTCGGCGGTGTTGGGAAAACAAGCGCTGTTGTATGCATCGATTGCGCTTATCCCCCCAAACTTTCTTATGTTTACCGTCGGCGTTATGTTATTTAGCGGAATAGGTGGTGGCCTTAAAACGCAGATGCGCAATATTGCCGCCTGCTGCAAGAGTCCTGGTCTCATTGCAAGTACTGCTGTGCTTGGGATCGTGCTCACCGGATGGACCGATTGGGGCGTGCTGGGCGACTCGATTTCCATCGTTGGCACCATGACCACTCCTGCGGCATTGTTGCTCATGGGGTCGTCTATCGCCAAGTACCGTCCGCTCGAGATGCTCACCAACTGGCGTGCCTATGCTGCCGTGGCATTTCGCCTGGTTGTCGTGCCGGTGGCATGTCTTGCCGTCGCGCGCTTGTGGCCCGGCATGACGCCCATGTTTATCGCGACGCTTGTTCTCGATATGGCAATGCCGGTGGGTAGCAACGGTACGCTGTACTGCCTTCAATACGGTAAGGATGCACGCCCCATGATGCAGTGCACGTTTCTGTCGATCATCTGCTCCATTCTGACTATCCCGCTCGTAGCCACGCTGTGCGGGTAGGCATCCGGGACGGTCTCGCGCTGGGGCCTTGCCCGGCGGGGTGGCCTTGCTCCGGGAAGTGGGCTTCGCGAACTTCCCGGAGCAAGGCCACCCCGCCGGGCAAGGCCCTCTCGACCGTTTCGATCTGCGGGGGCTGATATTTTTTAATGTGATGGGGCTGTTGCTGTTGCGGCCTTGGAAACTGTATATCTTACTTTGGTCAGCCTACGATACATTGCCGGGGCCGGGGAGGCATACTTTGTTTTGAGAAGTTCGCGAAGCCCACTTCTCAAAACAAAGTATGCCTCCCCGGCCCTCGTCCGTGAACTCTTCCGCTGGGCGAGCCATAGACGCCGCGTACCGATAGGGTGAGGTGGCGGCTTGAAATTGGTGCTATATTCAGCTTGAGTTGTTAAATGTTAGTAGGAGAGGCTGATATGGGGCTGTTCAAGAAGAAAAACCCGCAGGATGCCTTTGATCCCGATGTGTTTACCATCACGGATACGATTTTGGACCCGCCGCGGTTTACGTTTTTGCCGGCTATCTACCAGGATGCCACGCGTCGCAAGTGGGCCGTACATCAGCGCGGCGGCGAGCCGAAGATTTTTGACTATGCGGACGTGTTGCAGTGCGAAGTGGCCGAGGCGGGCGATCCGGAGGCCGATGAAGCGGTCTCTAAACAGGAATTTGCCCAGCGTATTCTAGCAAATCCCGCTAAGGCGGCAAAAATGAACGCAGCCAAGCGTAATATGTGTCTTGGTATGGGCGTTGTTGTGGCGGTTCAGACGGGAAAAGACGAGGTTTCCAAACTAGAGATTCCCGTTATGACCGATGAAGTCAAACGCGATTCAAGCCTGTATAAGTCGTATCGGAATGTCGCCGAGAAGATCAAGGCCGAATTTGATGCCATGGGTGGTCTGGCCTAATTTTGGCGACATACGTTTCTGAACGAGGGGTCTGTGCAATGGCAGGCGAATCTTATGCAATTCCCCCCAAAGATCGTGCTGTTGAGGGGATTCTTTGGTATATCCAGCACCATCAGCTTGCCGGCGGCGATCGCCTGCCGGCCGAGCGCGTGCTGTGCGAAGAGATTGGCGTTTCGCGTACGGCGTTGCGCGCCGGTATCACGCGGCTCATCTCGTGTGGAACGCTCGAGAGCCGTCGCGGATCGGGTACGTATGTGTGTCCTCCCAAACCGCTCAATATCTTTCAGGAAACGTATAACTTCTCCGATGCTGTGCGGACTGCCGGCCTGCACCCCTCTTCTCGTCTGGTTTCCACCGGGGCCATCGAGGCGGATGAGGCGCTTGCCGACAAGCTTGGGGTTGCTGTAGGCGCTCCTTTGCTCCGCATGCAGCGTGTTCGACTTATTGAGGGCGAGCCGGCGTCAATCGAGACGGCTCACGTTAACCTGTCCCTGTGCCCCGCGCTTCCCGATCACGATTTTGAGTGTGAGAGCCTTTACGATGTCTTGCTCAAAGAAGGTGGCGTGCGCGTTGAGCATGGACGTGAGCATATCTCCATCTCGCGTTTGAACGCCGAAGAGGCCGAGTTGCTCCAGCAAGAAGAAGGAACGCCGGTGTTCTATGAGAGCACGATAGAATTTGATAAGGACATGCGTTTTGTGGAGCATTGCAAATCGGTGATTTTGCCCACAAAGTTCCGCTTTGCCGATAACGGCGAAAAGAACGGCATGAGGAGCGTGGCAGGTGAACAATGGCTGAAACAGTAGATGCCACCCCGGTTTATATGCGCATTCGACGCCGCATCGAGGAGCGTATCGAGCGCGGTATATATCCTACGGGTTCCATGATTCCGTCCGAAAAGGACCTCGCCGAGGAATTTGGTACGACGCGCTTGACCATCCGAAGCGCTGTCGATGAGCTGGTTCGGCGTGGGCAGATTCGACGCGTCCGCGGAAAGGGCGCGTTTGTGGCACAGAAAGTGCCCGTTGCCTACGAGCGAACGGGAGGCTTTCGCGAATCGGTTCGTGCTTCGGGCGGCGAGCCGTCCGTCCGCATCCTCGCGCGTTCCAAGCGTTATGCGGGCCCATATTATGCCGACCTGTTTGGTATTGCCGAGGACGATTTGCTGTATTCGATTCGGCGTTTGAACTGCGTCAACGGCGATCCCGTATCGATTGAGATGGCGTTCATCCCGTGCCTGCTGTTTCCCACAATCGAAGATATTGACGTGTCGGTCTTCAGTTTGTACGAGACCTATGAGATGTTGGGCCGAAAGCCGGTCATGGCACAGGAAAAGCTCGATATCGAAGCGCTGGGCGCGCGAGATGCCGGCCTGCTTGGACTGGAGCAGGGCGATCTTGCCTTGACGCTTGAGTGCGTGAGCTTCGATGCGAGCGGCCAGGCGATCGAGTACGTCAAGTCGTTTAACCGCGGTGATGCGGGTGGATATACCTATACGTACTAGCTGGTTTTTTGCATAACGGGCTGAAAAGCTGACGGGATTTTGATTCGTTGAGCAGACTGCATATACAACCTTACATGGCTCAAAATCGACCGTTCGCCGATGGGGATAAATTAATCGACAAAGAGGTATCAAAAAGCCGTAACCTGTAACTGTGATTGGTATCAAATACTAATGATTTGTTACGAGGTGAGACGATGAAGATGCTCGATTACGTTCAGCTTGCCCATGTGCGTATGGGAGAGAATCTCGAGCGTTCGTCTGAGCTGGTAGCGCAGCTTGTTGATATTTTCCAGTCCGGTTCTTTTGACGCGCTGCGCATCGTTGCTTCGGGTTCGTCGCGCCATGCCGCCGATTGCGCCCGCGATTACCTGCAAGATGCCCTGCAAATGCAGGTGTCCGTTGTGACGCCCGAGGCCTTCGTCGATTTTGAACACACCTATCCGCAGCATGCGCTCAACATTGCCGTTTCGCAGAGCGGCTATTCGACCAATACGATCGCGGCTCTTGATTACATGCGCGCGCACGATATGGCTGCAGTTGCGCTCACGGCAAACGTCGAGGCACCCATTAAGGAACACGCTGACATCGTTCTTGACTACGGTGTGGGTGTCGAGTCGGTGGACTTTGTGACTCTGGGCGTCGAGGTTCTCGTTGAGTACCTGGTGCTCTTTGGTATTTACTGTGGTCAGGCGCGCGGAACGATTGGCGCCAAGGGCGTTGCCCAGCGTCTTGACGACCTGTGCGAGGCTATCCAGGCCAATGCCGTGATGTGCAAGATCGCCGAGGCATATGTCCAAGACCACATGCTCGAGCTTTCTGAGCACATGCCCGCGATGGTCGTCGGCAACGGCCCCAACTATGGCGTTGCCGAAGAAGCGGCCCTCAAGCTAAGCGAGACCATCAAGATTCCTGCCATGCATCACGAGGGCGAGGAGTTCGTCCACGGTCCCGAGATGCAGATCGTTCCGGGCTATCTGGTGTTTATTGTCGACGATCCGCAGGGGTCGGAGCGTCTTGCGAATATCGCCGATGCGCTATCGAACGTTACGGCAAAAACGGTGCTGCTCACGGCCCATCCCAAGGGTAGGGCTCACGAGGTTGTGGTGCCTCAGGTTGCTCTGCTGCTCAGCGCAATTCCCAATCTCGTGTTCTTCCAGACGATTGCGGCAATAATCGCCGAGCGTCTGAAGTCATGGGACGTTCACCCGTATCTCGATGCTGTCTCCAAGCAAATGGAGGTCAAGGCAGAGGGCTACGAAGAGTCAGTCAATGCGCTTAAGGCCAAAGCGGCTGAGTGTTACGGAATGTAAGCGGGTTTTGATGCCCGTTGGCATGGGGGATGTGGAAACAACCCCAGAAAGGAGAGACAAATGAAGGAAACCGAGAAGATCGAGATCATGCATTTCGACCAGGAGGGCTACCTCG